>NZ_JFHE01000160.1 GCF_000698555.1 Caballeronia grimmiae | reverse complement strand
GCATCGATCCGGTGACGGTGGCGGGCTTCAACCTGTCGCAGACGCACGAGTTGTTCGGCATGAAGTTCCCGTCGGTGTACATGTACTACTACCTGTTCGTGCTGTGCGCGCTCTTCGTGATCTGGGTGTGTACGCGTCTGCAGCATTCGCGCATCGGCCGCGCATGGGCCGCGATCCGCGAAGACGAAATCGCCGCGAAGGCGATGGGCATCAACACCCGTAACGTCAAGCTGCTCGCATTCGCGATGGGCGCGTCGTTCGGCGGTCTGTCCGGCGCGATGTTCGGCGCGTTCCAGGGCTTCGTA
>NZ_JFHE01000159.1 GCF_000698555.1 Caballeronia grimmiae | reverse complement strand
AACGCCTGGACTACTAGGGTTTCTAATCCCTTTCGCTACCCTGGCCTTCGTACCTCAGCGTCAGTTAATGTCCAGGAACCCGCCTTCGCCACGAGTCTTCTTCTTGATATCTACGCATTTCACTGCTACACCAAGAATTCCGGTTCCCCCTCCATTACTCCAGCTCAACAGTATCATGCGCACTCCAGAGGTTGAGCCCCTGCCTTTCACGCACGACTTATCAAGCCGCCTACGTACCCTTTACGCCCAGTGATTCCGAACAACGCTTGAGACCTCTGTATTACCGCGGCTGCTGACACTGAATTC
>NZ_JFHE01000158.1 GCF_000698555.1 Caballeronia grimmiae | reverse complement strand
TCCGCGCGATCCTGCATGATCCAATGGCCTGTGTTGGTCCATACATCCACCTTCGATTTTGGATGCGAGAACCAGGAGCGCATGCGGTTCGCCTGCTCGGGGTCGCGGCACATCTGATAGAAGGGAACGGTAAGGCTCTTGCACAACGTTGCGCTCCCTTCTTCAATGCCGACCTGATCGTCGCCAAAAAACAGCGGACCGAACGACTCGCGCACGACATGCACTGGCATGCCCTGGACGCGTCTCGCGTGCCAACGCTTGAATGCCGGCTCAGTGATGCGGTCATAGACAAGCTGGAACAAGGCCGG
>NZ_JFHE01000157.1 GCF_000698555.1 Caballeronia grimmiae | reverse complement strand
GCCCCCGATGGCGGCCTCTGGGCCGACTATTTTTTTGGTTTGGACCGGGTACATATCCGTTGCTGCGGTAACGGCCACTTAGGGTTCCGCCCTTACGGCGGCTCACTTTGGAAAAGCCCCAAAGTAAGCAAAGGGCTCTTGCCCCACCACTCGGCACCTCGCCCAGGCTCGGTGTGCCCGCAATCCGACAGTGATTTGGGGGGCCGCCGCCACGCGCCATCCATGGCGCGGGGCGGCTAAACCGGCATCCCTGCCGGTTTACCCCCCAAATCACTGTCGAATTGCGGCCAGCGTGGTTTAACGGGGCGCCTGA
>NZ_JFHE01000156.1 GCF_000698555.1 Caballeronia grimmiae | reverse complement strand
CGCCTGATGGCGTCGCTCGGCTCGATGCTGCTTTACTGGTACCACTATTCGCACAACGGCCGGCGCATCGAAGTCGAAACCGACGACGATTCCATCGGCGGCCACTTCCTGCATCTGCTGCATGGCGTGAAGCCGTCCGAATCGTGGGTCAAGGCGATGCACGTCTCGCTCAATCTCTACGCCGAGCACGAGTTCAACGCATCGACGTTCACGGGGCGGGTCATCGCGGGAACGGGTTCGGACATGTACTCCGCGATCACCGGCGCGATCGGTGCGCTGCGCGGCCCGAAGCACGGCGGCGCGAACGAAGTCGCGTTCGA
>NZ_JFHE01000155.1 GCF_000698555.1 Caballeronia grimmiae | reverse complement strand
GATCAATCTGATGCTTCAGGGCCATGCCGCTCACACGCTGACGCTGGATAACGGAAGGGAGTTTGCCGGGCATGAACGCATCGCGCTACGGAGCCAGTGCCAGGTCTTTTTTGCAGACCCCTATTCATCCTGGCAACGTGGCACCAATGAAAACACCAACGGTCTGCTCCGCCAGTATTTCCCCAAGGGCAGCGACTTCAGCAAGCTGACCGTCGAAGCCGTCAATCGGACAGTAGCGAGGATCAATCTACGCCCGCGCAAGCGCTTGGGCTGGAAGACGCCGTACGAAGTGCATACAGGGGTGAGCGTTGCACTTATGTGTTGAATTCAGGCC
>NZ_JFHE01000154.1 GCF_000698555.1 Caballeronia grimmiae | reverse complement strand
CCCGCCGCGCCCGCCAGTTCGGGGAGCGGATCGAGCGCACGACGCGCCGCGCTGGGTGCGGACAGCCCAAAGCAGAAGCTACTGACGAGAAAAAGCGGCATCGCGGTGCCCAGTGTGACGCAGTCAAGCGAAGCCAGCGCGATCAGGCCTATGCCCGCAATCGCCGCCAAGGCAATCGCCACGAACAGCAATCGTCCGCTCGATACGCCACGTCGCGCGAACGCGCCGTTGAGCGCCGCGCCCGCGACGATGCCCGCGCCTGTCGTGGCGAACATCGCGGCATAGACGAGCGGCCGCACGTGCAGCGTGCCCAGCAGTACCAGCGGCGAACCCGCGACATACGCGAACA
>NZ_JFHE01000153.1 GCF_000698555.1 Caballeronia grimmiae | reverse complement strand
TTCCCCACTGCTGCCTCCCGTAGGAGTCTGGACCGTGTCTCAGTTCCAGTGTGACTGATCATCCTCTCAGACCAGTTACGGATCGTCGCCTTGGTGAGCCATTACCTCACCAACTAGCTAATCCGACCTAGGCTCATCTGATAGCGCAAGGCCCGAAGGTCCCCTGCTTTCTCCCGTAGGACGTATGCGGTATTAGCGTCCGTTTCCGAACGTTATCCCCCACTACCAGGCAGATTCCTAGGCATTACTCACCCGTCCGCCGCTCTCAAGAGAAGCAAGCTTCTCTCTACCGCTCGACTTGCATGTGTTAGGCCTGCCGCCAGCGTTCAATCTGAGCCATGATCAAACTCTTCA
>NZ_JFHE01000152.1 GCF_000698555.1 Caballeronia grimmiae | reverse complement strand
TACGGGTTCTACCCGCTGTTGCGCAGCATCGGCGCGAACACGCACGGGGAAGCCATCGGCACTGCACAACTGCCGGCGAGCGAGTCTTTTCGGATCGGCCAGCGTCCAAGCCTCATCTTCGCGCCACGCGAAGTGGCGGACGCTCGGCTGAAGGATGGAAGGCTGCACATCCGGCTGTTCGGTCTGGGTATGCTCGGCCCGAATGGACCACTGCCGACTCACGTCACCGAGATCGCACGCGAACGCGAAGAACATCGCAACGACCCGACGCTCGGCAACTTTCTGGACATCTTCCACCACCGTTCGCTGTCGTTGCTGTATCGCGCATGGGCCTTGACGCAGGCAGCAGCCGGT
>NZ_JFHE01000151.1 GCF_000698555.1 Caballeronia grimmiae | reverse complement strand
CGAAGACAAGATCGCGAAGATCGCGAAGCGCGGCGGCAAGAAGCCGGCGCGTGCATAAGGCGGAGATTCAGAACATGAGCCAAAAGCAAACACGACTTTCCGTCAAAGGCGTCAACAAGCGCTTCGGCGGCTTGCAGGCTTTGTCGGACGTGGGCCTTCAGATCGAAGAAGGCACGATCTACGGCCTGATCGGCCCGAACGGCGCTGGCAAGACGACGTTCTTCAACGTGATCACCGGCCTCTATACGCCGGACTCGGGCGAATTCAAGCTCGACGGCCAGGCTTATACCCCGACGGCCGTGTATCAGGTGGCGAAGGCAGGCATCGCGCGCACGTTCCAGAACATTCGCCTGTTCGGCGGCATGACCGCGCTGGAAAACGTGATGGTCGGCCGTCACGTGCGCACGA
>NZ_JFHE01000150.1 GCF_000698555.1 Caballeronia grimmiae | reverse complement strand
CGCGCAGCGCATGAAAGACCGGATGGCGGACCTCGCCGTTGGGCGTCCATTCTAGAAAGGCGACCTCCGCCACGATGTCAGGCCTGAGCCAATGAAACTCGCGATCACGCTCAGGTTCCGGCGCGTTATAAAAGGCGGGAGCTGCCAGCCGCAAAGCCTGCGCGCGCTTGCTGAAAGCAGCACTTCGCGCGGGCGTGAGGTGTGGCGCAACGTGGCCGGCATATCGCAGGGTGCCATCTGGCTCGTAGACGCCCAGCAACAAGGAGCGCACGCCTGACTTCGCGCCCTTGATCCGCGAAAACCCGCCGACCACGAACTCTTGCCGGAGGTTGCACATGAGCTTGATCCAGTCGGTTGAGCGTCCGGACCGGTATGGTGCGTCGGCCCGCTTGCCGATGATGCCTTCGAGCTGCA
>NZ_JFHE01000149.1 GCF_000698555.1 Caballeronia grimmiae | reverse complement strand
AGTTCACCAACGCTCAGGCGGTGTGGGCCAAGACCGTCGATTAATCCGACGTAAACAGAATTGCCGATGACCTCGAGTATCGTTAAGGCATCCCAACGATTCCTGCCGGCTTTCGCATGACCCGTACGCTAACGAGTCATCGGCGGCAGCCTGCAAGCTGAACCATTGCAACCAATTGTCCAAACAACGTTACCTTCTCGAGTCGAAAATGAAAACCATCAACAACATTCGCCGTTTTGCCGCAGCCTTGACCATTGGCGTCAGCGCATTCGCCACCCAGTTCGCCGAAGCCGCACCTATCAAGAACATCGTCCTGGTTCACGGCTATTTCGCTGACGGCTCGGGCTGGCAAGCCGTGTCGACGATCCTCACGCGGGACGGCTATAAGGTCTCGGTGGTTCAGGAGCCGGAGACGTCGT
>NZ_JFHE01000148.1 GCF_000698555.1 Caballeronia grimmiae | reverse complement strand
GGGCAGCCGCTGAGGGGATCGGGCCGGCTACCGGTGCGTAGGACGCTGGACGACCCGCGTGCCAAGACGCAGCGGCCGGCCGACGACCGCTTCTCTTCTATAAGAGACGCCGGCCGTCGGGCGTCGAATGGCCTATCGAAGTCGGGTCCGAAAGTTAGAGCCGAAATCGCCGGCGATGCGTGCGCGTCACGGGCGAGCTTCGGCAACCGGCCAGGAGCGGGAGTTCGCGTCCCGAGCCAAACTGGTCGTACGGGTGACGGTTTCTAGTGAAGAGGGGGACGCTTGAAGGTGTCACTGTCTCGCACATCGCCGACAACTCTACCAAATGGCTCGAGCATCGAACTAGTTTAACGTCGAGAATGCGTCCGGAGTGAAATTCCCAATTTCGTCGACGCGCCCTTGCCGGACCTTTTCGAGCC
>NZ_JFHE01000147.1 GCF_000698555.1 Caballeronia grimmiae | reverse complement strand
CGGCCCGAGCATGAAGGACGTGAAGTTATCTGGCAGGTGGCGGCACGCCGCAGCACCTACAAAAAACTCGATAAGCGCAGCGTGCTGTACAAAGCCAAGCGCAAGATTGAAAAGGCCAAGGCTCAGGTGCGCGCCAAGGTCGAGCATCCGTTCCGGGTAATCAAGCGCCAGTTCGGTTACACCAAGGTGCGCTTTCGCGGCTTGGCCAAAAACACGGCGCAACTGGTGACACTGTTCGCTCTGTCGAACCTGTGGATGGCGCGCCGACATTTACTGACGAATGCAGGAGAGGTGCGCCTGTAATGCGGGAAATGGCCACCGGAGTGGGGTCCGGGTGGCGAAAACGTAAGAAATACTCGTCGAATTGATTGTTTTTTGATCATTTGGCGAGTTTAAAAGTTGCGCTAGGTGGTATGCCGGGGAAATACATGGCTACTTCAGACCATCCCTAA
>NZ_JFHE01000146.1 GCF_000698555.1 Caballeronia grimmiae | reverse complement strand
ACCAGCGGCGAACCCGCGACATACGCGAACATCCAGCCGAAGCCGAGTCCGTTGATGACGATCGCGCCCGCCGCATCGCGATGGCGGAGCACCGTCGCGTAGTTGTGCACAAGCTTCGTCATCGAGAACCGGGTAGTCGCGATGCGCGCGGATTCACGCAAGCCGCGCCATGTCACGAGTGCCGCGACGAGCCCGCAGCCCGCCATTACGCCATAGATGCCGCGCCAGTGGATAACCGCCAGCAACGCGACGCCCAGCGATGGGGCGACGATCGGCGCCACGTTTGCGACCACGGTGATCGACCCGATGCGGCGCTGCATCGCCTCGCCTTCGAACAGATCGCGCACGATGGCGAGTGCGATGGTCATGCCCGAGCCCGCGCCGAGTCCCTGCACGAAACGCGCGAGCAGCAGCACGCAGATGGACGGCGCGCATGCCGCAAGCACGCCTCCG
>NZ_JFHE01000145.1 GCF_000698555.1 Caballeronia grimmiae | reverse complement strand
CTCGTCAGTTCGAGGCTGAGCAACCGAATCAGAAATGGGTGACGGATGTCACCGAGTTCAAAGTGGCCGGCAAAAAGCTGTACTTGTCCCCAGTTTTGGACTTGTACAACGGAGAAATCGTGGCCTATCAGACGGCAATACGTCCCCAATATGCCTTGGTGGGCGAGATGCTGGAAAAAGCTATTGAAGGCTTACCTGAGGGCGGCAAGCCAATGCTGCATTCAGATCAAGGCTGGCACTATCGATATCCAAAGTACCGGGAGAGGCTAGAAAAAGCAGGGCTGGAGCAAAGCATGTCACGCAAAGGAAACTGCCATGACAACGCCACAATGGAGAGTTTCTTCGGCACGCTGAAGTCAGAGTTCTACTATCGGGAAAGCTTTGAAAGCGTGGAGCAGTTGCAAGCGGGGCTGGATGAGTACATCCATTACTACAACCATAAGCGAATCAAAGTGAAGCTTGGCGGACTGAGCCCTGTA
>NZ_JFHE01000144.1 GCF_000698555.1 Caballeronia grimmiae | reverse complement strand
CAGAAATTAGCAAATTTCTGCTGTACGTGAAATCGAGGCACGGTCAAACATCGCACACGAACGCGTGGCGCAACTATGCGCTCAACTGAAGCTCACGACCATTGCGGATGCATTGCCACACCTGGCACAGAAGGCGATCGCCGACGAGGTGAACCTGACAGAGTTTCTCGAATCGGTACTAAAGGCCGAGCACACAGCGCGGCTCGTCAGACAGCGCGCAACGTTTGCGCGCCTGGCAGGCTTCCCGGCGATCAAGACCCTGGATGGTTTCGACTTCGCAGCGGCCAGTGGCGTGCCGAAATCGCAGGTCCAGGAGTTGGCGAGCCTTGCATTTCTGGAACGCAACGAGAACGTCGTATTGCTTGGACCGAGTGGCACCGGGAAAACGCACATTGCAATGGCACTTGGTTACGCAGCAACGCAAGCGGGAATCAAGGTGCGCTTCATCACCGCAGCGGACCTGCTGATGATATTGACCACGG
>NZ_JFHE01000143.1 GCF_000698555.1 Caballeronia grimmiae | reverse complement strand
GCCCCTACCGCGCGAGCGGTTTAGTCCGTCGACCCTTATCCGACGGTCAGGCGTGTTTTCCGCGCGACCGGTATGCGCGGCGAAGCAGCCGCTCACATACTGTCGTCGGTGGCGACGGGCGGTCGAATCAGCCTGGCTGGAAGCGGCTAAAAAGATCGTCGCACGAGCCTGCCTGTGCAGGCGCGGGGCACTGCTGTTTCGTTTCATTATCGAGCAAATGCCGGTTGATTAAGCACGCCCGGCTGTCATCGTTGGCGACCAGCATCGCGTCGATGGCAGGCAGCGTCAGCGAAGAGGACCGAGCCGACCGCTCTCGTAACGAGCCTCCAAAAACCGCTTGTGTCACCGTTGCGGATCAACGCCGCGCGGATGACGTGTGGCGACTGATCCGGGCGACCGTCATCGCGGATACGGCGCACACCGTCATAACGCCGCTTAAGCCGATCACGCCAAAGCGCGGAAACAGCATGGCGACCAGCGAACTCGTCACCGCGCCG
>NZ_JFHE01000142.1 GCF_000698555.1 Caballeronia grimmiae | reverse complement strand
GCGCCCAACCAGCTCGACCAGCCAAGCTGCTGCGGCCCACCGAGGACTGCCGGCGGTGCACTCTCCGGTTTGATCTGCAATTCAAGCTCCCAGTCGTACTCTTCGCTGACGTACGCCCTCACCCATTCGACCAGCGTCAACAAATCGCTGCCTCGAGGCGTGAAGCGCTGATACTGTTCGATCTCCAGCGGGCCGATCACAATGCGAAACCGATACTGGCAATCGGGCGCCTGCTCGCCGAGCATCGCACCGGCACCCAGATAAGACGACATGCGCTGTTCGCCCATAATGCTCTGGCTGTGCGCCGGGGTCGTCATCCAGTGCAGCTGATACTCTTCAATGTGCACTGACACGCCGAAATACGCGGCGAGTGAACTGCGCAGGCCATCGACGTTGCGCGCCTCCGTGACCAGGTGAGGCACTGCCGACAGCCGCGCATGCGTCGGTAAAATGCGGTCCGATCGCACCGAGTCGCGTGCCCGGATGCGCTCGCCACATACAC
>NZ_JFHE01000141.1 GCF_000698555.1 Caballeronia grimmiae | reverse complement strand
CCACCCCGCAAAGGTGGGGTTTTTGCGTTTCGTCTTCACTATAAGTGAGAGCCTCGTGTTCTGGGTCGCAAATAACGCTTGACAAGAGCTTGTTGCTACCCCATAATCGATAGTTCTCTGCGGAGGGGTGCCCGAGTGGCTAAAGGGGGCAGACTGTAAATCTGTTGGCTTACGCCTACGTTGGTTCGAATCCAACCTCCTCCACCAGAATTCAAGCGGTAAGGGAATCCAACCCTCGCGGGTGTAGCTCAATGGTAGAGCAGAAGCCTTCCAAGCTTATGACGAGGGTTCGATTCCCTTCACCCGCTCCAGTGTCGGTTAGTTAGTGCCCATGTGGCTCAGTGGTAGAGCACTCCCTTGGTAAGGGAGAGGTCGGCAGTTCGATCCTGCCCATGGGCACCAGTCGTATAAGTCTAGTGAGTAGTAAGTTGCGCGCGGCGCAAGGTGCGAAAATCCTGTTAGGAGTCGAAAATGGCCAAAGGTAAATTCGAGCGGACCAAGCCGCACG
>NZ_JFHE01000140.1 GCF_000698555.1 Caballeronia grimmiae | reverse complement strand
TCCTGCACGGTGCGTCGCACGGTGAAGAGCTCGTGCTGCGCGCGTCGCAGCTCGGTTACGCGGGACTGGCTATCACCGATGAATGCTCGGTTGCGGGTGTCGTACGCGCGCATGTTCAAGCCAAGGAAGAAAAGCTGCCGCTGATTATCGGCTCGTACTTTCGTCTGGTCCATGCGCGTCAGGGTGCGGATAGTGGTCCCAAGAAGCGACCTGCTTTCGGTCACACTTCTAGCCCCGCTTTTGGCCTCATCTTGCTCGCCCAAAACCGCGAAGGTTACGGCAACCTGTGCGAACTCATTACGCTGGCGCGCAGGCGGGCGGCCAAGGGCAGCTACTTGCTGACACCCGACGATCTCGCGCACCCCGAAACCGAATACGCGCATTTGAAGGGCGTTCAGAACTGCCTCGCGATCCTGGTGCCGGACTTTCCGGCGAATGAAGCAACGCTGACGGCGCAAGTCGACTGGTTGCGCGAGACGTTCCCTGCGCGTGCCTGGGTCGGGCTCACGTTGCATC
>NZ_JFHE01000139.1 GCF_000698555.1 Caballeronia grimmiae | reverse complement strand
CACATCAGCAGGAAGAACGCCATCATCGCGGTGACGAAGTCGGCGTAAGCGATCTTCCATGCACCGCCATGATGCCCGCCGTGGCCGCCGCCTTTCTTCTTGCGACGCACGACGACAGTGGGGGCGAGCACCGATTGCAACGGGTCGCGTGAGGGTCTTTCAGCCATGAGCGTGACTCCTTCGGATCAGGGCTTCGTCAGGCCGACTTCGGCATCTTGGTGGCGCGCACGGCGTCGTCCAGTTCCTGGAAGCTCGGACGGTCCGCGGTGAACAGCACCTTGCGGCCGAACTCCACCGCCACGGTCGGCGCGTAACCGTTCATCGACGCGAGCAGCACCGACTTCACGCACTGGAACGGCTTGGCTTCGGCCGCGCCCTTCGCGTTGAGCAGATCCGCGAGCGGTCCGATGAAACCATACGCGAGCAGAATGCCGAGGAAGGTGCCGACGAGCGCGCCGGCGATCATCTCGCCGAGCACGGCGGGCGCGGCGCCGACCGAACCCATCGTATGCACGACGCCCATCACCGCGGCGACGATGC
>NZ_JFHE01000138.1 GCF_000698555.1 Caballeronia grimmiae | reverse complement strand
TACCGACCGCCCGGCGCATCGCGGCGGTGATCCCTTGCCGCGTGCGCCAGTAGCCTTCCCACGGATCGGTGGCGAGCGTCCGTTGTCGGTGAATGGCTTGCCCCATCGTCCATTGGTCGCCGCCCTTCACGTCATTCAACTCATCCCACGAGATGGGCATCGATACCGCCATGCCGGGGCGAGCCTGCACTGAAAATGCGGCGACCGTGCTGGCACTTCGACCGTTGCGCAAATAGTCGATGAAGATCTTGCCCACTCGGTTCTTCGGACCAAGGACCGCTGAAAAACGCTGCGGCACCACGCGCGTCATGTGCTGGGCGACCGCCTGCGAGAACAGTTTCACCTCGTCCCACCCCTGTCGGCGGTTGAGCGGCACGACAACGTGAAAGCCCTTGCCGCCGCTGGTTTTCGCGAACGAGCGCAATCCCAGTTCGTCCAGCACGACTTTGACGAGCGCGGCCGCTTCCAGCATGGTCGACCACGGCAAGGCGGGATCGGGATCCAGGTCGAAGATGACGCGATCGGGATGCTCCAGATCAGGCGCCGCCCCGTTCCACGAGTGGA
>NZ_JFHE01000137.1 GCF_000698555.1 Caballeronia grimmiae | reverse complement strand
CAGCTGTTGCGGTTGATTGGCCATCGCGATGTGCCCGGGTTCATCAAATAAACGGAAGCGCGAGGCCTCCAACGCACTGTCAACAAGGTGAGGCTTTTCAGGAGAGAGCAGTGAGCTTATTCGGGCGACCCGTCCCGCCCACTCACGAACAGCCGCTGATCCCACACGACCGGCTGCGGCGCCGACACCACTAAGCGGCTCGCATCTGGATGCGCCGGATTGACTACGGCATTGCATTCCACCCGCGCGACCACCGACGGCACAACCAGAATTGACGACCGGCCCTCGTCGATCCACCGGTCGCCGAAGCGCCGCGCGACCTGCGCATCGGGCGCATCCCAGCCCGCCGGCAAGTCCTCTGCGGTCACGCGCTCTATCGCCACGTCCTCGGGCACTTCGGCTGCGACCCACACATGGTGCTTCGGCACCTTGCCGATCCGTGCGTGCAGCAGCACCTCCAGCATCGCCCCCGCAAAATTCAGCCCGCCGTAAATCACCGGTCGCCCCGGACTGTTGAAGCGCCCCCCGATCAGCATTGCGCCGGTGCCGCTCCACACCGGATGACGCC
>NZ_JFHE01000136.1 GCF_000698555.1 Caballeronia grimmiae | reverse complement strand
AGTCGTATCAATTCCAGAGTGCCGTTGACAGCTGCCGTTGACTTCCACGCGGAACTTCTTCGCACGCAGCAGGATTTCGTCGCTCTCAAGCAGAATCTGCTTTTGCGCGCGCATCAAGATTGACTTGGTCAGCGCATTCAAGACGATGTCGCCCGCGGCCGAGACAAGATGCATTGGTCCGGTCTGCGCGAATAAACGGATGGTGTCGCGTACGGTTGCAAACAAGCTGCGACCGCTCGCAATGCCAACATGCCCTTCCGTTGTAATCGCCGCCTGCTGCGCGGCCATATGAATGGATGCAGGCGTGGTGATCTCGATACCCGCCTTGCCGTCGAGTACAAGGTGCGGTTCGGCCAATTGCGGGAACGCGTTTTCGTCGCTCGTACTGACGCCTCGAATGTCTTTGTTCTGGGATGCGATTGTCTCGACGATGTCGGATTGATGGCCGTTCGCGTCCTGCGCCTCGTTTTCCTGAGCGATTCGGCTGAGCGCATCATGCAACTGCTGAGCCTTGTCCAGACGGTCTGCCGTCTCGCTCGAATCCTTCGCCGCCGCCCCTGCGCCACTGCGCGTCTCCGTCGTAATGAGCA
>NZ_JFHE01000135.1 GCF_000698555.1 Caballeronia grimmiae | reverse complement strand
CAGGCCATTGGATCATGCAGGATCGCGCGGACGACGTGAACGCGGCGATTAGCGCATGGATCGACACACAATAACCAACGGCCTTTTGCCAACCGCAATCCGGAAAACCTGATGCCCGATCTCGACATCCTGCTCAGCCCTTATCAACTCAATGCCCTCACCGTACCTAACCGGGTAGTCATGGCTCCGATGACGCGGTCCTTCTCCCCAGGGGGCATACCGACCGCCGACGTCGCCGCGTACTATCGGCGACGTGCGTCGCACGGTGTCGGCCTCATCATCACCGAGGGAACCGGTGTTGGTCGCGCGGGCGCGCTCGACGATCCGAACGTCCCGCGCTTTCATCGCGAGGCGGCGCTGGCCGGCTGGAAGAACGTGGTTGACGAGGTCCACGCGGCTGGAGGACGCATTGCGCCGCAACTATGGCACGTGGGTAACAAGCCTTCGAATGGAGCGGGTGAGCGGGTGGCTTTGTCCGCTCATCGCTACGAGAGCCCCTCGGGTCTCTCCCTAACCGGCGAACGCGTGGCTCAGCCGATGAGCGAGTCAGCCGTCGCGGACACTATCGACGCATTCGCGCGGGCCGCAGCGGATGCAC
>NZ_JFHE01000134.1 GCF_000698555.1 Caballeronia grimmiae | reverse complement strand
AAATGCTTGTCGGTGGCTATGGTGAACCGACTCCAATGACTGGCGGTCCGCCATGGATTTGCGAGAGTCGCTTGTCACGGCCCACGCGGCTGAACCGCAGCATCTGACGGAGTCGCTTCACAGCATGACGGTGGCGGAGCAGGTCAAGGTGGTATCGGGTTTGAGCAGCGAGCAAAAGCAAAAGTGCTGAAGCAGACAGAGAGCACGCGTTACGGCGAGGATGGATACTTTCTCGCCAAATCAGATGACACAGTCAAGCTGGCCCATCCGACCTCTTCAACGATTGGAAAGAACGCAGGCGACTTAAGACAGACGGATGGCGAACTCATTTGGAGAGAATTCGTGAGCCTGGGCCAACGAAGCGGCTGGGGTCTGTAAGAATACTATTTTCCTCGTTCCGGCGCGACCGTCGTCCTTAGCAGCCAAAAAAGATTCCAGTATTTTTAGAGACGTCATGAAACGAGTGGTCGGCTAGCAACGGCACTAGCGTTTGATAGCTTCCTGAAAAAATCGCGATACGCGCCAGAATAGGGAGATACTTTGCAGAAAAGAACTTTCCTTTCAATCGTGGCCAACGTTATTTGTTCGGGCGCTGCTGCCACTGCTCGGCATCGGCCAGGACCTCGTCGGTGACCGTCGAAATCAGATCGGACGAGACCTGCAGTCCGCAGAACTCAAGCAATTGGCCCTGAATCTCGCGCACGCTAATGCGATTGAGAGCATGCACATGCAGTTGCG
>NZ_JFHE01000133.1 GCF_000698555.1 Caballeronia grimmiae | reverse complement strand
AAAAAGACTTTCTGATTTGGCAAAATACCGCGACCCCACCCACCGAGTTTCCCGATGAAGCAGATGACCTTCGCCGACGCCGAGTACGCTGGCAAGCGCAAGCAAACCCGCAAGGAGTTGTTCCTGATCGAGATGGATCGGGTGGTGCCGTGGAAGGGCTTGATTGCTTTGATCGAGCCACATTATCCGAAAGGTGAAGGTGGCCGTCCGGCCTACCCGTTGATGGCGATGCTGCGTGTGCATCTGCTGCAGAACTGGTTCGGCTACAGCGATCCAGCGATGGAGGAAGCGCTGTACGAAACCACGATCCTGCGCCAGTTTGCCGGGCTGAACCTGGAGCGCATCCCCGACGAAACCACCATTCTCAACTTCCGCCGCTTGCTGGAGAAACACGAGCTGGCGGCCGGCATCCTCGCTGTCATCAATGGCTATCTGGGCGACCGCGGCCTGTCGCTGCGCCAGGGCACCATCGTCGATGCAACGCTGATCAATGCGCCCAGTTCGACCAAGAACAAGGACGGCAAGCGCGACCCGGAAATGCACCAGACCAAGAAGGGAAACCAGTATTATTTTGGCATGAAGGCCCACATCGGCGCCGATGACGAATCGGGTCTGGTGCACAGCGTAGTGGGCACGGCGGCCAATGTGGCGGATGTCACCCAGGTGGACAAATTGCTGCATGGCGACGAAAACGTGGTCTGCGCCGATGCAGGCTACACCGGTGTCGAAAAGCGGCCCGAG
>NZ_JFHE01000132.1 GCF_000698555.1 Caballeronia grimmiae | reverse complement strand
CACACCGCCTGAGCGTTGGTGAACTCGCGCACACCGAAGTGCGAGAGTTCGCGGCCTGAGTTGTCGCGCGCTCACCCGAAGGCAACGCGAGTCAGCGCATACGCTGCCCCTTATTGCGCGGCGAGCGCTGGGTGCTTCATCAAGGTCGCGGCAGCGGAAGACGACGAAGCCGGGTTTTGTCCAGTGATCAGCAGCCCGTCCGTAACTACGTACGGCGCCCAGTCGTCGCCCTTCGAGTAGATGCCGCCCTTCGCCTTCAGTTCGTCTTCCACCAGGAACGGCACGACGTCCGTCAGGCCGACCGCTGCCTCTTCGGAATTCGCGAAGCCAGTGACTTTCTTGCCGTCGACGAGCGGCTTGCCGTTCGGCGCGGTCACGTGCCGCAGCACGCCCGGCGCATGACATACCAGCGCCACAGGCTTGCCGGCAGCAACGAACGACTCGATCAGCGCGATCGAGTTTGCGTCCTCGGCAAGATCCCACAGCGGGCCATGACCACCGGGATAGAACACCGTGTCGAAGTCCGCCTGCGAGATGCTGTCAAGGCGCACCGTCGCTGCGAGTTGCGCCTTGGCCGCTGCGTCTCGTTCAAAGCGCCTGGTCATGTCCGTCTGATTCGACGGCTCGTTGCTTTTCGGGTCGAGCGGCGGCTGACCGCCTCGCGGCGAAGCCAGCACGATCTCAGCGCCTGCATCCTTGAACGTGTAGTAAGGCGCGGCGAGTTCTTCCAGCCAGAAGCCGGTCTTGC
>NZ_JFHE01000131.1 GCF_000698555.1 Caballeronia grimmiae | reverse complement strand
ATGGCCCTGAAGCATCAGATTGATCGCCCGCGTTACCTGCCGGCGCGTTCTGCGCTTGACCGGATAGGCGCTCAGATAGCCGCTTTTGCGATCAACCAGGGTCACCAGGTTACCGCCCAGTCCATGTACCGTATCGCCCTCCCAGTCCCCCAGGCGCTCGCGGCTTTCGACCTCGGCTGGGCGTTCACTGATTGACACGCGATTACGCAGCTGCCCGCGCCGATCGTGGCTTCCATAGCGTTTCCGGTAGCGCTTTCGGCGATGTCGCAGATAGGTATAAAGCTCACCACCGGCGCGCTGTTCGGCGGCAATGAACCGATAAATCCACTCATGGCTGACCGCCCGGCTTGGCTGCTCCTGCTTCAACCGCTGGGCGATCTGCTCCGGACTCATGCCATGCTTGAGCCACACCGGGAGATGATGGCTGAGCCATGTCGCCGGCTTGCAAAACTTGCGCGCACCCGCTCGACGAGCATCACTTTCATGGGCCGCAGAAACAGCCTTGTAGATATTCTGGGTGCTGTTGCGGCGAACCTCGCGACTGATCGTCGAGGGATGCACGCCGACCCGCTTTGCAATGCTCGCCTGGCTCTCTGCGGCGCTCAAGCCAGCCTCAATCTGGTAACGTTGTCCCTGAGTCAGCTGCCGGTAATGCGTAGTCATCTGCGCTTGAATCCTTCGGTGTGAGAGCCTGGATTCTACCGGTGGCTGGCTCTCTGCCTCTCGTTTCAAGCGTTGCGCTTATTCTATGAATTCAGGGAGTG
>NZ_JFHE01000130.1 GCF_000698555.1 Caballeronia grimmiae | reverse complement strand
AACCCGGTCGTGAATCCGAAGCGCGCGAAGGTGCGGCAGCAGTACATCCTGAAGCGCATGCTGGATCTCAACTACATCACGCGCGATCAGTACGATCAGGCCATCGCCGAAGAGCTTCACACGAAGTCGTCCGGGACGGAGTACGGCGTGCATGCCGAATACGTTGCGGAAATGGTGCGGCAGATGATGTACGCGCAGTACAAGGAAGAGACCTACACGCGCGGCCTCACCGTTACGACGACGATCAGTTCCACCGATCAGGACGCCGCTTATCGCGCCGTGCGCAAGGGCGTGATGGACTACGAGCGACGTCACGGGTATCGCGGGCCGGAAGGGCATATCGACCTGCCGGCCGCAGCCGATGATCGCGCCGAATCGATCGAAGACGCGCTCGTCGATCATCCGGATAACGGCGATCTCGTCGCGGCCGTCGTCACGTCGGCGACGCCGAAGCAGGTGACGGCGCAGTTCGTCGGCGGCGAGACCGCAACGATCTCCGGCGACGCCTTGCGCTTCGTGGCGGCGGCGCTGCGCAGCAACGCGTCGAAGGCGCTTGCGATCAAGCCGGGTTCCATCGTTCGCCTGACGAAGGATGCGAAGGGCAACTGGCAAATCGCGCAATTGCCGCAAGTGGAAGGCGCGCTCGTGTCGATGACGCCGCAAGACGGCGCGATTCGCGCGCTCGTCGGCGGTTTCGATTTCAACAAGAACAAGTTCAATCACGTGACGCAGGCCTGGCGTCAGCCGGGCTCGAGCTTCAAGCCGT
>NZ_JFHE01000129.1 GCF_000698555.1 Caballeronia grimmiae | reverse complement strand
CCGTTTAGGTTTGTTCGACGCCTGCCCTCGACCAAAGGCGTACGAGCCAACGACCACGCGTGTGGGCAGGCGTTGAATAAACCTCGAGGAAGGAAACCGCGGAGTGGTCCGATGCGGCCAGCGTCTTCGCTATGGTGATTGATCAGTCCGTCCGGCGTGTGTTGCAGGTCGACGTCGAGCGATGCGAGCACTGGAAGAGACGTCGATGCGGGACTGGAGGCGATGGGGCGTTCGCTTGGGAGTTCGGAATCCGGCAATACAGGTGTGTATGAAGTCGAAGGCACAACCGTCCACTCTTCGGCCGCGTTGACGCAAAGCCGACGATTGAGCGGTAGACAGGAGCGAGACAGTCATTGCCGTGTTCTCTCCGGTGGAGCGCGAATTGGTACGGTGCGCGTCAGAATGTCGATGACGAGCATCGGCGCGCCGCAGTGTCGACAGATGAAGGTTGGTTGATCAACGACGGCCGCTTCGTGCGGTGATGAGCTGAGTTTGGGCGCAAGGCCGAGCAGCGTGCGAATCTTTGCCAGGTTCACGCGGCGCACCGGGTTGGCGAGCAGTCCATAGTGGCGAATTCGATGGAAGCCGGTAGGCAACACATGGAGCAGGAAGCGGCGCATGAATTCGCCGGGCTCGAGCGTCATGACCTTGTGGCGGGTACGACCGTTCTCGCGGTAGTCCTTCCAACGGAAGCTCACGCCACGCTCGTCGAAGGCGAGCAAGCGCTGGTTGGAGATGGCCACGCGATGTGTATAGCGTGACAGGTACGCGA
>NZ_JFHE01000128.1 GCF_000698555.1 Caballeronia grimmiae | reverse complement strand
GCGGTTTGCCTGCTCGGGGTCGCGGCACATCTGATAGAAGGGAACGGTAAGGCTCTTGCACAACGTTGCGCTCCCTTCTTCAATGCCGACCTGATCGTCGCCAAAAAACAGCGGACCGAACGACTCGCGCACGACATGCACTGGCATGCCCTGGACGCGCCTTGCGTGCCAACGCTTGAATGCCGGCTCAGTGATGCGGTCATAGACAAGCTGGAACAAGGCCGGAACCACGATGCCGGGATCGCTCGCATTCAAGTCATGGGTCGTTTTCGCAAAAAGTTCAGCCGCGGCGCCGGAAAAACCGAGCGCGCCATCGACGGACACCACCGCGCTGACCAGATCTGGGCGCTTCGCGGCGACCCGGGCTGCGATTTGGCCACCCATCGAATGCCCGACGAGAACGAACTTCTGTCCGGGATACCTTGTCGCGATGAATGCCTCGATATCCGCGACATAGTCGGCGGGCGTATAAGCGCCAGGCGGCATCAGCTGCGATCTGCCATGCCCGCGCAGATCGACAGCGACGACGCGATACCTGTTTTCGAAGAACGGCAGTTGCCAGCTCCAGTCATGCGAATCGCAAGTCCAGCCGTGGAGGAACATGACGTTCTTTCCGGTACCTACCTCAGTCGAGAACAGTGCGGCCGGCGATTTCGTTGCGGCAAAGACTTCATGGTTCCCGAGAGTGGTCGCAATCGCCGCCGCACCGGCGACCTTCAGCATGTCGCGTCGAGACAGTTCCTGTTCCATCATTTTCATTCGCTATCCTTAGATATCAAGAGTACATCGAACGCTTGGCTCGCTGGGCTGCGTGACGCCG
>NZ_JFHE01000127.1 GCF_000698555.1 Caballeronia grimmiae | reverse complement strand
TGAATTGATCAACGGTGGCCTTCGGATGCGGTATCTTGCCCGCATCGCTCGCAGCCGCCGCCATGCGTCCTTCCGCTTCACGCGTGGTCACTTTCCCCGCGCCGACGGTAACGTCGGCCCAAGTGCCTTCGACCAGATGCGCGCGAACGCGAAAGAGGCAGTCATTCAAGTCCTTCAACGCCTGCGGCACCATCCGGTCAGCCGCCTTCCTGATCTCCTTGAGCTTCGGTGGAAGCGCTGAAAGATACTGAACCACATGCGGCGGCAACACGCCGCCCATGGTTTTCACAATGTACTGACAGGCCCGCGTCAAACGGTCGATCAGTTCACCTACTGCGGCGAGTACCTTGCTTTGGTATCGAGTGAAATCGAGTTCGCGCAACCACTTGTAGGCGTTGCCGTGCCCCATGCGGTTGAGGAACATGATCACATCGGCGGCAAGTTTGGCGAGATCCTCGCTCTTGTCCAGGGCGCGAATCACGAGCTTGCCGACGCCCTTCAGGATCCCGCCCAGGGCCGGTATGACGGCGATGACGCACAGAACCAGCTTGATCCACTGCCAGCGGTCATACAACTTCTGTTGGTCCTCGCACATGTCGACGCAGATCGCCACGCCATCCCGCGCAGCCGTGATCTCACCGGCAATGGGGAACATGCTAAGCACGGCGTCGAAGACGATTTGTCCGATCGCCTGTTGCTTGTTGAATTCACCGGACAACGCGCCGCCAAGCCACTTGCTTGACGCGACGGCGCCGTCCCAGATTCGCTTGCCGACTTCAATCGCCCCGATCCTGTTTTCTGCCGGGTTCTTGTTGATGACTTCGCCTGCCATATTTCAATT
>NZ_JFHE01000126.1 GCF_000698555.1 Caballeronia grimmiae | reverse complement strand
CGTCTTCCATCGCCTTCGGGATCTTGGCCTTTCTCCCCTCAGCGCACTCCCAGAACAATCGCGCAAACTCGCGGATATCCATCTGCGCGCCGAACTTCTTCACATAGCGACGATAATCGGCTTGGATCTGCGCGGAGTAATACATGCGTTTCCTTCCTTATCACGGTTATGGCGCTCGGCAGTCGTCCTCAGAGCGCGTCCCTGCACAACGCCAGCATCTTTTTGATGACGGTGCACGAGTAGTTCAGTTGCATGTCGCCGGTGAACAGCGCCTGAACGTTCGACTGACGTACGGCGATGCCCGCGCCTTTCAACTCTCGTTTGGCGAGCTTGAGCGCCAGCTGTCCAAATCGCACGCGTTCGAGCCAATCCATCCAGAGGCTATTGCGTCGAAGCCAGATGCGGCAGCTTTCCACCACATGATCAATCCGCCACTCGTGCGTGAGCGAGTGTGAGGCGGCAAGGGTCGCGACTAGATAGCACAGCAGCTCCGCGCGCGCTTCCGACACTTCGTTGATATCTGATTCAGCCATACGGCACGTGGTTCCTTTCTCTGCTTGTCTGTGACCCTTGTCTCGGTCGATGCGAGGCGGGGCTCCTCAATGGCACGTGCCGACGACGACGCAATAATCAACAGCGGTTCCTCGGTTCGGCGAAAGTCCAGCGGACCCCGCTCCGGGCTGGGCATTGGGATGACTGATATGAGGCATCTGTTGCGGGTCGCCCCTCTCAGGACGTGGAAATAGCCCGCCGTGTGGGATCTCTCACGGCAGGTTTTCTTTTAAATCTCCTGCCACCGTGCTGCGGCCAAGCCCGACAGCGCTCCCTGACGGTCTTCGCGCCCCCTCAAGGCAAGCAATGGGTATGAGCATAGTCGCTCGCGCGCCCGAGGCCGCTAAAAAGGGCGCAATTCCACGTTGCAGTTTTCGATGTAAAGTACTGTACATCCATACAG
>NZ_JFHE01000125.1 GCF_000698555.1 Caballeronia grimmiae | reverse complement strand
AGCGCGAGTTCGAGGCCGCCGCCCATCGCGATGGCGTGGATCGCGGCGATCACCGGTTTTTCGCTGTTCTCGACGGCCTTTATGACGGTGGCGAGCGTCGGTTCCTGAGTGGCTTTGGGCGTGTTGAATTCGGTGATGTCGGCGCCGCCCGAGAACGCCTTGCCCGCGCCGATAATGACGACGGCCGCCACGTTCGCATCGTCGCGCGCCCGCTCGACGCCTTCGACGATGCCAAGGCGCGTCGAATGCCCGAGCCCGTTGACGGGCGGGTTATCGAGCGTGATGACGGCGACGTTGTCGCGGATGGTGTACTGCACGGGCATGTATCGCTCCTGTGTGTTGCGCCGATGAGGCATTGTGGGCGATTGAGCCGCAATTTACAAAACACGGTCTGACCATGCGTTAGGAATGCCGCCCGCGCCGCCTCCATCGCTCAGGCAATCGCCGAGAGTACGTCGGTGAGATGACTTCCGGTGGCGAAGCAGTAGTGGCGGGCCGCGTCGAACGTGCCTGCGTCCTGCACACTCACATGGATCGGCTCGTTGAGGCTTCGCCAGAACAGATTCGCCTACCTGCGATGTGGCTGAAGCGGCCGTATTGGGGCGAACGACAAAGCGGCCTCTCGACTGTCGCAAAGAGGCCAGCATGGTCGCTGCAAAGTATTGGCTTTCGCTAGTGACTTAATCCGACCAACCCTGCCCGGCGGGACTAAGACGGCTAGACCGTCCTCTCCTCCACCCCCGGCAGCACGTGCTCCCGATACAACTCGCGCAGCCGCACCTTCTGCAGCTTGCCGGTCGCCGTATGCGGCAACTCGTCGGCGAACACGACGTCATCGGGAATCCACCACTTCGCGACCTTGCCTTCGTAAAACGCGAGCAGTTCCTCGCGCGTGAGCGTTGCACCGGGGCGGCGCACCGCGACGATCATCGGCCGCTCCGTCCACTTCGGATGCGAACACGCGATGCACGCCGCCTCCGCCACCTGCGGATGCGACACCGCGATGTTCTCCAGGTCGATCGAACTGATCCACTCGCCGCCCGACTTGATCACGTCCTTG
>NZ_JFHE01000124.1 GCF_000698555.1 Caballeronia grimmiae | reverse complement strand
CGTTCAAACGGCCATGCTTGCCCGAGGCCACACGAAGATTAGGCGACGTGACAACATGGAACCGCGAATCCGAATCAAGCGCCGCGATAGCAGCATCGAGAAAGCCCGTATGCAGCCGTAGCGCGTTCGCATTCGGATCGACAGTTCCGGCACCCAACGAGACACCAAGACGCCCACCGAGGATGCTTGCAGCCAACTGAAAGCCAGTCGTCTTCTCGTTGTCGACGCTGACCTCATAGACCCACGCACGAATCGCCACTTCGCCCGTCGCCACATCGACCTTCGGCAAAACCTTTTTCAGCATCGCAATCTCGCGGGCCGTGCCCAGGAACACCATCACATCCGAGCTTTGATCGACCATGGCCGCCGCAGACGAAGGCGGAACGTTCCCGGTAGCACGCGAACCAGCAGGCGCAGCAATGGCCCGGTTAGTCGTAAACGAACCGGACACGAGCGGCTGAACCAACCGAGACAAGTAGTCCGCGCTTCGATATTGCGGCGTGTACACGAAGACATCGCGCTCCGGCTCGTGCTCAGTCTCCTTGACTTCCTTCCGCTTGAACACGTAATCCACGCCGTCTTTCGTCGTCACGCCAAAGCCCAACGAATCTAGGAAGTTCGACAGACCATCCCGAATGTCGCCCTTTGTACGGTCGAACCGAAACGACACGTTACGCGTATCGGCCAGCACCTCCGGCTCGATCACATACGGCGTCTGGAGCATTTCCGCGTAGATCAGATCCACCACCTGAGCGACGTTCACGAACCGCAGATCCACCTTCTTCGCATTGCCCATCCTCAGCGGGCTAATCGCCGCGACTTGCGCCCCCGGAGACAGCGGCAACGGTGGCGGCAACGGCTCCGTAAGCGCCGGCACAGTCGGGATTGGAGGCACCGCCGGCACGGCAGCAGCCGAGGACAAAGAGAACGCCAGCATCGCCAGCATGAGCAGCTTCTTCATTTCGATCCCCCGACAGGGGACGAGCTCGTGCCCTTGGCCCCTGAAAACGTCGTGACGCGTTCCCCATCGACCGAACCCGACTGAGCCGCGCCGTAATTCTGATAATTCGACGGACTATCCACCCTCAG
>NZ_JFHE01000123.1 GCF_000698555.1 Caballeronia grimmiae | reverse complement strand
CTGACGTAGTGATCGTATCGGCCGCGCGTACGGCGGTTGGCAAGTTCGGCGGTTCGCTCGCGAAGATTGCGGCGCCGGATCTGGGTGCAACGGTGATTCGCGCGGTGCTGGAGCGCGCGGGCGTGAAGCCGGAGCAGGTGAGCGAAGTCATCATGGGTCAGGTGTTGACGGCGGGCTCGGGTCAGAATCCGGCGCGTCAGTCGGTGATCAAGGCCGGCCTGCCCGAAATGGTTCCCGGCATGACGATCAACAAGGTCTGCGGCTCGGGCCTGAAAGCGGTGATGCTGGCGGCCAACGCGATCATCGCGGGCGATGCCGAGATCGTCGTCGCGGGCGGTCAGGAGAACATGAGCGCCGCGCCGCACGTGCTGCCGGGTTCGCGCGACGGCTTCCGCATGGGCGATGCGAAGCTCATCGACTCGATGGTCGTCGATGGCCTCTGGGACGTGTACAACAACTATCACATGGGCACGACGGCGGAAAACGTCGCGCGCGAGTACGGCATCTCGCGTGAGGAACAGGACAGGTTCGCGGCGCTGTCGCAGAACAAGGCGGAAGCCGCGCAGAAGGCCGGCCGTTTCAACGACGAGATCGTGCCGATCGCAATTCCGCAGCGCAAGGGCGAGCCGCTGCAGTTCGCCACCGACGAGTTCGTGCGTCACGGCGTGACGGCCGAGGCGCTCGCCGGCCTCAAGCCGGCGTTCTCGAAGGAAGGCACGGTGACGGCGGCGAACGCGTCGGGCATCAACGATGGCGCGGCGGCGGTCGTCGTGATGTCGGCGAAGAAGGCCGAGGCGCTGGGCTTGACGCCGCTGGCGCGCATCAAGGCGTACGCGAACGCGGGCGTCGATCCGAAGGTGATGGGCATGGGTCCGGTGCCGGCCTCGAGGCGCTGTCTGGAGCGCGCGGGCTGGGGCGTGAACGATCTGGACCTGATGGAGATCAACGAGGCGTTCGCGGCGCAGGCGCTGGCCGTGCATAAGCAGATGGGCTGGGACCAGTCGAAGATCAACGTGAACGGCGGGGCGATTGCGATCGGTCATCCGATCGGCGCATCGGGCTGCCGCATTCTGGTCACGCTGCTGCATGAGATGCAGAAGCGCGATGCGAAGAAGGGCCTGGCGTCGCTGTGCATCGGCGGCGGCATGGGCGTCGCGCTGGCGGTCGAGCGTC
>NZ_JFHE01000122.1 GCF_000698555.1 Caballeronia grimmiae | reverse complement strand
AAAGGTAAATTCGAGCGGACCAAGCCGCACGTGAACGTGGGCACGATCGGTCACGTTGACCACGGCAAGACCACGCTGACGGCAGCGATCACGACGGTGTTGACCAAGAAGTTCGGCGGCGAAGCGAAGGCATACGACCAGATCGATGCAGCGCCGGAAGAAAAGGCACGTGGTATCACCATCAACACCGCGCACGTCGAGTACGAAACGGCTAACCGCCACTACGCACACGTCGACTGCCCGGGCCACGCTGACTACGTGAAGAACATGATCACGGGCGCGGCGCAGATGGACGGCGCAATCCTGGTGTGCTCGGCCGCTGACGGCCCGATGCCGCAAACGCGTGAGCACATCCTGCTGGCGCGTCAGGTCGGTGTGCCGTACATCATCGTGTTCCTGAACAAGTGCGACATGGTCGACGACGCCGAACTGCTCGAGCTGGTCGAAATGGAAGTGCGCGAACTTCTGTCGAAGTACGACTTCCCGGGCGACGACACGCCGATCATCAAGGGTTCGGCCAAGCTGGCGCTGGAAGGCGACACGGGCGAGCTGGGCGAAGTGGCGATCATGAACCTGGCCGACGCGCTGGACACGTACATCCCGACGCCGGAACGCGCAGTTGACGGTTCGTTCCTGATGCCGGTGGAAGACGTGTTCTCGATCTCGGGTCGCGGCACGGTGGTGACGGGTCGCGTCGAGCGCGGCGTGGTGAAGGTCGGCGAGGAAATCGAAATCGTCGGTATCAAGCCGACGGTCAAGACCACTTGCACGGGCGTGGAAATGTTCCGCAAGCTGCTCGACCAAGGTCAGGCAGGCGACAACGTCGGTATCCTGCTGCGCGGCACGAAGCGTGAGGACGTCGAGCGTGGCCAGGTGCTGGCCAAGCCGGGTTCGATCACCCCGCATACGCACTTCACCGCAGAAGTGTACGTGCTGAGCAAGGACGAAGGCGGCCGCCACACGCCGTTCTTCAACAACTACCGTCCGCAGTTCTACTTCCGTACGACGGACGTGACGGGCTCGATCGAGCTGCCGAAGGACAAGGAAATGGTGATGCCGGGCGACAACGTGTCGATCACGGTCAAGCTGATCGCCCCGATCGCCATGGAAGAAGGTCTGCGCTTCGCTATCCGTGAAGGCGGCCGTACCGTCGGCGCAGGTGTCGTTGCTAAGATTATCGAGTAA
>NZ_JFHE01000121.1 GCF_000698555.1 Caballeronia grimmiae | reverse complement strand
CGACGGACTAAACCGCTCGCGCGGTAGGGGCTACGGTCAGACTTCGGTGGGCAGGGAGAGGCCGGCATCGTGGTTCCGTATGTTGGCGAATGAGGCAATCCGCCTCGTTCTCCAGCAGGAGCCGAATCATGACCTCCTCACAGTCAAACGTCAGTCCGCTGCGCCAGCGCATGATTGACGACATGCGCATGCGCCAGCTTGCCCCCAAGACCCAGGACATCTACCTGCACATCGTGCGTGAGTTCGCCCGTTTTCTCGGGCGCTCACCTGACACGGCCACCGTCGAGGACCTGCGGCGCTACCAGCTCTATCTGGTCGACCACGGCACATCGGCCGTTTCGCTGAACCACGCGATTACCGGCCTGAAGTTCTTCTTCACAGTCACGCTCGACCGGCCCGAGCTGATGGTCAGGATGCAACCCGTGCGCGTGCCCCGCGTATTGCCCATCGTGCTCAGCCGCGACGAAGTGCGGCGGCTCATCGAGGCCGCCGGTAACCTGAAGCACCAGACCGCGCTGTCGGTGGCGTACGGCGCGGGGCTACGCGCCAGCGAAGTGGTAGCGCTGAAGGTCACCGACGTCGACAGCGAACGCATGACATTGCGTATCGAGCAGGGTAAGGGCCGCCGTGACCGCTACGCAATGCTCTCGCCGGTGCTGCTCGAGCGCCTGCGTGTGTGGTGGCGCGTGGCCCGTACACAGGGCAAGATGCTCGATGGTGGGTGGCTGTTTCCCGGACTCGATCCGCTCGATCAGCTGAGCACGCGGCAACTGAACCGCGCCATTCATGCCGCCGCCGAGGCCGCGAACATCGACAAGCGCGTATCCATGCATACCCTGCGTCACAGCTTCGCCACCCACCTGCTCGAACAGAAGGTCGATATTCGTGTGATCCAGGTGCTGCTCGGCCACGCCAAGCTCGAGAACACCGCGCTCTACGTCCAGGTGGCCACCGATCTGCTACACGAGGTCACCAGTCCGCTGGACCGTCTGCCTTCCGAGTAGGCCCGAGCGCTGTAACACCTCATGCTGGAGGTTGCGGACATCTTCCGCAGCCACGGGCCAGCGTGGCGAGCCAACACACGCCTGAGCCTGGGGCAGCTGAAGGTCATGTCGGCCATCGAACGGTGCCGCACAGCGGCACTGGGCGGACATGTGCTGCGCTGTTTAGGCTGTGCAAAGACAGAAGTGTCCTTC
>NZ_JFHE01000120.1 GCF_000698555.1 Caballeronia grimmiae | reverse complement strand
CGTCCACACCGAGCCACAGACACCTAGCTTATGAAAGCTAGCGCGTTGGCTTTTATCCGAGTACCAAACCTCAGCCAGATCGGAACGCCTAATCTTGTCGCGACTGCAATTGATGACACGGAACACTGCGCCCTTCTTCTTTCCTCCAGGCACAGGCTCGATCTTGAAACCCTCCCGCCCGTTGTGAATCAGGTAGGGCGCGCCGTTCGATGGCGCTAACACGAGCTGCGAGTAAGGAACTCGCTTTCGTTTTTCCCGCTCTTCGACTTTAAACAGCAGCCTCCGAGCAGTTTGCTTCATCAACCAACGTTCAAGGTCGGCATGATCCTGATCGTATGTCACCAACTCCACACGATTGGAACCGTCCCGGCCCTCGACATTACGAACCCGGAGCACTTCCCCTGTTTCAGGATCGGGCGCGGTCCAGCGGACCTCCGACTGTTTGTCGGCAAATTTCGTTAGTTTACCGAGGGCGGCTTCGCCGCAACCGCGCGCGTCCTCGCGCCCTGCGGGCGCGCGCGGTTTCGCCTCGCCGCTGTTGACAAAAAGCTCAAATTGACCTACCGTCAACTCTCAATCTCCGTGTTCTTATTGGCTCCCAGCCGGTTGAATTCGGAACCCAAAGGCCCGGCTGCACACCGGGCCTTTTCCTTTTGCGCCGCCCTGCACGGCCTGCGCAAAAAAAAGCTTTTACCTTTGGGTCCCACCGATCCCGCTGCAAATCAAAATCAAATCGCTCGCCGCTCGGCAGAGGGGTGGGGTTTCCAACCCCTCCCCTCTGTCGAGGAGCGTATTTCTCCTGTGGCCGTCAAGGTTGCGCTTCGCCGCCCTGCGGGCGACCTTGACGGGGTTTGCGTTCGTTGCGAAGCAGATCACCCATCCTCTCAGCCAACTCGTCGTAAGCGCGCTTGATCGGCTTGGCCGTGATGTTGTGCGGCCCTATAGAGCGGCAATCAAAGCCCACTTCGCTAGCAGCATTCACGGCCGCATCGAGCGACTTGAAGCGCCGATACTTGCGCTTGTCCTGCTCACGCGCACCACGTAGCGCGAAGAACCGCTCCTTGTCCTTGCCGCCCACAACCATGAAGATCAGGCACCAGTGGTCCTGGACACGCGTGCAAAAAAAGTCGTCCACCAAACCCGCCATAAACATCGACTTCGCTTGGCTCGGCGTCCACGTCTGCCAACCGTCATCGAAAAGATCGCCCGCCATCACCGCCCCTAATAATCTGCTTTAACGTAGCTAGTATCG
>NZ_JFHE01000119.1 GCF_000698555.1 Caballeronia grimmiae | reverse complement strand
GTGGGGGGCAGGAAGGCAAGTGCGGTGGAAACCAAAGCGGCGGGATTCCGTTCAGTGGTAGTGAGTCAAAGAAGATGGATTCATAGGTCCAGCGCATCACGCTTCGCGCGTTGCGCCCACTGCCCAAATAGGCCACTCCTTGTTTCGTTCCATCAAGGCAAAGGGTGGTAGACATCAGCGATATCAGTACGGCAGATTGCTGCGCCTTCCCGAAGACATCGATCGATTCCCAAGGCAAATAACGATAACCGAGTGCATAGAATGGAGAGCCCGGCTCACTCGCCCCCCATTCTTGGTAGCGACGTCCCCACATGAAAGCAGAGAAGTCGACCGCCTCACGTAACAGCGCGAACGCTTCGGTTCTTCGATGAGAGTTCGCAATTAATGGCTCTGCGTACTCCATCGGCCGCAAATATCGGAGAAAATACAGCACGTCTTTATGATACGAGCTTTGCATGCTATTGCTCGCAAGCTCGGGACGTTTGATCTCTCGTTCAAAGTCGTGCAGAAACTCGCGATAGAGATCAATGGCACGTCGCATTAAAGTGGCGCTGGTGTACTTCTTGAGCAGGTAAAACGAGCGATCGCGTGCTTCGTCGTCATTCTTACCCGCTATTAAGAAATCAGTCGGCATAGCAGGTTTCCTTAGTGATCCGAGACAACGTCTGCGCGCGCACGTTCATCCTCAGGAGATGGGGTGATCGACGTATATCCCTGCAGCATTGTCTTTGGCGCAGTTTCGTTTTGTTCCATTGGCGTAACGACAGCCTTCAAGATAGCAGCGACGTTTACGTCGGTCCATCCCGTTCGCTTAGCGGCAAGCGCCTGCACATAGTCGAGAAGAACCGCGTTGTGAGGATGTTTGAAATCAATGAATAGCTGCGTGGCTCCTCCCGCCCAATAACGTCCGAGTTTCTCGTCGAACTGACTTGACACTAGCCCGCTCCACGCGCGTAAGCCGGACCAGTCCTGAGGAACGTGAATACCGAGCCTAGAGAGTTCATCGGCGGACGGAATTCGTGCTAGCTCCACAAAGCCGCCGTTGCTGTTCCATGCATATAATACGGCCCAGCGTTCGCGCCATTCCGTGCCGTTTTGGGGCATGTTGGGCAACCAGTATTCTCCGCTCTTCGTCCACTTGGGTTTATTTAGTTGAATTACGCGGAAGATATGAATTTCTCCCGGCGATAGAGTCTTAGCAACTATCGGCGCATTGGCAGAGAAGGATTCAATCTTTGCGTAGATCTTCTTCTTCGTCTGGGCATCGACCTGTACGAATCGATCTTCGCCCAAGTCAGGCCATCCCTCCTTCGGCGTGAATTGATCAA
>NZ_JFHE01000118.1 GCF_000698555.1 Caballeronia grimmiae | reverse complement strand
AGCCTTCGAATGGAGCGGGTGAGCGGGTGGCATTGCCCGCTCATCGCTACGAGAGCCCCTCGGGTTTATCTATAACCGGTGAACGCTTGGCCGAGCCGATGAGCAAGTCAGACGTCGCGGACACAATTGACGCATTTGCCCGGGCCGCAGCGGATGCAGAGCGACTCGGCTTTGACGGCGTCGAACTGCACGGCGGACATGGCTACCTGATCAACCAATTTTTCTCTGAGGATCTCAATCAGCGCAGCGACGGATATGGCGGATCGACGCTCCTCGAACGTTCACGGTTCGCTGTGGAGGTGCTGAAGGCGATCAGATCGGTGGTAACGCCAGGGTTTCCAGTGATTCTTCGCCTCTCGCAATGGAAGCCGAAGGACTTCCGCGCGCGGCTCGCGGGGACGCCAGCAGCGCTCGAAGAGTGGCTTGGCCTGCTTGTGAATGCTGGCGCGGATGCTTTCCACCTCTCGCAGCCAGCCTACTGGCAGCCCGCGTTTCCCGAAGTGGACGCAACCTTGAACCTGGCGGGATGGGCAAAAAAAGTCACGGGCGTCACAACCATCACGGTGGGATCGGTTGGACTTCGAAGCGACGTCTACGACTCGTTTGCGGGCAAGGACGCGCAATCCGCTCCGCTGGACGACCTGCTAGCGCGACTGGGACGAGGAGAATTCGATCTGGTAGCAATCGGACGCGCGCTGCTGCAGGACGCGGCATGGCTCGAAAAGGTCCGGCAAGGGCGCGTCGATGAAATTGAGAACTTCACCCCGAAGGCATTCTTGACCTTGGACTAGCTAATCGATGTTAGAGCGATTTCGCGGAGCTGCCGGAGTTGTGGGAGACAGCGCCGCCTCCGAGCGTCCCCTTCGCTCGTAGAAGCAGTCACCCGTCTGACCAGCTTGCCTAGGGGCGCGAATCGCCGCTTCTGGCGGTCGCCGAGGATCACTCGTGACGCGCACGCATCGCCGGCCACTTCGGCTCTAACTTCCGGCCACGACTCCTATCGGCCGTTCGACGCCCGACGGCCGGCGTCTCGTGATAGAAGAGTAGCGGTCGCCGGTTGGCCGCTGTGCCATGGCACGCGGCTCGTCCGGGTTAGCTACGCACCAGTAGCCGGCCCGATCCCCTCAGCGGCTGCCCGTTGCAGTGCCCGCCCGCTCGATCACCCGGGCGACTTCCGCCGGGTGCGCCAGATAGGCAACATGGCTCGACGGAACCTCCGCGACCGTGCTCTTTGCGCGGCTCGCCATCCAACGCTCAAGATCGGGATTCACAGTTCGGTCCTGCGTCGCCACGACGGCCCAACTCGGCCTCGCTTTCCATGCCGGCTGGC
>NZ_JFHE01000117.1 GCF_000698555.1 Caballeronia grimmiae | reverse complement strand
ATATCTGACCGTCGCTGTTTGCGTTCGGTGGCGGGCACGAAGGCAAGTGCCGTGGAAAAACGATCGGGAGAATCTCATTGGACGGCAAGGTGTCCATAAAGATGCTTTCAAAAGTCCAGCACATCACGCGTCGTGCGTCGTGCTTGTCGCTCATTCGAACGATTCCGCGCTTGATTCCTCGGCGAGACGTAGTTCTGGACGCTAGGGAGATCAAGGCCGCAGAGAGACCGGCCTTTTCAAATACATCCTGAGAATCGTAAGGCTGAGAGCGATATCCCAAGCTGTAGAAAAGAGTGCCCGGTTCGCTAGCCCCCCACTCCTCATAGCGGCGTCCCCAGATAAATCCTTTGAACTCTATTGCGTCACGCAGTAAGGCGAACGATTGCGCCCTTCGCGTGGCATCCGCCAAAAATGTTTCGGCATACTCCATTGGTTGCAGATATCGCAGGAAATACACTAAATCTTCTTGATATGAGCGCTGCATGGCATCGGTCGCGTTCTCAGGATGTTTGATCTCGTGCTCGAAATCCCGCAAGAATTGCTTGTAAAGGCCGATGGCTCGTTGAAGCAACGTGGCGCTGGTGTACTTCTTCAAAAGATAGAATGCACAGTCCCGTGCCTCAACATCGTTTTTTCCCGCAAGGAAACAGAAAGTTGACATAGGAGCAGTCCTTACTGCTGGTAATTGTGTTGGTCTACCGATGATGAAATGCGGCTTCTGTAACCTTCCGGAACAGTTTTCGCGGCAGTTTCGTTGCCTTCCATCGGCGTGACGGCAGCTTTGAGAACGGCATAAATATTCACATCCGTCCAACCTGTTCGCTCGGTGACGAGGGCCTGCACGTACTCACGCAGCACCGCGTTGAGGATGTTTGAAATCAATGAAAAATTGCGTTTCACCACCTGCCCAGTAGCGCCCTAGTTTTTCATCGAACTGGCTAGAGACCAGCCCGCTCCATGCACGTAGCCCAGACCAACCCGGCGGAACTTCGATACCGAGCCTGAGAAGCTGTTCTGCTGACGGGATCTGCGCCAATTCGACGAAACCGCCGTTGCTGTTCCAAGAAAACAATACGGCCCAGCCTTCGCGCCAATCCTTGCCATTGTTGGGCATACGAGGCAGCCAATATTCCCCGCTTTTGGTCCACTTGGGCCTATCAAGCTGAATGACCCGAAAGATGTGCATTTCGCCCGGACTCAAAGTCTTCGCAACGATCGGAGCGTGCCGGCTGAACGACTCGATCGTAGTGTATGTCGGCACGCCGTCTGCGTCGGTTTTTAGGAACTGGCTATCCTTCAGATTTGGCCATCCCTCCTTCGGCGTGAATTGATCAA
>NZ_JFHE01000116.1 GCF_000698555.1 Caballeronia grimmiae | reverse complement strand
CGGGCCGCAGCGACGCCGCGTGAGTCGATACTGAAACCGTTCGAGGCCTATCTACGGGCAAGGATCGAGGCGGCATCACCGGACTGGATTCCAGCGACAGTTCTGTGGCGCGAGATTCAGTCGAAGGGATTCGACGGCGGCGAGCGAATTGTGCGCAAGTTCGTTGCTACGTTGCGGCCTTTGCAGGCGTCCGATCCACTGGTGCGATTCGAGACTGCTGCGGGCGATCAGATGCAAGCCGACTGGGTCGAGTTCCGCAGACGCAAGGGAGCAAATCTGTTCGCGTTCGTGGCCACCCTTGGATATAGCCGTGCCACGTATGTCGAATTCGTTTCCGACATGCGGCTTGATACTTTGTTGAGGTGTCACGCCAACTGCTTCAACTGGTTTGGCGGTGTGCCGCGCCGAGCGCTGTACGACAATATGAAGACCGTTGTGATCGAGCGGGATGCATACGGTCCGAAGCAGCACCGTTTCCAGCCGGGGTTTCTCGACTTCGCCCGCCACTACGGATTTCAACCCGAGCTTTGTCAGCCCTATCGCGCCAAGACCAAAGGCAAGGTCGAGCGGATGAACGGATATTTGCGCCGCAGTTTTTACGTGCCGTTAGCCGCTCAATTCAAGGCGGCAAACGTCGAACTGGATGTGACGACCGCCAACGCAGAAGTTTGGCGCTGGCTGCGCGAGGTTGCGCATGTCCGGATACATGGAACGACCAGGCTAAAGCCAGGCGAGCAACTGCTTGTGGAGCAGAAGGCCTTGCAGAGCGTGCCGCCGCCGTATCCGGCACTGTTACCAGCAACGACACCGGCGAGTGGTCAAGAGCTGCGCGAGCGATTCCACGATTGGCTGTCGCCGCTACAGCACCCGCTGTCCGTGTATGACCAGCTGATGCGGGTTGCCGCATGAACATCGCACACGAACGCGTGGCGCAGCTATGCGCTCAGCTGAAGCTCACGACCATTGCGGACGCGTTGCCACACCTGGCGCAAAAGGCGATCGCCGACGAGGCGAACCTGACGGAGTTCCTCGAATCGGTATTGAAGGCCGAGCACACCGCGCGGCTCGCCAGACAGCGCGCGACGTTTGCGCGCCTGGCAGGCTTCCCGACGATCAAGACCTTGGATAGCTTCGACTTCGCAGCGGCCAGTGGTGTACCGAAATCGCAGGTTCAGGAACTGGCGAGCCTTGCGTTTCTGGAGCGCAACGAGAACGTCGTATTGCTCGGCCCGAGCGGCACCGGCAAAACGCACATTGCAATGGCACTTGGCTACGCGGCAACGCAAGCTGGAATCAAGGTGCGCTTCATCACGGCAGCGGACCTGCTGATGATATTGACCACGG
>NZ_JFHE01000115.1 GCF_000698555.1 Caballeronia grimmiae | reverse complement strand
CCGCATCCGAAGGCCACCGTTGATCAATTCAAGCCGAAGGAGGGATGGCCTGATTTAACAGAAAGACGATTCGCTACCGTCGATGATGCCACCCTCGAAGTAACGTACACGAAAATCGAATCCTTTTCTCGCAATGCACCGATCGTTGCGACGACCTTGTCTCCAGGGAAAGCGCACATTTTTAGAGTAATTCAGCTCGATAAGCCAAAGTGGACAAAGAGCGGCGAATACTGGCTGCCCCGGATGCCTAACAATGGCAGGGAATGGCGCGAAGGTTGGGCTGTCTTGTATTCGTGGAATAGCAACGGCGGCTTTGTTGAGCTGGCGAAAATTCCGTCTGCCGGGGAGCTCTTCAGATTAGGAATCAAAGTGCCGCCTGACTGGTCCGGCTTACGTGCCTGGAGCGGGCTCGTTTCAAGCCAGTTTGACAAGAAGCTCGGCCGCTATTGGGCAGGAGGCGAGACACAACTGTTCATCGACTTCAAACATCCTCACAACACCGTGCTACTGGATTACGTACAAGCCCTCGGGGCCAAGCGCACTGGGTGGACTGATGTAATCGTCGCTGCTTTGTTGAAGGCTGTCGTCACACCCATGGAGCAAAACGAGACTGCCGCGAAGACCTTGCGACAGGGGTACTTGAATCGCGACTCCTCACCAACGAGTCAACGAGTCGCCGCAGAAGCAGAAAATTATACTGAGGAGGCTTAAATGCCACCGTTTGTGCTGCCAGCAGGCATTACCCACGACGTTGCACGCACGCGTGCGTTCTACCTACTCAAAAAGTACACGAGCGCCACGTCACTGCAACGTGCCATTGGCCTCTACCGCGACTTCTTGCGTGACTTTGAACACGAAATCAGAAAGCCGGAGCACGTGGCTGACAGCATGTGGAATACCTATCAAGAGGACCTGCTGTATTTCTTGAGATACCTAGAGCCAATGGAACACGCCGAGCCATTGCTTGCCAGTCCGCTAAGAAGAACCGAAGCATTCGCACTGTTACGTGAAGCGGTCGATTTCTCTGCTTTTATGTGGGGACGCCGCTATCAAGAATGGGGGGCGAGTGAGCCTGGATCCTTATACTATGAGCTCGGGTACCGATACTTGTCTTATGACTCAATCGACGTCTTCGGGAAGGCGCAACTTTCGGCTGCACTGATCTCGTTGATGTCAACGACCATATCGCATGATGGAGTGAAACGTGGGGTTGTTTATCTGGCAGACAACCACGGTGCGCGGACGACAAAGCGTTGGACCTATGAGGGTATTTTCTTCGATGTGCTATCTCTGAATAGAATTCCTACTATCCTTTTTCCACCGCACTTGCCTTCCTGCCCCCCAC
>NZ_JFHE01000114.1 GCF_000698555.1 Caballeronia grimmiae | reverse complement strand
CGTTTAGGTTTATTCGATGCCTGCCATCGGCCGCAGGCATGTGAATGCTTCCGCGCCTGCTGGCAGGCGTCGAATAAACCCGATGGAGGAAACCGCGGAGTGCTCCGGTGTGATCGGAACTCGCCGCTATGGCGATTGATAGGTCAGGATGCTCAGCGATGTCGGATGCGCTGCGGACAGGCGGGATGTTGGACGGGCGCTGATGCCATAGCAAGGCGGTGCTGTCGTGCAATCACGATGGTGAAGCAGACGCGGGAGGCGCTTTGCGAAGCGCCAAGCGCAACCGTCCGCTCGTAAGCCGCGTTGCCGCAAAGCCGACGGTCGGTTCAGACATCGGGGAACCGTTGTGCTCATGTTTGCCCCCGGCACATCGGCGGTGCGCGGATTGGGGCGCTGCGCGCGAGGATCTCGATGACGATCATCGGTGCGCCGCAGTGCCGGCAGATGAAGGCGGGCCGGGTCTCGATGACGGTGTCGTGCGGTGACGGGCTGAGCTCAGGCGTGACGTGCAGCAGATCGCGCACCTTCGCGAGATTGGCGCGGCGCACCGGGTTGGCGAGTAGTCCGTAGTGCCGGATCCGATGGAAGCCACCGGGCAGCACGTGGAGCAGGAAGCGGCGCATGAATTCGCCGGCCTCCAACGTCATAGTCTTGTATCGGGTGCGTCCCTTCGCCCGGTAATCCTTCCAGCGGAACGTCACGCCACGCTCATCGAAGGCGATCAGGCGCTGGTTTGAGATGGCGACGCGGTGCGTATAGCGTGAGAGGTACTCGAGCACCGCCTTCGGTCCGGCGAACGGGCGCTTGGCGTAGACCACCCATTCACAGCTACGCAGCGGCGCAAGCCACCGGGCAAAGGTGGTGGAATCAGCGAGCCCGGTGTACTCGCCGAAGAACTGCAGCTGGCCATGCCGGTGGGCCACTTCGAGCGCTTCGAGGAAGCGCCGGCGGAACAGGCGTGAGAGCACGCGCACGGGCAGGAAGAAGCCGGGCCGGCACGCAATCCAGCGCTCACCGTCAGGCGACAGTCCGCCACCGGGGACGATGCCGTGCACATGCGGGTGATGCGTGAGTGCCGATCCCCAGGTGTGCAGCACAAGCGTGGCGCCGATCTGGGCGCCCAGATGCCTGGGATCCTCGGCGATCGTGCGCAGCGTGTCGGCGGCGATGTCGAACAGCAGCCCGTAGATGACCCGCTTGTTGTACCAGGCGATCGCGCTGATTGGCGCGGGCAGCGTGAAGACGACGTGGAAGTACTCGACGGGCAGCAGATCGGCCTGGCGCGCCTCGAGCCAGCGGTGTGCGGCGCTGGCCTGGCACTTCGGGCAATGCCGGTCACGACAGGAGTTGAAGGACACTTCTGTCTTTGCACAGCCTAAA
>NZ_JFHE01000113.1 GCF_000698555.1 Caballeronia grimmiae | reverse complement strand
GCGTACAATGAACAACGCCTGAATGTGCTGCCTCGGGCACAAAAAATCTATGGTCCCCCCCATTTTTGCAATACTGATTAACGGGCGATGTGGTTGGCTTGCTTAAATCTATCCGGCGTCTGTTTGGGGCTTGCCCCAGCGCCACGATGAGAGTCGCGCCTGACGATCCTTAAAAGCCCGTCGGCTTCTGAAGCCGATTTTTATGTCAGGATCTTCGCCAGGCCGGTAGGCCGTTCACGTCATCCGTTGTTCAGCTATCGCAAAACCTGAAGGGTGAATTGTGGTACTGCAACAACCGCAGGGTCAGGCGTTCAAGGCGTCTGGCCCTGCTTCATATTGCGCATGGTGAGCCGCTATCGCCCAAGCGATACGCGCCAGTTTGTTGGCCAGGGCACAGGCCACCACATTCGAGTGTCGTCGGCGCAGCAGCGCTCGCACCCAGTCGGCCAAAGCCCCCTTCTGATGATCCAGCCTCTGCATGTAAACCCTGGAGCATTGCACCAGCAGTTGCCGCAGGTGCTTGTCACCCCGCTTGCTGATCCCCAACAAATTGGCTTTGCCGCCCGTGCTGTACTGTCGCGGCACCAAGCCCACTGAAGCCGCAAAATCGCGACTGCATCGGTATTGCTTGCCATCGCCCATTTCTACAGCCAGAAGGCTGGCGGTGATCGGACCGACACACGGCATGCTAAGCAAACGGCTCCCCAGATCATCGTCGGCCAGCTGGCAAGCCAGTTGTTTGTCCAGTTCCTTGATCTGTTCATCCAGGTAAACGAAGTGATCGTGCAGGCGTTGCAACAGCACTGTCAGCCGCACAGGCAGCTCATGCTCGGCCAAAACAGCTGCCAAACGCTTCATGATGGCTGAGCCTTTGGGCAGGCTGATGCCAAATTCCAGCAGGAAACCGTGCATCTGATTGGCTGTCTTGGTGCGGTCATGCACCAACGACTCGCGCATGCGATGCAGGACAGACAGGGTTTGCTGAGACTCGGTTTTAGGCGTAACGAAGCGCATGGACGGACGGGAAGCCGCCTCGCAAATGGCCTCTGCGTCGATAAAGTCATTTTTGTTGCCCTTGACGAAAGGGCGGACAAACTGCGGTGAAATCAACTTGGTCGTATGCCCCATCGCCGCAAGCTGACGGGCGATGAAGTGAGAGCCGGCACAGGCTTCCGTTACCACGACGCAGCTCGGCAAGTTGCCGAAGAACCGCATCATCTGCGCTCGCGAGAGCTTTTTGCGAAACACCTCGCGGCCCGATTTGTCTTGGCCCAGAAGGTGGAAATTATGTTTGCCGAGATCGATCCCGATCAGTGCTGACTCGCTCATGATGATGGCCTCCAAAAACAAAACACCCTGCGAAAGCGTAGCCCTCGCAGGGTGTGGGGGTGACCATCTCATTAGCCCG
>NZ_JFHE01000112.1 GCF_000698555.1 Caballeronia grimmiae | reverse complement strand
CGTGCGTGCGTGCGTGCGTGCGTGCGTGCGTGGGTAGTTGTGGCGCCGTCAGCCAACGCTCAGTTGTCGGCGGCGCCGGATTAGATCGCGTGACGCTAGTCAATGACGAGCATTGGTCGCGCAGGCGAAACTGCCGCTGAGCAGACGAGCGACCGCTTTCGGGGAGTCTGAGCATGCGAGACGGGTCCGACAGTGTGAGCTGACCTATTTGTAACGATGCTCACGTTGGACTAGTCGGACCGAGCTACTGGTTAGGAACGGCAGGCACGTCGGCCAACTGCCAAGGCTCCAACCCAATCTGACACTCACCTATCTTCGCACCGAACACATCTGAACCGAAGAATAGGAATCTGTACATGCCCATCCAGTCGCCAATCTGTTTTGCAGGATCACCGCTCAACTCTGCTTGGGACGGTTCGTACCTGAACGGCATAAAGCGTAAAGTGTCAATTCCGTTCGTAGCGACTATCTGCATCTCACCGCCAGTTTTCTCTGCTGATTTCTCAACGAGGAAGATCTTATCGAAACACGTTATCGGTAGCTGATCAAGGAGATACTGCTCCCGCCCTTTCTTACGGTCGTCTGCTAATTTCGCTTGGTACGCAACTCGGAACGCTTCTACATCCGGTGCTACGCCCGTGCAGTACGGCCCCTCTGAGAGATCGAGAAGCGTCATTTCAATGGTAGTCACGCCCTTGATGATTTTTGGTCGCAGTGACCAGGCCTCAGGTGACGTATCTGGTTCGGTTGCACCGGCAATGATGAGCTCCGAGAACGCTTTGTCCCTTTGAAGAAAGCCCACATCCATGGTGAGATCTCCGAGGATCTTTGCCGCGAACTCGACCACTTCGTTGACGGTAGGTAGTCTTGAACCAATAAGTGCGGCGAGTGCTTGCTGCAAGCAGAAGACAGCGTTGTGCGCGACCAAAGTGTGCCCGGCTACTGCTACCGCGAGCGTAGCCGTCGAGTCGAAATCCCTACTTCGCACCCGGACAGGCACTTCGAACACTTTGGCACAACGATCGGTCAGTATCCCGCCTCCTCCAGCCGTCGAAGAAGCCCGAGAGTCGGCGATCAGCCAGATCGCATTGTCGGGTACGCTAGAGAATGACTGCCTCGTCTGCCATATAACTACCGTCGTCATCAGGGTTTCCTTTTGATGTTCGTCAATACTGTTGACGACGATTTCCGTGGTAACTTGAGCCTCCGCGACGCACTGGCGCGCGAGCGAGTCGGTTGCTCAAATGCGCCGTATTGCGAATGACGGCGAAGCGGCCTGCGTCAGCCACATCGCAATCGGACGGAGATCGTCGCCTATGGCCGACTGGGGCAAGGTGAACCAACGGACCTTCACGCCGAAACAGAATGGCGGAAGACAATGTAACTCCCATCAACTCAATGGGAGTCTGTCATGGGAAGCAATCTAAGCCGTGAGCCCTGGAACAAAGGCAAGTTGGTC
>NZ_JFHE01000111.1 GCF_000698555.1 Caballeronia grimmiae | reverse complement strand
CCGACAAGGTCGTGCTCGAAGTGCCCGCGCCGTCCGCCGGCGTGCTCGCACAAGTCATCAAGCATGACGGCGATATCGTCACTGCCGACGAGATCATCGCGAAGATCGATACCGAAGCAAAGGCAGGCGAAGCGCCCGCCGCCGTCGCCGCTGCCGGCGACGCGGAAGTGAAGCCCGCGCCGCAAGCCGAACCGGCGGTTGCATCGTCGTCGGCGAATGCACAGGCCACCGCGAGCGCAACGGGCGGTTCCGTGACGGGCGGTGCAACGTCGCCGGCCGCAACGAAGATTCTGGCGGAGAAGGGCGTCTCGGCCGATCAGGTGTCGGGCACGGGCCGCGACGGCCGCATCACCAAGGGCGATGCCCTCGCCGCACAGGCAGGCGCACCGGCTGCGAAGGCCGCCGCACCGGCTCCGGCCGCCGCGCCCGCGAAGGCTGCGAAGCCGTCGCTGCCGCAAGTGAACGCGCCGGCATCGGCTGATCAGTGGCTGAAGGATCGCCCGGAACAGCGCGTGCCGATGTCGCGCCTGCGTGCGCGTATCGCCGAGCGTCTGCTCGAATCGCAGCAGACCAACGCCATCCTGACGACGTTCAACGAAGTCAACATGGCGCCGGTCATGGATCTGCGCAACAAGTACAAGGACCGCTTCGAGAAGGAACACGGCGTGAAGCTCGGCTTCATGTCGTTCTTCGTGAAGGCCGCCGTTCACGCGCTGAAGAAGTTCCCGCTGGTGAACGCGTCGATCGACGGCAATGACATCGTCTATCACGGCTACTTCGACATCGGTATCGCGGTCGGTTCGCCACGCGGGCTGGTGGTGCCGATCCTGCGCAACGCGGATCAGATGAGCCTTGCCGACATCGAGAAGAAGATCGCCGAGTTCGGCGCGAAGGCGCGCGACGGCAAGCTGTCCATCGACGAAATGACGGGCGGCACGTTCTCCATCTCGAATGGCGGCGTGTTCGGCTCGATGCTGTCGACGCCGATCATCAACCCGCCGCAGTCCGCGATTCTCGGCGTGCACGCCACGAAGGAACGTGCGGTCGTCGAGAACGGCCAGATCGTTATCCGCCCGATGAACTACCTCGCGCTCTCGTACGACCACCGCATCATCGACGGCCGCGAAGCCGTGCTGTCGCTGGTCGCGATGAAGGACGCGCTGGAAGATCCGGCGCGCCTGCTGCTCGATCTGTAAGAAGCATCGTTGCCCCGGCGCGCGCGATAGGCTCGCGCGCGCCGCGTAAAGCGTCTCCGCAGAAGCGGAGTCACCTCAAGGAAAGTCATGTCCAAAGAATTTGATGTCGTCGTGATCGGCGCGGGCCCGGGCGGCTATATCGCGGCGATTCGCGCAGCGCAGCTCGGCAAGACGGTTGCGTGTATCGAGAAGTGGAAGAACCCGGCCGGCGCGCTGAAGCTCGGCGGCACGTGTCTGAACGTGGGCTGCATTCCGTCGAAGGCGCTGCTCGCGT
>NZ_JFHE01000110.1 GCF_000698555.1 Caballeronia grimmiae | reverse complement strand
CGACGGTCATGCCGCATAACCTGTATCTGCATTCGTCGATCGTGCAGACGCGCGTGGTCTCTCGCGATGAGGCGAGCCTGGCTTCGGCGATCCGTCTTTCGCGGCTCGACACCATCGTGTCGCTCGTGCTCGCGCTGCTCATCAACGCGGCGATTCTGATTCTTGCGGCTTCCGCATTCCACGCAACGGGGCATACGCAAGTCACCGAAATCGAGGATGCGTACAAGCTGCTCGCGCCGATCGTCGGCACCGGGCTTGCGGCGATTCTTTTCGCGGTGACGCTGTTCGCTTCGGGTCAAAGCTCGACCTTCACCGGCACCATCGCGGGACAGGTCATCATGGAAGGGTTCTTGCGCCTGAAGATTCCGTGCTATCAGCGGCGTCTGATCACGCGGGCGCTCGCGCTGGTGCCGGCAGTGATCGGCGTGTATCTGATGGGCAACGGCGCGGTCGGCAAGCTGCTCGTGGCGAGTCAGGTCGTGCTGAGCCTGCAATTGCCGTTCGCACTTTATCCGTTGATTCGGATGACGAACGATCGCGCGCTGATGGGCAAGTTCGCGAACGCCTTGCATACGAAGGCGCTCGCGTGGCTGCTGTTCGCCGTGATCAGCGCGGCGAACGCGTGGCTCGTGGTGCAGACGGTGATGGACTGGTTCGCCTGACGCGCGCTTACTTGACTACGCCCACCTGCATGTTCGATTTCGCCGCGACCGCTGCGGGAGCGGCGGATTCGGCGGGCAGGGCCTGATCGCTCGTGGTGCGCCCGCCATCGCGGAAGAATGCGAGCTCGGCGGCCTTGTTCAGCACGAGAATGCTGATGCGGCGATTCGTCGGCTCGTCGATGACGTCCTTGTTGAGCGGAAGCGCATCGGCGAGGCCGCGCACCTGCAGCACCTTCGTTTCGTTCATGCCGCCCGCGACCAGCGCACGGCGCGCCGCGTTCGCACGTTCGCCCGACAGTTCCCAGTTCGAATAGCCTTTCTGGCTGCCCGAATAGGGCACGGCATCCGTATGGCCCGCAATCGACACGCGATTGTCGACATCGTTGAGCGAAGCGCCGATGTTCGACAGAATCGTCGTCACGTAGCTTTCGAGCTTCGAGCTGCCCGATGCGAACATCGGCCGCTTGAGCGAATCCACGATCTCGATGCGCAAGCCTTCGCTCGTGATCGCGATGCGGATCTGGTCCTTGAAGGCACGCAATGCGGGCGTGTTCTCGATGAGCGCGGTCAGCTTCTGCTTGAGCTGTTGCAGACGCTGCATGTCTTCCGCCGCAACCGAGGCGCGCGCCACCGAAGGCGGCACCGGCTGCGTCTGGCTCTTGCTGGCTTCGCCGGGACGCGAGCTGGACAGGTCCTTGCCGCCGCCGTTGATGATGCTGGTATGCGCCGACGCGCCGCCTTCGTTGCCGAAGAGCGCGGAGAGCGGCGTGTTGAAGTAGTCTTCGATGCCGGCTTTGTCGTACTTCGACGTGGAGCCG
>NZ_JFHE01000109.1 GCF_000698555.1 Caballeronia grimmiae | reverse complement strand
TGACGGGCTATCATCGTAAGCACGCAATCCGAGTGCTGTGCCGAGAGCCGCAGCCGCCGAGGTCGAAGCCCGGTCCGCAGCGACGCTACGATGACGAGGTGCGGGCCGCGTTGATCACGTTGTGGGAAGCTGCCGACCGGATCTGCGGCAAGCGTCTGAAGGCGCTAATTCCGACGCTGATCGACTCCATGACACGGCACGGTCACCTGACGCTACCGAGGCGGGTTCGCCAACGGCTAAACCAGATCAGTGCCGCCACCATTGACCGACTGCTGCGGGACGTGCGCGAGCAAGCCTTCAGCGGTCAACGCCGGCGCTCTGGCGGAGTCGGCAATGCAATTCGGCGTGCGGTGCCGATCCGCACGTTCTGTGACTGGAACGATCCGTTGCCCGGCTATTTCGAGGTGGATTTCGTCGAGCACTGTGGTGGCACCAAGATCGACGGCGACTTCGTGCACAGCTTCGTGATGACCGATATCGCGACCGGCTGGACCGAATGCCTGGCGATGCCGTATCGCAGCGGGGCGTTCGTTCTGGAGCACATCGAGAGTGTTAGCCGTGCCCTGCCGTTTCCACTGCGTGGTCTGGATTGCGATAATGATACTGCCTTCATGAACGAGGCCGTATTCGACTTCTGCAAGGCAACGGGGATCGAGCTGACACGCTCACGTGCATACAAGAAAAACGACCAGGCGTGGGTCGAGCAGAAGAACGGATCAGTCGTGCGCCGCCTCGTCGGGTATGGCCGGTTACGCGGCCTCGAAGCCACGCAAACACTTGCCGCCCTTTACGAGGTTTCGCGGCTGTACATCAACTTCTTCCAGCCGTCGTTCAAGCTGAAATCAAAGACACGTCACGGCGCCAAGGTGACGAAGCGCTATGAAGCGCCTTTAACGCCGCTTGAGCGCGTGCTGCGTTCGGCTTCTGTGCCGGAGTCAACCAAACGTCGACTGCGTACCCGGTTCAGGGCACTCGACCCACTGGACCTATTGCGTCGAATGCGAGAAGCCCAACAGCGCGTCGCCGAACGCAGCGCGTCGGGCGTGGCGCCGAAGGAGGCTACAACACCTGATCAAATTCCACTCGCGGATTTCCTGGCAAGTCTTGGAACAGCGTGGCAGGCCGGCGAGGTCCGGCCGACGCATCACCGAAAAGCGCGCGTCCCACATGACTGGCGCACCCGGGAAGATCCGTTCGAGCATACTTGGCCGAAGATACAGCAATGGCTCGAAACAGAACCCGGCATTACGGCACAAAAGCTCCATGAGCGTCTCACTGCGATGGCTCCCGCAATGTATTCCAGCGCACAACTGCGCACCTTGCAGCGCCGCGTTAAGGCATGGCGATCGAACCGTGCCAGAGAACTGGTGACGCGGATACTCGGTGACGGCGACGCGATGGAGGCTGGCGCCGCTACGCAGCGCCAGCCTCCATCGCAAAACGACGGGACCGTGACAACTACCCGCGAGTAACATTATTCCGTGAGGCAACACGCCGGCCAGAATAGTTGTCGCTGACCGGCCGT
>NZ_JFHE01000108.1 GCF_000698555.1 Caballeronia grimmiae | reverse complement strand
TGTTGGTGTCGATGTTCGGCGGGCGTTGTCTGCAGAAGAGTATTTGGCGAAGTTCGGTATCGAACGTCGCTGGGGACCTGAGAACGAGCTTGCGAACACTCATGCGAAGAAAGCTCGGCGCGGTGGTAAGACGCCGTTTGAGCTTTTGTTTGATGCTGCTGAGGGTGATGAGCGAGCTGGTGTTTTGTTTGGAATTTACGCGGCTGCGACGCTTGGCCGTCATCAGGTGGAATTTTCGAAGTCGCTTAGAGCGCGCCTGCGGGAGTTGGGCGTTGATTTCGACGCGACCGATGAAGAGCTCGCCGCGCAGCTTGAGGATTCGAGTCGTGAGTTGGGCAAGCTTTTGGATTCGGATTTTCAGGCGATTGTTGAGGCTGAAAAGCATGATTGCTGGGGATCGCCGTTCGGGCTGGTTTTGATGTTCTGCAAGAAGGAAGGATTTGACGCGACGATGAAGTGGGTTAGGTCGTGGCCGTGGTACAGGAAGCGCGATGTGTTGGCCGAGGGTGCCGAGCATGAAGCAGAGACGTTCACTCGCGTGCCGCGTGCTGCGATGCCTCAGTGGTGGAACTCTGATTAGGTAGCGGCTAGATAGCAGGTATCTAGTTCGTCGCGATGGCTTGTACATAGGCTTTTTGCGGCTTAATCTGTTGGCAATAGCTAGCTGCTAGATAGCAGATAAGGAGAAACGATGGCGGCTGTAATTGCGTTCGTGTCGCAGAAGGGCGGGGTAGGGAAAAGCACGTTAGCTCGTGCTGTTGCTCGCGAGGCTGCGGCGGGGGGCCTTCAAACCAAGATAGCTGATCTCGATACGCAGCAGGGAACCTCGGTTGACTGGCATCGAACCCGCATGGATTCGGGTATTGAGCCGGTCGTATCAGTCGAATCGTATAAGACGGCTTCGCAGGCGCTTGCGGTGGCAAAGCATTTCGATCTTTTGGTTTTGGACGGACCAGCTCGGACGTCTCAGGCTACGTTGGATATTGCCAAGTCGGCTGATTTGGTTGTTCAGCCTACAGGTGCATCGCTTGATGATCTAAGACCGGCGGTTCGCGAGTTTCATGCGCTCGTTAAGGCCGGTGTGGATCGTGGTCGTCTGACATTCGCGTTGAACCGTATCGGCACTGACGCGGAGGAAGCTGATGCACGAGCTTTCTTGGAAGAGGCGGGTTACAGCGTGTTGGAGGGGTGCCTGGTCGAGCGGGCGTCGTATCGGAAGGCACAGAACGCGGGATTTGCAGTCACCGAGACCCGTTATGCGGCGTTGAACGCTCGTGCTGATGCATTGATTCAAGCATTGATTGATCGTATTTCGAGGTGAATAGATGGCTGACTTGTCGAAGTTAAAGAGACGTTCGTTGCCTGCCCCTCCGACGTTTGATGAGGCGAGCGAAAACCTAGGTGCGCCTGAGCACGCTCCGGTGTCGCCCGTTGCAGCGAAGAGGGTGGATGGAAGGTCCGCGCGTAGGTCGAATAGAACGTTGCAGTTCGCGACTCGCGTAAGTCCAGAGTTTGATGAGCGGCTTCGTAGCGTGGCGCAAAGAGATGGTTTGATGCTGGTCGAGCTGCTTGAGCGGGCGCTTGATGCATACGAAGAAGGTAAGGGCAGGGCTTAGCGAGTATTGGATGGCAGCTAGATAGCAGCTAGTTTTAAGCGGATAAATTCGTTTG
>NZ_JFHE01000107.1 GCF_000698555.1 Caballeronia grimmiae | reverse complement strand
ATCAAGCATTTGCATGAGATTGATCAGGCGCAGAAAGCCTATGATCAACAGATGCCGCCAGAGCAATAGGGAGAGAATATCGGCGCGGTTATCCCATGATTGAGGCGCTGTTTCGGGCTGAAAGGCCACCTGTTTCGGCGGTTTCCGTTGGAAACTCTCGTCTCGCAAACGAATAAGAATGCCAGTCCAGCGCCTATTTGCGTTCGGCCCGCGTTGCCTTAGGTTTCCTTCGTAGCAAGGACCGTTGAGTGGCCGCTTCGAGTCGCAAAACAGACGATAGGGTCGCCGAACACCGACCGTCGGCAAAGGGTCGGTGAACGAAACCGCTCGCGCGGTAGGGGGCTACGGCCCGACTAGGCGGGCCTTGAGAGGGCTGCGGCGCGATTCCGTATGTTGATGGTCGGGGCAATCCGCCTCGTTGCTCAACGGAGCCGCATCATGACCTCCACTCAACCGGGCGTCAGCCCGCTGCGTCAGCGCATGACGGACGACATGCGCATGCGCCAGCTTTCTCCCGCAACTCAAACAGGCTATCTGCGCATTGTGCGTGAATTTGCTCGATACCTTAAGCGCTCGCCCGATACGGCGACTGTCGAAGACCTGCGAAACTACCAGTTGTATTTGGTCGATCGCGGAACGTCGCCCGCTTCCCTCAATGCCGCGATCACTGGGTTGAAGTTTTTCTTCGAGATCACGCTTCAGAAGCCGGAATTGATGGCTCGAATGCAGCCAGTGCGTGTGCCGCGCATACTGCCGGTTATCCTTAGCCCCGACGAGGTCCGGCGACTGATCGCGGCAACCGGTAATTTAAAGCATCAGACGGCGTTGTCGCTGGCCTACGGCACCGGGTTGCGGGCCGGCGAAGTGGTCGCGCTCAAGGTGAGCGACATCGATAGCCAGCGCATGACGCTGCGCGTCGAACAGGGCAAGGGCCGTAAGGATCGCTATGCGATGCTCTCGCCGGTGCTGCTCGAGCGCTTGCGGGTCTGGTGGCGCGTGGCGCGCGCTCAAGGCAAGATGCCCGATGGCGGCTGGTTATTTCCGGGACTGGATCCTGTTGACCCGCTGACTCCACGGCAGCTGAATCGCGCGATTCGCGCTGCAGCCGAAGCCGCACAAATCGATAAACGCGTATCGATGCATACGCTGCGCCACAGTTTTGCCACGCACCTGCTCGAACAGCAGGTAGATATCCGTGTGATTCAGGTACTGCTTGGCCATAAGAAGCTTGAAACGACAGCGCTTTACGCCCAGGTCGCCACCGATTTGCTGCAAAAAGTCGTCAGCCCGCTGGAGCGCCTGCGTACCGAGTAACACGCGCGCGGTCACACCCGATGTTAGAGGTCGCGGATATCTTCCGCGCCTGCGGGGCCACGTGGCGACGCACGGTAGCACTGAGCCTCGGGCAGCTGAAGGTGATGTCGGCCATCGAACAGTGCCGCAGCGCGGCGCTGGGTGGACATGTGTTGCGGTGTTCGGGCTGTGCACGAACCGAGATCGCCTATAACTCATGTGGTAATCGCCATTGCCCGAAGTGTCAGGCTAGTGCCGCGCGCCGCTGGCTCGAAGCGCGCGAGGCTGATCTGCTGCCGGTCGAGTACTATCACGTCGTCTTTACGCTTCCCGCACCGATCAGTGCTATCGCCTGGTATAACAAGCGCGTCATCTACGGGTTGCTATTCGACATCGCGGCCGAGACGCTACGCACCATCGCGGCGGACCCCAAACACCTAGGCGCCGACATTGGCGCCACGCTCGTGCTGCACACATGGGGCTCAGCGCTCACGCATCATCCGCATGTGCACGGCATTGTCCCGGGCGGCGGCCTGTCAGCCAACGGGGAACGCTGGATAGCCTGTCGGCCGGGCTTCTTCTTGCCCGTGCGCGTGCTTTCGCGCCTGTTTCGCAGACGCTTCCTCGAAGCGCTCGCCGACGCCCATCACCGTGGACGCCTTCAGTTCTTTGGTGAGTACGCGCAGCTCGCTGACCGAGCGGCTTTCGCGCAGTGGCTCGCGCCGCTGCGCGCCTCGGAATGGTTCGTGTATGCCAAGCGTCCGT
>NZ_JFHE01000106.1 GCF_000698555.1 Caballeronia grimmiae | reverse complement strand
GGACGGCGCGCATGCCGCAAGCACGCCTCCGACCGTGAAGATCACGAGGCCCAGAAACAGGAGCGGTTTGCGTCCGTACGCATCGGACAAGGGTCCGTAGACGAGGGGACCGATTACGAAGCCGGCCATGAACAAACTTAGCGTGAAGCCGGCGGCGCTGCGAGTCGCGTGCAGCGTGTCGCCGATTTCGCCGAGCGCGGGAAGCGCCATGTCAATTGAAATCGGCGGCAGTGCGGCTAAGCCGCCCAGGAAGATAGCGAATAGGATCGACGCAGGCGCGAGGGTTCCGTCTCTCATGGCGTCAGTACAATACGGCCCGGCCTGCCCGCTTCGACAGCGCGATACGCGGCGATTGCCTCGGCGAGCGGAAAAGTCTGCGCGATGACGGGCGGCAAGTAGCTGCCATCTTCGAAACCGGGCCGAAGCGCTTCGAGTATTGATGCCGCCGCGGTCAGATCACGCTTAAGTGAATCGACGCCGAACAGGCGGCTCTCGTTGTGATAAAAGTCCGCGAGATCGAAACCGACCTGGCGGCGGTCGGTCGCCGATATCTCGACGAGACGCCCGCGCAGGGCAAGCATGCGGACGGCAGTCTCGAACATGGAGCCGCCGACGGTATCGAGCACCACCGACGCGCCGCCGCCTGTCAGCGCACGTAGCTTGTCGACGGCATCGCCGGTGCTGATGTCGATCAGCTCATCGACATGAGGATTCGGCCGCGTGCCGCGCGCCACGCCGATGATCCTGGCCCCGATGTGCCGCGCAATCTGCGCCGCCGCACCGCCCACGCCGCCAAGACCGATGATCGCGACGGTATCGCCCGACTGCACTTGTGCCGCTTCGACGATGGCGCTCCACGCTGTAATGAAGTTCACGCCGATGGCCGCTGCCTGCGCGTGCGTCAAAGTACGCGGCTTCTCGCGCAGACTCGCGACCGGCACCGCGATCTGCTCGGCGTGCGTGCCGTCGCACGTGAAGCCGGTGTCGCCGCCCGAGCCCCATACATCCTTCCCGAGCCATTGCTCTGGACCGTCGATGACGACGCCAGAATAATCGCGGCCCGGCGTGCGCGGCAGCGTCGTCTGACTCATCCGTCCGGCCACGTTCTTTACGTCACTCGGATTGATGGATGCCGCGCGCATCTCCACGATGGCGATCCCCGGCGTCGCACCGAGCGCCGGCCGATCCGCGACGAAGAGAACATCCGGCTTGCCATGGCGGTCGAATCTGAGCGCTTTCATGACGTTTATCGCTCCGTGACTGGTTAAGATGGAGCGATTATTCGCGAATGCAGCGATGCCAAGAAGAAGGCACGGCGGCATAGAATCTTTGCGTGAAGTGTAAAGATACGGCGGCAAACGATGACGGATGAGATCAACGACATGCGCGCTTTCGCGCAGATGATCGACGCGGGTAGCCTGTCGGCAGCGGCGCGCGCGACCGATTCCTCCCCTGCGGCAATGAGCCGGCGGCTCGCGGCCCTCGAGCGGCGGCTGGGCGTGCGCCTCGTCACGCGCACCTCGCGCCGCTTCGAGTTGACGGCGGAAGGCGCCCAGTTCCATGAGCGCGTGCGAGCCATTCTCCTGGCCGTGGAGGAAGCGCAGGCCGAGGCGAGCGCGCAGTCGCACATGCCGCGCGGACTGCTGCGCGTGGGCGCTCCGTCGGAGATCGGACGCAAGCAGATTGCGCCCATCATCACCGCGTTTTCCGAGCGGTATCCGGAAGTCGAAGTACGGCTCGTGTTGTCGGATGTAGGACTTGACGTGATCGACGACAATCTGGATGTCGCGCTGCGTATCGGCTTGCCGTCGGATACGGGCGTGGTCGCGAAGAAACTGTTGTCGAGCAGGCGCGTCGTCGTGGCGTCGCCGGACTATCTCGCGCGACACGGCACACCGCGCAGGCCCGCCGATCTTGCTGCGCACGAATGCATCCGGCTCGTGCGCGGACAGCGTGTGTTCGACCGCTGGCGTCTGCTCGAAGATGGAGAACCACGCGATGTGCTCGTGAGCGGAAGACTCTCGACCGCGAGCGGCGAAGTGCTGCACGACTGGGCGCGCGACGGGCG
>NZ_JFHE01000105.1 GCF_000698555.1 Caballeronia grimmiae | reverse complement strand
CACCGAGCGGCCAGCCGCCGCCGGGCAGCTCCGCCGACAACGCCGCGTAGCCGGTGTCCACCGTCTTTCCGTAAGCACGGGCGAGCTGCGATCCGCGCCACAACGCGGGATGAATGGACTCGACATGTTTGGGCAGGGCCGCCATTTTGCATAAGGACTGTATGGATGTACAGTACTTTACATCGAAATTTGCAACGTGGAATTGCGCCCTTTTTTGTCGGTTTCGGCGCATGAATGAGTATGCTGAAGCCCATTGCCGGTCCGAACACCGGACCGGTAAGCCTTCGGCCAGCGTAGTTCGACTCGCGGAGCTGCGCAGGAACGGGCGTTGATTCTCGCGTCCATGTCCGCACTTGTAATCAACGAGGCGTGAACGCGCCTCGCTCAACATCAAGAAACAATGGTCGAGAAAAAACAACCCGAAGGAATAACCCGCCTATGGCTGAGTCGGATATTAACGAGGTGGCGCAAGCGCGTGCAGAACTCCTTTGCTTCCTGGTTGCAACCGTCGCGGCATCGTACTCGCTCACCCACGAGTGGCGAGTCGATCATGTCGTGGAGAGCTGCCGCATCTGGCTTCGGCGCAACCACCTCTGGATGGACTGGCTCGAGCGCGTGCGACTCGGGCAACTGGCGCTCAAGATCGCCAAACGAGACCTCAAAGGCGCCGGGATTGCGGTGCGCCAGTCGAACGTCCAGGCGCTCTTTACCGGCGACATGCAACTGAACTATGCGTGCACCGTCATTCAGAAGATGCTGGCGCTGTGCAAAGAGGCGTTGTGAAAGTCTGGCATCGATGCGATTGGCAACGGCGCACTTCAACCACGAAAGCACGAACGGGGGCCCTCACGGATGTGTTATTCAGCGCAAATTCAGGCCGACTACCGTCGGTACGTGAAGATGTTCGGCGCGCAGATGGATATTCGCGAGTTCACGCGCCTCTTCTGGGAACGCGCTGAGGGCAGCAAGGCCAAAATCCCGAAGGCGATGGAAGACGCCTTTTGGGAACCTGCGACCGATGACGAGCTACAAATCAAGGCGTTTATCGGCCGGTTCAACGCGGAGCAGGCGACCCGGCTCGAACAGGAACTCTTCAAGCAACGCACACGTCTGGCGGATGCAGAGCGGTCGCTGCAGACAAAGGTGACAAAAGCGGCAACCGACAGCAAGCGCATTGCCAACGACAAGATCGATGCCGCGTTACGGCGCCTCGCCGATCTCAGTCGATGCGAGCCGGAGGCCCGTGATTCGCGCATCTTTCCCGGCTACTACGCGCCGGTCCTCGTGGTCGAAGACGGACAGTATGTGGTTAAGCCGATGCGCTATCAGTGCCGCATTGCAGGCAAACCTGCAAGCTACGACATCAAATACCCCGGCACCTACAACGCGCGGCGCGAGAGCCTGGACAAGTTTTGGAAGCCGTGCTTCGGCTACACGCACGGCCTGCTGCTCGTCGACGTCTTCTACGAGAACGTCACGCGCGCGAAGTGCGAGAACACCTTGTTCGAACAGCATGACGGACCACAGGCGCCGGGCGAGAACGTCGTGCTCGAGTTCCGTCCCAACAACGGCCAGCTGTTGATGGTCGCGTGCCTGTGGTCGAGGTGGACGGCGCCTGGTCAGCAGGATCTGTTGTCATTCGCAGCGATCACGGACGAGCCGCCTGCTGAGGTCGAAGCCGCGGGCCACGATCGCTGCATCGTGCCGATCAAGCGAGAGAACGTTGACGCCTGGTTGAATCCGCAGGCGTCGGACCTGGGCGCACTTGATGCCCTTCTCGAAGATCGAGACCGGCCGTACTACGAGCATCGGCTCGCGGCATAGTGGCTAGCGGCGAGCTGCGGTGATGCTTGGCTGGCGATAATTCGCCGGAGATGCTGGGTGCGAGATGTTGGGTCGGAGTCGCTCGGAACGCTCTTTGCTCGTTTGCCCGTGTCTTATTCTCAGGAGAGACGACGATGGCAGGTGACAACTCGTATAAGCCCGGTGAAATCGTCAAGGTGTCCGGCATCTATTCCGTGGTTCATGAAGATGGCAAAGACACCTTCGAAGTCACGTGCGTGGAAGGTGAGCACTTCCCGCCGACGCGCAGCGGCAAAGGCGCCCACTTTGAACTGAAATACGGTGCGACCCATTCGCACAAGCATGGGGAACTGAAGGGCACCGAGGCGCGCGGCTAGCGTTCAATTCGCCAGCGCGAGAGTGCGACTTCTTTAG
>NZ_JFHE01000104.1 GCF_000698555.1 Caballeronia grimmiae | reverse complement strand
TTCGATGTAAAGTACTGTACATCCATACAGTACTTATGCAAAATGGCGGCCCTGCTCAAACATGTCGAGTCCATTCATCCCGCGCTGTGGCGCGGATCGCAACTCGCGCGCGCCTACGGAAAGACGGTGGAGACCGGGTACGCGGCGTTGTCGACAGAGCTGCCCGGCGGCGGCTGGCCGCTCGGTGCGCTCGTGGAATTGCTGGTTCAGCAGCCGGGCATTGGCGAAATGCGCCTGATGCGTCCGGCGCTCGCACGCGTCGCCGATGACGCTCACCGCCCCGTTGTGCTGCTGCAGGCGCCGCATGTGCCGAACGCGCTGGCGTTCTCCTACCTGGGCGTGCCGCTCGACAAACTGATGTGGCTGCGGGCTTCAAAAACGGCGGACGCCTTGTGGTGCGCGGAGCGCGTGCTGCAGGCCGGCAGTTGCGGTGCGCTGCTCATCTGGCAACAGCACATCCGCTCCGAGGCGTTGCGCCGCTTGCATCTGGCCGCTCAGGCGACGGAGACGTTGCTGATTCTAGTGCGGCCGTTGGCCAGCGCTCAGGATGCGTCACCGGCGACCTTGCGGCTTGGCCTGCGACCGGCAGAGGGCGGGATTGCAGTCGACATGATTAAACGACGCGGGCCCAACCGAACTGAGCCCTTGACCGTCACCCTACAACCGTCGCCGATCTTGCTGAGTCCCTATGGCCGTATTCGTCGCCATTCACTTGCCCCGGCTGTCGCTGGAGGTGTTCAGACCGAAGTGGTCACCTCCGTCTGAGCACGGGTGCGTGGTGCTCGAGCGCGACAAGGTCATGGTGCTTGATGCAGGGGCAAGAGACGCGGGCGTGCGAGTTGGCATGAAACGCGGTGGGGTCGCGACGCTCGCGGCGGAGGCGTTGATGTTTGATCGCAGCCTGGCGCGCGAACACGAGATGCAGCGCGAGGTGGCCATTGCCCTGCTGCGTTTTTCGCCGCAGGTGGCGGTGTGTGAAGAAGAAACCATCGTCGTCGACGTCACCGCGAGCTTGCGACTCTTCGGCGGCATCTTGCGCGTGTGTAGGGACATCAGGGGCGTCGTCGCGACCATCGGCGTCACCGCGCGCATCAGCGTCGCGCCGACCGGACGCGGTGCGTGGTTACTCGCGAAGCCGGGCGGCCGGCGGCTGCTCAAGATGCGCTCGCTTGAACGTCATCTAGGCGCCTTGCCCTTCATGATCGTCCCAGAGCTGCGCCCGTTCGCCGACTGGTTCAACGGACTGGGCTGCCGCGTTCTGGGTGATATTCAACGCCTGCCCCGTGCAGGTCTAAAGAAGAGGTGTGGCGTGGACCTGCTCGATTCCCTGGACCGGGCCTATGGCCTGGCGCCTGAACTACATGAATGGCTCGAACTGCCGCCGACCTTCAGCGCACGCGTCGAACTGCCTGATCGTGTCGAGCATGCTGAAGCCATCCTCTTTTCGGCGCGGCGACTTATCGTGCAACTCTGCGGGTGGCTCGGGGTCCAGCAGCTGGCCCTCACGCATGCCACGATCACGCTCGAGCATGAGCGCGGACGCCAGGCTATCGAGCCGACGCTGATCGAGATCGCGCTGGCCGAACCGACCTGGCATGAGGAGCACCTGGTGCGTCTCTTGAAGGAGCGACTCGGGCGCACCGAGCTCGAAGCCGCGGTCATCGCCGTGCGGCTGACGGCCTCGGAAGTGCGAGCGGCCGAGCCGCCGAGCGATTCGCTGTTTCCCGAGCCCGGTGGATCCGCGCAAGACCACAACCGACTGCTGGAGCTACTGGCGGCTCGTCTCGGCCCCGAAAATGTGCTGCGTCCCGCGCCCGCGCCCGATCATCGCCCGGAGCATGCCAATCAGTGGGTGCCCATGCAAGGCAGCGCAAGGACGCACGCCGCGACCCTTGCGCCCTCCGCCCTCCCCGCGCCTGATGATCTGCCGCGGCCCACCTGGCTGCTGCATGTGCCGTTGCGGTTGATGGTCAAGAACCATCGTCCGTTCTACGGTTCCCCGCTCAAGCTCGTGTCGACCGGCGAACGGATCGAGGCCGGATGGCATGACGGCGCACTGGTGACGCGCGATTATTTCGTCGCGGAAGCGGACGACAAAAGCTGCTACTGGATCTACCGCGAACGGCCGAGCGTCAAGACCGAGGAGACGCGCTGGTTCCTCCACGGACTGTTTGGCTAAGCGGATCAGCAGGTGGCATTGTGGAGTTTCCCTCATCGGCCTTGCCGGATTACGCCGAGCTTTTCGCGTTCAGTAACTTTTCGTTCCTGCACGGTGCGTCGCACGGTGAAGA
>NZ_JFHE01000103.1 GCF_000698555.1 Caballeronia grimmiae | reverse complement strand
GCTAGTTCATAGTTGTCGCTTCTCCATCGTAATTGTCGTCGGGTAATTGTCGCCGGCGCGCGCTCTGTTTGTCGCTGGCCTTTCGACGGCGATAGCTTTCAACATTCAGTTCGAAGATCGTCGAGTGATGGACGAGCCGATCAATGGCTGCGACCGTCATGCCAGGGTCGGGGAACACGTCATTCCATCCCGAGAATGGCTGGTTGGCCGTTATGAGCAGACTTTTACGCTCATACCTCTCGGCGATCAGTTCGAACAGCACACTGGTTTCGGCCTGGTCCTTACGCGCGTACGACAGGTCGTCCAGGATGATGAGATCAAACCGATCAAGCTTCGTGAGAGCGGATGGAAGCTGCAGGCTCTGACGCGCAGCCTGGAGTTTCTGGACGAGCTCGCTCGTGCGTGTGAACAGCACTCGATAGCCGGCTTCGATTAAAGCGTGTCCGATGGCTGAACCTAAATGACTTTTACCGCCACCGGGGGGCCCGAACAGGAGAATCGTGGCACCTTTCTCCAGCCACGAATCTCCGGTCGCCAGTGCCGTGACATGCGCTTTCGAGACCATTGGCACCATGCCGAAGTCGAAGGTGGCCAGCGTCTTGGTTGGATCAAGATGTGACTCGTTACGATGCCGCTCGATGCGTCGTTTGGCACGTTCGGCCAGTTCGTGCTCAAGCAGCGCCCCAAGCAATCGCGTAGCCGGCCAGCCTTCCTTATCAGAGCGCTCAACGAACTCGGGCCATAACCTGCCGATGGTCGGCAGACGTAGCTCGTTCAACATCAAGGCCAGACGGCCGTTGTCATGGGCAGGGGCGTTCATGCTGCCACCTTGTCGAGAAGCTCGTCATAGACCGCGACGGGCGGCATTTCGACTACGACCTCGGGACATTGGGCCTGACGCGGCGCGAATTCATCGCGCAACTGCTTCAGATCGGGCAGTTCGCCTGCTTCGAGCAAGGCCTCGAGCCGCTCGGCCAGCAACGCCTCAACGCCGTGATGTCCTGCGAGTTCGAGCAGCCCTACGATCGTCTTGCATGCCTGGCGTTGCGTCAGTTGCGTCTCCAGCTTCTCCCAGGTCCGTCGGTAGGCTTCACGGGGAAACAGCGCGTCGCGAAACGCGAACCCCCTGAACGCCTGCGGCTTGCGCTTGAGAGAATCGATGAAGTGACGATAGTCCAGCGCGTGGCGGTTATCGGCGGCACGGGATCCTCGCGGCGTACTGTGCACCAGCGCGCCCGACAGATAGCAGTCGAGCCGGTCACCATAGATCCGCACCTTTAGCCTATGGCCGATCAGGCGTGACGGTGCGCTGTATAGGATGCCGCGCACGGTGAATGTGCTGCAGCGGGTCACGAGTGCTTCTTCCTCGACGAAGTCAGTAGTGCGACGTACGGGCAAATCCTGCAACTGTGCGCGCTCAATGCGAAACGCCGCAGCGTTGCGCCGGTTCCGGCGCATCACCACCTCACGGATGAATTCATCGTAGGCGGGCCGGTCGGCGAAGTCGCGATGACCGCGAAGCATCAAGGCCTGGTCGACCGCTTCCTTCAGATACCGATGCGATGACTCCACGCTGCCGTTCTCGTGACCCAGGCCCCGATTGTTGCGCGTGCCCTCCATGCCGTAATGGTCGAGCAGCGCTGAGTAACGTTTCGTGAAGTCCTCCTGCTCTGTCAGATTCTTGAAGGCAGCCGACAGGCTGTCAGAGCGATGTTCGCGCGGGCAGCCGCCGGCCTGCCACAGCGCGTTCTGCAATCCCGCTGCGAGGGCCTCGAAACTCTCGCCTCCCTCAACAACGTTCGCGTATTCCCAGCGCGAGAACGCCAGTACGAAGTGATACAGCCGATGACCGAATGGGGCACCGCCGATCGTCACGCAAAGCTTGCTCATATCGGTGAAGTCTGACAGACCGCGCACACCGGGCTGATGCTCCTGGGGGAAGAACACCTCCTGCGTAGGCCCTTCAAGCGCCCGCCACTGGCGAATACGCCGTTCCAGCGTGCGGCGCATGCTATCGGGATAGCAACCCGGGTGATCGTCTTGCAGCTTGCGCAGGATCGTGATGCCCATCAGGTGGGGCGCGTTGCGCAGCAGCGGTACGACTTCGCTCTCCCATACGTCGACGAAGGGATCAGCTCGGGTCCGCCATGTTTGCCGTGGTTTCTGAGAAGGCAAGGTGGCGTCACGTTCGATGCGGCGCGCCGTACGCACGCTGATACCGGTCTTCGCGGCCGCGACTTCCTGGGAGTACTGTTTGCGCTTGTTCATATAGAGATGAACCTGTTGGTCGGTAATGCGGGTTCCAGACATGAGCTGACCGCTTCT
>NZ_JFHE01000102.1 GCF_000698555.1 Caballeronia grimmiae | reverse complement strand
CTGGTGCAGGCGCTCAGTGTCGACGCGCGGCGACCGAAGAAGGAACGCCGCACCGCCTGGATGCTGTTCCAGGAGATCAAGGCTGGCGGCTACGACGGCTGTTACTCGCGGGTGACCGATTTCATCCGGGCCTGGCGGCAAGGCGAAGGCGAGGCGGTTTCGAAGTCGGCGTTTGTGCCGTTGCGATTCGAGCTGGGCGAGGCATTCCAGTTTGACTGGTCTGAAGAAGGACTGGTTGTCGGCGGCATTTACCGCAAGCTCCAGGTGTCGCACATGAAGCTATGTGCGTCGCGGGCGTTCTGGCTGGTTGCCTATCCGAGTCAGGGGCACGAGATGCTGTTCGATGCCCATACGCGCTCGTTCGCGGCTTTCGGCGGGGTGGCCCGCCGGGGCATCTATGACAATATGAAAACGGCCGTAGACAAGGTGCACAAAGGCAAGGGTCGCACGGTCAATCCGCGTTTCGCAGTGATGTGTTCGCACTATCTGTTCGATCCGGACTTCTGCAACGTCGCCAGTGGCTGGGAGAAAGGGGTCGTCGAGAAGAACGTGCAGGACAGCCGCCTGCGTATCTGGATTGAGGCGCGTGGGCAACGCTTCGGCAGTTTCGCTGATCTGAATGCATGGCTGGCGACCCGGTGCCGGTCGTTGTGGGATCAGGTGAAGCATCCGGACTATCGTGAGCTGAGCGTCGCCGACGTGTTCGAGCAGGAACGCGCTCATCTGATGCCGATGCCAACACCGTTTGACGGTTATGTTGAGCGTGCGGCACGAGTCTCGTCGACCTGCTTGGTGGTGATTGGCCGCAATCGCTACTCCGTGCCATGCGAATTCGCAGGCCAGATGCTCAGCACGCGACTCTATCCTGGGCGTGTTGTGGTGGTCGGCGACGATGCCGTGGTGGCCGAACACGATCGACTGGCCGACGAAGGACAGGTGCGATACCAGTGGCAGCACTACATCCCGCTGATCCAGCGCAAGCCAGGAGCCCTGCGCAACGGTGCGCCGTTCCAGGATATGCCCGATCCGCTGCAACGGCTGCGTCGGGCGTTACTACGCGAGCCAGGTGGCGACCGGGTAATGGCTAAGGTTCTGGCGCTGGTCCCGGAAAGCGGTCTGGACGCCGTAGTGGTTGCAGTCGAACTTGCATTGGAGCAGGCGCCGCCCTCCGGGCGCGTGAGCGTCGAGCATGTGGTGAACGTGCTGTCGCGCATGCGCAGCGTGCAGATGCCGCCGAAGATCGATACTGCGCTACAACTGACGACACCGCCGCTGGCCGACACATCGCGCTACGACGGGCTGCGCCCGGCACTGCAACAGCCGGAGGCCGGTCATGCGTGATCTGATTGTCGAACTCAAACACTTGCGGCTGCACGGCATGGCTGCCGGCTGGACCGAACTGCTCGAACAGGTGAATGTCGAGGCGGCGTCTTCGCAATGGCTGCTCGAACGGCTGTTGCAGGCCGAGGTCGCGGATCGGGCCGTGCGTTCGGTCAGCCACCAGATGAACGCGGCGAAGTTCCCGGTGCATCGCGACATCGCGGGCTTCGACTTCGATGGCTCGCCGGTCGACCGCCAGCTCGTCACGCAACTGGCCGGCATGACGTTCACCGAGGGCGCGCACAACCTGGTTCTGGTCGGCGGCCCGGGCTCGGGCAAGACGCATCTGGCGACCGCCATCGGCGTGTCCGGCATCATGCACCACGGCAAGCGGGTGCGCTTCTACTCGACCGTGGATCTGGCCAACGCACTGGAGCAGGAGAAGGCGCAGGGACGCGCGGGGAGGATAGCGGCGAGCCTGCTTCGCCTCGACCTGGTCATTCTGGACGAACTCGGATATCTGCCCTTCAGCCAGGCCGGCGGGGCGTTGCTGTTCCACCTGCTGAGCCGCCTGTACGAGCACACGAGCGTTGCGGTGACGACGAATCTGGACTTCGCCGAATGGTCCAGTGTGTTCGGCGACGCGAAGATGACCACGGCATTGCTGGACAGGCTGACGCATCACTGCCACATCGTGGAAACCGGCAACGAAAGCTACCGTTTCCGCCATAGCAGCGCCAGTGCAAAGAAGCGTATCCGCTCGCGCGAAGCAGCGCGCAGAGCCGACGATGCGAGCGCGAACGAATCGGCCTGATCGTCGCTTGCCGCGCAGTGGAAGTCGCTACGGGCTACGCCCTTCGCAGCTTCCACTGCGCAATGCATCCTCATACGAAGGAGGACAACCACTCCGGAAACCCATACACTTATCCACAACCGGTCCTTCTTCAGGCCGGTCTCCACCCCGGCTCAAAGCTCGATCGGCGCGGTGGCTCAAAATTCATTCGGCGCGGACA
>NZ_JFHE01000101.1 GCF_000698555.1 Caballeronia grimmiae | reverse complement strand
CGACGAGCTGCCAGACTGCTCCACCCCGCGTCCGTCGAAGAAAAGATTATACGGCATCGATCTATGGAGCGCAATGATTAGTTCATCATTTACGTCTGCGTTTGCAAAGGCAATGCCTCGCGCACCCGGACGATCAGTCGCAAAAGCCGCATAAGCGTGCGTGGCATAATCGTCCGCTATCAAGATCCATCATCGGTACGAGAACGCGGGATGCAGTTTTTGCGTCGGGGAATCATCGGGAAAGCGAGCGGTATCGTGGCCTTGTGCGCGATGCTGCTGCTCTCGTTCGCGCCCGTAGCGTCGCAATGGCTGAACGCCCAACGCGTCGATGCACAGTTCGCTTCTATATGCGCCTCGGGCAACGCGCACCCCGTGACGTCATCGCATGCCGATGACCACGCCAGTATCCATCTTCCGGCCTGTGGCTACTGCGATCTCATCGCCCATGCACCGACGCCGCCGGCGCCCGCTGTCGAGTTCGCGTCGATACCCTCGCCGCGCGATGTCTTCGCTTCAGTCGATACCACCCGCACCGCGCATCGCGTTCGCTTCGACGACGCCCAGCCGCGCGCACCGCCCGCCCTCGCCTGATCCGCCCTTGTTCCGCGCGCTGCTCGCGTCGCATCCGACGACGCGCCGGCGCCGCGCCATCAAGCATCACACAGGACATCATCATGTCGATCAAATCCACATTGCGCGGCGTGCTCGTATTGGCGTGCATCGCGTCGGCGCAACTCGCGCTCGCTCACGCGGTCCCCAAGCTCGAGCAGCCCGGCCCCGGCGCAACGGTCAGCGCGCCGCAAGAAGTCTCGATCGTGTTCGGCGAAGCACTCGAACCGACCTTCAGTTCCATGCTCGTCACCAACGCGCAAGGCAAGCAGGTCAACACGGCGAAATCGGTCGTCGATACGGACAACAAGAAGCGCATGAGCGTCGCGCTGGGCGATCTGCCGCCGGGCGTCTATAAAGTGCAGTGGACGGCGGTCGCCGCCGACGGACATCGCACGCAAGGTCACTATAACTTCACGGTCAAGTGAGGCCGCAATGAAAACAAACGCTGTACTGATGGGCGCGCTCGTTTGCGCGTCCCTCGCCCCGTTCGTCTCCGCCGCGCACGCGGCCACGCTCGAAGCGCGCGATTGCTGGGTTCGCGCGATGCCGCCGAATCTGCCTTCGTCGGGTTATTTCGTCGTCTCGAATAATGGCGACAAGGCCGCGACGCTCAGCGCCGCCGACACGCCCGCGTTCGGCATGACGATGATGCACAAGTCGGAAAACAAGGGCGGCACGGCGACGATGGCCGCCGTCGATACCGTCGACGTTCCCCCGCACGGCACGCTCGCGTTCGCACCGAAGGGCTATCACCTGATGCTCGAGGAACCGGGCAAGTCCGTGAAGGTCGGCGCGACGATTCCGCTCACGCTCACTTTCGCCGACAAGACCACGGTCAAGGTCGATTGCGCGGTGAAATCAGCGGCGACGCTCGGCAAGTAACGCTCGACTCGCGCCGTCAAAAAGCAAAAAACGCGCCGGAGTCCTGAGACCCCGGCGCGTTTTTTTCTATGCCCGGCACCGCCCTGGCGTCACGGCCGGTTGAACATGTCCATGATCTGCTTGCGCTCGTCGGTGGTGACTTGCGGCACCGGCGGCGCCTGCATGCCAGCCGGACCGACACCGCCCGCCGTGGTGGAATCGCCGGCCATCGGATTGCCGCTGTCGAGACCGATGCTCGCGACGAAGCCCGCGCCCGGCGTATGGTCCGTGAAGAACAGTTCGCCGTCGACGGTCGTGATGCCATCGGGCATCGGCATCTGCTGTTGAGGAATGCCGCGCAGCGCGCGTCCCATGTAGTCGACCCAGATCGGCAATGCGAGTTGCGCGCCGAACTCCTTGCTGCCAAGCGATTTCGGCTGATCGTAGCCCATCCACGCCACCGCCACGAGCTGACGCTGATAGCCCGCGAACCAGCCGTCCTTCGCGTCGTTCGTGGTGCCGGTCTTGCCCTGCAAGTCGTTACGCTTGAGCACGTTGGTGCCCGAGCCGGTGCCGGACGTCGCGACCGTATGGAGCAGGCTGTTCATCACATAGGCGTTGCGCGGCTCGAGCGTCTGCGGCGCATTGCTTCCCGCCGTCAGCGGATCGGCACGCGAAACCACCGTGCCGCGCGCATCGGCGATTTCCGCGATCAGATACGGATTGACGCGATAACCGCCATTCGCGAACACCGAGTACGCGCCGCTCAATTGCAGCGGCGTGACGAGCCCCGCGCCGAGTGCGAGCGGCAGATACGGCGGCGTCTTGTCCTTGTCGAAGCCGAACTTCTGCGTGACGAAGTCCTGCGCGTAGCCCGTGCCGATGTACGACAGGATGCGGATCGACACCAGGTTCTTCGATTTCTGCAGACCGGTGCGCATCGACATGGGGCCGTCGGGCTGATCGTCGTCCTTCGGCTCCCACGGCTCGCCGCCCGCCGGCGCGGGGAAATACAGCGGCGCATCGTTGATGATGGTCGCCGGTCCAAGTCCCTTGTCGAGCGCCGCCGAATAGATAAACGGCTTGAAGCTCGAGCCCGGCTGACGCC
>NZ_JFHE01000100.1 GCF_000698555.1 Caballeronia grimmiae | reverse complement strand
CTGCGTATTTCACACCAAGCTGGACAGCGATTTCGCGGCAAGCTGGACAGGCATTTCACGTGAAGGTGGACACGGATTTCACGGCAAGCTGGACAGCGATTTCACGCGAAGCTGGACAGTAACCTCGTGAGGTAGCGACGCGGGTCAACCGTGGCACGCTCGACGATTTCGTCGAGAGGCCACATGGCATATCCAACGTTGACCATGCGTAAAATTCGTGAAGTGCTGCGCCTGCATTTCGACTGCGGGTTCAAGCAGCGGGAGATCGCCCGGGCAGTGGGCACCTCGCCGACGACGGTCGGACAATACGTGCGGCGCATGCAGCGCACCGGGCTGAGCTGGCCGCTGCCGGCGACGTTGTCCGATGACGAACTCGAAGCCCGGCTGTTTCCGCCACCTCCGCAGGTTGAAGGGCAGCGTCCCGAACCTGACTGGCCGACGGTGCGCCGCGAGCTTGCGCGCAAGGGCGTCACGCTCGACCTGCTGTGGAATGAGTACAAGGCCGAGCATCCGGACGGCTACGCGTACACGTGGTTCTGCACGCGCTACAGCCAGTGGGCGAATTCACTGCCCCTGACGCTGCGTCAGACACACGCGCCCGGTGAGAAACTGTTCGTCGATTACTCCGGCGACAGAATCGCGATCATTGACGCGGCGACGGGCGAGATCCGCGAAGCAGAGCTCTTCGTCGCGGTGCTCGGCGCGTCGAACTACACGTATGCCGAAGCGACCTGGACTCAGCAGTTGCCCGACTGGATCGGCTCGCACGTGCGCGCGTTCGAATTCATCGGTGGCTGCCCGGAGATCGTCGTGCCCGACAACCTGAAGTCGGGTGTACACAAGCCCAGCTTCTACGATCCGCTGATCAACCGCACCTACGGTGCGATGGCTGCGCATTACTCCGTCACAGTCCTCCCGGCTCGCAGTGGGAAGCCCCGTGATAAGGCGAAGGTTGAACAGGGCGTCCTCCTGGTCCAGAGATGGATTCTCGCCCGACTGCGCAAACAGCGCTTCTTCAGTCTGGCCGAAGCGAACCGCGCGGTCGCCGAACTGCTCACCGGCTTGAACAGCAAGGCCTTCAAGAAGCTACCGGGTTCGCGCCGTAGCGCCTACGATGAACTTGATCGCCCCGCGCTCAGGCCGTTGCCCGCGCTGCCATTCCAATACGCCGACTGGAAGGTTGCCCGCGTTGGCATTGACTACCACGTCGAACTCATCGGCCATTACTACTCAGTCCCGCATCGCTTCGCGCGTGAGCAGGTCGACGTACGTTACACCACGTCGACGGTCGAGATCTTCCATCGCGGCAAGCGCATTGCGGCGCACGTAAAGAGCGAGCGGCGCGGTGCCCACACCACCCTGACCGAACACATGCCCGCCAACCATCAGGCCGTTAGCGGCTGGGATCCCCAGCGCCTGCGCAACTGGGCGGCCAGCATCGGCCCACACACCTGCGCGATCGTCGCGCATCTGCTTGGTGGTCGGCAGCATCCGCAGCAGGCCTATCGCACCTGCCTGGGTGTGCTGCGTCTCGCGAAGGACTACGGCAACGAGCGGCTAGAAGCCGCCTGCAGTCGCGCAATCGATCTGAAAGCGCCGAGCTACAGGTTCATCGCCTCGACCCTGAAGAACGGTCTGGATCAGCAATCCTCGACGGTCCCCGTCCAGGCCGACCCGCCGCTCACGCACGTCAACGTGCGCGGGCCAAACTACTATCATTGAAGGAGAAATATGCTTAGACATCCGACCATCGAGAAGCTTCACGAGCTGCGCCTGAGCGGCATGGCCGCAGCGCTCACCGAGCAGCAGGGACTCGCCGACATCGAAGCGTTGAGCTTCGAAGAACGACTGGGCCTGCTCGTTGAGCGTGAGTCCAGCGTACGCGAATCACGGCAGACCACGGCGCGGCTGCGCCGCGCAAAACTGAAGTTCTCTGATGCGGTACCGGAGGACATTGACTACCGCGCAGCCCGCGGACTCGACCGCAGTCTCATTGGGCAGTTGCTAACCTGCAACTGGATTCGCGAACGCAACAGCACCGTGATCATCGGCGCCACCGGCCTTGGCAAGACCTGGCTGGCCTGTGCGCTGGCCAACCAGGCGTGCCGCCAGGGCTTCTCGGCGCTGTACCTGAAGATGCCGCGGCTCAATGAGGACCTCGCCATCGCACACGGCAGCGGCCGATATGCACGACTGCTGGCGCAGTGGGCGAAAACGGACTTGCTGCTGATGGACGACTTCGCAATGGCACCGATGAGCGATGGCGCCGGGCGTGACCTGCTCGAGATTCTTGATGACCGTCACGGCCATCGTTCGACGCTGGTAACCAGCCAGATTCCGGTTGAGAACTGGCACGCTGCACTTGGCGACCCTACGCTCGCCGATGCCATTCTCGATCGACTCGTGCACAACACTTACCGCATCAACCTCAGCGGCGAATCGATGCGAAAACGCAAAAAGAGTTTGACCACCGATCCACAGTCAGAGTAAAAACCGAAAACCCTGCGTCGCTGCGCTCCGACTGTCCAGCTTCGCGCGAAACAACTGTCCACCTTCACGCGAACCGCGTGTCCAGCTTTCGCGAATTACGCA
>NZ_JFHE01000099.1 GCF_000698555.1 Caballeronia grimmiae | reverse complement strand
GTGCCGCGCGTCAAACAAGGTGAGAGCAGCGCGTCAATCAGGATGAGAGTACTGGCGTTGCGGCAGCGGTGAAGGGCGTAGCCCGGAACCGCTGCCGCAACGCCGCGCCGAGGAGTCCGCCCCGCTGCGGGGTGCCTTATCGGTGGTCGCGGTAAATCGGGTATGAACAGCTCTTTCGTGTAGCGAACGGAGGCTGCGTTGCCCGGCCGACACATCAACGACCATCAGATGAGGCTCTACATGAAGTACAGACTCAAGGAAGGACCGGCTCAAGCGGCTGCGCGCGCCGGGTTCAGCGTGGCCACGGGGTATCGCATCGATCAGGACCGGCGACTGCCATCACAGAAGAAGGCGCCACGTGCGCGTCGTCGTCCCGATCCCTTGGCGGCAATCTTCGACACCGAGATCGTGCCGCTGCTCCAGTCCGCTCCCGGCATTCGACAGCCGTGCTGGACGAGATGCTTCGGCGCCATCCCGACCTCCCGGGCAACGTGCGCCGCACTCTGGAGCGCCGTATTCGCGACTGGCGTGCACTCCATGGCGAGGAGCATGACGTTATGTTCCGTCAAGTACACGAACCCGGTCGTCTCGGGTTGTCCGACTTCACCGAAATGGACAGCCTAAGCATTACCGTGGCGGGTCTCGCGCTTGACCACCGCCTCTATCACTTCCGGCTGGCGTGCTCGGGCTTCGAGCACGCTCACGTCATTCTCGGCGGCGAGAGCTATGTCGCGCTGGCTGAAGGGCTGCAGAACGCCATTTGGGCACTTGGGGGCGCGCCGCGCGAACACCGCAGCGACAGCCTGTCGGCGGCGTTCCGCAATCTCGATGCCGACGCGCGCAAGGATCTGACCACGCGTTACGACGCTCTGTGCGCCCACTACGGCATGCAGCCCACACGCAACAACCGTGGCGTTGCCCACGAGAACGGCTCTATCGAGAGCCCTCATGCCCACCTTAAGAGCGCAGTGCGTGATGCGTTGCTTCTGCGCGGCAGTCACGACTTCGACAATCTCGGTTCTTATCGCCGCTTCATCGACGAGATCGTCGGTCGAATCAACGCGCGTAATGGCAAACGCATTGAGCTCGAGCGGGCACTGCTTCAGCCGCTTCCGGTCCAGCGTACGTGCGACTACGAGGAAACGCGCGTGTATGTCACGACCACCTGCGGCTTCGTGCTGCGCAAGGTGTTTTATACCGTCCCGTCACGGTTGATCGGCCATCACCTGCGCGTACGGCTGTACGACGACCGGCTGGAACTGTTTCTGGGCGGCACGGCCCTCATGACACTGCAGCGCGGCCGCGCAGGTCCCAACGGCAAGCACGGCCACGTCATCAATTACCGGCACGTCATCCACGCGCTGCGCCGCAAGCCCATGGCGCTGCTCAACCTGGTCTACCGCGATCAGATCTTTCCGCGCGAGGCGTATCGACTGACCTTCGATCGCCTGCTTGAGCAGCTTGCGCAGCGCCAGGCATGCAGGACCATGGTTGAACTGCTCGGCCTCGCCCACGAGCACAACTGCGAAGCGCAACTGGCTCAGGCGCTGCAGCAGTGCTTGGACCATGGACAGTTACCCGACCTGGACGCACTGTGTTCTCGTTTCGAAGCAAAGCGCACGAACAGCATGCCGGAAGTGAATGTCCAACTGGCACCGCTGAGCGACTACGAAGCCCTGCTTGATACGGTAACGGAGGTGACGGCATGAGCTTCGACATCGACGCCACTCGCCTGTCGTTGCTGCTCAACGATTTGCGGCTGCCTGCCATCAAGCAGATCTGGTCTAGCTTTGCCGAGCGCTCCGACACGGAAGGCTGGCCAGCGGCACGCCTGCTGATGGCACTGGCCGAACACGAGATCGCCGAGCGCGATCGACGCCGAGTCGAACGTCATCTCAGGGACGCGAAGCTGCTACCGGGCAAGACACTGGAGAACTTCGATTTCGACGCGGTGCCGATGGTGTCGCGCGCGCACGTCTCCGCGCTTTGCGCGGGCGACGGCTGGTTGCGTAACGGCACCAACCTGATTCTTCTAGGGCCGAGCGGAGGGGGCAAATCGCATTTGTCGTCGGCGATTGGACTAAGCCTGCTGGAGAAGGGCTGGAAGGTCTTCTTCGCTCGCACTACCGACCTCGTGCAACGGTTGCAGGTCGCTCGCCGCGAGCTCGCGCTGGAGTCCGCCATCAACCGGCTGGATCGCTTCGACCTGGTCATCCTGGACGATTTCGCCTATGTCAGCAAAGATCAGGCAGAGACGTCGGTGCTGTTCGAACTCATCAGCGCCAGGTATGAGCGACGTTCCCTTTGCATAACAGCCAACCAGCCGTTTGGCGAATGGGACAAGGTCTTCCCCGACCGAGCCATGACAGTGGCCGCCGTCGACCGTTTGGTCCACCACTCGACCATCTTTGAGTTGAACGTCGAAAGCTACCGTCGCCGTACTGCCCTGCAGCGCAAGCAGCACGGACCGGGGCGCCCGGCCAGTCGAGCGACACCAAAGAACGTCGGCGTGCCAGCTACACAAGAGCATCAGCAAGGCATCGATCTCACCGAATAACCCGCTAATCTCATCCTGATTGACGCGCGGCTCGCAGGCAAAGCGAGCCCGCGTCAATCAACCCCGTCATCACCCTCCACGCCACCACATTCTCATCCTGATTGTCGCGCAGCCAGAATAACCGCGGCGTCGCCATTACACAGCTATCCTCATTGACTGGTCGCTACAGCTTGATTGTCGCGCGACACCCACACGCCCGCGTCAATCAACGCCGCGCGTCAATCAACAAACGCTTGCCAGCGCCAATCAACATCGGCATCATCATTTTTGCCGCGACATTCTCAACTTGATTGTCGCGCGTCTCTCATCCGGATTGTCGCGCCACA
>NZ_JFHE01000098.1 GCF_000698555.1 Caballeronia grimmiae | reverse complement strand
GCTGTCGACCGGCGTGAACTCGCTGTCGACCTCGACCTCCACGGCGATCAACTCGCTGTCGACGGGTGTCAATTCGCTTTCCACGGGTGTCAGCTCGCTGTCCACGGGCGTGAATTCGCTGTCGACCTCGACCTCGACCGCAGTCAATTCGCTGTCGACGGGCATCGACTCGCTGTCGACGGGCGTGAACTCGCTGTCGACGGGCGTGAACTCTCTGTCGACTTCGACCTCTACGGCGATCAATTCGCTGTCGACGGGTGTGGACTCGCTGTCCACGGGTGTTAGCTCGCTGTCCACGGGGCTGAACTCGTTGTCGACCTCGACGTCGACCGCAGTCAACTCGCTGTCGACGGGCGTGGATTCGCTCTCGACGGGCGTGAACTCGCTGTCGACCTCGACTTCTACGGCGGTCGATTCACTGTCCACGGGCGTGAATTCGCTGTCGACCTCGACGTCCACGGCAATCAACTCGCTGTCGACGGGTGTTGACTCCCTGTCCACGGGCGTCAATTCGCTGTCGACCTCGACTTCGACCGCAATCGACTCGTTGTCGACGGGCGTCGACTCGCTCTCAACCGGCGTGAACTCGCTGTCGACCTCGACCTCGACCGCGGTCAATTCGCTGTCCACGGGCGTCGACTCGCTTTCGACGGGCGTGAACTCGCTGTCCACCTCGACTTCGACGGCCATCAACTCGCTGTCCACTGGCGTTGACTCGCTGTCCACGGGCATCGACTCGCTGTCCACGGGCGTGACTTCGCTGTCGACCTCGACCTCCACGGCCATCGACTCGCTGTCCACCGGCGTCGACTCGCTGTCGACGGGCGTGAACTCGCTGTCGACCTCGACTTCGACCGCGATCAACTCGCTGTCCACGGGTGTTGACTCGCTGTCCACGGGTGTGAACTCGCTGTCGACCTCGACTTCGACCGCAGTTGACTCGCTGTCCACCGGCGTGGACTCGTTGTCGACCGGCGTGAACTCGCTGTCGACCTCGACCTCGACCGCGATTGATTCGCTGTCCACTGGCGTTGACTCGCTGTCGACGGGCATGAACTCGCTGTCGACCTCGACTTCGACGGCCATCAACTCGCTGTCCACCGGCGTTGATTCACTGTCTACGGGCATCGACTCGCTGTCCACGGGCGTGAACTCGCTGTCGACCTCGACCTCGACCGCAATCGACTCGCTGTCGACGGGCGTCGACTCGCTGTCGACGGGCGTGAACTCGCTGTCGACCTCGACTTCGACCGCGATCAACTCGCTGTCCACGGGTGTTGACTCGCTGTCCACGGGTGTGAACTCGCTGTCGACCTCGACTTCGACCGCAGTTGACTCGCTGTCCACCGGCGTGGACTCGTTGTCGACCGGCGTGAACTCGCTGTCGACCTCGACCTCGACCGCGATTGATTCGCTGTCCACTGGCGTTGACTCGCTGTCGACGGGCATGAACTCGCTGTCGACCTCGACTTCGACGGCCATCAACTCGCTGTCCACCGGCGTTGATTCACTGTCTACGGGCATCGACTCGCTGTCCACGGGCGTGAACTCGCTGTCGACCTCGACCTCGACCGCAATCGACTCGCTGTCGACGGGCGTCGACTCGCTGTCGACGGGCGTGAACTCGCTGTCGACCTCGACCTCGACCGCAATCGACTCGTTGTCGACGGGTGTCGATTCGCTGTCGACGGGCGTGAACTCGCTGTCGACCTCGACTTCGACCGCGGTCAACTCGCTGTCCACGGGTGTTGACTCGCTGTCCACGGGTGTGAACTCGCTGTCGACCTCGACTTCGACCGCAGTTGACTCGCTGTCCACCGGCGTGGACTCGTTGTCGACCGGCGTGAACTCGCTGTCGACCTCGACCTCGACGGCTATCAACTCGCTGTCGACGGGCGTTGACTCGCTGTCCACGGGCGTGAACTCGCTGTCGACCTCGACTTCGACCGCAGTTGACTCGCTGTCGACGGGTGTTGACTCGCTCTCGACGGGCGTGAACTCGTTGTCGACCTCGACTTCCACGGCCATCGACTCGCTGTCGACGGGTGTCGACTCGCTGTCGACGGGCGTGAACTCGCTGTCGACTTCGACTTCGACGGCCATCAACTCGCTGTCGACGGGCGTTGACTCGCTGTCCACGGGTATCGACTCGTTGTCCACGGGCGTGAACTCGCTGTCAACCTCGACCTCGACGGCCATCGACTCGCTGTCGACGGGTGTCGACTCGCTGTCGACGGGCGTGAACTCGCTGTCGACCTCGACTTCGACCGCGATCGACTCGCTGTCGACGGGCGTTGACTCGCTGTCCACGGGCATTAACTCGCTGTCGACCTCGACTTCCACGGCGGTCGATTCACTGTCCACGGGCGTCACTTCGCTGTCGACCTCGACTTCGACTGCGATTGACTCGCTGTCCACGGGCGTTGATTCGCTTTCGACCGGCGTAAATTCGTTGTCGACCTCGACTTCGACCGCAATCGACTCACTGTCGACGGGTGTTGACTCGCTCTCGACGGGCGTGAACTCGTTGTCGACCTCGACTTCCACGGCCATCGACTCGCTGTCCACGGGTGTCGACTCGCTGTCGACGGGCATCAACTCGCTGTCGACTTCGACTTCCACGGCAGTCGATTCACTGTCCACGGGTGTCAGTTCGTTGTCCACGGGCATCGACTCTCTGTCGACGGGCATCAACTCGCTGTCGACCTCGACCTCGACCGCGGTCAATTCTCTGTCGACCGGCGTTGACTCACTGCCCACCGGCATCAATTCGCTGTCGACCTCGACCTCCACGGCGATCGACTCGCTGTCGACGGGCGTTGACTCGCTGTCCACGGGCATCAACTCGCTGTCGACCTCGACTTCCACGGCGGTCGATTCACTGTCGACGGGCGTGAACTCGCTGTCGACCTCGACTTCGACCGCGATCAATTCGCTGTCGACAGGCGTTGATTCGATCTCGACGACCGTGAACTCGCTGTCGACTTCGACTTCGACCGCAATCAATTCGCTGTCCACGGGTGTCGACTCGCTGTCGACGGGTGTCAG
>NZ_JFHE01000097.1 GCF_000698555.1 Caballeronia grimmiae | reverse complement strand
TACGATGGAGAAGCGACAACTATGAACTAGCCAGCGACAATTACACCCGTCGACCGGCCAGAATAGTTGTCGCTGACCGGCCGTGCCGCTTGACGCTGTCTACGATGTGCTCAAGAACGAACGCGCTGCTGCGAAACGGCATAGCGAGACACTCGGTCCACCCCGTTGCGATATCCGTCATCACGAAGCTGTGTACGAAGTCGCCGTCGATCTTGGTGCCACCGCAATGCTCAACGAAATCAACCTCCAAATAACCGGGTAGCGGGTCGTTCCAGTCAGTGAAGGTCCTGATCGGCACCGCGCGGCGAATCGCATTGCCGATTCCGCCAGCTCGCCGGCGCTGGCCGCTGAAGGCTTGCTCGCGCACATCCCGCAGCAGCCGATCAATGGTCGCGGCGCTAATCTGCTTGAGCCGCTGGCGTAGGTCCTTCGGCAGCGACAGATGACCATGCCGTGTCATCGAGTCGATCAGCGTCGGGATGAGCGCCTTCAGGCGTTTGCTGCAAATCCGGTCGGCAGCCTCCCATAGGGTGATCAACGCGGCACGAACGTCATCGTCGTAGCGTCGCTGCGGGCCTGGCTTCGCCCTCGGCGGCTGCGCCTCTCGGCACAGCATCCGGATTGCGTGCTTACGATGATAGCCCGTCAATTCAACGAATTCGTCCAAGATCTGGCGCTTGTCGTTCCGGTCGGAGCGGCGGTACCGCTCTCCAACTGCCTCGGTCAATTCCCGTCTTGTTGTCACGCTGAGCCGCCTCGTCATAAGTCGCCCCCGCCAGCCGTCTGACAGGTAGCAAATTACTTGAGGCAACGAGCCTAGCTCGGTAACGAAAAACCTGAAGTCAATGCGCCGGCCAAGACAATTGTCGCCGCCCAAACGCCGTCGCACGTCTGACAGCATGCGCTATTACTACCTCAAGGCGGCGGAAGAACTGCGCGCTCGCATTGTGAAAGTCGGTCCCGGCATTGGCGAAGAGACCGCGAACGTCCAGCTCATGGTCGACGAGTTCGGCAAGCTCGCCGATGACGCCGAGAAGCACGGCACGCAAGTCATGCTGGAAATCATGCCCTTCAGCAACGTCCGCACAATTGAAACAGGCAAGGCCATCGTCGAAGGCGCGAACAAGGCAAACGCAGGCCTTCTGCTCGACATCTGGCATTTGAGCCGTGGCAATGTCGACTTCAAGGAAATCGCCACTATCAAGCCGGAATTCATCAAGGGCATCGAACTGGACGACGCTGACCGCTATGCAATCGAGCCGCTGTGGATGGACACCATTCACAAGCGCCGCCTGCCGGGCGAAGGCGTACTCGACGTGAAGGGCTTCATCAAAGCAATTCAGGCGACCGGCTGGAACGGCCCTTGGGGTGTTGAGATTCTGTCCGAGGTCGAGCGCAAGCTCCCGTTGGACAAAATGGCAGCACGTGCCTACAACGCGACCATTAGCCAGTTCGAAAACTAATTTGCTGTAGCAGAAACTCCGTAGAGGAACGGCCGCGTCTTTGTCTACGCGGCCGTTTTGCCAATGCGGCTACACCGCGTCACCTTTTTGGCGGCGTTTGCAGTTAGTGTCTTGGCAATCCTCTTGACATGCAACGCCCTGAAACGCTGAAGGACAGACCAAATGCTCTCACTCTATGTTCGTTTCAAGCTGCATCCCGGAACCAAGCCTCGCTTCGTACCGCATCTTGCCGAGCTCATCAAAACGATGGGCAAGGAGCCGACTTTCGTCAGCGCCGTGCTGAGCGAAGACCCAGAAGCAGCGGACGATATGGTCTTATTCGAGTTATGGAACGGCTCTACGCAGGAATGGCTCAATGAGCAGCCGCAAAAACTGTATCGAAGCGTCTATGACGAGGCCACCAGAGACCTCGTCGCCGACAAAGAGGTACGCTTTCTTGCTCCGGTTGTGATTCAAAACTAGCAACAACGACCGTCAACGCTCCGCCGTCGCTGTGAGCGTCGACCGCTCGCCTTCGAAGAAGGCGGTATGACTTAGTCATGGCTAGCGCTCATCGAAGGTTCCCGCGGGCCGATAACCGCGCGCTGAACAGCGGCGGGTTTCAGGGGCACACCAGCCGCCGGAATGACGCGTGCACGCCGTAGGCGAAGGGCAGAAAGTGGCCGCGTGCTGCCCGAGGTGGTCGGCGCTAGACGACCCTTGCCGACGGTCGGTGTTCGGCGACCCTATCATCTGTTTTGCGACTCGAAGCTGCCACTCAACGGTCCTTGCGACGAGGGAAGCCTAAGGCAACGCGGGGGCCGAACGCTGGATTGGCATTTCTGTTGGTTTACGCGAGGCGAGAGTTTCCAACGGAAACTGCAGAAACAGGGCGCCATTCAACTCAAAACAGCGCCTCAATCATGGGATAACCGCGCCAATCTTCTCTCCCTATTGCTCCGGCGGCGTCTGTTGATCATAGGCTCTTTGCGCCTGATCAATCTCATGCAAATGCTTGATCGACCATTCATAGACTGCTCCGAACGGAACCTGCAGGGTACGCCCGAGTTCCGTGATCGAGTATTCCACCGCGACCGGAGAAGTATTGAGCACATTCCGAGCGACGAGGCCATTGCGTTCCAGACGCCTTAAGGCTTGCGTAAGCGCCTTATGCGTGATTCCTTCCAGCCTGCGCTTGATCTCGTTGAAGCGAGTTGGCTTCTTGGTCAGCAGCGTGAGAATCATCACTGACCACTTGTTCGCCACCTGATCGAAAAACGAGCGTGCAGCGCAATCCGCAAAGAAAACCTCGTCAACCTCGCAAGTCATGTCGGTATCTTCCTGTATATCTGCGCACCTAAAGGTGCGTAATTGACCGTAGATATCCAATGTATAACATGGAGTCCGGTCAACTGCTTCGAGCTCGGCGTCACGCAGCCCAGCGAGCCAAGCGTTTGATGTACTCGTGGTAGATAAGGATAACGAATGAAAATGATGGAACAGGAACTGTCTCGACGCGACATGCTGAAGGTCGCCGGTGCGGCAGCGATTGCGACCACTCTCGGGAATCATGAAGCCTTTGCCGCAACGAAATCGCCGGCCACACTGTTCTCGACCGAGGTAGGTACCGGAAAGAACGTCATGTTTCTCCACGGCTGGACTTGCGATTCGCATGACTGGAGCTGGCAACTGCCGGTCTTCGAAAACAGGTATCGCGTCGTCGCTGTCGATCTGCGCGGGCATGGCAGATCGCAGCTGATGCCGCCTGGCGCTTATACGCCCGCCGACTACGTCGCGGATATCGAGGCATTTATCGCGACAAGGTATCCCGGACAGAAGTTCATTCTCGTCGGGCATTCGATGGGTGGCCAGATCGCAGCCCAGCTTGCCGCGAAGCGCCCGGATCTGGTCAGCGCGGTGGTGTCCGTCGATG
>NZ_JFHE01000096.1 GCF_000698555.1 Caballeronia grimmiae | reverse complement strand
CTGGTACGTGTCGGACTATCGCGAAGACGATGCGAAGTCGGCGGGCTATAAGCCGACCAAGATCAGCGGGACGTTTGAGGCGTTCGACCAGGCGCGCGTTGCCGGTTTGCCGGGCGTTTTCGAAATCGATTTTGCGACGCGTCCGGGTAAGGACAACAAGGCGACGCTGACGTTGGTCGCGGCGAAGCACGCTGGTCACGTCGATCTGTTCGGTAAGGGCAAGGCGAAGGCTTCGTGATGGCTGCTGGCACGGTTCAGACTGTTCTTACGTGTGTTCCGGTGTCTTCCGACCAGTCATCGGGCATCGATCAGCAGGTCTGCCCCGCTGCCGGTGGGCAGTACTTCCACCTTCAAAGCCAACAAGCATATGTGCTCGCGCCTGAGAGCGCGGGCTATATCGACTCAATCGCGCAGCCGTTTGACTACACGTTGGCGGCTGGCTTTTGGGGCGTTGCATTTACGACCGTGGTCGCACTGTGGCTCGTGTCGTATTCAGCGGGCGCCGTCATCAATCTGGTGAAACGGGTCGCCTAAATCTAACGCGGGTGAGACCGCTTTTTTGTTGAGACTACAAAGATGATCAAGAAACTCAAGACGTTGGCCGCTCGCGGCGCTGTTGGTGCTGCTGTCGGTGCTGCTTCGGTGGCGCATGCGCAGGTTGCTGCCGCTGCTGGCCCGGATTTCACGCAACTGACCGGCGCGATTTCGATGGATTCGACCGCAACGGCGGTGCTCGCCGTCGCTGCGATGGTCATCACCGTGGTGCTGGCCGTGGCGGGCGCGAAAGTCGTCATCCGCATGGTCAAGGGCGTCTAAGTCGCTCGGTTACGGGGGATCAAAGCGGGGGCTGCGGCCCCCGTTTTCGTTAACGGCAGGGGGCGGCGATGGACGTGAATTCAGCGTGGTATCTGGCGATGTTTGCTTTCGGTCTGGTGTCGGGGTGGGCGGTCGTTTCGGGCTTGAGGGGGCATTGACATGGAGAAGATCGAGCGAGCTTTTACGTTTTTGTTTTGGCTCGGTGCTGGCGTCGTCGTCGCGGCGATTGTCGCGTTCGTGTGGGCGTTGGTTGTCGGGGTGCGTGATGTTTGAACGCAAGGGCTTTCGGGCGTATTGCAGGAACTCGGTCGTTTTTCTGACGCTTAGTTGCTTGTTGGTGACTGAGGTCGCTCATGCTCAGGCGCTTCCGGTTGCGACGTTCGCGATTAACCGTGCTGAGGCGGCGATCGTTTCGCGCGTTGCGATCGCGCGTGGGTTCGCAGCTAACGATCCGCGTATAGCGGCGACGCTAACGGGTATGGGACAGGCTTCCACGGCGTTGAACGTCGTCTCTACGGGGGCTTCGATAGGGCTTGGTTTCGCCGGTGCGCCTGTGTGGTTGACGGTTGCGGCCGGGCTTGGCGTCTTGGCGGCCGGTGCCGCTTTATATGCGGCTAACGGTGCTTTTTCGCTGACCAGGTCGGTGGACGGCAAAGTGATCACGGTGCAGCAGCCGCCGCCGGTGTCGGCAGGTGCGGATTACACGCCGCTGTTCGGTTCGAGTTCGGACGTGTTTGCTAACAAGATGTACATGGTGTCCGGGGCTGGTATTCCCGTCTATCACACGTCGTCTTGTATGGCCAACGCCCCATGTGCTGCTTTTCCTCCTGAGCCGGGGAGCGGAAACAAGCCTTTCTACTGGAGCTACAACGGCTATTCCATCATCGCCAGTTCGATCTATCAGGTTCAGCAGGCCGAGCAGACGATGGTGAGCAATCCGCCGCCGGAGAACATGCAAAACGTTTTTACGTCTGTGTTTTTCAAGTCGAATGCAGATGGCACTGTGTACACGCTAGGGCAGACGTTGAACGAAAGTATTTGTACGGTCTGGGGTGGGGAAGACGGTCATACATGCGTGTCGGGTCAGTACGACCCTCAGTCTTTCACATATGACAAGGCTGGTTTGCTTTCGTATTGGTCTGTCGGTCTGGGTGTTGCGCCGGTTGGTGGCACTGACCTTTCGCAGGTCTATCCGCAGCTTTCGCCGGAGTCGTTGGCGACGCCGCTTGATCCGAACACGCTTGCTCAGATCACGAACCAGACGTGGCAGCAAGCGGCGAGTCAACCTGGGTATCAGGGCTTGCCTTATCCGGTGACTCAGCCTGTGTCGTATCCCGACGTTCAGCCGTGGGCGCAGGAGAACCCGAGTTTGGTTCCGAACGTTGGCGATCTGTTTTCGCCCGCGGCTGACCCGGGAACGCAGGTTCAGATTTCTCCGACTGTTCAGCCGGGAACTAGCACCGGGACTAATCCGGGGGGCAGCACCGGAACCGATCCGAGCACCGGTACGAGCGGCAATGTGAACGTGGTCAATACGCCGAACGTGAACGTCGTGAATCCAGTGAAAGTCGATCTCGGCAGCGATCCGCAAACGGGGTCGCCGTCGTTGGAGAACATCCCGACGATTTCGATGATCCTCTCGCCGATCATGAATCTTTTCCCAGATTTGAAGGCTTGGGCCGTCCCGGAGCATACGGCGGTCTGCCCTACTCCGAAGCTCGATGTGTTCGGAAAGACGTTCACGATGAGCGTGCACTGCGATCTGGCGGAACAGCATCGCTCGGCGATTTCAACGATTTTCCTCGCGGTGTTTGCGCTGGCCGCGTTGTTCATCGTGCTCGGCGCGTAAGGGGGCGCTATGTTCGGGATTCTTCTTTCTGCGGGTAATGCGCTGCTGGCGTTCGTGCTGCGGTCGGTGATTGCGAAGTTCTTCCTTTACTTCGCGTTGTTCTTCTTCGTGACTGAGGCCATTGGGTTCCTGCAGGGTGCGCACATCCTGCCGTCTGCGTCTTCTCTTCAGGTGTTCGGCTCGATAGGGGAGGGTGTGTGGTACTTCCTCGATCTGTGCTCTTTTAGCGTCGGTGCTCCGATGATCGTCACGGCATACGTGACGCGATTCATCATCCGTCGCCTGCCGATCATCGGGTGAGCTGCGATGGCGATCAATGCTTACTGTGGCGTCATGGGGTCGGGCAAGTCGTATGAAGTCGTGTCGGGGCCACTGCTCGATGCGGTTGCGGCGGGTCGTCGGGTCGTGACGAACATCGACGGTATCGATGAGTCGGCCATTCATGCCTATTTGGCGAAAAAGCGTTCTCTGGCTGCGGATGCGCTCGGGGCCGTGGTCATGGTCAAGACTGAGGACATGCTTAAACCGGGGTTCTTTCCGGTCGAGGTCGAGAGTGAAGCCGGGGCGGTCGTCACTCCGGGGTTCGTCCAGGCGGGCGATTTTGTCGTGGTCGATGAGGCGTGGAAGCTGTGGAAGACCGGCGTGAAGATTCCGCCTGAGCACATGGCGTTCTTCCGCATGCATCGTCACTTCGTCAATGCTGAGACGGGGGTTGCCTGTGACGTGGCGTTGATGATCCAAGCGATTAGCGGGTTGCATCGCGACATTAGGGACGTGATCGAGCTTTCGTTCGTGATGGTCAAGCTGA
>NZ_JFHE01000095.1 GCF_000698555.1 Caballeronia grimmiae | reverse complement strand
ATGCGAAGGTCGGGAGTTCGATCCTCCTCCTCTCCACCACGAATTTGCTTTAGAAACAACGCACTACGTCTTGCGATGTAGTGCGTTGTTTTGCGTTCTGAAGCAGGTTTTTGCACACCGGGTGTGGCGGATTTGTGGCGATGAAGAGTTGCCCGAGCTGTCGAGCTACATGTGTAAAAAAAATCCGCGTGAATTACCGGGACCGGCATGGACGTAGACGGGAAGCTTGCATGCATTAGCAAACCACCGCCGTCATGTGCGAAGTCGTGCATGGCGCTACAAGGTCCAAGCCATGCAAGCGCTTCTCACCGTCGATCAGCTATCCATCTATCTGCATAAGTCCGTCGCGAGCATTCGGAGCGACGCTTCGCGCAACCCTCAAGCGCTTCCTCCCATATGTCGACTACCCGGTACTAAGCGCTTGCTTTGGCGTATAGAAGACGTCGAGCAGTGGCTGCTTGAGCACGTCGCGTCTGAGGTTACGGTCACAAGTCATGCGGCAGTAGCTTCTCTGAAGCGACGCGGCCGACCTACCAAAGCGGAGCAGATCGCCAGGCAGCGCGGGGGCAAATCCGCTGAGAATGTTCGAGTTGGTGCGGCCAAGCTTTGAAACCGTACTCCAGCAGGAGTCGCGCGATGAAGGCCGGACCACTCGTCGACGCGAATCGAGTCACGGCAGATTTCTTTCCTGCGTATCTACATGACTACGCTTTCAAGTGTGACGCAGCAAGCATGGAATTGCCGATATTCTCACTGTCGACCAAGCCCGACATATCGATCTCGAAATGGGAGAGTCAAGATGGGATGAGACGGATTACGGTCAAGTCGAGCATGCTCGGGCGCGCCACGCTGCATGACAAGGACGTACTCATCTTCGTCGCTTCCCAGCTCGTCGCGGGCGTAGACCGCGGTCTACCCGAGACGAATACCAGAACGGTACGATTCAGGGCATATGACTATCTAATTGCGACTGGACGTGGCGTGAGCGGTGCAGAGTACAACGCACTTAGATCATCGCTCGAAAGGCTACACGGGACGATTCTAATGACCAACGTCTGTACCGGCGGAATTCGGATCGACGAGGGGTTTAACCTTATCCAGCGCTATACGATGGTAACGAATGAAGAAGGCCCTTCACGATCGGGTTTTGTGGAGGTTGAGCTGTCTACGTGGCTCTACCGCGCCTTATGCGCGTTCGAGGTCTTCACTCTTAACGACGCATATTTTCGATTGAGGAAACCGTTGGAACGGCGTTTATACGAACTGGCGCGCAAGCATTGCGGGCATCAGGCACTAGCGCGGATCGGGCTGGAACTTCTTCGTCAGAAGGCAGGAAGCAAGGCGACGCTGAAGGAGTTTCGCCGAATGGTGCGTGCCATCGCGAGTGCGGACAACCTTCCCGATTACAAAATTCTCCTCGGCGAGAAAGACATTGTCACTTTCTACACGAGGAATACGGCAAGGCTCTTACAGAGTCTGCCCGGACCGAACCTATCAGCTGGTGCCTAGTTTTCATAACGTGTTTTCACCCACCGCCCTCGAATGGCCAATGCTCGGGCACGTGGTTTCGCACACCAAAACCTGTGGATAGGTACGTGTTTTCGCCCACCGGCCCTACGTGGTATCAACCACCGATAGTTATCGCGACGCTCGGCGGGGCGGGGTTCTCGCGATGGTGGAGCAGGGCGTAACGCGCGCGCGCGGTTTGTTAACTATTAAAACCTTTAACGTGCATTGTCTTATCAATCGGTGGATAACTGCGCCACGTGGATGCGCCGCGAGTCGCTCAAGCGATGCGCAGCAACTCCGCACGTGCATCAGCCGAGCAAAGAGATTCTGGATTGCGTGCATATTCGGCGAAGTCTTCAGCGCCGACGGACTTCCTATATTCCAAGTCGTTCTGTAAACGGCGCACCTCTGCAGTGAATAGCTCGTTCGATATGCTTTCGTAGACATTGATCGTGGCGCGGTGAAAATTGAATTTTTTAAGCTGCGTCGCGATCGCTTGATCGTTAAGGCACATCCGGACACACCGATACGCTCCAACACCATCGACTCTGCAAAGCCTACTTATCGCGCCATAAATGCGGTGGAACGCTATCGCTTCAGACAGGCAATTGAGTGTTAGCCCTTGGCCAAACCGTCTATGTAAAAGAAGTGAACACTCGAAATTATCCAGGGATTCTTCAAACGAAAGGCCGGCATCGGCGAATATTTCGAGATCGTCTGGGTTAAAAGCAGAGGCATCGACAGGTCGTTTCGGGTCTGGGAATTCGTACGCATGTACTTCTACGCGACATACCGACCAGAGGGTATCTATCTCGCCCCATAACGCCTCAAAAAGACGTTCTGGGCCGTCAGAAAAGATCCGTCGAGCGTCGGGAAACAAACGTTGGAGGTTCGACAGCGACCGCTCAGATAGTGGTTGGGCACCGCTCACAATCCGATACCACTTCTTCGAATCCTGAGTCTCTGCAACCTGCGTTGCCAGATCGGATACTGATTCCGGGCCCGTCGTTCGCGACCAACCTTCGGTCGACAAATCAAACCATTTCGCGAATTGATTTGCGTTGACTGCTCCGACACGTGCCATCAACTCGTGCATCACCACTATTGTTCGAATGCGCCGTCGCTTCAGTAGCTCTGCTGGAGACGAGATTCCGGTACCGATATCCATTGATTGATCGCAATGTGTCAAAAATTGTTCGTATTTTTACCGCGAATTGTGTGTTTTGAAAAGTCAGAATCGAAGATCCAAAATCTGATCGGAAGACGAAAGTGGATGAAATGAGTCTGTCGGAGAGAATCGCCGCCATGGTTCTGGCGGAACCTGGCCGCTCACCGGGCCCAGCCAATCGTGCAACGTTTCTTTCTGTGCGGAACGAGGTGCAAGTTGCACTTAGCCAAGGCTGGTCGATCTTGGCGATATATAAGTCGCTGAAGGCCGATGGTGTGATCTCCTTTGGTTATCAAGCCTTTCGTCGATACGTGAATGAGTTGGTTCTGCGAAGAACGTGATCAACGATCAAGACAAATTTTCGGAATTGTCGAACAAGCACCGTGTAATTGTCGTTCAGTCGCGAAGAAAGCGTTCAATTTGCGAGCAACGCTGCAATGATCATGGCGTTGATCGGTTTTATCTTGATTTTCTCCACGACTGTCGCTGAAACGTACTGCGAATTTTCCGGGCAAGACATGTGAAGTAGGCCCACCCGCAAGCGGGCGGACCTTCTTCACTTTTTCTTATTCGCGCTCCGCGCTCAACGGAAATCGTGCAAAAGCAAGTGGTCACCTCGTGGTGACGACGGCCCGACCAGAGGGCGCATACCGAATGAACGCCAGAATGGATAACGCAGTGAAGGCCACCCGAAAAGGTTCTACGCCAATCAAAGTGTGGTGCTTGCCTGAAGAGAAGGCGAGCATTGAAGAGAACGCGCGTAAGGCAGGAATGAGTGTTTCGATGTACCTGCGTAACGTCGGAATGGGCTACCGCATCAAGGGAGTCATCGATGCAGAGCTGGTGTTAAAGCTCGCCAAAATTAATGGAGATCAAGGGCGGCTTGGTGGCTTATTAAAGCTGTGGCTGACAAATAGTGAAAAACTCAGCTCGCAGAATCCTGAGCAAATACGCAGGGTTATTCATGGCGTGCTCGAACGGATTGTTACGATGTGTCATCGGCACTTGTAAACTGATACACG
>NZ_JFHE01000094.1 GCF_000698555.1 Caballeronia grimmiae | reverse complement strand
AACGACCGGCCAAAACAATTGTCGCTGCCCAACACGTCATGGCGCAAGGGTCACGAAGCGGTATGAAGCGCCCTTGACGCCGCTCGAGCGCGTCTTGCGGTCGGCGTCGGTTCCGGAGACGACCAAACGCAGACTGCGTGCGCAGTTTCGCGCGCTCGACCCGCTGGACCTCTTGAGCCGAATGCGCGAGGCTCAGCAGCACGTCGCGCGATGTAGCGAATCCGGCACGGCGCTGGCAGACGCAAAAGCACCTGGTCGTGTTCCTCTCGCGGAATTCCTGGCGAGTCTCGGGACAGCGTGGCAGGACGGCGAGGTAAGACCAACGCATCACCGAAAAGCGCGCGTCCCCCACACCTGGCGCAGCCGGGAAGATCCGTTCGAGCACACGTGGCCGACAATACAGAAATGGCTTGAAAGCGAGCCCGGAATTACAGCAAGGAAACTGCACGAGCGCCTCGTCGCGATGGCGCCGGCGATGTATTCCAGCGCCCAGTCGCGCACGCTGCAACGCAGGGTGAAGGTATGGCGATCGAACCGTGCCAGAGAACTAGTCATCCAGATACTCGGCGACACGGACGCGATGATGGCCGGCACCGCTACGCGGCACCAGCCTTCATCGCCAACCATCGGAGAATGACAATTACCCGGGAGTAACATGATCCCGTGAGGCCACACGGGCGGCCATCGTAATTGACAATCTACACCGCCCGCTCCCGCACCTCATCTGAATATCGCGTCCCGGTGGGCTTCCTTGCTTTGCTTTCGTTTTCTGTACTTCAAATCTCCAATTACAGCCAAGATCCGAAGTCTCCTACATTCCCGGGGCGATTCAGGCCGCTTACGCATGGTCGATCGGTCAACCAACTGGAAGCGGCAGATCATCGACATACTCGTGCCATCCTGGCTCTTTATCCCTGAGGCACTGAAACATTGCCCTCGGGGATTTTAACTCGTCGCCGAATCCACTCATCCAAGGCAGCAACTTCGGTGAGCGGCTTAAGGAAAGCAGTCACGCCGAGCTTGCGCAGGCGTTCCGCCTGGTCAACAAATCCCGTCAACATCATGAGCGGAAGATCGGGCTGGGCGTCGTGCAAATATTCGGCTAGCTCAATCCCCGTCATGCTGCCGGGCATTTGAACGTCGGAGATCACGACCTGAAATTGATGCGGGGGCTGCAGCCGCACATACGCGTCGTCTGCATTTGGGGAACGAGTTACGTCGTAACCAAAGGCGGCGAACATCGCTGCCTGAGCCTCGGCCACCATTTCATCATCTTCCACCAGGAGCATCCGCACGGATTCCGAATTTTCGGTCGCGTTCCGAACGGCGCTCGACGCAGCCTCATCGGCGCGTGAGGTCGTCCCTCGTGGGATGAACAGCGTTACAACCGTTCCGGTCGGTATCGCCGGCGCGATGCTGCAATGACCGCCGGACAGTTCGCAAAAGGACCGCACTTGGGACAGACCTAGGCCGGTGCCCTGACCGGGTGGCTTGGTCGAGAAAAACGGCTCGAATGCGCGTTTGGCCGTCGCGCTGTCAATTCCCGGCCCGCTATCAGCGATGTCAATCCTAACGTATTCGCTCAGCACGGAATCGTGATCACCGACTTGCGCGCGACAGTTGGAGAAAGCGACGGTAAGTCTGCCCCTCCCGTTCATTGCATCTCGGCCGTTGATTGCGATGTTGAGAAGGGCAAGCTCGAATTCAGACACGTCCACCCGGACGTCCCATAAGTCGTCTTGCGCCACAGTCTCTATAACAACCCCTTCGCCGACAGCTGATCGAAGCAAGCCCATCTGCCTGCTCCACTCGACCAAGCTGATAGATTCGGGCCGAAGCGGCTGCTTCTTGCTCACGGATAACAGCCGCCGCGTGAGGTTCTGACCCCGCTGCACGGCATTCAGAATGCCGTCCATAGATTCCTTTCGCTGCTGCGGCGCTTGTCGCGAAGCCGCGTGGGCAAATCCTAGGATAGCCATCAATAGATTGTTGAAGTCGTGTGCCACCAGCGCAACCATATTGCCCACCGCCTCAATACGCTGGTTTTCTTTGGCAATCGCTTCGATGGCGGCACGTCTGGAAGTCTCTTCTTCCGCGCGGAGCCAGAGTCGGGCCTCCTGGTTCAGCCTGCGAAGAGAGAAAAGAATGATGATGACGAGCGCCAAGCAGGGAACAGCGGTCACAATAGCCACGACGGCGAAGCGGGCAAGCCATGCGGAACGAATCACGCCAACGGCGATACCTGCGGTCACGTACGCGTTGTAGTTGCCTACTTTTCGGAACGCCAGGATCTTTTCTTCCCCGTCAACGCTTGACTTCATCGTCACGAGGCCGGCTTCGCGCCCGCTACGTAGCAAAGCAAAGAAAGCCGTGGTCGTGGAGATGCGTCCTGGACGGTTGACCTTGAAGGGATACCATGCCAAAACGGCACCGTCCCCCCGAATCATCCCGATTGTAATGGGGTTAGCGTCTACCACGCTGCGGTAGAAATTCTCGAAATACGTAGGAGACATTGCGATCGAGACCAGTCCTTCGAACCTACCGTCCGACCGAAGGTGTCCCTTCATAACGTTGAACGTCGGCTTACCTGTCACGCGCCCCGTCAGGGGTCCCGAGATGTACAGCTCCGTTGGGCGCGCCTTCGCGTCACGGAAATCGGCTCTGTCAGCGATGTTGACTGGAGGTGTTGGATAACGAAGGCTCGTTGCAGTGAGTCTCCCATCGGCGGAAAACACTGACAACGCGTCAACCTGGCCATATCCATGCACAAGCCGCTCTAGCCTGTCGTAGAAAGCTAGGTCGGCCAGGACGGGCGCGCTGTCGTCGTCGAGGCCGTCGAGGACCCGTTCCGCTAGGGCGGTGTCAATGTCGAGGATTTTCTGTGCATGTTCCTCCGCTATGAATGTTGAGCGTTGCGTTGCATCCTGCGCAGCCACCAATCGATCATTCCAGTCTTGCCATCCGTAAAGCGTTAGAAAGACGGCGGGGGCGAGTCCTGTGAGCAACAGAGCCAGCAAAAAAACCCCGCGAGTGCGGGAGAAGTGGGAGCGCGCGATCGCTTCGGCTGGCCCGCCAGTGATTAAGGATAGATGTCGAAGTGGCATATTGGTGGCCAGCTCGCAGGGATGCGAGAAGGCCCCCCATTCTAACCAGTTGAGCGGACGATCCTGACAAGCAGCGACAGGCAGCAGCATTTGCGAAGCGTCCGGGGCCGCAGGTGTCCAAAACGAACACCGCTCTGGCCGATTGCGCGGCTCGAAGGCGTGTAGATCGCCGCCACCATGCCAGGCACGCCTGTGACCTGCCTGATTTTTCCGGACCGTTTCAATCTTGAAGAACGGCCTCGGTTGCTTCATTTGAACAGTGCTGCTGCTTGAACTGGTTGGGTGTCAGGTAGGCCAAGCTCGAATGCGGTCGGATGGCATTGTAGTGACGCCACCATTGCTCGATTACGACCTTGGCTTCGACCCGCGTCCGAAACCATTCCAAGCTGAGGCATTCGTCCCGGAACTTGCCGTTGAAGCTCTCGTCGGCGCCGTTCTGCCATGGCTTGCCGGGATCGCTCAGTGCCATATCGATGCCGTTCTGTGCCGCCCATTTCAGGATGGCGTGCGAAACGAATTCCGGCCCGTTGTCCGAGCGCAAGTAGCGCGGCGCACCATGCAGGCTGATCAACTGTGACAGTGTCAACGGCACTCTGGAATTGATACGA
>NZ_JFHE01000093.1 GCF_000698555.1 Caballeronia grimmiae | reverse complement strand
GCGCCACTGCGCGTCTCCGTCGTAATGAGCATGCCCTGATTGGCCCGCAGCACGCCCCACGCATCGGTCGCCAACTCCCAGCCCAGCCCGCGCGCCTGCTGCCGCCCCTTCTGGTACACGATCCGCGTGTTGTAGCCGAGCACGAGCCGCGAATTCGCCTGATCGCTCGCGACCTGAACCTGCTGTTTGCCAGGCGTGTCGTCAGTCACGACGTAGTTGTGACCCTGTCCTTCTAGCGCTTTGCTGACCAGCCCGGTGAGCGCCATGTTCCGCGGCAACTCGAACGGCGGCGGATTGAACTGATTGACCTTGCTCGCCATCACGAAGGGCTTGTCCGGATCGCCTTCGTGATAGCCGATGGTCACCTCATCCCCGATACGCGGCACCGATACAAAACTGTGCGGCCCGCCATGCCACGGCAGCGACACGCGCACCCAGCAGCTCGAGTTCTGATCCATCGCGCCGAGCCGATCCCACTTGAACTGGATGCGCACCCGCGCGTAGCCATCGAGCCACAGCGGCTGCTTGTCCGGCCCGACAACGACCGCCGTCTCCGGATGCCCACGCGGCTTCTCTATTGGCTGTAACTTGAAGAACACGCCGGCCGGCTGCAGCACCATGTGCGTCACGCAGTGATACTGCGCGTCGCTCCCCGGCGTGGCGGTGAGTTCATCGGGATTCTGGATATCGATCGACGTCGACACCACCAGATACTTCGCATTCAGCTTGTCCTCAGGATGCCCCTCGATCTTGAGCGTCCTGCCGGTGGTAATGCCGCGCGCGTTGGCCGTCGCGTGAAGCTGAAAGCCTTCGCTGCGCAATGCCTCCACCCGCACGCGCGCCAGATAATTACCTTCATTGCGATGATCGTTCGGCTGACCATCCAGCCCCATCGCCCCTGCCAGCGGCTGCGTGTAGTCGCCCCAGTGGTACTGCTCGATGTTGTCGAACGACGACTCGCTTTGACGCTGCTGGTTGAGATCGAAGGAGCCGTTCGAGAGTGTGTAGTCGTAGTCGTTGACCGTGACATCGCCCGGCGTGATTTGCCGCAGCACCTTCAGACTATGGATATGCTCCTCGTCGATGCGCTTGCCTTCGGGCGAGTGATACAGGACCGAGTCATAAGCATTGCCGTGCTTCTTGTGCGAGCCGGGCGAATCGCACAGCATGAGCTTCATCCCGTCGAAGTGGTAGTACAGTCCCCACTCGCTCCAGAGTTGTTTTAGGAATTCGTAGTCGCTCTGCCAGAACTGTCTGATGAAGTCTCGCTTCGGAAAGACATTGTTGTTCAGTGCGACGGCCGCCAGGCGCTTGTCCCAGGGGAACGTATAGCTTTTCAGTACCGCCTCGGTGACGTCCAGGACGCTCATGTCCTGGAACACCCGGTTATCTCGATTTTGCGTTGCCAGCCACAGCCAGGGTCTTACGGTGAACCGGTAATAGACACGCCGTTCATCGCAGCCGGTCTGCTGCACTTCGGTGATGATGCCGTTGATCGTGCGCACGCCCGCGCCGACGTTGCCCGCGCCGAGATCGCCGGGTAGACCTGGAATGAACGTTCCTTTGCCCTCGAACTCCACCTCAATGGCGATCGATTTACCGATCAGGTCATCCGGCTTCATGAGCGTGCGCGCGTTCCAGATGCGAAACGTTGGGCTGTCGACTGAAGCGAGGTCGACTTCGTATTTAAACAGCTCGCCCAGCGTTTCGACGCCCCGCACGCGGTGAGGGATGAGGATATCGGCGCCGCCCCACGTGGGCAGCGCCTTGCACTCGATCTTCAGCGTGCGGTTTTGCAGCGGATTAAACATTCAATACCGCTCCCTGGTTCTTTTGATTGAGTCACGGCGTTTGCCGTGCGGGAATTTGTTGGGTCGTTGCCTGGGCCTCACGCCACGCTGCGTGTCCCCGGCCGAGGCGGCCACTCGGCGATACGCCCGCGCTGGTTCGACTGCAGCACGGTCTTGGTGTAGGAATGCGCGGATGCATGTCGCGCGAGGTAGCGCTCTAAAACCAGGCCTAACGCGTAAGGACTGGTGCCGTCGAAGCCGTCCTCGTCGAAGGTGACTGCGCATTCGAGCGCGCGCACCATCGGTGGGATCGCATGCGACACCACACAATTGACCGGCGTGAGCGTCGCCGCGGACAGGCTTTCCACCTGTCGCCGCAGCGCCGGCATGTCCGCCGACAGATAAAGCCGCAACAGGCTGCGCAAGCCCTCGCCCGGATTCGGCTCGTCGTAGCGGTCGTCGAAGTCGGCGTGTTCGATCGCGAGTTGCGCGAGCAATTGCCACGCTTTGATGCCGATGCCCATCGGCGGCCTCGATCGGCTCGGCGCACGCACCAGGCCGACGCTCGCAAGCGGCGCCGAGCCGGGCAGCTTCACGTCGCTCACGCCATTGCAATCGAGCAGGCCCGGCAGGTCGCGGTTGGTGAGCCACACATCGAAGGACAGATAGTTGATCTGCTCGTCGTGTTCGCCGGGCGTGTACGGCAGCCCGTCGCGTCCGACCAGCGACACGAACGATTCAGTGCTGACATACGGCGCACGCGTACCGTACGAACGGCCTTTGGCTTTGGACAGGCGCTGCTCGCGGCGCACCGTGAAGTAGCGTCCGTGGCCTTCTTCATCGTGCAGCAGCGCGTCGTGCAGCGGATAGAAAGGCAGTTCTTCCGAGCCCTCCTCCTCTTTAACCTGACCGATGGCGCGCTCGACGTGATGCACTTCGTGATCGAGCGCCGCCTTGCCAAACGGCGCGAGGTGAATCACAGGCCCGATATCCTCCGTACGTACTGCCGCGGTGCGAGCCTTGAAGAGATTGACGACGGGCACGCAGAAGAGCGCGAACATTGCGGCATTCACGCGCTCGGCCAGTTCGCTCGTCGAACGGTCCAGCAGCACGACGATCTCGGCTTCACTGCCGTTGATGCGGGCGAGCCCGGCCTGTAGTCCTGTTAGCGTGAAGAAATAGAAGCGGCTCGGGCAGGAGAAGTATTCATGCACGAGGTTGTGGCCGATGAACTTCGGCGCGGCAAGCGGCAATACCGTCTCGTCGGCGGTGAGCCCATCGTGGATGACAGGATCCGATGCAACGACATGCGGCGCATAGCCCGCCTCGCTGAATCGTCCCGGCTCGCCGACGATCGAGACGACGGCCCCTGTATGGATTAATTCATGCAGATGTGACGCGACGCGTTCATCACCCGCCAGGTATATCTGCAAGCGCTCCAGTCCCTGCAAGGACGAGAACGGCATGCCTTCCAGCGTGCGCAAGCGCAGCCGCAACGCCCCCCGCACCCGCCGATGCGGCGGCACATAGCGGTCCTGCCCCTGAATATCGGGCGGAACGTGCGTGAGCCGGCCATCGACTAGCTCGATGGGAAATAAGGCGACGTCCTGCGTGGTACTGAAGGTGCAGTCAGTCTTCTCGCCGTCCGGCTGGCGCAGCGACGTCACCTCGGCGCCGCGCTTGATCGTGTGCCCCGAGAGAAAGCCCGCCGCTTTGCCGCCCGCGAAGAAGCGTGCGACGCCGATGGACGGCGTGGGCGACAGATACCCCGGATAAACCGACGACAGCAGTGCTTGGGTGAGCAGCGGAAACTCGTCGTCGAAGCGCATCTGCATGCGGGCGTTGACGAACGCCGACGACTGGATCAGGCGATTGATGAAGGGGTCGCCCGCCTCCGAGCCGAACATCAGGAGCCGTCTTGCGATCTTGGGATGACCCAGCGCAAACTCGCCGCCCAACGCCTGCATGTACAGGCGTTCGCGGTCGTA
>NZ_JFHE01000092.1 GCF_000698555.1 Caballeronia grimmiae | reverse complement strand
GGTCGTAGGTTCAAATCCTACCCCCGCAACCAAGATATCAAGTAAAGAGCCCGGTTCAGCCGGGCTCTTTACTTTTGTGCACCCAATCGATGCAAGTCACCGCAACCAAGTGACGGCAACGTTCCGTCCGCTCGGCGCTATCGACCTTCCCAAACACAAAAAGCCTGCATGAGCATCGACTCATGCAGGCTTTTTGCTATTCCGACAACCGGTTCCGACGGGCGCACGCGGCAGGCGTGCTACTCGCGAGCTTTCGCCCGTGGCTGAACGCCACGGCATTGACGAAACCGCGACCCGCCGATTTCCGGCTTACTGACCGAAACTGAAAGGGCGAGGGCGATGCCCGCGCCATCAGTCGATCAATAGAATTTTTTCGGCAGTTGCGCGCGACGGATCTGCTTGCGCAGGCGAGCGACAGCAGCAGCTTTCTTGCGCTTGCGCTCGGTGGTCGGCTTCTCGTACGCCATACGCGACTTGAGTTCTTGAATCAGGCCCGTGCGTTCGACGGTACGGCGAAAACGACGCATGGCGACGTCGAAAGGCTCGTTCTCTTTCAACAGTACTTTAGTCATTGAAATCTCGGTTGATCTGGCCCTGCCAGAAATTGGGGCAAAGCGCAATTGTACACTTTTTGAGAGCCGCTCCGCATCCCCTTTGAGCGACGATGTGCTTGCAGAGGTTCGGGACTCACATCGTAGGTCGTTGAATCGTGACGACAATCCCGAAATACCCGCGTGCGTCAGAAGCCGCGCGAGCGAACCGCACGCGGCACGGCGGCAGCGAGTTTCGCGTCCGGCTGATCGATCGTCACGTCCGATCGCGGAAGCGCGACGCACGGAAGAATCCAGCCATCGGCTTTCTCTTCGGCGGTCAGACCCGGCCAGTCGATGCGATAGCCGATCTTGCCCGCGATCAGCCGGCACATGCACGCGCGGCACGTGCCGTTGCGGCACGAACTCGGCAGCGACACCCCGCCGCGCAACGCCGCCGCAAGCAACGAAACGCCGGCCTCCGCTTCGACGACCTGTCCGCCCGGCGCGATCGTGAGCTTGAAAACGCGCGCCTCGTTCACGCGTGGACCTCGATGATCGCCCGGCCGTTCGTCAGATCGCGCAACTCCGCGGCGGCCGATTCGCGCTCGGCGGCGGGCATGCGCACGACGAGCCGTACAGTCATCGCGTAGGCGCTGTCGACCAGTTCGGCGTCGTGCTGCTCGATCCATCGGCGCACGCGGGCTTCATCGGCATAGTCGATGTCGACGTTCATCAGCCCGCGTTCGATGCGCTCCACACGCTCGGCCGACTGCATCGCGGTGGCGATCGCATCGGTGTAGGCGCGCACGAGCCCGCCCGCGCCCAGCTTGATTCCGCCGTAGTAGCGCACCACAGCCGCGAGCACGCCATCGACCTCATGGTGCCGCAGCACTTCGAGAATGGGCCTGCCCGCGGTGCCGGACGGCTCGCCGTCGTCGGACATGCCCGACTGCCCGCCCGCGAGCAGCGCCCAGCAAACGTGCGTCGCGCCCGGATGCTCGGCGCGCAGCCGGCCGAGCTCGCGCATGGCGGCATCGCGATCAGTAACGGGAATGGCCAGCGCGATGAAGCGACTCTTGCGTATGTCGATTTCGGCGCTGACGGGAGAGGCGAGGGTGTAGGTCGGCAAGGCGGGTGACTTCGCGAATCGGAAAAATCAGGAAACCGTCATGCCAAGCGGGCGCTGCATCAGCACGCTATCGACCCAGCCGCCGAGCTTGAAGCCGACATTGCGCAGCACGCCGACGTGTTCGAATCCGAGCCGCGCGTGCAGCGCGATCGATCCCGCGTTGCCGCTGCTGCCGATGACCGCGACCATCTGCCGCCACGGCCCTTGCTCGCAACGCGCGATCAGCGCCGACAGAAGCGCGAGCCCGATGCCGCGCCCGCCGAAGCCATCGGCGACATAGACCGAGTCTTCGATCGTATGCCGGTACGCCGAGCGCGCGCGATACGCCGATGCATACGCGTATCCCGTGATCTCGCCGTCGAGTTCCGCGACGAGATAAGGCAGGCCGGCGGCGACGATCGCCGCATGGCGCGCACGCATCTCATCGGCGGAAGGCGGGGCTTCTTCGAACGTGGCGAGCGCGTGGAGCACGTAATGCGAATAGATGCGCGCGATCGCGTCGAAGTCGCCGGGTGTGGCGTCGCGAATCACGGGCTGGCGGGCGCTGGATGAAGTCATGGCGGTTTCGAATCGAGCAACGGATTTGCACGGCGCGACCAGGCCGCAAAAGGGCCGCACGCGCGTGCTCGCAAGCCGGAATTCTCTCACGCCGCGCCGACTCAAATAAATGTGCGGCGGGCCGTGCGCCAGACCACGAAAACCGCGACTTATTGCCGAATTAAAACGTTGAAGCGCGTGACGGCCCGACCCTACACTTACTCGCTTGTGTAGCGATTCGCATTCGCGGCCTTCGCTCGCGCCGGCACAACGGAAATTTCTCCGGCAACGCGCGCCACAGCGTGAGAGCCGCTCGCTTCGCGGCGCGACCATGACACGCAATGAACAACTTTCAACGTGGGGCGCTTGCGGCGCTTCTGATCGTCATCGTGGGGACTGCGGCGCTCGCACCCGCGGGGATCGGCTTGATCGTCGCGGCGCGCAGCGAGCGGCAGCAGCGCGTCGAACGCCTGAGCATCCTCGCCGATGCCGCGCTCTATCGCGCCGAGGACATCACGCGCCGTCTGTCGGGCGCGCTCGGCGAAATCGGCAAGGTGAACGAAACGCCGTGCTCGACGCCGTATCTCCACGCGCTTCGCCAGATCACGCTCACGCACGACCAGGTCCGCGACGCCGGCGCGTACGATCGCGACGGCCGCTGGCAATGCTCATCGCTCCTGGGCGCGGTATCGGCGGGTACGTTCGATGGCCTCACGTTGCCGCCGCCCGACTGGCGCTCGTCCGACGGCCTCAGCGCGTGGTACGGCCTCGCGCGCCTGCCGGGCGGCAAGGAATCGCTCGTGCTGGGACGCGACGGCTTCTATATCACCGCCGACCCGTCGCTTTACGTCGATGGCATCGATACCGATCTCGCGCACGAGGGCCGCGTCGCCGTCATCAACACCGAAGCGCGGCGGGTGATCGCCGGCACGCCTTCGACGGATGCCTCCGCCGTCCTCGCCGTCTATAGCCAGCACAAGCCGCCGCCGGATTGCTCGGCCGTCGCGGTGCGCCAGTCGGCGTCGATGCCGCTCGCGGTCATCGTCAGCGTGCCGCGCGAAACATGGCGGCAACGCGTGCGCTCGCTGCCGTGGGGGTGGCTCTTCGGCGGCGTCGCGGTCGGTCTCGCCTGTGCGTGCTGGGCCGCGTATTTCGTCGTGCGCAGGATTTCGCCGCGCGGACAGTTGAGCGACGCCGTGCGGCGGCATCAGTTCATCGTCGCGTATCAGCCGATCGTCGATCTCGCCACGCGCCGATGCGTCGGCGCCGAAGCGCTCGTGCGCTGGAAGCATCACGACCGCATCGTGCGGCCGGATCATTTCATTCCGCTCGCGGAACATGGCGGGCTGATCCAGGCGATCACCGATCAGGTGCTCGACACCGTCCTGCTCGAACTCGGCGAGTTTCTCCGGCACTACGACGATTACTACATTTCCGTCAACCTCTCGGCTTCCGACCTGACGACGCACCGTTTTCTCGACGTGCTCGGGCCGGCCATCGAACAGCAGGGCGTGCGGCCGCAGCAGATTCGCATCGAGGCGACCGAACGCGCGTTCCTCGACGCCGACGCCGCGAAGGACGTCATCAGCGCGTTCCGCCGCGCGGGCCACGCGGTCTATCTCGACGATTTCGGCACCGGCTATTCGAGCCT
>NZ_JFHE01000091.1 GCF_000698555.1 Caballeronia grimmiae | reverse complement strand
CCGATGGCAGGCATCGAATAAACCTAAACGATTTCGGCACTCGAACTAGCGAGGGTATCAAGCGCCCCGTTCACCGTAACCGGCGGGCATAGTATCGCTCAGTATGAGACTTCAAAATGCGATTCACCCTTGATCACGTGTGTAGCGGCGACGCAATCGACTTGAAGCAACTGACGAAAAAAGACGAGCCGCACATCTATCTCCTACAGCCGTCGCCTAGGAAACCATGTGAAGGAAAGGCGTCTGTTCCCCTCCGAGCCACGATGCAAAACCGTCGCCTCATGCTGGCGGGCAAGACGCCAGCCGAAGCCGCGAAGGCCGTTGGCGTGGCGCGGCAGACGGCATACACATGGAAGGCCCGTCTGGACGAAGGCGGCATCGAGGCGTTACGCGTCATGACCACGGGCCGGCCAGCGCAGTTGGATGTGGGCCAGTTGAAGGGCTTGCGCGTAGCGCTGCTGCAAGGTCCATTGGCACACGGTTTCGGTACCGAGTTGCGGACACTCAAACGCGTACGGGCGCTCATCGAGTGACTGTATGGCATCACTTTCAGCGAGGTCCATGTCTGGCGACTGAACCGCACCGGGTGTCGATGGCGGTCAGTTTCCGCGCTTTTCAGGCGGCATCGTATATCGGCGTCGCAGCAAGGGGCGAACAATCCGGCTAGCGGAAGCAGTAATTGCGCTTTGAGTGATATGACGACGATGCGGGTCGCGGCGTAGAGAGCCCGTAGGGCGACTGGAGACGCGAGCCGCATCGCGCCGCGGCCCGACATGGTAGAAAGGCGTTTGCCAAGGAAGAACAACAGGCGCGACGCCGGCCTCAACTGCCAGGTCCAGTCCGGCACCGCGCCTCCACAGGGTTTCCATGTGGCAGGCCTTCTGGCCGGCCGGGGAGCCGTGTGAGCTGCCAGTATCGCATTGCTCGCGCGGCCCGTCGACTTCAGTGAACCCGTCTCTTTGGCGTTCCAGGGGAACCGCCAATGCAGCCGCCTTCAGGTCGCCTGTATCTGTGCGCCCGTTGTCGGGCGCAGGTCTTCGTCTGCCGCCAGTGTGACCGTGGCAATCGATACTGCCGCGACTGCGCCGCCCATGCACGCCGCGACAGCGTGCGCGAAGCCGGGCAACGCTATCAGCGTTCCCGCCGCGGACGCTTCGCACACGCCGCACGCGCCCGGCGCTATCGGGTCCGGCGGCAATTCGTGACGCATCATGGTTCACCTGACTCCCCCGCCGATGGTGTACTGCAACCGGACCGCGACGACGCCGTTGCACTCGCCAACGCCGCCGTTCGCCCGGCGGCGCCGCCTCAGTTGAACTGTCGTTTCTGCGGCACCTTGCTCTCACCGCTGGTACGAACCGACTTTGTGCGTCGTCGTGGTCTCCATCATGTTCGCCCCGAAGGCGTTGCCTTCGACCGTCGTTCTGATCGCGGAGGCCCCGATGACGATTCCGGTTGAGCTTGAGACGCAGATCCTGCGTCTCTACCACGTCGAGAAGTGGCCCTGCGGCACCATCGCGAAGCAGTTGCACGTGCACCGTGAGACGGTGCTGCGCGTGCTCGCCGGCGCCGGACTACCGCGATACGGCCCGACGCCGAAGCCCTCGATGATTGAGCCGTACCTGCCTTTCATCCGGCAGACGCTGGCGAAGTATCCGACGCTCACGGGCAGTCGTCTCTACGTGATGGTGCGCGAGCGCGGCTACAAGGGGGCGCGAGATCACTTCCGGCACATGCTCGCGCTGCATCGCCCACGCAAGCCCGCCGAGGCCTTCCTACGGTTGCGCACCTTGCCAGGCGAGCAGGCTCAAGTTGACTGGGGTCACTTCGGATTTGTCGAGATCGGTCGCGCGCGTCGGCCATTGATGGCCTTCGTGATGGTGCTCTCGTACTCGCGCGACATCTATCTGCGCTTCTTCCTCGATGCGCGGATGGAGAACTTTTTGCGCGGTCACATCGGTGCGTTCAACACGTGGTGTGGACTGCCGAGAGTTCTGCTCTACGACAACCTGAAGTCGGCGGTGCTTGAACGGCTCGGCGACGCGATCCGCTTCCATCCAACGCTGCTCGCGTTCGCCGGCCATTACCGCTATGAACCGCGCCCCGTTGCCGTCGCGCGCGGCAATGAGAAGGGACGCGTGGAACGCGCAATACGACATGTGCGCGAAGCCTTCTTCGCCGCGCGCAAATTCACTGACCTTGACGACCTGAACGCGCAGGCCGAGCAATGGTGCCGCACGCAGGCGGCCGACCGTCCGTGTCCCGGATCGCGCGATGACCGTGCGTGAGGCATTTGTTCAGGAGCAGTCGTTGTTACTCCCGCTACCTGCCAATCCGTTTCCGGTCGAAGAGCAAGTGGCCGTGAAGGTCGGCAAGACGCCCTACGTGCGCTTCGATCTGAACGACTACACGGTACCCCACACGCACGTGCGTCGCACGCTGAGCGTTCGTGCTGACCTCAACCAGGTTCGCGTGTTCGACGGCGCCGAGATGATCGCCAGCCATCGGCGCAGCTACGATCGAGCTGAACAGATTGAAGACCCACAGCACCTGAAGACGCTCGTCGAGTTCAAGCGTGAAGCGCGTCAACACCGCGGCATTAACAGCCTGACTCGCGCCGTGCCTTCCTGCCAGCTCTTGCTGATGCGCGCGGCTGAGCGTGGCGCGAATATCGGCGGGATCACGACCTCGCTGCTGCGCCTGCTCGATCGCTACGGCGCTGTCGAATTGCAGGCGGCCGTCGAGGACGCGCTGCGCGCGGGATCGGCGCATACGAACACCGTGCGGGCGGCGCTCGAACGTCGTCGCGCGGCGCGAGGGGCACCACCGCCCGTCGTCATCAATCTGCCGGAGCACGTGCGCCGTAAGGATGCGCCCGTGCAGCCGCACCGGCTCGATACCTACGATCAACTGGCAAGGGAGGAAGACGATGACCTCGACCACGATTAACAATGAAGTCCTGCGTCTACGCGCCAAGGCGCTGCGCCTGAACGGTCTCGTCGAACACTGGAGCGAAATCGACGGCGCCACATGGCTCGCGCCGCTGCTGCAGTGGGAAGAAGACGAGCGCGCGCATCGCTCGTTGCAGCGACGCATCCGGGCGGCGAAGCTGGGCAAGTTCAAGGCGATGGCCGACTTCGACTGGAGCTGGCCCGCGAGAATCGACCGCGCGGCGGTGGAAGACCTGATGTCACTCACATTCCTCACCGACGCAACCAACGTCGTGTTCGTCGGCCCGAACGGCGTGGGTAAGTCGACGCTTGCGCAGAACATGGCGCACCACGCACTCATCCAGGGCCACACGGTGCTGTTCAAGTCAGCTAGTGAGATGCTTGGCGAGCTCGCCGCGCTCGACAGCGATTCGGCGTTACGGCGGCGTCTGCACCACTACGCGACGCCGGACATCCTGGTGATTGATGAGGTCGGCTACCTCTCGTACTCGAACCGGCATGCCGACTTGCTGTTCGAACTCGTCAGCCGCCGGTATGAGGCACATTCGACCATCATAACGACCAACAAGCCGTTTAAAGAATGGTCCGACGTGTTCCCAAACGCGGCCTGCGTGGTGTCGCTGGTCGACCGCCTCGTGCATCGCGCAGAAGTGATCCCAATCGAGGGCGAATCATATCGACTCAAGGAAGCGCGCGAGCGCAATGAAGCCCGCGCCAGGCAGCGCAAAACCCGCAAGCCCCCCACGAAGACGGAGACCGCGTGATGAACCGCCCCTTGTTGCCATCGGCGCGCCGTCGCGGATTGCCGTTCACCGTTCCCGACGACTGGACGCCTGAGCAGGCACTTGCCGTGTTCGAAGTCCTCGAGGATCTGCTCGCCGTCGTGACTGACTTCTATGGCGCTCAGCTTAATGAACTGCTGCGTGAGCAGCGCTCTTCCAAGGCGCACGCGCGTACTCACGAACGCGACCCGCCGTTCTGACATAAATACAGTGCATCAAAGCGAGGGGGGCCTCGCAGGGCCCCCCTCGCGCCTGAGCAAACCACTCTGACTTGCGCCGCCCAAAAAGCGCGGTTTTACAGCGCCGTCAACATGAGCTGCAGCTCATGCTCGATTTGTTGCTGCACGTGGTGGGGAACGCCGGCAGGGAAGCGCCGGTGCGCGCCGATATAGGTCTCTTGCCGAAGATAGGCTTCGTGCGTGTAGCCGTCGGGCACCAGTTCGTCGGGATACTCGTAGCGGAGTTCATCGAGAGAGAAGCTGCAGCGCGCGAGCACCCTCAACGTTTCCGCAATTGCATGTGGG
>NZ_JFHE01000090.1 GCF_000698555.1 Caballeronia grimmiae | reverse complement strand
CGATGCTGCGCAACAGCGGGTAGAACCCGTACCGCCACGGCTCCGATTTCATTCAGTACTCGTCAAGTTGCCAGTCGCGGTGACAAAGCTCCCACACGCGGTTTTGCATTGATGCAACACCACAGGAACGTCTTCGTCAAGCATTTCACAAGCTTCTACGATCTGATTATCGCCATGCTCGGGGCAACTTACCCAATCACCAAGGCGAGCATTGCGACGTCCATCGATCGTCATACTACCGCTGACCTTAATAACCCTTCCGCCGTGGCTGGTTGCATCACCATCACAACAAATCGAACGATTCATCAACATTTCCCTCTAGATATGAGTCAGTGAAACGCAGCATGCCGTTATCCAAATAACAAGTGCGCAACTTCCAGCAACTCACAAGCCGAGCGCAGCCTTGGTGGTTTGCCAGCTATCCTCAATGGCCTTCACTCCGCTATCCACTGCCTTTCCGGCTGTATTGGCGGCGGATGCTGCCGCTTGCTGCACTTGCTTCGCCGAGTCGATAGCCTTTTGCCGGGCGGCATCGAGTGCGGAAGACATTTCCTTCTGGAGGGTGTCGACCGTGTTGATGATGACTTTCTCGCCCTCATTGATTTGAGTGACTACCATATTCTTGCTCGTTTGATAAATCTCAACGGCATACTGCTGACCGGAACTGATCGTGTCGACCACAATCTGTTCTCCAACCTGATACGTCGTAGCAGCTATCTTTTCGCCACGTTTCCATTTTTCGACTACCACGCCTTGAGCGGAGGTATAGACTTTAATGACATAGTCTTTGGATGCCTCAATGTGCTCATCCAGCCATTGCAGCCCTGCCGCCATCACGTTCCGGCTGGCTTCAGTGATTCCACGAGGACGGAAATAGCTGAACGGCTCCACGCCATGAAGAAAGCCTGCCTTCGAGTCATGAACGTACTTGCCGAAGAATTGAACGACGTCTTCGTTCGCCGTAGTGTCCCATGCTTGCAATCGCCACGCGTCCGGCTTCACGAACTGGCCATACACCGTACCAATAAATTGCAGCCCAATCTGGGTGTCGTGCTGCTCGATCAGCAATGATCCTGCGGAACGACGACTTCGTAACGCCTGAACCTCACGGGCCATACTTACATGGCCGACAAGCCTATGGCCAAATTCGCTTTGGTTATCTGGTGTTTTGATACCACGTCGCCACATCGTTCCGTATGCAGCGTACATGGCCTTCATGTTCGCATCGACTTGCTGCTCAACCGAACCGCGAGATGGTACAGCGTTTCTGTATCGGTCGTATGCAGATTGTGTTTGCGGCTTTACCTCAAAGCGTTCTGCGAATATTGTGTTATATGATTTTTTTATCTGATCATACTCTAACAACCGCACTCCGCATTTGACCGCTTCTTTCATCATGTCACGAAGTGGGATACAACCGCAGTTGTTTGACCGATTCTGTTCAACGGGCTCATACCCGCCACCGACATCGGAGTGAGCTCCCGGATACACAAGTTCCGTCCAATTCGGCATCAAACTTCCGTTCTGGCGAATAATATCCAACGGGAATGAGAAACGCAATTCATGGGCAGCCACATAGTGAACGCATCGCTCCACAGCACCTGGGACCTTCAGATTTTTCTCAGTGAAGAATGAATCCATATTCGTAGTGGGCCCGCCAAACGACGCGACTGTATCGAACAGTCCCATAAAATGGAGACGAATAGGGAAACCCTGATATGTGAGCTGACCGTTTTTGTCTGTCTTGCAATCTTTCAAAAAATCATTGCTAAACGCGCGCGCTAAAGCTGCGCCACGTGAGAAGCCAAAAATTGACAGATTGATCATTTTGATCAATCGATGTTTTGCGAGCGCCTTACTCAATTCACTGAGGCTGTAGTCCTTTCCTTTTCCTGCATACTCCGTCGTCGTAGCATTCAGCTTTTTCGCGTTGTCCAGCAAGACCCGACGCAACGCTTCATTGACATTGTTTTTTCCAAATTCGTTTCGTCGGGTTCCACCTGCGCCGCCAGACAATCCGAATACATTGTCCTGAATATAGGTTTCGGAGCGGTCAAGCCAGTCGGTCGCGCCACCATTGAAATCCGTTCCAACACCAGAGATGTAGATGGGGTGAACTGTCGTGTCGCCCAATTCGGAAGCGAGTTGGGCAGCTCGCCACATTCGAGCAGGGTTCGCCCATTTTTTTAGCTTTTCGTCTACCTCCTTATTGTTTCCCGTTCCGTCGAAGTAGACGCTGATGTTGACGACGTCAGAGCAATCCTGCTTTGGCGCCGGTTGTCCCGGCGGGACATCACGATTAGTGGCTTGAGCCGCCTGCAAGATTTCCTTCTCACCGGTCATTGCGACGTTTCTCCCTGTAAATTTGCTCACCCTTCGGCGTCATCTCGGGCAGATGCGGAGATAGTGTCAGCTCCGCTGTTCTGTCGGGATAGACATGAACTCCAAGGTATCGATCGTCGGCTGAAATTTGAGTCGGCGACAGAGTCATCGTATTTATCGCCGCTACAGTGTCGCCATTTCCCGGCATTCCCTCCGGACCATCCCAACGCCATGTCAACCTTTGAGCACCAAGCGGGATCCGCACACCACTCAACACACCGCTTCCACCACCGTACGGGCCAGCAACGCCTATATCTTCTCCGTTTAAGAGCACATCAATAATCGCCCTATCAACATAGTTGAATAACACCACATCGAGAACGACTGCCGATTCCATAGAAATCCCCTTTTTACAGCCAAACAATGTACAGGACAAAAGTAGCGTCGATACATGCTTAACGAACCTACGGCGTGAGTTCATGGAAACTGCTCCAACGCTTGTGTGAGACTGAGTTCGCGCGACTTGACCTTCTGGAGCAATGTCGCAATCTCTTGACTCTCAATCATCCGGTCGCCGTATATCAAGGCTGCACATACGTAGTCGAGAATGTCGCGCATACCCCTAAGATTCAATTTTCGAGCTTCCTTCAGATGCTTTTCAACGCGCGCATATCTTTCCTGAACCGGTAGATCTGCCAAAATGCCAGGCCTGTTAGCATTGATATAACTAAGAATGTGATCCGGTACACTCGCCTCCACGAGCATGTCCACCTGAGTCTGAGTGAGCTTTAGCGGAAGCACCACTTCCTTTTCGCCCTCTGCGTTTGAGTCCTTGACAATCTGATGCATGCCTCCGTCACGGTCCCAGTACCACCATCCGGTCACGCAAGAAAGGAATTTTCCACATTCTCTTGTGGTCAATGCAGGACCGGGAACGTGCAAGGTGCGATCGTCCCGTTGTCCGACCAGTGTTCCAAGAATCGCAGGGTCCCAGAACGCAAAGATCATCTCCTCGCCATCGGGAAGGACGACTTCCGTCATTGTGTGTAAGTGGACGTAGAGCTCATCGAAACTCAACGGACTTGCAATGATGCTGAAGGCCGCTGGTACCGACGGTCCATAGCCAAATAACCATTGCCAGCTTTCTGCGTCTGCATCGAACTGTGGAAAGGTCATGAGATGAGGCGCGGCAGCGTCAAGATCCGGCCCTTGATCGAACGTCAAGAGACATTGGCTACGCGTTCCAAGGCTCTCGTGTAGTAATACTGACGGGTGCTGCTTGTCCTGCGCAGCATCGGCTATCAGGTAATAGTGCAAAGGAAGTTCAGTCGGGAGTGTCTGAAGCTGCGCCTTAAATTCCTTGATGCTCATACTCAGAATCCCTTATTCACAAAAGCGGATCGAGCCGTGGCGCGTTTGAGCAGGCACTCAATGCAGACATCCTTTGGCAGCATAGGCATCTCAACAGGCAAGTTCTTCGGCCCGGTGAGGTTAGGCCTAGCCGAATGTACGACCCAACTTCCATTCGTTCCAGTTTCAATACCACCCGCTTGCCACCTGGTGTAGCTGCCTCCACCGTTGATCAGCACTTCTTCCTTCGCTGTGATCGTGATGCGGTTAGCTGTCTGCGTAATGTTCAGCTTCGCCAAGATGTTGATGCTGTCTTTCAGCGCCCTCATATCAATGTCGCCGCCTGCTGCCACCAGACGCATGCCAGCCTGCTGCACGAACAATCTCAGCTTCGAGCGCACGGTGGCGAACAACGATATGCCTGCAGCAATCCCCACGTTTCCACCGGTCGTCAGCGCCAAGTGCTCGCCACTGGCCAGGTGGGTCGTACCCGCCGTGGTCGCCTGTATTCCGCTCGGACTCGCCAGTGTGAGATGCGGCTCGGCCAACTCCGGGAAATCGTTCTCGCCCGCTTTTGTGGTCCGTTTGAGTGTCGCGTTCTGCGCCTTCAGCGCCGCCGTCACCTCGCTTTGGTCGGCACCCGTGTCCTGCGCCTGATTCTGCTGCGCCATGCTCACGAGGCTCTCGTGCGTATCGCGGGCTTCGGTCAACCGCTGCACCGTTTCGCCCATGTCCTTCGCCGGGGAATTGG
>NZ_JFHE01000089.1 GCF_000698555.1 Caballeronia grimmiae | reverse complement strand
CGTGTATCAGTTTACAAGTGCCGATGACACAGCTTCCTGAACATGGATTCGAGCGGCATCGTGAATGGCACGACGGGCAAGTTCATCGCGCATGCGGCGACCCATGGGCTGCCGGGACCGAGGGACCAGATGGTCAACCTCTCGCCGAAGAAGGTTTGCGTCGAATGTTTGCTTAAGGCTGCGAAGAGTGGGGCGGGGTTGGTCCCACGTTAACGACGAATGAATGATTCGACGATTAAACGAACAGTTTTCAAAGTGGCGTGATGCGAGGAATTGAATAGTGAATTCGCGATGGTCTAAAGAACTACCTGCTAGCAGGCGCTGTTCAAGAATGCTGTTGACAACGCTGGTCTGCTGTCTGGTTGCTGCATGTAGTCGTTCGCAGAGCCAAGCCACAGAGACGTCCAATCATCAGGCACAAACGGTACCTTCCCTAGCGCCTGATTATGGCGAACTGGAGTCGATCAGCGTGCAGGCGTTGAACTATACGCCTTGGTATATCCATACGTTTTCCATCACGGGACCAGAAGGATCCGATATCAGTGGCGGTGGTCCCAACGTAATGCCTGCTGAGGGCGATAACAAGCCCTCGGGCGGTGGTAAAGGGACCTGCTGCTTGAGCTATCCGAGAAAATGGCAGCCGGACCTCAGATTGACAGTACGCTGGCTGGCCGACAAGAAGATGGATGGCAAGACGTTTGGCTACTGGTATAAGGCCGAGAACGTGCGCATTGCGCAATACGGATCTCAGAATGGTGGTGCGTGGATGATTTTCCTGCCCGGTGACCGTGTGCGCCTCATGATCACAGACGGCAATCACGATGGTGGCAACAACCCCAATAATCGCCCAGCCGATGATGACCCGTTGGTAGTGAAGGGTGTGCTGGATGACGAATGGAATCGGCTATACCGAGAGGGAGGGACTACGCAGTGAATGTAAAGTGGCCTGAACAAATGCCCGAGGGTGGGCGTCTTGCTGAGAGTGAATCGGCATACAAAACCGGCTTGGTAGGTGTGGTGGACCCTGTAATGTCGTGCCCACAAACATTGCACGTCACGCTATTCTTTGACGGCACCAATAACAACAACGATGAAGCGAATGGAATTTGGCGAGATTCGATAGTCAACACGCATTCGAACGTCGCCCGACTGTTCAACGCTGCTTTGGATCAGCCCAAGCGGGGTATATTTGCGTGGTATATCCCTGGCGTGGGCACTCCGTTCAAAAAGATCGGTGAAGAGTGCTATAGCTCGGCGGGCAAGGCGCTTGCCGCTGGATTTGATCCGCGCTGCGTGTGGGGCTACACTCGCTTATTGAATTCGGTGTATTCATCGATCGTCACTGACAAAACGATGGTTTTGATTCATGACGCACCCGACGCCCGAAAACTTTGCGATGCAAGCGGTCCGGTTAAGGACTTCGAACACTATGTGCACAGGCTCGGCGTAGCGCACAGGGATGCAGTGAATGACGGGCGACAGCCGCAAACCGTCAAGAAAATCTGGGTCAATGTGATCGGCTTCTCCCGTGGTGCGGCGTGCGCGCGTGCATTCGTGCATAAGCTGATCAACGAGTGGGCTCCGAGTGGAAACCTTGGCGATCAAACAGGACGATATGCCTTGCCCTATGAAGTCAACTTCGTGGGCTTGTTCGATACGGTAGCCTCGGTGGATATGCCGGACTCCATGCGTTCGACTCTCAACCTTGCCCACTTCACCGGCCATTCCGAGTTCGGTCGAAAAGGCATGGCGTTCGCGGCAAACGGCGCGATGAACATTCCGGACAAGGTCCGGGCTTGTCACCACGTCTTTTCGATTCATGAACAGCGTATGAGTTTTCCGCTCGACTCGATTCGGAAGGGCGATAATTACCCTGGTGGTTATCGGGTAGAAGTTGCGTATCCAGGCGTCCACTCCGATGTCGGAGGCGGTTATGGACCTGGCGAGCAGGGCAAAGGGTGCGATAGCAAGGGTAAAGGCGTGGACGCACGCAAGCTCAGCCAGATTCCGCTTCACGATATGTACATCGCCGCGCTTACGCATGGCGTGCCGTTAGAAACAGGCCAGAAGATTCTCGCATCAAAAGATCGTGCTGCAGACTTTGCGATCGACCCCGCAGTCGTTCAGGCGTTCAATGCCTGGCGGCGGACGACCCCAGCGATCAAGTCCGTTGGCGACGCGATGAAATTCGGCATGGAGCAAATGCTGACTTGGCGGACGCTGCGGGCGGAAATCAATAACGGCGACTACATTACGCATCGCCCGTTCTATCAGTTCGCTAAGGAAGATGCGATGACCCCGCATCAGGTCACGGGCGCGGTAGAGGCGGCCAAAGCAAAGGATCTGCAGTATCAGGCATTGAGTCAGCAACTTGCCGAGGCGAAAAAGCAGCAAACGGAGGCGCTGAGCAAAGGATATGGAACCTACGATTTGTCCAAAGTTGACATGTCCGAGGCCGTTCAAATTCAGGCGCAAATCGAAAAAATTGAGACCGAGCAAATTCGCCGTAGCGAGGCCCTGACCGGTATCGTGGCTCATCCCGGTGCCAAGCCCGGTCCGGGTCAGCGACCGAACGTCGGTCGCCCAGGAGATGGACCCGGTGACTTCGGCACGAACGATCAGACGGACTTGCGTCAGTCGGCAGAGGAGATGCGAGTGCTATTAGCTTATTTGAACCCTGATCAACGTGAACGCTGGCAAGTGAGTGTCAGAGTTGGAACGGGCGGACTGACTAGCCTGAACCGAGAAAAGCCGGGCCAAGGAAATTCCCCCTATCTGGTCATGGTTAGCACCGGGAAAACGGGACGTGCAGTTGAGACGAGCGTGGTGCAACACTTCAATGTGACGGATGACGTTGTCTTTGAACCGGTCAAAGCTGTGCTGCCGTTCATACGCGAGCACACCTCGGACGCTGCAGTTGAGAAGTTCCGATTGCAACGAGATGTTGTTGCACTGTACGACGACTATGTGCATGACAGTCGTTGCTGGTTCCGGGTGCCCTGGTTTCATGAGTATGCTCCGGGCGGTTACTTTTGGCCGCGTGTGGTGTTCGTTGGCAATGATGAACGGACACCGTGGCTCGGAATCGATCCGTTGAAGGTGGCGTTCGATACCGAATCAGAGGTAGGCGCTTCCGCAACCGCCATAGCATGATGGTGAGATTTTTGAATAGAAGAACGGAAGAATGAAACACGACACGAATTCTCCGCAGGCTCAGCTATTCGGGCTCGTGGACGCGGCGGCCTGCCCGGGAAAGATATTCGCCCTTCTGGAGCGTTCCGGGGAACGTTTTCAGTCCGTGTATGCCGGACTTCCTGAGGATGAGGCAGGGCTCGCTTCGTTGTTCGTGGTGCGCGTCAGCGACGAGAAAGCTGACTGGGTCGAGGAACTCAACCAAATCGATCTTCATACACCGTGTCTCTCCCTGTTGTGGAGCCGCGTCGATCTGGATCCGCTCGTCGCGCACCTGCAGGCTTTTCTGTTTGCCGACATTGGCGACGACATGACTGCCATGGTGCGCTACTTCGATCCGCGCAACATCGGCGCGGTGCTCAGAGCGTGGGGAAAGCAAGTCGGCGGCACGTTCATGGCGCCCATCGAGCAATGGCTTTATCGCGGGCGACATCCGGACTGGCAACGCATCAGGAACGATTCGCGTGACGATGCACGTATCTGTCGTTCAATCGTGATTCGATTGGATCAGTCGGAAGTGGATGCGTTGACAGCTCATACGGAACCTGACGAGTTACTCGCCACGCTGATTGAGAATGGTGTGGTCGATAGGGAGCGTCCCTACGTCGAGCGGTTTTCTGATTTCATACCCCGATATCGTCAGGCGGTGCAGTGGCAGATCAGTGAGCCGGCGGATCGCCTGCTTTTTTGCCACTACACCTATCTGTACGGGGAAACGTTCGACAAGCACATTCTTATCAACGATCTGCTGATGCAAGGCAAGCGTACGGGCGAGTCGTTCAGAAAGTTAGTGTCACGCGTTCCGGCGGGTGCCTGGACTCAAATCGAGCATGCTCGCAAATATCAGTTGGCGCTTTCCTGACTTGCAATCGCAACCCCGGAGTTTGATATGTCATTAAAGATCATTGTAGTGGGCGACACCACTTCGCACGGTGGCAAGGTGATTACCGGCTCAAAGACACATACAATTGGCGACAAGCAGATCGCGCGCTTGCATGATCTCGTCGACTGCCCTCAGAAATACCCCGATGGTCGACCTCATGGCATCAACAAAATCATTGAGGCCCATCCGAGCTTTACGATTGGCGAAGAACGGGTCGCGTTGCACGGACATCACACTGAATGCGGGTGCACCCTGATCGGTAGCACGAGCGCAACCATTGGCGATTAGGCTCGATTACAGGAGCGTCCGACAATTTCGTGAATGTCGGTGACGCAGCACGCGAACCAGCGGAGCTTGGGATTCAGGTTATGGTATGGGTGAGGTAGGTTGATGGATCGGGCATTGCCCCAAATTCTGCTGCCACAAGGGCTGCTATCGGCATTGCAAACTGAACGCCTGCAATCCGAGCCGTGGCGTT
>NZ_JFHE01000088.1 GCF_000698555.1 Caballeronia grimmiae | reverse complement strand
GGCGTCATCCGGTGTGGAGCGGCACCGGCGCGATGCTGGTTGGGGGACGTTTCAACAGTCCGGGCCGGCCAGTGATTTATGGGGCGCTGAATTTCGCCGGGGCTATGCTCGAGGTGCTGGTGCACGCGCGCATCGGTAAAGTGCCCAAGCATCATGTATGGGTGGAAGCGGAAGCGCCCGACGACGCGAGCATCGAGCGGGTAGGGGCCGACGATCTGCCGGCCGGCTGGGATGCGCCCGATGCGCAGGTTGCGCGGCGCTTCGGCGACCGGTGGATCGAGGAGGCGCGCTCGGCCATCCTGATCGTGCCGTCGGTGGTGGCAAGGGCGGAATGCAATGCCGTGGTCAATCCGGCGCATCCGGATGCCGCGCGCCTGGTGGTGTCGGCGCCGCAGCCAGTCGTATGGGATCAACGGTTGTTCGCGAGCGGGCGGGACGCATCGCCCGAATGAGCTCACCGTCGCCCCCTGAAAAGCATCGCTGAACGAGCCGCCTGTCGGGAGCCAGAGGCTCCCATTAAGGAACCAAGAAGAGCATCGCGATGGCCAATCAACCGCAACAGCTGACCCTGCCGCCGCCGCGCAGCTACACGCGCACCGACTTCACCGTATTGCGCGCATTCTCTACATCGAAATCTGCAACGTGGAATTGCGCCCTTTTTTCACAGCGTCGGCGAAATGATGAGTATGCTCAAGCCCATTGCCCGTCCAAACGGTGGATCGGTAAGACCTTCGGCCAGCGCGGTTCGAGTCGCGCAGCAGCGCAGGAAGCGGCGTTGATTCTCGCGCTTGCGTCCGCACCTGCAATGGACGAGGCGTAAAAAGCGCCTCGCTCAACATCGAGAAACGAAGGACGAGAGGAAACAACCCGAAGGAACAACCGCCGTATGGCTGAATCAGATATCGACGAGGTGTCGCAAGCGCGTGCAGAACTGCTTTGCTTCCTGGTCGCGACCGTCGCGGCATCGTACTCGCTGACCCACGAGTGGCGAGTCGATCATGTGGTGGAAAGTTGCCGCATCTGGCTTCGTCGTAACCACCTCTGGATGGACTGGCTCGAGCGTGTGCGACTCGGGCAACTGGCGCTCAAAATCGCGAATCGAGACCTCAAGGGCGCCGGGATCGCGGTGCGCCAGTCAAACGTGCAGGCGCTATTCACTGGCGACATGCAACTGAACTATGCGTGCACGGTCGTCCAGAGGATGATGGCGCTGTGCAAAGAGGCGCTCTGAAAGATCGGCATTGATGCGATCGGCAACGGAGCGCCGCAACCACGAACGCACGAAAGCACGAACGGGGGGACAGGCATGTATTATTCAGCGCAGATTCAGGCCGACTACCGTCGGTACGTGAAGATGTTCGGCGCGCAGATGGATATTCGCGAGTTCACGCGACTCTTCTGGGAACGCGCTGAGGGCAGCAAGGCCAAGATCCCGAAGGCGATGGAAGACGCCTTTCGCGAGCCTGCCACAGACGATGAGCGTCAGATCAAGACGTTCATCGACCGATTTAACGCGCAGCAGGCGACCCGGCTTGAACAGGAACTCTTCAAGCAACGCACGCGGCTGCGGATGCAGAGCGGTCGCTGCAAGCGAAGGTGACCAAGGCGGCAACCGAGAGCAAGCGCATTGCCACGGATAAGATCGACGCCGCGCTACGGTGCCTCACCGATCTCGGTCGATGCGAGTCGGAGCCCCGTGATTCGCGCATCTTTCCTGGCTACTACGCGCCGTTCCTGGTAATCGAAGACGGGCAGTATGTCGTCAAGCCAATGCGCTATCAATGCCGCATTGCAGGCGAACCTGCAAACTACGACATCGGCACCTACAACGCGCGGCGCGACAGCCTGGACAAGTTTTGGAAGCCCTGCTTTGGGTATACCCACGGCCTGCTGCTCGTCGATGTCTTCTACGAGAACGTCACGCGCGCGAAGTGCGAGAACACTTTGTTCGAAACGCATGACGGACCGCAGGCGCCGGGCGAGAACGTCGTCCTCGAGTTTCGTCCCAACAACGGGCAGCTGCTGATGGTCGCGTGCCTGTGGTCGAAGTGGACCGCGCCAGATCAGCCGGATCTGTTGTCTTTCGCGGCGATCACGGACGAGCCGCCCGCCGAGGTGGAAGCCGCGGGCCACGATCGCTGCATCGTGCCGATCAAGCGAGAGCACGTTGACGCCTGGTTGAATCCGCAGGCCTCCGACCTTGCCGCACTCGATGCCATTTTGGAAGATCGAGACCGGCCGTACTACGAGCATCGGCTTGCGGCGTAGTGGAGCAGCGGGCGAACAGCGGTGGTGCTTGGCCGCGACTCGCGGAAGGCTCGGAACGCTACTTGCTCGCCTGTCGTTGTTCTTTTCTCAGGAGATGAGACGATGGCAGGTGACAACTCGTATAAGCCCGGTGAAATCGTCAAGGTGTCCGGCATCTATTCCGTCGTTCGTGACGATGGCAAAGACACCTTCGAAGTGACGTGTGTCGAGGGTGAGCACTTCCCGCCGACGCGCAGCGGCAAGGGCGCCCACTTTGAACTGAAATACGGGGCGACCCATTCGCACAAGCATGGGGAGCTGAACGGCACCGAGGCGCGCGGCTAGCGTTCGATTCGCCAGCGCGAGAGTGCGACTTCTTTAGCGCTTCATACCGACCGCCCGGCGCATCGCGGCGGTGATTCCTTGTCGCGTGCGCCAGTAGCCTTCCCATGGATCGGTGGTGAGCGTCCGTTGTCGGTGGATGGCTTGCGCCATCGTCCATTGGTCGCCGCCCGTCACGTCATTCAACTCCTCCCATGAGATTGGCATCGACACCGCCATGCCGGGGCGAGCCCGCACTGAAAATGCGGCTACCGTGCTGGCACTTCGACCATTGCGCAAATAGTCGATGAAGATCTTCCCCACTCGGTTCTCCGGACCGAGGACCGCAGAAAAGCGCTGTGGCAACACGCGTGTCATGTGTTGGGCGACCGCCCGGGAGAACAGCTCGAACTCATCCCACCCCTGTCGGCGGTTGAGCGGCACAACGATGTGAAAGCCCTTGCCGCCGCTGGTTCTCGCGAACGAGCGGAATCCCAGTTCATCCAGCACCACCTTGACGAGCGCTGCGGCGTCCAAATGGCCGACCACGGCAAGGCTGGGTCGGGATCGAGGTCAAAGATGACGCGATCCGGATGCTCGAGATCAGGCGCCGCCCCGTTCCACGAGTGGATTTCGACGACGCTCATCCGAGCGAGTCCGACCAGCGCGTCGGCGGTGTTGGCGACCAGCAGCGGCTTGTGTCCTGGATACACGCTCGCAGGCAACTCTTCAACGCCGGGGATGCGCGCGCGTTCGGAATGCTTTTGAAAGAACAGCTCTCCGGCGATGCCGTCCGGCGCGCGCACGAGCGCAAGCGGTCGGGCATGCAGATAGGGCAGCGCCCACTCCGCGATGGCGTCGTAGTAACGCACGATGTCGAGCTTGGTGCGGCCCGAGGCTTGATCCATCACGCGTTGCGGATTGCTGATCTTGATGTCGCCGACGATGACCGTTCCGCGTGGACCGGGCCGTTCACGCGTCGAGCCAATTTGCTCAGGGCCACCGACCCACGGATTGGCCATGATCTTTTCTTCCGTCACCGCACGGGCCGGCTCGTCTTCGCGCAGCGCATGAAAGACCGGATGGCGGACTTCGCCGTTGGGCGTCCATTCGAGGAAGGCGACCTCCGCCACGATGTCAGGCTTGAGCCAGTAAAACTCGCGATCGCGCTCGGGTTCCGGCGCGTTATAAAAGGCCGGCTGGGCCTGCTGCAAACCCTGAACGCGCTTGCTAAAGGCAGCACTTCGCGCGGGCGTGAGGTGAGGCGCAACGTGGCCGGCATATCGGAGGGTGCCGTCTTGCTCGTAGACGCCCAGCAACAAGGCGCGCACGCCCGATTTCGCGCCCTTCACCCGGGAAAAACCGCCGACCACGAACTCCTGCCTGAGGTTGCATTTGAGTTTGATCCAGTCGTTTGAGCGTCCGGACCGGTATGGTGCGTCCGCCCGCTTGCCGATGATGCCTTCGAGCTGCATCTTGCAGGCAGAGGCCACAAGTGTGGCTGGATCCTCGGCGAAGTCGTCCGAGTAACGCAGGAGCGAACTGTCAACGCTTTGCATGAACTTCTGAAGCAATGCCCGACGCTGTCGCAACGGCTGTGCACGGATGTCGGTGCCGTTAAGCCAGAGAAGGTTGTCAACGGCACTCTGGAATTGATACAGGTTCTACCGGCATCGGCACTTCAGATTTGATACACCGGGTTGTAGTGTTATTGCGGTGCCGACCGCATTCCGTTGGCAGCGCTCTCCTTTGTTGTGGTCGATCGCTTCGTAACCAATCCGGCTCTCCGCTTGTCGCGTAGTCGATAGCTCTCGCCCTGGATCGCGACGACGTGAGCGTGATGCAATAGCCGGTCGAGCATGGCGGCAGTTAGCGTTGCGTCATCGGCGAACGTCTGGTCCCATTGCCCGAACGGAAGATTGCTAGTCACGATCAGACTGCCGCGCTCATACCGTTTGGCGATGATCTGGAAGAACAGGTTGGCTTGCTCACGGCTCATCGGCAGGTATCCGATGTCATCAATGATCAACAGCCTGTACGGATTGACGAACCGTTTGAGCGCGTCGCCCAGTTGATTCTGCCGATGTGCCGTGGTCAATATCA
>NZ_JFHE01000087.1 GCF_000698555.1 Caballeronia grimmiae | reverse complement strand
GCCGTTTTGCCGTTTTGCCGTTTTGCCGTTTCGTAAGGATTGCATATCTAACGCTGGAAACGTCAGGGGTATCGCTGTGTCAAAAATCGACCAGATTCGCCGCACCTTGCTAAAAGGATCAGCTGCTGCAACAATGATGTCGCTGTCCCCGTTAAGCAGGTCGGCAGCAGTTGACCGCACGAGACTTGAATGGCAGGTTTTTAAAACCACGCCGCAATATGCGTCGTTTCTCAATGCCGTGGAAGTTATGAAAGCGGCGAACAATCCAAACAAGCCCAACTCGTGGGCGTACTGGGTGAATGTACACGTCAAATACTGTCCGCATACCAAGCCGTATTTTTTCGCATGGCATCGCGGCTTCCTTTATTGCTTCGAACAGCAATTAAGAGCGGTATCGGGCGACAACTCACTTGCTTTGCCTTTCTGGGACTACTACTCTTATCCGACAATACCGAGCGAATTTACGGACAGCGCCACGGGCAATCCATTGTTTGTCAGCGGGCGCGTCAACACGGATGTACGTGGAGCGCTGACAATGGCGCCCTTCGCGAGGACAATCGCGAACTTCCAACGCGGCACTCAAAGGTCATACGAGGCATCGTTCGAGGCTGCGCCGCATAATCCAGTCCACGACATCATTGGCGGCTGGATGGCCGACATGCAGTCACCAACAGACCCCATCTTTTTTCTGCATCACGCAAACGTGGACCGGCTACTTGACGCCTGGGCGCGAACGCCCAGAGCGAGGTATCCAGCGCCGAGTAGCGCTTACTGGCAAGGTTCGTTCACATACGCGCCCGGACTTACCATGGCTAAGTCAAGAACCTACGAACCGTCGCAGCTGAGCTACCAGTATGCGGACACCCGGTTGCCAACGGTGCTTCCACCGAACGCCCAGCTCGGAAAAGTCATTCGGGTGCAGGCACACGCTCCCCGGATGCAACGGCGGCCGCCCGTGGCTAAGTTTCCACGGACACCGCCGCGGCAAATCAAAGCTAACAGGCGCTCGCTCGGCGGGGCTGCGAATCTTGCACTCGACCACCATTCAGTGAGTGCACTGATTTCTGTGTCGTCACCGGACGCGACGGCGCTTCAGGATACAGTGGGCAGCTCCTCGGCGTCTCCGGTGGACTCGAAGACTCAAGCTGAGCGAAAAGTCAACGGCCGGTTCAAGTACGCGAACATCGTGCTCGACAGCGCGGCAGTGACCGCTCTCGGAAAGCAAGGCGGATACTTCTACAACGTCTACGTCAATCTGCCGTCGAGCGGTGACATAGACGCTAGCACTGAGTCTCGCTTCGTTGGGACCGTAGGACCGTTCGAAGTCTCTGCGGCGACACATCACTCAGATGGGACACTGGTACTTCCTGCCAACGATGCGCTGCTTGGTTTGTCAGCGGCAGAATTGACGCAAGTGGTCGTTTCTCTCGTCCGGATCGACGGTCCGACCTCGCCTAAGGGTGTGGCGATGGTGGTAGGTGAACTGCGCGTCGAGTTGTCCGCGGATTCAGACTGAGGGACTGCGCGGCACGGGCATACAGAAGTGGCCGCGCAGAGTCGCACCTTCAGTCGGGGCCGGACGCGGCGCAACGATGGACTCGCGCGTCCTGTGTCATCTGAATACCTGCGCCCACGCCGCGCGGACGCGGCGCCCCCGGTCTTCGAGAAAATTGGAAGCGGCGAGGGCGAGCAGGCCGGCCATCAAGCCGGTCAACACGTGCTTCAGCCACGGGATGCGATAGTGGCTGCGGTGCGAGAAGACATCGCCTAGCGCGGGTAAGCAGTCCGACCATCAGCGGATTGCCGAAGCGCAGGCCGTAGATGCGCTTCACCGCCGGCACGAAGCTCAACAGCACGGACAGCATGCCGGTGAGCACGCCTGTGCGCAGCGCGACGGCCCTGTGCGCGACGCTCAGCACATTGCCCCAGCTTCCCAGCATGCAGGTCATGCATGCGCGGACCGGCTGCCAGAAACGCTGAATGAAAACACGGACGCGGCGCTTCCCATCGATCGACATTGCGGTAAATCATCGCGTTCGCGCGGTGAACCGTTGCTTGCGTCGTCGAGCGGCGACGATACGACGAGTATGGTAGGCCCGATTAGCAAATGCAAACCGGTGGCGACTTGGCTTCGTTGAAGAAAAACAAGAACCCCACGGTGGCCGAGCTAGCTGCGTCGCGAAAAGCGGCATCCGACCCATCGCCGTTCCGGGACGATCTCTACTCTCCCGCGGACTTGAAGTACGCGCAGCGCGTCGTTGAGTTGGGGCCTTCTGTATCGCCGGTTTCGCGGCGACGTGCTGAGACCAGCTTAAATTGCCGGCTTGCCTATCCCGACCTTGAGTGGTCGATCATTGAGCCGAACGATGCCGCGCTCAACCGTGCAGGCAACGAAGCATGCGTTGAAACAAAAACGACATGGTTACGCTCTACCATCGTCGGTTCGACGCAGCGCACAACAACCCCATCATTCAGTTCAAGGGAAGCTCGCCATGCCGGATCGCATCGTCAAACCGTCCCGACGCACCTTGCTGAAGGGCCTCGTTTCCGGCACGGGGCTCGCGCTCACGGGCGCGGGACTTGCCGATGCCCTCGCGCAAGGCGTCGCGCCCGCCGTCGTTACCGCCGATAAGTTGCGTCCGCAACTGCCCAGCGGCGTAATGAGCGGCGACGTCACCGCGACGAGCGGTATCGTCTGGAGCCGCACCGACCGGCCCGCGCGCATGATCGTCGAGTATTCGACGAGCGAAAGCTTCAAGACGTTTCAGCGCCGCATCGGACCGGCCGCGCTCGATAGCAGCGGCTTCACGCAGCGCGTCGATCTGACCGGCCTGCCGCCCGGCGCCGATGTGTACTATCGCGTGCGCTTCGCCGATCTCGTCGATGGGAAAGCCTTTAGCGAACCGGTGACGGGACGTCTGCGCACGGCATCGATCGATGCGGACAAGCCGATCTGCTTCGTCTTCTCCGGCGATGAAGCTGGGCAAGGCTGGGGCATCAACGAGCGCTTCGGCGGCTATCGCATCTATGAAGCGATGCGTCGCGAAGCGCCGGACTTCTTCATCCATCAGGGCGATCAGATCTATGCCGACAGCGTGATCGAGCCGGAAGTGAAATTGCCCGACGGCACGATCTGGACGAACATCGTCACCGAAGGAAAGTCGCATGTCGCGCAGACACTCGACGATTATCGCGCCGCATTTGCCTACAACCAGCTTGATAAAAACAAGCGCCGCTTCGCAGCCGAAGTGCCGTTCCTCGTGCAATGGGACGATCATGAAGTGCGTAACAACTGGTATCCGGGACAAGTGATCGGCGAAGCAGAGAAGCGTTATCAGACGCGTGCGATCAACCTGCTCGAAGCGCGCGCGAAGCAGGCGATGTTCGAATACAACCCGTATCGCATCAATCAGCTCGATCCGGAACAGGTGTATCGCGGCTTTCAGTTCGGCCCGCTGCTCGATGTGTTCATGCTCGACGAGCGTTCGTATCGCGGCGCGAACTCGCCGAACAGACAGACGCGTCTCGATGCGGACTCTGCGTTCCTCGGCTCGCAGCAGACCGCGTGGCTGAAGGCTTCGCTCAAGGCGTCGCGCGCGACCTGGAAGATCATCGCCAGCGACATGCCGATCTCCCTCGTCGTGCCCGATGGAAACCCCGATGTGCCGAAGGGCACGTTCGAGGCCTGGGCGAACGCGGACGACGGCGCGCCGTCCGGCCGCGAACTGGAACTCGCCGACATCCTCCGCTTCATCAAGCGGGAAGATATCAAGAACGTCGTGTGGATCACGGCGGACGTGCACTACGCGCAGGCGACGCACTACGATCCGTCGCGCGCCAGGTTCACGGACTTCAAGCCGTTCTGGGAATTCGTGGGCGGGCCGATCAACGCGGGCACGTTCGGCCCGAACGATCTCGACATGACGTTCGGTCCGGAACTGCGCTATGTCAGCGTGCCGAAGGACAATCCGCAGAACCGCTCCCCAGCCGCCCTGCAGCAGTTCTATGGCCGCGCGAAGATCGATCCCGCGAGCCGGGCGCTGACGGTCTCGTTGCACGACCTCGACGGCAAGTCCCTCTACGAAGTGAAGCTCGACGTCGAAGCGTGAGCGTCGTTCAGGCGGCGAGCATCGTCGCGAGTGCGGCGACGTGCTTGTCCTGCTAACGCGCGATGTCGAATTCGTTCTGCGATGGTTGCCGTCAGCCGAAGCGAGGGCGGTCGCGCGTTAGGGCGTCGCGCATGTCTCGTGAGTCCTGCGCATTGATACAGAACGCCGACGATCACCATGCCGTGATGCAGACGCCGGCCGGTGCGTTCCGTGAAGGCACCCCGGGATTTGGCGGCTGGGGGTTGGCGAAGCGTTAGCTTCGCTGTAGGGTTTGCGGTGTGCGAATTTCAGTATATCGATCTAAATGCTCGACGATCTTTGGCTTGCTGCCCCCGAGGACGCTTACGCGCAACGGGTAAAGCCGGCTGCCCCTCCAGCGGCGAAAAAGGCTTTGCCGTTGAGCGTCTTGTCCACCACGAGACGGCCATACGCCGCATGCGACGCATGCTGTCGCCGACGTTATGTTTGCGTTGGCGGCAGCGCGTGTTGCGTTTGGGCCGGAGCCCCCACGCGTGAACTCCGTCGATCCCTCGGTCGCGCCGACCACATCGACGATATCTTTGCATCGGCGTATCCACGAGCGCCTCTTGCGGGAACGGACAAAGTCCTGGTGTCTCGCGTGCGACCTTTCAAGCAGAGGTGAACATCCGCCTCGCTCCTGATGGCATCAAGGCAAGCAGCCGGT
>NZ_JFHE01000086.1 GCF_000698555.1 Caballeronia grimmiae | reverse complement strand
GGAAGGTTTTTCATCTTAGGATGAACAATCATCGTCAGTACGTTGAGTGAGCGACCGGTTTCTAACGGAACCGAAAAACAGTAACAGGTTTGAACTGAAGAGTTTGATCCTGGCTCAGATTGAACGCTGGCGGCATGCCTTACACATGCAAGTCGAACGGCAGCACGGGGGCAACCCTGGTGGCGAGTGGCGAACGGGTGAGTAATACATCGGAACGTGTCCTGTAGTGGGGGATAGCCCGGCGAAAGCCGGATTAATACCGCATACGATCTACGGAGGAAAGCGGGGGATCTTCGGACCTCGCGCTATAGGGGCGGCCGATGGCAGATTAGCTAGTTGGTGGGGTAAAGGCCTACCAAGGCGACGATCTGTAGCTGGTCTGAGAGGACGACCAGCCACACTGGGACTGAGACACGGCCCAGACTCCTACGGGAGGCAGCAGTGGGGAATTTTGGACAATGGGGGCAACCCTGATCCAGCAATGCCGCGTGTGTGAAGAAGGCCTTCGGGTTGTAAAGCACTTTTGTCCGGAAAGAAAACTTCGTCCCTAATATGGATGGAGGATGACGGTACCGGAAGAATAAGCACCGGCTAACTACGTGCCAGCAGCCGCGGTAATACGTAGGGTGCGAGCGTTAATCGGAATTACTGGGCGTAAAGCGTGCGCAGGCGGTCTGTTAAGACCGATGTGAAATCCCCGGGCTTAACCTGGGAACTGCATTGGTGACTGGCAGGCTTTGAGTGTGGCAGAGGGGGGTAGAATTCCACGTGTAGCAGTGAAATGCGTAGAGATGTGGAGGAATACCGATGGCGAAGGCAGCCCCCTGGGCCAACACTGACGCTCATGCACGAAAGCGTGGGGAGCAAACAGGATTAGATACCCTGGTAGTCCACGCCCTAAACGATGTCAACTAGTTGTTGGGGATTCATTTCCTTAGTAACGTAGCTAACGCGTGAAGTTGACCGCCTGGGGAGTACGGTCGCAAGATTAAAACTCAAAGGAATTGACGGGGACCCGCACAAGCGGTGGATGATGTGGATTAATTCGATGCAACGCGAAAAACCTTACCTACCCTTGACATGGTCGGAATCCTGCTGAGAGGCGGGAGTGCTCGAAAGAGAACCGGCGCACAGGTGCTGCATGGCTGTCGTCAGCTCGTGTCGTGAGATGTTGGGTTAAGTCCCGCAACGAGCGCAACCCTTGTCCTTAGTTGCTACGCAAGAGCACTCTAAGGAGACTGCCGGTGACAAACCGGAGGAAGGTGGGGATGACGTCAAGTCCTCATGGCCCTTATGGGTAGGGCTTCACACGTCATACAATGGTCGGAACAGAGGGTTGCCAAGCCGCGAGGTGGAGCCAATCCCAGAAAACCGATCGTAGTCCGGATCGCAGTCTGCAACTCGACTGCGTGAAGCTGGAATCGCTAGTAATCGCGGATCAGCATGCCGCGGTGAATACGTTCCCGGGTCTTGTACACACCGCCCGTCACACCATGGGAGTGGGTTTCACCAGAAGTAGGTAGCCTAACCGCAAGGAGGGCGCTTACCACGGTGGGATTCATGACTGGGGTGAAGTCGTAACAAGGTAGCCGTATCGGAAGGTGCGGCTGGATCACCTCCTTTCTCGAGCTTCGCACACTAAGTTAAGCGCTCACGCTTATCGGCTGTCAGAAAGACAGGCTAAGGGTCTGTAGCTCAGTCGGTTAGAGCACCGTCTTGATAAGGCGGGGGTCGTTGGTTCGAATCCAACCAGACCCACCAACGGTCGAGACGAGTTGAACAGGCCCTGCACACACGGGGGATTAGCTCAGCTGGGAGAGCACCTGCTTTGCAAGCAGGGGGTCGTCGGTTCGATCCCGTCATCCTCCACCAAGTCCTCAATGCACAGCGCTCGGATGAGTGCTGTGCATTGGCGACTATAGCCAGTTGATGTCGCAAGTATTGAAATAGCTTGTCGGCTAAACGTTCTTTAACAATCTGGAAGAAGTAGTAAAGAGAGTAGCGAAAGCGCTTAGAGATGGGCGTGAGTAGGTACTCAGGGTAGTGATTGTATCAAGTATGAAAAGTGATCTTAATGATGACTTGGAATACGGCACAACGCGAATACTCAGCCTATGGCGGGGTGCGCTCGAGAGAGACACACTCGTTATAGGGTCAAGCGAACAAGTGCATGTGGTGGATGCCTTGGCGATCACAGGCGATGAAGGACGCGGTAGCCTGCGAAAAGCTCCGGGGAGCTGGCAAACAAGCTTTGATCCGGAGATGTCCGAATGGGGAAACCCGGCCCGTATGGGTCATCCGTGACTGAATACATAGGTCACGAGAAGCGAACGCGGTGAACTGAAACATCTAAGTAACCGCAGGAAAAGAAATCAACCGAGATTCCCAAAGTAGTGGCGAGCGAAATGGGAAGAGCCTGTACTCTTTATCTGCATTGTTAGCTGAACGCTCTGGAAAGTGCGGCCATAGCAGGTGATAGCCCTGTAAGCGAAAGCAGCGTGGAAGAACTAGGGGTACGACAAGTAGGGCGGGACACGTGAAATCCTGTCTGAAGATGGGGGGACCATCCTCCAAGGCTAAATACTCGTGATCGACCGATAGTGAACCAGTACCGTGAGGGAAAGGCGAAAAGAACCCCGGGAGGGGAGTGAAATAGATCCTGAAACCGCATGCATACAAACAGTCGGAGCCTCGCAAGGGGTGACGGCGTACCTTTTGTATAATGGGTCAGCGACTTACGTTCAGTAGCGAGCTTAACTGATTAAGGCAGGCGTAGCGAAAGCGAGTCCGAATAGGGCGATCAGTTGCTGGGCGTAGACCCGAAACCAAGTGATCTATCCATGGCCAGGTTGAAGGTGCGGTAACACGTACTGGAGGACCGAACCCACTAACGTTGAAAAGTTAGGGGATGAGCTGTGGATAGGGGTGAAAGGCTAAACAAACTTGGAAATAGCTGGTTCTCTCCGAAAACTATTTAGGTAGTGCCTCGTGTATCACCTTCGGGGGTAGAGCACTGTCATGGTTGTGGGGTCCATTGCGGATTACTACGCCATAGCAAACTCCGAATACCGAAGAGTGCAATCACGGGAGACAGACATCGGGTGCTAACGTCCGGTGTCAAGAGGGAAACAACCCAGACCGCCAGCTAAGGTCCCAAAGATTGGCTAAGTGGGAAACGAAGTGGGAAGGCTAAAACAGTCAGGAGGTTGGCTTAGAAGCAGCCACCCTTTAAAGAAAGCGTAATAGCTCACTGATCGAGTCGTCCTGCGCGGAAGATGTAACGGGGCTCAAGCCAGTCACCGAAGCTGCGGATACGTACGCAAGTACGTGTGGTAGGAGAGCGTTCCGTAAGCCTGCGAAGGTGCGTTGAAAAGCGTGCTGGAGGTATCGGAAGTGCGAATGCTGACATGAGTAGCGATAAAGGGGGTGAAAAGCCCCCTCGCCGTAAGCCCAAGGTTTCCTACGCAACGTTCATCGGCGTAGGGTGAGTCGGCCCCTAAGGCGAGGCAGAAATGCGTAGCTGATGGGAAGCAGGTCAATATTCCTGCACCATTGTTAGATGCGATGGGGGGACGGATCGCGGAAGGTTGTCCGGGTGTTGGAAGTCCCGGTCGCTGCGTTGGAGAAGGCACTTAGGCAAATCCGGGTGCGTAATTCAAGGGCGTGGCGCGAGCTTCTTCGGAAGCGAAGCAATTGGAAGTGGTTCCAAGAAAAGCCTCTAAGCTTCAGTCTAATAGTGACCGTACCGCAAACCGACACAGGTGGGCGAGATGAGTATTCTAAGGCGCTTGAGAGAACTCGGGAGAAGGAACTCGGCAAATTGGTACCGTAACTTCGGGATAAGGTACGCCTCTGTAGCTTGACTGGCCTGCGCCAGGAGGGTGAAGAGGTTGCAATAAACTGGTGGCTGCGACTGTTTAATAAAAACACAGCACTCTGCAAACACGAAAGTGGACGTATAGGGTGTGACGCCTGCCCGGTGCCGGAAGATTAAATGATGGGGTGCAAGCTCTTGATTGAAGTCCCGGTAAACGGCGGCCGTAACTATAACGGTCCTAAGGTAGCGAAATTCCTTGTCGGGTAAGTTCCGACCTGCACGAATGGCGTAACGATGGCCACACTGTCTCCTCCCGAGACTCAGCGAAGTTGAAGTGTTTGTGATGATGCAATCTCCCCGCGGCTAGACGGAAAGACCCCATGAACCTTTACTGTAGCTTTGCATTGGACTTTGAACCGATCTGTGTAGGATAGGTGGGAGGCTATGAAGCGGGAACGCCAGTTTCCGTGGAGCCGTCCTTGAAATACCACCCTGGTTTGTTTGAGGTTCTAACCTTGGTCCGTGATCCGGATCGGGGACAGTGCATGGTAGGCAGTTTGACTGGGGCGGTCTCCTCCCAAAGTGTAACGGAGGAGTACGAAGGTACGCTAGGTACGGTCGGAAATCGTGCTGATAGTGCAATGGCATAAGCGTGCTTAACTGCGAGACCGACAAGTCGAGCAGGTGCGAAAGCAGGTCATAGTGATCCGGTGGTTCTGTATGGAAGGGCCATCGCTCAACGGATAAAAGGTACTCTGGGGATAACAGGCTGATACCGCCCAAGAGTTCATATCGACGGCGGTGTTTGGCACCTCGATGTCGGCTCATCTCATCCTGGGGCTGTAGCCGGTCCCAAGGGTATGGCTGTTCGCCATTTAAAGAGGTACGTGAGCTGGGTTTAAAACGTCGTGAGACAGTTTGGTCCCTATCTGCCGTGGGCGTTGGATATTTGAAGGGGGCTGCTCCTAGTACGAGAGGACCGGAGTGGACGAACCTCTGGTGTACCGGTTGTCACGCCAGTGGCATCGCCGGGTAGCTATGTTCGGAAGAGATAACCGCTGAAAGCATCTAAGCGGGAAACTCGCCTTAAGATGAGATATCCCCGGGGCTTCGAGCCCCTTGAAGGGTCGTTCCAGACCAGGACGTTGATAGGTCAGGTGTGTAAGTGCAGTAATGCATTGAGCTAACTGATACTAATTGCCCGTAAGGCTTGATCCTATAACCAGTGTGTTTCCGATCCCCCCAGGGGATGCACCGCTGGTTGAGTAAGCGACTGTGCCACAGTCACCACCCGAATTCATTACTGCTTCTTCCCGGATTGGTTGTCCGCCCCAACAGGCGCGCAACAACAAGTCATGCCTGATGACCATAGCGAGTCGGTACCACCCCTTCCCATCCCGAACAGGACCGTGAAACGACTCCACGCCGATGATAGTGCGGATTGCCCGTGTGAAAGTAGGTAATCGTCAGGCTCCTCATGCTAAAAACAAAAACCCCACCCCGCAAAGGTGGGGTTTTTGCGTT
>NZ_JFHE01000085.1 GCF_000698555.1 Caballeronia grimmiae | reverse complement strand
GCGGTGGCTCAAAATTCATTCGGCGCGGACAACTGTTCCCCACCCTCCAGCCACAGAGGCCAATTGCATAGCTCACCAGCAGAGATTCGCTGCGAGAAGCATGTGGCGAGTCTGGGATGCGTCACAAGACGACCAGGTCTCCTGCGATCGCCAAAGACCTTCGCTAGGTTGCATACCTCGCTCGCGCCCACCGCTGATGAGCGAAAGCCTGCTCGCTCAGCCAATGGGTAGCGAAGGTATCGAGATTTAGGCGAGGGCATTAAAGTTCGGATTGCCCTAACAACGAACGACCGCGGCGCATTGCTAATATCGGACGTTCATAGGGATCCGAACCTCATACGCTATAGGATTCGTGGCCACACAAGCTTAAGTGCGCAAGCCAAGGCTCCCAAGTAAGCGGCCCACTTGGCGTGACCTAGACCGTGAACAACCTTATCGAAAATTCCATGGATGACAAAGCCTGGTGTTCGTTGATCGACTTGCGGGACCGGTTGACAGTCTCCTAAGATGAGCGGCAGCCAGTTACGAAGCATAAAGTCGTCACCTTTGAAGTAAAGGCTGTGACCACCGTTGAAGAACCGGTTCACGAAACGGTCATTGTTGATTCCGTAGAACCCGGTCTTCCCGGCCATTCCTACACCAAGTACTAAGGCCCGGCTTATCCATAGTACATAGTCACTGTCTCCGCACTCGTTTACGACTTTCGTTTCCGGGCAGGATTGTAAGAACCGCCAGTCATAGTTGGAGTTGAGGACGCTTCCACTCAGGACAAGCGTCACGTCGTGAATCGCCACGCCCCGCGAGTGTAGCAAGCGAAGAGCATTGACTAGGAGAAAAGTGCCGAAGCTATGACTAAAGAGGATGAGTCGTTTCTTTTCATTCTCAGCAAGAAACCGTTGAAGGTGGCCAGCTATTCTGTTGACTTCTCTAGCACGCAGTGGAGGGATCATGAATGCGAACGCTGAGAAGTAACCATACTTATAGCTGTTGAAGGAAACGGCTGATGTCCTAGAACTCACTAAGTTAGATAGTCGTTCTTGCCATGCTCCAAAAGTCTGTATCCCATGAACCGTCAATACGGCTATGCCCTTTTCGTCAGGCAACCGATGGACCTGTGAGAGCGTGGTGTAATTCAGCTGGGACGCGATCTTCCGTTTCCATAGCTCCGAGTTACCTTCCGCCTCGACTACTACGGCGCACGAATTCTCGAACTCGGCCCGGAAATGCTGGATATCATCTAGGTGAGCGGTGATACCGACTATTTTTTCTGGTTTCTTCAGGAAAGCGGACCTCGAAATCTGGTTCAGTAGGGTAATACCGTGAGCCGCCGCTGCTGTCCCACCTACCCGCTTTGGAAGGACAACGTCAAGAACCAGCAGATCAAAATACATATCTCGAAGCCTGCTTTTCGCTTCGTCCACGGAACGGGATTCGGTAATCTGACTCCGATGCAGATGCGCTTCCGTGGCGAGGTATTCAATCAACAATTCCGACCGCTTTACATTATCGTCAACAATTAGAATCTTCATGAAATATTTGCACCAGCATTTTTAATAATTTTTCTTTCCACGCACTCCGCGAGCTGTCATAGTGGACAAACCCCGCGTAATGGTGCCCGCATTCCAACCGGACTTCGTCATCAAGAGATTCCAGAGTCTGAGAAGCCCCGCGTTCGCTGAACGACTCATATTGCGTAATAAAAATTATTTTCGTTTGAATTCTACGTCGGATTATCTTTCTAGCGATCTCCTTTCCACCGAACGTACGAAAACGCCCGCCGGACTCCGTCGCGGACTTGTCGTAAGTCGGTAGACTCATGTCCATAAGCACAACGCTAAAATCTGTATCAGCAACCCTTTGGCATGCCGTGGTGAACGAATGAGCCTCTTCCACTACGCAAGTCGGAAAAGTTTCGCGTACAAACGTCGTGACTCTCTCGCGCTTATGATTGTTATCTTCAACAATTAATACAATCTCAGCCATAGGAGATCCTCGTCCTAAAAATTGCATCTTCTGCGAAGATGTTCACGTCGAAGTGGTCTTTTATGGATCGCAATTGATTATACGCCTTACTTAACCCTGATCCGCCCTCCTTACGCATCATGTGGAGTGAGCTAGGTCCTTTCATTTTTTCTACTATCTGGGTGAGTCGATCCGGGGTAAGGGCCTCGAGTTTATCGGGCGTTACGGAATTCTCGACCTGAAGCGTCCACGTCGTGCCGGCGATTGTGCTGGAAACGCGAATCGCAGTGTGAGCGCCAAACCCGCTATGGCGGCATGCGTTCTCAAGTATGTTCACGAAAGCGACGATGAACGACTTAATCTGACGGCCATCGAACCGAATGGCGGAGAGATCCATCATGTCCCGAACAATGTTCAATCGTACGCCCTTGACTCGCTCGAAACACTCAATAGAGATTTCCGTCAATTCACTTAGATTTCTTGCCGAAGAAACATAGTCAACGTGCCTCCGAAACCATTCGGATGCGGTTGTGATATCTTCTCTAATATCGTTTCGCACTCTAGTAATGGCTGCCATCAGGTCTACTAGCCCAACTCCGGATTTCGCGGTGGTTATGCGTTCAATAAGCTCTTGAAATAGTGCATCGACGCCGTTCCTGAATTCGACGTTAAGCTTTTCTCGCATTTCGCTCAAGCAGTCCTCCGTGTGAGACCATAGAACATCGAAGAATGATTGGAGGAACTCCTCTCCCGACGCGGATCTTTCCGCCCGCGTATGAAACTGTCTAAAATCGTGGAGAAAAAGTTTATAGTTAAAAACCCGGCTGGTATCCTTGTGATCGGCCGTCACCTTCATCCATTCTTCAGCCTTTTCCACGAGCTGGTTAAAATTTGCGGAAAACCATTTTAGTTGGTCGTCCACCGCGCGAAGAATTCCTTCAACGATTATGGTGTTGGAGTTAAGCCAAAATTCATTTGATTTGTACTGTCCGTTCTGGTCTTTTTCTGTTAACAGCCTAGCCTCTTCCAGCTTGGACCGCATGAGATTAGAAAAGAACCCATGACGAATTTCGGCGCTCAGATTCTTATCTAAACCGTGTTTCTCGTCGTAAAGAAACGCATCTTGAACAAGGTTAACGATTTTAAGTAGTGTCGTGTTTCGATCTCCGGCCACGACAGCTTGCGCAGTGTCCCCATCAAGCAGCTCTCCATCCACCCTAATGAACTTCTCCTCGGTGCCGTCTTTCACCGATTTGTAGAGTGCAAGCAGGGACGAGACGTCTTGTGACAGATCACGGCGAAGCGCACGGTCGTTGACATCAATCTTTGCTACGTTGAACTCCGTGGCACCGCTGTCGACCACCACCTGCATGACAATCTCATCCACTTCTGCGCGATGTTGATCTGGCTCGATTAATGTCAAATCACGAAGGTGATCGAGGATTTTTACGCGTTCCGATCTCAGATCGTTGCTATCTTTAAAAGCGCCAAGGAAGTCCATCGTCTCAAGAGTTGCTATGTCTCGATAGAAAACAATAGGGCGGGCGTCTAGCTCGTCGAGAAGATGAAACAAGTCGCTCGGCCGGGCGGCATCGTTGCTGAGAATGAATTCCTCAAAGGTCTCATTCAACAGGTATTCCTTCTTCGAGTCGATTTTTTTTACGTAATAGTAAGCTATGATCAGTGAATCGAGCGTATGCGCGTTGGTCCGCTCAATGTGCTCAATTAGCTTGCGCATTGGAAAAGCAACAAAAGCATTTGGTTGTTGCGCCAAGGTTGCCGCGCAGAGCGGAATCACATCTCCGAGTGCATTGACACTCGATAGATACGACGATGCCAGTTCGTAGTAATCTTTCTTCAACGGAACCGTCATTCTGAACGCATCAAGTTTCGCGTCTACGTCCTCTCGAGTCGAACTGAGCGTTCGAATCTGTTGTTTTATGATGCGGTACTGCGGCAGCGTGTGCGAGTCGGAGAGGTAAGAATGCGAAAGAATCGGATCTGCGTCCTTTGTAAGGGTCCTCGTCCACGGAGTAGCGTCCGCGTTGGATATGGCGGCGAGCCGAGCTAGCCATTGTCTGTCCTCCGACTCGTAGCGGAGCGGCATGCTAGCATAGAGGCTTAATTGCAACTGGCTGCTGCCTTGAAAGTGATTGAGTTGAACGACAATGCTGGAGATTAAGTCTGCTGTGCGAGTCGGCGACGCCGAGAAATCGTAAAGTGAACTTAGGTGACGGATGACGTCCGACACCGGACCCTGATCCGGACGAAAAAGGCCGGTATTGGCTATAGCTTCTGCTTTCGCGACTAAATTGGCCAACGCAAAGGGCGTCCGGAATTGCTGGAACCTCGTGCGGAACTCATTGATTAACGCGACAGATTGATCATTCTCGTACAGTCTAACTAGCCTGGAAGAATCCGCATTGTTTCCTCGACCTTGAACGGATAGAGGATCCGAAGAAGGAACGGCTTCATCGCCTACGGCAGAGCCCATTTCCTCAATGAATATTGACAGGTGCCTCACGAAGTCCAACTCGGTTTGTGCGACAATTTCGTGAGCGAGAATCTCTGCGCTCAAGGTACAAATCAAGTGATACTGATCTACAATGCCAAAAGTTTGGATGACCGGGAGGCAAGTAAGGTTTTCTCTGCGAGCGAATAAGGGGCGAGGAACAAAAAGCAAACTCAGCAAGTCCGCCCACTCATTTATCTCAGCTTCTTTCAATTCGTTGATTGTTCTTTGGACTATTTTCTGCAGATGTAAAAGCGGATCACTTGCAATCAACAAGAAGCAGTTTATTAAATAGGTAACGAACGAATCGGAACTCCGGGACTTACAACTTTCCGCGAAGTCCTGCATCTCCTGCAACTTCCCTTGATAGGAGAGCACTAGGATTCTATTCCTGATATACCAGAGAGACTCGCCAATCTTTTCTCGCAATTCATCGAGAAGATTCGAGGCGAGATTGTATTGTCCGGCTAGCACACTGATCTCAAAGCGATCGCGCAGTGCAACGAATGTCCGAAGCTCTTCCGCATGCTGCATTACAAGCGAAAGGTACAGTTCCAGTAGTCGAGAAGGGGCCACCTGGTCGCGAAATATATTTGCGACGGAGAATTCTTCGATTGTAGTGGCGGATGCATTAAAGAGTCGGCGAAAACGCTTCCTTTGATACAGCTGTTTAAAGTCCGATCGAAAGTCGGCAACCGCTCTTCGGGAAATGAACGTTGCTGCAGTGCTTGCATATTGATCGTCTGCAAGCATCCCAGCAATCAGGGGATTAGCGAGACAGTTGAACGCGTCTTTGTTCGAATTGGTCTTTGCCTTCGCTTTCTTTCTACTCATTACTCGGTACCAGATTTTTAGTTTCGCGTCGGAGAACGAATTGCCGGCGTTCCGCCTACGCTTGGCGATTTCTCGATTATAACGTCCAGAAGGCCGAACAAGTTCCAGATGACTGCGCGTAATCCAATGTCCGTAAAGTTCGAGGCAGGATTCGCTGTGTTTCAGGGCCCGTCACAAACGCGCCGTCTGCAGTGTCGGCGCAAAGCTCCAAAACTTGACGTATTCTTC
>NZ_JFHE01000084.1 GCF_000698555.1 Caballeronia grimmiae | reverse complement strand
TCGAGGGCAGGCGTCGAACAAACCTAAACGGGAGTGTGAGTTCGCTGATGCAGGAGGTGCAGTCCTGCTGCGCCAGGGCGTCAACGGCAGCATCCCGCCGAACTGCTGCCGTTGAAGTCTGACGGCTTCAATGTCAACAAAGGCCGAGGTCCGTGCGTGAGCCATCCGTCAGGGCTCGGCCATGAAGGGACATTCGTCTTGCACGTCGCCCTGACATCCGCACGGCCGGTATTCACAGCAAACCGCCATTGAAGCCGCAGATCGGCAAGCAGTAGATGTTTGCCGGCGCCGACCCGGCACGCTATGGCGTGGCCAATTGACCCCAGGGGCCGATCTCAACGACGACTTTCCGCATGACTTGCTGTTCTTTCCGGCGTCAGCGGTCGCTGACGCGAATGCCGTTGCAACGTAGCGGTGGGCCTCAGCGATCTACATGAATCAAGCGCAATTCGCGTCCCTCGAAAGGCCCGCCTTTCGGCGCGACGATGTGCGCGAACGATCCGACTATCAGACGGAGCGCCCGTCATCGAATGTCGCCGTGCAGACAACGCTGTATGGGCGTTCCTGATGCTACCGATGCTCGCCATGCCTGACTAGAATCCGCGACACGATCAATGCAAATGCGAGCGAACACTGTCCGTCGTGCCAGCGGTCGTGCTCTCGACGTCCATGGCCGCGCAGTGCGGCTTACCCGTTTGAATTGTAAGGATCTACGTGAAATGAGCGCAGTAACCCGCAATGTCCAGCCCGTCATTTCGAACATTGGCAAGCATGGTTCGGGCGAACTGGTTTCTTCCCGCTACGCCGTGCGCGTGGGTGCCCACCTTGCGGACGTGGCACTACGCGGGCGATCGAGGATGGTTTCGCCCGCTCTCGACTGGATAGGGGACTACGCAGCCGCAGACCCCTATGTTGCGCAGATGCGCCACTTGGGATCGGTCATTCGGAAATAGGAAGAGCCGCAGTGCGATGCGTTTGACGCAGCCAAAACGCTTGCAATAACTGCATCCGTGCGAGAGGCCGCTCAGTCTGGAGAAGTCAATTCTTCTAGCTGGATCGCAGGTCGCACTGCCTCATTCCGGACCATTAGCGGTCAACGTCCCTCATGCGTTGTTCCGATACGGGTGCTATTCGATCGAAACTCGTCAGCGCATGTGTGCCGATCTGCAATCGAATACGTCCGCAAAGGCTATTCTGCAGCTACGAGGCGCGCTACTTCCTGCAAAACATCGCCTCCAACAGAAATTGGAACGCCCCAATAGTCGAAGATTCCTCCGTCTTTGCGATTCTGCCCGCATGTCACGAAGACGCCGGTTCCAAAGTTACGTTTGAAGTGGTTTGCAAGCCAGCCGACAAATCCGCTGTTGTCGGCGTGGGCTGGAAAGTGGAATCGGAAAATCGAAAACAGGTCCTCGTTCTGATCAACGCACGGTACAAGCTGACTCCAAACCTGATCATCACGGATAAGCGCGAGAGCGCCTGGATGTACGGAGCGGGGAAACTCATCATGCGAAAATTCCTGGAATGCATAGCTTTGGCTATAAATCTTCAAGCGAGCCTTCTTGATGACGCGCCGAAGACGTTCTTCAGTATCAGATGACGACTCATACGAGATGTCTACCATAGCTTTTTCCTCAATCGTGATTGCCACAGGCGCACGCTGCGGGAGAAAACCCCGTACAGCGCCTGTCCCACCCAGAAGTATCGATCGTATCGTCGTACGCGACTACCGTTTGAAACAAGAAACTCTTTCAGGATTTTCGGATAAGCGCTCTGACTACTTTTGCCTGCTTTACATCGAGAAGGCTAGTGGAAGCTCGATACGTCGATGTCGAGCGTCGCTTATCCTTGCAACCAAGAGGGACGTAGCTTCGAGTGTAGAATCCACGCTACGAACGGTTCCTGGAACAGCCCCATGCCAATTGAGTCAGACCGCCTGATCTTGCGACCATGGAAAGATGCCGATAGGCAGCCTTTTGCGGACATGTCGGCTGACGGAGGTGTCATGGAGCATCTGCTGCCGCTTAACGCACATGACGCGTATCACACATGGATCGACCGCCAAATCGAAAACCAGCAAAAGCATCGCATGTGCTTCTGGGCGGTCGAGGCCAAGCAAGATGGTGCATTCGTCGGCGCGGTCGGCCTACTTCCCGTCACTTATGAAGCCCATTTCACGCCGGCTGTGGAAGTTGGCTGGCGTATCGCGCGGCCCTTCTGGGGCTTGGGCTACGCTCCCGAAGCTGCCGAAGCCGCAATTCGTTTCGGCTTCGAGTCGCTTCAGTTGTCCGAGATCGTGTCCAACGCAGGTGTAGCCAATGAGAAGTCCATGCGGGTCATGTCGAAGCTGGGAATGCTACGCGATCTGAACGGCGATTTCGATCATCCGCTGGTCCCCGAAGGGAATGCACTGCGCCGCCAGGTACTGTACCGACTTACGAGAAGCCGATGGCTCGCCCAGTCCGCGGCACCCCGCGCTTAAGAACGAGCAGCCGTTACCGCGTCGTCATTCGAGCGCGTTCACAGCTACACTCGTCGTAGAGCAGGATCCCATTCAAAGCTGCACGGTTCGGAACCGGTAGGCGCCCGGGTTAACCTTGCGTCGCGGGTCCGGGCGCTGCAAATAGTGGTTCGATCAGTGCCCACAGTTCGTCATCGATGATAGATACCGGCATTCCTTGATCCGTTGTTCAGGCATCCAAGGCTAACGGTTTCGAAGAACAGAAACAGCCCTTCCAAGCTCTTTTTGAGCTCGCCTTTGAGTGAATGTCGCCAATGCTACGCACGGGACGGCCACTTTTTAACGGAACCGTTCTCAGTCGCCACATCTTCGCGCCTGCTGATCCTCGCCCTTAATGCCCGAACCGATAAGCTCCCTTAACCATTGATGCGAAGGGTCGCGATGTGAACGTTCGTGCCACAGCATTACCATTTCGTACCCAGGAACCTCAACCGGTGGCGCGACCGATCGCAATCTGGAATCGCCCTTAAGCAGTCGCGATGGGAGCATCGCAACTAAGTCCGTACGCGACAACACGTCTTGTACGAAGGTGAAATGGGGCACTGAAAGCACAACTCGCCTCTTCAAACCCAGCTGTGCCAAAGTCATATCAGTGACGCCGACAAATCCCCCTCCATCCGGCGACACGATCACATGATCCAGTTTGCAAAACTGCGACATGGTAAGTTTTCGTTTGAGTCTCGGATGATCAGGCCGTCCGACCAAGACATACTTTTCCTGAAACAAGGTCTTTCGGCGTAACCCGTCAGGTGCTTCGTCCGCCGTATGGAATGCTAGATCGACTTCACCTATTTCGCATTGTCTGGCGATGAGACGCGGCGCGATCTGCGCAACGCTAACGCGAGTATTCGGCGCATATTGACGCACCCTGGGAAGCGTGGGTAGCAGTACAGTCGTTTCACTGTAGTCCGTCGCGGCAATCTTCCAAGTTAGCGCCGCGGTGTATGGGTCAAACGGCTGTAACGGCGACATGACTTCGTTCAAGGCAGCCAAGGCCACGGAAAGCGACTCCCGCAGCGAATCGGCCCTTGCCGTTGGTCGCATACCGCGAGGCCCGGGCAAAAGCAGAGGATCCTTGAAAACTCTTCTAAGCTTTGATAGATGGACGCTGACAGACGGCTGCGACAGATTAAGTCGCTCGGCCGCCCGACTCACGTTGTGCTCCTCAAGCAATACATTGAGCGTGCGCAGAAGGTTCAGGTCGAGACTACGCAGATTATCCACGGCAATACCAGGTATCTAAGAAATTCATTTTCAATATACCTGATTACGTTTTACGCTGCATGCTTCACCATCAACGAGATGAACGGTGAAAGTCCTTATGACTGTCTAGCTTGAGCAGAACGGTCGAGGGCCGCCGCTTCCCTTTCTTATTTAGGATCACCGCATGAGCAACGTTCTTATCGTCCACGCCCATCCAGAGGCCCAGTCGCTGACCGCCTCTTTGAAGAACCTCGCGGTCGAAACGCTGACCGCGCAGGGCCATCAGGTTCAAGTATCTGATCTCTATGCCATGCACTGGAAGGCCGTCGCCGATGCAGCCGATTTCCCGCAGCGTAAGAACGCCGATCGGCTACGCTATGCATCAGAATCAGGCAACGCCTTCGCCACGGGGACCCAACCCGCCGATATCGTGGCTGAGCAGCAGAAGCTGCTGTGGGCCGACGCGGTCATCCTCACCTTCCCGTTGTGGTGGTTCAGCGCACCGGCGATCCTGAAGGGTTGGGTCGAGCGCGTCTATGCGCGTGGCTTCGCTTACGGCGTCGGCCCACATGGTGGTGAACGCTGGGGCGATCGGTATGGTGAAGGAACGCTAGCCGGTCGCCGGGCGATGGTTGTGGTCAGCATTGGCGGCCGCGAGCCGCACTATAGCGAGCGCGGCGTCAATGGCCGACTCGACGAGATCTTGTGGCCCATCCAGCATGGACAGCTCTTCTATCCGGGCATGGATGTTATGCCGCCCTTCCCGATCTACCAGAGCGACCGCCTGTCTGAAGAGCGCTGGGTGGAAGTCGCGGCAGCCTTCAAGGTCCGGATGGAGAATCTTTTCACCGACACGCCAATACCGTATCGCACGCAAAATGGCGGACATTATGATGGACAGCAGGTGCTCAAGCCCGGCCTCGGTTCCGGAGAAACCGGCCTCCGCATCCACCTGGCGCAACAGGGTGATCCTGTTGAGAATCTGGACTCAGCCGAATCACAGCCCGCGGCGCTTGCCCGCGTCTGATAAGGATTGTCTATCATGCGCGCGTTCCGCTCCAACGGTCAGATCGGCCTCGAAGCCCTCACGATGGTCGACTTGCCCGATCCCGGTGTACCGGGCCCGGGAGAAATCAGGGTCCACCTACATGCGACCTCGCTCAATTATCACGATCTGGGCGTCGTGACGGGGCGGCTTCCAGCCGCCCCGGGACGCATCCCCATGGCGGACGGAGCAGGCGTGGTCGAGGCGGTCGGGCCGGACGTAGAGGCTTTCTCGGTCGGCGACCATGTCGTGTCGACTTTCTTTCCGACGTGGCTTCATGGCGAGCCGCAGATCGCCGATTTCGCGACGACGCCGGGCGACGGTATCGACGGTTACGCACGCGAAGTGGTCGTGGCACCCGTACACGCCTTCACACACGCACCGAAGGGTTACACCCATGCCGAAGCAGCGACGCTGACAACGGCGGGACTAACGGCTTGGCGCGCTCTCGCCGTCGATGGTGGATTGAAGGCCGGTGCAACTGTGCTGGTTCTGGGCACAGGCGGGGTGTCGATCTTCGCGCTTCAATTTGCCAAGGCGATGGGTGCGTCGGTGATCGTGACCTCGTCATCCGACGACAAGCTGGAACGTGCCCGCGCGCTCGGCGCCGATCACACCGTCAATTATCGCGAGATCCCAAAATGGGGCAGGCATGTCCGCGATATCACCGGCGGACGGGGCGTCGACCATGTCGTCGAGGTCGGGGGACCCGGCACACTGGCGCAGTCAATCCAGGCCGGGCGGGTCGGAGGTCATCTGGCGCTGATCGGCGTTCTCACTGGACGCGGCGGGGATGTGCCCACAGGCTTGCTGATGGCGCGCCAACAGCGGCTCCAGGGCCTCGTGGTCGGTAACCGCCAGCATCAACTTGAAATGGTACGGGCGCTCAACATCGTCGGCATCAGGCCCATCATCGATCACGCCTTCCCGTTCCACGGACTGGCCGACGCCTTCCGTCTGCAGCAAACAGCCAGCCACTTCGGCAAGATCGTCGTGGAATATTGAAAAGGACGGTGGAGCCCCGCCATCAACTCCACCTCGGCGGAGCCGTCTCGTTGGGGTCGATCCTGCCCGATATGATTTCGCCTGATCGAGACGGCGTAGTGTTTCAGGTCTTCATGAGGAGCGGACACCGCTCGAACAGCCGGTTTCGTTCAAATCGTATCGTTCCGTGCGCACGGCATCCACCGGCGCCTCGCGCTGCATATCAAATACCGCTATCTCTCCGATGGGGATCATCTCGCCATCATTAAGTGCGGCGCTGATATCCGGCTCATGCATTTGAGCCATCTGCTCGCCTGTTAGCGTAATCGGTTTTCCGTTCGCTCAGACATCCGTAGAAAGATTCCCCGCTTGGGCAACGGATTTTTGGCACAGGAATTGTCGTTGGTCACGTCAGACCAGGGAGTTTCTTGAAATTTACTCGGGACGAGTCGATCCGGAGTCCGACTTGATCTCGTAGTAACTCACATGACCGTAGTGGGTTTAGAAGCAGACATAGGCCCCACCGCGGTCTGAAGGGCAGTTCAGGGTCGA
>NZ_JFHE01000083.1 GCF_000698555.1 Caballeronia grimmiae | reverse complement strand
AGGACGAATTTCTTGCGATGCTCGCGCACGAGTTGCGCAATCCGCTCGCGCCGATCCGCAATGCCGTCGATCTGCTTGATCCGCAGCGCACGCCGTCCGTGCAGCACTTCGCGACCGTGCGAACGATCATCGACCGGCAGGTGCGGCACTTGAGCCGCCTCGTCGACGACTTGCTCGATGTCGCGCGCATCACGCAGGGCAAGATCACGCTGCGTCAGGAAACGGTGGATATCGCCGCAGCGGTGGAAGCGGCGATCGAGACCGCGCAGCCTGCGCTGCAGCGCAAGCGTCACAAGCTCACGACGCGCCTCGCGGATGCGCCGCTCTACATCGTCGGCGACAGCGTGCGCATCGCGCAGGTGTTCGGCAACCTGCTCTCGAACGCGTCGAAGTACAGCCTCGAAGAAGGCGAAATCGCCATCGAAACCGCGCAATTCGGCGATGAAGTGCGGATTGCGGTGCGTGACAAGGGCATCGGCATCGCGGCGGACATCCTGCCGCATATCTTCGATTTGTTCGTGCAGTCCGAAACCTCGCTCGAACGCTCGGAGGGCGGCCTCGGCATCGGCTTGCCGCTCGCGAAGACGCTGGTCGAATTGCAGGGCGGGCGTATCGAGGCGTATTCGGCGGGGCCGCAGCAGGGCAGCGAGTTCGTCGTGTGGCTGCCGCTCGCGAAGGCGCCGCCGCTGGCGGAGCATCCCGCCGATGAAGCGCCGCAGATCATCGGCGGCAAGCGCGTGCTGCTCGTCGATGACAGCGTCGATGCCGCGACTGCCATGTCGCTTCTGCTCGAAGCGGACGGCTTCGATGTGCGCACCGCGCACGACGGGGCCGAGGCACTGAAGATCGCGGAAGTGTTCCTGCCGCAGATCGTGCTGCTCGACATCGGCTTGCCGGGCATGGACGGCTTCAGGCTCGCTGCGGAGATGCGCAAGCGTCCCGCCACCGCCGATGCGTTGCTGATCGCCGTGACAGGATACGGCCAGGCGCATGACCGTCAGCGATCGAAGGAAGCGGGCTTCGATCATCATCTCGTGAAGCCGGTGGCGTTCGCGGAGATTCGGCGGGCGGTGCAGGCGAAGTTCGGGGAGTAGCGGGGGCTTGCCGTTCCGGTCTGCATGGCCAAAGGCAGCACGTGCCCGATGCCGAGAAGAGTCCTGGCACCGACCCGGGCGTGCTTTCATCCAGCGATCACCCATACGGAATCGGGATCACGCAAATCGCCCTGCGTGAGCGCGAGCTTCTTTTGCGCGATCAACTGCGCGAAGCGCCATTTGCAGAACAGATCGCTGCGTCCGGATCGATTCATCGCCGCGCCGATGCGCGCGACGTCACGGTTTCGCTTTCGATACCGCCAAGCGCCTGGAAAAGCGCAGCCGTATCGCTGAGACGGCTGGCATGGGCAAGCGTGCGATCGAGCTGCGTTTGCAGCGCTTGCCTCTGTGTATCGAGCAAGTCGAAGCGGCTCACGCCGCCCGCAGCAAAACGTGCATGGGTCGTGTCGAGATTCGCTTGCGCTTCGTTCGCTGCGATATCGCGGGCGCGCTGGGCGTCCGCATCGTCTTGCAATGCGCTCAAGGTATCCGCGACTTGCTGAAGCGCATCCAGCACGGTTTCGCGATACGCGCTCGCGGCGGCATCGTAGGCGGCTTCAGCCGAGCGCTTTCTCGCTCGCAACTCACCGCCGCGAAAGAGCGGCTGCGACAGGTTGAGTCCGATGTTCCATACGTTGAGCTTGTCGAGCATGTCGTGGATGCTCGTGCGCTGCGAGCCCACGCCCGCCGACAGCGAGAACTTCGGATACAAGTCCGCTGTCGCAACGCCGACATTCGCGCTCGCCTGATGCAGCAGCGCTTCCGACGCGCGAATGTCGGGACGCTCACGCGCGAGCGTCGAAGGCAGCGTGAGCGGAACGTCATCGGGTACGCGCAAGGTATCGAACGTGAGGGCGTCGAAATCCGCGCGCGATGGCTCGACGCCGAGCAGAATCGCGAGCCGGTGATCGGCTGCATCGCGCTGGGCAAGTAGTGCGGGCACGCTCGCGCGCGTTTGTTCGAGGAGCGTGCGCTGGCCGCGCACATCGAAGCGTGAAACGCCGCCCGCCGCCATGCGCGCTTCCATGATGGATAGCTGCTGCGTCTGCACATCGACCATGCCTTGCGTCAGCGTGATGCGCGCCTGCAACGAGGCGCGGCGAATGGCGGTCGATACGACATTGCCCGCGATCGACAGCCGCGCTGCATCGAGTTCGAACGCCTGATAGTCGACTTGCGCGCGCAGTGCTTCGAGCGCACGACGGTCGCCGCCGAAGATGTCGAGCGAATACGACACGCTCACCGAGGCGTCGTATAGCGTGAATGGGCCGGGACTCGGCACCGGCACGCCGAACGCGGCGGGGTCTACTTTCTGCCGCGAACCGGAGAGCGATGCGTCGATGGCGGGGTAGTACGTGGCACCCGCTTGCGCCTGATAGTCCTCGCGCGCTTGCGTCAGCCGCGCGCGTGCCTGCGCGAGCGTGGGACTGTTTCGCAACGCGTCATCGACGAGGCGGTTCAGGGCATCGGAGCCGAACTGCTTCCACCACTGCGGCAACGCGTGATCGGCTGTCGAGAAAGCCGGCGATGCGCTTCGCGTATAGTTTTGCGTAACGGGCGCGGCGGGCGCGTGGAAGTCGGGGCCGACGGTGCAGCCGCCAAGCATGAGCAGGCAAACGGCCAGCGTGGTTTTCATCGGCGTGTCTCCTAGTCGAGCGTGCGTCTGTAGAACCGCAGCGCGATGCCCATGACGATCAGCGTGAAAAGCGCCAGCGGCCACACCGACGGCCACAAGTCTGCCCAGCCGTTGCCCTTGAGAAGAATGCCGCGAATGAGACGGTTGAAGTACGTAAGCGGCAGCAGATTGCCGATGAATTGCGCCCACTTCGGCATGCCCGAGAACGGAAACATGAAGCCGGACAGCAGGATATTCGGCAGAAAATAGAAGACGGTGAGCTGCATCGCCTGAAGCTGATTGCGCGCGAGCGACGACAGCGTAATGCCGACCGTCAGGTTCGCGGCGATGAAAAGCAACGCGGCCAGATAGATCGCGATGGGATTGCCAATCAAAGGAACGCCGAAGACGAAGCGAGTCGCCACGAGAATGATCGTCGCCTGTATCAGTCCGATGAACACGTAAGGCACGATCTTTCCCGTCATGACTTCGATAGGGCGCACGGGCGTCGCGAGCAGGTTCTCCATCGTGCCGCGTTCGCGTTCGCGGGTGATGGCGAGGCCGGTCATCATCACGAGGGTCATCGTCAGGATCACGCCCATGAGCCCCGGCACGACGTTGTATTGCGTAATGCCTTCGGGGTTGTACAGGTTGTGAACCTGCACGTCGAATGCGGCGGGCGTGTCATTGAGCGACGCGAGCGGGCCGGTGATGTCCTTCGATGCAACCGAACGAACGAGGCCGTTGAGCGCACTCGTTGCCCTGCTGACCGCGTTGGGATCGGTCGCATCGGCTTCGACGAGCAAGGCCGGACGCTCGCCGCGCAAGAGCTTGCGCGAGAAATCGGCCGGGATGTTGAGCACGAAAAGCACGCGGCCCTGTGCGAGGGCGCGCCTGCCGGCTTCGTCATCAGGGAGTGTTTCGACGATATCGAAGTACTCCGAATGACTCATCGCCGCGATGAAGCTCCGCGTGAACGGGCTGGACTCGCCGGCGATTACCGCCGTCGGCAAGTGCTTGGGGTCGGTGTTGATCGCGTAGCCGAAGAGCGCAAGCTGAACGATCGGCAAGCCGACGATCATGCCGAACGTTATGCGATCGCGCCGCAATTGCAGAAACTCCTTGAGCACGATGCTCCACCAGCGCATCAGCGAGAAACCGTTGCGCGCGTTCATGACTGTGCCTTGAAGTTGTCGGTGGAGCGGCTCATCAAGTAGATGAACACGTCCTCCAGTCCCGTGTCGATCTGCTCGGCGCGCAGTGCGGTGCCTTTGACCGCATCGGAGATCGCGCGCTCCAGCGCCGCGTGATCGCTGCCGCTTGCGTGCAGCGTTGAGCCGAATACGACGGTCTGGTCGATGCCCGGTGTCTTGCGCAGCCCCTCGGATAACGCGCTCAACTGGTCGCCATGAATGCGCCACGTCGCGAGCCCTTGCGATGCGATCACTTCGTTCGCGGTGCCTTGCGCAAGCAGTTTTCCATAGGCGATATACGCGAGCTTGTGACAGCGCTCGGCTTCGTCCATGTAGTGCGTGCTGACCAGCACCGAGATGCCGTTCGCGGCCAGCCGATGCAGTTCTTCCCAGAAGTCGCGGCGCGCGGTGGGATCGACGCCGGCGGTGGGTTCATCGAGTAAGAGAAGTTTCGGTTCATGCAGCATGCATGCAGCGAGCGCGAGACGTTGCTTCCACCCGCCCGAAAGTGATCCGGTCAACTGATTCGCGCGGCTTTGCAGGCCGAGCGATTCCAGCGAACGGTCCACCACTTCGCGGCGATTGTCCATCTGATAGATGCGCGCGACGAAGTCGAGGTTCTCGCGGATCGTCAGGTCTTCCCAGTATGAAAAGCGCTGGGTCATATAGCCGACGTTGCGCTTGATCTGCTCGCTCTCGCGCACGATGTCATAGCCGAGGCACGTGCCGCTGCCTGAATCCGGCGTGAGCAGGCCGCACATCAGGCGTATGGACGTGGTCTTGCCGCTTCCGTTCGGTCCGAGAAAGCCGAAGATCTCGCCGCGCGCGACTTGCAGCGAGACATCGTTGACGACGTGCTTGTCGCCAAAGCGCTTGTTGAGCTTGTGCACGTCGATGACGTATTGCGCTTCAGGCTTCCCGGCCGGCTCGCTCATTGCAACCTCACTGCGACAGGTTGGCCGGGATGCAGCTTGCTCGCATCCGACGCGTTCGCATGCGCTTCGATCATGAAGACGAGCTTGGCGCGGCTTTCGTTGCTGTAGATGACGGGCGGCGTGTACTCGGCCTGATTCGAGACATAGGTGATCTTGGCCGCGATGTCGGCGGCGCAGCCGTCGCAATGAATCGATACGGCGCGTCCCGCTGCGAGCGCGCCGACCGTGCTTTCCGGCACGAAGAAGCGCACCTTGATGTTCCCGGGCGGCAACATCTGCACGATGGGGCTGCCGGCTTGCACCCACTCGCCACGACGATAGAGCGTGTCGTACACGAGGCCATCGGCGGGCGCCGCGACACGCTTCTGATCGAGCTTCCATTGCGCCTGCGCGACGACGGCTTGCGCGGCCGCGACTTGCGCACGTTGCGCGGCGATCTGCTGCGGGCGGCCCGGCAAGCGCGCGATGTCGACCTGTTCGCTCAGGTCGCGTACCTGCGCAGCGGTGGCGTCGGCATTGGCGCGCGAGTCGTCGAGTTGTCCCTTGGAAATGCCGCCTGCGTCGAACTGCACTTCATCGCGGCGCAGTTGCAGCGCGGCCTTGCGTGCGTTCGCACGCGCCAGCGCGAGTTGCGCCCGCACGGATGCGACCTCGGGCGCGCGCTTGCCGGTGAGTATGTCTTCGAGTTGCGATTGCGTCGCGACGAGTTGCCGCTTCGCCTGGTCGAGGGCGGCAGTCTCGTCGACGGATTCGAGCGCGAACAGGGGCGTCCCGGTCGTTATCGTCTGTCCGCGCGTGATGGGCAAATCGACGAGCTTGCCGGATTGCGACGATGCAACGTAGACGAACTCGCCTTCGACATAGCCCTGGTACGAATTGGAGTCTTCACGCGAGCACGCCGCGAGCATCGTCGCGGCAACCACGCATGAAAAGAGTCGAACGCGAAAGATGCGGGGCATTGCTCGCTCCCTTGATGATGCCTGTCCGTATTGGTTGGTCTACCAAACAGTACGCGACCCGATTCTCGACTGTCAAGCGACGTGCACGGGAATAGATCGGAGCGTGCGTGGGTTAACCAAGCGAAACCTCATTGCTTGAATCCCGGGCGAGCGGATCGGACGCAGCGGACATCGTCTTCTGCGCCGATGGGGTTTGCGAATCGCGCGCGATCTCACTCAACCTTATCGTCGGAGTCTGTTCATCATGAATACCATCGCCAAAGTCGTCGTGTCGGTTGCCGCGGTTGTCGCACCGGCCTTAGCGTTCGCGCAAAGCAATAGCGCGCCGCTCACTCGTGCGCAAGTGCGCGCCGAGTTGGCGCAACTCCAGGGAGCCGGGTACTCGACGGCATCTGGAGAAAACGCCACTTATCCCGCGGACATTCAGGCTGCCGAGGCCAGGGTCGCCGCGCAGCAGAGCGGGGTGAATCAAGCCTACGGGGGCATGCAGTCGGGCGGAGCGGCGTCGGGAACGATGCAGCGAGGCGCGGAGGCTGCGTCGACGTGCGTGGGACCGGCCGGCTTTTGTGTGCCGTTCTTCGGGAGTTGAGAGAGCGTTTTCTTTTAACTTGGAGTGCGTAGCGGCGGTCGGTTGTCGTTGACCAATTGCCGCGCGCTTATTTATTAAGCAGCGGACACGAGAAGAAAAGAAAATGCGAAAAGGGGGTTGACCTGTTATCGCCGCCCAGACATAATCTCGTTCTCTGCTGCTGATGCAGCGACGCAAGACG
>NZ_JFHE01000082.1 GCF_000698555.1 Caballeronia grimmiae | reverse complement strand
ATCACCACGCCCGTGCCGTGATCGATGAAAAAGCTCGGGCCGATCGTCGCGCCGGGGTGAATGTCGATGCCAGTCAACGAATGCGCGATCTCGTTGATGAAGCGCGCGAGCAGGGGCACGCCGAGCTTGTGCAACGCATGCGCGAGACGATGATGCGTCATGGCCCACACGCCCGGATAGCACAGCAGGATCTCGGTAATGTGCTGGGCGGCGGGATCGCCCGTGAAAGCGGCCTTGATGTCCGAGACGAGCAGCGCACGGATTGCCGGCAATTGGGCGCCGAATTCGCGTGCGATGCCGAATGCAAGCGTGTTCAGCTGGGAATCGTTGGTGTCGCGATATTCGGGCAGAAAGCGCAATGCGCGGCGAATCTGCTCATGCAACAGGCGCAGCGTGTTTTCGAGCGTCTGCCCTACGTAGTAATCGACGCTTTCGTCAGTCAGATCCGGCGCGCCGTAATGCGTCGGAAAGAGTGCGGAGCGCAGACCATTGACGATTTTAAGAATGGCGTCGCGCGACGGCAATTCGCGTATGCCAAGCGGATGCCGCGTGCGATGCAGTTCCTCGCGCGACTCACGCAGTTCCGCGACGATGCGCGACAGGCCCCATTCGCGCGAGTCCTGAAGCGGCGCGTCGTTGAGGGAGTCAGGCGCGATGTCGCGTGGCATGGAAGTTCTGACCGAAGGCGTGTTCTGCATATCGACAACAAAAAAATGTAAACGGCGACCGTGACACGCACGGCGGAATTACCTCAAGCGTACCCGGTTTCGACTGGCCTTGCGTCAGCGCGGCCCGGAGTTGGCGCTTTCGCACGCAACTCTGTCGATTCGACGCCGCTTGCTTACACCGTGACATGGCTTGCATCGATCCAGCGCACGGCCCAGTCGCGTGCGTGCGCGATCGCGTCGTCCTCGCTCGGGAAGCGCAATTCAGCGGGGAAAAAGCGGTTCGCGACGAGTTCGCCATCGCTCGAACGCGAGATGACGACATACGGTTGATAGCTTCCGTCCGCCGTCCGGGCGGGCGCGCAGTTGAGTAGATAGCCTCGATGGAAAAAGGCTGCATCGTGTTGCATGAGTCACCCGTCCTAAAGTGCCCTGCTCTCTCGAATGGCGTTGCCTGAAGTCGGGCAGCGTCGCGCGTGTTGCGCCCTATTGCGCTTTGCTGCGGACAAGCTACAAATAATACTGGTAGTAAAACCCCTGAGTGGCGAAAAAAATCCGCGAAATTTTTATCGTCGATGGAGCGCCCATCGTGCAAGGCTTCCGGTTGCGTCGTCAGAAATCCGGAACGGCTCTTGCAGCATCGTCACTCATGCCACTGCAGGAGGTCATCGTGAACAACGCTGAAGCTAACGAACCGCAAGACAAGCAGAGCGATCGCGCGGCGCGCAGCCCGATCAAGACGCCTGCGACCGAAACCGCGCACGTCAGCATGGACGATGCAAGGAAGGCCGAGGCCGGCCGCGAAGCGCATGCCGGCGCGGGCGCGATGGAAGACACGGCCGCGCCGAACCAGGCGCAAAGCCGTCATCCGCGCGGTATCGATGTCCTCAACGACGAGACACTCGACGACACCGTTGATGCCGATGGCAAGAACATTCATGCGAAACGGGAAGCGGAGATGCGCGCACGCGAGCCGGATTCGGTGATCTCATCGAACGCGACGCTCGTCAATTTCGTTCCCGAACCGGGTGACGGACTCGGCGGCTTCGACAGCCGCCCCGCGCGCAATGGCCTTGCGCTGGCGCTGGAGCGCGGTTGCCGGATGATCGATCGCGGCATGGTCACGCCGGCGCTGCCGGAAGTCGAAGCGCAGCAGCGCTTCGAAGCACGCGATGCGCGCGGCCACACGTTGCGCGGCCGCAAGCACTACGCGTTGAACCACCTGCGGCCATCACGTCTCATTGAAATAGAGCGTTCGTGATGGCGTGCAGACAGGCCGCGCACGACGCGCGGCCTGTCCGCGGAGCGGCTTTACTCGTCCTTCTTCTTGTCTGCCTCGTCGTCGGTCTCGATGCGCGTCACGCCGCCGGTCGCGGGCGGATCGCTCGCCGGAAACGTGTCTTCTACCGCCTTATCGACGATCTCTTCATCGCGCTCCGAATGGGGATTCTGTTCCTTGGTGTTGCTCATTGTCGGCTCCTTTGTCGTGGGCTCGCCGAGGCGAGCCGTGGGTGTCTTCATGCAATTCAGCAACGTTCATTCCACACGGGTGAAAGCAGGCACACCGATTGCGCAAGAGCTTGGCCGCAAAGAAGATTCGGATGACAGCCGCATCAATCGAACGAGAAGAGGAAGGGAAACATGAGCACGAGTCAGGCATACGACGATTACAACGCCACTGACGAAACTGCCGACACCGCCGCGCCGCCGCCACTGGAAACGCGCGCCGCCGCGCCAGCGCGATCGTCGGCCGAACAACGCTTCAAGACCGCGCTCGCGTGTCTCGGCACGGCTTACGCCCTCTCATGGGCCGAGCTGGGCCTCTCGCTCGCGCTGGGCTTTCCCGGCGATGCGTCGAGCCATCCGGTGGCGGCGTCCATCGTGTCGCGCGTGCTCGTCGGCCTGCTTTACCTGTGCGTCGCGTCGCGGTTGCAATGGGCGCGCTGGGTGACGGTTGCGCTCGGGTTCGCGTCGGTCGGGCTCGTGGCTCCGACGCTCGCGATGCAGTGGCACGTGTTTCCCAGCGCCGCTGTGCTTTCCGGCGCGATGCTGGCGTGCCGGCTCGCGGCGTCGCTCTACCTGCTTTCGCCGATGCCGCCGCGCAAGGCCGCATAAGCAAAAGCTCCGCGGCTTTTCATCGTGCAGTGGCGCGTGCACAATGCGTTGCGAATCCTCAACCGCAACGCATAGCGAGGCTGCTCATGAAAATTGCCGTTATCGGTGCGACCGGCACGGTCGGCCGGGCCGTTTGCGCCGAATTGCAGGCGCGTCACGAAATCATCGACATCGGCGCGACGCGCGGGACACATCGCGTCGATCTGCTCGATGTCGACAGCATCAAGCGTCTTTTCGACACGATTGGCCACGTCGATGCGATCGTCGCCACGGCGGGACACGTCCATTTCGGCGAACTCGTGAAGATGACGCCCGCGCAATTTCGCGTCGGCCTTGACGACAAGCTGATGGGCCAGGTCAATCTCGTCCTCACGGCGCGCGATTATCTGAACGATGGCGGTTCGTTCACGCTGACGAGCGGCATCGTCGGCGCGGAGCCGATCCGGCTGGGCGCGAGCGCGGCGGCGGTCAACGGCGCGATCGAAGGCTTCGTGCGCGGCGCGGCGATCGAGTTGCCGCGCGGCTTGCGCATCAACGCGGTCAGTCCGACGGTGCTCACGGAAGCAATGGAAAGCTATGGCCCTTACTTTCGCGGGTTCGAATCAGCGAGCGGCGCGCGCGTGGCGCTTGCATATAGCCGCAGTGTCGAAGGCGCCGAGACGGGGCGTATCTATCAGGTTCACTAAGCATGCAAAACGACGCCATGCGATGGACGCGCGACGATTATCGCGTGACCACCGATATCGACACCTTTGATTTCGATGTCGTTCACCGTTATCTGAGCGAAGTGGCGTATTGGTCGCCGGGGATAGCGCGCGAGACGGTCGAGCGCGCTGCGCGGCATTCGCTCGCGTTCGGACTGTTCCAGGGCGAACGGCAGATTGGCTATGCGCGCGTCATTACCGATACCGCGACCTTTGCCTATCTCGCCGATGTATTCGTCTTGCCTGAGCATCAGGGCGCCGGACTCGGCACCTGGATGATCGAATGCATCATGGCGCATCCCGGCTTGCAAGGACTCCGCCGAATGATGCTGGTCACGCTGGATGCGCACGGCGTTTATGCGCGGTTTGGCTTCCAAGCGCCCAAGCATCCGGAGCGGATCATGGAAAAAATCAGCCGCTCCTGACGCCTCGCGCGTTGCTGGGCGTACATTGCCGCGATTGTTCGGCTGCCCTGGATTGTCAATTCGACGCGCCGCCCTTTTTCCTCGCCGCCCGTCCTTCTACAGTGTGTCCTTCGCCGCGACGGCCGTTCAGTGTTGAACGTGCCGCGCGTCAGCTTTGCGACTGCCGAACGCGAGGCCACGGCTTCGCCGGCACTTTCCGGTTTTCATTCTATGCATATCGACTCGCCTTCCGTCTCCCGGGCACCGGACGACGTTTCCACCACGCTACGCCAGTGGCTTGCCGTGCTCGCGGTCGCAGTCAGTGCGTTCGCATTCGTGACGGCGGAATTCCTGCCGGTCGGACTGCTGCCGCAGATTGCTCGCGACCTGGGCGTCAGTCCGGGCATCGCGGGCCTGATGGTGACGACGCCCGGCGTCATGGCCGCGATCTTCGCACCGACGCTCATCATCGGCGCGGGACGCATGGATCGCCGGAATGTGTTCCTGCTGCTCACCGCTGTCCTTTTCGTTTCGAACGTGGTGTGCGCGATGGCCCCCGGCTTCGCGATGATGCTCGTCGGACGCGCGATGCTCGGCGCGGCGCTCGGCGGCTTCTGGACGCTCGCGACGGCGGCGGCGCCTCGCCTCGTGCAGGGCAAGGACGCAGCGAAGGCGACGGCGATCATCCTGACGGGCGTCACGTTCGCGACGGTCATCGGCGTGCCGCTCGGCATCTTCATCGCGTCGTTTGCGTCGTGGCGGCTTTCGTTTGCCGCGACTGCGGGCCTCGTCGCCGTCGCGCTGCTGGCGCAGGCGCTGCTGGTGCCGAGGCTGCCGTCCGCGTCCGGCCTGCGCATCCACGACTTCAAGGCGCTGCTGGCAAGGCCGCATGCGCGCCTCAGCATGGTGATGGTGGCGTTCGCATTCGGCGCGCACTTCTCGACTTACACGTACATTGCGCCCTTGCTGGAACAGGACTTCTCGCTGAACGCGATCACCTTGCTGCTGCTCGGCTTCGGCGTGATCGGCTTCTTCTCGAATGCGCTGATGTCGGCGATCGTCGCGAAGCACCTCGTCAAGTCCGTGGCCGTGATGATTCTGCTGCTGCTCGGCGCGATCGTATCGATGCTGCTCTTCGGGCATTCGCACATCGGCGAAACAGCGGCCATGCTGATCTGGGGCGTCGCGTTCGGCGCGCTGCCGCTGTGCTTCAGCGTGTGGATTCAGCGCGGCACGGCGGACTATCCCGAAGCCGGCTCGGCCATGTTCGTCAGCATCATTCAGGTGGCGATCGCGATGGGCTCGGCAGTGGGCGGCGCAATCGTCGACCGCGCGGGCGTGGAAACCGACTTCATGCTCGGCGCGGGACTCGCCGTGCTCGGCCTGCTGACCTTGCAACGCGTGACGGCGCTGGGACGTTCGGGCATGGCGCGCGCCGCGAAGGGTCCGTGCGAGCCGTCGCTCGACTGAGGCTTTGCGGCGCGTGACCGAAGACGTGAGACGTCAGGTCTGCTTCAGCATCCCTGCGTATTCACGTACAGCGAATACAGGCCGTGGCTCGCCGCCATGAACAAGCGGTTGCGATGCCGGCCACCGAAACACACGTTCGCGCATCGTTCCGGCAGATCGATATGCCCGATCGCCTCGCCTTGCGGCGTGAACACGCGCACGCCGTCGAGTTCCACATCGCCCATGCCCCAGCCGCACCACAAATTGCCGTGGATATCGACGCGAAAGCCATCGGGCGTGCCGGGACCGGCGTCGATCAGAAGGCGCGGCTCACCGAGCGACCGGCCGCCGTTCAGCACATCGAACGCGAAAATCTTGCGCGGCGTCGAGCGCGATTCGACGACATACAGCACGGATTCATCCGGCGAGAACGCGAGTCCGTTCGGGCCGACGAAGCCGTCGATCATCTTCGTGATCTCGCCGCTCTGTCCATCGACGCGATACACGCATGGCCTCAGTTGCGGCTCCTGTTTCTCGCCCTCGTAGTAGCCGTCGATACCGAACACGGGATCGCTGAACCAGATCGAACCATCCGACTTCACGACGACATCGTTCGGCGAATTGAGCGGCTTGCCTTCGAAGCGATCCGCGAGCACGGTCACGGAGCCGTCGTACTCGGTGCGCGTCACGCGCCGCGTCAGATGCTCGCAAGTGACGAGCCGCCCCTGACGATCGCGCGTATTGCCGTTTGCGTTGTTGGACGGCTTGCGGAACACGCCGACCTGCCCGCTTTCTTCATCCCATCGCAGGATGCGATTGTTCGGGATGTCGCTCCACAGCACGTAGCGGCCATCGCCGAACCACACCGGCCCCTCCGACCAGCGCGCGCCCTGATAGAGGCATTCGACCGACGCTGAAGCGATGCGCAGCGCGTTGAAGCGCGGATCGAGTACGCGGATGGCGGGGTCGGGATAGCGGCGGTCGGATGGAGGCATCGAGTGGTCCTTTTTAGAATGCAAAGCCATTGAAGGCGACGGCGCGCCGAAAGCGCGCGGTTCTTACGCGGAACTGTGTGGCGACTAACGCGGCTTCAATTCGCCCCCAGTTCCCCATCGCGCAGCCGCCACAGATTGAGCGGATTCTCGTCCGCCAGCGCCTGCGGCAAGAGCGGCGCGGGCAAGTCCTGATAGCAAACCGGCCGCAGGAACCGCTCGATCGCCATCGCGCCGACGGATGTGGACCGTCCATCGGACGTCGCGGGGAACGGGCCGCCATGCACCATCGCATACGCCACCTCGACGCCCGTCGGGAAGCCGTTCGCCAGAATCCGCCCTACCTTGCGCTCCAGCACCGGCATCAGACGCCGCGCGAGGTCGATGTCGTCGTTGTCCATCAGAAGCGTCGCGGTCAACTGGCCTTCGAGCTGACGCGCGACCGCGATCATCTCGTCCTCGTTCGGGCAGACAACGATCACGGACGTCGGGCCGAAGATTTCATCGGCAAGCTGCGGCGTCGCGAGAAACTGCTCCGCGCTCACCCGATACAGCGCCGGCAGCGCGCCGCTCGCCATCTCGCTCTCCTTTCCCGTCGCGATACGCTGCGCGCCGGACGCATCGCGATGCGCGATGCCGTCCGCATACGCCGCCGCCATGCCCGCGGTGAGCATCGTCTGCGCTTCCTTCTTTTCGAGCGCGGCCATCGCATCGTCGATGAAGTCTTCCAGCTTCGAATCCGCCAGCGCGAACAGGAGGCCGGGATTCGTGCAGAACTGGCCGACGCCCAGCGCGACCGAATCGATATAGCCGGCCGCGAGCGCATCGCCGCGCGTGGCGAGCGCGCCGGGCAGCGCGAAGACCGGATTCACGCTGCTCATTTCGGCATAGACCGGAATCGGCACGCTTCGCCTGGCGGCGATCTCGACGAGCGCGAGACCGCCACGCCGCGAGCCGGTGAAGCCGACCGCCGCGATGGCCGGATGCGCGACGAGCGCCTCGCCAATTGCGTTCCCCGCGCCGACGAGCAACGAAAACACGCCTTCGGGCAAGCCGCTGTCGGCGACCGCCTTCTGCACCGCGCGGCCCACGAGTTCGGACGTGCCGAGATGCGCCGGATGCGATTTCGCGACGACCGGACATCCCGCCGCGAGCGCCGCCGTCGTGTCGCCGCCCGCAACCGAAAACGCCAGCGGGAAGTTGCTCGCGCCGAACA
>NZ_JFHE01000081.1 GCF_000698555.1 Caballeronia grimmiae | reverse complement strand
GCCGATGGCAGGCATCGAATAAACCTAAACGGGCTAAGCCGGACGCTCTCATGACAAAATGTTCGACGACACCGTCGCGTTGCTTCCCGATCGACACGGCCGCAGAGAGCCATTTGTTGCCTATACTGGCGTAACGACTCACAGGTGTAACGATGGTGGATATCGGACAATACCGAGATAGCGCAACTGTCATCGGCGTGCTGATTGCTTCGCTCTCGCTTGCGGTGACGGCGTTCGCAAACTTCTTTAATTACCGGACGAATCGAGCAAAGCTTTGGCTAGACGTGCGCACGGCGTTCGGACGGCACGACGAGGTGCATAGCAAGTTGCGGGTGGGCGGAGATTGGTTCGGCTCTGACACGCACCCGAGCAGCCCCAGAGAACTTGCAGATGTTGAGGCATACATGGGCTTGCTTGAATACTGCGAAATTATGATGAGTGACCGTTTCATCGACGAGGGTACGTTCAAGCGGCTTTTCAGTTATCGGCTTGACAACATACTTGCAAATCGAAAGATCTTTGCCAGAATTTCAGACCAGAGCGAGTATTGGACGGACTTCCTGAAGCTTTGTGCGAGGATGGAAATCGACCTGAATCGACACGGGGCTGCGTGCGATGACCGCATGCAGACTAACTCGGAAGAAAAAACTCAGGAATGATTGCCTCAATATCCGCAGAGCGCCTTATGCATGAAACTATTGTTAAAAAATAGGCTTCCGGCACTCTTAGCGCTCCTCTTCTTGCCCATCGTGATCTGCTTGCAATGCTGCGATACCGTTCGGATTCGACACGATGATGTGCGCCGCCCCTAAAGATTCTTCGTGGAGCGTCGGCTTTTAGAACCTAGCCGCCGCTTGAGTGGCCACTCTGCGCCGATGCCCGAGGACCGCTTGTGGCCGGTAACAGCGCTCGATGCCTCGCAATGGACGTTTAGCGCGGGTCTAAGGCCAGCGATACGACAGCACGCGGTCGTTCGGGTATGCAAGCTCCCTGACCTCCTCAAGCTGATTGCCCCCGAGCAGATTGACGTTATCTGCATCGATTCGAAGAAACAGCCCAACATGCCCCTTCCAGTCGACCGCGTCATCAGCGGTGAGAACTGCAACACATCCATATCTCGGTTGACTAAGAGGCCGTCCCCACGTGAGCCAAGACCGTGCTAACGCTGAGCCCGTGCCACGAAGGCCGGATTGCTTCATGCACCAGTTGAGAAACGATGAGCACCATGCGATTTTGTCGTCGTAGCCCGCAAGCTGCGTGCACTGGTTGTATTCCGCTATTCGAGGATTGCACTCTCCCACACCGAAACGCCTGACGCCTTTCTCCTGAAGCGCGACACGTAGCCATACGGGGACATCGAGGTTCGTTGCTTGTAAGTTTTCGCTCATCAGCGTCTTCCGTACCATTGCTTTTCCCCGGGGCTCGTCGAGTGCGTCTCGCGCCTTGGAGAATGGCGATTTCACCAGTGCGCGCCCACGGCAGGAGCCCGGAGCGGCCGTCCTGTCAACGCAATTCAAAAAACAACGCGCTTAACCGCGTTTGCAGAATCAGTGATGTCCCGCCCAAAACCGGCGACCGTGTTACAAGCAGTCAAGCCGATCAGTGCCGCAATCATCGTCAACACGAGTACAAAACGCCCGACCATTTCCTTCTTCCTCATGCCAGTGTGTGTCTATAAAACGCGCGCCCGCTGCGGCGTTAAGTGATATCGCCATAGCGTTTTCGGGTTTCTTGCTGGTGCGAAACGGCTTTCCTGTCATGCCGTCTGTTTTCCGTGCCGATCAAACTCGAATGACGAGATCCGTACACTTCGCGACGTTGTCGTCGTCGCTGAGCAGGCGCAGTGGCTCCGTGATGGCTTGCGCCACGAGCATCCTGTCAAATGGATCTCGATGGATATCTGGCAGCTCGCGAACTGTTGCAGCGTGCGCCGCTGTTACTGGTAGTTCGCGAAACCCCGCGTCCGCCATGCGTGCGACTAGCTCCTTTACATCGGCGTCCAGCTTCCCGAGTGCCGATTTGATAGATATCTCCCAAATGCTCGCGGCGCTGACGAACACGGCGTCGGCGTTGAGCATCGTTGCTTCGGCACGTTTGGAAAGCCTTTTATCGCCGCTCATCGCCCACAACAAAACGTGTGTGTCGATCAAAAGACGCATCAACGACCCTCGAATGTCGCCAAAACCTCGTCGGGCAACGGCGCGTCGAAGTCGTCAGCAATCTTGATTTTTCCCTTCATCAAACCGAAGCGAAGTTTCGGCTTTTGCTCCACTGAAACTAGGCGTACTACCGGCGTTCCGGCCTTCGCGATCACGACTTCTTCGCCGCTGACGGCTGCCTCTATGAGGCGCGAGAGCTGCGACTTCGCTTCATGGATGTTCACGGTTTGCATGAGTCCTCCGTTGGTTAGCTTAGTCTAGCCAAACCACCGTCAGATTGCAACGCGGGCGACGCCGCGTGCTTCGATGCCGGCGGAACACGGGCTATATGACGGCGTTGTGAAAGCACGGCTAGCCGGGCCGACCACGAGCGAAATCGGGCACCGGGGTGACCTAAGGGTGTTAAGGACGCACGAAAAAGCGCAGCTTTCGCTCTCGCAAGAAGCAAATTTCTAGTCACCATGTTCATGCCGGCACCGGGCAATTGCCAAGCGGGGCGCTGGCGCAAGGCGCGTTAGAAACGACTCCGCTGCCTTGACAAGCCCCCTTTTCGGGCAACACTGGCTCGTCAACAATCCGCTCCCTCGGGACGGGTCGGTGAACAGAAAAAACGATGAAAACGCCTGCTCAGGCGTCCACGAACATAACGAGGTCTGGTTTGAAACAGTCGTCTGCTGTATTGCCGTCCATCCGCCTTTCCGCTTTGACGGCCTTGACGGTCGCCGTGCTCGCCGCATGCGGCGGCGGCTCGGGTTCCTCCGATTCGAACAGCACAGGAAGTTCGACCGGCACCGGAGGCTCAAACAACACAGGGAGCCAGAGTGGCACGCCAGCCGCGTCGCAGAAGGCGAGCTTCCTGCCACCGGCATCCACGGCGCAGAGCGTTGTTGCCACAGGCGACCCCATCGCCGACAGCGTCGCTTGCCTCAACGCCATAAGGCATAACGTCGGCTACACGACCGCGCTGTTGGTCGATAAAGGGCTAACGACGTCGTCGCAAAACCATGCTGTTTATCTTGCCGACAACTCGATTTTGAGCCACAACGAGACGGCTGGTCATCCTGGATTCACCGGTGCATCCCCGGGAGTCCGCATCGACGCACAAGGCCGCTACACGACTTGGGGCGAGGTCACAAGTGCCGGTGATGTACGCGCATTCACCGACTCTCTGGTGGGCGTCAGGGGCCTGTTCGACGCGCCCTATCACCGAATCATCATGCTCGACAACTTCGCCAGCATGGGGGTGGGCAGCGCCTCAAGCTCGACGTGGGGGGCGTTTAACATCGACTTCGGCAATCAGACCTCGGCCCTCAGCAGCACGCAAGTCATCGCTTATCCGTACCCGAACGAGACGGACGTTCCGACGGATTGGTATGTCAACGAGATTCCAAGCCCCTTCGCCTCCGCCCCGCAGTACAACCAGACGTACACCGGGTATCCGATCACCATTCAGGGGAGCATGTTTTCCAAGTTGAGTTCCGTGAGCTATACGGTCACGGACAGCGGCGGGAATGCCGTGCCGTGTCAGCTTCAGACTTCAGCCAACGATACCGCGCTGACGAACGCCGCGATGTGCGTTCCGTTCAAGCCGCTCAACGCGAGTGCAACGTACAACGTGCATGTCGTCGGCGTTCTAACCGCGATGGGCGTGACCGGAACGCAGACCAGTCCGCTCGATCTCACCTGGTCGTTCACTACCAAGGCCGCGAGCACAACGAAGGCCCAACGGTTGAACGGTGGCGGTATTCGTCCGCCAGCGGTCCTTTAAGAGCCGCTTCCATAAAGTTCACGGCTTTCAGCGAGGCCCACGTGGCATCCCGCCTCCTGCTTGCCGTGCTCGACCTATAACCGCATCGAGGGCACATGCAAAGCCACATTGCGCCAGTTGTAGTCACAGCGCTATTGCTTGGTATCGTCGCGGTCATTGCCAGCAAGGTAGCCGCGAAGCCGCGATATAGGGCTGTTCCCCTGCTGACCGGCAACGAGAAGGAGTTCTTCGAGCGGCTTCGTCGGGCGCTTCCAGAGGCGTTGGTCTTTCCGCCGGTCGCGATGTCAGCGATTATCCAGCCGCTCTTCAACGGAAAGCAGCGCACCATCGACTTTCGACGGATCTCGCAAAAGCGGGTGGACTACGCGGTCTACGACAGGCAGCTTGCGCTCGTTGCTGTTGCTGAGCTCGATGACAGGACGCACGACGCCGCGCGTGACGCCGTGCGCGACGGATATCTCGCAAGCGCGGGCGTCCGGACCGTCCGCTTCCAGTCGAAGGCGAAGCCGGACGAGAAGGGAATCCGCGCTGCGCTCTACCCTCCCGAGACGCGCGTTCAAGCAACCGAACGTTCCTCTTTCTTCTCTCAGGTGTGAAGCGGCGGCAGGTTCCTTGACTTCGCGGTGGTGTCGATAGGCTGGTTTGTGACGCGAACGAACTCGCGTCGCTATCGTCACCTAAGCGAGGTCCCATGGAACCCAACAAGAAAGAACCCGTCGATGCGATCAAGCTGGTCAAGTCGCTCATCGACGTCATTCAAGCATCCTTTGCGACCGCGTGGAAAGCGGTCCTTCTCCTCGGCGGTGCTGTTTTGATCGCCTACTGCTATTTCGAAAGCATCGTGCCCGAGGGTTTGTCGCTCGGCGATGCCTTCTTCCTCGCCTCCGCCGCGTTCTCATTCACTTGCATTGCGCTGATTGGCATCGGCTTCGGTGCCTTCGCGGCGTTGTGGGCGCTCAAGCTTGTCGTCGTCGCAAACAACTTCCGCCTCAAGCGGCGCGGGGAGCCACCGGCAGCTTCGCTGCATCGCGCAGTCGATAACGGAGCAACAGTCTTCATGTCGTTGATCGCTACGATCGCGTTTATCTCCACGTTGTTCTTTCTGAGAGATCAATCGTCCGATGCGCGGATGCACGCGACGTTGTTGTTTTTCGCGGCCGCCGGCCTAATCGGCGGGATCCTGCTGCTCATCGTCCCCACCACGGCACAGCGACCCAGCATTCGCCTGACCGTGAGCTTCCTTGCGATGACGCTCTTCGGTCTACTCGTAGCAACCCGCCCCGCCTTGTTGAATCTGGCAATGGTCAACCTCGGCGTGCGCTCGGCGCCCGGTCACGTCGTCGTCTTCTCCGACGCTGAACACACGGAGTTGGCTGCGATCGCGACGGCGAGCGGAGTGAAGGCGCAGTTCTGCAAGCTTCCGACCACGGACAAGTGGGGGACGCGCGATGCCCGCGCCGTGTGGCATGGCGTGGGCGGCAGTTCCTACGTTCGGCTCTTCGATGAAACAAACGGGTCGCGAGACGTCCTCGTGCGGGCAAACCGCGCGGATGTTGAGGTGATCCGCGGGGAGCGGACCGGCTTCGACTGCCCTCCGAAGGTGGCCGCTGCTTCGGCCGGTAAGGCGTCATGACGCGCATCTACGCAACGCTCAGAAAGCGCTACACCACGCAGGCACTGAAAGACATGGGCTTCGTCAAGGACGGCGGGCTGATGGTGCGCGCGGGGCGATGCGTCGGATTCGTGCGCAGGCATCAAGCCTCGATGGAGTGTGGTGGCGCGTGACGCCCTTGGAGCGCCGATGGCGTTAGCGGTCGGCGAGATGAAAGAGCATCAAAAAAGACGCCTCTTTCCGGTCCTGCCGTCGTTTCTTGGTCGGTAGCCTTGATATCGCCTTGGGAGAGTTGGCCGCGTCGCCAACAACCTCCCCGGCACGTAGCACCCCTGCCCCTTGACTCCCGGCTCCAGACGGCGGCCGACACGTCCCTAAACGCGCGCAGGACCCGGCTCGCTGGAGAGAGTCGGTGTAGTACCGAATTCGAGAAGCCTTTCACACCGGCCGCTGCCCTGGCTGACACAACGACGCCAGACACGCTGAGCCGATGTTGCGAGGCACAGAAAGATTTTGATTAAAGGTCCGCTTGGCCGTTGAAGCCAACACAAAAGACCACACGAACAACAACGAGGAAATATGAAGCTCAAAATGATCGGCGTGGCCGCCCTGTCCGTTTTCGCGCTGTCCGCTTGCTCACAGATGCAGCCGGGCGCGCAATCCGCCAAGACGGCGGCGACCGGTTCCGCTGCTGGCGAAGCGTCGCAAAACGCCAACGCAGGCCTGCAGCACTGCACGGCGCCGCTCGGCACCGTCGCCATCGTCGAAGATACAGAAGCGCCGTGGTACGGCCTTCTCACCGGTCAGTACCAGCTCGGTTCGACGGTGCCCGTCCTGAAGCTCCTCGTTCAGCAAAGCAACTGCTTCGTTATCGTCGATCGCGGCCGCGCGCTCGGCACTGCGATGGGTGAACGCTCGCTGAACGCATCGGGCGAACTGCGCAAGACCTCGAAGATGCACAAAGGCCAGATGGTCGCGGCCGACTACACGATCAGCCCGACCGTGACATTTAGCAACCGTGACGCGGGCGGCGGCGCAGCGGGCCTGCTCGCATTCGTGCCCGTGGTTGGCGGTGTGCTCGCCGGTGCCGCCGGCACGATGAATGCACAGGAAGCGTCGACCATGCTGACGCTCGTCGACAACCGCTCCGGCGTCCAACTCGCGGCCGCCGAAGGTTCGGCGCGTAACGTCGACTTCGGCATGCTCTCAGGCGTGTTCGCGGGCGGCTTCGGCGGCGCTGGCGCTGCGGGCGGCGGTGCGTACGCACGGACTGCGCAGGGCAAGGTCGTCGTCGCTGCATTCACCGACTCGCTCAACAACCTCGTCGGCGCAGTTCGCCAGTACCGCGCGCAAACGTCAAGGGCGGCCTCGGCAATGGCGGCGCTCTGGTCGTGAACTAATCGAGCGAGGGGCGGGAGGCAGCAAGGACCTCCGCTCCGTCAAGGATCCATCCAAGCGGCCGTTATAACGGTCTCGTCGAACCATCAAGGAACCCAACATGCGCCTCTTTCTCGCCATCATCATGCCGTGGCTACAGTTCTTTACGATCGGCCGCCCCATCGCCGGGATCCTCTGCCTGCTGTTGCAGATCTCGATCATTGGCTGGCTGCCCGCCGCTATGTGGTCCGTTTTCGCACTCGGTCAGTACAAAACCGATCGCAAGATCGAACGGGCGCTCGCTAGCCGCGCCTGAAGCACGTCTTATGGGCCGCCGCTGCAGCGAGAGCTTCGCGTCGGCCGTTATTGTTAGATGGGTAGGATCATGCGATACGCGATCAACGTTGGACGGCTTCTGTTACGACGACGGATTACGTGGCAGACATTCAAGTACTCGCTTCGCGCGCGCCCAATTGCTGTTGCCGGCCGCGCTGGTTGCTACGTCGTTGACCCGGACTTCGACGAAGAAACGATGCTGTGACCGTTCTACGTCAGAGTCCGACTTCGTGGGTCCCATGTCTGGTGCCATCGACAATGCGACGCTGCTGTCGCATCACTCTCTCAACTCACCGATGAGAATTTCGCCGTCGACGTCATTCGCAGCCGCCACCTGTCGAGCGACCACCATCAGTTCATCGTCAGTCAAAGTGGAGTGCTCTTGCGTCGTCAGCAGCACGCCGACGCCGTTCGAACCTGCTTCCGACGTGCCGCGCGTCAAACAAGGTGAGAGCAGCG
>NZ_JFHE01000080.1 GCF_000698555.1 Caballeronia grimmiae | reverse complement strand
TCGACGAGAGTTGCGATCTGGCTCGTAGCGTAGCTGTACAACAAGTCACCCTCCCAGTGCCCGGGTATTGCGCGATCCTCCGCCGCAGCAGGGGGTTCACTGATCGATACGGCGTTGCGAATGTTCGTGCGGCCCTCAGTCTTCAGTGTGTGATGACGAGACCGGCGCATGGTTCGAGAGCGTCGGCTAGGGTGCTGCGACTGCACCTTCAATAGCTTGGCCGAGTTGCCTCACGTCAACCGGCTTGGTGAAGTGGAAGTCAAATCCGGCGTCTGCTGAGCGCGCGCGGTCTTGAGGCTGTCCCCACCCGGTAATGGCGATGAGCGTGACGTCTTTCGTGGAAGGCGTTGTCCTGATCTGGCGAGCCACATCAAGTCCGCTCATGCCCGGCAAACCAAGGTCGAGCAAAATTACCTGCGGACTGTAGTGAGTGAGGATATCGACGGCTTCTTCCCCCGAATAGACGGTCCGTACCTCATGTCCCTCTAATTGCAAGAGCGCGGTCATCGCGTCAGCCGCGTCGACATTGTCGTCTACGACGAGGATGCGATGCGCGTCCACCGACGTCGCAACAGCGGGCACGGCGTGCGGCGGGGCCGGCGGTGGCATTACCCGTGTGTTTGCCGGGAGATGGACGGCAAAACAACTACCTTTGTCTTTTCCGCCGCTTGACGCCGTTAATCGGCCGCCGTGCAACTCGATTAGCGATTTCGATAGCGCGAGCCCGATACCGAGGCCGCCCTGTCGGTGATGGTCGGGGTTCACCTGCGAGAACATCGAGAAGATTGCGGACAACTTCTCAGGCTCAATCCCGATGCCGTTATCCGCGACCGAAATAACGATCTCGTCCTCATCGGCCGCAACAGTCAACTCGACGCGTCCGCCCGGCGGTGTGTACTTTGCCGCGTTCGTCAGCAAGTTGGCCAGCACCTGCGCCAGCCGCAGACGGTCGGCCTCAACATGGATTGGGCGGGCGGGGAGCTTAACGACGAGCTCGTGGCCCTTGCCCTCAAGCATCGGCCTGGCGGTGTCGACCGCATCGTCGATGGCCTCCTTGAGCGCCACCGCTTCCTTGCGCAACGTCAGCGCTCCACGCGTGATGCGCGAGACGTCCAGTAGGTCATCCAGTAGAAGTGCCATCGCTGCTGACTGGCGGCGCAACACGGTCACGCACCACTCTTTCCGTCCATCCGTCAGCCCAGGTTGTTCGAGTATCTCCGCGACCTGTCGGATCGGGGCAAGCGGATTGCGCAGTTCATGGGCGAGCGTCGCCAGGAACTCATCCTTGCGGCGGTCAGCTTCTGCGAGCGCCTGCTCAGCTTGCACCCGAGCAGTCACGTCGCCGAACCACGCGACGACCGAACCCTCGAGCGACGCGGCGACGACGTGAAACCACTGCTCGCCGTTGGCCCCTTGAACACGCACGTCGAAGGTGTCGCGCCCCTGCCTTTCCGCAAGCGGCGAAAGTCGCTCCAGCAAAAGGTCTGCATCCCACCCGGCCGGACGAACATACGAAGTTGAACTGCCGACTACAACGCCGGCGGCTTTGTTGAATAACTGGGCGGCTGCCTCGTTCAAGTAATCCCATCGAAGCTCTGCGATGCGACCTTCGTGCACCACCGGAGTCACGATGAAAAACGGCACGCCTGCACTGTTCAACGCCACGTCGAACCGGTGCCGCGCGTCGCGCTCAAGCCGCAGGAGTCGATTCGCAGTATCCTGCGCAGCCGCTTCCGCTTTTCCCGCCCGTTTTGCTACCTTCGCCAGTTGTTGTCCGGCCGCCACCAGGAAACTTCCGACGACGGTGTACGCAAGCAGGACCGCACGGTCCTCCGGTTGGCCAACAGCGAGACCAGCAGGCGGCATCCAAAGCGCGCCGAAGCCAATACCGCTCGCCAGCAGCAATAGGCCAGACCGGGCGCCAAACAGCACTGTGACCAACGGCAGGGCTGCACTGACGAGAAGGAATGTCAGGCGGCCATGAGCAAGCATCGTCAGCGTCTGCTGAGCCAGAAGTACGACGGCTGTAGTCGCGATACCAAACAACAGCCGCTTCATCGGTGGGAACTGGCTAATTCGAACGATCATAAAAATGGCCCGCCGCGGTGTCGACGTTGCTGTTCAAAATTGGGTTCGTCTGCATTAAGCATTCCTCCTATCTTCTAAATGCGAATCACTCGCGCAAAAAAACGTCCCGGAGTGTTAGTCCCGGGACGTTTTCGAAAAGCAATCGGCGGCTAGGCCGCTTCAGCAAAAAGACTTGACTGCGTCGAGTCGTATCCAACAGCGCGTCGTGGTCAATCGTCGCCGACCGCGTTCGCGATCAGATGCGTATCAAGTTCGGCGGGCGTCAGATTCAAACGTTGAGCCAGGCGCGAGAAGCACGGCCCACGTTTGGCCATGTCCCGAGACCGTTGAGCCATGCCGGTCGGCAACTTCGCGATGCCCTCGTTCAGCGACAAATGCGCTTTGCTGCAGGTGACGAACAAGCGGGATCGGCCTGGATGCGCGTGTAGCCCGCATCGCTCAGCGAACGCCCCTCCAGCTCCCGGAGCGACATATCCCACTGGATCGCGAGCAGATACTTCCGAAAGTCGTTGAGCGGACGAAGATGTCCGTATTGCTCGTCCTTGATCATGGCCTCAAGTGACTTATCACGGTCGCCCGCGACACAACAGAACGCACAACCGACCTTATATAACGAGAATGGACTGGACAGCAGTGTGTGAGTGAGTGGAATCGCGGTCGCACACGGTAGTGCCGCTCATTAGCACGGCAATGCGATAGGCAGGCAGCAAGAAGACCGCGTGTCTACCCAACGAGATGTCAGTCAGTGCCAACCCATACTGACGGAAAGTGTCTATCTGGGGCGCCCTCCAGTTTCACGTTGCTTTGATACGCCACGCGCTAAAGTTGCAGACTGAATTTCACTGATCGACCGAATGCAGCCAGACGACTTTCTCGAACCCCGTCAGCCGGCCAAATCAAGAATCTGCGAACTGGAGTGCCGGTATGCGGCCCTTGGCAATCTCCCTTCGCCAACATCGGTAGCCTCGCTGCGCGTGCGCGCCGTCGGCGAGCAACGGGTGCAGACCCTGAAGCTGGAGGGATCGGTCACCGCTGGCCTCTTTGCACGCGATGAATTCGAATGCCCGGTGAACGGCGATCGGCCTGACCTCGACGCGTTGCTGGCGCTCGTACCGAAAGACTCGAAGGCCATCCACATACTGTCCGAGCCTGATCTCGCAGAGCGCCTGGAGCCGCTCTTCCTCACCCGCATCGATCGGTGCGCCGCCACCTTGCAATTGCCCGATGGCGCTGAGTTCGAGCTTGCGATGGACGACGGCGCAGTCGAGGCCGCGGCCGGAGCGTCGGCTCCGATCCACGGGGTCGAACTGGAGCTCAAAAAGGGCGATCCCGAACAGCTTTACAACCTCGCCCTGGCCTTACTGCACGACATCCCGCTCCGCATCGATCATCTCAGCAAGGCGGACCGCGGCTATGGCCTGCTCGTGCAAGAGCAGATTACCGCTGTAAGAGCCGAACCGCTCAAGCTCAAGAGACGCGACACCGTCGAAGAAGCCTTTCAGGCCATCGCAAGGAACTGTCTGGCTCAAGTCCACGGCAATGAGCGCGGCGTGGTCTTGGGACACGATCCTTCGAGCGTGCATCAGATGCGGGTCGGGCTTCGCCGCCTGCGCTCCGCACTCGACCTGTTCTCGCCGGTCATTCCCGCGCCGGCTGATTTTGGCAACGAACTCAGATGGATCGCCGGCGAGTTAGGCAAAGCACGCGACTGGGAAGTGCTTGCAGGAACGACCCTGAAAAAGGCTCTAGCCTCCGCTGCCAGCGACGCCGATGCTACCGCCGTCCATAAGGCGGCACAGAACATCGCGACGGAGTATCGCAAGGCCGCCGTTGCTGCAGTCAACTCGGTGCGTTACACGCGTCTAATCATCCAGTTGACCCTTTGGATCGACCAGAAGGGATGGCGCACGGGTATGTCGAAGAAATCTCTGAAAGCGCTTGAGCACCGAATCACCAGCTTTGCGAGTGAGACACTGAAGCGCCGCCACAAGAAACTGCTCAAACGGGGCCACGGCCTGGCCGAGCTTGATGATGAAACACGCCATCGCGCGCGCATCGCGGCCAAGAAGTTGCGCTATGCGACCGAGTTCTTCTCTTCCCTGTTCGATCGACGCGAGGTCAAGCGTTACATCACCGCGCTGAGCGATCTGCAGGACGATCTGGGTTGGCGCAACGACGTCGTCGTAGCGAGCGGACTGCTCCGGTCGTTAGGAGAGAGCAAGCCTGAGACGGCAGCGGGCGCCGGATTCGCGCGCGGATACCTCGCCTCGCACGCGGTAGCGGACCACGATGCGATGAAGGCTTTGTGGAAGAGATTCAGTCGTCTGGCTGTGCCGCAACACTAAGCTCCGGGTTCGGCTTGTCGACGTTGGAGTTCTCAATTCGAAAATGAAGTGCTGGGACCACGTGCAACGAAACGTTCGGGAGTCAGGCGCTTTTCATGCCGAACGGACGCACGCTTCGCCTTGACCGGACAACGGCTATGTAGTGGGGGCGCTCGTGAACCTTGTGTCGCCCTTGGAAGTGCCTCGCCGTGAACGCTCATAAGATGGCCGTTTGCGCTGGTAGGTCCGATGTCTTCGGATGAGGTTTACTGCCCGACAGCGCTCCGTTCGCGCACATGCAATTCAGTCGAGGTCACGTAGGAATGAACAACGCAATTCAATGTGAACAACCGCAAGCCAAACCCCGTGGTGTGCATTAAGTTGGCGACATATGGCCGTTGCCGCGGCGCAACGCCAAACGGAAACAAAGCAAGGGATCGGACGCACGGCACGCCGCAACTTCGCACCGCGCTTCAATTGTTGCGGATTTGTGAATCGTTCTTGCATCTGTAGCAAGGGATCATTGCAAGGTAATGCCCTTGTTTGCCCGACCTGGCTTCTTATACTCACGGCGTTTTCCGTCGTCTTGAAGAACTGGAGTGATTCAATGAAAAGAATTTCCCTTGCTGTCGCCGGCTGTGCAGCTTTTGCGGCGTCCGCTGCCAACGCACAGAGCTCGGTTACGCTGTACGGCCTGGTCGATGCCGGCATCGCGTACACGAACAATGTTCAGAACGGTGCCCCCAGCCACGGGAGCTCACGCGTGGCACTGGCGAGCGGCAACATCAGCGGTAGCCGGTTCGGCCTGCGCGGTGCGGAGGATCTCGGTGGTGGTCTGAAGGCTATCTTCGTGCTCGAAAACGGCTTCAACGTCAACAACGGCACGCTCGGTCAAGGTGGCCGCATGTTTGGCCGTCAAGCGTTCGTTGGCCTGACCGCCAACAACTACGGCACCGTGACGATGGGCCGCCAGTATGACTCGATGGTCGACTTCGTCGCGCCGCTGTCCGGCACGGCGGGCACGTTCGGCGACTCGGGCTTCGCGCACGTGTACGACAACGACAACCTTCAACACAGCGTCCGCTTCAGCAACTCAGTGAAATTCGCGAGCGTCGACTATGCGGGCTTCAAGATCGGCGGCATGTACGCATTCAGCAACAGCACCAGTTTCACGGTGGATCGTGCGTACAGCGCCGGCGCGAGCTACAACAACGGGCCGCTGCGACTGGCAGCGGCCTACCTTCAGATCAACGGCTCGGCGGCGGCGAGTACACCTGCAGGAGCAGCTAATCAGAACGTTGCTGCTGATCCGAGCGAGTTCAGGACGACTGCGGGTGGCGGCAACCTGACGGCGGATGTGCAGCGCACGGTCGGTGCAGGCGTCGGCTATACGTTCGGCCCGGCAGCGGTCAACTTCGTCTACACGCATAGCCAGTTCCAGAACACAAACGCGTTCGGCATGTCGAGCGGTTCGGCTCACTTCGACAACTACGAACTGAACGTCAAGTACGCACTGACGCCGGCGCTCTCGGTCGGCCTGATGGATACGTATACGGACGCTCACCTGAACGGTGTGGCGAAGGTCGGTGCCGATCCGAAGTGGAATCAAGTGAATGCGATTACGCGCTACTCGCTGTCGAAGCGCACGGAACTGTACGCTGAAGCAATGTATCAGCATGCAATCGGCGGCAATAACCGCGCAGTGATGTACAACGCGGGCGGCACTTCGGCGACGAGCAACCAGGTGATGGGTGCGGTCGGCATGCTGACCCGGTTCTAAGACGTACTGCCAGTTGGTTCATGCCCCATCGAGCGGCCGGTGGGGCCTAACGGCGCGCGGCCGACGCGCCACTAAAAGACCGCTATAGCGCTCTGATTGAGCTGGGCCTCAACGACAAAGCGGGACTCGAAGTTTTTCGACGTCCCCGACACCATCAACGATTCGCGAGCACGCGTCATGGCGACATGGAACAGCCGTCGCTCTTCTGGCTCGATCAATTTGGGGTCCGGGACGATTGTCTCCTCGCTGCGGGCGATCCAGACGTGATCCCATTCGAGCCCTTTGGAGCTGTGCATCGTCGTGAGAATGAGAGCGCCCGGCGTCGGCTCGTTGTTGTCCTGACGCAGGAACAGCAGCCAGCGAGACTTGCTAGTCGTATCGTCGACACCCGCTTTATCTTCTCGCGACCGGATTCTTTTTCCGGCGATCATGCGACCGGCAAGGACACTGTGAAAGTGGTACCGGCTTCGCGATCCGAGATAACCGAGACCGAACCGCCGTGCGCCTCTGCAATCTCCATTACGATAAACAATCCTAGACCGATACCGTTGGGGCGCCGGCTTCGCTCCCCGTCCTTCGAAAGACGCGTAAGCGGACTGAAAATGCTCGATTGATGTACGGGAGGAATCGGCTCCCCAAAATTGTGAACGGCTAGCTGCACATGCGCCCCTGACCGCACAGCACTCACCTTCACCGGCGCTTCGGCAGCGCCATGCCCAACTGCGTTTTCGACGAGGTTCGAGATCATCTGTCGCACCCTGTCGCGGTCCCAATGGCCGTCGATCGTGTCTTTGATATCAAGTTCGATCGAACGCTCAGGATGAAAAGCGCGCAGTTCGGTGACCGCGTCCGTGCATAGTTCGCTTAAAGACATCCTTGCTGGCGAGATTGAAAGATGCCCGCCCATTCGCACCTGTGCGAAGTCGAGCAGGTCACTGACCATCTTTGCCATGATGCCGGCGCTGCTCACGATTCGCCCGGCCGCTCTTGTCTCGGCGTCACGCAGGGCCTCACTACGCACAAGAAACTGCGCGGACATTGCGATTGCGCCCAAGGGAGTGCGCAGATCATGAGCGATGACTCCCGAGAGCAGTTCCCGCGAGCGGTCTCTTTCTGCCGTGAACCACGCGATTGACTCCGTGAGCGCCTGATCGATGGCCTCATTGAAGCGAACCGCCTCCTCTAAAGCCGTAACGGGATCAGCGACGCCTGCCTCCCGCCATCGCCGCATAACACTTGCACGCAGAGCGCGGTATTCCGACACCATTTCGTTGAGCGAAAAGCTCTCAGCGAGACGACCTTGTGCGTGACTCTGTGCGTCGCCGACAAGTGATGGCGCGTTCAGCGGCGAGTCACCCCGGCTCTTGCTGGACCGTTCCAGTTCGCTCTGCCGCGCGTCCATGTCTTCCGCGATGTGGTTCAGGAGCTCGGCTGCGGTGTCTCGCAATTCATGCTCAGACAGTCGCGACGCGCTCCTCAGATGACTACGCGCGAACTCGGCGAACTCGTCGACGATGGCGTCAACCTCATCGCGGATTAACTGTGAGAGTCCGGCTTTTTGCTGTCGGCGATTGTCAGTGTCAACGGCACTCTGGAATTGATACGA
>NZ_JFHE01000079.1 GCF_000698555.1 Caballeronia grimmiae | reverse complement strand
ACGTCGGCTGCATTCCGTCGAAGGCGCTGCTGCACACGGCGCTCGTCATCGACGAAGCGGCCGAGCTTGCGGCGCACGGCATCAGCTTCGGCGAGCCGAAGATCGACCTCGACAAGCTGCGCGGCTTCAAGGAAGGCGTCGTCAAGAAGCTGACCGGCGGTCTCGCGGGCATGGCGAAGGCGCGCAAGGTGCAAGTGGTGACGGGCGTGGGCACGTTCGTCGATCCGCATCACATGGAAGTGCAGGGCGAGGGCGGCAAGAAGGTCGTGCGCTTCAAGAAGGCGATCATCGCGGCGGGCTCGCAGTCGGTGAAGCTGCCGTTCTTCCCGGATGATCCGCGCGTCGTCGATTCCACCGGCGCGCTCGAACTGCGTCAGTTGCCCGAGCGCATGCTGGTGGTGGGCGGCGGCATCATCGGGCTGGAAATGGCGACGGTCTATTCGACGCTCGGCGCGCAGATCGACGTGGTTGAAATGCTCGACGGCCTGATGGTCGGCGCGGACCGCGATCTCGTGAAGGTGTGGGAGAAGTTCAACGCCAAGCGCTTCGCCAATGTGATGCTGAAGACGAAGACCACCAAGGCGGAAGCCAAGGACGACGGCATCTACGTCACGTTCGAAGGCGAGAAGGCGCCGGCCGAACCGCAGCGTTACGACCTCGTGCTGCTGGCCGTCGGCCGCAGCCCGAACGGCGGCAAGATCGGCGCGGACAAGGCGGGCGTCGCGGTGACGGATCGCGGCTTCATCAACGTCGACAAGCAGATGCGCACGAACGTCGAGCACATCTTCGCGATCGGCGATCTCGTCGGCCAGCCGATGCTCGCCCACAAGGCGGTGCACGAAGGCCACGTCGCGGCGGAAGCGGCGCACGGCGAGAAGGCTTACTTCGACGCGCTGCAGATTCCGTCGGTCGCGTACACCGATCCGGAAGTGGCCTGGGCCGGCAAGACCGAGGAGCAGTGCAAGGCCGAAGGCGTCAAGTACGGCAAGGCAGTGTTCCCGTGGGCGGCGTCGGGCCGTGCGATTGCGAATGGCCGCGACGAAGGCTTCACGAAGCTGATCTTCGACGAAGAGACGCATCGCGTGATCGGCGGCGGAATCGTCGGTCTGAACGCGGGCGATCTGATCAGCGAAGTGTGTCTTGCGATCGAGATGGGCGCGGACGCAACCGACATCGGCAAGACGATTCACCCGCACCCGACGCTCGGCGAATCGGTGGGCATGGCGGCGGAGTTGTACGAAGGCGTCTGTACCGATCTGCCGCCGCAGCGGAAGAAGTAACTTCGCGTTCCAGGAAGGACGAAGGCGCGTTCCTGCAAGGGAACGCGCCTTTTTCATGGGCGACCCGGCGCGGACAACAAAAAACCCGGCCGAAGCCGGGTTCCTTGTTTCAACCTTCGCATGCAGACCGCATGCGTGGCCGATGTCTTACGCGACGGTGCGCTTTGCCGAAACCGCAGCGGTGCGAGCAGCTTGCTCGGTCGCTTGCGTGGCAGCCTTCGTCGCAGCCGTGGCGGCGGCGTTGAAGTTGCTTTCCGCGATTTCGACAGCTTGCTTCGTTGCCTTGTGAACGGTTTCGTACGTCGTGTTCGCGGCGGTGATGGCCGACTTCATCACGGCGACAGCCGTTTCCGAACCAGCAGGCGCGTTCTTGGCGACGTTGTCGACGAGCGTCTGCACCTTGCGGTTCTGCTCTTCGTACTGCGCTTCCGCGACGCGGGCAAATTCAGCTTGCGTAGCCGATGCGATTTCATACAGGTGACGGCCGTACGACAGCACCTTTTCCGCGACCGGCTGGGTCAGGCTGGCTTGCAGCGCGAGCAGTTCCTGCGCGTCCTTCACGGACAGCGCGCGTTGCGCGTTTTCCTGGCTTTCGGCGAGCGTGGACTTCACGACTTGGAGATTCAGTTCGACGAGCTTTTCAACGCCCTCGAACGCCTTGTTCGTCAGACCGAACAGCGTGTCGAAGTTGGCTTTCTGTGCAGCGGCGATTTGCTCGGGGGTCAATAGCGTCATCTCAGGCTCCTTATGCCGACCCATCATCGCGGGTCGTAGTTTGGTAGATGCAGCAACTTGCTGCCAGATGGTGCAGCTCCGGATTGGTGCGTTGCAACATGAAGCCCATTTTAGAGATATTCCGATCGATGTCAAGCGCTTTTTGTGCAATGCACAAATAGGGGAAACCCTTGTTAAACAAGAGTTTAACTACGGCATTCGGTCGGAAAGGGCGTGAACCGGGCGGCGCATGCACCGACGTGGACTAGCGAAAAGCGGCGAGTCCCATGCTGCGCGCGGCTGCGTTGGCGCATGTTGAGACTAAGAAAAATCTCGGATGTTCTTGTTTTTAAGACGTTGCCGTACACCAAATTGTTGAAGAACCGTTAACATTTCGACTGACGATGCAGTGCACACCGGATTGTGAGGGCACAAGCCGCGGCGTCTATTGCCGCGCGCCGTAAGCCCGCCAGCCCCGTTCTTAAAGTCAAGCCTCAAGTTTCAGAAAGAATTGCCGACAGAGCGTAAGCAGCGTGGTCGAAAGCGCGGTTTTCGCAGTGCCGGATGCCTGGCGCACGATCGTTTTTTCCGATCGAGGCGCGCAAAGTTTCAACAATCAGCAATCGTCGCTTACAAAACGGATTAACGTGCGCCGATAAGTGCTTAATATTGCTTAAATTTCGCAGCTTCACTACACTTGGCGGTACTCTCCAGCCGCCCAACAGAACACTAATGAAAACCGAAATGTTTTCGTCGCTCAAGGTGGTGCACGGCGTGGCATTGCGCTCCGCATTGTCTTTCGCCGTATCGCTCGCCGTCGCGACATCTTTCGCAGCGGCTCCGGCTGAAGCCCTCGCCAAGACTACGACTCATAGCAAGACCGTCAAGCAGTCCGCCAAACCCGCCGCCGAAGGCAAGTCCGCGAAACCGGCTCGCGTCGCGAAAGCCGGCAAGGGCGTGCGCACGGCCAAGGCCGCCGCAGCCGATGACGATGAGGACGCGCCCAAAGCATCGCGCAAGCGTCGCGTGAACTACCGGATGGACCCGCATGCGCGACGTGCCGCCGTGCATTCGGTGGCGTATCAGCCGCGCGCGACGTCGGTCGGCCAGGCGTTCGGCCTGCACGACACGCCGGATAGCCTCGCGCTGCGCTCGAGCGTCGCGTATGTCGTCGACCAGGACACGTCCGAGACGCTCTTCGACAAGAACTCTCGCGCCGTCGTGCCGATCGCCTCCATCACGAAGCTGATGACGGCGATGGTCGCGCTCGATTCGCACATGCCGCTCACCGAAGAAATGACGGTGACCGACGAAGACCGGGACTACGAGAAGTACACGGGCTCGCGGCTGGCGGTCGGATCGGTGCTGAATCGCGAAGACATGCTGCACATCGCGCTGATGGCATCGGAAAATCGCGCGGCGGCCGCATTGTCGCGTTATTACCCGGGGGGGCGTCCCGCCTTCATCGCCGCGATGAACGCGAAAGCGAAGGCGCTCGGCATGACCGATACGCACTTCGAGAATTCCACGGGGCTCACGAGCCAGAACGTGTCGAGCGCGCGGGATCTCGTGAAGATGGTGAACGCGGCGTATCAATATCCGCTGATCCGCAAATTCTCGACGGACCGCAGCTACGAAGTCTTCACCGGCAAGCGCACGCTCGCGTACAACAGCACGAATGCGCTGGTGCGCAATGCGTCGTGGGACATCGGCTTGCAGAAGACCGGCTTCATCAACGAGGCGGGTGAATGTCTCGTGATGCAGGCGACCGTGCATGGCCGCCAGGTCATCATGGTGCTGCTGGATTCGTACGGCAAGTACTCGCGTTTCGCCGACGCAGGCCGCCTGCGTTCGTATCTCGATACACTTGGCGAGCCGCGCATCATGAGCGCGGACATGGGCAGCGGCGCGAATCCCTGAGCGCGTCTTCGGGCGCGGGCCGTCAGGCCGAAAAAAAGCCGGAATCGTCGAAAGACGAATCCGGCTTTTTCTTTGGTAGCGGCGATCAGCGATGCGCTTCGCGTTGTCCTTCCGCCGACAGTTCCGGGTGATAGCCGAGCGATCGCGAGATTTCCAGCGCGGTATGGCTCAGTTGCTTGAGCCACGCGTCCTGCAGACGATCGGCCGGCGCCGAAAGGGACAGCCCCGCGACGAGCCGGCCCGTGTCGTCGTAGATGCCCGCCGCGATGCAGCGCACGCCCAGTTCCAGTTCCTCGTTGTCTCGCGCGCACGATTGCTGCCGCACGAACGACAACTCGCGTTCGAGTTTGGCCAGATCCGTGATGCTGTTCTGCGTGTGACCCGAGAGTCCGGTGCGCATCGCGTAGGCGCGCACGCGGGCGGCTTCGTCGGCGGCGAGGAAAAGCTTGCCAACCGACGTGAGATGCAGCGGCGCCCGCCCGCCGATGGCCCGCACGACCTGCATGCCGGAGCGCTCCGAATACGCACGCTCGATATACACGATCTCGTCGCCCTGACGCACCGACAGATTGACCGTCTGGCCCGTCTGCCGATGCAGTTCGCGCATCGGCGGCATCGCGGCTTCGCGCACCGAGAGACGCGCCTTCACGAGATTGCCGAGTTCGAGCAGCCGCATGCCGAGCCGGTACGTGCCGGGATCGGACCGGTCGACCAGCCGGCACAGCACCATGTCATTCAGGATGCGGTGCGCGGTCGACGGATGCAGGCCAGTGCTGTGCGAGAGTTCCTTCAGGCTGACCGGATCGGTGTGGCCGGCGAGTGCGTCGAGCAGACGCATCATGCGTTCGATCACCTGAATGGATGTCTTGGAGTCCGGGTTCGTATCGCTCATCGTGAAAAATCGGTTGATGCGTCAAACAGCGGAAATCGCATTGTATCTCATAATGTGAAAAGACATGACCCGCCGGCGGTCGGATGCGCCACGCTTTTCGCGGATAATCGACCTGCTTCGCTTATTCGAATCAAAAGGAAAATCCTCATGCGAGTCGGTTTATTCGTCACCTGTCTGATCGACATGATGCGCCCGGAAATAGGCTTCTCGGTCATCAAGCTGATCGAACGCGCCGGCTTCGAGGTCACTGTTCCTCCGGCGCAAACGTGCTGCGGTCAGCCGGCGTACAACTCCGGCGATCGCCGGCTGGCGCGCGATCTCGCCGAGAAAACGCTGCGCGAATTCGAGCAGTTCGATTATGTGGTGGTCCCGTCCGGCTCCTGCGGCGGGATGATCCGCGCGCATTACGGCGATCTCTTTCGTGACGATCCCGAGTTGATGAACCGCTTTGCACGGCTGCAGCCGCGCGTCTTCGAACTGACGGACTTTCTCGTCACGGTGGCGAAAGCCCGCATGGAGCCCGGCGTTTTCGACGGCATGGTCACGTATCACGATTCCTGTTCGGGCCTGCGCGAACTCGGGGTGAAGACACAGCCGCGCGAACTGCTCGCGCAAGCCGGCGTGCCTGTGACCAAGATGGCCGGCTGCGAGCACTGCTGCGGTTTCGGCGGCACGTTCGCGGTCAAGTACGGCGATATTTCGACGGCGATCGTCGACGAGAAATGCGCGAACATCAAGGCGAGCGGGGCGCATGCCGTGGTGCTCGGCGATCTCGGCTGCATGCTGAACATCGAAGGCCGCCTGCGCCGGACGGGCGATACCGCGACGCGCGTGCTGCATATCGCCCAGGTCCTTGCCGGCGATGCCCAGCGTCGCGCCTGACCGCCCGAAACATCGACTATCGACGAGTCCATCCATGCAAGTCCAGACGATGCACTTCAAGGCGCGAGCCGGCAGCAAGCTCGCCGACCAACGGCTCCAGCAGAATCTCACCAAACTCTCGACGAAGTTCGTCAGCGCGCGGGCGGCGGCGGTGCGCGACATCGACTTCGAAGCGACGCGCGCCGCGCTCAAGGAGCGCCGCAATCGCGCGCTCGAGAATCTCGACGTCTGGCTTGAAATGTTCGAGCGCGAGGCGACGCGGCGGGGCGCGACGGTGCTCTACGCGGAATCGACGCAGGACGCGGCGCGCCTCGTCGCGGACATTGCGCGCGAGCACGGCGTGAAGAAGGTCATCAAGACGAAGTCGATGGTGTCCGAAGAGATGCAACTGAACCGCGTGCTCGGCGAGATGGGCGTGCAGTCCATCGAGACGGACCTCGGCGAATACATTCTCCAGATCAACGACAACGAACCGCCGAGCCACATCATCGCGCCCGTGGTTCACAAGGACAAGGAACAGATCGCGGACCTGTTCGCGAAGACGCATGGCAAGCCGCGGCTCACCGACATCCCCGCAATGACCCGCGAGGCGCGCGAAGTGCTGCGCCCGCATTTCATGTCGGCGGACATGGGCGTGACCGGTGGCAACTTTCTGATCGCGGAGACGGGGTCGGTCGCGGTCGTGACGAACGAGGGCAACGAGGGCATGTGCACGGTGATGCCGCGCGTGCATGTCGCGGTGACCGGCATCGAGAAGGTGCTGCCGACGCTCGAAGACCTGGCCACCGCGATGCGCCTGCTGCCGCGCTCCGCAACCGGACAGACCACCTCGAACTACTTCTCGCTGCTCACCGGCCCGCGCGCGTCCGACGAAACGGACGGCCCGGAGGACATGTATTTCGTGCTGGTCGACGGAGGGCGCACGGGGCTCATCGGCGGAGAGTTTCAGGACATGCTGCGCTGCATCCGCTGTGGGGCGTGCATGAATCATTGCCCGGTGTATCAGAAGATCGGCGGACATGCGTACGGCTGGGTGTATCCGGGTCCGATGGGCTCGGTGCTCACGCCGGCCTACGTCGGCATCGACAAGACGCTGGACCTGCCGCAAGCCGCGACGCTCTGCGGCGAGTGCAATAGCGTGTGTCCGGTCGGTATTCCGATCTCGGATCTGCTGCGCAAGCTGCGCGAGAAGCAGATGGAGCGCCGGCTGCGCCCGTGGAGCGAGCGGGCGGCGCTCGCAGCGTGGGGCTTTCTCGCGATGCGTCCGGCCGCCTATGCGCTCGTCACCAAGCTGGCAGTGCGCGTGCTGGAGCGCATTGGCGGGCGGGAGAAGAAGCTATCGCGCATTCCGTTCGGCGCCGGATGGACAGACACGCGCGACATGCCCGCGCCCGTCGGCCGCACGTTCCGCGAGCTGTACAAAGCGCAGCAGTCGCATATCGGCTGATTGGCGTCGTACAAAAAGAAAGGCCGCGCCGAATCGCGTGATCCGGCGCGGCCTTTTTCACTATCGCGCGGACGATCAGCCGCCAGTCCGCCCGAGAAAGCCGCGGTCGTTTCCGCCGTGGTTGCCACCACCGCCGCCACCGCCACCACCGCCACCGCCGCCGCGCGACGGAGCCTGCTGCGGTTGTTGTTGCGGCTGCTGCGGCTGCGGCGGATGCGGCCTCACGCCGCCCACTGCCTGCGGCATCGGCGCTGCGTTCGCCTGTGGCGGAGGACCGCCGCCGCCGCGTTGCGGCTGGCCGCCGTCCTGACCGTCGTGGCGGCCGCGACCGCCCTGACCGGCATACCCGTCGCCGTGCGGCCGGTTATTCCAGCCGCCGGGCGGCGGACGGCGATAACCGGGGCTGTCGTCCCAGTAGCGTCGGGGCCCCGAATAGTAACCGCCGCCAACGACGACGCCCGGCTGCACCACCGGCCCGCCGTAATAAGCGGGATAGGCCGGATACGCCGCGTATCCGGGATCGTCGTACACGGGATAACCGCCGCCGTACATCGGACCATCGGGGTAAGCCGCGCATCCGCCCAACAGCAGCGCGGAGGAAAAGACTACTAAGCCAGCGACTTTCATGACCGTTGAAATATTGGTTGCACGTATAAGCATTAAGACACCGCTCGCTGCCCGATGTCCCCGACAACTTTGTAAGCCTTTATGACGGCCTGGCCTGGCCTGTTACAACACTCAGCGAAACTGGCCGATAACTTGCTTGTTGCCAGAGACGCAACGAACCTTCTCTGTTCGATGGCTTTTTCAGCAACGGTCGATTGCGTAACATCCGAACCGTCGACAAATGGGTAAATCGCCCGCAGCGACATCGAACCGAAGACAGTCTCATGAGAAAGACAATATCGACTTACTGGCCTCTCGCCATCCTGCTCATCGCCGCATTGACCTTCTGCATGAATGCCGAGGAGCGTGAATCGGCGGCTGCGCGCCGTCAGCAAGTGGACGTCGGAAGCGTGAGCGCGGAACTGGCTCGCGCGATCTCGTACGGTCTCGTCGAAGCCGACGACGCCGTGACGCCCGCTCCGCACGCCGCCCCGCATACGCTCTGACAGCCGGCATCGCCCACAAAAAATGGCGTCCTCCAACCGAAGGACGCCATTTTTTTTTGCAGCAGACGGCGCTTACTTGATGACGCTCGCGACCGCGTTCGCGACGACGTCCAGATTGCGCGTGTTCAGCGCGGCGACGCAGATGCGGCCGGTGCTCACAGCGTAGATGCCGAACTCTTCACGCAGACGGTCCACTTGCGCAGCGGTCAGTCCGGAGTAGGAGAACATGCCGCGCTGGGCATCGACGAACGAAAAATCGCGATCGACGCCCGCTGCCTTCAGGCGCTCGACGAGACCGTTGCGCATCGCACGGATGCGGTCGCGCATTTCGCCCAGTTCCTGTTCCCACGTCGCGCGCAGTTCAGGCGATGCCAGCACCGCCGCGACGACCGATCCGCCGTGCGTCGGCGGGTTCGAGTAGTTCGTGCGGATCACGCGCTTCAGTTGCGACAGCACGCGCGCCGATTCTTCCTTGGACGTCGTGATGATCGACAGCGCGCCGACGCGCTCGCCGTACAGCGAAAACGACTTCGAGAACGACGACGACACGAACACGTTCAGTTCAGCCGCGGCGAACAGACGCACGGCAGCGGCGTCCGCCTCGATGCTCTCGCCGAAACCCTGATACGCGATGTCGAGGAACGGCACGAGGTTGCGCGCCTTCACGACTTCGACCACTTGCGCCCATTGCGCGGCGGTCAGATCGACGCCCGTCGGGTTGTGACAGCACG
>NZ_JFHE01000078.1 GCF_000698555.1 Caballeronia grimmiae | reverse complement strand
CCGATGGCAGGCATCGAATAAACCTAAACGACTACAGAACCTCGACGGCCGGACCGTCTCACTAGCGGAACTTCGATACGCCATGCGATCGATTAACAAAATCATTGCATCGACCGGTTGGATCCGCCGTCCGCTGAATTGGCGAGCCACGCGTCAAAACTGTCCGCCTCCATTGGGCGTCCAATAAAGTAACCTTGAATTTCGTCGCATCCCCAGTCACGGACTTGACCAAGTATCGCGAGCGTTTCGACGCCTTCTGCGACCGCATTGAACCCAAGTTCGTGAACCAATCGAATGACCGAGCGCACGATCATCGCATCGCGAGGGCTTGACGCGATGGCCCGGACCAGCGCTTGATCAATTTTCACTGTTATATCCAACGAACTCAGTTGCGTCAGGTTACTGAAACCAGAACCAAAGTCGTCGATCGCCAAGGAAACTCCGAGCCGGCGGAGCGCGCTAACAGTACTTGCGCTTCTCTCAGTGTGAAGCATTAGGGAGCCTTCCGTTACTTCAAGTTCCAGTTGTTTTGGACTGACCCCGGCCGATTTCAGCGCTCCTTCAACATGCTCCGCAATTTCGGCGCGTGACAGGTCGGACCCGACAGCATTGACGGAGATTACTAAGCGTGGGTGTTGGGTCTGCCATTCAGCGAGTTGTCGCAGCGCCGCAGCCAGCACCCAATCGGTGAGCGCATTGATCAACGCGGTATTTTCGATCAGCGGCACGAATTCGCCCGGCGGAATTTCGCCGAGTTGCGGGTGTCGCCATCGGACCAGGGCCTCAGCGCCGACACATGCGCCATCGATGAGCCGTACGCGCGGTTGATAAACTAGTCGAAGCTGGTTCCGAGCAAGTGCGTCCTTGAACGAGTTGAGCAGCAAAAACGTCCTGTGTCGGCCTTGTCCCATTTCATGGTCATAAAGCACAGCATCCATGTGGCTCTCACGCGCCCGTTGGGACGCGAAGATCAGTGCCGATATCAAGTCGGACGCTCCAGATACGTCGCCTATGCTTACGATGCCAGCGGACGGTGTGACGTCAATAGGTAGGTCACGTCCCACAATCAACGGGCTTTCGAATGCCCCGATGCATCGTCGAACCATCAAGCTAATTTCAGAGCAAGGAGCTTCGCTGATAAAGAGATAACGCGCGTAGCCGATACGATACAGCGTGATACCCGCTCCGAGCGCCGTCACGAGCCTGCCCGACGTCGCCACGGCCACTGCATTAACAGTCTCTAAGCCCAGGGCGACCACCATGCGGTTGATGTAGTCGAGCGTGCACAGGTCGATGAGCACCGCATGCGCGGAGGCCCGGCTTAAGGTAACGTCGTCGGTGAAGCGAGCGAAATTCGGCAGCCCGGTCACATCGTCCAGATGAGCATTTGAGCGCAGTATATTGACCCGCTGGGCGATCAGTCCGGCAAGCGCCGAGAGGCATGATTGGTCGTGGCCGCTGAAGACTGGCCTGCTTTCGGTGTCGATGATACAGAGGGTGCCGATGGCATACCCGTCATCGGTTACGACAGGCGCTCCCGCATAGAATTGGATAAGCGGATCACCGGTGACCAATGGATTGTCGCGGAAGCGTTCATCAAGATTCGCATTCAGGACTACCGTGGGCTCCTTTGACAGAATCGCGTGGCCGCAGAAGGAAATTTCCCGGGGACTTTGTGCGAGCTTCAGTCAGAGGTGGCCCCGTTCGTTCGGACAGTTTTTTCGATTTTTAAGTGGAACGCTGGGTGTTCACGCTGCCGTTCTGATTGCGGGCAGCATCGCGAAGTAGGCTTCATCTGGGGTCTTGTCCGACAGACTTGAATGAGGCCTTTGTTTGTTGTACCAGGTAAGGTAGTTAGCGATGGACTTCTGTGCATGGCCGACGGATTCGTAGGCCTTCAAATATATCTCTTCATACTTCACGCTGCGCCACAGTCGTTCGATAAAACGTTGTCCCGCCAGCTTCCCTTGCCATCCATCGACAGAGCGATTCCGCGCGAGAGGACCGCGTCGGTGAAGACTGTACTGGTAAATTGGCTGCCTTGATCGGTGTTGACGATCTCAGGCAATCCATATTTCGCGAATGCTTCTTCAAGCGCCGCCACCGCATGCTCAGCTTCCATCGTGATGGCGACTCGGTGCGCTAAAACACGGCGACTGGCCCAATCGATCACAGCTGTGAGATAGACGAAGCCGTGAGCCATAGGCACGTATGTCGTGTCCAATGCGTACACCTGACTGCTGCGCTCGATCTTCCGATCGCGCAGCAGGTACGGCCAGATCTTGTGGGCCAGATGTTTGCGGCTCAAGTTCGGCTTGCGATACAGCGCTTCGATGCCCATTTTGCGCATCAACGTGCCGACGTGCTTGCGGCCGACCACTATGCCCTCTCGCTTGAGCAGGCGCATCAACATGCGCGCGCCAGCAAACGGATGCTCCAGGTGCAACTCGTCGATACGGCGCATGAGCGCCAGATCCGCGGCACTCACCGGGCGCGGCGCATAGTACGCACTGGATCGGCTGATACCGACCAGCTCGACCTGCCGCGAAACCGGTAGGGGGTGGGCACGATCAATCATTTCTTTGCGCTCAGCAGGCCTGCCTTGCCGAGCGCGCCGGACAAAAAATCATTCTCCAGCGCCAGTTGGCCGATCTTTGCGTGAAGCGTCTTCAGATCCACCGGCGGCTCATTGACGGGCGAGCTCGTCGCGCCGAACACGTCGGCCGCTCGTTCCTGCAATTGCCGCTTCCATTCCGTGATCTGGTTCGGATGAACCTCAAACTGCTGCGCCAATTCTGCGAGCGTGCGCTCCCCGCGTACTGCTGCCAGTGCCACCTTCGCCTTGAACGCCGCTGAGTGCGTGCGCCGGGTTCTCTTCGTCATCGTCTGGTTTCCTTTATAGGCATTATGCCTATCTCAAAACCCAGCGACTCCACCTAACCGACTGTCCAAATTTCCGGAGCCATCTCTGTCCTACCCGCGACTTGAACCACTGCCGCTCCTCATCCACCAGCGTGACCATAGCGATCGGGACCTCGAACATCTCCGCTGCCAGCCGAGTGATGTCGTCAAAGAACGGCTCAGGTGCAGTATCCAAAAGGTAAGTCGAGCGCAGCGCAGTCAGGCGTACGGCCTCGTCAGCAGGGTACGGCGGTATCAACATGGCTTCCTTTGCTTACTGCAGGTTCTGAGAACAGGTCGCGTAACCCCTACGACCGTCAAGCTTGGCCTGGTACATCGCCACGTCCCCTGACAGAGCAATCGAGGCATACATGCGCTGCACAGCCGGGCCGTTCATCTTGGTGAGCGCCGGCCCATTGCCTGCCGTCGTTTAGCGCCGTGGCGTCTTTGGTCGCTCAATGTGCCGGTCGATACGGCTTCAGGCAATGCGAAAGACAGCCACGGCTTCACCGAGGTCGCGTGATTGACGATCGAGCGTCGTTGCTGCGTCCGAAGTGCGTTCCACGAGCCCTGCGTTTTGCTGAGTGGTTTCGTCCATGTGTGCAACCGCCCGGGCGACTTCACCGACTCCTGCAGCTTGTTCAACAGACGCTTGAGCGATTTCGTTTACGATGCCATTGACGCGTTTGACTGAACCGAGGATCTCTGACATCGCGGTGGCTGCGCCGTTGATCTCAACCGCGCCTGCATTCACTCGCTCGACGGAACTGCTTAGTAGACTCTTGATTTCCTTCGCTGCGCTCGATGAGCGCTGCGCCAACGAGCGGACTTCCGTTGCAACAACGGCAAAACCCCGCCCTTGTTCACCCGCACGTGCCGCCTCTACCGCAGCGTTTAGGGCGAGAATATTTGTTTGGAAAGCGATTCCTTCGATAACCGCAGTGATGTCCGCGATTTTCCTCGATTCAGACGTTATTTCGTCCATCGTCTTGACGATTGACTTCACCATGTCGCTGCCACGCTCGACCTCCAATGCAGTCGCCGTAGCCAAGTCGCTCGCCCGGCGAGCATTTTCTGCATTACTTTGGACTGCGCCGGTGACTTGCTCCATCGACGCGGCAGTCTGTTGCAGCGTCGATGCCTGGCTCTCCGTCCGTTGTGAAAGCTCGGTGCTCTCGATCGCGATTTGTTCGCTCGCGGTCGCCACACTTTGAGCGTGCCGGCGCACATTGCTCACAACATCCCTCAGGGAACTTTGCATGCGGTGCAACGACGAAAGGATGCTGTCCTCGTCTCCCCGCTGCAATGTGAACCGCACTGCGAGGTCCCCCTTTCCAATTGCATCGGTTACCCGCTTCACTTCCCCGGGTTCGCTGCCGAGCGCCTTCGTGATGTAACGTGTAATCCGCCAGGCGATCAATGCTCCCACGCCCACCGCAATCGCCGTGAGCATCATCATCAGGTCCTCAAAGCGTACGCCCACGGAACGCGCGGTCGTCGCCTGTTCCTTGTTTAGACCTTCCTCGAAATCGATGAAGCGATTGATCGCCGCGAGCCATTCGATGAATGCCGGCCGCGCGGATTCCAACACGAGCCTTTTCGCCGCGTCAGCGTCGCCCGCTTTTCGGAGTTCGATTATTTGATGAACCAGCGGCAAGGTCTTCTGCTCGGAAGCCTTGATTTTTTCTAACAGGCTGCGCTCTGAGTCACTTACCGCGTCACCAGCTGCGAATATCGCGTCCATCGGTGCAGCGGAGTCTGCGTAATCGTGCTCCAGTTGTGCGATGTGAGTGACGACAGACGGCAGTTCGCTGAGGGAAACCAACGTAACGTCGCGTACCGCGATTGATCGGTCATGTACGCTACCGCGAAAATTAATGGCATATCGCTGCTTAACGCTGTTGATGTCGTTGATGACTGTCAAAGCCGAATTGATTTTCCCGACTTGGACCATGCCCACGGCCGTAAGGATCGCCAAGAAAAGCAAAATTGCTGCAAAGCTACTAGCGATTCTGGCGCCAACACTGAGATTTTTGAACATACCTTTCTACGCGACCTGTCAAGGTGATTATTGTTCGCCGGGTAATACCCATAGTCCGCATTCGGCGCTTCTCGCTCCGCACGCCTGCGGTCAGATCGCATCCTCTACTGCGGGAGGCGACGGGACACCAGCATCTGCTTGATAACGACACCGCGGCGATCTCCTTTAGCTCTTGTCAGCTTCGCCGCTCCAGATGGAGGCGCGCGGCATCGTTCGCCATGCAGGGCAGTTCCACGGAAAGCTAAATGACCGATCGGCTCGGAGAAAGGATGGCGACAACGTCTCGCGCGCTGTGTGTCGCGCCAACTTCTATGCACTCCGGGTGGTCGTCGACGCGGCAGAGAATCTGATACCTGCTGGTTTTTTTCCGCTGCCGCCCCGGTTTCCCGACGCACGTAAAATCAGGGGTTGTTCGTTGTACCGGAAGCCGGCGCGGGCTGCTGCGGTGGCCACAGGGCGACGGATCGTCCGTAACGGAGAGTGAATGCATTCACAGACTGACGGCTTACGCAAGCCGCGAAGCGCCGCACGGCGCAGCTTTATTCGAGGTAACACATCGGTCGCAACACACGTCGCAGAGATCTTCACGCGCGTGCCGATAGTCGCTGGCCTCGTGGGGACGGCGATTGCCATATCGATGTGCGTGTTGTCTTTCGATACATTGTGGCAGGGTCGCGCGCAGGCGCTGGCCAATGCCCGGCGCTCGTCGGCGAATCTCGTAGCAACGATCAGTAGCGACATTGCGCGCAACATAGAGTCGAGCGACCTGTCACTGCGCGAGCTTGTGCAAGGTGTGCAGGACCCGGCTGTTATGCGTTTGCCACCTGGTCTACGCGACCGTATCTTATTTGATGGGGCGACAGCCCGCAGCAACATCGGTGGGGTGTTCGTCATGAACAGCGGCGGAGGCATCGAGGCCGCACGCGATCCGTCGAGACATGAGCCGCTGACTTTTGCGGACCGGGACTATTTTCGCGTGCACGTCGCCCGTGACGATGTCGGCCTTTTCATTTCCCCGCCGTATTCGTCGCGCCTGCGAGGTGGTTCGTCCTCCATTGCGCTGAGTCGCCGCATTAACGCATCTGACGGTTCTTTCGCCGGAGTAGGTGTCATTGCGTTGAAGCTGGACTACTTCGCATCCTTAGTGTCAGACATAGATGTAGGGAACGCCGGTTCGGCGTTTGTCATCCAGGACGACGGTGTCGTTCTCGCGCGCAAGCCGCCCGCGCCAGCAGGAAAGGAAAAGCTGATCGGGCGCTCGCCCACCTTCCACCTGATGACGGGCGCACCGTCCGGCTCATACGTCTCAGTTTCGCGGATCGATGGCGTGCGGCGTCTGTACACATTCTCCCGAGTGCCGGGAACGTCGCTAATAGTGGTCGTTGCCCCGGCTGAGGACGACGTGCTTGCGGCATGGAGGCGACGAAGCATGGTGATCGGCGGCCTGACGTTGTTCTTTGGTGTCGCGTTCATGGCCGTCTCATGGCTTCTGACGATCGCGCTGCGCGCCCGCTCGATTGCAATGGAGAAAATAAAACGCCTTGCCGGCACCGATCCACTGACGGGTCTCAATAATCGCCGCGCACTAACCCGCCACTTGCAGGACGATTGGCGGCGTGCGCGCCGCGCGAACCACCCCGTGTCGGCGCTGTTTATCGACGTTGATTACTTCAAGCGATATAACGACACGTATGGGCATGCAAGCGGCGATGACGCCCTGGTCGCGGTCGCGCATCACCTCCAGCGCTCAGTGCACCGTCCTGGCAACATCGTCGCGCGGTACGGCGGCGAAGAGTTTGTCGTAATCCTTCCAGGCACTGCGGCAGAAGCAGCAGTGGGATTCGCCCGCCGCGTGTGCGCAAGCATCCAAGAACTTGCGATCCCCAATACCGCCGCTCCCGGCCACGTCATTACGGTGAGCGTCGGATGCGCCACGGCCCACCCCGTTGCCATGAACGATGATCCGTTCGCGCTATTGAGCGAGGCGGACAACGCGCTGTACGCGGCAAAGCGCGCCGGGCGCAACAGGGCGGTCCATATCGACGACCTGACCGCGATGACAAGCGTGAACCAGGCGCTGCACTAATTACGAGGTTCGCCAACTGTGGGGCGCTCCGAGCACCGCATTTGACAGCTTGATTGTCGCGAAGTTGGCGCCTCGAATGCGTTCTGCGTGCCGTCAAGTTGGATTTGTCGCGAAGCCCGCAGCCGCTGCAGGGTCGGGCTGCTGGGACCTCGACCATTAGGTTCTTGCCTGCGACCAGCGCCCGGTATGACGGCGGTGGGATCGGCCAGTTGCCCTTCGGCCCAGCCGAGCTTGCGCTCCATGATGCGCCGATCGACGCGGACAGACGCCAGGTGACCCATCTAGGCTCGCATCGCAATATCGGGCATGAACTCATGGCGACACATTGTGTCCCGCCCTTCGGCACCAAAGCAAGTCAAGTTGTGTCGTCCCCGCCGTCAGGGTAGCAGCGCTTTCTCGAACAAGACTGTAGGGAGAGGACGGACACAGCCTGAAGTGAATGAGCGCTCTCGAAAACCATTCCTTTCGCAAAAAGCGATAGCACGGCGATTCGCCCTGTCTGCTTCAATGACGACGCCCGCATAGCCGAGTGCTGCGGCATCCAATTCCAGTCGGGACAAGAGCACCCGTTCGATGCCGCCCTCGTGGACCCTGCTATAGAGGTAGGTTATTTCGGCAACGCTGTAGTTCCATCGCCGTAGTGCACCACATCCGAGCGCAAATCCGTCCGTGGTGCGAACGACCACGAAGGTACCTCTCGCGGCGCTGACTTCCTCGTTGAACCAGTGGCTTCGGCCGCTTGCACCGTAAAACAGCGCTTGTGCAGCGTCCATCTCGTCAAGGAGCGTCTGCGCCTCAGGGGACCAAGGTTCTTCCTTGCGGACAACTACCGTCGTATCCATGTCAGTCATCGCTTGCAGGATAAAAATGTCCCATCTTGCAAGCAAGCCATACGCCAAAGTGCGGGGCGGTTGCCATCTGCGACTAGGCACGAGGGCGAAGCGTGTGCGTAGCGGCGATAAGCCGTTTCGAGTACGGAGACGTTCAGCCTGCCTTGGCGAGCGGCCAAATATCAGCGTCGGCCGACTCGATCATATCGAGCAGTGAAGAAGGAAGAAGGAGCGGCTAGCTGGGCTGGCAACAGGTGCCGCGTCTCAAGAAGGCTGGACGACGCGACGCCGCCAGTAAAAGAGTGGAAAGAACCCGGTTGGGGTCGGCGAGTTCCACCCCAGTGACGCCGTGCAAGTGCACGAGATCAGCGTCGGTCCGCAAAAAGTCATAGGTGCTGGTGGCAGGGCGGCGGCCGGTTTCTATGACTAGATGTCGGCGTCTGCGCAGACTCCTAAAGCGCTCGCTGACATTGCTTCAAGGCTCTTTTCGAGTGTTTCAACGCTTCCAGACTGTCGTGGAGAGCGAACAGCAACTCTCGTGAGGTCGACGCATCGATGCCAGCTCGCGTCTGCCGTATCAGACGGTCGGTCTCCGCATCAATTTCCTGCTGACACTTCTCGATAGCCTGCTCTAAGGCGCTGACGTCTAATGTCTTTTGACTCATAGCAAGGACTTCCGGGAAAATGTAGACAGTTCGACCCTTATCGACTTCGCTTGCGGTCCGTTAGGCGTCAAGCGTGTGGTCGCTTCCGCGTCCTCCTTCCGTCAGAGTAGGCGGTCTCAGTCTCGCATGGCCGACTCGGGCATGACGATTATAGATATGAATATGTCTCTTTTCGCGTCTGACTGCTCGAAAGACGTCCGGTCGCCCCCGGTGTCTCGCCCGGGCGGATCTTGCGTGCCTCATTAGCACCCACGCTTGTAGGTCGCCCTCTCGGCGGTTGGCTCTTGGACCCAATGCGTGCTAACCCCGTGCTGGACCTTTCATTGCTGAATGCTAAGAGCTAGACGAAAGGAGGACGGCGATGATTCCACAGGAATTGGCTGACAGGGCGATTGCCAAGACGGAGGCCGAGATAGCGAAGTGGGAGTCGCGGGTTCAAAGGCAGCGTAACCATATCCGCGCGTATCCGGCCCATGGGGGTATCGATCTGGAGCTATCGAAGCAAATATTGTCGACGTTCGAAGCGGCGCTGGCGGACGCATACCGGCGGCGAGATCAATTGCTAGATGCGGAAGTGTTAATAAGAACTGCATCGCGGCGAAAGCGCGCGTGAAGGCGCCTTGCCCGCCCGCTAGGCTTCGTCAACTCGACGGTTTACCCTCTTGGGTTGCATCAACTGGGCTGTTATCAAGAGCCGCACCGATTGGCCTAGACAGCGTCAAGCGGCACGGCCGGTCAGC
>NZ_JFHE01000077.1 GCF_000698555.1 Caballeronia grimmiae | reverse complement strand
GCGATTGAGAGCATGCACATGCAGTTGCGCAAGAGTCCGGCGATGCACACTTTGCTGGCCGCACCGAAGATGCCCGAGATGACGGCGATTACATCGGGCGTCTTCGAAGCGCATCGAGCCCCAAAGCGACTTTAGGTAAAAGGTTTCATGCTGGGCCCCCGCGACTTCGGTCATCGCTTCCGCGATGTTGGGATACGCCCCGCAGCGGCAGATGTTGCCGCTCATGCGTTCGCGCATTTCCATGTTGGTCGGACGGGGATCGGCGAGCAAATCCGTACTGACATGGCTCGGCGGCGACTGCAGAGCAGACCTGTCCGGGCGTACAGTAGCCGCACTGAAAGCCGTCGTGCTTGATGAACGCCGCCCTGCATCGGATGAAGTTTCGCCGGCGTGCCGAGGCCTTCGATGGTGGTGACTTGGCCGCCTTGATGCATCACCGCAAGTGTGAGACATGAATTGATGCTTCGTCCGTCCACTATCACAGTGCAGGCATGGATCGAGAAGGCTAAAGCGTTGGTCCGACGAGTATCTCTTCCCGCGCCGGCCGTTCAAAGTCGTCGAGTCCGACACGCACCCTGTTGATGTCGCCGGAAGAATGACGCGAAATTCCATCGGTAATCGGAAAACGGGGCGCAAGCGAACATCGTCTACTCGCGGTACCGGTCAGCGCCGCAGTGATCGGGGCTGGTCGATTTTGAAAATCTCTAGGAATCATTCGTCTAACTCACGCTACCCCTCACGCGCATTCCGCAATGTAGACCTGGGCAAACCACGAAGCTGATCAACGCGGGATCCGATGCCAAGTAGCGAAGTTACGCGTGTTGGACAGTCGTCGGTGAATTGGTCGCTAGGCCAGCCTCATGCTCATTAAAGCGGGCAAGGTACTGATTCCGGGGCAGTGGCGCGTGTAGTCGCGCGCCCGGCGTGAACCGACCTACGGGCGTCTCGACCTAGCTGAACTGGACAAAGGAATGACACAGTGGAGTTTGTCAACGCCACCCGCATAGCCGCCGGCTACAACGTGGGTCTCGAAGCCAGCGGACGCGAACTCTTGGTCGTGGTTGTCAAGGGCACCTTCGTGCTGCCCAAGGCGGGCGAGGAAACTCGACTGCACGAGCGGCAACTGCCGCTCGTGATGGTCGACACGTTCACTGGCAAGCCGGGCCTCAGTGCGCCGCTCTATGAGATGGATTTCGCCGCCCGCAAGCGCGCATGCGATGTGCTGTTGATCGGTAGTGCGCATGCCCCCGACGGTCGACAGGCCACACGGGTCCGAGTCGGCGTTCGCGTGGGCCCGATGAACAAGAGTTTCGACGTCGTCGGTGATCGCATCTGGCGGAGCGGCGTGAGGGGAATCAGCGTCTCGGAGCCGCAACCCTTTGCGCGTATGCCGATCTCATATGACGTCGCTTTCGGCGGCGCTGATCTTCACAGCGATGACCAAAGTCAGCACGACGCCTACCCGTCTAATCCGGTCGGTCGCGGCTGGCATAAATACCTAAAGGCCGCATGGGTCGACGGCAGGCCCCTCCCGAACACGCAAGCGATTGAGAAGGCGGTAGCTTCCCCGAGCGGCACGTATGAGCCGATGGCTCTAGGGCCCCTTGGCCGAGCCTGGCGGCAGCGTTCTCGCTTTGCGGGCACGTACGACCAAACGTGGCTAGATAACGTTTTCCCTTTCCTGCCCAAGGACTTCGACGAACGCTATTACCAGACTGCACCCGAAGACCAGCAGTTGCCGGTTCCAACAGGGCCAATCGGGGTGGAGCTTACCGGCTTAACATCAGATGGCATCAGGCGATTCATTCTGCCGCATTTCGAAGCGCCGGTGCGCGTATTTCCAAGAACGGGCGGGCGTGAAGATTACGCGGCGAAACTCGACACGATCGTGTTCGAGCCGGACGAGGAGCGCTTTGCCTTAACGTGGCGGTTGACACGGCCATTGAAAAAGAGCCTTCACGAGATTGCCCAAGTCGTCGCCGGAAGAGATAACGCACTCTCAGGTCATCCAGTGAAGTTGGCCGCGTGTGAGCTTAGCAACGGATCTGCGCAAGTCTCTATGGCCGCACACTAAAGGAGACGAAGATGAGAAGGCCGTTGGAGATTATTGGTTCAGGCTTGGTAACCAGTGTCGGCTTGACCAGTGCTGCGGCGGCTGCAGCGATCAGGGCCGGACTGTCGAATGCCCAAATCACGCGTTTCATGGACTGGGGAGGTGAATGGATTGCGGCTCATGTCGCGCCGATCGAGGCACACGACCCGCACACGAAACTGCTGAAGATGGCAGCGACCGCAATCGAAGAATGCATCTGGAGGGCCGCGCTTGAGCCGGACATGAACATCGCTATGGTCTTGTGCCTGCCCGAGGCGTCGCGGCCGAGCACCGGCCATGAACTTGGAGCCTCCGCCATCGGGGAAATCGCCACCCTGCTGGGAACTCGCTTTTCGACGCATTCGTGCGTGATAACCGTAGGACGCGTCGGTGGATTCTTCGGGCTCGATCGGGCTCGTACGCTGGTGTATGAAGGCAAAGCTGACGCCGTACTCGTTGCCGGCGTGGATAGCTACGTCAACTGGCCGGCATTGAGCCATTTCGAGGACCGGCACCGGCTCCTAACAAGCCGGAACAGTGACGGTTTCCTACCCGGCGAAGCGGCAGCGGCTCTGATGGCCGCTCGTCCTAGGTCCGGAGTGGCACTGCGATGCGAGGGCTTGGGATTCGCGAGTGAGAGCGCAACGATTGATACCGACTTGCCGCTTCGTGCTGATGGATTGGTTGAAGCCATTCATGCAGCTGCGCGTGACGCTGATTGCCGGCCTCAGGACTTCGACTTGCGGATTTCTGGGCTATCCGGTGAGCACTATTACTTCAAGGAAGCGGCCCTCGCCATGTCTCGGTTGATCCGGGATCAAGGATCCGACGCTGACCTCTGGCACCCGGCGGACTGCACTGGAGAGGTGGGCGCCGCCGCCGGGCCGCTCGGCATCGCGATTGCAGCCAATGCCTGCGCCAAAGGATATGCCTCAGGATCGCGCATCCTTTGTCACCTTTCGAGCGATGGCACGGAGCGATCGGCCGCCTTTCTCAGCTATGGGATGCTCCAGTGAGCCACAACGTCTTCGCCAACGGCATGGAGATCTCGAGCAAAGCATCGAGCGGGAAAACCATCTGTAACACGCCCGATGTGTGCTTTACACCGCCGCTGACGCCGGCCACGCCACCGGGCGTGCCAATTCCCTATCCGAATACCGGCATGGCCTCGGATACGGCCGATGGATCGACCACGGTAAAGATTTCCAACCAGGAGGTCATGCTAAAGAATAGCTCGAACTTCAGCAAGAGCGCGGGTGACGAGGCCGGTTCCGCTCCGAAGAAGGGCGTGGTGACAAGCAAGAACATGGGCAAGGTTTACTTCAATGCCTGGTCGATGGATGTGAAGTTCGAAGGCGAGAACGTGCCAAGACACCTCGACATAACGACCCACAATCATATGTCGAAGACCCCCGGCAATACGCCGCCGATGCCCCATATATCGAGCATGGCGATGGGAATGTCCGCACCCAAGTGCGAAGCCTGCGCGGCAGCGGCGAAGGCGGGTAACCCGGTCAATCCCCTGCGTGGCAACAAGTTGCTCGACGGTGCCGAAGACCTCGACTTCGTTCTCCAGGGACCGCTGGACCTCGTGTGGCAGCGAGTCTACATGTCCAACCTGGCGCGGGTCGGCTTCTTTGGGCAGGGTTGGATAACCCCCGTAGAGATGCATTTGCTTCTTAAGCCGAAGCAAGTGGTCTTCGTCGATCGGGAAGGTCGTTTTATCGCGTTTCCTGCCATGAAGGTTGGCGAGACTTACTTCCATAGGCAGGACATGTGCACCTTGACTAGGGTCTCCTCCGGTGCCTATCGACTTGAGCAATCTGATGGACTCGTCCTGACCTTCGTTTTCCAGGCGCAGGGCGACCATGCGTCATGGCAAGCGCCGCTGGTGCGCATGTCCGACCCCAACGGCAACGCAATTACGCTCATCTGGGACGAGCATGGCCGGCTTCAGCGCATCGACGGTTCGGGCGAGCACGCGCTGCTGCTTGACTGGACTGGGGAGCGCCTCGCGCGCGTCCTCAGATGCCGCAAACAGACGGGTTCCTCCACGCGAGGTTCGGCGGATATCAACGCCTTGTCCGTCGTTGTGGCCGAGTACGAGTATGCCGATGGCGACCTTGTCAACGTCACTATCAGGGGCGGTAGGCGGACGCGAGAATTCAAGTGGACGAACCACATGATGGTTGAGCACGCGCAGCCGGGTGGACTGGTGTGCTCTTACGAATGGACGCAATACGATCCGGAAGGTAAAGTCCTGCGCTCATGGACGAACATCTGCAATGAACTGCGCTTCGACTATCGCGAGCAACGAACGATTGTCACGGACCAGGACGGGGTCGCCGAAATCTACGTCGCGGACCGCGACGGTCATTGGATCGGCTACATCGACGGCAAGGGCGGTCAATACCGGCGAGTGCTTGACGCTGATGGTCATCTCCTCGGCACGGTTACACCCACGGGAATTGCCACGAAGTCAGAGCTCGACGAGCGCGGATTGCCTGTCCGTTCGTGGGACGAAGCAGGCCAGCTCGCTGAGACCAAATGGCATCCCATTCTGTTTCTTCCAACGGCGGAGGTGGACCCACTGGGACGGACCGAGCGCTTCTCGTACGACGTGTGCGGGAATCTGCTGACACATGTGTTGGCCGACGGTGCAGCAACGCAGTATGAATATGACAGTCGCGGTCTGGTGATTGCGATCACGGATGCCCTCGGCAAGAGACAGTCGTTTGAGTACGACCAGGCGGGCCGCCTCGTGAAGGAGACCGACTGCACCGGCAGCGGCGAGCGCCTCGAATACGATGAACACGGACAACTGATTTCACAGATTGATGCCTTTGGCAACACGACACGTTATTCGTACTCGCCGGAGGGCGATCTGGTCGCTGTGACCGGCCCGGACGGCGCCACTACCCGTTACGAGTACGACTGCCTCGGCCGGCTGATTTGCGAAGTGGAACCGATGGGAGGTCGCACTACTTTTCTGCTGCGCCCCGACGGGATGCTGGCGGCGGCTATCGAGGCAGACGGGCAAACCACCCGCTACAAACGGAACAGCACCGGTCAGCTGCTCAAGATCGAAAATCCCAACGGCGCTACCTACTTGCTGGAATACGACCGAGTCGGCTCCATTTCACGCATGAAGACCTTTGAAGGTGTCGAGCATACCTTTGGGTATTCGGAAGATGATGTCCTCCGGTGGTCCGAAGAGAAACCGCGGACCGGCGAGGTCATCCGCACCACTTACAGCTACGATCCGGTAGGTCGGCCCACCAGACTGGCAACCTCGGACGGCCAGTGGGCGGAGTTCGAGTACGACGCAGCGGGCCAGCTAGTCACCGGTCGTAACCGCCACTCAATCGTCTCCTTTCAATACGATGCAGCCGGCCGCCGCACTCGAGAGAAACTCCGTCGTCTCGACGCGCCGCCGGCTAGCACGGCGTCGCGACTTAGAGAACTAAGCGGCTTCCAGAGCGGGTATGACGCGAACGGAAACGTCATTCACACGCAGATTCCAGGGGTTTTGGAACTAGCATTCCTTCGTTACGGTTCCGGCCACCTGCATCAGATTGCGGTAGATGGATCTCCGTATTGTGATCTCGAGCGCGACGCGGCACACATGCCCCGTTTGCTTTCGCACCAGATGTTGACGTCAATGCTCCAGTACGACGATGCGCTGCAGTTGACAGGAATCGATGTCTTTGCGACTGCACCCGCGAGTACCCACGGCGCGGCGGCGCCTTTGATCGCCTCCGGCTTTCAATACGACCTCAACGGTGACCTTTTGGTCGTGGAGCGCAGCGCGCCGTGGGGACAGGAAACCCGTAAGTTTCGCTACGACGCCAGTCGACACATTATCGACGAAAGCGGCACACACACGCCCGAAACGAGCATTCACTGGGATGAGGCCTCTAACCCGATTAATGCGCGCGGAGAAAAAATAGCAGACAACATGGTTCGATCGTTCGACGCTGTCACGGCCAGCTACGACGGTTTCGGTCGCATGAACGCTCGAAGTTCTCCGGCTGGCAACGCGCGGCTGGAGTGGAACACGTTGCACCAGTTGGTCAGCGCGAGAATACAGTCGAATGGCGCTGTGCACCTTGAACAGTATATCTACGACGCATTCGGGCGCCGCATCGCCAAGGTTACCAATGGCCGTGAGAAGATCTTCCAGTGGGAGGGGGAACGGCTGCTGATGGAGGAAGACGATCGGGCACGTCGCGTGTTCGTGTATCACGACCGCAGCCACGAGCCGATCGGCTTCGTGCTTTTTCCAGTGCACCGCGCAGATTCCTCGACGACTTCGGGTCCAGTACATCGTTTTCTTTATCTGCATAACGAACCTACAGGCTCGCCGTTTGCATTGACCGACGAGTCAGGGACTGTGCTCTGGCACGCCGTGCTCGGCGCCTTCGGCCCCGTTGCGGACCACGAAACAGATGTAGATGCGCCTGCAGAGGATGGCGATGCGAGCTTCCAGCCGTTGCGACTGCAAGGCCAATACTTCGATTCGGCGACCGGACTTTGCTACAACCGATTTCGCTACTACGACCCGCTCATCGGTCGCTTCATCAGTCCGGACCCGATCGGACTGCTCGGCGGCGTTAATGCTTACCGATACGCGCCGAACGTGCTTGCATGGATCGATCCTTTTGGCTTGCACCACGTCACTCAATCCAGGATTGACGGCGCTCGACGAGAGGCAACCGAGTCGCGTTCTATTGTCAGACAGGGCAAAGGGCAGGTTCGAGTGCAGCGCGAATGCTATTTGAGATATTGCACGGGAAAGAACGAAGGTAAGCGAGTGAAGGATCCCATAACCCTTGAAACTCGCCGTCTTGACATTGTGGTCATCAACATCGTGAAGGGCAACGTCATGAGAGCGGTCGAAGTAACGAGCACAACTAATGTTACGGGGAAGGAGGACCAGTTGGATAAGGAGAGGCGGATCCGAAAAGCCGGGGGCCAATGTATACGAGATCGTAAGACGGGAAAACTCAAGAGAGTACCGCGGGTCTCGAGAGTTGTGGGCAGAAGGTGAGCGGTCCATTCGCTACTGCAAGTTTCGGTAGACGAGTCATAGGAGCAACATGGTCATGGCAAGTCAAGACTCTGAAGAAATGGATTTGAAGAAGGTTGAGTTGTGGAACGTCGACGAGTCCCTCGAATCATACGGTGCCAACCGTATGGCCCGAAGCCAGGTGGAAAACAAGTACAAGGGGCTTATCAAGTTTCTCAACGAGAATGGTATGTTCAAAAAGAAGCGACGAGTCGTGGACGCGAGCGGCAAGCTGCTGGTCCGACAAGTGTTTGTCGGCGATCTCACAGATGAAGGATTCAGATTTGTGAAAGAAGTGCTCAAGCCGTGGCTCCGTTCGAAAACCGCAGCCGAAAACCCGGCCAATACAGCGATACTTGAGAAATACCTTAAGAAGGTGCGCGGAACGTAGAGAGCCGGCATGGGCTTGCACGCAGACGTTGCGCGGTTTCGGTTATCGTGCATGTCAACCTCGAAGACGCGTCATCGGACGAAGGCGACATTGATCTACAAGCGATCGAAGAACCTCAGAGCGGTTCAACTCCTGCTTGGGCATAGCAAACTTGAAAGCACCGTTCGATACCTCGGCATAGAGGTCGACGATGCGCTCGAGATCTCCGAGCAGACTGAGATCTAACGAAAACGGGCAGCGGCCGTCGGACAAGCTGTTCGTGGCGGCCGCCCTCGCGCCCTGCGGACCGTTCTTCCCGGCCCACGGGCGGCCGTTCGACATGGTAAGCAGGATCGTAGAGAACCGCTGGACCGATGACGTACAACGTAGTGCCCATCCATACAACAAAAATGCTTCGTGGACTGAAAAAAGCCGTTGCGTTAGCGTCGAGTTGCGTCGTCGTAGCGACTGTTGCTTACTTCTTCGCGCACAACGGCGCTGCATCCAAAGAGGAATCGAAGCCGGACGGGCTGAAATCCTTGACCTCACCTTCGGGACAGTTTCAAGCCATACTGCTCACGTGGGCGGGCGGGGGTGGCATTTCACCCTACTGCAACGAGGCATTGCTGGTCACCCCATCTTCCAAAAGCCAACAGCAAGCTGAACTGGAGAAGCGGTATGAGGTGTATTCCAGCGAATGCGGTGAGTTTGCGGATCACAGTCCCTCTCCGAAGATCACCTGGCGTTCCGATGACGTCCTGAGCGTAACGTTTTCTATCAACACGACGGCCGCAGGGCCGACAAACGTGAGATTGAAAAAGATTGACGCATCAGGGCGAGTCAGGATCGAGTTCGAAGCGAAAGAATAGACCTACTGCAATGTCCGCTTTGTGACGTTGCGACTGTCGCTTCCGGTCGTGAGTGTGACGTCGCTGACGGGGGCGGCCGCGCGACGTCGCGAAGGTCAGCAGTCCGCCGGGGTGCTGACGTTAAACGCAAAGAGCCTCAACGTCGGCAGAGGCCGATGAACCGTCAGCAAACATTGGCCGAGGAACGTCCGCTGGACTTTGCGAAGAGCCGTTGATGCCTCGACGTGCCGGAAGTCCGCTAAGGATCGGTGCGGTGGGGTCGCCGTCCGCGCGACTGTAATTGAGGCTCGCATCATGCGAAGGCTAGCGTGTCGCCTGCGAGCGCGAGCCCTAATGTTGTTTTTTTTACCAGGTTCGCTGCGCTAATTGTCGCTGCGCCTCATTCGAAAATTCGTCCGACCGGCCTTCCGGCCGTCCCGCTTCGTCCCAGAGTCATGATCGAGCATACTGATATGCTCTTCGGGGACGGTCAACGTCATGACTTCCTCCTGACAACCGTTGGACTCGGCACTGTCTGCATAATGCCGCAGTTGTCGGCATGAAGGGCAAGCATGTCCTTTGGGGTGAGCGGACGGCAGATGCGTGGTTTGCAACTCGTCTGCTTAAGGCGAGAGTAGCGTTTGAGGCGTGTACGCCGCCCGGCCGGATGCTTTTATGCACGAGGCCCAGATTCGGCTGCAGCGCGTTCGATCTAACCCGCCTTCGCCCGGTCGAGGCACAGACAGTGAGGATGGTTGATGGAGTTTCGCACCCCCCGATATGGTAACGGGTGCTGTCATATCGGTGACGGTGAAGCGGGTTAGCGCCTCTATATTTTTTTGCCCCAGCCTGGCATCGTCAACCGGGAAAGGGCGGCCCCATCTTGAAGTCTGAGAAACGCACCTTCAAGCCGCCGCGTTCGGGCGTGCAGCACATCGGGCCGACCAGCCAGCAACTAACCGGTGCTCGAAACTGCCGATCGTAATAGAGCGCTCCACCTCTGGCTCCGCGCCGGTGGTACCACTCTTCTCCTTGTTGTTCGTTATACCGCGATGGAGCGGGACGACGCGCCCCCCGCTCGCCACGGCTATGGCCGCGCACGCAGCGAGCGCGATCGCGACTGCACCGGTTTTCCGGCCGGCGAGCCCCGACACAATCAGGGCTGCACTGAGCGCGACCGGTACCCAACTGATGCCTTGCAATGCTTCAGCGGCCGAGACGCCCGAAGAGGGGCGGCCGTGCTGCAAGCGATTGCCCGTTTGCAGATCGATGATGCTGCCTGCCATGATGAATGCTCCCGTGATGAACGCGCGCTGCGCGGAATGATCCGTGCAACGGGATCGCTGAGGTAGGTTCGTGGCACTTGCGCTTACAGCACGCGTGCGGATGAGTCGCGGAACTGCACCGTTGCAAAGCATGGCTGGCACACCGCAACAGCGCACGCTATGCAAACGCATCGAAGAGGGTTTAGCTATCCTAAGTACACTATAGATAGCCGCCGCTTTGCATGTCGGGGCGGTGCTTAAGCTGCGTATTTCACACCAAGCTGGACAGCGAT
>NZ_JFHE01000076.1 GCF_000698555.1 Caballeronia grimmiae | reverse complement strand
GTCGTATCAATTCCAGAGTGCCGTTGACAGAGAGCCTTCAAGGCCTCGATGTCGTCCGGGAGGGAAGCATTGCTGGATGCCATGCAGGCAGTTTACGCGCGTGCATTGCGCTACGCGCGCGTTGTCACATACGTTTAAAAAGCGCTGCAGGGTCGGGCTACATCGACAGGCTGTCGCCAGTCGAACCCTTCGAGCAGAAGGCCGAGTTGCGCGTTGGTCAGCGACACAACTCCGCCGTCAGCACGGGGCCAGGCAAAGCGCCCGCGCTCCAGTCGTTTCGCGAACAGGCATAGCTCACCGTCACGCCAGTACAGGCATTTGACGAGGTCGCCACGTTTGCCTCTGAAGACGAAGATGTGTCCGCAGAACGGATCCTTCGCCAGCACGGTCTGCACCCTCGCGGCCAAGCCATCGAAGCCGCAGCGCATATCCGTAAACCCGGCAGCAACCCAGATGCGGGTGTTTGTCAGCGGACCGATCATCGGCTCAGGCACTGGATCACCACTCGCAGCGTGTCGAGATCGACACTGCCTTCGACGTGTACGTCGCCTCGTGGCAACTGAATTCGGATCGTGTTAGGCGCCCGTGTCGCAAGCGTAGATGCAGCCGGTTCGGCCACGCCGCTGTCGCTGGGCTCATTGACCGTGACCGGCAGCAAGGTACATAGGCGCTCGTCGGCGCCGAGCCGTCCTTCGAGATACTGCTTACGCCAGTCGAACACCTGATTTGCGTTCACTTCGTGACTGCGCGCAATCTCCGCTACCGAACGTCCACTGGATAGCGTCTCCTCGACGATCTGGCGCTTCTCGTCCGCTGTACGCCGCCGATACTTGCGGGCGCCTTTGACTTGGGTGGATTCGGTCACTGTGTCCATGATTTCCTTTATGGGCACAGTGACATATGTGCCCCGGGAAATCATGGCGACGCCTTCATCATGCGTCTACACGGTCGCGGTCGGACGGTTACGTTCTCCCGCAGCCCACCGATAAAGTGCGACGGTTCCCGGAAGGTTATTCGGATACATATACCAGGCTATCCCCTCGGCGACGTATCCCGAGCCTGGCGCTAATTCACCAGTCGGATCGAGCGTAAAAAGATGATCGCCCGATTCAGCGTTGTACCAGCGATAGACCGGTTGGGTATCCGGGCCTGCCGCGTTGAAACGTAGCATTCGGTCCTTTCTAAGACGTAGCCCAGTTGCGGTGCGGCTTCTCCGTTTGGATCAACGGTGTAGAAGTGGAGGTTGCTTTCGGGATGCCGCCACCGATACAGCGCTACGGTTCCAGTTTCTTGTGTCGGAAACACATAGCCGGCAATGCCCTCGGAGGCGTAGCCAGAGGCGGGTTCGTCGGTGTGGCTCGTGTAAAAGTGCATGGCAAACCCGTTTTCTCGCGCACCGCCTTTTCCCGGTGCGTTCGCTATGGGGCAAGATTCACGCATGAATCGACGTGACAAACTGCCCTGCGGTGGGCTGCTTGTCGCCGAGGACGATTCCACAAAACGCGAGGCGCCTAGGCCGTAGACCGCGACGGCGATGACGGACGCGATCAGAAAAGGCCATAGGGGAAGCCATCAAGGAGGGCGGCGAGCATGAGAAGCCGGGGCCATGCAGGCGCGAAGGCCGCGAGCCGAGCCTTCGTAGTGATCTGTGCGAAGTTACCCGCAACTGGGACTGGGGCTGCTTGGCGTACTGCAATCGCATGTGTTGTTGCCGTCCGGGCAAGTAATCGTTTTCGAATACGACTTCCCGTTGGATTCGTAGCACGTGCAAGTAAAGCTCGTAGACGTCGTCCCATCCTTGGCGGCGAAGCGTTGACTGACCGTTACTCCGTGCCCACTGCTGCACTTTTCGATTTCAATCTCGACGGTCCCCAAGTCGTGCAGTTCGACGCGCATAGCCGCTCCTTGCGTGTAGTGACGTGCGGAAACTAGTCTTCCATTGGCAATCGCCCCCTTTGCTACGCAACAGCGCAACGAGGGACCTGGGAATGCTATAGCTTGTTGAGCATCTGTTCGAGATCCCCGTTAGATACCGCCGCCAGGAGGTTCCTTACGTCCGGGTTATGCTCCTGAGCGTTCCAATAGATGCGGCCTCGAATATCGCGAAAATCACGCTTTGCCAGTGCGTCAAGCAGCTCAGATCGTTTGTTTTCGTGGACTGCCACCCAGCGCAAATCACCGCCTGGGTCGTGGTCGTGCACCAACCGTTGCACTGCTTCATCGTGTATCGCAGGCAGACAGCCCACCACTTCGTCGTTACTCATGCGCTCGATTCGCTCTCTTGCCCATTTTGATGAGGCTGGCTCTCTTTTCCCACCGCGTCGCCGCGAATGTCGTGTGGGTTGCGATAGGATCCGGGTAATTGTCACCGTAGATTCGGACGCCTTCATGCAGGATCGTCCAGCGCAAGTCTTGGAACGTCGCGTGGTCAACGGTTTGCATAATCCGTTAGAGCTTAGGACATACATTGCCGTGCGCCTTGCCTAAGCGTGCGCAACCGCACAAACGCCCAGTGTGTGGCCTGAACCATTTTCCGAGGAAGTCAGGCTTCTCGCGGGTTACACTGGAAAGGAGCGCCCTACGGTTTCTCTCTCGTAACAAGGCTCGAAACTTAGCGTATTACGAGAAACGAAATTGCAGTCCAAACACGCCAAAATCCTGACCCCGGCGAAATTTCGCCATCTCCTGCGCGTAACCGAAGCGACCAGCCGCTTCCCTGAACGCGACACCTTGATCCTCTTGTTCGGCATTACGTGCGGCATGCGAGTGACTGAGATTGCGCGGCTTGAAGTCCATCACGTCCTTTCGAAGTCGGGCACCAAAAAGGAAGAAGTCTGCCTGCCCGGTTCGATCACTAAAGGCTGTCGGCCTCGCTGCGTTTTTCTCTCGCACGCGAAAGCGGTCGCGGCGTTCGAGCGCTATATCGAATGGCGGTACAGGCGTGGACACGGGGTGTCGCTGGATCGTAAAGAGTACCGTGGATTGATGCCGCGCACGCGACTGATCCTTACGCAGAAGCGCAGCGCCTTTGAGTTGAGCACAAAGCGAAGAGTCAACGCCGATGGCGAAACGGTCGAGTACCTGGCCGCAGACAGCCTGCAAAGCTATGTGACTGGCTTGTATCGTTCCGCTGGACTCGGGCATGGTTACAGCAGCCATACGGGCAGACGCACTTTCGCTAGTCGCTTGATCGCGAACGGACACTCGCTCGAAACCGTGCAGACGTTGCTTGGCCACTCGCATATCGACCATGTCGCCCCGTACCTCGATGTTTCAGCGCGGGACTTAGTAGATGCGGTAGCGGCAGTGTTGGGCTTGGATTGAAGCTCTACTGAAGTGCGCGACGCCGATGCCGTTAAACACGCAGGACGCGCACCGAACTGAGGTACTATTGGAACATACATGTTCCATTTGACGCCCAAACCATGAAGGAAACAGACGTGCTCTACGGCGAGGACGCGCAGGCTTTGCGCAAGAAGGCAGGACTAACGCAGACCCAGCTTGCGGAGCGTTGGAAACTGACTCGGCAGCAGATCGGCCGCTACGAAAAGACGGGCCAAACGGTTCCCGCAAAAGAAGCGGATGCATACCGAGGATTGGTACTTGCCTCGCAATCGAATGCAACATAGAGATTGCATTAGCAACGTCGATGAGCTAAAATGAGTCATCTAAACAAACTCCCGAAACACCACATGACGGCCATCGTTTTCGACACGCTCGCCTACGCAGAAAAGCTTGAAGCGGCGGGATTTACCGCCGAGCAAGCCAAAGGACAAGCCCACGCGCTGCGCGAAATTATCGATAACCAAATCGCGACGAAGCAGGACATTGCTTCTTTGGACGCGAGCATCACCGCGAAGCTCGCGGACGCGAAGGCCGAGCTTATTAAGTGGGTCGTCGGAACGATGTTCGCGATGACGGCCTTGTTTGTCGGCGTGGTCAAATTCGCGCACTGAACCGAGAAATTGCTGTAACCGCACGCTCCCGCAGCTTGGACACAAGCGGCGCGAACAGGAAGCGTGCGGCCCGAGATGACAAGGAAAAAATAATGACGATTGCAGACCAATACGCAGCGGTATGCACCCAGTGCATCTAGACGTCAAGTATTGGAACGGTCGGCACCTAAGAAAATAGGCGCATGGCCGGTCGCATTGCCGCGAAGAACCGGCAGCGAATTTCGACGATGCACGAAACGCGTCGCTTGGGCGTAGTTCCATCAGGTGGCTGACAAGGGGAACACACCGCGATGGCACAAGGCAACTGGAATCGAGAAGTCATTAAGCCGAATCCGCGTTGCCGCCTATGCAAACGCGTCGTAAAGTCGGCCGACTTTGTGCGGCTCGATGGCGTTAATCCCGCACACCGAGCTTGCGAAACTGCGGGGGCGCGCGTACACAGAAGGTCACGCGGTCCACCCCGTCTGGCTTCGCTGCGCTTTTCGATATCGAACCGGGCTCTGCTTGGTCACAGCACTGCTTGGCACACGGTGGTCGCGCTATTGAAGCACAGGAAAGCAAGTCGTAACGACCAACAACTGCGGGGTTAGCGAAAAGTGAAAGAGGAAGACGAAGTACCGCTGGATGATTTGCTGAAGAAGAACCCAACCGATCAGGGGGAGATTGCCCTGTTCGCGCGTACGATGCAACATCGCACGAACAAGGTAATGGATTCCCTTTCGAACCGGCTTCTTATGCTGGTAAGAAGCGCTGATGCGCTTGTCGGTCGCAGCGATAAAGCACTTGAATGGGCCGATCAGAACGCGGTAGCACAGTCGAAACAACAGGTGACGATGAGTCGTCTGACGTGGGCAATCGCGCTTTCGACCATCCTTTACACAGGTGTCACCGCATTCTCCACGTGGATCACTTGGAAGAATTCCAACACGCCACAAGTGGTTTTAGTACACAGCTCCGGCCCCGTTCCTGAGAGCGCGGCCGTGCACATGGGTGTTGATGAAAAGGGCACCCCCGCCGTTTGTGTGAACGGGACTGCGTATGACGTTCCGGCGTCAAGCGATCAGCGACTCAAGGAGCGTCCTCAAGCGGAGCGGGCAGACGGGGCGATTATGCCCGTTTTGCGTTGCCGGAATTGATCGGAAAACAATGAGAAACCTCAACGCTTTTGGATCGTTGATTTGGATCGCTTCACTAGCATTGACCGGGGCATCCCACGCCCAAAACGTGGGATCGCAAACGTCGTCGCCTCTTTCTTATCGCGGTATCAGTCCGGCGTCGAGCGAGCGAGATTTGAAGGCGCTTTTCCGCCACTCAAGTTGCACACCGGTGCGTGCTCTATCGGATTTCGCGTGCAAGGCGGAGGGCACCTACGCTGGGAAGATTTCCTGCTCACTTCGACTATGCCGCTTGGGCTAATGGCGGCAGATGGCGAATCTACCAGCTCGAGGTAATGATTCCGGCTGCGGGGATGCAAGACGACGTTATTGCAGCCCTTCGTTCGAAATATGGTAACGACGAGTACAAGCCTTCGAGCTCCAAGGTCGTCATGAATGTGCGGTTCATTGAGCCAGCTACGCATACATGGCACGTCGGGAAGGACGTCGTGATTCTGACTGAGGCGAACATCGCAGCGAGCCAGCAACTCAGCGTCGAATACTTTCGGACGTTCAACGCGTCAGAAGAGGCCGAGCGGAAAGCTTGGCGAGCTAGCCATCCGGCCGCGGGCGCTAGCTCTGGCGCAAGCGCGCCTTTCAAACCAGCACTCGACGCGTCATCGCTGTAGCCATTCCGTAACGTCAAAGGATAATGAATATGGACATGCAGCGAGCGCAGGCGTATCAAAGTCGTACAGCGGACGCGGAGAACGAAATCCGCGATATCGTCAGCGTCAGTCGTGCGTCGCCAGACGAAGCAATCAGACGGATCCAGAAGGGCTTCGCCTCGGGCGTTCTGCATGAATGGGTCGAAACCACGGACGAGCTTGGGGACGCCCCCGCGAGCTATAGCACTGACCGCGGCCGCCTCGTTGCGCTGGTCAACGCCGCAATGTTGGATGCCTGACGAATAAACCGGAAAACAGCTTTGGGGCGCGGAACGGGCCGTGCGCGACTACAATGAGCTCGACCGCACTGAGGGAGGATGGAATGTCAACAGGAGAAGGCTCAGGCCAACGAGAGGAGTCCCGGCCCGCAGCCGGGAACTCGGGAACGTTCAGTGTCCTTAGAATCGACTGGCCTCAAGGCAGGGCGCTCGTAAGTGATGGGCAAGCGCAGATGTGGATCGACCTTACGCGCCTAGCAGCGGCGATGCGAGCGCAGTCAGACCTTATTTGCAGCGAGGCGAGCGCAGAGGACGACTTCACTTTCATCGAGCAAGTGAGTGACTTCGGATTCGACCGCACCGAAGCTGACGGCCAGCAAGGGCGGGTTGGGAAATGAACCATTGGACGTATGACCGCCTTCGCGTCATAGGGGCTGAGATTCGCGAAGACGCTCTGGCAAGCAACCACGCGAACTTTGCCGAGTTGGATTTGGCGAAGGCGGCTGGCTTCCTCTTCTCATGCATACATCACGGAGAGGGGCGTGGCGGAATCACTGTCGGAGATAAGCGGCGCTACGCTGACCAGCTTCGACGACTCGCAGACCAATTAGAGAATAGCTGACGAGATATGGCTATCAAGGCTGTTGTGTTCGACGCTTTTGGCACTTTGTGCGAGATCACTGCCCCGAAGAGACCGTATGCCCGCCTTGCTCGGCTGTCGAAAGGTCGACAGCACGCGAGGCAGCTACTAATGAGCAAGCCCTTGTTGCTTCGACAGGCTGCCGTCGAACTCAGGGTGAACATAGACGAGATCCGGCTGCTTGAGGCCGACTTGCAAACCGAACTGGCGAGCATTCGGCTGTTTCCAGAGGTTAGTCAGGTACTAATGGCGCTGCGTAGTAAGGGCGTTGCGCTAGCCGTTGCGTCGAATCTGGCGTTGCCTTATGCCGCTCCGCTGCGCCGATTACTTCCCTTCGAGCTGGACGCTTACGCCTGGTCTTTCGAGGTCGGCAGTCTGAAGCCGGACTGCGGAATTTACTCAAACGTTTGTAGTCAGCTTCGCTTGCATGCGAATGAAGTGCTAATGATCGGCGATACCTACGTGGATGATTATGAGGGGGCGATAGCAAGCGGGTTGAGCGCGATTCATCTAAACCGACTGTCGAATGTTCGGAGAATTGGTTCGATAGACTCGCTCACGCCAATCGTAGGACTCTTCGCTCATGGCTATCCCGATGCCTCAGCGTTCCGGCTGGGAGCGGGAACGTCGGGTAGCGGAACGGCCTAATGCGCGACGCGTGGTGCGTTCATCCGCCGGGGTGCCCGCCTTCGTGCTGTTTGACGACGCGACCGCACAAGGGCGTTTGCGCCTGTGCATGTCGGGCTGAGACGCGATGACAGCGACTTGCGTACTATACGGCGTTGCCGTATAGTATCAGTATGTACACGATCATCGAAACCACAGTTTTCCAGCGCTATGCAGACCAGATTTGGTCCGACGCGGAACGTGCGGAATTCATAACGTGGCTAGCAAACAATCCAATGGCAGGCGATGTGATTCCCGGCACAGGAGGGCTGCGCAAGGTGCGCTGGTCGCGCCCTGGTATGGGCAAACGTGGCGGGGCGCGTGTCATCTACTACAACGCGCTGGATGAGGGCGTGATTTGGCTGCTAATCGCGTACACGAAAGCGAAGTTCGACAACCTGCCGTCGAGCTTTCTCAATCAACTTCGTGAGGGCATCGAAGATGAATAAGGTCGATAAGGAACTAGAGCAGTTTCAGGCTGACTTGCTGCAATCCGTTCGTGAGATGAAGCGGAAGCACGGCGCACGTGTGACCAACGTTGCACCCACTGAGGCATCTGTTGCGCGCTCCAAGGTCGGTATGTCGCAGTCGGAATTTGCGGTCCTGCTTGGCGTATCGGTTCGCACGTTTCAGGACTGGGAGCAGGGTCGGCGGAATCCGACTGGGGCTGCACAAACGCTTCTGCGGGTCGCGGCGAAACACCCGGAGGCTCTGCTGGATATTCAAACTTCTGCCTGATCGGAGAAAGCCCTTTCTCCGAGGAGGAATGAGGAACGTAGGACGCAACGGAAAACCAGCCATGCTTGAAATGCTCTCACTGGCTTTGATACTTTGTGCGCCACTGATTTATGTCACCGCTCGACTGCTGAACAAGCTCAGCGGAATCGACGTTTCGCCGTCTAAGGCACGTCGCAAGCTCGGTCGCAACTGGCCCTGGAACTGATCGGAAAACAGCATCAAGCGTCAGCGCGGCACTAAGGGAAGGAGCAAAGGATGGTAGATGGTTACACCCTCGGCGTGGGGCGACAAGCGCAGCAGGAGGCCGCAGACTGGAAGGCTTACGCCGCCAGGGTTGAGCGTGCTTATAGCGGCACGCAGGCGAACTATGAAGGGGTGATGGCGTTGAAGGACGCCTTGCTGAAAGAACTCGCTCGTGTAGATCCGACCAACTATCTGTTGGTCCAAAGCGAACCGCCAAGCAGTCTTTGATGCAGCGTATGACAAGTTTGTCGCCGCCGCGCGACGGTGAAGGGATCGGAAAACAGAGACGGACTATGAGCCTGCCTTTGAAGCCAGCCGCGAAAACGGAGCGCGTTCATCTTGCGACGGACAGCGGCGGCGGCTCGCGCTGTCGCTACACTTCGCGCCCGAGTGCGAAGGCGACCTTCGTGCCCCTCGCTGACTTCTTGGCGCTGCCGGTCGAGGTGCGATGTGTCGAGTGCGCTCGGAAGGCGGTGGTCCCGTCCAATGCATCGAATGGTAAGCAATAGGAAAACAGCATCAAGCGGCAGCGTGGCACTAAGAGAAGGAGCAAAGGATGGTAGATGGTTACAGCCTCGGCGTTGCGCGACAAGCGCAGCAGGAGGCATCAGACTGGAAGGCTTACGCCGCCAGGGTCGAGCGTGCTTATAGCGGCACGCAGGCGAATGAAGGCGTGATGGCGTCGAAGGACGCCTTGCTAAAAGAACTCGCTCGTGTAGATCCGACCAACTATCTGTTGGTCCAAGCGAACCGCCAAGCAGTCTTCGATGCAGCGTATGACAAGTTTGTCGCCGCCGCGCGACGGTGAAGGGATAGGAAACATCGGCGATGCGAACTGTGGTGACGGATTTATTGAATGCAGCGCGGTTGGTCTTTGCGCCGAACGCTTTCGTTGCCGCCGAGCAAAAACACATTGAGGCGGTGGATGCAACGCGTTCAGAAGATGTGGGTGTGGCCGGTCGCGTTTCGCTAGTACGTCAAGCGCTTCTGCGCTCCGCGTCGCTGGTGGGCATCGCCTTCGCGATGGGCTGGCTATGGGCAGAAGCGGTTGGTCTTTCCGGCTATGCGCTGCGCCCGAATTGGCAGGTTCTCTTACAAGCCCTGAGCGCAGCGACGCTGCTTTGGGGAACGTTGTTTCTGAGAGGGTGGGAGATTCAAACGTTCAGCGGTATGACGCTAACCGAGCGAGTAAACCAGACGCTCTATCGCGTCCTGTGCACTGTTGGCACGGTGGTTGGCGTGTTCGCAACGCTCTGTCCCACTGTTAATCACTAGGAAAACAGAAGCTATGGCAGTGGATGGATACACGCTGGGCGTCGCTCGCCAGGCGCAACAAGAGGCAGCGGAGTGGAAGGCATACGCTCGGGGGCTTGAACGCAAGCTGGCGACGTATGCCGACAACTATGACGGCATGGAAGCGCTCAAGAACGCCGCGATGAAGGAACTGTCGCGGATCGACCCTGGCAGGCTCGCCGCCTTCGTTTGCCTCTAGTGCCAGAAGATCGCAACCGCTATTCCGCCAAACAGCAGCCACTTCACGACGTAGTACGCAATTCGGTTCCACGCCTTCAGACGCTTGCCGACGAGCCGGATCAAATATAGATATTTGAACGCGCGATTCAGGACGCCGGTACGGTCACCAATCTCATTTGGTGAGGTAGCCGCGCGCATCAGGAAGCCGCCTACCGCGTGGTTGAACGCCTGAGCCCATCGGTATTTCATCGGCCGCTCTATGTCGCAGAACAAGATGATGCGGTCCTTGTCGGTCTTGTTTTCGGCCCAGTGCAGATAAGTTTCGTCGAAAACGACTTCCTCGCCGTCGCGCCACGAATAGCGCTCGCCATCGACGATGATCGCGCACTTGTTGTCGTTCGGCGTTATGAGTCCCAGGTGATAGCGCAGCGACCCTGCGTATGGATCGCGGTGCAGCGTGAGCACGCCGTCGGGCGGTAGCATGGCGAACATGGCCGCCTTTACCGTCGGAATGCCTTGTAGGATAGAGACCGTGTTCGGACACTGTGCGACCGCGGACGGATGAGGGCGGTCATACCATTTCAAGTAAAAGCGCCGCCATCCGCGCCGGAAGAATGAGTTGAAGCCGATGTCGTTGTACTCGCCTGCAGCCCGAATCTTGCTGGTTTCGTGAAGTGCGATGGCCTCGGCGCGGATGGTTTCCCAGTGCGCCTTGATCTGCGCGAGCTCGGGAAAGAGCGAAGGTTCGAGATAGGGCGTCGACGGCACGCGAGAGAACAGGTAGACAAAACCGTTCAGCGGCGACATAAAAGTCGAATGGTCGGAAAGCTGGCGGTGTCCGCGCCGAATGAATTTTGAGCCACCGC
>NZ_JFHE01000075.1 GCF_000698555.1 Caballeronia grimmiae | reverse complement strand
ACACGATCAGCCTGCACGACGGCAACCGGCTGCCCGGCGTCGCGGGCACGAGCCTGCAAACGTATCCGCGCCGCGTGCAGAAGCTGATGACCGATTTCGACCGCTTCGCCGATCTCGTCGCGAGTTCGGGCCGGCGCGCCGCCATCATCTTCGTGCCGGAGCACGGCGCGGCGCTCGCCGGCGACAAGGATCAGATCGCCGGGCTGCGCGAGGTGCCGACGCCGCATATCGTGCATGCGCCGGTCGGCATCCGCCTCGTCGGATTCAGCGGAACGCGTCCGGCGGCGACGGTCATCACGCAGCCGTCGAGCTTTCTCGCGCTGGCGCAACTGCTCGCGAATCTCGTCGCACGCAGTCCGTTTCAGCCGGGCGCGACGCTTCCCGAGTACGCGGCCAATCTGCCGCGCACGCGCATGATCGGCGAGAACGAGCAGACGGTGACGATCGGCACGGCGCAAGGCTTTTCGGTTCGCACGCCGGATGGCGTATGGGTGGATCAGCAATGAACGATACTTCGAACGAGCCCGACGACTGGCCCGAGAACGACGTCCGCGGTCTCGCGGAGCGGCTGCCGGGTCTCGATCCGCAGACGTACTACGATGACGAAGCGGCGCGCGCCTACGATGCCGCGTTGCGCCGCTGCCCGGCGCTCGCGCGGCTGCTCGGACTTCCCGCGCCCCCGGCCGGGCCCGCCCCGATTTCCTGACGGTGAACGCGATGGCCGCCACGACCCGAAGACAATTTCTGCGCACGATGTCCGCGTGCGCCGGCGCGTTGCTTGCGCCGCCCGCGCCGCCGATCCGCGCCGCGCTCACGCTGCCCGCGACCGGCCGCACCGGCACGATCAGGGACGTGGGGCATGTCGTCATCCTGATGCAGGAGAATCGCTCCTTCGATCATTACTTCGGCACGCTCGGCGGCGTGCGCGGCTTCGAAGACCCGCGGCCGCTGATCCTCGCGAACGGACGGCCCGTGTGGTATCAGCCGGGGGCGTCGGTGTTCACGAGCGAATACCAGAGCCGCGGCTTGCCGAATCATGCGCCGTATGTTCTGCCGTTTCATCTGGATTCCAAAGCAACGACGGAATTCACGCCAGGCACCGATCATAGCTGGAGCACGGGCCATCTCGCGTGGAACGAGGGCCGCTACGACGCTTGGGTCAATCAGAAGCAGGACCCGCTGACGATGGCCTTCCTGCGCCGCGCGGATCTCGCCTATCACTACGCGCTCGCCGATGCCTTCACGGTCTGCGATGCCTACTTCTGCTCCGTTCACGCCGATACCGCGCCCAACCGGCTGATGCTGTTCAGCGGCACGATGGACACGCGCAACCGGCTCGGACCGTTGCGCACCGGCCCGGGTTTCAGCGAGCGCGACGCAGGCGATCCGTATAGCTGGACGACGTATCCGGAGCGGCTGGAATCGGCGGGCATCGAATGGAAGGTGTATCAGGGCGGCACGGGGCTGCCCGGCGACGCGACCGACAACTACACGAACAACTCGCTGGAGTTCTTTCAGCGCTTTCAGGCTGCGCATAACGCGCCGGCGTCGCTGGTGCAGAAGGGCGCATCGCGGCATACGCTGCTCGAGTTTCAGCGCGATGTCGATGAGAATCGCCTGCCGGCGGTGTCGTGGGTGATTGCGCCGAAGATTTATTGCGAGCACCCGAACGGCTGTCCGGCCGATGGCGCGTTTTACATCAATCGGATTCTCGAGGCGCTGACGTCCAATCCGGCGGTGTGGGGCCGCACGGTCCTGTTCATCAATTACGACGAGAACGACGGCTTCTTCGATCACGTCGTTCCCCCGATGCCGCCGCTCACGAGCGCGCAGGGCAATGCGGGACTGGTGTCGCGCAAGCTCGTCGACAGTCTGGGCGATGAGTTCGTCGATCTGGACGAGTATCCGCGCCACAAGCGGCCGCTGATTCCGAACGCCGATCCCGGCGGGCGGCAACCGATCGGCTTGGGGCCGCGCGTGCCGATGATCGTCGTGTCGCCGTGGACGAAGGGCGGATGGGTATGCTCGCAGGTCTTCGATCACACGTCGGTGCTGCAGTTTCTGGAGGCGCGTTTCGGGGTGGCGGAGCCGAACATCAGCGCATGGCGCAGGGCGGTGTGCGGCGATCTGACATCCGCGTTCGATTTCACCGTGAATCCGGATACGGCGAAGGGCCCGTTTGGGCCGGTGGCGCGCGTCGGGTCGCGGGGCGCGGCCATCGCGATTCCCGATCCACAGGCGATGCCCGGCTGCGAGCGCACCACGCGGCCCGCGCGGGCGCTGCCCTATGCGCTGGCGATGAACGGCCGTATCGCCGATGACCTCTTCTTGCTGGACTTTCGCAATGGCAGCCGCGTGGGCGTCGCGTTCTATATCTACGACCGCGTGCGTGCCCGGAACGCGCCGCGCCGCTACACGATGGCCGCGGGCGATGCGTTTTCCGACTTCTGGCCGCTGCGCGATTCGCAGGGCCGCTATGACCTGTCTGTCTATGGGCCGAACGGGAGCCTGTTCGAATTTCGCGGTTCTGCCGAGGGCAATGCGTTGCCGGAGGTTCAGCTTTCACTCGATCCGGGCGCTTTGCTCGCGACGTTGCGCGTGACGAACGGAGGGCGCGTCGCGTGCCGGTTGCGAGTGGCGAATGCGTACGACACGGCGACGGCGCGCGAGATCAGCGTGAGTCCGGGGGAGACGCTGACGGATCGATGGGATGTGTCGGGGCGATCGGGATGGTATGACCTGAGCGTATCGTCGGTCGACTTCGACGGGTTCGCGCGGCGGTATGCAGGGCATGTGGAGACCGGCGCGCCGTCGATGAGCGATCCGGGGCCGGTTTGAGGGGGAGGTCGGTGAGGTGGGCGTTGCGTGTCACAGCGGTTGATCTTTGTCCTTCTGTTGCAATCGAGACAAGGGAATCGAAGTAGTATCGCCATCGACTTGCAACGCTCACAGGTTCACAAGCATACCGATGACGCAACCGTCGGCACTCTCGGCTGAACTCCTAAAATTCATTCACGCCCGGAGAGGTCTTTCATCGACACAAGCACTGAGTCTGTCGAGCAGTCTTGAACGCGATCTGGGCCTAACCGGAGACAATGCCGCTTACTTCATGGAAGCCTATTTCGAGCAGTTCCACGTCGAAGTGGGCGATTTCAATTTCCCTCGATACTTCGTGGAAGAAAGCGCGCGGGACCGTTTCTTCTTTTAGCCAGCCTGGCTTTCAAGCCGATTCGAAAGCGCTACGAACGCGAGCCTGTGACCGTTGCGATGCGTCAGCGCGCAATCGATATCGGCGCATGGGATAGCGCCCGGCTTCGAATCCAATAAAGCCGCCGCGGAATCAACGCCCCGAATACGTCGCGGCGATCAGCTTCAGATACCGGCGACAGTCTTCCACCGCAATCCGCCGCTCTGCGATCGCATGCGCTCCGTCAGCGTACGTGCGATCCACCCACGCAAGCCCGTTCGCCGTGCCGAGGCCAGCCGCTGCCTCCAGGTCGCGTATCGCGCCTTCCGTATCCCCGCGTTCGCGACGAAGCAAACCGCGATTGCGATGCGCAAGCGCATCGCCGGGCGCGAGACGGATGGCTTCATCGAAATCGCATAGCGCGCCGTCCGTGTCGCCCAGATCGCGTCGAACGACGCCACGGTTGTTCAATGCATCCGCGTGGGCGGGCGCGACTCGAATCGCTTCATGCAAGTCGAGCAGCGCGCCGTCGATGTCTCGCTTTACGAGCCGCGCGACGCCGCGATCGTTTAGCGCATCCGCGTGACCGGGCGCGAGGCGGATCGCTTCGTCGAGATCGGTCAGAGCGCCGGGCACATCGCCGGCGTCGTGGCGTGCTCTTGCCCGGCGCGCGTACGCGTCGGCGTAGGCCGGGTCGAGGCGAATCGCTTCGTCATAGTCCGCGAGCGCGCCGTCGATATCGCCCGTGCCTGCCCTCGCCGCGCCACGATTCGCATACGCGACGGCGTGATCGGGCGCGAGTTCTATCGCACGATCGAAGTCGTTCAGCGCGCCTTCGATGTCGCCGCTGGCGTGGCGCGCGTTGCCCCGGTTACAGTGCGCGTCGGCGCGGCGGGGATCGAGACGGATCGCTTCGTCGAAATCGCCCAACGCACCCGCCAGATCGCCGTTGCGCGCGCGGATCACGCCCCGGTCGTTGTAAGCCGCCGCGAAATCGGGCGAGCGCGCGATCGCATCGTCGAGGTCCCGCAGCGCGCCCGGCGTATCGCCCAACTTCGTCCGCGCGACGCTGCGGTCATAGTATGCGGCGGCAAGATCGGGCTGGAGCCGCAAAGCCTCGTCGAAATCCCGCAACGCATCGTCGGGCAAATCATTCGCCATCCTGACGGTTCCACGATTCGCGTAAGCCTCCGGCCGATCGGGAGCGAGACGGATGGCCTTCTCGAAGTCCTGCATCGCGCCGTCGAAATCTCCGACGCGTCCGCGCGCCGCGCCGCGATCCACATATGCCCCTGCGAAGTCGGGCGCGAGAGCGATCGCACGGTTGAAGTCGCTGAGTGCGCCGTCGATGTCGCCGTCTTCGCTGCGCAGCGTGCCACGGGTGTAATGCACGCCGGGATCGTCGGGATCGAGGCGAATGGCTTCGTCCAGATCACGCAGGCCATTCTGCCGAGCGCCACGTTTGGCATGCAAAAGACCACGCGCTATATAAGCGTCCACAAAATGCGGTCTGATGCGGATGGCTTCGTTCAGATCGGCGAGCGCGCCTTCCGTATCGCCGCTGACGGCGCGCATATCGGACCTGAGCACATAAGCCGATGCGCGGCCCGGTTCGAGCCGCACCGCTTCGTCCAGATCGTGCAGCGCGCCTTGCGCGTCGTTCATCGCGAGCCGCAATGGCGCGCGCAACGTGTATGCATCGGCCCAGGCGGAATCGATGCGGATCGCGTCGTTCAGATCGGAAAGCGCGCCCGGCAGGTCGCCCCGCTCGCGACGCGCATTCGCACGGTTGAACCACGCCACCGCATAGTCCGGATCGAGCCGCAGCGCGACGCCGTAATCGCGCAGCGCGGCGTCGAAGTCGCCCTGATCGCAAAGCACGTTGGCGCGGTTGTTGTGCGCGACGGCATCGTCGGGACGCAAGCGGATGGCGGCGTCGAAATCACGCAGCGCGGCGTCGAAGTGGTCTTGCTGCACGCGCACGAGGCCGCGATCGTGATAGGCGGCGGCATCGTCGGGAGCGAGGGCGATCGCGCCGTTGAGATCGGCGAGCGCGCGTTCGGTGTCGCCGAGTTTCGCGCGCGCATTGCCGCGTCGTGCGAGAGCGCGGGCGTCGCGTGGACGCAGTGCGATCGCTGCGTCGAAGTCGTGCACGGCGGCTTGCCAGTCGCCCAGCGACTGCCGCGCAACGCCGCGTTCGACATACGCATCCGCCAGATTCGCCTGCGCGACGATCGCTGCATCGAAGTCTTCGATCGCGGCTTCGACATCGCCGCGTTCGAGCCTGAGACGTCCGCGCTTTAGCCGGGCATCCGCGTCATCGGGCGCGATGCGCAAGCAGGCGTCGTAGTCGCCGAGGGCGGCGTCGAAGTGGCCGGTCGCGTGATGCACGTCGGCGCGGCCACAATAGGCTCGTGCGTGGCCCGGGTCGAGCGCGAGCACGGTGGCGAAGTCGTTGAGCGCGTCATCGGCATCGCCCTGGCGCGCACGCACCAGTCCGCGTTCATACGATGCCCGCGCATTGCGTCCGTCGATGCCGATCGCATGATCGAAGTCCCGCAATGCGCCGTCGAGTTCGCCGATGCCCGCGCGCGCGATGCCCGATTCGACATACGCGGCGATGTGGCCGGGCGCGGAGCGGATCACATCGCCGAAGTCCCGCAGCGCGCCCGCGACGTCGCCAAGCTGACGGCGCAGGCAGCCACGGTCCATTTTTGCGTCGACGAGTCCCGGCTGAAGGCGCAGCGCCTTGTCGTAATCGAGCAGCGCGCCGCGTGCGTCGCCGCGACTGCCGCGCACGTTGCCGCGCATTCGATACGCAGCCGCGCAGTCAGGCTCGATACGGATCGCGCGATCCAGGTCGGTCAGCGCGCCATCGAAATCGCCCTTAGCGGCGCGCACGCGTCCCCGATGACGCAGCGTGTTCGCATCGCCCGGCGCGAGCCGCAACGCGCGGCTGAGATCGACGATCGCGCCGTCCGCATCGCCCTTCGCATGACGCACGAGTCCGAGCGCAACGTGAGCGTCGATACACCCGCGTTCCATATCCACCGCGCGGCGATAGTCGAGCAGCGCGCCGTCGAGATCGCCGTTGGCTTCGCGTGCATGGCCCCGGCCGAGTCGGCTCGATAGCTCGTCCGGCTCGCTGCGCAGCGCGGCGTCGTAATCGAGCAAGGCGGCGTCGAATTGCCCTTGCGTCTTGTGCACGCGCGCCCGTTCGCGAAACGCGGGCGCGCAAAGCGGATCGAGCCGGACCGCTTCGCCGTACAAGCGCAATTTCTCCTCGATGGACGCGGCGGCGACACCCTGCTCGAAGCATTGCTGCGCGGCGAGTTCTTCTATCGCGACAGCCCGCGCCGAGCGCGCGGCGGCGCGTTCGTTCAGCGCGGCGTCGTGCGCAAGGTCGATTCCATCCGCTGGCAGCGGCGCGCGCCACGCATCGCGAGGCTGGTAGTGCTGGCACCGGCGATGTATCTGCCCGATGCCTTCGTCGAACCGATGCGCGTCGATCGTCAGCGGGTCGTGTTGTGCGAGCTTCGCCAGCTTGCCTTTGAGCTGGCCGCCGATCGCAGGCGACTCGAACCCGCAGCCCTCTACGACTAGCGGAATGACGTGGCAGCGGGCATCGAGCGCGGTCTCGATCTCGCGGCGCACCCGGTCGTCCGGGCCGGAAAGGTGTCGGAGCGCCGACGGCGTCAGCAGGACGACGAAGTGCGCGCAAGTCTGAATCTGTGTGCGCGCGATGCGTTCATAAGCGATATCGGCGACATCGAGAAAGTCGAAGATGACGTCGTATCCGTGCCGCTCCAGATGCTGGAACATCGCAATGGCCCAAGGCCGGTTGCCGCGGTGATAGCTGATGAACAGAGACCGCATGGGACGCTCCATTGAGGACGGTCGTTCGATGAGGCGGTCGCGTCGATGGCAAGCGGCGGATGTGCGTATGTGCGCTTCGATAACGCTTTTGTAGCAGCAACAAAACGCTGCGACAACTCGGTCCGGTCCGGATATGGCGATGTCCGCAGCTTGCCGCGCCTGGGCACGCATGCTCTACTGCTGTTTGATAAACAAGAACCCATTGAACACGGAGACACGCAGCACATGACGGCAAGCGAAGCTGTAAGCGCATTGCGCGAAACCCTCGGCGCGGACGTGGTCGCGCTGCCCGGCGAATTCGGCGAGCGGCGCGTCGTCGACTGGAGCGGCTTGCCCGGCGAAGTGCCCCTCGCCATCATCCGGCCGCGCAATACAGAAGAGGTCGCACAGGCGCTCGCCATCTGTTCGCGCTACGGGCAACCCGTGGTCACCCAGGGCGGACTGACGGGACTCGTCGGCGGGGCCAACGCGCGGGGCGGGGAGGTCGCGCTGAGTCTGGACCGCATGAATCGCATCGTCGAGATCGATGAAGTGTCGGGCACGATGACCGTCGAAGCCGGCGCGGTGCTGCAAACGGTGCAGGAAGCGGCGAGCGCGGCGGGCTTCTACTTTCCGCTCGATCTCGGCGCGCGGGGAAGCTGCACGATCGGCGGCAACCTCGCGACGAATGCGGGCGGCAATCGCGTCATCAAGTACGGGATGATGCGCGATCAGGTGCTCGGGCTCGAAGCGGTGCTTGCGAGCGGCGCGGTCGTCGGCGGTCTCTCGAAGATGATCAAGAACAATAGCGGCTACGATCTGCGGCATCTTTTGATCGGCAGCGAAGGGACGCTTGCAGTCATCACGCGCGTCGTGCTGCGGCTGCGGCCCAGGCCGACTGCGACCGCCACCGCATGGTGCGGCCTGCCCGGCTTCGAAGCGGTGACGACGCTGCTCACGCGCGCACAGGCGGGACTCGCGCCGGGTGTATCGGCGTTCGAAGTCATGTGGGCCGGTTATCACGATGCCGTGCTCGGCAATCTGCCGAATCTGCGCGCGCCGCTCGGGTCGCCGCATCCGTTCTATGTGCTGCTGGAAAGCGTCGGCACCGATCCGGTTCGTCACAACGAGGCGTTCGAAGAGTTTCTCGGCGCGATGCTGGAAGAGGGCATCGTGACGGATGCGGCCATCGCTTCATCGGAAGCGCATGCGCTCGCGTTCTGGGCGATTCGCGATGCGCCCGGCGAGTATCAGCGCTTCATTCCGAATCACGCGGCCTACGACGTGAGCTTCTCCATCGCGCAGGTCGGCGAGGCGGCCGCGCGTTGCGAGGCGCGTCTGCGTGAACGCTGGCCGCAAGCGCTTGTTCTCATCTACGGACATCTGGGCGATGGCAACATCCATATCGTCGTCGACGTGCCGGGCCTGGGCGCACACGATCACGACGACATCGATCGCGTCATCTACGATGTCACGCGCGAACTCGGCGGATCGATTTCGGCGGAGCACGGCATCGGCGTGAAGAAGCGGCATTACCTGCCGCAAAGCCGTCGCGAGACGGACATCGACGCGATGCGCGCGATCAAGAGCGCGCTCGATCCGCTTGGCATTTTGAATCCAGGTAAGGTCGTATAAAGCGGGTCTGTGCGGGCGCTGCGTTTGGATTATGCGGCGCTTGCTTGTTGCCAGACGCCGAATCGGTTCGCCTCTCGATAGCTTGGGTCTTTTTCCTGCGTCTGTGCACGCGTCGTCGTTATGGAGTGGCATCGACGGCTGTGCGCACTTCGTGGCAATCACAACGGCCTCTGTAGACCGAACCTCGCGGAAAAGCGTGCCGATGCGCTTGGCCGAAGTTACGCGTGAACCTGCTCCGCTAGGCGATAAAGCGTAGGCAGGCATCGTCGGCTCTCTTCGATAGTTCTTGCGAACGGTACCGGATCGACCGGTGCAGAAGCCTCAACTCACGCGTGGCTTGCGATGCGCGTTCCGCAGTGCTCCTAAGTCAGATGCGCGAAGCGATCAGCGATGCACGATCTCCACGGTGTCAGTGCTCTCGTAGTGGAGGATCAGAAGGCGATCGCCACGTTCACGCAAGACATACTCGACCGGCTCGGGTGCGCCGTTGATTGAGTTTCGACGCTGCACGCAAGCGCGATTCGACTCGTTCGATGTCCGCATTCTCGATACAACTCCCCACGTAATCCCGTGTACGCGGCTGCCGAAGTCGTGAGGCAGCGCACTATTCCGGTCGCTCGCTGCACGGCGTGAGTGAGTTTTCAGCGCGACTTTGTGACAAGACTTTTGTTCGCATCGACCGGGGCGCCACGCGCTTTACGGTAAGAACTCACTAAGGCGCCAGCTTTTCCGAGAAGCGGCCCGGAGAGAATTCTTTCCGGTAGGACTTCAACAAGGGACGTTATTTCCGCTCGCTGTACTTCGCTAGACCTGTCAAGGGCGGCTAGTTAAGGGTTAACGCTGTTTCAACTCTTCCGTCTCCGTTCTTCGTATCGGAAAAAACTTCCTCTCAAACTTTATGTCTTGCCGTTGAGACACTGAATCAAATCTCCCGATCCCAATCCCAGTAAGCGTTAGCCGGGTGTTTTCCCGCGTATTCAATCGGGTGAACCGTTTCGCAAACCTAACGAGCGGTCGAGCGAACAACTCGTTTTTGCTCATATTTCCGGTACTTTTGACATACGAAATGATTCGCATCCGACAAAATCGGATCAATATTGACCGATTCGCTGTCATTTGTCTTAAATAACGCGAACGTTTGTTCCGGCTCTGCAAACGTTTGCAGGAGGATTTCCCGCCTTCGGTATGAATAAAGCAAGCGATTACTTTTCTACCTTCTTGTTACATTCAGAAACGTCTCAGGGAGTTTTAGGACTTTATACTCCGGTCTCCTTAACGCAGACATGAATAAATTCCCGTGCCTTCGAACCAGCCCACCCGATCGCAAGACGAAAATTCCTTGTTTCCCGTGCTCGACCGCGAGAACGCTCCCGTTTCGCGTAGAGGCTTCCTGTCTCTCATGATGGCGAGCGCCGGGAGTGCCGCGTTGGCCGCATGCGGCGGCGGTAACGAAGCAATGTCTGCGGATAGCGTCGTCAACGCTCAGGCCGTCGCAAAGAGCGCCTCGGCAAGCGGTACCGTCATCCCGCCCGCAGCCTCCATCACCGATGGCTCGGGCGCCGTGTGGACGCTCGTCGGTGGCCGCGTGAATCGCAACGGCGCTGGGGTAGCGACCGGTTCGCCCGCGGCGCTGACCACCATCCTCTATTACAACGGCGCGATCTACGCGAAGAACTCCGCCGGCACGTGGTTCAAGAACGGCAGCCCGTGGCAGAACGTTGGTACCACGGACCCGCGCGGCGTGGCGTCGGCAGCAGCGGCTTCCGGTTCGAAGTTCTACGGCATCAACGGCCACCTCGCTTACGGCTCTGGCATCTACAAGACGATGTCGGCGGCGGCGCAGCTCGCGATCCTCAAGGATCTCGGCGTGACCAACTACCGTGCCGACGTCGCCGATTCCGGCATGGCGAAGACGGTTGCAGCCGCGCTCACGGGCGCCTTCAAGGGCAGCGGCGTGTCGATCCTGCCGGTTCTGAACCCGCTGTCGGCCGGCTGGAATACGTCGCTCAGCGAATCGTCGGCCTACACGCTCGGCTACAACCTCGCGACGGGCGCGACGACGCAGCTCAAGGGCCTCGTGT
>NZ_JFHE01000074.1 GCF_000698555.1 Caballeronia grimmiae | reverse complement strand
GCGGCATGAAGCAGCGCGTCGCCATCGCGCGTGCGCTCGCCATGCAGCCGCGCGTGCTGTTGATGGACGAACCTTTCGCCGCACTGGATGCGCTCACGCGCCGCCGCATGCAGGAAGAACTGCTGCGCCTCTGGAGCGATGAACGGTTCACGCTCTTGTTCGTCACGCATTCGATCGAAGAGGCGCTCATCGTCGGCAATCGCATTCTGCTTTTGACGCCGCATCCGGGCCGTGTGCGCGCCGAATTGAACAGTCATCAGTATTCGCAGGAAAGCGTGGGGCGCGGCGAGTTTCAGCAGAGCGTCGCGCGCATTCATCGCCTGCTGTTCGAAGAGGAGGCCGCGCGATGAGCACGCCGCAATTCATGGAGCCGCCCGTGCGGCCCGAGTTCGAAGCGGTTCCTTCGACGCTGGATCAGGTCCGGCATGAAGCGCCTTTGCCGCTTGCGAAGCGTCTGACCGATCGCGCATGGCTGCGCAAGACGCTGATCGCATTCGTGCTGATCGGCATATGGGAACTGGCGGCGCGCTTCGTCGACAACGACCTGCTGTTGCCGACCTTCAGCGCGACGTGCGCAGCGTTCGTGCAGGGCGTGCTGTCCGGCGAACTGATCGAGAAGGTCGCGATATCCATGTCGGTGCTGTTGCGCGGCTATTTTCTGGGCGCGGCGCTCGCGTTCCTGCTGACATCGCTTGCGGTTTCGACGCGCATCGGTCGCGACATTCTTTCGATGCTCACCGCGATGTTCAATCCCTTGCCATCCATCGCGCTGTTGCCGCTTGCGTTGCTATGGTTCGGGCTGGGCACGGGCAGCCTGCTCTTCGTACTCGTTCATTCGGTGTTGTGGCCGCTTGCGCTCAATACGTATGCGGGTTTTCAGGCGGTGCCATCGACCTTGCGCATGACAGGGCGTAATTACGGGCTCACCGGCTTGCGGCATGTCGTGCTCATTCTGGTGCCCGCCGCCTTGCCTTCGATTCTCGCCGGCTTGCGCGTGGGCTGGGCTTTCGCGTGGCGCACGCTGATCGCGGCGGAACTCGTGTTCGGCGCAAGCTCGGGCAAGGGCGGTCTCGGCTGGTACATCTTTCAGAATCGCAACGAGCTTTACACCGACCGCGTTTTCGCGGGGCTTGCGGCGGTCATCGTGATCGGGCTCGCGGTCGAGCATCTCGTGTTCGATACGGTCGAACGCGTAACGGTCCGGCGTTGGGGTGTTCAGTCGTAACCGCAGCGGTGTGACGAGACGCGCGGCACGCATCGTGCATCGCGCGTAGGATCGTCAAAAACACGCCATCGACAGATGGACACCGCCGAATGAAAATCGCGACCTTCAACATCAATGGCATTCGCTCGCGTATCGATGCCTTGCTGACATGGCTCGAACGCGAAGCGCCGGACGTCGTGTGCCTTCAGGAACTGAAGGCCACGGATGCCCAGTTTCCCGCTGCGGCCATCGAAAAGGCGGGCTATGGCGCGCTTTGGCACGGGCAGGCGTCGTGGAACGGCGTCGCCATTCTGGCGAAGGATACGCAGCCGATCCTGAGCCGGCGCGGTCTGCCGGGATTCGAAGACGATACGCATAGCCGCTATATCGAAGCGGCCGTGCACGGCGTGCTGATTGGCTGTCTCTATCTTCCCAACGGCAATCCGCAGCCCGGCCCGAAGTTCGACTACAAGCTCGACTGGTTCGAGCGATTCAACGCGCATGCGGCGTCGTTGTTCGAGAGCGGACACCCGGTCGTGCTGGCGGGCGATTACAACGTCGTGCCGACCGACGAAGATATCTACAACACGCGTTCATGGCTGAAGGATGCGCTGCTGCAACCCGAAAGCCGCGCGGCGTATGCCAGGCTGCTCGCGCAAGGCTGGACCGATGCCTTGCGCAAGAAACACCCGGACGAGCGTATCTATACGTTCTGGGATTATTTTCGTCAGCACTGGCAGACGAATTCGGGGCTACGTATCGACCACATTCTGCTGAGCAAGGATCTCGCCTCGAAGCTGCAGGATGCGGGCGTCGACAGATGGGTGCGCGGCGAACCGCACGCGAGCGATCATGCGCCCGCGTGGGTCGTGCTGAAGGAATCGCGCAGCAGAAAGAAAGCGGCTGCCTAGCCTTGACGTTTCGACGATGCGCGTGACGCCTTCGCAATCGGCGTCTCCACCGTTTCGCCGAGTTGCTTGGGCGCGCTCGCCGCTTCGCTGGCGATGTCGCCGCTTGCGTCGAGGATGACGCCGCCCGTCTCCTGCGCGGCTTGCGTGGCCGCTTGCGTTGCTTCGCTTGCGGTATCGGCGAGACTCGTAATGACCAGGCCAGTCTCTTGTGCAGCGGATTGCGCGCCTTGTTGCGCTTCGCTTGCGGCCGTGTCGAACAGGCCCTTCAGTGAGATGCCGTTGCGTTCATACTGGCTGCGCACTTCGCCGAGTATGTCCGCTTCCGTCGACGTGATGATCGACCACACGTTCTGTCCATACGAGGCCGCTTTCAGCGGAAGCTGCGCGAACAGCGCGGATTGCCAGCCGAGCACGCTTGCGCCCGCGTCTTCACCGGGCTTCAGCAGGTTGCTGCTTTCTTCGATCACCGTGCGCACCGTTTGCACGTTGAGTTCGGTGAGTTCCTGCAAACCGCTGGCGAAGCGGCCGCTTGCGTTGAGAAACGCCTGCAGATTGGCGCGTGCAAGCGAGGGCATTTGATAAGCGATATTGCCGGGATACTGAAACATTGACCGCTCCTCTCAGGTATCGAATAAAGATCGGTAAATGGAGCGCGCCGGTCGGCGCATGGCTCATCGGATACGAGTTGATTCTGACGAAGCGCACTGGCAGCGGTTCCCATCCGGCGACTGAATTTTTAAAGCACGGTCGTCAGTCTGCGCCGTGAACCTTTTGTCTGTCGCGCGCCTTGAGCGATGCGAGAAATTGCATCACGTGGGTGCGTCCGCCTTTAGTCCAGACGTCGATATGATCCGCGCCTTCTATGAACGCGAGATGTTTGTCGCCTTTGGCGGCATCGAAAAGACGCTGGAAATGCGCGGGCGGAATCACGAAATCCCGCGTGCCGCCATAAATCAGGAGCGGCGCGTGTATTGATGCGATCTTGGCGAGGTTGTCGTAGCGGTCGCGGGCGAGATATCGCACGGGGAAGAGCCTGAAGCGCGCAGCGGCGACATCGACGATGCTGGTGAACGGCGCTTCGAGTATCAGCGCATCGATGCGGCATTCGCTTGCAAGCTGGACCGCGACGCCCGAGCCTAACGAATAGCCATGCAGCACGATGGAGCGCGAACGCTCGGCGGCATAGGCATAAGCGGCGCGCGCATCGGCATAAAGGCCCGCTTCGTGCGGCTTGCCGGGATTGCCGCCATAACCGCGATATTCCGCAAGCAGGACGCCGTAACCGGCTTCGATCAATTCGAGCGCGATATGCGCGCGCTGCGTCAGGTCTTCGCCGTTGCCGTGAAAAAGCAGGATGGTCGGCGAGGCTGCATCGGGCGGCGCTCTATAGCGCGCGATCAGATCGAGGCCGTCCTGCGTCCTGACGCTGATCGATTGCGTATGAGCGTCGAGCGTGGCGTCGACGATCGTTTGCGTCTGCTCCAATGGATAGACGAGGCGGCCTTGCAGCCAGTAAAGCGCGCCCAGTGCAGCAAGGTACGCCAGTGCGATGGCGGCAAGCAGAAGCCCTAGCAGTTCCATCATCGAGCGCGGCGGATAGTGTGGGAATAGCCGCATGATAGAGCGTCATGCGTTGTCATCGCGCTGACGCAGGCTCAAGGGCATGTCGGCCGCGATTTCGCGCTGGACGTCGTCCGTCGAATGGCCGCGATTGAACAGCGCATTCAAAAGGATCGCAACCACGGCGGTCAACGTGATGCCGCTATGCGTGAGCGGCGCGGCCCACGCGGGCATCTGGCCGAAGAACGTCGGGGCCGTCAGCGGAATGACGCCGACGCCAAGACTGATCGCGACGATGAGCAAGTTGTTCTTGCTGTCGAAATCGACCTTGCCGAGTATCTTGACGCCGGTCGCGGCGACCATGCCGAACATCGCGATGCCCGCGCCGCCCAGCACGACCACCGGTATCGACGCAATCAGATTCGACAGCTTCGGCAGAAGCCCGAGCAGCATCAGGATGACGCCCGACACCGCGACGACCCAGCGGCTCTTGACGCCCGTTATGCCGACGAGCCCGATGTTCTGCGAAAACGACGAGTGCGGGAATGTGTTGAAGATGCCGCCGATCACCGTGCCGAGTCCGTCCGTGCGCAGGCCGCGCGTGGCGTCGGCGCGCGAAACCGGACGCAGCGCGAGATCGCCGAGCGCGAGGAACATGCCGAGCGACTCCACCATGATGACGACCATCACGAGGCACAGCGACGCGATCGCCGCGATATCGAAGGTCGGCATGCCGAACGCGAACGGCCGCACCGGCGCGAACCACGCGGCCCGCCCGATGCCGGAGAAGTCGATGAGGCCGATCGGCAGCGCAATCGCGAAGCCGATCGCCATCCCAAGCAGCACGGATATGTTCGCGATGAAGCCGCGCAGATACTTGTTGATGAGCAGAATCACGAGCAGCACGATGCCCGCAATCATCAGGTTGCGCGGATCGCCGAAATGCGGTGCGCCGCGTCCGCCGCCGGCCCAGTTGATCGCAACCGGAAACAGCGTCATGCCGATCGTGAGGATGATCGTGCCGGTGACGATCGGCGGAAAGAAGCGCATCAGGCGTCCGAAGAACGGCGCGATCACGACGGCGAACACGCCCGCCGCGATCGTCGCGCCGAAGATTGCGGGCAGGCCGGCGCCCGATGTGGCCATCGCGACCATCGGACCGACGGGCGCGAAGCTCACGCCCATGATGACCGGCAGGCGGATGCCGAACTTCCATATGCCGATGCATTGCACGAGCGTCACGACGCCGCATGCGAAGAGGTCCGAACTGATGAGAAACGCCACCTGATCTTTCGGCAGCCTGAGCGCCGCGCCGATGATCAGCGGCACCGCAATCGCGCCCGCATACATGACGAGCACGTGCTGGATGCCGACGGCGAGCATCTGACCGAACGGCAGCACTTCGTCGACGGGATGAGTCGTGTGGGACATTGGCGCTCCGGCGTCGCGTTTTTGGGATGCCGGTTCAGTATTGCACCGCCGAAACGCCAGAAAATATTCGGGCTGCTATCTGCGGTATGGCGAACGACTGCCGCTCATTCCGGCTGATCGTCACGGAATATGTGACCGCATGAGCGAGCGCAGACGGAAGCATTTCCCGATTGCGCAGCCAGTCTCGAAGCCTCGCCGTAACAGTTGCGCGATCTCTTTCAAAACTGAGTCCTGCGCACTGTCGAATTTTGAGATGGCGTGCTACATTCCGAGCGCCTTCAGGTGCTCGACATCGGTGCGCGATCATTCGCTGCCTCCTTTTTCAGCAACGCGAAAGCATCTTCGTCGGGGCTTGTCGCCCGCAAAATCACTATTCGCACAGGGAACTCGGCATGGAAATGGTCGGCGGAGCACGGCTCGCCCAGGTATTCGGCAACAACCAGACGGAACTGCTGAACGAATGGATCACGAAGCAGCACGCCATCGCGTCGCGTCGCGGACTCGTCGGCGAAGCGGAGCTGCGCAATCAGTTTTCGCAATTTGTCTCGCTGCTGCTGACGGTGCTCAGCGCTTCGGACCGGGTGGACTTCAAGGGAACCGAATGGCACGAAGTGCGCGCGTTTCTGGCGGATATGTCCGCTCAGCGTGCGCGTCAGGGCTTCTCGCCGGTTGAAACCGCGATGTTCGTGTTCTCGCTGAAGCAGCCGCTCGTGACACGCTTGCGCGCCGCTTTGGCGAACGAACCCGCCATGCTCGCCGATCTGACGTGGACCATCAGCGCACTGTTCGATGAACTCGGCCTGTACACCACTGAAGTGTTCCAGGCGAGCCGTGAGCAAGTGATCGTGCGCCAGCAACAAGAGTTGCTCGAACTGTCCACGCCTGTCGTGCAACTGTGGGACGGCATCCTCGCGCTGCCGCTGATCGGCACGCTCGACTCCGCGCGCACGCAGGTCGTGATGGAAAACCTGCTGCAAAAGATCGTCGAGACGGGCGCGGCCATATCGATCATCGACATCACCGGCGTGCCGACCGTCGATACGCTCGTCGCGCAGCATTTGCTGAAGACGGTCGCCGCCGCGCGTCTGATGGGCGCCGACTGCATCATCAGCGGCATTCGTCCGCAGATCGCTCAGACCATCGTGCATCTCGGCGTGAACCTGTCGAACGTGACGACCAAGGCCACGCTCGCGGCGGCGTTCGTCGTCGCGTTGCAGCGCACCGGCAAGTCGGTGACGATGGCCGGCGCGCAGGAGCACGCGGCGCGCAACGGCGCGGCCGCCGGCATGCACGATTCGTCGTCGCCCGAATGACGGCGCGCGAGTTCTTCAACAGCATGCAACGCGACTGAACAGGGCCAGGCGATGGATCGCATTCCAATTCTCACGATGGGCAAGCTGTTGCTCGTCACCATTCAGGTGGACATGCACGACCGCCTCGCGCTCACGCTGCAGGACGATCTGACGAGCCGCATCGTCAAGGACGGTGCGAACGGCGTGCTGATCGACATTTCATCGCTCGATGTCGTCGATTCCTTCATCGGGCGCATGATCGGCAATACCGCGGCGATGGCGCGCGTGCTCGACGCGCAGACGGTCGTCGTCGGCATGCAGCCTTCGGTCGCGATCACGCTGGTCGAGCTCGGGCTCACGCTGTCGGGCGTGCGGACCGCGCTCAACGTCGAAAAGGGCATGGCGCTTCTCACCGGCGGCGGCGCAGCCTGACGGCCGCAAGTGAACCAGTCCATGATGACCTTCTATCCAACGGCCATGCCGGCCGCCTCGTCACCGCCCGATACGCTGCCGATCCGCTCCGACGAGCAGATCGTGCGCTTGCGCCAGTTCGTGCGCGAGAAGGCCGTGGCGCAGGGCTTGTCCCTCATCGATCAGACCAAGTTCGTGACGGCGGCGAGTGAGCTGGCACGTAACACGCTCATCTACGGCGGTGGCGGCGACGTGCATTGCACGCTCGTCGAACGCAATGGCCGCCGTGGCCTCAAACTGGAATTCGTCGATAACGGACCCGGCATCCCCGACATCGCCCGCGCGCTCTCGGACGGCTACACCTCGGGCAGCGGCCTGGGGCTCGGCCTCGGCGGCGCGAAACGCCTGTGCGACGAGTTCGACATCCGCTCTGCGCCGGGTGAGGGCACGCACGTCTCGATCACCAAATGGAAACCGTTCTAAAGGAATCAATGGCGGCGCAGCAGCGGTACGAGATCGCCGAGGCGAGTCAGATCGCCTTCGCGCGACGCTCGATCGGCGAACTCGCACGCGGACTCGGTTTCAACGAGACGGTCGCGGGCCAGCTTGCGATCGTCGTCACGGAATGCGGCACGAATCTGCTGAAGCACGCGGGCAGCGGCGAATTGCTCGTGCGCCCGCTGCTGGACGGCCCGCAGCGATACGGCATCGAAGTGCTGTGCATCGATCGCGGGCCGGGCATTCAAGACCTGTATCGTTCGTTCGAAGACGGCTATACGACGGCCGGCAGCCCCGGCAACGGCATGGGCGCGATCAGGCGTCTGTCGGGCGAGCTCGATATCTGGAGCATGCCGGGACACGGCACGGTGCTGCGCGTCGTGTGCTGGAACGGCCCGAGCACGGCATCCGCGCACGATGCGCGCGTGAGCTACGGCGTCGTGAATCTGCCGCTTCACACGGAAACCGTCAGTGGCGATGCATGGTCCTGTCACGCCGGCGACGATGCATTCACCGTGCTCGTCGCGGACGGTCTCGGCCACGGCCCACTCGCGAACGTCGCCGCAATCGAGGCGGCGCGCGTGCTCGGCGCGCACGGGGACGCGCCGCTCGAACGCATCATGGAGCTTGCCAACGAGGCGCTGCGTCCGACGCGCGGCGCGGCGGTCGGCATTGCGCGGATGCCGTTGGGCCCATCGGCGGCGGGCGGGAAGGTCGCCTTCGCCGGCATCGGCAATATCTCGGCGAGCGTGTGGACGCACGATTCGCACCGGCATCTGGTGTCGCATAGCGGCATCGTCGGGCATTCGGCGCGGCGCGCGCAGCAGTTCGATGTGCCTTATCCGCCCGATTCGCTCGTCGTGCTGCATTCGGACGGGCTCGGATCGCGCTGGGATCTCGAACGTTATCCGGGCCTGGGCGCGCGGCATCCGGCGCTCGCCGCCGCCGTGCTGTATCGCGATTTCTCGCGCGGCCGCGACGACGTGACCGTGTTCGTCGCACGGGCGACGGGAGCCGCATGATGGCGCTCGCGCTCTATTCGATGGAGATCGACGGCGAGCGCGATATCGTCGCGGCGCGTCGCAAGGCGCGCGATGCAAGCGCCGCGCTCGGCTTCTCGACGCAGGACCAGACGCGCATCTCCACGTCGGTGCTCGAAGCCGCGCGCACGGTGCTGGCGGCCGGCCCGCACGCGCGCGCGGAATTTCTGCTCGACAACGCGACCTATCCGCCGCGTTTCGTCGTGCGCTTTCGCGCCGGCGCGGGCGCGGGCGAGCGTCTTCGCGCGATGAAGAACGACGCGTCGCAAGCCGCGCTCGGCCTGCTCGCCGCGCAACGGCTGATGGAGCAATGCGCGATCGCCGACGATCCCGACGGCGGCACCTCCATCTCGCTCGCGAAGGCGCTGCCCGAGAGCGCATCGCCCGATGCGAAAGCGGCGCACGCGGTCGCGGCGACGCTCGCCCGCCAGGACAACGAAGACTCGACCGCCGAACTCGCGCGCCAGAATCGCGAACTGATCGGCGCGCTCGCCGACTTGCGCGAGCGCCAGGAAGAGCTGACGCGCCTCACGCGCGAACTCGAAGACACGAACCGCGGCGTCGTCGCGCTGTACGCGGAACTCGATGCGCGCGCGGATCATCTGCGCCGCGCGGATGAGTCGAAGTCGCGGTTTCTGTCGAACATGAGCCATGAATTCCGCACGCCGCTTTCGTCGATCCGCGCGCTCTCGAAGCTGCTTCTGGAACGCATCGACGGCGAGCTGACGGAAGAGCAGGAAAAGCAGGTGCGCTTCATCCGCAAGGCGGCGGAGGACTTGTCCGAAACCGTCGACGATCTGCTGGACCTCGCGAAGATCGAAGCGGGCAAGATCGAAGTGCGCGCCGTCGAGTTCGAAGTGGATACGCTCTTTTCCGCGCTGCGCGGCATGCTGCGGCCGCTCACGCCGGGCAATACCGTCGAGCTGATATTCGAGCCATGCGAGGGCTTGCCGCCGATCCGCACCGACGAAGCCAAGGTCGCACAGGTGCTGCGCAACTTCGTGTCGAATGCGCTCAAGTTCACCGAGCGCGGCGAAGTGCGCGTGTCCGCGAGCTACGACGAAGGGCGCCGTCTGATCACGTTTTCGGTGACGGATACGGGCATCGGCATCGCGCCGGAGCATCAGCAGGTCGTGTTCGAAGAGTTCGGCCAGGTCGAGAACCGGCTTCAGCAATATGTCAAAGGCACCGGACTCGGGCTGCCGCTGTGCCGCAAGCTATGCAAGCTGCTCGGCGGCGATGTATCGCTCGAAAGCGAACTCGGGCGCGGATCGACCTTCAGCGCGACGATTCCCGCTTTCTATGGCGAGTCCGAAGCCGCGCAAAGCGCCACACACGGCGACACGGGACCGGCGGTGCTGCTCGTCGCAAGCAATCCGATCGAGCGGCTCGACTGCGAAGCCGTGCTGCGGCAATCGCCGTATCGCACGACGAGCGCCGCGACGCTCGATGAAGCGAGCCGCGCGCTCGCCCGCACGCCGCCCGCCGCGCTGCTGCTGGCCGTGCGGCCCGCGCCGTCGGAGGCGTGGATCTGGCTTGCGGCGCTGCGCGCGCAGGCGGCCACGCGCGACATTCCTGTCGTCGTGCTCGGCGAACCGGAAGATCGGGATGAAGCGGGCGCGCTCGGCGCGGCAGCGTTCGTGCAGAAGCCGATCTCGGGCGGCGAACTGGCGAGCGTGTTGGACATGGTGTCGGGCAGAGTGAACGGGACGCTTCGCGGGGAAGGAACGACATCATGACGAGCGACTGGAGCGAGGTCCTGATCCTCAACGTGGACGATAACGACGGCGCGCGGTACGCGAAGACCCGCATCCTGTCGCGGGCCGGCTTCAACGTGATCGAAGCGGGGACCGGCACGACCGCACTGGAACGCGTGCGCGCCGAATCGCCCGATCTCGTGCTGCTCGATGTCAAGCTGCCCGATATCAACGGCCTTGAAGTGTGCCGCCAGATCAAGGCGTCGCCCGAAACCGCGGGGACGCTGGTGCTGCAGACATCGGCGGCGGCGGTGCATAGCCTCGATCGCATTCGCGGTCTCGAAGGCGGCGCGGACAGCTATCTGACCGAACCCGTCGAACCGGCCGAACTCATCGCGCACGTGCGCGCGCTGCTGCGCGTGCGGCTTGCGGAAAGCGCGCTGCGCGAGAGCGAAGAACGCTTTCGGCAGCTTGCGGACAATATCGACGATGTCTTCTGGATGCTCGATCCCGCCGCCAATCAACTGCTCTACGTCAGTCCCGCCTACGCGCGGCTGTGGGATTCGGGCGAAGGCGCGCCGGCGCCGCTTCCCGGCCCGGATCACTGGTCCGGCGACGTGCACTTGCTGGACCGTGAACACGTGGCGGCGGCGTATCGGCAATTGCTGACGAGCGGCGCGCCGTATCACGTCGAATATCGCATCGCGCGGGCGCGCGGCGGGCCGCGCTGGGTGGCCGAGCGTGCGTCGCAGGTGCGCGGCGCGGATGGGCGGCCCGTGCGTATCGCGGGCATCGTCAACGATATTTCCGAGCGCAAGGCCGCCGAAATGCTGTTGCGCGACGCGGACCGCCGCAAGGACGAATTTCTTGCGATGCTC
>NZ_JFHE01000073.1 GCF_000698555.1 Caballeronia grimmiae | reverse complement strand
GCGATTGAGAGCATGCACATGCAGTTGCGCAGAAGTCCAAACCGCGGCGATGGCACCTGCGGGGTCTTTAAGGTCTCGACGGCTTCTGGCCATAAGAACCTTTTTGCTTATCCGATCACTGACCCCAAAGACCTACTTCCTAGATTCGCGACCGAACCGCAGATCCATTGTCAAAGTTGAAGGCTTAATGGCGCTGGCCGTTCTGGAAAATTGACCACGCATCGGGTACCGGGGGAAGGGCAAGATGGCTTGCAGCAGCCAAAGCGGGCCTCGATCCAGCCGCAGGAGGCAATGGGGGCGGCGGCTATCGAGAGGTATGTAGCAGAAAGACAAAAGACCCTGTACGAAGCACTTGCACCGGCCTCAGGGTTGATACTAATTAAATGCAAGGAATGCGTTGGAGAATGAAAGCGACTCGGCAGTCATTGTCCAACTTACTTCGATAGGTCGAATAGCTTTTGATGTCGATTTATTGGCGACGCGTCTTCCTTTGCTAAGCTGTCCGCCATGCCCGATATCAAGCTGACGCGTCCGCTCGACGACACCCCCGCGCGCTCTCGGGCCGACCGCGTCTATTACGCCTTGCGCGACGAAATCTTCGACATGCGGCTCTTGCCCGGCGACCGCCTCACGGAAGGCGCGATCGCCGAGCGCTTCGCGGTCTCGCGCACGCCCGCGCGCGAAGCGCTGCAACGCCTGCAAAGCGATGGCCTCATGCGCGGCTATGTGCGCGGCGGCTGGGAAGTCGCGCCCATCGACAACAAGCGCTTCGACGATCTTTACGAAATGCGCCAGATGATCGAGACCTTCGCCGTGCGCAAGCTCTGCGGCGAAGCGGCTCAATCGGCCGAACTGCATCCGCTGGTCGACGCGCTCGACCGCGTATGGAAGGTTCGGCGCGCGCAACGCATTACCGACGGCGGCACGCTCGTCGGACTCGACGAAGCCCTGCATCATGCGCTCGTCGCCGCTGCCGGCAACGACGAACTCACCGCGACCATGCAGCGCGTGACGGACCGCATCCGCGTGGTGCGGCGGCTTGATCTGATACAGGGCGACGGCATCGCCGATACCTACGACGAACACGCGGCGATTCTCGATGCTATCCGGGCCGGCGATGCGACAACGAGCGTTCGACTCGTCTCGCAGCACATAGGGGGAAGCCAGTCGAGCGTGCGCGGCCTCGCGATGCAACGCCTCCTCGCCGCGCGCACCGAAACGAGGCCGGACTTCAGCGGCCACGCACCGGCAAGGCTGCGGCGCACCATCTGACGGCGCGCGCGGCGCGCTTCCGTTCATTCTCCATGCAACGCTGAAAGCCTTATCCGATAAGGCCGATCAGGGTTTTTACCGACGCATGGCACGAATCTGGCATCGAAGGTTTTCGTTGTATACAAGGAAACGTCATGCCTCTTGAAGTCACTGCAACACACGCGCCGGTCAAGGCGAACTATTTGAACCCCACGCGCGGAATGCGCGGCATGGCGGTCGCGCCGCATGCGCTCGCGTCGCGAAGCGCGCTTGCGGTGCTGCGCGAAGGCGGCAATGCAGTCGAAGCGATGATCGCGGCGGCATCGACCATCGCGGTGGTTTATCCGCACATGAACAGCATCGGCGGCGACGGCTTCTGGCTCATCTCGCGGCCGGGGCATGCGCCTATCGGCATCGAGGCATGCGGCGCGGCCGCGATGGGCGCGGACATCGACACGTATCGCGCGCTCGGCTTCAACGCGATCCCCACGCGTGGCCCGCTCGCGGCGAACACGGTTGCGGGCACCGTCTCCGGCTGGGACTTCGCGCAGCGCTTCTCGAAGGGCTCGCTCGACGGAAAGCTGCCCGTGGCGCGCCTGCTCGAAGATGCGATTCACTATGCGAAGCACGGCATTCCGGTGACGCGCAGCCAGGCCGATTGCATCGCGGCCAAGCGCGGCGAACTGCAGCATGTGCCTGGCTTTGCGCAGACCTTCATGCCGGATGATCGCGCGCCGCAAACGGGCGAACGTTTCGTCAACGCGCGCCTAGCCGCGACGCTCCAGCAACTCGCCGATGCAGGCCTCGACGACTTCTATCGCGGCGACCTTGCGCGTAGCATCGCGCGGGACATGTCGTCGATGGAAACGCTTATCACGCTGGAAGATCTCGAACGTCATCGCGCACGCGAACGCACGCCGCTCGAACTGAAGCACACGATTGGCACGGTCTACAACATGCCGCCGCCGACGCAAGGCCTCGTTTCGCTGCTTATTCTCGGCGTGCTCGACCGCGTGCTGAAGGACGACATGGACCCGCTCGGTCCCGAGTTCGTGCATGCGTGCGTCGAAGCGACGAAGCTCGCGTTCAAGATTCGCGACGAGCATGTCACCGATCCGGACCACATGCGTATAGATCCGATCACGCGACTGAATCCCGCCGCGCTCGATGCAATGGCACAACAGGTGTCTATGTCGAAGGCCGCATCGTGGGGCAAGGGACGCGGTCCCGGCGATACGGTATGGATGGGCGTGATCGATGGCGATGGCGTCGCGGTGAGCTTTATCCAGAGCATCTACCACGAGTTCGGCAGCGGCATCGTGCTGCCGCAATCGGGCATCAACTGGCAGAACCGCGGATGCAGCTTCTCGCTCGATGCGTCGTCGCTCAATCCGTTGATGCCGGGACGTCGCCCGTTCCATACGCTGAATCCCGCGCTCGCGCAATTCGCCGATGGCCGCACGATGGTCTACGGAAACATGGGCGGAGACGGTCAGCCGCAATCGCAGAGCGCGGTGTTTTCGCGCATCGCGCGCTTCGGCTGGAACCCGCAGGCCGCTATCGATGCGCCGCGCTGGCTGCTCGGTCGCACGTGGGGCCAATCGACCGATTCGCTCAAGCTCGAAGCGCGCTTCCCGGCAGTGACCATCGACGCATTGCGCGCGCTCGGCCACGAAGTCGAAGTGCTCGCCGCCTACGACGAAGCGATGGGCCATGCCGGCGCAATCATTCGGTATCCTGATGGTTCTTTCGAAGCGGGTCACGACCCGAGAAGCGATGGCGCCTGTGCAGGCTTTTAGCGCTTAAACACCGCATCACGCACGAAGTTGCGAAGTCATCCGGTTCCGCATTCGTCGGCGCCGGAGGGCGGCGCTCATCCATTTTTATCCGCATCATCCGGGGAAAGCACATGAACACACGCACCCAAACGCTGCACGACGATGCCTCGATCTCGCCTGCCGCGGCGGCCCACAACCGCTGGCTGCAACTCGCACTCGGCCTCGTCTGCATGATGGCGATATCGAGTCCGCAATACGTATGGACGCTGTTGACGAAGGCGCTTTCCGCGAAGCTCGGCGTGCCGCTGCCCGAATTACAGGTCACGTTCTCGCTGCTCATCATTCTCCAGACGTTCTTCTCGCCGTTTCAGGGCAAGTTAATCGACCGCTTCGGCCCGCGTCTTCTGATCTCGCTCGGCACGGTGATGTCGGGCCTCAGTTGGGTGCTCGCATCCATGGCGACGAGCACGTCGATGCTCTATCTCACCTACGGTCTCGTCGGCGGTCTCGGCACGGGCATCGTGTATGTGGGCGTCGTCGGCCTGATGGTGCGCTGGTTCCCCGACCGGCGCGGCTTCGCGGCCGGCGCGGTTGCAGCGGGCTACGGCATGGGCGCGATCGTGACGACGTTCCCCATCACCGCATCGCTTGCGTCGCGCGGTATCGATGCAACGCTGTGGATCTACGGTATCGCGTTCGCGGTCGTCGGCTTCGTGGCGTCGCAAGGCTTGCGCACACCGAACGCCGTTGCACCGATGAAGGCTGCGACGCTCGCCGCGGCATCGAAGGTGCCGGATCTCCGCCCGTCGCAAATGATGAAGTCGCCGCTCTTCTGGCTCATGTTCGCAATGATGACGATGATGTCCACCTCGGGCCTCATGGTTACGTCGCAGATGGCGACGTTTGCCGCCGACTTCGGCATCACCAAGGTGATGGTGTTCGGCATGGCCGCGTTGCCGCTCGCGCTGACGATCGACCGCTTCACGAACGGCCTCACGCGACCCCTGTTCGGCTGGGTGTCCGACCGTTTTGGCCGCGAAAACACGATGTTTTTTGCGTTCGTGCTCGAAGGCGTCGCGATGGCGCTGTGGCTCATGACACGCGACAACGCGGTGCTATTCGTGCTGCTCTCGGGCGTGGTGTTTTTCGGCTGGGGCGAAATCTTCTCGTTGTTTCCGTCGACGTTGACGGATACATTTGGCACGCGCCACGCCACCGAGAACTACGGCTGGCTTTATATCTCGCAAGGCATCGGCTCCATCTTCGGCGGACCGCTCGCTGCGTTGCTGCATCAGCATGCGGGCAGCTGGACGCCGGTATTTGCATCGGCAATCACGCTGGATATCGTCACCGCCGTGCTCGCCCTGTTCATGCTCAAGCCGATGCGCGCGCGTTTCCTCGCTGCTGCGAATCGTTGAACGTCACTCTAACGGCCGTCCGCACCGGCTTATGACAATGGATTATGCGTGCATCAACGCCCGGATCCGCGTTGCGGCAATCCAGTGTTCGCCGGAAGGGCAGTGTGGCGCAGCCCACGTGAGGTTGATCGGGAGAGACGGATGGCGTCGTAGGTTGCGAGCGATCCATCTACATGTCCCACAGCGGCTCGCAGCAGTAGTAAGGAACAAAGGTCCGTCTTCGACCTCATCGTCTAGGGCGCTAATGCGCTCCGCGACTTCCGGAACCGGTTATCAACGGCCGCTCGAGCTTGCCATCCAGTTTGGCTAGGAGAGGTCTGTTTGCCCTCGCTCAATGGCCGGTTTCGGGCGAGCAAGTCGCGGATGGCACCGCCGCAAGACGGCCCAAAGCGGTCATACTTAGTCGCGGACAATCAATGCTTCGTTCGCGACTTTTCCATGCAAGGACGTAATTCATATCGTCCAACAAGGATGGCCGTGCCGTGCCGCGTGGAGCGGCTCTGGCGTGCGCTAAAAGACCCACATGATGCTACGTAATAGGCGCAACCAGCCTGCCGACGCGGAAACGCATGGTGCGGAGCGCGGACTTGACCGCTTCGAGGGATTCAGCGACGCGGTCTTCGCAATCGCGCTGACCCTGCTTATCGTCGAGATCAAGGTCCCCGGATCTCCTGAGGGCGCGAATGGCTACAGCGACCTGGCAAGGGCCATGGCAGAGCAGTGGCGCGAATATCTCGCGCTCGTTCTCTGCTATGTCGTGATCGGGGCCTATTGGCTCCAACACCACTATTCGGGCCGCATCTATGCGAAGAGTGATCACTGGTTTGGCGTGATCAACCTCGTGTTCCTGCTGGCGATCGTCGTCATTCCTTATCCAATCCGCGTCTGGTGCTTCCACCTCGGCACGGGCTTCGAACCCGTCGCGTCAGTGACCCTGGTTGCCGGTCTTGCCCTGACCGCCTGCACCTGGATGGCGAAGTGGTTCTATGCAATGCCGGGCCGCCGGCTGATGGACGAACGGCTCGCGCCCGATTTCCTCCAGCAGATGACGCGCCGCTACGGCGTTGCGACGCTGGTCCAGATCGCTGCAGTTCCCGTCGCGATCGCGGCGTCGCGCATCGGAGTGGCCATTGCACTGCTGTGCGTCGCCTTCTTTCTGCTGCCGCAGCCCAGGCCGCGCTACAAGCCCAGCGAGGAGCCGAGCGAGGCTGAAAAATTGAACAAGTAGCTACTACGCGAGGCCGGCCCATGCGTGTTGTTCGACGCTCCGCGAGTCTAGTTCCGGCCGCATCCCTAAGCGGTCACTCACGGGTCGGCGCCGGCCAGATCAAAGCAGATGCCCTCCACAATTCCGCGGGCGGATCACCGCAAGCGGTTCTGACAAATTCACTCACTCGGCACTGGGAAACGCCGCCGACGCGGCAGGCGTCGCTTATCGTGGCTATGCGACTGACCATCTGCGGATAGCGAAGGGATTGAGCGGGCGAGGGCAGCGCCGCGAGTTCGCCGGCTCGCCGTCCTACTCTGCTACAAGCATTCTTGCGCTTGCTCAGGTATCGCGCACGGACTCTGCTTGGGCGACGAACCACGCCGACATCGTCCGTGCCAGTTCGAGCACGACCTCCGCGTCGGTCCGGCCGGAGGACGCGCGCACGTGGAACGAATGATCTGCGTCGTCAACCACATGCAGCGTGGCGCGTGGCCCCAGCGTCTCGACGACCGACCTCAGCAGCTTAAGCTCGGCTAGCTTGTCGCGCGTGCCCTGCAGGAAGAGCATCGGCACGGTGACGTCCGCCAGGTGCTGTGCCCGCTCCACGCCGGGCGCGCCCGCCGGGTGCAGCGGGAACGCGACGAAAGCGAGACCACGGACGCCGTCGAGCGGGGAGATTGCTTGGGCCTGGGACGTCATGCGTCCGCCGAACGACCTGCCGCCCGCGAAGAGCGGCAGGGCTGGCAGCCGCCGACGGGCCTCCGCGACGGCTGCCCGCACGGCAGCATGTGCCACGGCCGGCGAGTCTACCCGCTTGGAGCCCCGCTCCATGTACGGAAACTGGTAGCGCAAAGTGGCGACATTGGCCGCCACAAGCGCGTCGGCCAATGACGACATGCCGGCGTGCTGCATGCCCGCCCCGGCGCCGTGCGCGAAGACATACAGGGCTCGCGCGTCCTCCGGCACTCGGAGGAGAGCAGAGACCTTGGTGCCGTCGGGCAGTGCCAGGGAAAGCGATTCTTGGTCGTCCATCGTATTCAGGTCGTGTCGTTGTGGCCTTTGCGCCGATTCTGCATCAATGAGGCATCGGGAAGCGTTGTGGCGGCCTCCGGCAAGGCATTGGGCAGGTGAAGTTTGCCGGCCGATCCATCGAGCGCGCGCCCATTGTGAACGGCGCCGCAGTCGCGATGTGTCGGTTCACGACCGCAAGCCCGACCTGTGGACCGCAACGTGATCCGCGCTTTGAGACATCTGCGTAATAGCACGCCTGCATCATTGTCAGCGAGCTGTTACGACACTGCAACCAGCGTCAAAGGAAGTTCTCGAAGGGCAGTTCATTTATCTGGCTCTCTGGAAGAGCATGTCCGGCTGCAAAGGTTCTGGGTTCGGCCACGAGCGGACTTGCTACGCTTTTTTCAATGCCGTCAATACGTCGCATGCTATTCGAAGACCAGCTATTGGCGCGCGGCGACCCGAGTCGCGGCAAAGCGTACAGATGCGCCGACGGCACCGCTTGGGCGCCGTCGTTCATCGCTTACATTTTATTTATTACAGCCCGGCTGTGAAAGCTTTTCCCACCCGAGGTCAGCGAAGCATGGTCCTTGAGTGGCTTCACTAAACTTTACGTCGTTGTATTCCGCGTTCCACTCCAATACGACAATCTCTCCGGTGACATCGACGGTTACGTCCCACCCAACGCAGCGTGCAAATGGAAACTTCGCATGCAGTTCGAGTACCTTATCGACGCATTGTCGAAACCTCGGCAAGCCTAACCCGTCGAACTGGACTTTTGAATCGGGATGGGCGTCGATATTCGTCCAGTCGCTCTGGTAGCCAGTGCTTTGCAGGCCACCATCGGTCAAGTCAGCCGACACGCAAACCTCGGTGTCCGGCCGGACATGACCGTCCGCGGCGCGCCCAAGACGCAAGTAACAAGCACGAAGAGACACGGCACCGCCGTCGTTTACTACTGTGGTGAAACGAATCGTCGCGACGGCTTCAGAACCGAACTGAGCGAAAGTCTGATGCTGACATATAAAGCGTTGGAAGACGCCGTTGCCGAGCGATCGGATCGTGACTGCACCGAAGTCCTGTCGGTCGAGTATGATGACACCCTTTCCTTGACCCGTTTGATCCGATTTAAAGGCGACCTTGTCGGTGTTGCTGAAAAGTGTTTGCTCTAGGTCAGAGCATGGAATCGCCGCGTAGTCCGGGGAAAAACAAATCCCATTGACGTGATAGCCAATGTCAGGAAAGACGTCGTCCTGAAATAGCTGCCGCGACATCGTTTTCAGTTCGGAAACCTTACCATAGTGCCCCTTCAGTAGAGGGACCACCACCCAGCCATAGAAGTTGTCGGGAATCCATCCCTCTTTGAACCTTCCATTGAGTGCGGTGTACACATACAGCCACGGCGCATAACATGCGCTACCCAATACATCCCGTGCATAGGCTTCTGCTGCCCTTAGCTCCGCCGGGTCAGTCTTACCACGCCTGAACTCGATATTCGTCAAGGCCGCGTGCGCTTCAGAGGCATGCCTGCGGTGAAAAACCCGTCGGCGAAGGTCTTTCCACGAACTACGAAGCACGGCTTCGACGGGTACTGGTAGCATATTTCTTCCTAAGAAACTGCGTTTGCGACGAATGAATTTACCGTACCAACACATAGCTTAAGAGTTCCTTATGGATCGCTGCACCCGCCCGGACCGGGCAAATTGCGTCGTCGTTTTACGTAGCTTCGGGCAGCGCGTAGAAAACTACCGCGTATTTAAATCGAACTTTCGTTACCCGCGTGTGATCCCCGATCTGCGTCACTCAAGCGTCGGACGGACGAATCGCTTAATTTGCTTGTTTCCGTTCAGTTCAGCCGACAACTTCATGATTTTCAGAAATTTTCCATCCTTCGCATTATTAATTAATGTCAAGCCCGGCCGCGGTCGCCGCACAGATCACCGAAGTGCCGTCCTCTCGATTAACTGAGCTTGTCATCGAGGTGGTGACTCACGATTTGCACAACGCTCGCACCAGAGGAAAACAGGTTTTCAGCTACGAGTCTCACGATAGAGAAGATTCGATTGCGCGGGGCGTTCGGAACTGGCTGCGCTCCGGTGATGAAAGCGGACTCGGACTCGGTCTTTCCGCACGCCAAAACCTTGTTCGCCTTCTACTGGTCGGCGACGCGGATGTCTGCGGAGGCTGGTGTTTCGATGGCCTAAACAGCGACGAATACGCGAACGATCTCGCCTACTGGCTGGCGCGCGTCCGAGCGGGTGACCCGCGGTTTGGTCGCTGCGTACGGGGAGGCGCAAATGCGGCTTAAGAGGTCCCCTCACATGCGGCCGAGTCGCCCCGCTGCGCGATAAACCGACTCTGGAGTTAGATATCCAGAGGTCACGGTGCGGCCCAACCGCGTCGGATCAACACGGCTAACAGCGGTCTATAGATGGCCGTGACCACCCGCAGGGCTGGTCAGCCAAAGCGACGGGCGCCGCGGTGTGCAATCAACAGGACAGGCGAGCCGACGAGATCATTGGCCACGCTATGGACAGGGCGATAAAAACGAGCCGCCGCCGAACAGCTCAGGAATTGATCACTTTTCGACTCACATTGCACCCGTCGGACGTCGCGCATGAAAAGGACACTTTTCCTCCAGGCCCCGTCGTTCGACGGTTTCGACGGTGGCGCAGGTTCGCGTTATCAGGCGAAGCGCGAGATACGCTCGTTTTGGTATCCGACATGGCTCGCGCAGCCTGCCGCTCTCGTGCCGGGCAGCCGCGTGCTGGATGCGCCGGCGGACGGCCTGTCCTTCGGCGAAACGCTTACCATCGCGCGCGAATACGATGTCGTCATCATCCATACGAGCACGCCATCTTTTCCTGCTGATGCGCTCTTCGCCGAACATCTGAAGGAAGCTGCGCCTGCGGTAACAATCGGTATGGTCGGCGCGAAAGTCGCGGTGGACCCGCACAACTCACTGACTGCAAGCGACGCGCTCGACTTTGTATGCCGCGAGGAGTTCGACTATACGTGCAAGGAAGTCGCCGAGGGGTTACCGTTCACGTCCATTGCCGGTCTGTCCTGGCGCAACGCGAAAGGCGAAATCCAGCATAACGATGCAAGGCCCGTTCTGGAGAACATGGACGAGCTTCCCTTCGTCGCCCCCATCTATAAGCGTGACCTGAACATCCGAAACTACTTTATCGGATACCTCAACTATCCGTACGTATCCCTCTATACGGGTCGCGGCTGCCGTTCTCGCTGCACGTTTTGTCTTTGGCCGCAGACGGTCGGTGGACATCGCTATCGGGTGCGGTCGGTCGAGAACGTGCTTGCAGAAGTCAGGTGGATACGCGAAAACATGCCGGAAGTGAAAGAGATCATGTTCGACGACGATACATTCACCGACTTCAAACCGCGCGTCGAGGAGATCGCACGCGGTCTCGGCAAGCTTGGCGTGACGTGGTCGTGTAACGCGAAGGCGAACGTGCCGTATTCGACGCTCAGGATCATGAAGGATAATGGCTTGCGGCTGCTTCTCGTCGGATATGAATCCGGCGACGACCAGATTTTGCTAAACATAAAAAAGGGCTTGCGCACGGATATCGCACGGCGCTTCTCCGACGATTGCCGCACGCTTGGCATCAAAGTGCATGGCACTTTCATTCTCGGCTTGCCTGGTGAAACAAAAGAGACGATAGAAAAGACGATTCGATATGCGAAAGAGATCAACCCGCATACGATTCAAGTCTCGCTCGCCGCGCCGTATCCGGGCACCGCGCTTTACCGCCAGGCTGTGGATAGCGGCTGGCTCGCGGAGAACAAGGTGATCAATCTCGTGAGCAAGGAGGGCGTCCAGCTAGCGGCAATCGGCTATCCGCATCTATCCCGTGAAGATATCTATCACGAACTGGAACGCTTCTATAAGCGCTTCTATTTCCGGCCTTCGAAGATATGGGAGATCGTGCGGGAGATGCTGACGAGCTGGGACATGACAAAGCGACGCTTGCGCGAAGGCGTCGAGTTTTTTCGCTTCTTGCGCGCTCATGAAGCATAGCGTCATGCGCGGCCTGATCATCACCGCCGACGACTTCGGCTTGCACGAGCGCGTCAACGAAGCGGTCGAGCGCGGGCATCGCGAAGGCATCCTTGCGTGCACGAGCCTCATGGTAGCCGCACCTGCCGCCGCCGATGCGATCACGCGCGCGAAACGATGTCCGTCGTTGCGCGTCGGCCTGCACATCGTGCTCGCCGATGGTCAGTCGACGCTTGGCGCAGCGCGTGTGCCGGCGCTCACTGAGGCATCGGGATGGATGCCCGATGCGCCCTTTTTCGACGGCGTACGATATTCCTTGCTTCCGCACGTGCGCCGACAGCT
>NZ_JFHE01000072.1 GCF_000698555.1 Caballeronia grimmiae | reverse complement strand
CTTCCAGCCAGAAGCCGGTCTTGCGGCCCGTATTGCCGAGTTGATCGTGCGAGGTCAAAACCATTAATACCTTCATGTCTTGCTCCCTGAGAGTGTGAACGGGTATAGTAGACCAGTCGTCTACTTCATGCCGCTGAAAAAGGCACTTCTTAAGAAGTGCCGCTTGTACCGCCTTTGCGTTACGAATTCAGGTGCAGCAGTTGTCGCGTGGTTGACAACGCGTTCTCGAAGGGTTGCAGATTGCGAACTATTTTGACCATCACGCTCGCACCCAGCCACAGCTCATACAGACTCTGCGCCACCGCTGACGGGTCTTCACTCACGCTTAACGATCCCTCGTCTACCCCCGCTCTGATCGCGCCCGCCAGCCGCGCGATGATGCCGGAGGTGCCGCGGTTGAGCGTGGCACGCATTGCCTCGGACATATCCGCGACTTCAGCCCCCAGCTTGACCGCAAGACACTTGCCCTGACAGTCCGAGAAGGACTGCGTCTGTTGCCAGACCTGCCAGTAGTTCATCAGACGCTGCGCCATCGTGAGATTCGGCGCGGCGAGCGTGTTGTCGAGGTCGGCCAGATACTCTTCAAAATAGCTTTCCAGCAGGGCCACGCCGAAGGCATCTTTGGAACCGAAGTAATGGTAGAACGAGCCCTTCGGTACACCGGCGGCGGACAGAACCTCGTTTAGCCCGACCGCCGAGAAGCCTTTCGCGCCGATGATGCGTTGCCCAACGGCGATGATGTTCTCGCGAACGTCGCTGGGTTCATATGTGTTTGCGGTAGCCATGACTGAACTTTATCTGAGAGTAGACCAGTCGTCTACAACCATTTCGTTTTTCTATCGGCGAGCCCGTCTTTGCCGCCACGAGCGGCACGTTCGGGCCTTCTCGCCACAATTCGTCCGAACGACAGTTGTTGGCGCGGCTTCTCCGCCGACTATGCCTCGGTCTATCTCGTTACGTTGTGGCGGCTCATCGCGGTTTCCGTTGGCCTGCTGCCCTTCGTGGCCAAGGAGATCCGTCAAGCGGCGCGCCTGGTGTTGATGCAGCAATCATGCATTGGCGCGCTTGCCATGGCGGGCTACCTTGCGGGCGTCGCGGGTGGGATCCAGTTGGGTGTCCCGGCGGGTCTCGCTGCCCTCATCGCGGATTTACTGCCTGTCGGCGTGGTGCTGATCTCGACCTGCGCCCTGCACCAGCCTAGGCCGGCTAGTGTGTGGGGCGGAATCGCGCTCGGTGTTGCCGGGACGCTGATCGTCGGCCACGCTGCCCTTGCGATCGGCAGTGCGCCCGTGTGGGCCTACGGACTGCCAGTCGCAGGTATGTTGTCGCTGGCGACGGGCACGGTCTGGCAGCAACGTTCCTCCAGCCGCAGCGCCCTTAGCCCGCTTGCCACGCTTTGGTTGCAGAGCTTAGTGTCAGCACCGATCTTTATCATGTTGCAAGCGTCGCAGGGTCGGATTACACCGATTGTTTCCAGCGAGTTCTTGGTGAGTGTGGCTTGGACCGCCCTCCTCGCGACACTGGGCGGATACGGCCTTTACTGGTTGTGTCTGCAGCGGTCCTCGTCTGCACGCGTTACGAGCGTGTTGTTTCTTAGTCCACCGGTCACCCTAATTTGGGCATGGGCCATGTTTCGCGAGCCACTATCATGGCCGATGGGCCTTGGTACCGCAGTTTCTGCAGCCGGGATGTTCGTGGTCGTCAATCGCGACAGCTATGATGCCGGCTAACCCGACCTCTGGCATAAATTAGAGATGGCCGAAACGCCAACGGCGCGCGGACTGCACGAACGACTCTGCGTCACTTGCGCCTATGACTGAAACTATCACGTTGAAGTGCGGCCGACCGTTAGACGTTTCGCTCGTATGGGGCAGTTGGATCCATATAAGGCGATAGCAACGTACGCAGCCAGTCCATAAACGCGAGCGTCCGTGCGGGGACGAACCGTCGCGACGGATAGACGAAGTACACCGGCATTGGCGCGGGTCGGAACTCGGGCAAAACCTCAATCAACACGCCGGCCGCAAGATGGTCGCGCACGCCCGCCTCAGGAACCTGAATGATGCCGAGCCCGGCGCGGCAAGCCGACGCGTAGCTGATCGTGCCGTTGACAGTCAGCGCCGCCTGCACGGGCGCGAACTGCGTATCCACGCCGTCGAACCACTCCCAGCCTGGCGTGCTTCCACTCAGCAACGGGTCGTAATGCACCACCCGATGTCCGGCCAGATCGTTCAGCCCTTGCGGCGTCCCATGCCGGTGAAGATAGTCGCGGCTTGCGCAGTTCACCATGCGGTAGTGCCCCAAAAGCCGCGCCACGAGGCTGGAGTCGTCCAGCGCGCCAGACCTAAGCACACAATCAAAACCCTCGCGGACTACATCGACGCGGCGGTCGGCGGTGCTAAGGTCGATCGACAGGTGTGGATGTCGTTCCATGAAATCGGCAAGTCTGGGCACAACAAGCTTAGTCGCAATCCCGACAGACATATCGACGCGCAGGCGTCCTGATACGCCCCCACTGCCGCGGAACATGGCGCGCAACTCGTCGAAATCGTCGAGTACGTCGCGGCTGCGCTCGTAGAACGCCGATCCTTCCTGCGTCAACTGAACGCGACGCGTCGTCCGCTGCAGCAAACGAGTGCCCAGCGACTGTTCTAGCTGACTGACCGCAGCAGACACTGTCGCGTTGGGCAGGCCAAGCTGCCGCGCAGCACCGCTAAAGCTTTGCAGCTCGGCAACCTTCAGGAAGATTCTGATGGTCTCTATATTAGTCATGGCAATGATTCTTCGTGGATTCTGATAGGTGCATACAGAGATCGGCAGTTTATCGGCCTACGACGGAACAATAGACTAAGGGCTCTTTGCACAAGGAGCCGTTCATGGAACAACGTATCGCGGTTATCACAGGGGGAGGCCGTGGCCTCGGACGCAGCATGGCGCTGCACCTTGCACACGCGGGATCGGATATCGTCATTACCTACCGGAGCGACGTCGCAGCGGCTAAGGCTGTCGTCGCAGACGTGGAAGCGCTCGGTCGGCGTGCGAGCGCTTTGCAGCTAGATGTCGGTCACTGCCACAAGTTTCCGGCCTTCGCCGACCGACTACGCGAGCTTCTCGAGCAATGGGGTCAATCTCGGTTTGACGTTCTGATCAACAATGCGGGGGTCAGTCTGCACGCTCCGCTGATGGAGGTGACCGAGGCGCAGTTCGACGAGGTCATCGGAGTGCACTTCAAGGCCGTCGTGTTCCTCACGTCTGCGCTTGCTCCCCTGCTGAACGACGGCGGCCGCATCCTCAACATCTCCAGTGGCTTAGCGCGCTTCAGTTTGCCCGGATCCGGCGTCTATGCGGCCGCCAAAGGTGCTGTAGAAGTGCTGACGCGCTATCAAGCGCGCGAGTTCGCCGGGCGACGCATCACCGCCAACGTCCTTGCCCCGGGGGCGATTGAGACGGATTTCAGCGGTGGAATGGTCCGAGACAACCCAGAGGTGAACCGCCTCGTCGCGAGCATGACCGCACTGGGACGTGCCGGTCTGCCCGATGATGTTGGCGCCGCTGCCGCCGCTTTGCTGGCAGAGGGCAACGGTTGGGTTACAGGCCAACGTATCGAGGTCTCAGGCGGCATGATGCTCTGAAGAACGCGCCGATGCCGAGCTATAGACCACTGGCGCGCATCCGACCGCCGCCGCTGTTGACCGCGGCCGGCAGCCTTTGCTAATGCACTGGGTCGCTCGTTCAGCATGCTCACGGATGGGTTGGACGTTGTATATGCGCCAGCGCAAGCACCCGTTCCGGGCTACTTCAGCCACTCGTGCGGTGGATTCGATGCGTCCATTGCCTTCTGCAGGCTATCAGGTAACGCCTTGGTTCCGGCAACGATAAGTCATGGACATATTCGTTTCGAATTCGCTCGTCTGCAACCGGCGAACCTATGAAAGAGTCTTGCCCGCTGCCCAACTCAAGGGCGACCCGCCTGAGTGCCTTCCCCCTCGTGCGTCAAAATGGACAGCATCGAGCGCACTGGACCGGAGACTACACCCGGTCGCCAGGCCGCGGCGACTTTGAGCTCAAGGTGCTCGGACTGATCGGATAGTTCTTTGTACACAACCCCCGGATGAGGACTGCCGCTCACTTGCGCCGGCAATAACGCGACACCCATCCTCGCTGCCACGAGACTGACCATGCTTGCCATTTGCCAGGCCTCCAGAACAATGCGAGGACTGAATCCGGCCTTTTCACAGGCGAGGAGAATCTTCGCGTGCAGACTCGGTATCTTGTCACCTGGGAAGATCATAAATGCGTCGTCAGCCAGGTCTCGGAGCCGCAAGGTACTTGCGCCAGCAAGACGATGATCCTGCGGCAGAACCGCAATCAGACGCTCTGTCGCGATCGTCCTCAACTCCATGTCAGCCGCGTTGTTGAGCGGTAGCCGGACAATGCCCAGATCGATCCTGTGTGCGCGAAGATTTTCAATCTGTTCGGTCGATGTCAGCTCTCTCAGATCGATGTGGATCGACGGGAAAACCGTCCGAAAATTCAGCAGGATTCGGGGCAAAAGCGCGTAACTCACAGACCCCACGAAGCCCACGGTGATGGTACCAGTCAAACCTTGACTCGCCCGGCGAGCGACGTCGATCGCCTTCTGTCCGCGCACCAGCAGCTCTCGAGCCTCTTGGAGAAACGCTGCCCCCGCCGGCGTAAGCGCGACAAAATGCTTGTTTCGGCTCAGGAGAGCCACACCGACAATCTCCTCCAGATTCCTGATTGCCTGACTGAGCGGCGGCTGAGCCATGTGGAGCCTAAGCGCAGCCTTTCCGAAGTGCAGTTCTTCCGCGACCGCGACAAACTGGGCAAGCAAGCGAGCTGAAATCATGGTGAGACGTTTTACATATCAAACTTCCGAGCTTATATATTGGACGTGTTTCACGATTGCGTCCACTCTATCTGGCAGTGAGACGCCCAATTGCCCGGCGCGGCCGTCTCTGAACACTCACCGACGCGGTAGGAGATGAGATGGCCGGCCTTTTTTTCGAAGAGTTCGAAGTAGGAAAAACGTTCGAACATGGATGGTCCAGAACCATCACCGAGATGGACAATATGCTATTCAGCTGTCTGACCTTGAACGTGCAACCTCTGCATATAGACGCCGAGTTCGCGTCGAAGACAGAGTTCGGCAAACCACTGGTCAACAGCCTGTTCACGCTGGGATTGCTCGTCGGTATTACCGTGAACGACACAACTTTGGGCACGACACTAGCAAACCTCGGCTTGCGCGAGGTTACGTTTCCAAAGCCCGTTTTCCAGGGAGACACGGTTCGTGCGCGCACGACCGTAGTCGCCGTCCGGGCAAGCCAGTCGCGTCCTAACGCCGGCCTCGTCGAGTTTGAACACGTCGCTACAAACCAGACTGGCGAGATAGTGTGTAGATGCAACCGCACGGCCATGATGCTTCGGCGGTCGTCGTGATTCGCTCGTTCCTGTTCGTTCCCGCCGACAGCCGGCGTAAGCTGGAGAAGTCGCTCACCAGTTCAGCGGATGCAGTCATCTTCGATCTTGAGGACGCGGTCGCGCCGGAGAGAAAAGCCGACGCGAGACGTTGTCTTGCAGAGTTTCTTGCCGAGAACCGAAACGCAATCGAAAAGCGCGTCTTTATTCGACTCAACGATCTGACAACCGGCCTGACGCTAGATGATCTTGCCGCCACGATGCCGTTTCGTCCCGATGGCTATGTGCTTCCCAAAAGCCGTGGCGGGTGCGACGTTCGAATGCTTGGCCTGTATCTGGATGCCTTCGAAAAAGCGTACCCGGGTGACTCGTTCGCGACCAATATCATTGCCATCGCCACCGAAACGGCAACGTCTGTGTTCAGCCTGAACACCTACAAGGATGCGTCGTCACGCTTATACGGCTTGATGTGGGGCGCAGAGGATCTGTCCGCCGATGTGGGCGCCAGAACCGCACATTTGAACGGGCAATGGACACCGGTGTTCGATCTTGCCCGTTCGATGTGTCTGTTCGCCGCCTCTCACGCGGGCGTCATCGCGATAGACACGATACCTGCGGAGATCCATAACGCCGAAGCGTTGCGCTTGGAATCGGACATTGCGCGGCGCGATGGATTCGCTGCGAAAGCGGCAATTCATCCGGCGCAGGTTGGCGTCATTAACGAAGCGTTTTCGCCGTCAGCAGAAGAGCGGGCGTGGGCCACTCGGGTGATGGCAGCGTTCGGATCTGGCGATGGCGTCGCTACGCTCGACGGTCGTATGCTGGATCGCCCTCATCTCAAACTCGCAACGCGCCTCCTGACTGCGACTTCCGCAGTTGACACTAAAGCCGGCGAGTAACACCTTCCCCCGACCTGAACTCGACGACATCGCGACTAAAGGCGAAAGACCAGCAAGGAGTATCACGATGGCAGACAAGCGATATTTTGTTCGACTGGACGAGGTACGCGGATATCACCCCGCGAATCACGTCGGCACATTGAACCGGCGCCTCATTGGCCCCGAAACCGTTGGCTCCAACCAGCTTGAAGTGTTGCACGGAACTATCGAAAACGGCAAAGGTGCGTTGCCGCATGCGCACCCAGGCATTGAGCAGGTTTGCTATGTACTCGAAGGCCGGGCTATAGCCGAGGTCAATGGCGAACAGTCGGAACTCGGGCCGGGCGACTGCTGCTATTTCCCCGCAGACTCGATGCATGTGATTACGGTCGTCAGTGATAAGCCCGCAAAAATTCTTGTGATCTACTCGCCGCCCTACGAAGAAAATCCGGAGCGTGTTGTCCGTCCGGCAAGCGCCTGATACTGCCGAAGTGCTTCGCAACCCCCCCGACACAGCCAGATGGAGCCGCTGATACCACCTTGAAGCGACGTCGGCCTCGCCGCCGACCGCTCGATAAAACAGCGTTTGAAGGAGACATAATGCTCGCGATTACCGGACTGTTAGCTGTACTGACGCTATTTATACTGATTCTGACGAAGCGAATGTCGCCACTTGCCGCGTTGATTACCGTGCCAATCGCTGCCGCACTCCTTAGCGGGTTTGGTCTCCGAACGGCAACCTTCGTCGTGAAAGGTATCGAGAGTGTCTCCTCGGTAGTCGGCATGTTCATTTTTGCCATTGTGTTCTTCGGGATTGTCACCGACGCCGGCATGCTCGATCCGATTATTACGCGCATCCTGTTGGTGATGCGGGGTCGGCCCACGCGCATTCTGATGGGCACAGCGCTGCTTGCTCTGTTGATCCATCTCGACGGTTCTGGAGCGGTGTGCTTCCTCATTACGATTCCCGCGATGCTTCCTGTGTTCGAACGCATGAAAATGGACAAGCGGCTGCTAACCTGCGTGGCCGCCATGGCGGCGGGTGTCAACTTTCTGCCCTGGACGGGTGTCATGATCCGCGCTTCTGTGGCTTTGCACATACCCGCAACCACGATCTTCCGTCCCATTCTGGCGGTTCAAGGCATCGGGCTGATCTTCGTGTTCACGACGGCCTATCTTCTTGGAAAAAAGGAAGAGCGCCGTCTGGGTCTCGTATTTGACGGAACGGGCTTCGAGATGCCACGGCGCGAACTGTCCGAACAGGAACGCAGACTACGCCGGCCGGCTCTTTTCTGGCCGAACCTGCTGCTTACCGTTTCCCTCATGGCAGTAATGATCAGCGGCAAAGTTGAACCCGTCGTTATGTTCATGATTGGAACCGTGATTGCGCTGTTCCTGAACTATCCGGACGCCGAAGAACAGCGGCGCCGCATCGACGCACACGCGAGAGCGGCGCTGATGATGGCGAGCGTGCTGCTTGCCGCGGGCGCTTTCACTGGAATCATTACCGGTACGGGCATGCTAAAGGCAATGGCAAATGCCGCGGTTCATTTCATTCCTGCCGGACATGCGGGCCACATTCCATTTGCCGTGGGCCTCATATCGATGCCGCTAAGCCTGATCTTCGATCCGGATTCGTTTTACTTCGGGATCTTGCCGGTCATCGCTGGGGCAGCCCAACAGTTAAGTGTTCCGCCAATCCAGGTCGCTCAGGCCGCGTTGCTTGGGCAGATGACGACCGGTTTTCCCGTCAGTCCGCTGACGCCTGCGACGTTTCTGCTGGTTGGACTCGCGGGCATTGAGCTATCGGAACACCAGAAGTTCGCCATACCGTTTTTATTCGCTGCAACTGTCGTGATGACCGTCGCGTGCGTATTGCTCGGAATATTCCCGATCTAATTTGCTATCCGCTGCACGGATACCCGCGAGTCAATGAAGGAAGGCAACATATGAAAGCTACGAACCAACGGAAGGATATAACGGCGATGTTTGACGAAGACGGCTCGCGGGCGACGGGGCCGCTTGCAGGAATCCGCGTGCTGGATATCACGTCGGTTGGGATGGGTCCGTACGCGACGCAAATTCTCGGCGATATGGGTGCCTCGGTCATCAAGGTCGAATCGCCTGAGGGAGACGTGTTTCGCCATACGGCGCCTGCGCGTCATCCCGCGATGGGTGCTGCGTTTCTGAACCTGAATAGAAACAAACGCGTAATCATGCTTGATCTTAAGGTGGCAAAAGATTTAGCCGCCCTCAAAGAATTGATCCGCGCAGCCGATGTTTTCGTTTCGAATGTGCGTCCCAAGTCCTTGCAACGACTCGGCCTTGATTATCTATCACTCCAGCAGTCGAACCCGCGACTGATTTATTGCGGAGCCTACGGATATTCAGAAGCGGGCCCTTACGCGGGCCGGCCCGCATTCGACGACATCATTCAGGCTCAATGCGGAATGGCTGCGTTCCAGGGTGCCAGCAACAATGACACTCCTCAATATGTGAATACGATACTTGCGGACAAGGTCGCAGGGCTCACGATTGCCTACGCGATTCCGATGGCGCTTTACGAGCGGGAACGCTCCGGGGCAGGACAGGCGATAGAGGTGCCGATGTTCGAAACGCTCGTCTCATTCATTGCGGTCGAGCAGCTGGCGGGTCGAACGTTTATCCCACCGTTAGGCGATTCCGGCTACGCGCGTGTTATGTCACCGCATCGGCGCCCATACCGGACAATTGATGGCTATCTCGCTCTTCTCCCCTACACAACGGCTCAATGGCAACGGTTCTTCACGATTGCCGGGCGGGCTGATCTCGCCCGCGACCCGAATTTCTCGGACGCCACTAATCGAAGCGAGAACATCGACGCGCTGTACGAGGCGCTGGCAGGAATAGTCGCAACGCGTACGACGGCGGAATGGCTCAGATTGCTGGAGGCGGCGGACATTCCGCATTCGGAGATTGCGAAATTCGACGACCTGATCGATGACAGGCATCTGAATGCGATCGGCATGGTCTATGAGTACGACCATCCGACCGAAGGGCGGCTTCGGGGTATTGGTATACCCACCAAGTTCTCGCGGACGCCGGGGAACATACGGATTGTTGCGGAAGCGTTGCGGTCCGCAGGCGCCGTGGATTCGTAGATCAAATCTCTAAAACGGTAGCGCGGCCGGAAACAAATCCACCTGTCGAATGTGACCGGCGGCGTCGCATGGAAATAGGAGCTTCTGATGCATCACCCTGACACCCTACCAACGACTTTTACTAACGAAGAGAGCGAGGCCCTTTCAGCCCGCTCCACCGAGTACTCGCTTGGCCTCAACGGTTCCGGCCCGGTAAACAGGTTCCACCACGCCAAAGGACGCAACCTCGTGTGGACACAGGCCGGCCTACGCGATTTCTTCCGCTACGCCGATCCCGGCATCCGGGACGCAACAGGGAATCGTCTTGACATCCATCTTGTCCGTGCCAACGAGGCGCCGGAACACGGCACGGGCTGGCATCGCCACAAGCTTGGGTTCCACGCCATCTACATGGTGAGCGGCTGGGCTCGTTTCATGTACGAAGGCAAGCAAACTTTCGTCGAGACCGGCGATTTCGTTAACATGCCGCCAGGCATTACGCACTACCTTTTCGACTACAGTAAAGACATGTGCTTCCTTGAGATCGCCATGGCGGGTACGGTCGACGGGATGATTCCGGAAGAAGACGTCGAACCGTACTGCGAAACTCCCGCGCCCACGCTGTGGACGGATAGCTGAACGTGGTCGGCAACGGTTCAGTGCCCTGGCGAATGCATAGGGATGCGTGAACGTACCCTTAACTAGCGATCGAGGACACTCAATGAGTAGAGAACAGCGCCGCGCAATCGATGCGATGTTGCGGAAGGCACCACAGGGGTTCAAGCCGCTACCTGTTGAGCAAATGCGTGAGGACTTTTCCAGAATGATGGGCACGTTCCCGGTTTCTGACGAGGTGACTCAGGTTCCCATAGAGCTTGCCGGCCGCCCCGCCGTCCTTGTCGAGCCCAAATCCGCGGCCCGTGCGGGGACGATTCTCTATTTTCATGGTGGTTCGTTCTCGCTTGGCTCGCCACAGACCGCAATGTGCCTCACCGCCGAACTCGTCCGTCGTACTTCCGTGCGGGCCATCTCCTTTGACTACCGGCTTGCGCCCGAGCATCCCTTTCCCGCAGGAATTGAGGATTGCCTCGCCGCTTACCGGAGCTTGCTTGACGATGGTGTCGATCCGGCCTCCGTGGTATTCGCTGGCGACTCAGCCGGAGGCGGGCTGACCGTGACGACCAGCCTGAGTGCGCGCGACGCCGGATTACCGCTACCTGCCGCACTCATCGCGTTTTCTCCAGGTCTGGACCATACCCGATCTGGAGCGACGATGATCACAAAGGAAGGCGTCGATCCATTCTTCACACTGGGAGGCATGGGACACACCGGCGCCATGTATCTCGCGGGCCAAAACCCAGATCACCCATTGCTTGCGCCCGCCGTGCATGCAGACCTGTGCGGCTTTCCACCCCTCTTGCTCCAGGTTGGCACGAACGAGCTTCTGCTCGACGACTCGGTGCGTCTTGCGGCACGTGCCCGCGACGCCGGAGTCGACGTGATCTTGGACATCACCGCCGATGTGCCGCACGTCTTCCAGGTATTTACCGGCACGCTCGATGAAGCCGACTATGCGCTCGACCGTGCAGCGCTTTTCGTCGCGCAGCACCTCGCAAAGTGAGATTGGTCGGGGAACCGAGAGTGGGGAGCGCCTTTCGCAACTACTGCCGCAGATCGCAGGGAGGCCCAGTGTTAGCGTCGTCGCAGAAGCAACTCGCTTTAGCTTCACCACTTTCGGCGTCTTGGCGTTCTCTACGGGTAGTGTGGCGACACCCACCCGCAACTTCAAACACCGGTACGCGACGAAGCGGCAAACCATCATCGACGCCACTCGACGGATGAGGGCAGCGATCGAGTGTTCCTTTGCGGGTTGGAAGCGGACTGTCGAGTGACCCGGTTACCTCCGGGGCGAGTGTCTCTTTATGGCCGACGGACTAAACCGCTCGCGCGGTAGGGGC
>NZ_JFHE01000071.1 GCF_000698555.1 Caballeronia grimmiae | reverse complement strand
AAAACGGGACGCTCGCGAGCGTCCCGTTTTTGTTTGAGCGCGTTCAAGCAACGCGGCAAGTCTTCATTTTGCAAAGAGCGAGGCCATGTCGGCAAACGCCTTGACCTCGACGGCATTGCCCGACGGATCGAGAAAGAACATCGTGGCTTGCTCGCCGACTTCGCCCTTGAAGCGAACATGCGGCTCGATGATGAAGCGCGTCCCCGCAGCCTTCAGTTTTTCGGCAAGCGCTTCCCACTGAGGAATCGACAGCACGACGCCGAAGTGGCGCACCGGAACGGCGTCGCCATCGACGGCGCTCGTCGTGCGATGTCCCGCTTCCTCGGGCGCAAGGTGCGCGACGATCTGATGACCATAGAAATTGAAATCGACCCATTCGTTCGAACTGCGCCCTTCGGGGCAGCCGAGCAGATCGCCGTAAAACTCGCGGGCGGCAGCGAGGCTATGGACGGGAAACGCGAGATGAAACGGCGGCATGGCGTCGTGCGGGGTGCTCATGTGACGGTCCTTTCCTGAACGTGAGAGAAGCAGGGCTCCGATTTTATTGATAAAAATTCCTGCTGAATAACGATATATTCTGGGAGTCAGCTCAACGGAAATCGATCAATCGAACATGCTGCGCGAACTCACGACTTTTATCGCGGTGGCGCGCCACGGGACGTTTGCAGCGGCGGGCGCGCAGATCGGATTCACGCAATCGGCGGTCAGCGCGCAGATGCAGCGGCTCGAAGCGCATCTCGGCTTTGCGCTTTTCGACCGCACCGGCCGGTCCGCCACGCTCAATGACGCCGGCCGCCGCACGCTCGAACTCGCCGATGAACTCATCGCACTCTATGCGCGGCTTGCGGAACCTGAAGGAAGCGATGAGCGTGGCGGGACGCTCAACGTTGGCGCAATTGCATCGGCACATGCGGTGCTTTTACCCGATGCCATCGCCATGTTCCGGCGTACGTTGCCCGCGTGGTGCATTCGCATCGTGCCGGGGGTATCGCTCAATCTGCTCGCTCAAGTCGATGCCGGCGAAATGGACATGGCCGTCATCATCCGTCCGCCTTTCTCGATGCCGTCCGAGTTGCAATGGCGCACGCTCGTCGCGGAGCCGTTCGTCTTGCTCGCGCCTGCATCATTGAAGCGAGGCGAATGGCGCGAGTTGATCGAAACGCAGCCGTTCATTCGCTACGATCGCCGCTCGTTCGGCGGGCGGCAAGTTGACGTTTTCCTGCGCAGGAAACGCATCGCCGTCCACGATGCAATCGAAGTCGATGAATTGCAGGGTATCGCGCAACTCGTCGCGCGTGGCACCGGCGTCGCGTTAGTGCCGAAGTCGGCGGGCATCGGTGCATGGCCGCGCGGTGCGGTCGCGCTGGATCTCGGCGACGACACCTTCTATCGCGAGATCGGTCTCGTCGAGCGTGCGCGACGCGTTCCTCGCGATGCGGCGACGCTCCTTGCCGACTGCATCGCGAAAGCCGCGGCGCATGCGGACGGCGCTTCGCAATCGGCCGCAGGCAAGCGCACGACGCGAAGAAAGACCGCCTAGAATCCGTTGCAGGCCAGCTCGCATTCGAGGTGAATCGCGATGGACGACGGACAACCGGCACGCGCGCGCCCTATCACCGCGATGGTTGCGTGGCTCGATCGCGTCGACCCCGGTACGCATCGACGCATCAAAGGCTTGCGGCTCGTGACGGCCTACGGTCTCGCGGCGGCGATCGGCGCTTTGCACGACGTGACGCGCGAGGCCCCGGCGAGTGTGTCCGTCGGCACGCTTGCAGCGACTTTTGCACTGTGGGCGAGCGTGTCCGAAGCGCGTGCGACGCGTGTGGAATCGAGCCGCGATCTGGCGATACTCTGTGCAGCTGCCGCATTCGGCGCATTGACGCTCGCGCTGTTGGGACCGATGTTTCGCGAGTTCGGCCGCGGCGGTGCGGAGTTGATCCTCGTGGCCGGCGCGTTCTGCGTGGGCTATCTGAAGCGCTTCGGTGTGACCGGCGCGGGCGTCGGCTCGCAAGTCTATATCGGTCAGCTGGCGGCCTATGCAATGAACCTCACGCTCACGGATGCATGGGCGATCGCGCTCGCATCGCTCATCGCGATGATCGCCGCTATCGTGCCGCGTGTTCTCAGCGGGCCAGCGGAGCGGCCGGTTGTTTTGCCGGCGCTCGCTTCCGAAACCGCCTACGGCAATCGCAGCATATCGCCTGCATTCGCGATGGGATTGCAAGCCGCATGCGGCGCGCTCGTCGTGGTCCTGCTCAACGCCGCGGTCGGGCTCATCGAGTCCGCATGGGCGATTACCGCGTGCGTGTATGTCGTCGCGACATCGGCAGTCGGCACGGCGGAGCGCGTGCGGCGGCGCATCTATGGCACGCTGGTCGGCGTGCCCGTGGGCCTGGTTTGCCTGCCGCTTGCCGAGCACGCGCCGCTTGTCGTCTGGACGATGGCCGCGCTCGCGATGATCGTCTACGCGATGGCCTTGCCGGATCGCTATGACATCGCGTGCGGCGCATTTGCGTTTGCGCTCATCGTGACGCTTGTTGCAAGCGGTGTGCACTCGGTGCCGCTGCTCGCGGCGCGCGCCTGGGAAACGCTGCTTGGCGGCGCTCTGGGCATTGCTTCCGCGAGACTCGTATTTCCATTGAGGGCCGTGCAATCGCGCTAGCCAGATAAGCAAACGCATGTGCTGTTTCGTGCGCAACGACGCTCACGTTCCTTGACAGCGACAGGTCCGGTTTATAGCCTCAGAACAGATGCCGCTTTCCAATGGAGGCTTTATGGACCGCCGCCGCTTCTTGTCTTTATCCGCGTTCTATACGGTTGCGGCGGCGTCGGGGACGCTCGTCGCCTGTCATCATTCGAGCGACGATGAAGGAAGCGGAAATGGCGGCACGCCACCGCCGCCGCCCACGGGTGCCTATGCCTTTCCGCAAGGCGTCGCGAGCGGCGATCCGCGCGATACGTCCGTCGTGTTCTGGACGCGATGCGTCGCTAACGCAGGCGGCGCGGGGCAGCCTGTGCCCTTGACTTTGCAAGTGTCGCCGCTTGCCGATTTCTCGCAACTCGCGGCGAGCGTGGCGTTGAGCGCGGTGGCAGCTTACGACTATACCGTTCGTGCGAAAGTCACCGGACTGACGGCAAGGACGACTTACTATTATCGTTTCATCGCGGGCGGCGATATTAGCGCGATGGGCACCACACGCACCGCGCCTGCCGCTAACGCATCCATCGAACGGTTGCGCTTCGCGTGGTTCACCTGTCAGAACTGGAGCGCGAATCACTGGCAAGCCATGACGTTGATGGCGGCGGAAACCGATCTCGACTTCGTCGTGCATCTGGGCGACTACATCTACGAAACGGTTGGTTCGCCGAGAGACGCCGCCGAGCCCGCGCATCCGCTGATCACCTTGCCTGACGGCGTGCCGCATGCGGACGGCGGTTTCTACGCGAATTCACTCGCCGATTACCGGACGCTTTATCGCACGTATCGGAGCGATGCACGCTTGCAGACGGTGCACGCGCGCTTTCCGTTGATCGCGATCTGGGACGATCACGAGTTCTCCGACGACTGCTGGCAGGATCATCAAACTTATACGAACGCGAACGAGCGGCAGACCGCGCGCCGCCGCAATGCGAATCAGGCGTGGGCCGAATATCTGCCGGTGGATTGGGGCGACGTATCGTTCGACCTGAATAACGCAAACTACGACAACATCCGCATCTATCGCGACTTCCGCTTTGGCGCTTTGCTGCATCTCATGATGACCGACGAGCGGCTCTATCGGGACGATCACGTCGTCAGCGAGGCGGCGATTGCGCAAGGGCTCGGCCATGATGCGGTGAACGGGAATGACATCGTCGGCTCGCGCTACTTCGTGCCGCAACAAGTGCTCGCACAATTCGAGGCGCTCGATACACAGCGTCTCGGCCGCGTGCCGTCGATACTCGGCCCCACGCAGACCCAGTGGTGGAAGGACACGCTGAAGGCGTCCACCGCGACGTGGAAGGTCTGGGGCAACGAGGTGATGATGAACCGCATGTGGCTCGACTTGCGGTCGATTGCGCCCGCGCCTGCGAACACGGTTTTCGTGCTCGACTGCGATGCATGGGACGGTTACCCGTCGCATAAAGCGGAACTGATGTCGTTCGTGAAGACACAGGGCATCGCGAACCTCGTCGCGATCACGGGCGACCTCCATGCGTTTCAGGCTGGCATCGTGCGAGACAATCCCGATCCCGCGACAGGCACGCCGGTCATGGTCGATCTGATGGCCGCCGGCATCAGCAGCCGGCCCTTCTTCAGAGACGTGGCGACCTACTCGGCGGGCATGCCGCTCGCGTCGCTGATCAGTTCTTCCGGCGTGCTCGATACCTTCATCCAGCAGAACAACCCGGACATGCTCTATGCGGATCACGACGGCCTGGGCTATGCATCCGCAACGGTGACGGCGGGTCAGTTCATCACGATCTTCAACAAGGTGAAGAGCTTGAATGCGGATGGCACTGCACCGCAGGATGCGCTCGCCAAGCGCACGCGTTTGACGATCAACGCGGGCGCGGTATCGATAGGCGTCGAGGACAACGTCTGAAGACGAAGGACTTCATACAGGAACGATCACCCGCCCATTCTTATCCGCGCTTCTGGGGGGATTTCAACGTAAAGGCACGCACGTAGACTGCGTGCACATTTCGGAAGGTCGCTTGCTGAACCCGTGCAATGAGGCCGATGAAGTGGATACATGAAACCCTCAGGAGCAGGATCATGATGAGCAAACTCAGTGGCGTTATCTTCGTTGCAGCTTCGCTTGCCGCGTCTTATGCGCTTGCAAGCGGCTATGGCCCCGCACCGCATTACACGCCTTCGACCGGCGCGCCCGCGTCGCAGCAAGGCATGAACACGCAAACCATTGCCGCCGATGAAGCCGCGACGCAACGCAGCAACGATGCGGCGGTGACGAAAGACAAGCAGGATAGTCCGCTGATTCAGGCGCAGGACTAAGCGCCTGCGTGCCGGAGGCATCGGCTCGAAAGCGATGAAGATAGTCCGGCCCATCGGCGCCATGCGTCGAACGTCATGGCATTCGATGGGCCGAACGCTGCGTTAGTGTATTGATCGATGCAAGTGCCGCCGTTCGGTCGCGCGGCTTGCCCCGACTCTTTTGACGCTGCGGAATGACATGATCAAATCGCTGAGGAACCAGTTGGTCGTCGCGCTCGGCTTGCTGGTGAGCGCAGTCGGCATCGTGCAGGGGGTGAGTTCGTATCACCTGAGCAAGGCCGGCATCAATGCGCTGCTCGATTTACGTCTCGAACAGGTGGCGGCGCGCATGCGGGACGGCTTCGCTGAAGGCATTCCAAAGAATCCGGCGCGCGGCTCGCAGGACGATCGCGATATCGTCGTGGTGCTGTGGAAGCCTGGCTACGAAGGGCCGTTTCGCACGACCGATCCATCGTTGCGCTTCTCGCCCGATGCGCCGCCGGGCTTCTCGAACGCCACGTTCAACGGTGAAGAGTGGCGCATCTTCACGCGAGAAGAACCGACGATGACGATTCAGGTGGCGCAACGTTCGTCCGTGCGCCGGGCGCTCGCGGAAGAGAACGCCACCCGAACGCTATGGCCCATTGCCGTGCTGTTGCCGCTCATGTGGATTGCCGTGGTGCTCGTCGTGCAGCGCTCGCTGCGCACGCTCAACCGGCTCGGCAATGAAGTGCAGGCCATCGACGCGGGGCATCTCAGGCCGCTGCCGAGCGTCGGCGTGCCTGCGGAACTCGCGCCATTTATTCGATCCATCAATACGATGATCGAACGGCTCGCCAAGTCCATAGAGAGCGAGCGTAAATTCATTGCGGACGCAGCGCACGAATTGCGCACGCCGCTTACCGCGCTTCAGCTTCAGGCCGATAACCTCGCGCCGCATATCGCGCCCGGCAATCAGGAGCGATTTCGCGAACTCAGGCGCGGTATCGCACGCAGCGGCAGTCTCATCTCGCAGTTGTTGAGACTGGCGCGCGCGGACGCGCCGTTGAGCGGCAACGTGTTAGAGCGCGTGGATATGTCCGTCGTCATCAAGGACGCCATTGCCGATGTGCTGCCGATTGCGTTTCAGCGCGGCCTCGATGTCGGCGCGGAACAACTGGTCAGCGCGCACGTGCGCGCGGTGGAAGCGGACATCTGCATCGCGGTGATGAATCTTCTGTCCAATGCGGTGCGTTATACGCCCGATGGCGGAATCATCGATGTCCGCATGCGTCGCGACAAGGACATGGTGTGGGTCGAAGTCATCGACACGGGGCCGGGCATCGACGAGGCATTGCTGCCGCGTGTATTCGAGCGCTTTTTCCGCGCGAATGCAGAGGTGGAAGGCAGCGGGCTTGGCTTATCGATAGTCAAGGCCATCGCGGTGCGCTACGGCGGCGAAGTGAGTTTGCGCAATCGCGACGACGGGCGTTCCGGCATCGTCGCGGCCCTCGGCTTACCCGTCGATGAAAGCACGGACGATGCGCCCGCGCGAAGCAATGCTGCAACCGCCTGAGCGCCGACTACAATTCATTCGCCACGCGGCGCGCTGAATCGCTCGAGACCGGTCGTGCTTTTCCAGCGCTTCGCGCTTTGACGTCTGCCCATTGCGATGAGCAAGGTGCAACATGCGAATTCTTCTGATCGAAGACGACGTGCAGATCGGCACGAGTCTGATGCGCGCACTGAAGGACGCGGATTACGCCGTCGACTGGGTGCGCGACGGCAACGCGGGCCGCAAGGCGATGGACGCCGCCGAATACACCGTGGTGCTGCTCGATCTCGGCTTGCCGGGCATGACGGGCATCGAACTGTTGCGACAGGCGCGCACGGCGGGCAACACGACGCCCGTGCTGATCCTCACCGCACGCGACGACCTCGACACGCGGGTCCAAGGTCTCGATCTCGGCGCAGACGATTATCTTCTCAAGCCCTTCGACATGCCCGAGTTGCTGGCGCGGATTCGCGCGGTACTGCGCAGAAAAGCGGGCTATGCGGTCTCGCGTCTGGGCGACGAGTCCATCAATCTCAATCTCGATCAACGCACGCTGACGTGCGGCGAGACTTCAGGCGTGCTATCGGCGCGCGAATTCGCTCTGATGCACGCATTGATGGAACGCCCCGGCACGATATTCTCGCGCGATCAACTGGAAGACCGTCTTTACGGCTGGGGCAAGGAGGTCGAGAGCAACGCGGTCGACGTGCTCATTCATTCGGTGCGCAAGAAGTTCGGTGCGAGCGTGATTCGCAATGTGCGCGGTCTTGGCTGGACTGTGATGCTTGGCCAGCCCGGCCGCGACGATGCGAAATAGCGGCGCGCTGAACGCGACAAGGCGTTAAGGGCGGCTTCCATTGTCATGCGATCTCACTGAACCGCAAAAAGGCAGCGTATAGCTGGGCGCTTCTTGTTCAACGTGGCGCATGCGGCGCTCGAGGTCCGCGAGATCGGTCGAAGAAGCGAAGTAAGCGTCGTTCCCGGCGTCGCGCCGCGAGGAAAGGAATTCGACGAGGGATTGAGAAAGGCGTTCGAACATGATGGGCTCCGTCATAAACAATTCACTGAGGAATCGACGGTCTCACTTGCCGGGCCCTGGTAGCAGCCGTCGATGCAAGGCAGCTTAGGCTTCTTGAATTAGCGGTTAATGAGGCAGACGAAAGCGTTCGTCAGCGCACGATGTCGCGTAATGCGAGCAGTGCCGCGCCGCACCATCACGTGCTATCGTGTTTCAATACGGAACGTAAGCGCGTGCTTAGCGCTTCTCGTCGAAACGTCTTTCGTGAACTGCCGCCATGAACGATGTCCCTCGTACTCTCAGTGCCCGCGATCGCGTCGAATTGCTTTGCTGGCTCACATGCGGCAGCCTGGGCGCGTTCTATCTGAATGGCGACTGGCCGGCGGCGTCGTTTCATGTGCAAGCGGCGCATAAATGGCTCGACCGCCATCAGCGGTTCGCGGACTGGCTGACCATCGCGAAACTGGCCGCCATTGCCCGCGATCTTGCGACGCGTCATTGCGCGATGCTCGAAGCCGACTGGGCCCGCGACGCCGTGGAAGAAATTCTCGATAGCGAAGACCTCAACTATCAATCCGACGTCGTCAGACAGGTATTCGACGACTGCCGCCGTGCGCTCGCGGAAAAACGCACGCCGGAGTAAGCATCGGGCGGCGCACTGGCGAAAATCACTGTATGAATGTACAGTAGGCCATTTTCTATCCGGCCTCGCCGCCTTTGAGTCTTTCCTCCGTCGATGAACGCGTCACCCTCGACACTCGCCACGCCTAGCCCCGTTAAACGTATTGCGCATCTCGACATGGACGCGTTCTTTGCGTCGGTCGAACTGCTGCGCTATCCGGAATTGCGCGGGCAGCCGGTCGTCGTGGGCGGAGGGCGCAACGCGATGCCGGAGACGCTTCCCGATGGCACACGCCGCTTCGCGCGCCTGCGCGATTACGCGGGCCGGGGCGTGGTGACGACATCCACGTACGAAGCGCGCAAATTCGGCGTGTTTTCTGCAATGGGCATGATGAAGGCGGCGCAACTTGCGCCCGACGCCTTTCTGCTTCCGACTGACTTCGAGTCATACCGTCACTATTCGCGCCTTTTCAAAGCGGCAATCGCGAGTTTCACGACGCAAATAGAGAATCGCGGCATCGACGAGATTTATATCGACGTCAGCGATATGCCGGGAGAGTCCGCCGAGATCGGCAAGCGCATGAAGAACGCCGTGTACGAAGCCACCGGCCTGACGTGCTCCATCTGCATTGCGCCGAACAAGCTGCTGGCAAAGATCGGCTCCGAGCTGGACAAGCCCGACGGTCTCACCATTCTGACGATGGACGATCTGCCCACACGCATCTGGCCGCTGGCTGCGCGCAAGGTGAACGGCATCGGCCCGAAGGCGAACGAAAAGCTGGCGGCGCTTGGCCTCGTGACGGTAGGGGATATCGCGGCCGCCGACCTCGGTTTTCTGCAGACTCATTTCGGCTCCACGTATGCGGCGTGGCTTGCGCGCATCGCGCAGGGACAGGACGATCGTGACGTGGTCGTCAGTTCCACGCCGAAGTCGATGAGCCGCGAAACCACCTTCGAGCGCGATCTCCATCCGAAGCACGATCGCACGACCTTGTCGGCCAAATTCACTGACTTATGCAAGCGCGTCGCGGACGATCTTCAACGCAAGGGCTATGTCGGTCGAACAGTCGGCATCAAGCTGCGCTTCGACGACTTTCGCACCGTCACGCGCGATCTGACGATTCCCGTCGCAACCGCCGACGCCACCGAAATTCGCCGCGCGGCGACGGAGTGTTTGAAACGTATTCCGCTCGATAGGCGGCTGCGCCTGCTCGGCGTGCGCGTCAGTGCGTTGAGCGTGCCGGGAGAAACGGACGCGTTCGTTGCGCCAGTGCAGGTCGAATTGCCCTTCGATGCGCTCGATGACTCAGTGAGTTCTTAGCGTACCGGCGAATAACCAAATAGCGTATCGTTGTTTGCTCATGCGTCGCGTGCGGCGTAGATTGTTCGTCTATTCGCCGTTTACAAAGCAACCGTGACGATTCTCTCTCCGACCCACGACGCTTCCGAAGAAGCCGTCGAGCAACGCATCACGATTCGTCCGTTCGATGGCCCGCTAGGCGCCGAGGTGATCGGTCTCGATCTGTCCAGGCCGCTCTCGCAGGCCGATTTTGCGCGCATCCATCGCGCGCATCTCGACTATCACGTACTCGTGTTTCGTGATCAGCGCATCACACCCGAGCAGCAAGTTGCGTTCAGCAGGCGCTTCGGCCCCTTGCAGCGACACGTGCTGCATCAGTTCGCACTGAGCGGGCATCCTGAAGTGCTGATCGTGTCGAACATCGTCGAGAACGGCAAGCCGATCGGCCTGGGCGATGCCGGCCATTTCTGGCACTCGGATCTCTCATACAAGGAAAAGCCGAGCCTCGGCTCGATGCTGCATGCGCAAGAGTTGCCGGCCACTGGCGGCGATACGCTTTTCGCCAATCAGCATCTTGCATGGGACACGCTGCCTGCGCATCTCAGACAAGCAGTGGAGGGGCGCACGGCAGAACACACGTACCTCGCCAAATATGCCGAGTTGCAAAAGCGCAGTCCGTGGCGGCCCAATCTCACTGCGGAACAGATCGCGGAAGTGAAGCCCGTCGTGCAACCGATCGTGCGCACGCATCCGGAAACCGGCCGCAAGGCGCTTTTCGTCAGCGAGCATTTCACGACGCGCGTCATCGGCATGCCGGAGGACGAGAGCCGCGCGTTGCTCGATGCAATCTTCGCGCATAGTGTGCAGCCTGCGTTCGTCTATCGCCATGCGTGGCGCGAGCATGACATGGTGTTCTGGGACAACCGCTCGGTCATGCATCTCGCCGCCGGTACGCCGGACGATCAGCGCCGCAAGCTGTATCGCACGACGATTGAAGGCGACACGCCGTTCTGACAGCACACGATTAGTCCATAAAAACGGGGTTTCCGATGCATTCTCGACAAGGGAAGGGCGCATGGCGCTCGCTCGCCGCCGCGCTGGCGCTATCGATCGGCGCGGGCGTGCCGGCTGTCCACGCCGAAGACACGCTGCGCATAGCCGAACAATATGGCGTGGTCTATCTGCTGCTCAACGTGGCGCGCGATCAGAAGTTCATCGAACAGGAAGGCAAGAAGCAGGGCATCGATATCAAGGTCGACTGGGCGAAGCTCTCGGGCGGCGCGAGCATCAACGATGCGCTGCTTTCCGGTTCCATCGACATAGCCGCAGCAGGCGTGGGGCCTTTGTTGACCATCTGGGACCGCACGCACGGCCGCCAGAACGTGAAGGGCGTCGCATCGCTCGGCAACCTGCCGTATTACCTCGTGTCGAACGACCCGCGCGTGAAGACCATCGCGGATTTCAGCGAGAAGGACCGCATCGCGGTGCCGGCGGTCGGGGTATCCGTGCAATCGCGCGTTCTGCAATACGCAGCGGCGAAGCAATGGGGCGACAAGCAATACGACCGGCTCGACAAACTCACTCAGGCGGTGCCGCATCCCGATGCGGCAGCAGCGATCATCGCGGGCGGCACGGAGATCAACGCGCACTTCGGCAATCCGCCGTTCCAGCAGCAAGAGCTGGCGGCCAATCCGAAGGCGCATATCGTGTTGAATTCATACGACGTGCTCGGCGGCCCCAGCTCCGCCACCGTGCTTTACGCCACCGAGAAGTTCAGGAACGCGAACCCCAAGACGTATCGCGCTTTCGTCGATGGCCTCGCCGATGCCGCGCGCTTCGTCACGCAGCATCCGGAAGACGCCGCCGATATCTATCTGCGCGTGAATCAGGCGAAGATCGACCGCAATCTGCTCGTGAAGGTCATCAAGGACCCGGCGGTGCAATTCAAGGTCGCGCCTCAGAACACGTTCGCGCTTGCGCAATTCATGCACCGCGTGGGCGTGATCAAAAACGAGCCGAAGTCATGGCAGGACTATTTCTTCAGCGACCCCGCGACTAAGGACGGCAGCTAAAGCACTCAGGCGCATATCCATGCTTATGCATTGGATATGCGCAATGATTGTTTAGCGCACGAAGCACGCGCCGGTATCTTGATGGTTTGCTTTGATGCGTTGCTGACATGGCTGCAAATCCCCACTTGCTTTATCCGGTCGAAGGCGGCCGCGCCGCTGCCACGAGCGGAAAACTCTTGTCCGCGCGTAACGTCACGCTCGAATACCGCACGCCGGAACGTCTCGTTCGAGCGACGCATGACGTGAGCTTCGACGTGTATGGCGCGGATCGCTTCGTATTGCTCGGCCCATCGGGTTGCGGCAAGTCGACGTTGCTGAAGGCAGTCGCGGGCTTCATCGATCCGGTGGCAGGAAGCATCGAGATCGACGGCGAACGCGTGACGGGGCCGGGCGCGGATCGCATCGTCGTCTTCCAGGAATTCGATCAGCTGCCGCCGTGGAAGACGGTATTGCAGAACGTCGTGTTTCCACTGCGCGTGGCGCGCAAACTAGGCCGCGCGGAAGCACGCGAGCGCGCGCTTCATTTCCTCGACAAAGTCGGTCTCTCGCGATTTGCAGACGCCTATCCACACACAC
>NZ_JFHE01000070.1 GCF_000698555.1 Caballeronia grimmiae | reverse complement strand
CGGACAGCGCGACGGATTTCTTCGGTTTGAACGTGCCGCCGTTCGGTTTGCTGTTGTCTGCTTCGCTCATTCGATTCGTCTCCGGAACTTGAGTCATTTCTTCGCCGCGAAGAGCTTATCAAGCTTGTCTTCGTAGGCGTGATAGCCGAGATACTGGTAGAGATCGGCGCGCGTCTGCATCGTTTCGACGGCGGCCTTTTGCGTGCCGTCGCGCATCACGGTTTCATAGAAGTTCAGCGCGGCCGCATTCATCGCACGATACGCCCCGCAGCAATAGAGCGCGATATCGACGCCGCCATCCCGCAGTTCATCGATCGTGAAGAGCGGCGTCGAACCGAACTCCGTCAGATTGGCGAGAATCGGCACGCGCACGGCGGACTTGAAGCGGCGGTAATCGTCGAGCGAGATCATCGCTTCAGGGAAGATCATGTCCGCGCCGGCTTCGACGTAAGCCATCGCGCGCTCGATCGCCGCATCGATGCCCTCGGAAGCGGCGGCATCCGTGCGCGCCATGATGACGAAATTATCGTCGGTGCGCGCATCCACCGCTGCTTTCAGGCGATCCACCATCTCCGCCATCGGCACCACTTCCTTGCCCGGACGATGCCCGCAGCGCTTCTGCCCGACCTGGTCTTCGATATGCACCGCCGCCACGCCCGCCTTGATGCACGACCGGACGGTGCGTGCGATGTTGAACGCGCCACCCCAGCCGGTGTCGATATCGACGAGCAGCGGCAGGTTCGTCGCATCGGTGATGCGGCGCGCGTCGGTCAGCACATCGTCCATCGTGCTGATGCCGAGGTCCGGCATGCCAAGCGAGTTCGCGGCCACGCCGCCGCCCGACAGATAGAGCGCCTGAAAGCCGACCGCTTCGGCCATCTTCGCCGCGTAGGCGGTAATCGCGCCGACCACTTGCAGCGGCGGATTCGTTTCGACGGCGGCGCGGAATGCCGCGCCGGGGCTCGCCTGTTCGCGATGTTGCTTGATCAATTTCTCTCTCCTTCTACTCGATGCCTTCGACACACAGCTTCGTCAGGCACAGATCGGGCGCGCCGACCATGCATCCCGACACGAGGTCGAAGCGCAGGCCATGCGCGGGACATTGCAGGATGCGTCCATCGAGACGGCCATTGGCAAGCGATGCGCCGTTGTGCGGACACGCGTTGTCGATTGCGTGAATCACGCCTTCGATGTTGAACAGCACGACGCTGCGTCCATCGACGAATGCGAGCTTGCGAGAGCCGGGCGCGACGTCGCGCGCGTGAGCGATGGGAATGGTTCGCGTCATGGCCGCTTCCTTCAGCTTCGCCAGGAATCCAATGCGCCGGATGGCGTGTGCCCGTCCATCCAGTCGTACGGCTCGCGGGTGCAGCCCCACGCCCATGTCCGCACCGGCGTAGCCGGCGATGCCTTGACAGGCGTGCCGGATGACGCAGCCGGTTTTTGTTCGGCGGCGTCGACGTCAGCGTTGATGGTGAGTTCAGACATTCGTGCTTCTCCTGATGGTTATGCGTAACGATGATGCGATGGTTCGAGACACAGTTCGGCGATCAATTCTTCGGCGAGCGGCCACTCGCCGTATCCCGAAGCGGGATTCAGATGACCGGCCGCGCCGATATCGACGAAGCGGCTGCCCCATGCCTGCGCCAGTTCCGCGACGCGCCCGATGCTCGCCAGCGGATCGTTGCTACTCGCGGCGACGATGCTCGGGAAGCCCAAGCGCATGCGCGGAACGGGCAGCCAGCCGTGCTGCCGAAGCAGGTCCGGCGTGGGATATCCGTCCGGCAGCGGCACGTCGAAATCGGGCGGCGTGGCGAGCAGCGCGCCGCGAATCCGTCGCTGATGCTGCGGATGACGCTGCGCCCAATGCGCGGCGATCATCACGCCTGCGCTGTGCGCGACGAGCACCACCGGGCCGTCGATCCTGGCGAAGGCGGCATCGAGCGCGGCGACGCGGGCTGCGCAGTCGAGCTTGCCGTGCGTGAGCGGCGGCACCGAGTACGCGTTCGGCAGCCGGCGCTCCAGCAGCGTCTGCCAGTGATCGTCGACGTAATCGCGCAGACCCGGAACGATGAGAATCGTGGGAGTCGAAGTCATGGTCATGTCCGATTGCTCGCAGGTGATGCTCATTTCGTCGCCGCCGCGCCGCGCAGTGCGTCGATGCGGTCCAGGTCGCGCGCGTATCTCGATCTGCCGACGGCGAACGCCAGCATCGCCGGGATACTCACGAGCGGAACGATTTGCAGCGCGCCCAGCAGACCGATGCGATCGGCGATCGCCCCGGTGACGATCGGGCCGGGCGCGAGACCGAGCAGATTGTTGGCGAGCGTGAGCGTCGCGAAGGCGGAAGCGTGAATCGCTGCCGGCGTCAGGTTGGCCACCATCGCGCCGGCCGGCCCGGACGTGCCCGCCACGACGAGAATCCCCGCGCCGAGCAACACGAGCTGCATCGCGCCGGCATCCAGACGAAAGCCGATGGACAGCAACACCGCCGAGCTAAGGCAATACGCGATCGCCGTCATCCACTTGCGCGAGGGCGCATTCCGGCAAAGGCGGTCCGTCACGACGCCGCACACGACCATGCCGACGCCGCCCAGCAGCACGAACACCGCAGCGCCCGCGGCGGCCTTATCGGCGGGCAGCGCGTAATAGCGATTGAGGAAGCTCGGCATCCACGCGATCACCGCGCCCATGATGAAGAGTTGCAAGCCGCTGCCGAGATAGGCGCAGACCACCGAGACCGTCGAGAACAGGCCGGCGAGCAGCGCACGCAGGCTCGTTCGCATGCCGCTCGCCTGCCGCTTCGTGGACGGCGCATCGGGAAAGCGCGCGGCGATGCGTTTGTCCGACACGACGAACAGGTAGGCGGTCACCAGCACGAACCCGAAGCACGCCATCGCGCCGAACGAGGCCCGCCAACCCAGATGCACCGCGACGAAGCCGCCCAGCGCCATGCCGAGCACGGAACCGAACGCGCCGCCCGCCATGAATGCGCCGGTCAGTGTCGAACGCAGGTGCGCCGGAAAGATGCTGAGAATCAGCGCGATGCCCACGCTTCCATACGCCGCCTCGCCGAGACCCACGAGCGCGCGCGCCAGCAGCATTTCGCCGTAGTTCGTGGCGATCGCGCAGCCGAGCGTTGCGAGACTCCAGAGCGTCGCCATCAGAATGAGGCTGCGCACGCGGCCCCAGCGATCTGCGAGCACGGAGAACGGGAACGTCAGGAGTCCGACCATTAATGCAACGACGCCGCTCAATGAGCCGAGTTGCGTGTCGGACAGACCCCACGCGTGCTTGAGCAGCGGAAACACGGCGTTCAGCACTTGCCGCGACATGTAGTCCGATAGCAGCAGGCCGAAGGTCAATGCGAACACCACCCACGCGTACTTGCGCGAGGCGGCCGTGACGGCGCGGACGCCGCCCGTTTGCTGCTCGATGCAATGGATATCCAAGATTGTCTCCTCCGATGTCCGGCGCGAGTCTTTGTCATGCGTTGAACGCAGCGACCCTTTGTTGTGTGCGCCTCGGACGGTTCATTCAACGATGCGGGCGATGCCCGCATCACCGGTTTCAGGCCGCGCGCAGCGGAAGATTGACCTGACCGGCGCTGCGGTTCGGCGACATGCCGTTCGCGGCCAGCGTCTGATCGACGGTTTCGTACTGCACGCCGATGCGATAGATCGCGCGGGCTTCCTTGCCCGTGGCGATCTCGCGTCCCAGTTCGCGGGCGACGCGCACGCACTGCTCGATCTGCTGCACCGACGTCATGCGATTGCCGTGCTGATCGATGATCGTGTCTTCGATGCCGCAGCGCGGATGCAGGCCCATCGACATCGCCATCATGTTGAACGGCAGCACGTTCTTCAGCAGCGATTCGGCGGTCAGCGTGCAACCGTCCGGCGCACGGTGAACGAAGTTGAAGAAGTTGAACGGGTTAGGGCCGTCGAAGCCGCCGCCGATGCCGATCCACGTGAGATTCAGCGGTCCCTTGTAGACGCCCTTGCGCACGAGTCGCTCGAGCGTTTCGAGCGCATGGATGCCGGTGAGCTGGAAGTGCGGCTGAATGTTCGCCGCCTGAAGGCGCTTCAGATGCTCCTCGACCCACGCCGGGCCCGCTGGCACGGTCATTTCACTGTAGGCCGCCTGATACATCGGATGCGCGAGCGACGTGCCTTCCAGATACGCCGGATACAGCAGCTCCATGATGTTCATTTGCGTCGTGTTGATCGCGACCGTCACCTGATCGGGCTTCGGATCGAGTTCGGCGAGCATGTGACGCGTATCGTCGGACAGCCACTTGGCCGCCTGACCGTCGTCTTCCGGCGCGAACGATATCGAGCCGCCGACCTGAATGATCATGTCCGGCGCCGCTTCGCGCACTCCGGCGATGAGTTCGTTGAACTTGGACAGGCGCTTGGAACCCTTGCCGTCGAGTTCACGCACATGCAGATGCAGGACGGTCGCGCCCGCGTTGTAGCAGTCGACCGCTTTCTGAATCTGCTCGTCCATCGTCACCGGAATGTCTTCCGGAAAGTCGGACGGCATCCACTCCGGGCCATATGGCGCGACCGTGATCACGACCTTGTCCTGGTTCTCGGGGTGCAGGGAATCGTCGAGGAATTGCATGTGTTGCTCCAGCGTCAATGAATGAGAGAGTCGGATAGTCGATGCGATGCGAGGGCGGGTTTCGAATCAATAAGGTACGTCGCCGATGATTCCTGCGCGCTCCATCTTCCGATGGCAGGGCGGATAGTCCATCACCGCGTAGTGCTGCGTGCTGCGGTTGTCCCATATCGCGATGCTGTTCTTCTTCCAGCGCCAGCGGACCTGATATTCGGGGATGTACGCCTGGCTGATCAGATAGCTCAGCAACTGGCTCGCACCGGGATTCGCGTCCTGGCCGAAGCGCACGCGCTCGGGCGTGTGGTAATTCGTGAAGTGCGTCGTGAAGGCGTTGACGAAGAGCGTCTTTTCGCCGGTCTCGGGGTGCGTGCGTACGACCGGATGCTCGGCATCGGGAAACTGAGCCTTCAGTGCGTGGCGCTTTTCGATGGGCATGGCCGCGCCGAAGCTGGCTTCGATGCTGTGGCGCGCGCGTAGGTCGGCGATCTGCGTCTTGATGTGCGCCGGCAGATTCTCGTAAGCGAGGACCATGTTCGCCCAGATTGTGTCGCCGCCGACGGGCGGGCACTCGATGCAACGCAGCACGCAACCGAACGGCGGCGCGGCACGCCAGGTGGCATCCGTATGCCACGCGTTCTCATAGCGGTCGTTCGGCTGTTCGAGGTTCTTGTAGATCCGCACGAGCCCCGGATGCTCCGGATCGCTGCCCGCGACCGGATGATCTTCCAGTTCGCCGAAGCGTCGCGCGAACGCGACGTGGTCGGCGCGTGTGATGTCCTGATCGCGCAGAAACAGCACGCGATGCGCGAGCAGCGCGGCGCGGATGTCGGCAAAGAGGCCGTCGTCGTGAATCGCATCGGCGAGACTGACGCCGGTGAGTTCGGCTCCGATGGAGCAGGTAAGTGGTTCGACGCGCATCTGTGTCTCCTTACACGACGAAAATGGATGAGCCGGTGGTCTTGCGCGACTCGAGATCGCGATGCGCCTGCGCGGCATCCTGCAACGCATAACGCTGATTGATCTCGATGCGGATGCGCCCGCTGGCCACGTGTCCGAAGAGTTCGCTTGCGAGCTCGTGCTTCTCGGCGGGATCGGCGATGTAGTCCGCGAGCGCCGGGCGAGTGAGATACAGCGAGCCTTTCATCGCGAGCAACTGCGGATTGAACGGCGGAACCGGACCCGATGCCGTGCCGACGCAGACCATCAGGCCGCGGCGCTTCAGCGAATCGAGCGATGCGTCGAAGGTGTCCTTGCCGACACTGTCGAACACGACGTCCACGCCCGCGCCATCGGTCAGTTCGCGCACTCGTTTGGCGACGTCTTCGCGGCTGTAGTCGATGACATGCGCGCAGCCGTGAGCGCGTGCAAGCTCGGCCTTCGCTTCGCTCGACACCGTGCCGATCACCGTGACGCCGAGCAGCCGCGCCCATTGCGACACGATCAGCCCGACGCCGCCGGCGGCCGCATGGAGCAGGACCGAATCGCCTGCCTTGAACGCGTGAATGCGGCGCATCAGATACGACGCGGTGAGGCCGCGCATGGTCATCGCGGCGGCGGTCGCGCATTCGATATCGCCCGGCAGCCGGATCAGCGCGGCAGCAGGCGCGAGACGTTCGGTGCTGTATGCGCCGAGCGTATTGACGAACCCGGTGTAGGTCACGCGGTCGCCCACGCGCACGCTGTCGACGCCTTCGCCGAGCGCCTGCACGACGCCTGCGGCTTCGACGCCCATGCCCGCGGGCAGCGGCACGGGATACAGTCCCGAGCGAAAGTAGGTATCCGCGAAGTTGAGGCCCACGGCCTCGTGACGCAGCCGCACCTGGCCGGGGCCGGGCTTGCCGACTGCGACTTCTTCCCATTGCAGAACTTCAGGGCCGCCTGTTTCGTGGAAGCGAATTGCATGTGCCATCGTTGTGTCTCCGTTCAGTCTGTTCAATCTGTCGATGCGCGCGGGCCGTATGCGCCGCTCGCCATGTCGTTTCTCGTGACATCGTTTGAGAGGCCGGCTGAGTTGAATCGCCAGTCGATTTCGGCCCAGTCCGCATAGCTCAGGTAACGCCGTGCCGCCGGCAGGATTACGCCCTGTTCGCGGCCCATCCATTCGTGGACGATGCGCGCATAGGCGTCGAGCGTCGCTTCGAAAAGCCCGGGCTTCAGTGAGTCCTGCGAGTCTCGTCCGATCATTCGTGCGAGTTCTTGGAGCATCTCGTCATCGCGCTGATGCAGTCGGTCGAGTTCGGCCAGTTCGGCGTTCACGCGCGATGTCCGCTTGCGAAGGCGCTTGAAGGTCGCAGCCTTCTGCTTCGTGTGCACGCCGCCCGCCGATAGCCGGTTCATGCTGCGGACGATTTCGTGCATCGTTTCAGCCGAGGGAAGCTCGCCGCGATTCCGTTCCACGCGCATCGTGTCGAGACAGTCGTGCAGCGTGTCGGCGAGCATGCGATGCGCGTGCAGCAGCGCGCGGATCGAAGCCGCCACGGCGGGGCGCTGGTCTGTTGCGCAAGAAAGCACGGCCGGACGCAGCGCGTCGCGTTGACGATGGTTTGCCGCGATGCTGCCGGTTCCTGTCGTGTTCGCGCTCGTGCAGATGAGATCGCAGCCGTGCCGCTCGGCTTGCGCGATCATCGCGTCGAACGATTCATCACTCGCGACGATCATCGACGTGCACGGAACGCCCTGCGCGCGAGCGCCGGCTTCGGCACGTGCGAGCCATTCGCGAGCGCGTTCGTCGGTTTGCCAGCGCGGCGCGCCGATGTCGCCGCCAGTAGGCGCTACATGCAGGAAGGTGATGCGTGCGCCGATCGCATGGGCGAATTCGGTGGCATGACCGATCGCTTCGATGCGCGCGTCGGTGTCGCCGACAGGGACGAGCAGATGCTGGTACATGGTTATGCGCTGTGGGACGATGCGTGAATTCATGCTTTGCATCCTAGTTGAGCGCGATCCGGCGCGACCCTCTCACGGCGGGAGGGGTTGACGCCTCCCATCCATTCGAACGATGCTGTGTTCGATCGGACCCCTCTTCGTGCATTGGCTTCCATGACAAGCGATGCGGCGCCCCTGACGACCGAACTGGTCCTGAAGACCATTGCGCCGCGCGCGCCGCTGAATCTGCTTGCGCGGCGCAGATTGAGCGCCGATGCCGCGCCTTATCGCGACCGTCAGATCACCCTCGTTCAGGCGCCGGCGGGCTACGGCAAGACCTCGTTGCTCGCGCAATGGCGACGCGAATTTCTGGCGCGCGGGTCCGCCGTGGCCTGGCTTCTCGCCGACGAACGCGATGACGCCGGGCGGCTCTTGCGCGCGCTCGTGCAGGCCGTCAAAACCGGCTGCGCGCGCTCGGGTTTCGGCGCGCTACTGCTCGACGGCGCCCTCGCGTCTGAGGGGACGCTGGATGGCGCAACCGCATGGCTTGCGGAAATCGCGGTGCTGTCGATGGACGTGGTGCTCATCATCGACGAGGCCGAGCGGCTGCCGCCCGCCGGCGCTGAATTGCTCACCTATCTGCTGCATAACGCGCCGCAGAATCTGCGTGTGGTCGTCGCCGGGCGAAGCGGACTCGAAGCGCCGATGGCCGATCTGCTGCTCTATGGAGAGGCCACGCTCGTCGGTCCCGATGCGTTGCGTTTTCGGCTCGACGAAACAATCGCGCTGATTGGCAACCGATTCGGCGCACAGATGGATGCCGACGCCTGCGCGCGTCTCTATGAAGCGACGGATGGATGGCCGCTCGGATTGCAGCTCGCGGTGGCCGCGATGACGCGCGCCACGGACGCCCGGCAGGCGGTGGAGACCATCGCGTCCGGGCCGGGGGGACTGGGCGAGCATCTCGTCGGCGCGTTGATCGCGGATTTATCGCCGCAAGACGAGGCGTTTCTGACGCGCATCAGCGTGGTCGACATGCTGCATCCGGACCTGTGCGAGGCGCTGACCGAATGCACCGAAACGCCGGCCCGGCTTGCGCGCCTCGTGCGTGAGACGCCCGTTTTCATCACCGTCGAAGACAGCGCGTGGTGCCGCCTTCATACGCTCGTGCGCGATGCATTGCGCACGCGTTTCGCGCAGATGCCCGCCAGCGAGCGCCAGGCGCTGCATGCTCGCGCAATGCGATGGTTCGTCGGGCGCGGCATGATCGAAGAGGCCGCGCGCCACGCGCACGCGGCGGGCGAGCACGAGACGGCCTACGAACTCGCCGAGCGCAGCCTCGACGAAGCGGTGCGTCAGGGCCATCTGAGCCTCGTGCTCGACTGGCTGGAGCTGATCCCGAAGCCCGAGCTGGAACGGCGTCCGCGCTTGCGGCTGGCTGCCGCGTGGGCGCTCGCGCTTGGGCAGCGCCACGACGAGGCCCAGCGTCAGGTCGAGCAGATCCTGACCGGCCCTGCCGTCGACGTAAAGCTGCGCTACGAGTGCGCGCTGATTCTGAGCGCAGCCGCCTATTTCGCCGATGAACCCGATCGCTTTTTGGCGCTCTTCGAGCCGTGGGCCGAATCGCCGCCCGAAGGAGGAGGCTGGCTCGCGCAGGGTCATGCGAACCGTCTGGCGGCCCGCGCGATGATGCTCGGCGAGCCGGCCCAGGCGCGCCGCGCGCAGCAACGCCCGCGGTCCGCCGACGACGGCGAAGGCGTCGAGTTTCTGATGCGATGGGGCGGATACATCACCGGGTCGAGCTATCTATGGGAAGGGCAGATGGCGCTCGCCGAAGACGTGCTGAGGCCCGCGCTCGCGAGCGTCGAGGCCCGGCACGGCCGGCGGCATCCGATGACCTGCATCTTCGCGGCGGCGTGTGCGGACATCGCCTACGAGGACGACCGGCTCGACGAAGCGGCGGCGCTTCTGTCGAACCGCATGGACGTGCTCGAACGCGCCGGAACGCCGGATGCCGTCATCCTTGCCTATCACACGGCCGCGCGGCTCGCCGTGGTGCGCGGCGGCGAACATCGCGCGCTCGACATGCTCGAAGCAATGCACGCGCTCGGCGTGAGCCGGCGTCAGCCGCGCCTTTGCATCGCGAGTCTCGCGGAACAGGTCCGCATGCACGCGGGCCGCTATCGCATCGAGACGTGTCAGGCGCTGGTGCGCCGGATCGACGATATCGTCGCGCACGAAGGCGGCCGCGGGCCGGTGTGGCGAACTTCGGTCGCGCTGTTGCAGCGGCTCGCGCACGCGGACGCCGCGCTCGCCGCACGGAACTGGCAGCAGGCGCGCGAAGCACTCGAAGCGGCGGCGCAGCAGGCCGGCGAGATGAAAATGGGCCGATGCCGCATTGAAATCCTCGCGCTACGAGCGTTCGCGCTGCACGAAGAGGGCGCGGACGGCGCGGCGCTGCTGCGCGAAGCAATGAATCTCGCGCAGACTTTCCGCCTGCGCCGCACCCTCGTCGATGCTCATCCTTCGCTCGCGGACTGGGCGCGGCGCATGGACGATGCCTCGTCGCCCGATGACATCGGCAGGACGCCCGCCGCGTATCCGAACACGAGGCCGCCGCCGCGAGAGACGAATGGACCGCGCGCCGTGCCGAGCGTCGTGCTGACGCCGAAAGAGCGCGAGATCCTCGAACTGCTCGCGCGCAATCTGACGAACAAGGAGATCGCGCGTGCGGGGATGATCGGCGAAGGCACGGTCAAGTGGCATCTGAAGAACCTGTTCGGCAAGCTCGACGCCAGCTCGCGCAAACATGCCGTGCGGCGCGCTGTCGTTCTCGGATTGCTCGAAGGCACGCAATGACCGCGTGCCGGACGTCTGCTGACTAATCCACCTTTCCCCTCCCGCCGCGAGAGGGGCCGCCCGTGTGGTGCTTCCGTATTCTTGCTGCATGACTTCACGTGATCGTGGAGCGACCCATCCGGCGATGACTTTCTGGTCCGCTTCCCCGATGCGCGATTGACCGGCTCCATCACTGCTGCCACCCCGGCACGCGTGCAAGCCAGAACGATATGGATACCTCATGAAACGAAATATTCCATGCCTTGCCGCACTGCTCGCGTGTTCCGGCGCCGCATCCGCGCAAGGCTCCGTCACGCTTTACGGCGTGGTCGATGCCGGCTTGCTCTACCAGAGCACGGCTGCGGCTTCCTTCGCGCCGAACGCGCCCAATCTCGGCAAGGTGTATCGCTACAAGGACGGCGGTATCTACGCGAGTTTCTGGGGCCTCAAGGGCAGCGAAGACCTGGGCGGCGGCTACAAGCTCAACTTCCGCCTGCAGGGCAGCTTCGATACCGGCACCGGCCGGTCCGGCCTCTCCGACACGCCCGGCGTCCCCGCGTCATTCAATCAGTTCGCGACGATCGGCCTCACCGGTCCGTTCGGCACCTTCAACGCGGGCCGCCAGATCGTGCCGATGATCTACGCGATGTTCGACACCGATGTGCGCGGCGCGCAGTACTTCGGCAGCATTCTGACCGCGTGGCTCGGCATGAATCAGGTGGCGGGCTGGAGCGGCACGAGCACGAACGCCGCGATCGGCGCGCTGTACGACAGCAATGCGCTCGTCTACGAGTCGCCGAAGTTCTACGGGGCGTCCGTCGCGCTCGAATATGCACCGGGCGGCGTCCCGGGCCAGTTCAAGGGCGGCACGCGCGAATCCGCTGTCCTCAAGTATTCGAACTATGGCCTCAACCTGTCCGCGGTCTATTACAACGGACACGACACGAGCCCCTTGCCCGGCGTCGCGCCCACGGGCCTGAACAACAACCGCTTCATGTACTTCGGCGCGATGTACACGTTCCGCGATTTCTCCGTCTCGGGCTCGTATAGCCGGGGCAAGAATCCGGCCAACACCGGCCGCGCGGACTACGACCTCTATGCGGCCGGCCTCGGCTACCGCTTTAGCCCGGTGCTCAAAGTCACCTCGGGGTTCTACTACCTGAAGGACAACAACAACTCGACGAACCATTCGAGCGAAGTCGCGGTCGGCACTGAATACAGCCTGTCGAAGCGCACGCTCACCTATGCGCAAGTCGGCTACGTCGACAACCACGGAACGATGAACCAGACCATCGTCTATGGACAGCCCGTCGCGCCGGGTAAATCGACGACCGCGGCCATGGTCGGCGTGCGCCACAACTTCTGACGGGAGCAATCCGTGCGAAAAATGAAACCGAATGTCTATCGATGTGCGGCCCTGATCGTCGTTCTGACGATGGGCGCAATGATTCAGGCAACCGAAGCAAGTGCGGCGGCGAGCACGCCTTCAGTCGCGTCGGCCGCCAGCGCGCCTGTTGCCACCAGAACGCAGAACCGCGCGCTGCGCAGGAGCGTCTATGCCGCCTTCGCAAAAGACAAGGCGATCGACGCAGGCGATATCGGCGTCAGCGCGAAAGACGGCGACATCACGCTGACCGGCACGGTTGGTGACGCGGCGCATATCGGCAAGGCCGCCGAACTGGCGAGCGGCGTGCCCGGCGTCAGGTCGGTCACGAACAAGCTGACGGTCAAGCGGCCTTTCGGGCAATGAGCGGCGGTCCCATGCAACAGATCACGGAAACACACATGAATCAGCAGATGTTCGAAGCGGCTCCATCGGCGTATGCGTACCCTTTGCTCATCAAGCATCTTCTGCATACGCCGATGGCTCACGCGCCCGATCAGGAAATCGTGTATCGCGGAACGACACGCCTCACCTATCGCGGCATGCAGGAACGCATCGCACGGCTCGCCAATGGCCTCACGCGCCACGGCGCGACGATGGGCAGCACCATCGCGGTGATGGACTGGGACAGCCATCGCTATCTGGAATGTTATTTCGCTATCCCGATGATGGGCGCGGTGCTTCAGACGGTCAACGTGCGGCTCTCGCCTGCGGAGATCGCCTATACGATCAACCATGCGGGCGCGCACATCCTGCTCGTGCATAGCGACTTTCTGCCCGTCGTCGAATCGATACGCGATCAGCTCGAATCGGTGCGCGCCGTCATTCTGATCGACGACGAGCGCGACGAAGCGTACGCGCACATCATCCCGTTCGCCGACGAATATGAAGCCATGCTCGCCGCGAGCGAGCCCGCCTACGACTTCCCGGATTTCGACGAGAACACCCGCGCCACGACGTTCTATACGACCGGCACGACCGGCTTGCCGAAGGGCGTCTACTTCTCGCACCGGCAACTCGTGCTGCACACGATCACCGGCATGGCTGCGCTCGCAAGCCCAGCATCAGGGCAACGCTTTCATCGCGGCGACGTCTACATGCCCATCACGCCGATGTTCCATGTGCACGCATGGGGCATGCCGTACATTGCGACGATGCTCGGCGTGAAGCAGGTCTACCCCGGCCGCTATGTGCCCGAACGCCTGATCGAACTGGTGCGCGACGAAGGCGTCACATTCTCGCATTGTGTCGGCACCATCCTGCACATGCTGCTCGGTTGCCGTGACGGGAAGAGCGTCGATTTGAGCCGATGGAAGGTCGTCATCGGAGGCGGCGCGCTGCTGCATGGACTGGCGCGCGCCGCGCTCGAGCGGGGCATCGACATTTTCGCGGGCTATGGCATGTCCGAAACCTGCCCGCTGCTCAGCCTCGCGCAACTGCAGCCGGGCAGCGAGGAACTCGATATCGAGGAGCAAGTGGCGCTCCGTTGCAAGACCGGTCTGCCGATACCGCTCGTCGATCTGCGCATCGTGAACGAGGATGGCGCCGATGTCGTGTACGACGGACGCGCGAGCGGCGAGATCGTCGTGCGTGCGCCGTGGCTTACGCAAGGGTATCTGAAGAATCCAGAGGCATCGGCGGCGCTCTGGGACGGCGGCTATCTGCATACGCAGGACATCGGAAGCATCGACAGGAACGGTTATCTGCAAATCACCGACCGCATCAAGGACGTGATCAAGTCGGGCGGCGAGTGG
>NZ_JFHE01000069.1 GCF_000698555.1 Caballeronia grimmiae | reverse complement strand
GGACGGCGCGCATGCCGCAAGCACGCCTCCGGCCGTGAAGATCACGAGGCCCAACAACAGGAGCGGTTTGCGACCGTACGCATCGGACAAGGGTCCGTAGACGAGGGGACCGATGACGAAGCCGGCCATGAACAAACTTAGCGTGAAGCCGGCGGCGCTGCGCGTCGCGTGCAACGTATCGCCGATTTCGCCGAGCGCGGGAAGCGCCATGTCGATTGAGATCGGCGGCAGCGCGGCTAGCCCGCCGAGGAAGATGGCGAAGAGAAGCGACGCAGGCGCGAGGCGCGCGTCTTTCATGGCGTCAGCACGACACGGCCCGGCGTGCCTGCTTCGACGGCGCGGTAGGCGGCGACTGCCTCGGCGAGCGAGAACGAGCCGGTGTCGCCGCCCGAGCCCCATACCTCCCTCCCGATCCATTGCTCTGGACCGTCGATGACGACGCCCGAATAATCGCGGCCCGGCGTGCGCGGCAACGTCGTCTGACTCATCCGTCCGGCGACGTTCTTTACGTCACTCGGATTGATGGATGCCGCGCGCATCTCCACTATGGCGATCCCCGGTGTCGCACCGAGCGCCGGCTGATTCGCGACGAAGAGGACATCCGGCTTGCCGTGGCGGTCAAATCTGAGCGCTTTCATGACGACTATCGGTCCGTGACTGGTTAAGATGGGGCGATTATTCGCGATCGCAGCAATGCCAAAAAGAGCCACGGCGGCATAGAATCTTTGCGTCAAGTGGAAAGTAAGACGGCAAACGATGACGGATCAGATCAACGACATGCGCGCTTTCGCGCAGATGGTCGACGCGGGTAGCCTGTCGGCAGCGGCGCGCGCGACCGATTCCTCCCCCGCGGCAATGAGCCGGCGGCTCGCGGCCCTGGAGCGGCGGCTGGGCGTGCGCCTCGTCACGCGCACCTCGCGCCGCTTCGAGTTGACGGCGGAAGGCGCTCAGTTCCATGAGCGGGTGCGAGCCATTCTCGTGGCCGTGGAGGAAGCGCAGGCCGAGGCGAGCGCGCAGTCGCACATGCCGCGCGGACTGTTGCGCGTAGGCGCTCCGTCGGAGATCGGACGCAAGCAGATTGCGCCCATCGTCACCGCGTTTTCCGAGCGGTATCCGGAAGTCGAAGTGCGGCTCGTGCTGTCGGATGTGGGGCTCGACGTGATCGATGACAATCTGGATGTCGCGCTGCGTATCGGCTTGCCGGCGGATACGGGCGTCATCGCGAAGAAACTGTTGTCGAGCAGGCGAGTCGTCGTCGCGTCGCCGGACTATCTCGCGCGACACGGCACACCGCGCAGGCCCGCGGATCTTGCCGCGCACGATTGCATTCGGCTCGTGCGCGGACAGCGTGTGTTCGACCGCTGGCGTCTCCTCCAAGATGGAGAACCGCGCGATGTGCTCGTGAGCGGAAGACTCTCGACCGCGAGCGGCGAAGTGCTGCACGACTGGGCGCGTGACGGGCGCGGTCTCGCGCTCAAGGCCCTGTGGGACATCCAGGACGACCTCGAAACGGGCACGCTTGTCGAATGTCTGGCGGACTACCACTGCGACCCGATCGAACTTTACGCCGTCTTCGCGAGCCGCCGGCATTTGCCGCCGCGCGTGCGGGTGTTCCTCGACTTCATGTCAGAGGCCCTTGGAAGTGCGACGACCGTCGCTTTATCGGATCATTAAGCAAAAGGCCATCCGGCTACGAATGCCTAGCTCTGTCCTTTCGATGTTCGATTGATGTCGCCAACGACTGCGGCCAGACCTATCAAAGTTGTTCTTCTTTACGACCGTAAGCTGACGGTCATGTTAGCAGCGCATGGGGCGATTGAATTGCGATCGTCGAGCGGTTGGACATGCTTGCGAACGCGAGGGACGCAGCTTCAAGGTAGGATTGTCGCAATGAACGATTCCTGGAACTGCCACATGCCAATTGAGTCAGATCGCCTGATCTTGCGACCATGGAAGGAGGAAGACCGGCAGCCATTTGCGGACATGTCGGCTGACAAAGGCGTCATGGAGCATCTGCCGCCGCTCACCGCCCGTGATGCGTATCACACGTGGATCGACCGCCAAATCGAAAGCCAGTAAAAGCACCGCATGTGCTTCTGGGCGGTCGAGGCCAAGCAAGATGGGGCGTTCGTCGGCGCGGTCGGCCTACTTCCCGTTAATTATGAGGCCCATTTCACGCCGGCGGTGGAAGTTGGCTGGCGTATCGCACGGCGCTTCTGGGGCCTCGGCTACGCACCCGAAGCCGCCGCAGCCGCAATCCGCTTCGGCTTCGAGTCGCTTCGATTGCCCGAGATTGTGGCCAACGCGGGTACAGCCAATGAAAAATCCATGCGGGTCATGGCGAAGCTAGGAATGCTACGCGACAAAAATGGCGATTTCGACCATCCGCTGATTCCCGAAGGTAATGTACTGCGCCGCCAAGTTCTATACCGGCTTACTCGGAGCCAATGGCTCGCACGGTCCGCGACACCCAGCGCTTGAAACCGAATCGTCGTTACCGCGTCGCTATTTATGCGATTTCTCAGCCACGCTCGGAGTAGTCTTGAAAGACCTAAGGCGCTAGCATGATGGGCGCTCCCGTCCCTGAAGTGGTTGATACGCACGTCCGCTTTGGCACGCAGATGTCGTTTCGGGTGGGGGCGTCCATCCCATTGCCTTGAGGCCTCTCGCTCGCAAATCTAGGTTGGACTGACTGCTTAGAAGATGGTTGTCTGGCCCAAGCTGTCGACCCCATTGCGGTCCTTCACTTGGCGTGGCCGGAAAGGCCGCCCTTTGGGTTTCGTTGGAGTGCGTTGCGATGGCCGCGGCGTCTTGAGGTTGAGCGCGCGACGCTGCGGCGAAGGGTGGTCGGAGGGCGGGCCTAGCCGAGTAAAAGCGACTTTGCAAGCAGGCGAATGCCCAGACTCTTTGTCGCATCTTACTAATGAAAACTGGGAAGCCTGACGCGAGGCCTCTTTCGGCAGATATGAAAACGTTGCTCGCCATTACCGCGCGAGGCGGTGGGGGTTGGGTCTACGCGCCCCGAAGCAGCACTGAAGATTGCGGATCGTCGACACTTCATCGGGTTGCCGTTGCAATTGTCTCCGCCCTACCAAGCACGAAACCGCTCGACAGTAGAGCCATCATGGCAGGCGTGGCAGCTTCCGGAAGTTCAAGATAGGGCACGCTGAGGGCGGTGACGGTAATGCGGTATCTGTGGCGAGTCCCCTCCGGGGGACAAACTCCGCCGAACCGGGGGGCGCCTGCATCATTGCGCACCATCTCTGCTCCCCGCGGTAAGCTTGACGACCCCACCCCCGCGCCTTCTTGAAGCGTATTTACGTTGGGGGAGATGTTAGCGACCGCCCAATGCCACCAACCGAATCCGGTTCTGGCATCGATGTCGTTGATCGTCAATGTCAAGCTTTGTGTACCGGCCGGTGGATCAGTCCAGCGGACCGCAGGAGATAGATTACGGCCCGTGCACGAACCCGTTGAAGAGAATTGCGCGTCGCTGAGCTGCCCGTCTTGGAGGCTCGGTAACCAGACGGAGAAGGTGCCTGCTTGCGCCCCTATCGACATGCTGGCGCAGGCGGCCAGCGACATACCGCAAATAATCGTTTTCATTCACCTGGACCCGTCGCCACTGCGCTAGCCAGCTTCGGCCCCACGCGAAACTCGAACTCGGCTAACCCTTCGACACCACCTGATACAACATCGCCGGGACGCAACGGACCGACACCAGCGGGCGTGCCCGAGAAAATGATGTCGCCCGGTTTCAGAACTATCGATTGCGAGACGTACCTCACGACGTCGGGAACCGGCCAGACCATTGCGCTCAGATTGCTCTCTTGCTTAGCCTCGCCATTGACGGCGAGCCAGATCCGACCGGTCGACGGGTGACCGATTTGACTCACTGGGCGAAGCTGCGTAATCGGGGCGGACGCGTCGAACGCTTTCGCCCAGTCCCACGGGCGGCGTTGTGCCTTGGCTTCCGCCTGAAGGTCTCGACGCGTCAGATCAACCCCGACCGCATAACCCCATACATGTGTTAATGCCTGCTCTCTCGTTACGTCGAAGCCTTCTTCACCTATCGCAATCACCATCTCGATCTCGAACTGAAAGTCCGACGTGAGCGGCGGGTACGGCACAACGCCTGTAGCTTCAATCACGGCGTCCGCAGGCTTTTGAAAAAAGAACGGCGGCTCTTTGTCCGGGTCGCCACCCATTTCCCTAGCATGCTCCGCGTAATTCCGGCCCACGCAGAACACGCGACGAACTGGAAAGCGATCGTCCCGACCCGCGATACTGATCGAAGTAATTTCCGGGGGCACAACAGCATATCGAGGCATCTCTCAAGTCTCCAATAGAACCGAGATGCCATTTTGTGACGTCAACGCTGCCTACGATCGCTCATCGTTGAAAAATCCAAGAAAAAGACAAGTCCGGCACTGTGCCTCAACGCGCAGCGCTCAATACACTGTGCCCGTGAGCAATCTGTGGCGTCGCGAGGAAAGCGCCGCGGGTAGTGAGGTAAAAACTTGAAACGTGAGAATCTTGGAGCGTTGATCCACTTTGAGGCTGTCGCCCGGCTCGGAAGCTTTACGAGCGCCGCAGTGGAATTGAACCTGAGTCAAGGAGCGGTCAGCCAGCAAGTACGCGCGCTCGAGCTACGGCTCGGCCGGGCGCTGCTGCTCCGAGAGCATGCGCGATTGCGTCTCACGGCGGAGGGGAAGCGCTTACTGCCGGCGGTCCAATTGGCGCTCACACTAGTATCGGATGCGTGGGCGGAGGTTCAGGATCGAAGAGAACGTCGGATCCTTAAGCTGGCTGCACTACCGACTTTCGCGTCATATTGGCTGATTCCCAAGATTGCCGCGTTCCGTGCGACGCACCTGAACATTGAGTTGGAGGTGCATAGCCTACCAGCAGATTTCGTGAGGGACAGTCATTTCCCCAAGCTCGACAACGTCGCGGCCGATATCGCGTTCACATATGGAGACGGCGCCTGGTCCGGCATGCAGTCGCTGCGGCTCTTCGACGAACGCATGCTGCTCGCGTGTTCGCCTCGGTACCTCGCTGCGCACCCGATTACGAAGATAGAACACCTCGCGTCCGCAACGCTGATACAACACACGACCCGTCCGAACATGTGGCAAGAATGGGCTAATCAGCACGGCCCGCGAAGTTTAGCCGCAGCAGACGGCCCCCGCTTCGAGCATTTTTTCATGATTGCTCAAGCAGCGCGCGCCGACATCGGCGTCGCGTTGCTTCCTGAGTTTGTACTAAACCGCGAGCTAGCCAGCGGTGCACTCGTTCGTATCCTTCCTCATTCCGTGGCAACCCGAATGTCCTACCACGCAGTCTGGACCAAGGCGGCCGAAGACAACGTTTTGCTGCATACCTTGCTCGCGTGGCTTACGAGCACGTCCTCTCGGTGCAGTGAACCAACCCGACAATCCTCATGACTTCGTCCCCCCCATTATCGAAAACAGGCATCCCGGGCGCCCCATTGTGCGCGGCCCCTTTGAAGACAGTGAGCGCTCCCCGGATAGCACTTCCACCGCTAGCTTGCGATAGTCATCTGCACATACTCGGGCCCGCGAACCAGTATCCCTATGCAGCCGAGCGGATATATACGCCGCCAGATTGCCTGCTCAGCGACTACGAACAAGTCAAACAGGTGTTAGGCATCGAGCGTTGCGTTTTGGTCCAACCAAGTGTTTATGGGACTGACAACCGGGTGCTACTCGACGCGTTAGGACAGGTAGGCAATGCGGCCCGTGGGATAGTCGTCCTTGGCGAAGACGTCACTGCGAGCCAGATAGGCGAACTCTCGGCGCAGCGAGTTGTAGGCGTGCGTGTGAATCTGGTCGATGTGAAGGATGCGAGCGGCAAACTTCCCGTTGAGCAGTTGCAGCGGCTTGCAGATCGTGTGGGACCGCTAGGATGGCATCTCGAATTGCTAATGCACGTCGACGAACATCCTAACCTGTATGAGTCGTTGCGAGACTTGGGTGTTCAAATCGTCTTCGGGCATATGGGTTACATGAACCGCGGCGCGTCGCACCGGTCAGAAGGCATGGCCGCAATGGTAGCGCTCATGCGCAGCGGTCGCGCGTGGACGAAGCTTACTGCACCCTACCGATTCGACGACGGCCCCGACTACCTAAGGGCGCGAGTCACCGCGCAGTGGCTGATTGCGCAATGCCCTGACCGTTTAGTCTGGGGTTCGGATTGGCCGCACGTGATGGTGTCCGAAGCGCGGATGCCAGACGACGGGGACTTGATTAATCATGCGCTCGAATGGGCAAGCAACGATGTTCTACGTCGAGCGATATTCTCGGCCAACGCTGAGCACCTCTACGGTTGGTGACTGCTCTCGCGGGCCAGGCTATTAGTTTAACTAATGCGTGATGCAGTTTTTCTGCCTGCGTTGCTACCGACGTCGCCATAGAATTATCAAAACCGCGATGCAAAACCCAATTAGTCAATAAAACAAGCTAACGATCAGTTAGCACAGGAGACGTTATGAGTGAGATTTCCCGTCGAAGCTTCGTCGCAACCGCTATATCGGCTCTTGCCGCGCCGCTGGCGCTGGGCACATTTGCATCTCGCGCGTGGGCTGCGACACCGAACTATACCCTTAAGCTCGCCTTCGCCGATACCACGAACCATCCCGTGTACGGGGTTCTACGTCGCTTCGCTGACAACGTCCGCGCCAAAACCAACGGCGCCGTCGACGTCCAGGTGTTCAGCATTGGACAGCTAGGAAGTGGCGCAAACATAATGACCGGATTACAGACCGGCATCATTGATCTGTGCGCCCATACATCCGGCTTTATCGATACCACCTTCCCGCAATTCCAGGTTGTCGACCTACCGTTCTTGTTCCCAGACGCGCGAACAGCCGAAAAGGTGTTGGACGGGACCGCCGGTTCCAAGCTTCTGGACCTTATGCCGCAGAAAGGTATCTACGGCCTAGGGTTTGGGCACTGGGGCTGGCGGGTCGTTTCAACGGTTGATCGCAAGGTTCCACGGCCCGGTGACATGCATGGAATGAAGGTGCGGGTGCAGCCCGGGGCAATCTTCGCTTCGACGTTTCGTGCACTCGGGGCCAGTCCAACGGCGATCGATTTGACGGAGGTCTACCTCGCCCTCTCGCAAGGCGTTGTCGATGCAGTTGAAACACCGATGATCTCCGTCGCCGCGACCAAACAGGACGAAGTAGTCAAAATCATCAATCAGACCAACCACGTCTACAACGCTGGCGTGCTGATGGCTAGTAAGTCACGGTTTGATACGCTCCCAGCCAATGTTCAAGGTGCCATTCGGGCGGCGAGTCGAGAAATGACGGCAGACTGGCGCAACACGGTTGCTGTGAAGAGTACCGAGGCGCAGCAGGCGATGCAGAAGAAAGGCCTGGAGGTAGTTCAGATCGACCGTAATCAATACTTAAGCGCGACGAGTTCGGTCTATCAGCAATTTAGACCTGTCGTCGGCGCGGCTCTGTTCGATGCAGTAATGAAGGAGGCGGGTCATGCATGAGCAAAGCGATCTGATGCCACCCCATCGTACCGTCGTGTCCGACGCGGGCCACGATGCAGTGGGTGCATCAAGCGCGGGCACCTCCTTCCTAAGCCCTTTCGTAAACGGCATCGATAAAAGCTTTCGAGCCATCTTAGTCGTCAGCTTGGTTACCGAACTGCTTATCATAGTGAGCGAGATCGGTTCCCGGTTGTTTCTCAAGGAGTCGATCCTCTGGTCCGACGAGGCCGCCAAAATGTTCCTCTCATTAATCAGCTTCGTCGGCGGACCGCTGGCATATCGCGCGCGCCTACACACCACAGTGGAGGCCCTGACCGCTAAATTGAGTGAGCAGTCTCGGAAGCGAATTGCTATTGGAATAGACGCCCTTATCCTGTTGACTTCGGCGATCGTGGCATGGGCGTGTGTCGACTTCCTTGCTATCTCGTCCCTGTCTGAGACGCCTATCCTCCAGCTCAATTCTGCATGGCTCGTTGCGCCGTTAATGGTCGGCATGGTGCTTTCTGTCATCTTCGCGCTTGAGCGCCTCGTCACAATGTATCCGTGGCGCGAGTGCGTCGGCGTGGTGGCTGTCATTGCCGGCAGCGTCGTTGCTCTCTATGCCCTGCGCTCAAGTTCCCCCGTCTTCAGCGGAGGGTCGGCGCTAGCAATTATGCTGGGTGTCTTCCTGGGCGCGGTTTTGATCGGCGTACCGGTCGCATTCGCAATGTTGCTAGGTTCGGTGTTGTACCTGTTCTTCAGTGGAAGTGCGCCCCTCGTTGCGGTCGCTCAAAACACGTTCGATGGCACGGGCAACTTCGTCCTGCTTACCCTGCCGTTTTTCATCTGGGCCGGGCTGGTCATGGAGAAAGGTGGGATCAGTCTGCGACTTGTGCGATTTGCCATGAGCCTGGTGGGTCACCTGCGCGGCGGCTTACTTCAGGTTGTCGTGTTGAGCATCTATATGGTGTCCGGCATATCTGGATCCAAGATCGCGGACGTCGTTGCCGTGGGTTCGGTACTTCGCCGAGAGCTCAAGAACCAAGGTTACTCGTCCGAACGCGCGGCGGCAGTCCTCGCTTCGTCTGCCGCCATGTCAGAGACAATTCCGCCCAGCATCGCCATGCTGGTGCTCGGCTCTGTAGCGCCTATCTCGGTAGGCACTCTCTTTGTAGCGGGGCTGGTTCCGGCCGCAGCAATCGCCTCGATCCTAATCGCACTCAATTACGTACTCTCTCTGCGCGCGAAGCAGAAGACAAGCGCGCGGACCTCGTTAGCGGAGCGTTGGACATCATTTCGCAGCGCGATCCTGCCACTCGTGATGCCTGTTCTTATGGTGGTTGGAATCAGATTTGGTTTGGCAACCCCGACAGAGATATCCGCGATTGCCGTAGTTTATGGCATTGGTTTGTCTGTCGTTTCCTATCGCACCCTGTCCGTTCGATCACTGGTAAATATTGCGACAGAATGTTGCTTGATGGGTGGAATGGTTCTTTTCATCATCGCGGCCGCGTTCTCGTTTGGGTGGACGCTCACCGCTGCGGGCGTGCCGACGCAGCTCGGCATGCTTCTGCACGGGATGAGCAACAGCCGCATATTCTTTATCATCGCATCCATTGTACTGCTCGTTGTCGTAGGCTCACTCCTTGAGGGTCTACCAGCACTGATTATCCTGGCGCCCCTGCTTATCCCAATCGCAGCGCAATACGGCATTAACGCCGTCCACTACAGCATGATCATCATACTGGCGATGGGTGTGGGTATCTTTATGCCGCCGATCGGCATTGGATTTTATGTCTCCTGCGCCGTATCGGAGAGTCGCCTCGAAGGAACGGCCAGAGCGATGCTTCCCTATCTGGTTGCACTGGTCGCAGGCATTCTTCTCGTCGCATTTCTGCCGTCGTTGACACTGTTTCTCCCGAGAGTATTCGCGGGTCACTAGCAAGACCAATACTAGAACGTACGGCGTAACGAATTAAGTCTCTTTCCTATAGGACTACATATGAGTGATTGTATTTCGGGAGTTTGGGTACCTGTGGCTACTCCTTTTGACGAAGAGGGGTCTGTCGACTACGACATGTTCTCCGCGCACGCTCATTGGCTACTCTCCGAAGGCGTAGACGGCCTCGCGATTTTGGGAACAACGAGCGAAGCCAATTCGCTAAGCGTCGACGAAAGGCTGTCGGCGATGCGTACGCTCATTGACATGGGAGTCGAACCGGCAAGGCTCCTTCCTGGGACCGGATCTTGTTCAATTACTGACGCTGTTCGCATGACTACAGCAGCGGTTGACGCAGGATGTCCGGGGGTATTGGTGCTCCCCCCGTTCTACTATAAGGGGTTGAGCGACGATGCCCTGTTCACGTTCTACAGCGAGCTCATCGAGAAGGTCAATCGCGACGCACTGCGGATCTACCTCTATCACATCCCCCAGTTTTCACAGGTCGGCTTCAGCATCGAGTTGGTCCGACGCCTAGTTCACGCGTTTCCGAACGTTATTGCAGGGCTCAAGGACAGCTCCGGGGATATTTCGAATACGCTAGCAATGCTTGAAGCCTTCCCATCAATGCACATTTTCCCTGGGTCCGAAGCGTTCCTTCTAGAGTGTCTACGCGCGGGAGCGGCCGGCTGTATTACGGCCAGTGGTAACGCCAATCCGCGCGCAATCTGCGACCTCTACGCCTCCTGGCGTGAAGACACCGCTGATGCGAAACAGGAGACAGTGACGCGCTTCCGAAAGATCGTGGAACAGTTTCCACTGATCCCGGGCGTCAAAGCGCTTGTTGCGCGTCGGGCCGCCAACGCGTCCTGGCGGCATATGCGTACTCCGCTTCAGGCGCTGACAGGCGAGCAAGAGGCCCGATTGGCAGATGCGCTACGAGCAAGCGGCTTCTGACGCGCGATGACACATCCAACCCCCTAAACGACCGTCGATCGCGTACATTCTCATGAAAAGAAGACTATGGCTTGGAGCATCAGCGGCGCTGCTTGCTGGATGCACAACTGGCACGGGCCGGATCGCAGGACCAAGTAAGACTCGGTTGTTACTGGGCACCTCCCCACCTGGCGGAGGCTTCACACCTTTTGGCGATGCGCTCGCGGCAACTGTCAATGAGCGAGACGATGCCGTGGCAATCGAGCCTGTGTTCACGAAAGGCACCACTGAAAACATACCGATGCTTGAGTCGGGCCGTCTCTCGCTCGGACTGGCCGGAGGGGAGCCAACCTTCGAGGCGCTGTCCGGCGTCGGCCGGGCGCCTGCCGCGCTAAAGATCATCGCGCCGATGTACTCATCTGCGGGCATGTTCATCGTACCCGGCACTTCCACTGCTCACCACATTTCCGACCTTCGTGGCAAGCCGGTCGTGTTCGGAGCGGTAGGCTCCGGCCTGGTCGTGCTGGCGCGCTACGTATTGAGCGGCATTGGCTTGGATATGAACAAGGACTTCCAATCCATTCTCGTTGAACGCGATGATCTGGCGCTAGCGATGCTGAACGACGGCAGGGCGGCCGCACTCTGGGGTGGTGGCATTGCTTGGCCGGCGTTTTCAACGTTGTCGCAAAGCGCATCAGGCGCTCGCTTCATCGTTCCCGACGAACAGGAGAGTGCAGCCATATTGACGCGTTATCCGTTCCTTAAGCGGCTGACCGTTGCACCGCAGACCTACGCACTTCAGACAACACTGATTACGTCGATTGGCAGCTGGTCTGTCATTCTGGCTCGTGCGGACATGAGTAACCGCCTGGCTTACGGGCTTGCCAAAGCGGTCCATGAAGGGGAATCCGCCATGGCACGTCGAGTCGCCTCCGGAAGAGAGACAAAATCAATCAACACGTGGATCGCCGCCCCGCGAAAGGACGACATACACCCCGGCGTTCTGGAGTACCTCAGTGACGCCGGCTTGACAGCCCCTTGATCTTTTGAATCAGAGTTATCATCGGAGGTTGGCTCATCGCATGGCAGGCACGCCGCCAGCCATAGATTTCGACGTCAAACCCGCGCCCCAACCTTCGGATCCCGGGCAACGCGTGCGAGCCCCAAATCGACTGCCTTTGGGAGCGAACTCCGTTGACTCGTGTTCCTGCAAATGTGTTGGACCAGCCGAATTGCCAGCCTTCGTCCGCACAACACCGCAAACGCAATGAAAGAGGCGCGCGGTCAACAATTGCTAATCTGAATGAGGTTTGAACGTGGCGCTCGATATAAAGCCCCAAGTGGAGACGTACAGCCTCGTTGAGCGTTCTAAACACGTCGACTTCGACATCAAGTCAGAAGGAGGGAACGACCTGCTGCACCTTCCTCACCGGCACGCGTACTTCCAAATAAAGATTGGCCTGGCCGGTGAGTACGACCAGCATATTGGCGGTGCCCGCCGTCCGTTTCGGCGTGGTTCGCTGAGTTTCGTGCTTCCCTATCGCATCCATTTGGTGCCGCATCCACCAGGCGCTCGCTTCTTCATGGTGAGCTTTTCGCAAGCGTTCCTTTTCCCTGACCTTGAGTTAGATTCGCTGGACTTGGAAGATGCCGACCTGTCCAAGCATCCGGAACTCGCCCCTTTCATTTTTCAAGAGTATCTGGACTTTCACTTGGACGAAACGGAGCTGTCGGTTGCCGAGACCATACTAAGCAATATGCTTCACGAGCACGAGCACCGCAACTTTGCCTCACTTGGGCTCATTCGCGGCTACCTATTGCAACTTGTCTGTAGTGTGTCCAACAAGTATGCCAACGAACTCACGTCACTCGCCCGTAGAAGCGGGCAACTTCAAGGACGCATCGATGCGATGCAGCGTTTGTCGCGGTACATCAGAACGAATCTTAGCGAGAAAATCACGCTCACGGAGGCGGCGTCGGCAGCGCACCTTTCGCCCAATTATCTCGCACATCTGATCAAACGGCGCACGGGAACGACGTTCGTCGAATTGGTGACTGAGCGTCGGATGGAGGCAGCGTTAGATCTGTTGAGCCATTCGAACATGCGAATCGACCAGATCTCTGGTCTGTGTGGCTTCAGCGACCAGGCTTATTTCACACGGAAGTTTTCAGACCGCTTCGGCATGAGTCCCCGAGCCTACCGCGACCATCTTGGGCAGCACGCGACGCTCGCACGGACATCTTCACCCTCCAGCAGTTTGTAACGACACTGCGGAAAATGCCATGACCTTCATCGCGAGGGTTGAGACCGTCAAGGATGAACGCAAAGAAGTGGCGCTCCAGCGGTGGATGCGCAGAAACTGGCGACGCACCCACCACCTCTACCTTCGTTTGGCAGTCTCGCGTCTATAGGCCTCTGCCATCCACTGACTTACTGTTTCTCGCGTTCGAAGAACGTCGATAATCGCACTCCGCATGACAGACAAGACGCCTTTGATGCGAATGGCTGGCGTGGACATAATAACGCTCCGAAAGATCTGCAAGATGTCAGCGACGCGTGCTGGTGACTATTGAGACCGCAATACCGCAGTCCCGAAAGAAGATCTTGAAAGAACGCTCCAACTCCAACTTGAGCAGGCCAATCAGACGATCCATTGTAATTTTCCTCGTCAAACCAAATGTGTGGAACTGCAAATTTGTTTGTCACTACTCTAGGTGTACGACGGCTGAATTGGCAGTCACGGATTTGCGTTTTTCTTGTGGAAATCAAAGGTATTGACGATCTAGCAAGAGGGACGAAGACTGCGAGAATCGGACCCGTATGCGACGCGCAGGAACTCCTTGGAAACATACAAAGAAAACTTTGATTCGTCCAAGTTGCAGTCAGTGGTGTGCGGTATCGTCCATCCTTCTGTTCATGACCTCTTGGGCGCCTATATGCGAACATTTGCAATTTCCCTTTGCTGTGCTTTGCTCGTCGGGACAACCGTGAAATCGGCGGTAGCGGCTGGCCCATCAGAAGATGCTGCTATGGCCGCGGTCGCCAAAGCCGAGATGGTTGCAACATCACTTTAGGCTGTGCAAAGACAGAAGTGTCCTTC
>NZ_JFHE01000068.1 GCF_000698555.1 Caballeronia grimmiae | reverse complement strand
AGAACGGCGCGGGCAAATCCACGCTGATGAAAATCCTCGCGGGCTACGAGCGCCCGAACGCGGGCATGATTTCGATCGATGGCGCGCGCATCGACTTCACGAGTTCGCGCGATGCGGAACGCGCGGGCATCGTACTGATTCATCAGGAACTGAATCTCGCGGATCACCTGAGCATCACGCAGAACATGTTTCTCGGGCATGAACTGCGCAAGGGCTACCTTCTCGACGAACCCGCGATGCGCGACGACGCCCGCGCCGCGCTCGCCGATGTGGGCCTGCACAAGAATCCGGATACCAGGGTCCGCGAATTGATCGTCGCGGAAAAGCAGCTCGTCGAGATCGCGAAGGCGATGCTGCGCGATGCGCGTCTGCTCATCATGGACGAGCCGACGGCCACCCTCACGCCGTCCGAAACGCAACGCCTCTTCGCGCTGATGGCGCGCCTGAAAGAGGCGGGCGCGACCATCGTCTATATCTCGCACAAGCTCGATGAAGTGGAGCGCGTGACGGACGAAGTCATCGTGATGCGGGACGGCCGCTTTGTCGCGCGCGCGCCGACGTCGGACCTGACGCGGCAGCAGATGGCGAACCTGATGGTCGGCCGCGAAGTGTCCGACATGTTTCCGCCGAAGCCCGCGCTCGCCGCCGATGCGCGCGTCGCTTTCGAAGTGGAAGGCGCATCGGTGCCGGGCTGGGCCGATGGCGTGAGCTTCTCGGTGCGCGAGGGCGAAGTGTTCGGCTTCGCGGGACTGGTCGGCGCGGGCCGCACCGAACTGTTCGAGGCGCTCGTCGGCTTGCGGACGTTGAGCGCGGGGCGCGTGACCATCGAAGGCGAAGCGGCCACGCTGAAAAGCCCGCGCGATGCGATGCGTCACGGCGTCACGTATCTGAGCGAAGACCGCAAGGGCCGCGGCCTGCACGTCGACATGGCGCTCAAGGACAACCTGACGATGATGACGCTCGAACGCTACGCGCGGCCGTTCATCGACAAGCGTGCGGAGCGTGATGCGCTCGGCGTCGCGATGAAGGACTTCGGCATTCGCACGGGCAACCCGGCAAACCGCGCGCGCATGCTGTCGGGCGGCAACCAGCAAAAGCTCGCGCTCGCGAAATTTTTGCATCCCGATCCACGCGTCATCGTGCTCGATGAACCGACGCGCGGCGTCGATGTCGGCGCGAAACGCGACATCTATTTCCTGATTCACCGCCTAGCCGCCGAAGGCCGCGCGGTGATCGTCATTTCTTCCGAGCTGATCGAACTGATCGGGCTATGCCATCGCGTGGCGGTAATGCGCGCGGGCGAACTCGTCGCCACACTCGGCATGGACCTTCTGACCGAAGAGAGGTTGATCGCGCATGCGACCGGCACACACTGAAGACACCGAAAGCGAAAGCCGTTTCGCGGCGTTCTCGCGCATTCTGTTCGGCATCGGGCCGCTGCTCGGGCTGATTGCGCTCTGCATTGGCGGCACGCTGCTCAACAGCGACTTCGCCACCCTGGACAACGCGATGAACGTGCTCACGCGCACGTCGTTCATCGGCATCATCGCGGTGGGCATGACCTTCGTGATCATTTCGGGGGGCATCGACCTGTCGGTGGGATCGATGGCCGCGTTGATCGCGGGCAGCATGATCTACATGATGAACGGGCTGATGCAGGGCGTGAGCGGCCATGCGGTGCCGCCGCTCGTGATCCTTGCGCTCGGCATCGTGCTAGCCCTCGTGCTCGGCGCGTTGTTCGGCCTCGCGCATGGCCTGCTGGTGACGAAGGGGCGCATCGAGCCGTTCATCGTGACGCTCGGCACGCTCGGTGTGTTTCGCGCGCTGCTGACGTGGCTTGCCGACGGCGGCGCGCTCACACTCGACAATTCGCTCGTCGATCTCTACGGCCCGGTGTACTACGCGAGTCTCTTCGGCGTGCCGGTGCCGATCTGGGTCTTCGCCATCGTCGCGGGAGGCGGCGCGCTGGTGCTCAATCGCACGGTGTTCGGGCGGCACGTGCAGGCCATCGGATCGAACGAGCAGGTGGCGCGTTATGCGGCGATACGCGTCGATCACGTGAAGATCGCGACTTACGTGCTGCTGGGCCTGTGCGTTGCCGTGGCGACCGTGCTTTATGTGCCGCGCCTCGGTTCGGCCACGCCCACAACCGGCCTGCTATGGGAACTCGAAGCCATCGCGGCCGTCGTGGTCGGGGGCACTGCGCTCAAGGGCGGCGAGGGGCGCGTGATCGGCACGGTCATCGGCGCGATTCTGCTTTCGGTCATCAACAACATCCTGAATCTGACGAGCATCATTAGTGTGTATCTGAACGCGGCGGTGCAGGGCGCCGTGATCATCTTCGTAGCCTTCTTGCAGCGTGGCCGTCGTTAATATTCGAACAGGAGACATCGTCATGAAGAAACTCTTCCGCGCGCTCACCGCGCTGACGCTCACGGCGAGCGCGTTTGCCGTTGCGCCGTCCGCATCCGCCGCCGATAAGGTCGTGCTGGGCGTCGCCATTCCGACTGCGACGCACGGCTTCACAGGCGGCATCGTCTGGTGGGCGAACGAAGCGAAGAAGGAGCTGGAGAAGGCGCATCCGGATCTCAAGATCATCGTCAAGACGGCGGGCGGCGCGCCCGAGCAGGCGAACCAGTTGCAGGATCTCGTGACCGTCAACAAGATCAATGCGCTCGTGATCTTCCCGTTCGAATCGGCCTCGCTCACGCAGCCCGTTGCGCAAGTGAAGAAGAAAGGCGTGTATGTGACGGTCGTCGATCGCGGCCTGACCGATACCAGTGCTCAGGATGCCTACGTAGCCGGCGACAACACCGCGTTCGGCAAGCTGCCCGCCGAATACCTCGCGAAAACGCTCAACGGCAAGGGCGATATCGTCGCGCTGCGCGGCATTCCCACGACGCTCGACAACGAACGCTGGGCGGCTTTCGAAGGCGTGATGAAACAGTATCCGGACATCAAGATTCTCGATGCGAAGTATGCGAACTGGAATCGCGATGACGCGTTCAAGGTGATGCAGGACTATCTCACCCGCTTCAAGCATATCGACGCGGTCTGGGCGGCCGACGACGACATGATGATCGGCGTGCTGAAGGCGATCGATCAGGCGAAGCGCACCGATATCAAGGAAGTGTTCGGCGGCGCGGGATCGAAGGAAGCCGTGAAGCGCATCATGGACGGCGACAAGCGCGTGCGGGCCGATGTCTCGTACTCGCCGAAGTTCATCTACGACGCGATCAAGCTCACTGCCGAAGCGCGCCTGAAGGGCGACAAGCTGCCGCCGACGACCATCATTCCTTCGGTGCTCATCACGAAGGAAAACGCGAAGCAGTTCTACTACCCGAACTCGCCGTTTTGAGCGTCAGGCCGGTCACGCGTTGACCGGCATTCTTATCGAGGCGAAAGATGAAGACCATCAAGGGCCCCGCGATCTTTCTCGCACAGTTCATGGGCGATGCCGCGCCGTTCGATTCGTTGAAGAACCTGGCGTCGTGGGCGGCATCGCTTGGCTACGAGGGCATTCAGGTGCCTTGCGATGCGCGTCTGATCGATCTGGAGCAAGCCGCATCGAGCGATGCGTATTGTGACGATATACGCCGCACCGTCGAAGATGCAGGCGTTGCGATCACCGAATTGTCGACGCATCTGCAAGGGCAACTCGTGGCGGTGCATCCCGCTTACGACACGCTGTTCGATGGCTTCGCGGCGCCGCACGTGCGGGGTAATCCTTCCGCGCGGACCGAGTGGGCGATAGCGCAAATGAAGCACGCGGCGGCGGCGTCGAAGCGGCTCGGTCTGAACGCGCATGTCACGTTCTCGGGTGCGCTGGCGTGGCCGTATGTTTATCCGTGGCCGCAGCGTCCGGCGGGTCTCGTGGAAGCTGCGTTCGATGAACTCGCCAAGCGCTGGCGTCCGATTCTCGATGAGTTCGATCGCGCGGGCATCGACGTGTGCTACGAACTGCATCCCGGCGAAGACCTGCACGATGGCGTGACCTTCGAGCGCTTTCTCGCCGCGGTCGATGACCATCCGCGCGCGAACATTCTCTACGATCCGAGTCACTTCGTGTTGCAGCAGCTCGACTATCTCGCGTTCATCGACATCTACCACGCGCGCATCAAGGCGTTTCATGTGAAGGACGCGGAGTTTCGTCCCAACGGTCGGCAGGGCGTGTATGGCGGCTATTTGGGCTGGGTGGAGCGTGCGGGACGTTTTCGTTCGCTCGGCGATGGCCAGATCGACTTCAAGGCGATCTTCTCGAAGATGGCGCAATACGACTTCGGAGGCTGGGCCGTGCTCGAATGGGAATGTGCGTTGAAGCATCCGGAAGACGGCGCGCGCGAGGGCGCGGTGTTCATCCGCGATCACATCATCCGGGTGGCGGAACGGGCGTTCGACGATTTCGCCGGCAGCGGCGCGAGCCAGGACGCGATGCGCGATGTGCTCGGCATCGGAGAGCAGCGATGAAGCGCGTGCGCCTGGGAATGGTGGGTGGCGGCGAAGGCGCGTTCATCGGCGCGGTGCATCGCATGGCGGCGCGGCTCGACGATCGTTACGAGCTGGTGGCGGGCGCGTTGTCGTCGGATCCGCGGCGGGCGGCGTCGAGCGCGGCGGCGATCGGTTTGCCGCGCAGCTACGACGATTATCGCGAGATGGCGCGCATCGAAGCGGGGCGTTCCGATGGCATCGAAGCGGTGGCGATCGTCACGCCGAATCATCTGCACGCGCCGATCGCAACGGCGTTTCTCGAAGCGGGCATTCACGTGATCTGCGACAAGCCGCTCGCGGTATCGCTCGATGAAGGCGAGGCGCTTGCGAAGCTGGCGCGCGCGAAGCGGCTCGTGTTCGCGGTGACGTACACATACACCGGCTATCCGCTCGTACGCCATGCTCGCGCGATGGTGCGGCAGGGCATGCTCGGCGATATCCGCGTCGTGCAGGTGGAGTATGCGCAGGACTGGCTGTCGTTGCCGGTCGAGACGCAGGCGAACCGGCAGGCCGCGTGGCGCACGGACCCGTCGATGGCGGGACCGGCGGGATGTCTCGGCGATATCGGCACGCATGCGTATCAGCTTGCGGAGTACGTGACGGGGATGCGGCCTTCGGAGCTATCGGCGGAAGTGACGACGTTCGTGCCAGGGCGGCGCGTCGACGATCATGTTCAGGCGATGCTTCGGTATCCGAACGGTGCGCGCGGGATGTTATGGGCGAGTCAGGTCGCGGCGGGCGAGGAGAACGGCTTGCGGCTGCGCGTGTATGGGACGAAGGCGGGACTTGCTTTCGATCAGCAGTCGCCGAACGAATTGTGGTTCACGCCGGTTGGCGGGACGTCGCGTCGCTTGACGCGCGGGCGAGTGCAGGGCGCCGAGGCGCTGCATGCGACACGCGTGCCGGCAGGGCATCCGGAAGGGTATATCGAAGCGTTCGCGCAGGTTTATACGGATGCGGCGGCTTGTATCGCGAGCGGGACCACGCAGGGAGATGAGTGGCTTACCACGGTGGACGACGGGGTCGCGGGGTTGAGGTTCGTGGAGGGCGTGTTGCGGAGTAGCGGGATGGATGGGGGGTGGGTCAGCATCGATTGAAAACGAGGCAGCCATGAGGCTGCCCCGCTCGTTCAACGGCTCACGTCATCACGCCCAGTTCGCGTGATACGACCCTGCCTTATCCGTCCGCTCGAACGTATGTGCGCCGAAGAAATCCCGCTGCGCCTGCACCAGATTCGCCGGCAGCCGTTCCGATCGATACGCATCGAAATAGGCAATAGCAGACGAGAACGCCGGCACCGGAATGCCCGCCTTCACCGCCGCAACGACGACATCGCGCAGCGCGTCCTGATACTTCGCCGCGATATCGCTGAAATACGGATCGAGCAGCAGATTCGCGAGGTTCTTGTCAGCCGCGTAAGCATCGGTGATCTTCTGCAGGAAGCGCGCACGGATGATGCAGCCCGCCCGGAAGATCTTCGCGATCTCGCCATACTGCAGATTCCAGTTGTACTCGTCCGATGCCGCGCGCAACTGCGCAAAGCCCTGCGCATACGAGACAATCTTCGACAGATACAACGCACGCCGCACCGATTCGATGAATGCCTCGCGATCCCCATCGAACTTCGGCGACGGACCCGACAGCACCTTGCTCGCCTTCACGCGCTGATCCTTCAGCGACGACAGCACGCGCGCAAACACCGCTTCGGTAATCAGCGGCAGCGGCGCGCCGAGATCGAGCGCGTTCTGGCTGGTCCACTTGCCGGTGCCCTTTTGCGCGGCGCGATCGAGAATGACATCGACGAGATCCTTGCCGGTCTCTTCGTCCTTCTTCGCAAAGATCTTCGACGTAATTTCGATCAGGTAGCTATCCAGCTCGCCCTGATTCCACTCGACATACACCTTGCCCAGCTCTTCGTTCGAGAGGCCAGCCACGCGCTTCAGCACGTCGTAGCTCTCGGCGATCAGCTGCATGTCGCCGTACTCGATGCCGTTGTGCACCATCTTCACGAAGTGGCCCGCGCCGTCCGGTCCCATGTACGCGACGCACGGCTCGCCATCCGGCGCCTTCGCGGCAATCTCGTGCAGGATCGGAGCGACCAGTTCATAGGCTTCCTTCTGTCCGCCCGGCATGATCGACGGCCCCTTCAGCGCGCCTTCCTCGCCGCCCGACACGCCCGTGCCGATGAAATGCAGGCCCGACTTCGCGAGATCCTGATTGCGGCGGATGGTATCGGTGAAATGCGTGTTGCCGCCGTCGATGAGAATGTCGCCTTTTTCGAGCAGCGGGCGCAGTTGCGCGATGGTCTCGTCGGTGCCCGCGCCGGCCTTCACCATCATCAGGATGCGGCGCGGCGTTTCGAGCGATTGCACGAACTCTTCCAGCGTGTACGTCGGCACGAGCTTCTTGTCGGGATGTTCGGCAAGCAGTTCGTCGGTTTTGGCGCGGCTGCGGTTGTAGACCGAAACGGCGTGCCCGCGGCTCTCGATGTTCAAGGCCAGGTTGCGGCCCATGACGGCGAGGCCCACCACGCCGATAGCTTGTTTGCTCATGCTTGATCTCCGAATGACCGAAGCGCTTGCGGCTCGTGGCGCGGGCGCTTCGGATGAAAACTGTGGATGGATGCGGCGCTCGCGCTTCACGAGGCGTCATGGATGCTACCGACACCTGCCCATTGGGCGAGCGCAGACCGCCCGAATTTACCACTTTGGGCGGCATCCGGCAGCGGTGGCGGCCGCGCACGCACGCGGGCATCGGCATAGAATGGACGCCCCTGACCGTATCGCATCCTTCATGGCGCTTTCGCGGCGCACACGAGCGCATCACTATTCGGTTTATGTCGTCGAACTGTCGGACGCGGTCTGGAACGAGGCGCGCTTTCGTCGTGCGAACCCGGATTACGTGCTCGGCAAGCCGTTCGTCTATGTCGGGATGACGGGCGTCGACCCGGACGTGCGTTTCGACAAGCACAAGGCCGGCATCCAGTCGAACCGCTTCGTGCGGGATTACGGGCTGCGGCTCTTGCCGCATCTGTACGAGATGTACAACCCGATGCCCTACGACGGCGCACGCGACATGGAAGTGGAGCTGGCAATCGGCTTGCGCGAAGCGGGCTATGGCGTGTGGCAGGCTTGAGCGAATCAAACGATCAACAAGGAGCGAGGCATGCGGATTCTGGTAGTGGGCGCGGGGGCCATCGGCGGATATTTCGGGGCGCGGCTGCTCGAAGCGGGTCGCGACGTGACTTTTCTCGTGCGCGAGCGGCGTGCGCAACAGTTGCGCGATGGCGGCCTGAACGTGCGAAGCCCCGAGGGCGATGTGCGCATCGGCAATCCGCCGATCGTGCTGACGCAGGAAATCGCCGAGCCTTACGATCTCGTGCTGCTCGGTTGCAAGGCTTACGATCTGCAGGGCGCGATGGATTCGCTCGCGCCCGCGGTTGGCCCCGATACGGCAATTCTGCCGCTCCTGAACGGCATGGCCCATCTCGATGCGCTCGACGCGCGCTTCGGCGCCGGCAAAGTGCTCGGCGGCCAATGCGTGATCGCCGCGACGCTGGACGCTCAGGGCGCCATCGTTCATCTGAACACGATGCAGTCGATGACCATCGGCGAACGCGCGGGCGGCCGGTCGGCGCGCATCGATTCGATCGGACAGCAATTGAGCGGCGCGGGCTATGAGTTGAACGTCAGCGAAAACATTCTGCAGGCGATGTGGGACAAGTGGGTGTTCCTCGCAACGCTCGCGGCCGGAACATGCCTGATGCGCGCGCCCATCGGCGACATCGTGGCCGCGCCGGGCGGGGAAGCACTGCTGCGCGGAATCTTCGACGAGTGCAGCGGTATCGCCGGCGACAACGGCCATGCGCCCGGCGAAGCGGTGCTCGCGCGCTCGCGGACGTTCTTCTCGGAGCGCGGCTCGCTGATGACGGCGTCGATGCTGCGCGACATCGAAAACGACGCGCCCATCGAAGCGGACCATATCGTCGGCAATCTGTTGGCGCGGCGAAAGACGGCGTTCGACGGAACGTCGTTGCTGGCGGTGGCTTACGCCCATCTGAAGGCGTATGAGGCGCGGCGTGAGCGCGAGGAGCGCGCGTCGAAAGGCTGAGCAATTGCGGGAGCCGCATCCGACGCTGTACGCTTCCCGCTTCCTGGCCATTCCTTGCGCGCCATGCATCAGAACGACACGCCCAAGCCCACCATCGCCGAACTCTTCATCGGCTTTCTGACGCTCGGCCTCACCGCGTTCGGCGGCGCGCTGCCGCTCGCACGGCGCGAGATCGTCGAGCGCCGCAAATGGCTCGATGCCGACGCGTTCACCGATCTCCTCGGCCTCTGCCAGTTTCTTCCGGGCGGCAACGTCATCAATCTGTCGGTCGCCATCGGCATGCGCTTTCGCGGGCTGCCCGGCGCGCTCGCGGGGCTGCTCGGACTGCTCGTCGGGCCGTCGCTGGTCGTGATCGCGCTGGGCGTCGTCTATCAGCGCACGCATCATGATCCGCGTGTCGCGCATCTGTTCGCGGGGCTCGCGGCGGCCGCGGCGGGGCTGCTCATCGCGATGTCGGTCAAGCTCATGTGGCCGCTTCGCAAGAAGCCGGAAGCGGCACTCGTCGCGCTTGCGATGTTCGCGGCCATCGCGCTGTTCCGCACGCCGCTGCTGCCGTCGATGCTGGTGCTCACGCCCGTTTCGGTGCTCATCGCGTGGAAGGTGCGCCGATGAACGACGATCTCTTGTCGCTAGCCGCCATCTTCAGCCAGTTGTCGCTGCTCGCGTTCGGCGGCGGCAATACCATCCTTCCTGAAATGCAGCGGCAGGTCGTGCAGGTCCATCACTGGATGACCAAAGCCGATTTTTCCGCGCTCTTCGCGCTCGCGCAGGCCGCGCCCGGGCCGAACATGATGGTCGTCACGCTGATCGGCTGGCACGTCGCGGGCTGGCCGGGCGTGCTCATCACGTCGATCGCGAAGTTCGGGCCGTCATCGCTCGTCACGATTGCGGCGCTGCACGCGTGGGAGCGCTTCAAGGACCGGCCCTGGCGGCGTTATGTGCAACTCGGGCTCATGCCGATCACCGTGGGACTCGTCGCGGCGAGCGCGTTGCTGATCGCCGAGGCGTCCGATCAGACGGCGATGCTCGGCGGCATCACGCTCGCCGTCGCGCTGCTGGCTTACCGGACGAAGCTGCATCCGTTATGGCTGCTCGGGGCCGGCGCGCTGATCGGGCTGACGGGATTCGGGCAGTAAAGCGCACGCGGGCTGGCAGGTTTTCTGCTGCTTCGCGGGATAACGAAAGCGATGAGGACAGCACCATGAGCATGACCACCGAATACGCGAAGACCGCGCCGGATCGCAGCGAAGTCGACGCCCTGACCGCTCCCACCGTCGTCGAATTCGGCACGGACTGGTGCGGCTACTGCCGCGCCGCGCAGCCGCTGATCGCGCAGGCGTTTCAGGCGCATCGCGGCGTGCATCACATCAAGATCGAGGATGGCAGCGGCCGCCCGCTCGGCCGCTCCTTCCGCGTCAAACTTTGGCCGACGCTTATCTTCATGCTCGGCGGCAAGGAAGTCGCGCGCCTCGTGCGCCCCGGCGATGTCGGCGAGATTCGCGACGCGCTCGCGCTCATCGACGAGCCACTGGCGGAATGATCGCGGTTTAAGGGCTAAGGGTTATCGCCGAAGAGACATGCGCGGCGTCAACTTGTATGATAACCCGATGACTTCCGATGCCACGACGCCGCGCATGTTCGAAAGAATCTCGCCCCGCGCGCTCTCCGATACGGTCGCGCAGCAGTTGCAGAAGCTGATCGAGACGGGCAGTTTCGCCGCGACAGGCAAGCTGCCGAGCGAAGCCGTGCTCGCGCAGGAGTTCGGTGTGAGCCGCACGGTGATTCGCGAGGCCGTCTCGCGTCTCAAGAACGAGGGCATGGTCGAGCCGCGGCAGGGCAGCGGCGTGTTCATCGTCGAGCGGGCGGGCATCCGGCCGCTGCGCATCGATTATGCGCAGGCGGTCGAGCCGGGCGCGGTCGTGCAGATTCTCGCGCTGCGCCGGGCGATCGAAGCCGAAGTCGCCGCCGAGGCCGCGCTGCGCCGCACCGATGCGCAACTCGCCGCCATCGAGGCCGCGCTCGCCCGCATCGACGAAGCGGTGCGCGAAGGCCGCGATGGCGTCGCTGAAGACGTGGCGTTCCATCGTGAGATCGCGAACGCCACCGGCAATCCGTATTTCCTGAAGACGCTCGCCTTCCTGAATCAATATCTGGAAGCGGGCACGCTCGTCACGCGCCGCAACGAGGCGCTGCGCGAGGACTTCTCGCGGCAAGTGCGCGAAGAGCATGCCGAAATCGCCGCCGCCATCCGCGCGGGCGATGCGGCACTTGCGCGTCACGCCGCCCAGACGCATCTTTACAACGCCGCGCGCCGTCTCGCGGAAGCCGGCATCCGCTAACCTTCACTCGAAGAGAATCGCCATGTCCAGAAACGTGGGAGTCATCGGCTTGGGCGCAATGGGGCTGGGCGTCGCGCGCTCGCTGCTGCGCGCGGGCTTTGCCGTGCATGTATGCGATGTGCGCCGCGACGTGCTCGACGCCTTCGCCGCGGAAGGCGGCATCGCGTGCGCGTCGCCGGCGGAGCTGGGCGCCAAGTGCGATGTCGTCGTGACGCTCGTCGTCAATGCGGCGCAGACGGAAGCCGTGCTGTTCGGCGATAACGGCGCGGCGCCCGCGATGAAGCCGGGTGGCGTCGTGCTCGCCTGCGCGACGGTTGCGCCGGGCTTCGCGGTGGAACTCGGCAAGCGCATCGAAGCCTTGGGTCTGCTGATGATCGACGCGCCCGTTTCCGGCGGCGCGGCGAAAGCGGCATCCGGCGAAATGACGATGATGACCTCCGGCCCCGCCGATGCCTACGCCGCCTGCGAGGACGTGCTCGACGCGATCGCCGGGAAGGTCTATCGCCTGGGCGACGCACACGGCGCGGGATCGAAGGTGAAGATCATCAATCAACTGCTCGCGGGCGTGCATATCGCGGCGGCGGCCGAAGCGATGGCGCTCGGCTTGCGCGAGGGCGTCGACCCGGACGCGCTTTACGATGTCATCACGCATAGCGCCGGCAATTCGTGGATGTTCGAGAACCGCGTGCCGCACGTTCTGTCGGGCGACTACACGCCGCTTTCCGCGGTCGATATCTTCGTGAAAGACCTGGGCCTCGTGCTCGATACCGCGCGCACGTCGAAGTTTCCGCTGCCGCTTTCGGCGGCGGCGCATCAGATGTTCATGATGGCGTCGACGGCGGGCCACGGCGGCGAGGACGATATCGCGGTCATCAAGATCTTTCCGGGCATCGACGTTCCCAAAAGCGCGAAGTGACGGCGCCGCCCGGCTTGCCGCGACCACCCATTCAAGGAGACACCCGATGCCCCGCTTCGCCGCCAATCTCACGATGATGTACCCGGAACACGCGTTCCTCGACCGCTTCGCCGCCGCCGCGAAGGACGGCTTCAAGGCGGTCGAATTCCTCTTTCCGTACGACTTTCCCGCCGCCGACATCAAGACGCGCCTCACCGACAACGGCCTCACGCAGGCGCTTTTCAACGCGCCGCCGGGCGACTGGTCGGCGGGCGAGCGCGGCATTGCTTCGCTGCCGGGACGCGAGGACGAGTTCAGGGCGAGCGTCGACAAGGCGCTCGAATACACCGCCGCGCTCGGCAACCAGAAGCTGCACGTGATGGCGGGGCTGATCACGCCGGAGCAGCCGCGCGAGAAACATCGCGCGGTGTATATGAAGAATCTCGACTATGCGGCGAAGGCGGCGCAAGGCGCGGGCATCGGCATCGTGATCGAGCCGATCAATACACGCGACATTCCCGGCTTCTTTCTCAATCGTCAGGACGAAGCGCAGTCCATCTGCGATGAAATCGGTGCGCCGAACCTGCAAGTGCAATTCGATATCTATCACTGCCAGATCGTCGAAGGCGACATCGCCGTGAAGCTCAAGCGCGACATGAAGCGGCCCAACGCGGGCATCGGTCATATTCAGATTGCGGGCGTGCCGGACCGTAACGAGCCGGACATCGGCGAAATCAACTATCCGTATCTGTTCGATCTGATCGATTCGCTCGGCTACGACGGATGGATCGGTTGCGAATATCGTCCGAAGGCGGGCACGTCCGACGGCCTCGGCTGGCTCAAATCCTATCTCTGACACAGGAGCGACGCGAATGAAGATCCTCATTACTGGCGGCGCCGGTTTTTTGGGCCAGCGGCTCGCCAGACGCTTGCTCGATCGCGGCGAACTGAACGGCAAGCCGATTAGCGAACTGGTTTTGCTCGACGTCGCGCGTCCCGCCGATGCGCGCCTTCTCGCCGATTCCCGCGTGCGCGCCGAAACCGGCGACATCTCGGATCGCGCGGTGCTGGAACGTCACGTCGACGCGAGCACGGAAGCCATCTTCCACCTCGCGGCGATCGTCTCGGGTCAGGCGGAAGCCGACTTCGACCTCGGGATGAAGATCAATCTCGACGCATCGCGCGCGCTGCTCGAAGTGTGCCGCGCGTCGGGACATGTGCCGCGCGTCGTGTTCACGAGTTCGGTCGCGGTCTATGGCGGCACGCTGCCCGCCATCGTTCGCGACGATACGGCGCTCAACCCGCAATCCTCGTACGGGACGCAGAAGGCGATCGCCGAATTGCTGCTGTGCGACTATGCGCGGCGCGGTTTCGTCGATGGCCGCGTGCTGCGGCTTCCGACCATCAGCGTGCGGCCGGGCAAGCCGAACGCGGCGGCGTCGTCGTTCGCGAGCGGGATCATTCGTGAGCCGCTGAACGGCGAGCGCTCGATCTGTCCGGTCGATGGCGGCACGCGCTTGTGGCTGCTGTCGCCGCGAAGCGCGATCGAGGCGCTCATCGCCGGCTGCGAGCTGGATCGTGCGGCGCTGGGAGATCGTCCGGTAGTCAATCTGCCGGGGTTGTCGGTGAGCGTCGACGAGATGGTCGCGGCCTTGCGCGAAGTGGCGGGCGATGAAGCGGTCGCGCGCATCGACTGGCAACGCGACGAGCGCATCGAGAAGATCGTCGGAAGCTGGCCGGGCGCGTGGGACACGTCGCGGGCGGAGGCGCTTGGGCTGAGCGGCGATGGGTCGTTCGTGGAGGTGGTCCGGGGGTATATCGGGGAGCGATCTGCGTAGTTCCGATGCCGTGCGCGCTGCACGGCATTGCGGTTTTACTCTTTGGCACTGCGGCACATGCATCGTTGGACATGCCTCGCAAGCGACCGTAAGCCCTCCCTGATTTTCAGAATTTTCCGCCTATCGAAACGTTAGCAAACGTTTGATACTGCTTGCGGCCAGTTTTTGGCCTGGTGGCGCAAGTGGTCCTCTCGTTTGTGATCGAACGAGTTGTCGGGTTGGCTTATTCACGGGATGTCGGTCAATGTTTGTCGTTCAGGACCGCAAAGTTGAACGGGGCGATGGTTTCCGCTGGTGGCCGAAGGCGCGGTGGTGCCCGGCCGCACAAACGCGCGTCTGATGGACCCGCGACTGCTTCCGCTTTACGACCGCGAACGCCTGTACATGCAGGCGT
>NZ_JFHE01000067.1 GCF_000698555.1 Caballeronia grimmiae | reverse complement strand
AGAACGGCGCGGGCAAATCCACGCTGATGAAGATCATCTACGGCGCGGTGCGCCCGGATGAAGGCGAGATTCGCTGGCAGGGCGAACCGGTCGAAATCGGCAGTCCGGCGGCAGCGCGCAAGCTCGGCATCGGCATGGTGTTTCAGCACTTTTCGCTGTTCGAGACGCTGACCGTCGCTGAAAACATCGCGCTCGCGCTCGACGACAAGTTCGACATGAAGGCGCTGTCGAAGCGCATCCGTGAGGTATCGGCGGACTATGGGCTCGATGTCGATCCGCAGCGGCACGTTCACAGCCTGACGGTCGGCGAGCGTCAGCGCGTGGAGATCGTGCGCTGCCTGTTGCAGAATCCGCGTCTGCTCATCATGGACGAACCGACGTCCGTGCTCACGCCGCAAGCCGTTCAAAAGCTCTTCACGGTCCTGCGCCGGCTCGCGGCGGAGGGCTGCAGCATCCTTTATATCAGCCACAAGCTCGACGAAATCCAGTCGCTTTGCGAGAACGCCACCGTGATGCGCGGCGGCCGCGTGACCGGCAACGTCGATCCGCGCCAGGAAACGCACGCGTCGCTCGCGCAACTGATGGTCGGCCACAGCCTGCCCGATTACACCCGTCGCGCGCATACGCCGGGCGATGTGCTGCTCGCGGTGAAGAATCTATCCGTGGCGAGCCCCGATCCGTTCGGCACGTCGCTGGAAAACGTGTCGTTCGGGGTGCGGGCGGGCGAGATTTTCGGCATCGCCGGGGTGTCGGGCAACGGCCAGGCGGAGTTGCTCTCGGCGCTGTCAGGGGAAATCCGCGATCGTCACGCCGCACCCGATGCCGTCGCCATCTGCGGGACGCCCGCCGCGCCGCTTACCGCAGGCGCGCGCCGGCGGCTCGGCTTTGCGTTCGTGCCCGAAGAACGCCTCGGACGCGGCGCGGTTCCGGCGATGTCGCTTGCCGATAACGGCTTGCTGACCGCGCATCGTCAACAGCTGGTGCGCGGCGGCTGGATCAAATCGAACGCGGTGAAAGCATTCGCCGACCGCTGCATAGAAGCATTCGACGTGCGTTGCGGCGGCAGCGGTGCGCTCGCTCAAAGTCTTTCGGGCGGCAACTTGCAGAAGTTCATCGTCGGGCGCGAGATATTGCAGGCGCCGAAGGTGCTCGTCGTCGCGCAACCGACGTGGGGCGTCGATGTCGGCGCGGCCGGTTTCATCCGCCAGCAGTTGCTCGATCTCGCGGCGCGAGGCGTCGCCATTCTCGTGATCTCCGAGGAACTCGAAGAACTCTTCGACATTTGCGACCGACTCGCCGTCCTTGCGCGCGGCAAGCTCTCGCCGGTGCGCGCGACGGGCGAGACCAACGCCGAGGAAATCGGCCTCTTCATGGCGGGCCTCTTCGACGGCAAGCGCTCCGCCGCCGCCGAATCCGACTCCTTGAGCCACAAAGCATGATCTTTCCCTTTCGACTCGAAGCGCGCCCGACGCCGTCGCGCGTCATGCAGCTCGCCGTGCCCGTGATCGCCGCAGTGGCGACGCTCGTCATCGGCTTTCTGATTTTCAGCGTGGTCGGCCAGGACCCGCTGCGTGCGATGCATGCGTTCTTCATCGAACCGCTTTCGAACGTGAATGGCTGGTCGGAGCTAGTGCTGAAGGCTTCGCCGCTGTGCCTGATCGGGCTCGGGCTTGCGGTCGGCTATCGCGCGAACGTGTGGAACATCGGCGCGGAAGGGCAGATGCTGCTTGGCGGGATCGTCGCGGGCGGCATTGCGATTCATGCCGGCGATGCCTCCGGCTGGTGGACGCTGCCGCTGATGATGGCGGGCGGCGTCGCGGGCGGCATGGCCTGGGCCGCGATTCCCGCGCTGCTCAAGAGCCGCTTCAACACCAACGAAATTCTCACCAGCCTGATGCTGACCTATGTCGCGACACAGCTGCTCATCTATCTGGTGAGCGGTCCGTGGCGCGACCCAGAAGGCATGAATTTTCCGATCTCCGCGATGTTCGTCGACGATGCGCTCTTTCCGCGCCTGTACGGCGACTGGCACTGGACCTGGCTCAAGGGCACGCGCATCAATGCGTCGGTGTTTCTCGCGGCAATCGCGGTGCCGCTCGTCTGGCTTTTCATGCGCAAGAGTTTCGCGGGCTTCCGGATGAACGTCGGCGGTCTCGCGCCGCTCGCCGCGCGTTACGCGGGCTTCTCCGACAAGAAGACGATCTGGACGTCGCTCCTCTTGTCGGGCGGCCTCGCGGGACTTGCCGGCATGGGCGAAGTGGCTGGCCCGATCGGGCAGCTTCAGGCGAGCTGGTCGCCGGGCTATGGCTTCACGGCGATCATCGTCGTGTTTGTCGGACGGCTGCATCCGGTCGGCATCGTGCTCGCCAGTCTCTTGATGGCACTGCTCTATCTCGGCGGCGAAGCGGTGCAAACGTCGCTGCAATTGCCGCAGGCGCTGGCAGGCGTGTTCCAGGGCCTGCTGCTGTTCTGCCTGCTCGGCTGCGATCTCTTCGTCAATTACCGCATCCGGCGTCGCACGCCCGCGCATCACGTCGCTTAAGAGAGAAGAAGATGGACATCAACCAAGCCAGCAATCTCGCGTCGAGTGCGGTCGTCGCGGCCATTCCGCTGATGTTCGCGGGCGCGGGCGAGCTCGTCGCGGAGAAATCGGGCGTGCTCAACCTCGGCGTCGAGGGAATGATGCTGATGGGCGCGGTCACCGGTTACGCCGTCACCGCGATCACCGGCAACCCGTGGCTCGGCATCGGCGCGTCGGTGTTCGCGGGACTCGCGATGGCGCTGCTGTTCGGCTTTCTCACCATTACGATGCTCGCGAATCAGGTCGCGACGGGCCTGTCGCTCACGATCTTCGGCATCGGCTTCTCGGCGTACGTCGGCAAGCCGTACACGTCGGCTGCGGTGCGCGCCGGTATCGACGTGATGCCGATTCCGGGCCTCTCCAGCATTCCCGTGCTCGGCCCCGCGATCTTCTCGCTGACGCCGCTCGGCTACCTTGCGTTCGCGATGTTCGCGCTGATCGGCTGGTTTCTGTACAAGACGCGGGCGGGGCTCGTGCTGCGCTCGGTCGGCGAATCGCCGGCGGTCGCGCATTCGGTCGGCTTTCCGGTGGTCGGCGTGCGTTACGGCGCGACCCTCTTCGGCGGAGCGATGGCCGGCATCGCGGGCGGCTATTACTCGATCGTCTATCTGCACGTCTGGCAGGAGCAGTTGACGTCGGGGCGCGGCTGGATTGCGCTTGCGCTCGTCGTGTTCGCAACGTGGCGGCCCGGGCGGCTGCTCATCGGCGCGCTGCTCTTCGGCGCGGTGATGGCGCTGCAGTTCTACGCACAGGCCATCGGCGTGCCGGTGCCGACGCAGTTCCTCGCGATGCTTCCGTATATCGCGACCATCGTCGTGCTCGTGCTGATTTCGCGCAATCCGAACACGATCAAGCTCAACGCGCCGGCATCGCTCGGCAAGCCGTTTTTCGCGGCGAGTTGATGGGCCAAGGCTTTGGTTTTCTGCATGCGGTCTTTTGCATGCAACGCGCCGCATGCAAAGAACCATTTCGTGAACTGCGCGCGGTGCCGTTGCGGGCAAGCCGCATCGCATGCCGGCGCTATCGCCGTGTTTTTTGACAGAACAAACTTCAAGCGAACCGTTTCTGTGTTGCATACAACATTCACGAGGAGAATCACGCAATGAATAAAGCAGGACTGAAGGCGATCACGGCCACGGTCGCGCTGTCCGCGACGCTCGCGGCGGCGAGCGCGCAGGCCGCCGATACCCCGGGCGTCGCATTCGTTTATCTCGGCAATCCGGGCGATGCGGGCTGGACGTTCGCGCACGACGCCGGCACGAAGGAAGCCGAAGCGAAGTACGGCAGCAAGATCAAGATCACGCGCGTCGAGAACGTTCCGGAATCGGCGGACTCCGAGCGCGTCTTCCGCGATCTCGCGAACAAGGGCAACAAGGTCATCTTCGCGACCAGCTTCGGCTACCAGGATTTCGCGCTGAAAGTGGCGAAGGACTTTCCGGATACGGTCTTCCTGTCGGCGACCGGCTTCAAGAAAGCGAAGAACTTCGGCACGTACGACGTGCGCATGTATCAGGGCGCGTATCTGGCAGGCGTCGCTGCCGGCTATGTGACGAAGACCAACACGCTCGGCTTCGTCGCATCGGTGCCGATTCCCGAAGTCGTCCGCAACATCAACGCATACACGATGGGCGCGCGTTCGGTGAATCCGAAGGTCCACACGAAGGTCATCTGGATCAACAGCTGGTTCGATCCGGGCAAGGAAAAGCAGGCGGCTGAAACGCTGATCGGGCAGGGCGCGGACGTGCTGTTGCAGAACACCGATTCCAACGCCACGCTCAATACCGCGAACGAAAAGCACGTCTACGCGTTCGGCTGGGATTCGAACATGAAGAAGTTCGGCCCGAACGCCCATCTCGGCTCCGTGGTTGCGCACTGGGGCGTGTACTACAGCGACGTGATCCAGAAGGTCTTGGACGGCAAGTGGAAGAACGATCCGGTCTGGCTCGGCATCCCGCAGAAGGCCGTGGACCTGGAAGACCTGAACAGCGGCGCGATTCCGGCGAAGGCGATGCAGGCTATCGCTGCAAAGCGCGAAGAACTGCACACGGGCAAGTGGGATGTGTTCAGCGGCCCGATCAAGGATCAGTCGGGCGCGGAGAAGGTGCCGGCCGGCAAGACGCTGTCCGATCCGGAATTGCAGCGGATCAACTGGTACGTGGAAGGCGTGGACGGCTCGCTGCCGAAGTAAGCGGCTGTTGTACTCTCGCCAAACGACAAACCGCGCCCATGAGGCGCGGTTTTTTCTTGATAGCGGTCGAGAAAACGCTCGAGTCAGTCTTCGATGCGCAGACCGACCTTGATCGTCACCTGCCAGTGCAGGACCTGACCGTTTTCGATGTGTCCGCGTGTTTCCGTCACTTCGAACCAATGCATGTTGCGCAACGTCTTCGATGCCTTCGCCAGCGCGACGCGCACGGCGTCATCGCTCGACTGCGTCGACGAGCCAGTGAGTTCGATCTGCTTATAGACGTGTTCCGTCATGATGTTCTCCTTGTGATGTGTCCGAAGCCGCAACGCAGCAAGACACGCGCCACGCCGAAGAAAACCAGCCGCGCGAACGCGCCGCTGCCGTGCCCCGGTTCACGGGGCACAACGACGACGAACAACGGGGAAATCGGTCCGACAAGCGCTACCGCAGCGGACGCGAAGCCGCGTCGCCGGCGTCCTGACGGCGCGTGCCCCGGCGCGTGCGCGCCGTTGCCGTCGCACCGAACTCGCTCAGGATCTGCGTGCGGGCGCGGCTTGCGAATACAAGGAAACCGAACCCGTTCGCCTCATACCAGTAGCCGCCGTTCTCGAGTCCGTCGAGCGGCTGCTCCAGTGCATTCGTGATGGATTCGACGCAGCGCCTGTGCAGCTCGTCGATGGCCGGATAGGGCGGCTGGGCGCCGCGCACGCTGCACAGCAGGACATCGAGTCCCGGCAGTACGTGTGCATAGAGCACCGGTTCGTCCTGCGCGCGAGCGCGTGCAATCTTGGTATCCAGCTGGCCGAACGGCTTGAAATGCCGCAGCACGGCGAGAAACGATTCATCGCCATCGGCCTTCACGCGTCTACGCTTTTTCGGGAAGGACATAAAAATTCGCCTGAAAAAGAATTGCAGAAAACGCAGCGTCCTCATGCGGCCACTCCCGTCTTGCGTGCCGCACGTCGATCTTTTATAGCGCATCGATGTGATCAGGTCACGGTGAATCGGGCCGTCGAGACATGCGCCCGGCTGGTTGCCGATGCGCACGTGACGCGCACGAATCGTGCCGATGACCTTGGCGGCCCGCTGGTATCCCCTCGGCATTCCCCTATGGGTGTCGATCTGACTTCTGTCTCAATAATAGACCTGCTGCTAGCCGTGCGAATAGCCTTCACGAAGAAAAAAGCGGCCGTACGAACGAAGCGGCGCGCACCTGAGATGTACGCGCCGCGAGGGGATCAGCGAGTCAAGGCGCGCGAAGCGCCGTAAGGCGGGAATATCCGGCTAGACGCGCGGCGATTTCTTGAGCTCATCGCGGATTTCGCGCAGCAGCAGCACGTCTTCCGGCGTCGTGGCGGGCGCGGTTTGTTCAGGCTTGCGCAGATTGTTGATGAACCTGACCATCATGAAGATGATGAACGCGAGGATGATGAAATTGATCAGCACGGTGATGAACGAGCCGTAGCCGAACACCGCGACGCCCGCCGTCTGCAAGTCCTTGTACGAATCGGGGTTGCCTTTGAAAGTCGGGGGGATGTGACCGAGCCGGACGAATAGATTCGAGAAGTCGAGGCCGCCGGTCGCGAGCCCGACGACCGGCATGATCAGATCCTTCACGACGGAGTTCACGATCGTCGAAAACGCACCGCCGATGATCACCCCGACCGCGAGGTCCATCACGTTGCCCTTGAGAGCGAAGTTCTTGAATTCCTGGATCATGCTCATGCGCGGCTTTCTCCTTTTAAAGTCCGAAACGATTGATATGAGCGACACCGCCGGGGCGCGGCCATGCACGTTGCATCGTTGCGTGGCCTCGCCATGATAGTCAATCGAGCCACGAGCCGCCGGTTTCGGGCCGGCGCGTCGGCGAGTCGACCGGTCGTCAGGCCGCTTTTACTCGCCCGACGCTGATTGCCGCGCAAAACGCCGCGTGATCCGCCACGGTCTGCGCGCCGTAGCGCTCGGCCCACATCGCGTACGCGGCGTCGAGCCGGTCGGAGCTGCCGCAATAGCCGGCGATGAGCGCGGCGTCGCCGGTGCGGGCGTGCGCGCGGGCGAGCAGCAGTCCGAGGCACCACGCGTAGAAGTCGAAGGTCGCGCCGTGCAGCCAGTCGACGGGAATGGAGCCGCGAATCTGCTTCATCTGGCGTACGTAGAAATCGCGCCCGGCGATGGTCGTCCAGCCGAGCAGCGGATCGGACGAGCTTTGCAACAGCCGTTGTCCATGCACGACGCGCCTGCCCTGGTGACGATACGGCTCCTCGAGCGGCGGCACGAAGGGCGCGGCGGCCGGCACGATGCCTTCCTTCACCTGAATGAAGAGCGGATCGCCGAGCGCGCGGCCGAGCATCAGCACGAGATACGCACGCGTGCCGACACTGCCGACGCCGACCACGCGATGCGCGACATCGACGACGTCGTACCGTTCGAGCATCATGCGCCACTCGCCCGCGATGGTCTGCAGATAAGCCTTGAGACCGTCGATGACATGGTTCTTCTCGGCGGCGTCGAGCCTGGTGAGGATCGGCGGATCAACGATGAAGCGCCAGCTTTTGCCGACCGGCTCCGCGACCTTGGCGAGCATCGTCGCGTGCGAGCGTTTCATCGCGCGCTCGACGGTTTTCTGCACGGTGGCCTTCTCGTCGTCGGTGAGCGCGGTCGGTGCGTCGATGTGCAGCGCGCTCGCATACGAGCGCATGTTCCAGAGATCGTAAGGACTCACGCGCCAGAGCTTTTCCATCGTGGTTCGATACGCCGCGCACGCCGAGCGCACCGCACGGTCGCGCCCCGGCATATCGACGCCATTTTCGCGGGCCGCGACGTTGATGCTCGCGGTCAGGCGCTTGAGGTCCCATTCCCACGGACCGACGAGCGTCTCGTCGAAATCGTTCAGATCGAACACGACGTCCTGACGCGGCGTGCGAAAAAGCCCGAAATTATTGATGTGCGCGTCGCCGTCGATGATGACGTTGTGGCCGATCGACGGCGATCTCGCGAGATCCCACGCCATCACGGTCGCCGAGCCGCGCAGGAACGAGAACGGCGATTCGGCCATGCGCGCCATGCGCAGCGGCAGCAGGCGTTCCTGTCGTCCCGCGTTGCCCGCGAGCACGCGCTCCACGGGATCGGGGCGATCCGGCTCCGGCTGCCAGGCGCCGTGCGCGTCGAACGGAACGGCGTCGCGCAGCGCGCGGCCGGCCGCCCGGCTTTGCTCGGCGGTGCCGACGGCGGTTGTCGTGGAGATGGAGCTGAGGCGCGTGGACAAGCGTGTTCTCCTGCGGCGAGCGATGAAACGGAAGGCGCAGCATGTATCGCGCCAGTCGCGGTGAAAACGCCGGGTACGCAGCTTGCTCACTGCTGACCCGATCGACAACACACGAAGTAAGCCCATTTCGCCGTGCAATGCGGCTGACTCTTTCCCGACGCAGTGCGCGTCAACTCATCGAACTATCATCTCATGCCGAACGAATATCGCATTGCCGAAGGCTCCCCGTTTCCGCTCGGCGCGACGTGGGACGGAAAGGGCGTCAACTTCGCCCTGTTCTCCGCGAACGCAACCAAGGTCGAACTCTGCCTCTTCGACGAAAAGGGCGAACAGGAAACGCAGCGCATCGAACTGCCCGAGTACACCGACGAAGTGTGGCACGTCTACGTGCAGGGCCTCGCGCCCGGCGCCGTCTACGGCTATCGCGTGCATGGCCCGTACGAGCCGGAAGCCGGCCATCGTTTCAATCCGAACAAGCTGCTGCTCGATCCGTACGCGAAGGCGCATGTCGGCGAGTTGAAGTGGGACCCGGCCGTGTTCGGCTACACGCTCAACGCGGAAGGCGACGATCTCACCTTCGACGAACGCGACAGCGCGCCGTTCATGCAGAAGTGTCAGGTCGTCGATCAGAACTTCACCTGGACGCACGCGACGCGCGCACGCGTGCCGTGGGAACACACGATCTTCTACGAAACCCATGTGCGCGGTTATACGAAGCGGCATCCGGCGGTTCCGGAGCACATGCGCGGCACGTTCGAAGGGCTCGGACAGAAGGAAGTGGTCGACTACATCAAGAGCCTGGGCGTGACGTCGGTCGAACTGCTGCCGATCCACGCGTTCGTGAACGACAGCTATCTGCTCGACAAGGGCCTCACGAACTACTGGGGCTATAACACGATCGGCTTCTTCGCGGCTGACCCGCGCTTCTTTGCGCGCGGCGCGGGCGTCGTCGCCGAATTCAAGGAAATGGTCGACCGGCTGCACGAGGCCGGGCTCGAAGTGATTCTCGACGTGGTCTACAACCACACCGCCGAAGGCAACGAGCGCGGGCCGACGCTGTCGTTCCGGGGTATCGACAACGCGTCGTACTACCGGTTGATGCCGGAGCAGTCGCGCTACTACATCAACGATACCGGCACCGGCAACACGCTCAATCTATCGCATCCGCGCGTGCTGCAGATGGTCACCGACAGCCTGCGCTACTGGGTGACGGAGATGAACGTCGACGGCTTCCGCTTCGATCTCGCGACGATTCTGGGCCGCGAGCCGTACGGTTTCGACGAAGGCGGCGGGTTCCTCGACAGTTGCCGGCAAGACCCGATTCTTTCCAGCGTCAAGCTCATCGCGGAGCCGTGGGATTGCGGTCCCGGCGGCTATCAGGTCGGTGGATTCCCGCCGGGCTGGGCGGAATGGAACGACCGTTATCGCGATACCGTGCGCGGTTTCTGGAAGGGCGACGAGGGCGAAGCAGCGGACCTCGCGAAGCGCATCACCGCGTCCGGCGACAAATTCAACAAGCGCGGGCGTCGTCCGTGGGCGAGCGTGAACTTCATCACCGCGCACGACGGCTTCACGCTCAACGACCTCGTCTCCTACAACGAAAAGCATAACGAGGCGAACGGCGAGGACAACAAGGACGGCCATTCGGACAACAAGTCGTGGAACTGCGGCGTCGAAGGCCCGACCGACGACCCGGAAATCCGCACCTTGCGCGAACGCCAGAAGCGCAATCTGCTCGCGACGCTGCTGTTTTCGCAAGGCACGCCGATGGTTCTCGCCGGCGACGAATTCGGCCGCACGCAGCAAGGCAACAACAACGCGTACTGTCAGGACAACGAGATCAGCTGGGTCAACTGGGACATCGACGACGACGGCCGCGCGCTGACCGAGTTCGTCCGCAAGCTGACGACGCTGCGCCACACGCTGCCGGTGCTGCGCCGCCAGCGTTTCCTGACGGGCGCGTATCGCGAGGACATGGATGTCGCCGACGTGAAGTGGCTGAGTCCGAGCGGCGATACGCTCACGCCCGAGCAATGGGACGATCCGGGCATGCGCTGCTTCGGGCTCGTCATCGATGGCCGCGCGCAGGCGACGGGCATTCGCAAGCCGGCATCGGACGCGACGCTGCTGCTGGTGATGAACGCGTATCACGATGTCGTCGACTTCACGTTGCCGGATATCCCCGGGCCGGACCAGTGGAGCTGTCTGATCGACACGAACGCGCCGATCCGCGAGGAACTGCCGACATTCGAAGCCGGCGAGGTGTATCAGGTGACGGGCCGCTCGCTGCTATTGTTCGCGCTTCAGGCGCGCGGCGCGACGCAGCGGATCATCGAAGGGCTGGAAGAAGCTTTGACGGATGAAGTGCCGCCGGAGCAGGGCGAGAGCAAGTCGGGCGGTTGAGGCGTCCGTCGATTGTTATCATGCGATCTTTGCAATCGCAGCGGGGCGGCGAAAGCCGCCCTTGTTTTTTCCGATGTCTCTTTCAGGCACTGCCGCATGATGCTTCAGACTGTGCTGGGCGTAGCGAACTGGGACCAGCTCGAGCGCATCTGGGAGTTCATCGTCGGCTTCTTCAAGTTTCTTTGGGCGCTGCTGCGCTTTCTCGGCGGCGGTTGAACCGCTCGCCGCAAAGAGAAAGGCCCCGTCAAACGGGGCCTTTGCTTGATGCGACGCAGTTCAGTCGATGACCACGATCAGGAGTCGCGCCAGTTGTCGTCGTTGTTGCTGCCGAGGTCGACGCCTCCGCCGCTATTGTCGTTCCAGTCGTTGGAGCCGGTGCCCAAATCGAGGCCGCCTCCGCCTCCGCCTCCGCCAGCGTCGCCAAGACCATTGTTGCCGAAGTCGAAGCCGCCGTTGCCGCCATCATTGCGTTGCTCGACCGGAACATCGCGCTCGATCACACGATCACGCCCGTGCGAGAGCGCCTGGCCCAGCAACACACCGGTCAGAAGCCCGCCCATGCCGCCGCCGAAACCGCCGCCGCCTTGCTGGATGATGACGGGCGGCTGCTGTCCCTGCTGCGGATAGGGTGCCTGTTGTCCCTGTTGCGGATACGGCTGCTGCTGGTAGCGCCCGAATCGATCGGCTTCCTGGGCGTACGGCGACGGTCCCGCCGAGCCCGGCTGAGCCGCGTTCGGATCGGGCCGGCCTTCCGCGCGCGCCTTGAGACTTTCCACCTGATTGGCGAGATCGTCGATCGCGTACGGCGGCACTGGATTCTTCGAGTTCGACAGCGCTTCGACCATCTCGCGCAACTGCGCCTCCGTGCCTTCGACGTCGCGCAGCAGCGCTTCGTGGCCCGGCGCGGTGGAGAGCTTCACGTCGAGCTTCAGCGTGCGCACGTCGTTCAGCAGTTCGGTCGCGCGCTTCATTTGCCCGCGGCGATCGTCGTCGGCGCGGCCATCGTCGCGGGCGCGGGCGCGACGCAGCCCCCAGCGCAACACGAGCGCAATCGCGCCGATCAGAACGGCGAGACCGATCCACATGCCCATCGACGGTCCATGCGACTGGGGCGCCGCCGCCTGACCCGGATTGAACGGGTTCTGCGTAGCGGAGCCGTTCGAGCTGCGATTCGTCGTCGTGTTCGTGGTGGTGTTCGTGCTGGCGCGGCTGGCGTCGTTGCGGATACGCGCCTCGGTCGACGCGAACCGCGACGGGTCCGTGAACTTGATGGAAGGATCGAGCGATCTCGCCTGTTGCAGGTGCGAGAGCGCATCGCTATAGCGGCCTTCGCGATCGAGCACCTGCGCATACAGATAATGCGCGTGGGCGTTGTTCGGATGCGCTTCGAGCACTTCGCTCAATTGCGCATCGGCTTGCCGCCAGTTGCCCTGCGTCATCGATTGCTCGACCTGCTGCGCCGTCGGCACCGCAAACGCGAGCGGCGACGCGACGGACAGCGCGATGGACATCGATAAGGCCAGAGCCGTCAGAGTTTTTTTCATGAGCGGGCCGGACGCGATAAACGCCCGTCTCCATTGTCGACCGGAGCATTCCACTCCGGTCCCGTGCGAATTGCCAGATACCAAGCCGACGCAAGGCGGATGCCCGGCTTAAACAACGAGCCTTGCAACGAGCCTTGCCCCGCGCCGGCGATTCGCGTCATTACTGCGCGGGCGTGTTCAACTGCTTCTTGAGCGCTTCGAGACGGTCTTCCACCGACGGCCCGCGATTGAGTTCCGCCAGCTTGTCGTCGAGCGCCTTGCCGGACTTTTGATCGGCGGAATTGAGGCGCGCGTCCGAGCGGGCGTTCGCAAGCTGCACCTTGTCTTCGAGCTTCTGGAAGTCTTCCGACAGATTCTTTCCGCCGATGCCGCCGAGCGCCGTCGCAGCCGTGTCCTTCGCCTGCGCGATCTGCTGCTTCGCCTGCAGGATGTTCGAGCGCGCGTTGAGATCGTTACGGCGCTGGCGCATGTCGGCGATCTGCTGCTTGAGATGATCGACCGAAGGCACGAGCGTCAGCAGTTCGGCTGCGAGCGCGTCGCGCTCCGTTTCGGCGTTGGCTTGCGCCGCCAGCGCCTCGCGTGCGAGGGCTTCGTCGCCGCCCTGCAATGCGCGCTTTGCGCCGTCTTCGTACTTCTTCGCCTTGTCCGCGGCGGCGTCGCGCTTGCTTTGCTGCGTGGCGACCTGCGCCTCGATTTCGATGAGCGAATTCTCCGCCTTGCCGATGCTGTCGTCGAGTTCGCGCACGATCTGGCGTGCGTCGCGCGACGGGTCCTGCATGGTGTCGGCGGCATCGTTCAGAAGGCCTTTGACGGTGCGCGAGATGGAATCGAAAAGCGACATGTATTTCTCCTTGATGGAACCGCTGCATGCGTTGCGCGTAGGCGCGCATGGACTTGTGTATGCGCGTCGAATGTGAGGGGCATCGGGCGGTTTGCAAGCCGCGTGCGCGTCACGTTCGTCCCGGGTTTACCCCGTGTATTAGAGCACGCCGCGACTTAACGTGGACTTAAGCAACGTTAAGGAGTGTAACGACGCGCGGGCGCATGCCGCGGCGAGAAGGCGGCACTCGAAAGACGCACGTTGACTCAGTGGCCGGCGCGTCCGTCGCCGGTCAGCGACGCGTCTTCGCCTGCAGGTTCGGCATCGGCGGGATGGATGGGTTCCGCTGTCGATAAACCCGGCGCGATGGGCGTTAGCGCCGCGCGCCTGTTCGCGTTGGCCGCCTCGCGTGCTTCGCGGGCCGCGGCTTTGGCTGCGACGCTGCGCAGCGCGACATCAAGGGGATCGGGCGCTTTCGGCGCACGCAGGCGATCGACGATGCCCGCGGCCTTGATCTGCTCGCTCGTCGCATTGAAGTTGAGCACCGCGCGCCGCATCAGCTCACTCACGCTGACGCCGAGATCGTCCGCAGTCTTGCTGATGGCGAGCTTCTGCGCGGGGGTCACGAATACAACGATGCGTTCGGTTGGCTTGGTCGTCATGAGCGGCTCGCAGACAGTAAGGCGATTGCAAACATAGCAAGCGCAGTCCTGAGAATCGAAACGGCGTCACTTCATTATCGCGATCGTTTGCCGCCGGGCGGCGGGTAAAACGAGCATCCATCATATCGGTTCGCAGCGCCAGTGTGCGCGCACGCGGCCCTGCAATTCGCCGCCATTTGCGCCTCCGTGGGCAGCGCATGAGCGGGCAGGGAAAACCGCGCCCGATCAATGGCTTGGCTATTTTCTCATAAGGTTGTCCACAAGGCTCTCAACACTTTCTGTGGGTAACCGCGCGTTTTCCCTGAGCGGTGCGCGCGAGAGGAGCGGCGTCATTTACTTACAAAAAAATGCTGCCGGTTTTGTAGTTGCGTGGCCGAATTCTTTAAAATGCGCAGTTACCTACGGTCGATACCGGCCCGCTCATCCGCTCGTCTCTTCTTTGCCAAGTCTGCGTCTTGCATTCGCCGGCGCATCGATCAGCGACGCAGCGCGCGCCTGCACGCGCGCCGAACCATCCCAGTCATGCCTATCATTAAACGTCCCGACTCCTCTAAAACATCGCGATACGATCGCGAGCCTCGCTGGAACGACTCACGCAACGACTCACGTGACGACGCGGGCGGCAACCGCGACGGCGGCGGACGCAATGGCGGCAACGGCGGCAATGGCCGCAACAGCCGTGGCGGACGCGATCGCGGACGCTCGCCCTTCGGCCGCATCGCGATGTGGTTCGCGAGCCTTGCGGCGATCGCCGCCGTGGTCGGCGCGCTGATCGTCGGCTACGCGCTCGTTGTGATGGAGCCCAACCTGCCGTCGCTCAACGCGCTCATCGACTATCGGCCCAAGGTGCCGCTGCGCGTCTACACGTCCGATCACGTGCTGATCGGCGAATTCGGCGAAGAGCGGCGCAGCCTCGTGCGCTTTCAGGACATTCCTGATCAGATGAAGAAAGCGGTGCTCGCGATCGAGGACTATCGCTTCTACGATCACGGCGGCGTCGATTTCCTCGGCATTCTGCGGGCCGGCGTGACGGACCTGATGCACGGCGGCGCATCGCAGGGCGCGAGCACGATCACGATGCAGGTGGCGCGCAACTTCTTCCTGTCGAGCGAAAAAACGTACACGCGCAAGATCTACGAGATGTTGCTCGCGTACAAGATCGAGCGGGCGCTGACCAAGGACCAGATTCTCGAGCTGTACATGAACCAGATCTATCTGGGCGAGCGCGCCTACGGCTTCTCGGCTGCGGCGCGCGTG
>NZ_JFHE01000066.1 GCF_000698555.1 Caballeronia grimmiae | reverse complement strand
AGCAGCTTGGCTGGTCGAGCTGGTTGGGCGCATCGCCGACGGACGCGCCGATCACCGGCATGCGTTTCGAGCCCGAGGAATACATGCGTGAGTTGCGGCGGAATGCGACCAGGCGGGCGAATTCCGGTGTAGGCGTCGAATCACGTGATCTGCGCGCGCAGCCGTAGCTGACACTCGTGAGCGAGATCGCACTGCAAACGGAAGTTACGCGCGCTCTGCGCGCGCTCGCCATTCGTGGTGAGCCGATGAACAAGACCGTATCGGTCAAAATGGTGGTCATGATCGACCGAGAAGGACTTAAGAACATGCCAAAGGGAATGGGCCGATCTGAGCAACTGAAATGGATGGCTGCTTCTCTCCGCACGTCCCTCAAGGCCAGCAGACATCGAGGCGCAGTGCGCAGTCGAAGCGTCCGATCCCTATTAGAGAACAGCCGCGCAGAATCCGGCGAAGTTTCCGACTGATCCTATCAGTGTTGTTCTTGAGCAGCTCAGGCAATGGCGTCGCCCGACGTGGCCGGAGACAGCCGAATTAAACTTTCTGCCATTAATACGTTATGAGTCTTTCGATCATTCTCGTCGGTGACAGCACCGACCACGGACGAAAGGTTATCACTGGCTCGCCCACGTACAGGATCAGCGGTCGCAGTGTCGCGCGCTTCTATGATTTCGTCGACTGCCCGTTGAAGTATCTCGACGGGCGTTCGCATGGCGTGAATCGGATCACAGAAGCGCATCCGACTCTTATGACTGACGGACAGCGCGTGGCGCCTCATGGGCACCGCACAGAATGCGGTTGCACGGTCGTTGGAAGTATAACCGCCAAGATTGGCGACTAGGCTTCAACGAGCATCGCTAACGATTAAGGCGGACTTCCGCTACCGTTCGCTGTCGTCGCTTTGTCGCGCGCGTGTGCCGACTTGGCCCGCGACGGCCTCGATCGGCCGGACCACGCGCAGTTCTAAGTGTATGCGGCGAGTGTCTCGGGGGCACGCAGCCCACGCGATCGTATCGCATCCTGCCGACGCATGCGCGTTGGACCACACCGGAACATTCAATCGCGGACACGCGCAACGTCGATGGCCTGCCTATTACAGTGGCCGCCCATCCCCGCATCCTAGCGCGGACGAACGGCATCAACTGCACCAGACAACGACTCCCGACTCAAAGCAAAAGCGACATGGACAAGCAGCGCATGTCATCCAACTGCGAGCAGGCGACTGCCTTCTAATATCGGTTCCACATCGCGATACACCGCTTCCTAGCGGCGGACGAGTGTTGACCTGCTGGTCGCCCGTCCGCAACAACCAGCGTGACGCGCGCTCCCTGCACGCCGTCACGCTTCCTTCCGCATTTCCGCGCTAAACTCATCCCTTATATGTGACGAAGGCCGGCCCGGCGCTCCATGCGCCGCCATGGATCACGGGCGTCGCTCGCCCGTTTCTCCCCATTCTTCCGGCTTGCGCCTTTCGCCGCCATCGCGCGCGAAACCGCTTCGTCCCGTCACTTGCCGTAGCGCCAAGCGGGAGAATCCCATGTTGCTGCATCAGCTAGTCGATCGGTTCGGCCCGATCATCGTTTTCATCAACGTGATGGGCTCGGCCCTCGGGCTGCCCGTGCCCGCCATGCCCACGATGATCATCGTCGGCGCGTCGATCGCGTTGATGGCCGTGAACGGCGCCGCTTTCTGGACGCCCTTGCTCGGTGTGCTGGCCGTCGCGGTGGCGGGCGGCGTGCTCGGTGACTTCGTCTGGTTCCAGGGCGGACGCAAATACGGCGACCGCACGCTCAAAACCATCTGCAAGCTGTCCCTTTCGCGCGATACCTGCGTGAAAAAGACCGAACGCTTCTTCGGGCGATGGGGCGTGCGCATTCTGCTCGTCGCCAAGTTCATTCCCGGTCTGTCGCTCGTCTCGGTGCCGCTCGCCGGCGCGATGGGCGTGCGCCTGCGCAGCTTCATCGCGCACGATGGCGCAGGCATCGCGTTGTGGAGTGCGGTCGGCCTGAGCGTCGGCGTGCTGTTCGCAGCCGAGCTGGAAATGGTCTTCGCGATGATCTCGCGGCTCGGCCGGCAAGCGGGCATGGTCGTCGCCGTCTTGCTGGCGATCTACGTGACGTATCGCTGGTGGCGTCGCCGTGCGCTGATGGCGACGCTGGAAAAAGCGCGCATCACCGTCGACGATCTTTACGCGCTGATGCACGCCGAACCGCTGCCCGTGATCTTCGACATCCGCTCGCCGGAAAAGCGCATGCTCGACCCGTTCGCGATTCCCGGCTCGCTCTTCGCGGACGAGCGCGAACTGCAGAAGATCATCGAAAGCTATGACAAGTCGCGCAAGGTCGTCATTTATTGCTCCTGTCCGAACGAAGTGTCGGCGGCGTGGATGGCGAAGACCATGCGCAACGCGGGCTTTCGCGATGTGCTCCCGCTGACGGGCGGTCTCGACGCATGGCGGCTCGCCGGTTTCGAAGTCGCGAACTTGACCGAGTTCGGCGAACTCGCGGCGACGAGCCCCGAGGAAGCGGAGCAGATGGCCTCCGCCTGCACGTTGCCCATCGTGCAGCAGGTACAGGCGGTACAGGCCGCGCAGACGTCCCAGGCAACTGCGTCCTTGCATGAACCAGGGTTACCACACGGAGATCGCGCATGAGTACGACCCCGAGTAACGGGCACGCAATGGAGATGCCGAACGTCGTCGCCTGGAGTCCGGGGATGCCGCCGCCCGACGATCCCAACGTCGTGGCCACGGGCGTCAGTGCATCCGCATCCGCCGACGACAACGCGCCGTTCTCGCCGCTGCAAACACGCTCGCATCAGATGTTTCCGCGCCTCACCGATGCCGAAATCGAGCGCATGAGCCGCTTCGGCACGACGGCGCGCTGGCGTGCGGGCGAGTGGTTGTTCCGGATGGGCGAAGTCGGGCGCGGCATGGTCGTCATCCTGAGCGGGCTCGTGCGCGTCACGCGGCGCGATGCGCTCGGCGGCAATCACCTGATCGTCGAACATGGCGCGGGACATTTCCTCGCGGAAGTCGCGCAGCTTTCGGGCAAGCCCTGTCTCGTCGATGGCATTGCGGTGGAGGATGTCGAAGGCATCGTCGTGCCACCGGAGCGGCTGCGCGCGCTGCTCGTCGCGGAAGCGGAACTCGGCGAGCGCATCATGCGCGCGCTGATTCTGCGGCGCGTCGGCTTGATCGAAAAGGGCAGCGGCCCGGTGCTGCTCGGCCAGTCCGACGATGGCCGGCTCGTGTCGCTGCAAGGCTTTCTGCGCCGAAATGGTTATCCGCATACGGTCATCGACGCCTGCTCGGACCCGGATGCGATCGCGCTGCTCGAACGCATCTCGGCGTCGACGGCGGATTTTCCGCTCGTTATCTGTCCCGATGGCACGGTGCTGCGCGCACCCGACGAGAATCAGCTCGCGACACAGCTCGGCTGGCTGCCCGAGTTCGATCCGGCCCATGTCTACGATGTCGCTATCGTCGGGGCCGGTCCGGCCGGTCTGGCGACGGCCGTTTATGCGGCGTCCGAAGGGCTGTCGGTGGCGGTGTTCGATTGCCGCGCGCCGGGCGGGCAGGCTGGCGCGAGCGCGCGCATCGAAAATTATCTCGGCTTTCCGACCGGCATCTCCGGCCAGGCGCTCGCGGGCCGCGCGTTCGTGCAGGCCCAGAAATTCGGCGCGCACATCGCGATTCCGACGCGCATCAAGGCGCTGCACTGCGGTTCGTCGCCGATTCAGATCGAGCTGGAGAACGGCGCGCGCGTGACGACGCAGACGGTCGTGATCGCGTCCGGGGCGGCGTATCGGCGGCCGGCGATCGACGGGCTCGAGCGTTACGAAGGGCATGGCACGTACTACTGGGCGTCGCCGGTCGAGGCGAAGCTTTGCAAGAACGCGGAGGTCGTGCTCGTCGGCGGCGGCAATTCGGCGGGGCAGGCGGCCGTGTATCTCGCCTCGCACGCGAAGCATGTCCATGTGCTGATTCGCGGTTCCGGGCTCGCGGCGAGCATGTCGCATTATCTGGTGGAGCGCATCGGCTCGCTGCCGAACGTGACGGTGCGCACGCATACGGAAATCGTCTCGCTAACGGGCGATGACCGCGCGCTCACCGCCGTCCAGTGCAAGACGCCCGATGGTCCGCTCACGCTCGAATCGCGGCATCTGTTTCTCTTCACCGGCGCGAACCCGAACACCGACTGGCTGCGCGACTGCAGCGTGAGCGTCGATGGCAAGGGCTTCGTGCTGACCGGTCCCGAAGCGCACGACGGACGCACGCAAGGCGTCATGGGGCTGGAAACGAGCGTGCCGGGCGTCTTCGCGATCGGCGATGTCCGTTCGACTTCGACGAAGCGCGTCGCGGCTGCCGTCGGCGAAGGCGCGGCGGTCGTCGCGCAGATTCATGGCTTGCTGGCCCAGCGGCAGGCGTTGAGCGTCGCCGGGACGTAGCGTCTTCAGGCGCTCGCCGGAAACCGCAGCGTGAATTCGATCCACCCATCCGGCGAGCACGCGGCCGACGCGCTGCCGCCGTGCATCCGCATGATCGCCTGCACGATCGACAGCCCGAGCCCGCTCGATTCCGTGAACTCGCTGCGGGCCGCATCGCCGCGATAGAAGCGGTCGAAGAGCCGCGCGAGTTCTTGCTGTGCGATGACCGCGCCGCGATTGCCCACGACGATGCACGCGCCGTCCGCATCGGCATGACCGGAAAGGTGCACGACGGTGCCCGCCGCCGCATAACGCACCGCATTTACGACGACGTTGCCGATTGCGCGCCGGCACATGATCGCGTTGGCGTGCATCGCGCCGCTCGCCTCGATGGCGAACGTGATGCGGCGCTCCTCCGCGATGCCTTCGAAATACGCCGCGATGGTTTCGAGTTCCTCGCGAATGTCGATTCGCTCGCGCTCCATCGGCTGTTGCGAATGATCCGCTTGAGCGAGAAAGAGAATGTTCTGCGCGATGCGCGAGAGCCGCTCCAGCTCTTCGAGATTCGATTCCAGCACGCCGCGATATTCGGCCACGCTGCGTTCGTGCGCGAGCATCACCTGTGTCTCGCCGATCAGTACGCCAATCGGCGTGCGCAACTCGTGCGCAAGGTCCGCCGAGAATTGCAGCAGGCGTTCGTAACCATGTTCGAGCCGATCGAGCATCGCATTGAACGACGCCGCGAGGCTTTGCAGTTCCGCGGGCGCATGCGCGACGTCGAGCCGTGCCGACATACGGTTTGGCGTGATCTCCGCGGCCTTGGCGGCCATCAGTTTCAGCGGCATGAGTCCGCGGCTCGTGACCCAGTACGCGAGCAGCATCGTCACCGCCACCGCGCCGATCACCGTGAACCATACGCGCTTCAGATAAGCCGACAACACGTGCGCTTCCTGCGTCATCACGTGCGCCGCGATGATGTCGACCACTTCGCCGCTATCGCCGATGCGCGCCTGTGCGCCGACCCAGCGCATCCGCACGCCATCGGCGCGCGTGCCTTCGTAGAGATCGTCGAGACCGATGGCGCGATCGACCGGCACGATCGACAGCGGCGGCAACGGCATGTGCTCGGGATTGACGTTGATGAAGGGCGCCGTTCCCGCGCGTCGAAAGAGAATCACGTCCTGCCGGTCGCCGAGCATCGTTTCGAAGAGCCGGGGCCGCGCTTCGAGTTCGTTGATCGTGTAAAGGTCGTGCAGCAGCGAGCGGAAATGTTCGACGCGGGCGATCACCTGATAATCGGCGCGCGTCGACAGTGCGGAGTTGGTCGCGTGATAAAGCGACGCGCCGACCATGCCGACGACCGCGCATACGATCGCCGCAAACGAGAGCGCGATGCGAACCGCAAGCGATCGCGAAGGCCGCTTCAAGAATCCTCTCCGAACGAATAGCCGATGCTGCGCACGGTATGAATCAGCTTCAGTTCGAACGGATTGTCGATCTTCGCGCGCAGACGCTTGACCGCAACATCGACGACGTTCGTATCGCTGTCGAAGTTCATGTCCCACACTTCGGATGCGATCAGCGTGCGCGAGAGCGCTTCGCCCTGATGCTTGCAAAAGAGATGCAGCAGCGCGAACTCCTTGTTCGTCAGTACGATGTCGATGCCCTTGCGCGTGACCTTGCGGCGCAGGACATCGACGTGAAGGTCGGCGACCTGAAACGTATCCGATTCGCGCATCACGCCACGGCGCAACAGCGTGCGAATGCGCAAGACCAGTTCAGTGAACGAGAACGGCTTGACGAGATAGTCGTCCGCGCCGAGTTCGAGGCCGTGAATGCGGTCGCTCACCTGATCGCGCGCCGTGAGAAAAATGACAGGCAGGTCACGCTTTGCGCGCAATGCGGACATGATCTGCCATCCGTCGATGCCCGGCAGCATCACGTCGAGCACGATCAACTCGTAGGGATTGGCGAGCGCCTGATGCAGACCATCCGTGCCGTTGCGCACGAGATCGACCTGATATCCGGACTCGATGAGCCCTTTTTTCAGGTAGTCGCCGGTCTTGCGGTCGTCTTCGATCACGAGGATGGTCATGCGCGCGCTTCGCTGTCGTTGCTACGTTGACGTCATTCTGCCAGCGCGCGCGTGAGGCCGGCCGAGTATGACAAAAAAGTCATCGAGTCGTCATCGATCCATCAGCGCCGCGCCGTTAGCATCCGCTTCATGCTCTCGTTTCAAGTCCCATCAACCCGACGCGAGGTTCGACGTGCAGCAAGGAACGCTACAGCCGCTATGGCTGCGTATCACGCACTGGCTCAATGCGCTCGCCATCGTCGTGATGGTGACGAGCGGATGGCAGATCTATAACGCATCGCCCATTTTCAAACCGTTCACGTTCCCATCGTCGATCACGCTCGGCGGCTGGCTCGGCGGCGCGCTGCAATGGCACTTCGCGGCAATGTGGCTGCTGGTGGCGAACTTCATCGTGTATGCGGTGATGAACGTCGTGACCGGGCGCTTTCGCCGGCGCATGTTTCCGTTGAGCATCAGGAGCGTCGTGAACGATGCGCTCGCCGCAGTGCGCGGCAAGCTCGGCCACGACGATCTCACGCACTACAACGCCGTGCAGAAGCTCGCCTATCTCGCGGTGATCGTGGATATCGTGGTCATCATTCTGTCGGGCCTCGTCGTGTGGAAGTCCGTGCAGTTTCCCTTTCTTCGCACGTTGATGGGCGGCTATGACAATGCCCGCGTCGTGCATTTCTTCGGCATGAGTTTTCTGGTGGCGTTCGTCGTGCTGCATGTGGTGATGGTCGCACTCGTGCCGCGTTCGCTCGTGCTGATGATCAGAGGACGTTGACGCCATGTCGATCCGAAACACCAAGCTCGATGCAGAGTCCATCATCAAGGATGCCGCGAAGGAACTCAAAGCGCCCGCCCGGCGTCTCTTCGGCAAGCGCATTCTGTCGCTCGGCGGCCTCGTGATGCTATCCGGTTGCAATCTCACCGATGACAAGTCCGTCAACGCGATGCTGCGCAAGATATCGTCGTTCAACGACGACGCGCAGGCGCTGCTCTTCGATCCGAACAAGCTCGCACCGACGTATCCCGAGTCGATGATCACGCGTCCGTTCCCTTTCAACGCGTTCTATGACATCGACGAAGTGCCGGAAGTCGATGCATCGGCCTACAAGCTCGAAGTAGGCGGGCGCGTCACGGGCAAGCGCGTGTGGACGCTCGATGAACTGCACGCGATGCCGCAGGAAAGCCAGGTGACACGGCACATTTGCATCGAAGGATGGAGCGCCATTGGCAAGTGGGGCGGCGTGCGTTTCGCGCATGTTCTGGCGCGAGCGGGCGCGGATACGAGCGCGAAGTATGTCGCGTTCCATTGCGCCGATAACTACTCGACGAGCATCGACATGCCGACGGCGCTGCACGCGCAAACGCTGCTCACGCTGACTTACGACGGCCAGTTCTTGCCGCCGAAATACGGCTTCCCGATGAAGCTGCGCATGCCGACCAAGCTCGGCTACAAGAACCCGAAGCATATCGTCGCGATTACCGTGACCAACGATTACCCCGGCGGCTATTGGGAGAACCAGGGCTACAACTGGTTCGGCGGTTCCTGATGATGCTTTTTCTATCGCTTACGTTGTCCACTCACTGAAGGAGATTCAATGTCGATTCGCACGAAACTCGGCCTCAGCATCGCGGCTCTCGCATTCACGACCGCCGCCTTCGCTCAGGCGCCCGCAGGCAAGCCCGCGCGCATTCGCGGCGATATCGTCGCGTTGTCGGGCGATACCTTGACCGTGCATCGCCGCAGCGGCGATACGGTGAAGATCGCGGTGAAAGCGGATACGCCCGTGTCGGCGCTGAAGAACATCAAGCTGGCCGACATCAAGCCGGGCCAGTTCGTGGGCACCGCAGCCACCACCGGCACCGATGGCAAGCTCACCGCAACCGAAGTGCTCGTGTTCCCGGAAGCCGCACGCGGCACGGGCGAAGGCCACTATGCGTGGGATCTCGGCCCGCAAAGCTCGATGACCAACGCGAACGTCGATCAGGTCGTGCAGGGCACCAGCGGACGCGACCTGAAGCTGTCGTACAAGGGCGGATCGAACGCGGTGACAGTGCCGGAGAACGTGCCGGTCGTGACTTTCGCGCCGGCGACGCATGACGATCTGAAGCCGGGCAAGAAGGTGTTCGTGGTGGCGAGCCCGGAAAGCGGCGGCGCCTATGCTGCACAGCGGATCGTCGTCGAGAAGGATGGCGTCGCCCCTCCGATGTAATCGCAGCGGCGCTTGTTTCAGGCCGCGTCGCGCTTCTGAGTCACATGCTCGAAGAAGCGCGACGCGCGCCGGTCTCCCGCATACGCCGAGTTGATCCGCACCCACGGACACGCTTCCCCGTTCGGCCGATAGTAGCTCCCCGGCGCGAGCGTGACGCCGAACTTCACGGCTTCATCGACGAGCACCGCTGAGTCGCCGATGCCCGGCACGCTTGCCCAGACGAAGCTGCCGCCGCTCGGTTCATCGAACACTGTCCATCCATAGCCTTCGAGCTGCTGCACCGCACTCGACAGCGAATCGCGCACGCGCTTGCGCAGCCGCTCCAGATACTTGCGATACGTGCCGCGTTCGAGCAGGCTCGCCGCGACGCTTTCCGCGAATCGCGTGCCGCCGAGGCTCGTCAGCACTTTCACATCGACGAGACCCTTCACGAGTTGCCGGTTCGCGGCCAGATAGCCAATCCGCAGCGACGACGACAGCGTCTTCGACAAGCCGCCCACGTAAATCACACGGTCAAGCTGATCGAGCGACGCGAGCCGTTGCGTCGGCACGGCCTGGAAATCGGCGTAGATATCGTCCTCGACGATGGAGAAGCCGTGCAGCGTCGCGAGTTGCAGCAGCTTGAACGCGATCTGCGGCGCAATGTTCGTCGCGGTCGGATTCTGGAAGACCGTGTTGACGAAGAAGAGCTTCGGCTTGTGTTGCTTGAGCAGGGCTTCGGCTGCGTCGACGTCCGGCCCGTTCGCGAGCCGCGGCACGCCGACGAGCCGCACGCCTTGCAGCTTCAGCAGGCCGAAGAGATTGTAGTAGCCGGGATCTTCGACGAACACCGTATCGCCCGGCTTCAGCATCGTTCGCACGATCAGGTCGAGCGCCTGGCTCGCGCCGTTCGTAATCATCACGTTCGGCAGATCGGCGGCGATGCCGAGCGCGTTGAGCCGCAGCGTCACTTGCTGGCGCAGGCTGGCGTCGCCGTGCGGAATTGCGTAGTCGATCACGCTCGATATATCGCTGCGCGACGCCTGACGGATGGCTTGCGTGAGGCCATCGAGATCGCGCCACGCCTCCGGGATGAAACCGCTCGAGAGCTTGAGCGTCTCGCCGGGGTAGTTGAACTGCTGAAGCACCTGATTCGATTCTTCTTCCGCGAGACGCGGATCGCAATTGCCCGACTCGCCCTCGCGGTCATCGACACGATTCGCCACGTAAAAACCCGAGCCGTGCTTCGGCTGGATGAGCCCGCGCGACGCGAGGCGGTCGTAAGCCTCGATCACCGGAAAGCGGCTGATGCGCTGTTCGGCGGCCAGCTGACGGATCGACGGCAGCTTCGCGCCGGCGAGCACGCGCCGTGAGCGGATCATCGCTTCGATCTGACTGACGATCTGCTCGGTGAGCGGAACGCCGGTCGCGCCGTCGATTCTGAGCGGAAGTGCGTTCATCGTTTGAAGTGTTCGGTGGGGTCGGGTGAACAGTTGCACGCGCTGTTTGCACGAGTGTCAGAAGTGATTCGAACGCAGCCGTAAAGCCGTGTCAAGCTGTCCGATCGGCTAATGCAGTGTCCGCGCGCTGGCCGAACAGCGTGAACTGTTCACGCAGTCTGACTGAACAGTTTCGATGCAACTGTACGCAAGTGTTCATTCAAGATGTTCGGAACCGGCCCAATAATGTGTTCAACGGCCCGGCGACCACTTTCGCGGCGCGGCCATCCGATGAGTCAACTGGGAGCGGCATCATGCGTGAAATCCGGACATTCGAACTCGACCGGCGCGATGCGCCGACGCGGTGGAGCAGCCACCGCCCGCAAACGCTGCGCGTGCTGCGCGGGCAAATCTGGATGACGGTGGAAGGCGAGGCGGACGATCACTGGCTGAACGCCGGCGACGCAATCGAACTGAAGCCGTATTCGACGATTTGGATCAGCGGCGCGTGCGAGGGCAGCCGGTTTTCGCTGGCGTCGGAGTCGGCGTCAGCGCGAAGTCTTGCTGCGCTCATTCACGCGTGGCTGGCGCGGCGCGCGGGGCAAAGCGGAACGGCTGTGTCGAACGTGTAGCGCGCAGGCGAAAAAAAACCCGGCCAAGGCCGGGTCCAATGTTCCCGCGCTCTGTCGAGCGCGGTCACCTGCAAAACCACGCGCGAGCTTAAGCCGCGAGCAGCGAACGCAGCACGAACGGCAAAATTCCGCCGTGCTTGTAGTAGTCGACTTCGATCGGCGTATCGATACGCAGCAGTACTTGCACGCGATCGTTCTTGCCATCCTTGCGATGGATCACGAGCGTCACTTCCTGCTGCGGCTTGAAGTTATCGCCGAGGCCTTCGATGTCATACGTTTCATCGCCGGTGATGTTCAGCGACTGGATGCTGTCCGCGCCCTTGAACTGCAGCGGCAGCACGCCCATGCCAACCAGGTTCGAGCGATGGATACGCTCGAAGCTGCGCGCGACCACGGCCTTCACGCCGAGCAACTGCGTGCCCTTCGCGGCCCAGTCACGCGACGAACCCGTGCCATACTCTTCGCCCGCGAAGATGACAGTCGGCGTTTCGTCGGCGATGTACTTCATCGCGGCGTCATAGATCGACAGTTGTTCGCCGCTCGGCTGATGAATCGTCAGACCGCCTTCGACGCGCGTGCCGTCTGCCTTCGCCGGAATCATCAGGTTCTTGATGCGGACGTTCGCGAACGTGCCGCGCATCATCACGTCGTGATTGCCGCGACGCGAGCCGTAGCTGTTGAAGTCGGCCTTCTGCACGCCGTTCGCCTTCAGCCACACGCCCGCCGGCGACGTTTCCTTGATCGAGCCCGCCGGGCTGATGTGGTCGGTCGTCACGGAATCGCCGAAGATGCCGAGCGCGCGTGCGCCCTTCACCGCGGGGATCGAATCGGCCGGCTTCATCGAGAAGTCGTCGCCGAAGAACGGCGGCTCAGCGATGTACGTCGACTTCGGCCAGTCGTAGACCTGGCCCGTTTCGCCCGCGATCTTGCTCCACAGGTCGCCTTCCGTCGTGAGTTGCGCGTAGTTCTTGCGGAACGCGTCGGCGTCGAGCGCGAACTTGAGCAGCGCGTGCACTTCCTCGCTCGTCGGCCAGATGTCGCCGAGGTAGACGTCGCGGCCATCCTTGCCCTGACCGACCGGCTCGGTCATCAGGTCGCGCGTGATGTTGCCCGCGATGGCATAGGCCACCACCAGCGGCGGCGAAGCCAGGAAGTTCGAGCGGATGTTCGGGTGAATGCGCGCTTCGAAGTTGCGGTTGCCCGACAGCACGGCGGCCGCGACGATATCGTTCTTCACGATCGCGTCGTTGAGTTCCGGCGTCAGGTCGCCCGCATTGCCGATACACGTCGTGCAGCCGTAAGCGGCCAGCGTGAAACCGAGCTTGTCGAGATACTGCAGCAGGTCGGTCTTCGTCAGATACTCCGTGACGATGCGCGATCCCGGCGCGAGCGATGTCTTGATGTGCGGCGCCACCGTCAGACCGGCTTCGACAGCCTTCTTCGCGAGCAGGCCGGCCGCGAGCAGCACGCTCGGGTTCGACGTGTTCGTGCACGAGGTAATGGCCGCGATCAGCACGTCGCCGTTCTTGACGTCGATGCCGTCAGCCGTCTTGTACGTCGCTTGCAGGTCGTCCGGCTTCTTCGCAAAGCCGTTTTCGCCGACCGGCTTCGAGAACAGGTCGGTGAACGTGCTCTTCACGTTGCCGATTTCGATGCGGTCTTGCGGACGCTTCGGGCCGGCGAGCGACGGCGCAACGGTCGACAGATCGAGCGTGAGCGTCTTCGTGTAGTCGATGTCGCCGGCGTGCGGCACGCCCCACAGGTTCTGCGCCTTGAAGTAGTTTTCGAAGGCGGCGATTTCCGCGTCGGTGCGGCCCGTGCCCTTGAAGTAGTCGATGGTCTTTTCGTCGACCGGGAAGAAGCCCATCGTCGCGCCGTATTCCGGCGCCATGTTGCCGATGGTCGCGCGGTCCGGCACCGCGATCGACGCCGTGCCTTCACCGAAGAACTCGACGAACTTGCCGACGACCTTTTCCTTGCGCAGCATTTCGGTGATGGTCAGCACGAGGTCGGTTGCCGTGCAGCCTTCGCGCAGCTTGCCCTTCAGCTCGACGCCGACGACGTCCGGCGTGAGGAAGTACACCGGCTGGCCGAGCATGCCCGCTTCCGCTTCGATGCCGCCCACGCCCCAGCCCACCACGCCGATGCCGTTGATCATCGTCGTGTGCGAGTCCGTGCCGACGAGCGTGTCCGGGTAGTACACGGTGTCGCTGCCTTCGGCCTTCTTGTGGACGCCGCGTGCGAGGTACTCGAGGTTGACCTGGTGCACGATGCCGACGCCCGGCGGCACGACCTTGAACGTGTCGAATGCCTGCATGCCCCACTTCATGAACTGGTAGCGCTCGTTATTGCGCTGGAATTCCAGCTTCATGTTCAGGTCGAGCGCGTTCGGTTCGCGGAAGTGGTCGATCTGCACCGAGTGATCGACGACGAGGTCCACCGGCACGAGCGGCTCGATCGCCTTCGGGTCCTTGCCGGCACGCTTCGCGACGCCACGCATCGCGGCAATGTCGGCGAGCAGCGGCACGCCGGTGAAGTCCTGCAGCACCACGCGCGCGACGACGAACGGAATTTCATCGACGCGAGCCGCGTTCGGCTTCCAGTTCGCGAGTTGCTTGATGTGCTCCTCGCTGATCTTCTTGTCGTCGTAGTTGCGCAGCACCGACTCGAGCACGAGACGGATCGAAACCGGCAGGCGCTGGATGTCGACCTTCAGTGCTTCGCCGAGTTGCGGCAGCGAGTAGAACTTGCCTTTGCCGGAACCGCTGTCGAATTCCTTGAGCGTATTGTGGAGATTGTGGGCCATGGTTGTTTTCCTAGGACTAAACGAGGAAATGCTTCGATGCAACGTTTCTGTATGACCGAGTCGATCGACTAAATCACGTACAGATCGACGTATTCATTGACCGGCATTGCTTCCAGCTTTGCCTGATCGAGCGATACCGCGAGGATCGCCTCTTGTTGCCTGGTGGGAAAGCGGCGCGCGAGGTTCGTCTTGAACTTCTCGACGAGCAGCGGAATGCCGTCCGCGCGGCGGCGCTTGTGACCGATCGGATACTCGACCACGACTTCATCGAGCGCCGAACCGTCGTTGAACTCGATGGTCAGCCCGTTCGCAATGGAACGCTTGTCCGGATCGAAATAATCTTTCGTGAACTGCGGGTCTTCCACGCATTCCATCTTTGCGCGCAAGGTGTCGATGCGCGGGTCTTTTGCGACGGCGTCTTCGTAATCCGCGGCGGTCAGGCGGCCGAAGATCAGCGGCACGGCGATCATGTACTGGATGCAGTGATCGCGGTCCGCGGGGTTATCGAGCGGCCCCTTCTTGTCGATGATGCGAATGGCCGCCTCGTGCGTGCGAATGGTGATCTTCTTGATGTCCTCGACGCCCTTGCCGGCTTCTTTGAGCATGCCGTGCAGGGTCATGGCCGCTTCCACCGCCGTCTGCGAGTGGAACTCGGCCGGAAACGATATCTTGAAGAGCACATGCTCCATCACGTACGAGCCATACGGACGCTGAAACTTGAACTCGTTGCCCTTGAAGAGGACATCGTAGAAGCCCCAGGTCTTGGCCGTCAGCACGGACGGATAGCCCATTTCGCCGGTCTTCGCGATGAGCGCGAGACGCACGGCGCGCGAGGTTGCATCGCCGGCTGCCCACGACTTGCGCGAGCCGGTGTTCGGCGCATGGCGATACGTGCGCAGCGAATGACCATCGACGAATGCGAGCGACACCGCGTTGATGAGCTCTTCGCGCGAGAGACCGATCATCTGTCCGACCACCGCCGTGGAAGCGAGCTTCACCAGCAGCACGTGATCGAGGCCGACCTTGTTGAACGAGTTCTCGAGCGCGATGCAGCCTTGAATTTCGTGCGCCTTGATCATCGCGATCAGGACGTCTTTCATCGTGAGCGGCTTTTTGCCGGATGCGACGGCGTTGCGCGAAAGCCAGTCCGCGGTCGCCAGAATGCCGCCCAGATTGTCCGACGGATGGCCCCATTCGGCGGCGAGCCACGTGTCGTTGAAGTCGAGCCAGCGGATCATCGCGCCGATGTTGAAGGCGGCCTGAACCGGGTCGAGCTGGAACTGCGTGCCCGGCACTTTCGCGCCATTGGGGACGATCGTGCCGGGCACGATCGGTCCCATCAGCTTGGTGCAGGCGGGATAGGAGAGGGCTTCGAGTCCGCAACCGAGCGTGTCGATCAGACAGTTGCGCGCCGTTTCGAGCGCGAGCGTGCTGTCGACGCCATAGTTGAGAACATAGTCGACTATGTCTACGAGTACCTTGTCCGGCTCAGGGCGGACATTGGAGATCGGTGCGGACATCGAGGATTCCCTGTTTGATGTGCTGACGTTGCTTATTCCGCCGGCTTGAGCAGCAGCGGGTTCTGCTTCAGCGCTTCGGACTGCGTCGGCGCAGCCGCGCCTGCGGCCATTTCGGACGTCATGCACTCGTCGGCGAGTCGCGAGGAGTCCTTGTCCGAGAACAGCATCGCCTTGGTCGGGATCACGACGAGATCCATGCCCGTTGCCGAATCGTGGAAGCGATCGGCGCCGGTCGTCGTATCCTGACGCGGCAGCTTGTAGTCCTTCTTCGCCCAGTTGACCGTGACGATTGCGTCACGCTTCATGTCGCCCTTCAGATAGAAAGCAAGACCGTCCTTGCAGGCCCACTTCACGGCGCCTTCGGGAACCGGGTCCGTCTTGGCTGCTGCAGCCGCCGCCGCCTTGGGGGAGCGTTTGATGATGCGGCGCGCCGGGGCGGGGCGCTTCGCCTTGCTCGCGCCCGACTCGGTTGTCGCGGCGAAGGCGTCGGCGCTCACGAACACGCTGGTGGTGGCGAGCGTGCCGACGATTGCAGCGATCAGAAGCTTATTCATCTAAAAACCTTTCAAAAACATTTGGGTTGATTGGCGGTTGTTGCGCGGATTGGAACGCTTTACCCGCGGTTCCGATCGCGCAAGCCCGCTATTTTCGCTTATTTATCGGCACGAACTTCAAATTCTCCGGCCCCGTGTAATTCGCGCTCGGGCGGATGATCTTGTTGTCGATGCGCTGCTCGATGATGTGCGCGCTCCAGCCCGACGTGCGCGAAATGACGAAGAGCGGCGTGAACATCGCAGTGGGCACGCCCATCATGTGATACGAGACTGCGCTGAACCAGTCGAGGTTCGGGAACATCTTCTTCGCGTCCCACATGACCGATTCGAGGCGTTCCGCGATATCGAAAAGCTTG
>NZ_JFHE01000065.1 GCF_000698555.1 Caballeronia grimmiae | reverse complement strand
ATCGACAGGCCTTTGACGTCGATGATCTCGTTGCCGTTGTCGGTGATAAAGGGCATGCCGTCCTTCGTCACGCGCACGATCGGCACGCCGCCGAGCGCCGTCAGCTTTCGGCCGATCGCCGTGCGCGCCATCGGCACGACTTCGAGGGGCAGCGGGAAGGTGCCCATCACGTCGACGCGCTTGCTCGCATCGGCGATGCAGACGAACACGTCCGCCACCGACGCCACGATCTTCTCGCGCGTGAGCGCGCCGCCGCCGCCTTTGATCATCGCGCCGCTCGCGTCGATTTCGTCGGCGCCGTCGACATAGACCGGCAGCGATTCGATGTCGTTCAGGTCGAACACCTGGAAGCCGTGCGATTCGAGCCGCGCGGTCGTGGCCAGCGAGCTCGACACCGCGCCGCGATAACGCGACTTCGATGCGGCGAGCGCGTCGATAAAGCAATTGGCCGTCGATCCGGTGCCGACGCCGATGATCGAGCCTTCCGGCACCTGCGCGTTCACATAGTCGGCGGCGGCCTGGCCGACCAGTTGCTTGAGTTCGTCCTGAGTCATGAAGTGGTGCTGCGCGTGAGAGAAAACTCAGATTTTATCGGAGCCCGCGCGACGGCCACGCGTTTTTGCGCGTGTTCAGGCGATGGCGTGCAGGAAGCCGAGCGGATCATGCGTGCGCGCAACCGATGCGATGAACGCGAACGCGGCGATCGCCAGCACGCCGAAGACCGCGCGTGCGCCCTTCGTGCGCCCGCGCTTCAACGCGAGCGTGCCGAGCACGATGTAGACGACGAGGCCGGCGATTTTCGCGGACAGCCACGCGGCGTTCGGCCCGAAGCCGATGATCGCGACCAGCGCGACGGCGCTCGCGAGCAGCAGCGTATCGACGATATGCGGGACGATTTTAGTCGCGCGTGCGGTGAGCAGCCGCGAATTCGTCAGCATCCAGATCCAGCGCAACACGAAGCCCGCGATGCTGAGACCGGCGCACGCCATGTGCAGCGCGCGTACCGGCAGAAAATAATCGCCCATGTTTTTCGTTGAGTCTTATCGAGGGAAGTATTTGTCGAGCAGCGCCTGCGCGATCGCATCGGTTTCGGCGTCCGCATCGCCCGCGTAGTCCGACGGGCGGAAATGCATCTGGAACGCGCTGAAGACGCGGCGCGTGCGGTCGTCGTATACGCCGTCGGCAGCGATGTCGTAGCCGTAGCGCTTGAGCTTCTGCTGCAGCGCGCGCACGTCGACGGGCGCTTTCGGATCGCGGCCGGCGAGATGCGTCGCGACCGCCGGTTCATCGGGCCATGCGCCGATGCCCGCATCGTATAGCGTGCGCCACGGAAACAGCGGGCCGGGATCGATCTTGCGTTGCGGTGCGATGTCGCTGTGGCCGACGATGCGCGTCGGCGGAATGCCGTATCGCTCGACGATGTCGCGGGAGAGCTTCACAAGGGTGTCGATCTGCGCGGGCGGATACGGTTGCCACGCGCGGCCCGAAGGGGTATCGACGGGGCCGAGATTCACGTTCTCGATACCGATCGACGAAGCGTTCAGCTCCGTCGCGCCCTGCCAGTAGCTTTGACCCGCATGCCACGCACGCTTGTCTTCCGGCACGAGCTGATAGACGACCGGCTCGCCGTCGTGGATGCGCGGGGCATCGGGCACGACGTAATGGACGCTGACCTCGTCGCCGGTCAGGACGGCGAGCGAACGCGCTTCGTCGATCTCGGTGTAGTGCATCACGAGAAAACGCACGCGGGAATCGGCGTTTTTCGCGTGATATTGTGTGTCGGCGATGTAGGTGCCGCGGTTTTGCATGGTGGAAGTGCAGGCGGTGAGGGTCACGGCGATGGCGCAGGCAAGCGCCAATGACGACAGGCGAAGCAAGACGCGCACGTTACTTCTTCACTCCCCGCTGCCGCACCGCTTCGAACAGACACACGCCGCTCGCCACCGATACGTTCAGGCTTTCCACCGTCCCCGCCATCGGAATGTTCATGATCTCGTCGCAGGTCTCGCGGGTGAGGCGGCGCATGCCCTCGCCTTCCGCGCCGACGACGATCGCCACCGGGCCGTCCAGCTTCGTCTCATAGAGGCTCGCTGTCGCTTCGCCCGCCGTGCCGATCACCCAGACGCCCGCGTCCTTCAGTTCGCGCAGCGCGCGCGCCAGATTCGTCACGGTGATGTACGGCACGCTTTCCGCCGCGCCGCTCGCGACTTTCGCGGCCGTCGCGTTCAAACCGGCGGAACGGTCGCGCGGCGCGATCACCGCATGCGCACCGGCCGCATCCGCTACGCGCAGGCACGCGCCGAGGTTGTGCGGATCGGTGACGCCGTCGAGCACCAGCAGCAATGGCGTACCGGAGATGCCGTCGAGCAGTTCGGCCAGATTCTGCGCGAGCGGCAGATCGTTCGCGCGCGCGACCACGCCCTGATGCTGGATGTTGCCCGCGAGGCCCCACAGGCGCGATTCATCGGCGGCGATCAGGCGCACGCCCGCTTCCTTCGCGGTCCGCAGAAAGTCCTGCATGCGCCGATCCTTGCGCGTGGGGTCGTACAGCACCTCCTCGATCGACGATGCATCCGCGCGCAAACGCGCCGTCACCGCGTGAAAACCGTATAGAACCTTGAGACGTGACATGACTGATCTGAACCTTCGCTGGAAACCATGAAAAGCACGACGCGGTCCGACGCGAAAACGCATCGGACCGCGCGTAATGTAGTGGGCGATCGACCGCGCCCGTCAGCGCTTATCCGCGCTTCTTGCGAGCCGGTCTCGCCTGCGCCGGCGATTTCGACGCCGCCCCGCGCTTCTTCGCCGCGCCGCTGCGCGCCGTCGCCGTCCCGCCCTTCTTCGAGCCGCCGCGCTGACGCGTGCCCGGCGTATCGTCATCGGCCAGCTGACGGATGCGCGGACCCGACGACGAACCATTGCCGCCCGGCGCGCCATGCTCCGGCGACGGCGACGGCGACGGCCTCGGCGACGGCTTCACCGGCGTATCGCGCACGAGGCGGAAATCGATCTTGCGCGCATCGAGATCGACGCGGCCGACCTGCACGCGCACGCGGTCCGTCATGCGATAGCGGATGCCGGTGCGCTCGCCGCGCAGTTCGTTCTTGATCTCGTCGTACTGGAAGTAGTCGGAGCCAAGCTCCGTCACATGCACGAGCCCTTCGATGAACAGCGAATCGAGCTGCACGAAGATACCAAACGACGTCACGCCGTTCACCATGCCGCCGTATTCCTCGCCCAGCTTGTCGCGCATGAAGTAGCACTTGAGCCATGCTTCGACATCGCGCGAGGCTTCGTCGGCGCGGCGCTCGTTCGACGAGCAATGCAGCCCCAACTCCTCCCACACCGCGACGTTGTTGCGCGAACGGCCGCGCGCGCTGTCGTCGGCCAGTTGCATTTCGCGCGCCGCCTTCGTGAGGCCGGTGCTCAGAGATACGTCGTGTCCGATGCTCGGCACATACTTCTTGCCCTGCAGAATCGCGTAGATCGCGCGGTGCGTGAGCAAGTCGGGATAGCGGCGAATCGGGCTCGTGAAGTGCGCGTACGCCTCGTACGCAAGCCCGAAGTGGCCGATATTGTCCGGACTGTAGACCGCCTGCTGCATCGAGCGCAGCACCATCGACTGAAGCATCTGCGCATCGGGCCGGTCGCGGATCTGCGCGATGAGCGCTGCGTAATCGCTTGCATGCGGCTTGTCGCCGCCGGTCAGCGTGAGGCCCACGCCGCGCAGAAACTGGCGCAGGTTCTCGAGCTTCTCTTCGGTCGGCCCCGCATGCACGCGATAAAGGCCCGGATGCTTGTTGCGCTTGAGAAAGTCCGCCGCGCAGACGTTCGCGGCCAGCATGCATTCCTCGATCAGCCGATGCGCGTCATTGCGATGACGCGGCACGATCTGCTCGATCTTGCCCTGCGAGTTGACGACGATGTACGTCTCGGTCGTGTCGAAGTCGATCGCGCCGCGTTTCTGCCGCGCCGCGTGCAGCGACTTGAAAACGCCGTGCAGGTTCTGCAGGTCCGGCACGCGCTCGGCGCGGCGCGCGGCTTCGGGCCCCTTCGTGTTGGCGAGGATCGCCGCGACTTCCGTGTAGGTGAGCCGCGCCGCCGAGTGCATCACGCCTGGATAGAACTGATACGCCTTGATCTCGCCGCGCGCCGTGATGACCATGTCGCACACGAGCACACAGCGATCGACGTCCGGGTTCAGCGAGCACAGGCCGTTGGAGAGCTTCTCCGGCAGCATTGGAATCACGCGGCGCGGGAAGTACACCGATGTGCTGCGATCGAGCGCGTCAACATCGAGCGGCTCGCCCGGCTGCACATAGTGCGAGACGTCCGCGATCGCCACCAGCAGACGGAAGCCCGAGCCGCGGCCGACGGTGATCGGCTCGCAATAGACAGCGTCGTCGAAATCGCGGGCGTCTTCGCCGTCGATCGTGACGAGCGGCACGTCGCGCAAGTCGACGCGATGCCGGATATCCGCCGGACGCACTTCGTCGGGCAGCTTCGCGGCTGCCGCGAGCGCGCCTTCGCTGAACTCATGCGGCACGCCGTATTTGCGCACGGCGATTTCTATTTCCATGCCGGGATCGTCGATGTCGCCGATCACTTCCGCCACGCGCCCGAGCGGCTGCGAATGCCGGCTCGGGAAATCCGTCAGATCGACGGACACCACTTGCCCGACCTTCGCCTTCTTCGGATTCTGCGTGATCAGGATGTCGTGGCCGATGCGCTTGTCTTCCGGCACGAGGAGCAGCGCGCCATTCTCGTTGATGAGCCGTCCGATCACGCGCTTGTTCGCGCGCTCGGTGACCTCGACGATATGGCCTTCCGGCCGCCCGCGCCGGTCGTAGCCGACGATGCGCGCGAGCACGCGATCGTTGTGCATGACCTTTTGCATCTCGCCGTTCGGCAGGAACAGGTCGTCCTGGCCGTCGTCGCGGATCAGGAAGCCGAAGCCATCGCGATGACCCTGCACGCGGCCCGCGACGAAGTTCGACGGATGAGTGAGCTGGTAATGGCCGCGCTTGTCGAGGCGGATTTGCCCGTCGCGTTCCATGGCCGCCAGTCGCTTGAAGAAGCCTTCGCGCTCCTGGCGCTTGATCGACAGCGCCTCGGCGATGTCGTTCGCAGCATGTGGAGTCTCGCTCGTGCGCAGCACACCGAGGATTTCTTCGCGGCTGGGAATCGGATACGGATATTTGCTCAAGGGCTTGATAATGTTCTTCTCGTTGAACGGGACTTTCGCGTGTTTTGCCGCGAGTCGAGCGGCAATCGTCGAAACGATTCTAACACCGTGCCATACGGCGGTTTGCCGTGATTCTCGCCGTGCAGCGCTTGCGCCGATGATCGTTCCGATGGCCGCTTCGACGCGCATTGCGTGCAAACGCCGGTCCAGAGAAATCATCGCAAGGAAGGCTTGACACGCCTCAGGAACACGCTACAATGGCGTTCTTTGCTGCTGAACGCACGCAAAACACGCAGTACACGCACCCTTGCCCAGGTGGCGGAATTGGTAGACGCACTAGGTTCAGGTCCTAGCGGTGGCAACACCGTGGAGGTTCGAGTCCTCTCTTGGGCACCAGATGTTGGAAAACGCCACCCTCGGGTGGCGTTTTCTTTTTATGCAGAGACCGTGTTTCTAGTCTCTGGCCGGTGTGAGCGTCTGCAGTTGACACCGCCCGGCTTCCCGCTAAAATAGCGGGCCTGCTGTACCCCTTGGCCCAGGTGGCGGAATTGGTAGACGCACTAGGTTCAGGTCCTAGCGGTGGCAACACCGTGGAGGTTCGAGTCCTCTCCTGGGCACCAAGGTCCCTCTCGCGGAACACGCGAACGCGCAATAGCGCCACAATCAGCCCCACGCTTCAACGTGGGGCTTTTTGTTTGGCGCGACGTCTTCTTCATTGCTAAATTAATTCAGCGCCCTTTCGTCTTCGTTCGCATCTTTCATCTGATCGAAGGCAAATGAATTAACTCAGAATCCGGTTATTCATATAGCCCCGGATTAACACTCGCTCTCCGTTCGAATTCAGCACGCCCTTAATCGGCGGCGTACACTCGTCGTGCCCGCGCGACCGCTCTGCCCTGCCGCGCGCTCGATACGGCCTGGGTATCACGCCTTGCCGCATCTCAACGCTGATTAATCAGAACCGAACTGGAGACCAGGCGATGAGTTGGACGCGAAAACAAAGAAACGTGACGATTGCGGCTTATCTTGGCTGGACGCTGGATGCATTCGATTTCTTCCTGATGGTCTTCGTGTTGAAAGACATCGCAGCCGAGTTCAAAACCAGTATTCCCGAAGTCGCCTTTGCCATTACGCTGACGCTCGCGATGCGACCCGTCGGCGCGCTGATTTTCGGTCGGCTGGCGGATAAATACGGCCGCCGTCCTACACTGATGATCAACATCGCGATCTACTCGCTGCTGGAATTGCTGTCGGGGTTATCGCCGAATCTGATGACGCTACTCGTTCTCCGCGCGCTTTTCGGCATCGCGATGGGCGGCGAATGGGGCGTGGGTTCCGCGCTGACGATGGAAACCGTGCCGCCGAAAGCGCGCGGCTTCGTTTCCGGACTGTTGCAGGCGGGCTATCCGAGCGGTTATCTGCTGGCGTCGATCGTGTTTGGCGTGCTCTATCAATACGTGGGCTGGCGCGGCATGTTCTTCGTCGGCGTCGCGCCTGCGCTGCTCGTGCTTTACGTGCGGGCGCACGTGCCGGAATCCCCCGCCTGGCGCGCGATGGAAAAGCGTGAGCGGCCCGGCCTGATTGCGACGCTGAAGCAGAACTGGACGCTCTCGCTTTACGCGATCGTCCTGATGACCGCATTCAATTTCTTCTCGCACGGCACGCAGGATCTTTATCCGACGTTTTTGCGCGAACAGCATCATTTCGATCCGCACACGGTGTCGATGATTACCATCGTGCTGAATATCGGCGCGATCGTCGGCGGACTATTTTTCGGCGCGATGTCGGAGCGAATCGGACGGCGCGTCGCCATTTTTATCGCGGCATTGATCGCATTGCCGGTGCTTTACTTGTGGGCTTTCTCGGCGGGACCTGTGGCTCTCGCAATCGGTGCGTTCCTGATGCAGATTTCCGTTCAGGGCGCGTGGGGTGTCATTCCAGTGCATTTGAACGAGATATCGCCGGATGAGATTCGCGCGACGTTTCCGGGGCTCGTATATCAACTCGGCAATTTGCTGGCGGCCATTAATGCCACGATGCAGGCGGGCATTGCGACAGCGCACGGAAACAATTATGGAATGGCGATGGCGATCGTCGCGGGGACGGTCGCTGTCGTTATTGCGGCGTTGATTTTCTTCAGCCGAGAGCGCAAGGGAATCGATATGACGCGGTCGGCGCAGGAAATGAGAGCGGCCGGGTAGTTCGGGCGGCACTGAGGCTCCCCGTTGCAGCGGAGCCTTGGTGTCTCGTTGACCTGCGCGAGTCATCTGGCGGCGACTACACCGAAGGCGACGAACACATCAGACGCATCAAAGCGGTTATCCTTTTTTCGCGGTCGGCGAAATCTCGCCGCTGCCGTGAGAAGTGCGTGCTCCAGGACTTGCGTATCCTGAGTCCTTTGCCGCACGCATAACCGCGCCGCGCACAGCGCCGCGCTCTCCACCGGTTCCGTCCGCCAAACATGAATCGATGAAAGACCGCTATCTCGACTTCGTCAATTCGCCCTTCGGCACGAGCCTCGCCCGCGCGCTCGGGCTGCCGAAGCCCGAGGTGCTGCGCCGCCATCGACCGGGCGAAGCCGAGTTCGGCGCCATGGCCGCCATCGGCGCCGGGCCGTCGCCGCAAATGTTCGATCAGCTCATCCGCGTGCTCACTGCCATCGGCATGACGGGCATCGCCCATGACAGCGCGCCCGGCTGGCTGGCGCTCGCGCAGGCCGAGGGCGCGATGAGCGGCCGATTCGAGCCGTCCCCCGCCGATGCCGCCGCGACACATCGCGTCGATGCGCTGATCTTCGATGCGACCGGCATCACCGAAAGCAGCGCGCTTCGGCCGATGTACGCGTTCTTCCACGACGCGATACGCTCGCTCGCCAGAAGCGGACGGATCATCGTGCTCGGGCGCGCGCCCTCGTCATGCGCGAGCCCGCGCGCCGCCACCGCGCAACGCGCGCTCGAAGGCATGACGCGCTCGCTCGGCAAGGAGGCGCGCAACGGCGTCACGTCGAATCTGCTTTACGTGACTGGCGACGCAGATATCGAAGGCGCGCTGCGGTTCTTCCTCTCGCCGCGTTCGGCCTACGTCTCGGGGCAGGTCGTGCATATCGACGGTCCCGCCGCCGCCCCGGCAAGCTACGCGACGCCCCTCGCCGGCACGCGCGCCGTCGTGACAGGCGCGGCGCGCGGCATCGGCGCATCGATTGCGACCGTGCTGGCGACGCAAGGCGCGATCGTCACCGGAATCGATATCGAGGCGGCCCGCGACGCGCTCGACCAGACCATGCTCGCGATCGAAGACACGTCGCCGTCGGGCGGCGCGCATGCCGCGCTCATCGCGGACATCGCCGCTCCCGATGCGCCCGCCGACATCGCGGCGGCGCTTCTTGCGTCGGGCGGCGTCGATATCGTCGTGCACAACGCGGGCATCACGCGCGACAAGACCATCGCGCGCATGACCGGCGACATGTGGGACAGCGTGCTCGAAATCAATCTGCTCGCGCAGGAACGCATCGACGATGCGCTCCTCGCCCAGAACGTGCTGCGTGCCGGAGGCCGCATCGTGGCGGTGTCGTCGATCAGCGGCATTGCAGGCAATCGCGGACAGACGAACTACGCGACATCGAAGGCCGGCGTGATCGGGCGCGTGCAAAGCATGGCGCCGCTCTTGCGCGAACGCGGCATCACAATCAACGCAGTCGCGCCCGGCTTCATCGAGACGCACATGACCGCGCGCATGCCGTTCGCGACGCGCGAAGCAGGACGGCGCCTCAACTCGATGGGACAAGGCGGCCTGCCCGTCGATGTCGCCGAAACCGTCGCGTGGCTCGCGAGCCCGTCGTGCGCGAACATCACCGGCAATGTCGTGCGCGTGTGCGGCCAAAGCCTCGTCGGAGCCTAGCGATGCAGACGCCTTTGTCCGCATCGCCGATGCAACGCGCGCGCACCGTCGTCATCGACACCTTGCCGCCGCCCGCCAAACTCTATGGGCGCGTGCTGCCTGGCCTGTTCAGACGCGGCCGTGCGCCGGAACTGCCCGCGCTGCGGCTCGTGCGCCCGGACGTGCGGCTCGACGCCGAACACATCGGCCGCTATGCGCGCGTGTGCGGTTTCATCCCGGAACATGGCGTGCCGCTGACGTTCCCGCATGTGCTGGCGTTTCCGCTGCATCTGATGATGCTCACCGACCCGTCGTTTCCGTGGCCCGCGCTCGGCATGGTGCATCTCGCGAACAGCGTGCGCCTGCGCAGGCCGCTCGCCGCCGGACAGCGCGTGCGTATCGAAGTGGAATGCGGGCCGGTCGTAACGCACGATAAAGGACACGCTTTCACGCTGCACACGCGCATTTACCGACGCGGGGAAGCCGTCTGGGATGGCGACAGCGTCTATCTGAAACGCTGCGTCAGAAGCGAAAGCGCCGCGCCGCTGCTCCGTGCCGCGGAAACGCCCCACATGCCGCTCGTTCGCGAAGCGCGCTGGCAACTCCCCGCCCAGCTCGGGCGCGATTACGCGAAGGCATCGGGCGACTTCAATCCGATCCATCTGCACGCGCTGAGCGCCAAGGCGTTCGGTTTTCCGCGCGCCATCGCTCATGGCATGTGGACGCTCGGACGCACGCTCGCGGCGCTGTCTCCATCGAAGGCGCTCGCAGCGGGTCACGCGCACGGCGAATTCAAGCTGCCGCTCTACCTTCCCGGCGATGCAACCCTGTGGAGCGCCGAGCCCGCACCCGATGTGCGCGACTTCGAAGTGCGCGATCTTGCGGGCGAGCGTCCACATCTGCGCGGGCGTTTCGATTGGGAGTTGCCATGAACGAAGTGCGCCGCGTCGCGATCATCGGCAGCAACCGGATTCCGTTCGCGCGATCGAACACGGCTTACGCGACGGCATCGAATCAGGACATGCTGAGCTTCACGCTGCAAGGGCTCGTCGATCGCTTCGATCTGCACGGCGTGCGGCTCGGCGAAGTGGCGGCCGGCGCGGTCCTGAAGCATTCGCGCGACTTCAATCTCACGCGCGAAGCCGCACTCGCGACGACGCTCGCGAAACAGACGCCCGCCTACGATGTGCAGCAGGCATGCGGCACCGGCCTCGAAGCGGTGATTCTCGTCGCCAACAAGATCGCGCTGGGGCAGATCGATGCGGGCATCGCGGGTGGCGTCGATTCGGCATCGGATGCGCCGATCGGCGTGAACGAACGCCTGCGCAAGATCCTGCTCGAAGCGAATCGCAGCCGCTCGACGCGTCAACGCGCCGGCGCGCTCGCGAAGCTGCGGCCCGGCATGTTCTTCCGGCCGGCACTGCCGCGCAACGTGGAGCCGCGCACAGGGCTTTCGATGGGCGAGCATTGCGAGCTCATGGCCAAACGCTGGAAGATTTCGCGGGAAGCGCAGGACGCGCTCGCGCAGCAGAGTCACCTCAGGCTCGCGTCGGCTTACTCGCGCGGGTTCTTCAACGATCTGCTGACGCCGTTTCATGGGCTCACGCGTGACAACAATCTGCGTCCGGATGTATCGCTCGATCAGCTTGCGCAGTTGAAGCCGGTATTCGATCGCGATGCGGGTACGCTCACTGCCGGGAACTCGACGCCGCTCACCGATGGGGCTTCGGCGGTGCTGCTGGCGTCGGAGGAATGGGCTGCGCGTCGCGGGTTGCCGGTGCTTGCTTATCTCACTGTTTCGGCTAACGCGGCGGTTGATTACATCGATCAACGTGAAGGGTTGTTGATGGCGCCCGTGTACGCGGTGCCGCCGATGCTCGCGCGTGCCGATCTAACGCTGCAGGATTTCGATTTTTACGAGATTCATGAGGCGTTCGCCGCACAGGTGCTTTGTACGCTCGCGGCCTGGCAGGACGATGAGTATTGTCGCGATGTGCTCAGAGTTGTGGGGCCGCTCGGCGCTGTCGATCTCTCGCGGATGAACGTGAGCGGGGGATCGCTCGCTGCGGGGCATCCGTTTGCGGCGACCGGCGGGCGCATCGTCGGGACACTCGCCAAGTTGCTCGCGAATGCGCCCGAGCGCGGGGATGGGCGGCCCTTGCGGGGGCTTATCTCCATTTGCGCTGCGGGCGGGCAAGGGGTTGTGGCGATTTTGGAGCGGTAAGGGGTGATAGTGCGGTGAGCTTGGTTTCGTGTCGGTTTATTAGTGCGCCCCTCCCCGGGGCGGGGGTCACTTTCTTGGCCGTTCGACCAGAGTTGGCGCTTTGCGCCTTACTCTGGTCCCATGCAAAGAATGTAACCAAAGAAAACAGCTTTTTTTCGAACCGCTCGCAGCACTAACTCGTGTGATCACTTCGTAGAACAGCGGTGGCACTCAGCTTGAAAGAGCCTTAAATCACCTTCCGCGCCCACTGAGCGCCACGTCCTCCGGGCCCCTTAGCTTGTCAAAACCAGTGGGGCGCAACGTGCTACGCGAAACATGTGTGAGCGCCTCGTCGCACGACGGTGGCACCGATCTAATTAGCAACCTTGAACCACTTCTCACGGCATTGAGCGCCACGTGCCTCTGAGCGGCTAGCTGGTTGAAACCCGTCCGCGCAACGTCCTACGCGAAACCATTTGCAAGCGCTTGCACACGACGGTGGCACACGAATTTATCAGCACCTCGCGCCACGTCCTCCAAGTCCTTGGCGCGTTAATCCATCGTGGCATAACCTACTCCGCGAAGCATCAACGGAAGAAAGGCACCCGCTTCATCGTTAACGATGACATCCCGCTTCGTCCCATCTCCCGCGCGATGCCCGCCCCGCTGCCGCAATCAAGGATGCCCCATGCCGCCCACGCGCCCTTTCCCCTTTCCGCGCTCGCTTCGTGGCCTGCTTGCCTTCGCGTTGCTCATCATCGGTCTGCACGCCCACGCGCAAGAAAGCGATGCCACAAGCATCGGCACCCGAACCATCGATCAACAAGTGCACTGGCTCTCGCAAGCCGCCGCTAACGGCACGCTCGCCGCGCTCGACGACAATCAACTCACCACCCTCTTCCGCTCGCTCGATCCCCACACGCTTCCCCGTTATCTGCAACAGGGACTCAGCGAATACGCATCGTGCGAATTCACCATGCTGCGGCGCGAACGCATCAACGGCCGATGGCCCAGGCGCGCCGATCACATGCTCGTGCGCGTCACCCACGAACCGCTGCGGATCTACGCAAAGTGGCTGCCCGATGGCGCTCACGCCGGTCAGGAAGTCATCTACGATGCATCCAAACGCCCCGGCGAACTCTACGGTCATCTCGGCGGCATGCTCGGCGTGTTGCCGATGTGGGCATCCGTGAACGGGCCGCTCGCCCGCGCTCAATCGAATCACTCGATCCGCGAACTGAGTATCGACGCCATCACGCAACGCTTCATCGACGAAGGTCGCAAGTTCGCCGCGACAGGCATCACGCAACCCTCGAACATCGAAGTGAAAACCGTCCACGGCGTGCGCGTCGTCGCCCTGACGTACACCGCGCCCGATGGCCAGCCGGGCTTCTATGCGAAACGCGAAGTGCTTGGCCTCGACCTGGAACAGCCGCTCTTTCGCACCGTCGAGTCGTTCGACGACGACGGCAATCCGTTCGAAAGCATCGTCTTCGAGCACATCGCTCCGAAGCCGTTCGACGATCTGACCTTCGATCCCGAGAATCCCGACTATCGCTTCTGAAGCGCCCGCTGACTTCCTGACACGCGCTGTAACGCCTGCTTCTCGCCCGCAACGCAAGATTTAAGTTTCGCCTAAGAATGCGTCGATACGCTTGCCCGACTTCATCATCGACATCAACGCGGCCGCATCGGCAAGCGGCCCGCATCGTCATGCAAACACAAGGAGTTCGCTCATGAACCTCCGCTCCAATCTCCGGCCCGCCCGAGCCATCAAGCGGCTGCTCAGCCACCACGAAATCGCGACGCTGCTCTTGCTGCTGCACGCGCCGATCGACGTGATGGCCGCCACGCCCGACGTCGCCTCGTTGCAGGAATACGGTTATGTCGAAATCGTGTCGCCCGACGCAACCGGCCAGAAAGTGCGCCTCACCGAAGACGGCAACGCCGTGCTGCGCGGCCTCGGCGTGAAGTAAGCGGTCCGCCTTTCATCGCGAACTCTGTAATAATCGGTCGATACATTCACCACCGACCGAAGGAGCGACTCGCGATGTCCGCTACTGAACCCATCGTTCAACGTGTGCTGCTGACCAACGACGACGGCATCGACGCGCCCGGCCTCGCCGTGCTCGAAGCCGTCGCCGCAGAACTGGCGCACGAAGTCTGGGTGATCGCACCCGAACACGATCAAAGCGGCACGTCGCATTCCATCAGCCTGCATTCGCCGCTGCGCATCTCGCGTCAGGGCGAGCGGCGCTTCGGCGTGCAAGGCACTCCCGGCGATTGCGTGGTGATGGCCGCGCGCCATCTGATGAAGGACGCCCCTCCCACGCTCGTGCTGTCGGGCATCAATCGCGGCGCGAATCTCGGCGTCGAAACGATGTTCTCCGGCACCGTCGGCGCGGCGATGACGGGCCTGTTGCTCGGGCTGCCGTCCATCGCGCTCAGTCAAACCTTCTCCGATCGCGAGAACGTGCGCTGGGATACCGCGCGTGAACTCGCACCCGGCGTCATCCGCCGGCTGCTCGCCATCTCGCACGACGCGCCCACGTGTCTCAATGTCAACTTCCCCGATTGCGATGCATCGGCCGCCGGTCCGCTGACCGTGACGCGGCAGGGCGTCGGACTCGTGGACGGCATCGACGTCGTGCCGGAAGTCGATCCGCGCGGCATCGATTATTTCTGGCTGCGCTTTCAGCGCGGACCGCGTGAAAACGCGCCCGACAGCGAAACGGCCGTCGTCGCGTCGAAGCGCATTTCGGTCACGCCGCTGCACTTCGACCGTACCGCGTTGCAGACCTTCGAGACGCTTCAGGCGGGCCTGCAAGACAACGCCTGATCCGTAAACCAAAGCGCCATCAAAAGAACAAGGACATCACATGACGCATTACATCGGCCGCCTCGGGGCGCGCGTGGTGACGAGCGCATTTCTCGCGTTCGCGGCAACCGGGGCGTTTGCGCAAGCGGCGACGCCGGTCGGCACGTGGCAGACCATCGACGACACGACGGGCAAGCCGCGAGCGATCATCCAGATCGTCGACGACGGCAACGGGCAACTCGAAGGCAAAGTCGTGCGCGGCATCGGCGAATTCGATCATCCGGAGCGGCGCTGCACGTCCTGCACGGACGAGCGCAAGGACCAGCTCATCAAAGGGATGACGATCATCACCGGCATGAAGCGCGACGGCGACGCGTGGACCGGCGGGCACATTCTCGACCCGGAAAACGGCAAGCTCTACAAGTGCAGGATGACGCTCGAGAGCGGCGGGCAAAAGCTGGTGGTGCGCGGCTATATCGGCGTGTCACTGCTCGGCCGCTCGCAGACGTGGCTGCGGCAGGAATGATGCGCGCGACGCACCTTTGAAAGACAAAGCCGGCGAAGACTCCGCGCCTTCGCCGGCTTTTTAGCGACGCGCAAGCGCGTCACGTCTTTCTTGCTGCACTCACGCAGCGTGGCGCACGGGCGCCGCGACATGCTGCACACGCGCCGCGGCAATCTCCGGCACGCCGGCGATAACGTCCACCGCCGCGACAGGCATCTCGGCCGGCACTCTCATGCGCGACGTCATGAGCGCATAAAGCGACTCCCCCGCCGGGCCGAACAGTTGCGTCATCACGCGCAGCAACACACCCGACTCGTGCCACGCCTTGAAACGGCGATGGCAGGTCTGATACGACGGATACTTGCGCGGCAGCGTGGACCATGACGCGCCGCTGTACATCACCCAAAGCACGCCGTTCAGCACCGCTCGCGTATTGGCGAGCGGTCGACCGCGCAACTCCGAACGTGGGCGCAGTTCAGGGAGCAGAGGAGCAACCATCTGCCATTCTTCGTCGGACATATCGCGGTAAGGCTTCACGGTATTCTCTCCAATTAGCTGACTAATAACTGGCTAGAACAATACCGAGTGACTTCCGGCTGGCAAATCAGAGGCATCCGAATCTTGAAAATCCGGCCCGAGCCTTATGCCGTTTGGCTAACGGCACATTTTTGATTTCTCGTATTAACCTAGGTAAGCGATACGTTCACTGTGCGGCGCGGCGTCTCGAGATACTCCTGCGACTGCATCTCGACAATGCGCGATACCGTGCGCGCGAACTCGTTGGCCATCGGTCCTTCCACATAGAGTTGCTCGGCGGGCACCGCCGCCGACATCAGCAACTTGACCTTGTGGTCATAGAACACGTCGATGAGCCACGTAAAGCGGCGCGCCTCGGACGCCATGCGCGGCGACATCTGCGGCACGTCCGACAGGATCACCGCGTGGAAGCGGCTCGCCAGTTCGAGATAGTCGTTCTGTGAGCGCGGGCCGCCGCACAACGTCGCGAAATCGAACCAGACGACGCCATCGGCCTTGCGCAGTGCCTTAATTTCGCGTTTCTCGATATGCAGGATCGGGCTTTCATCCGGCACTGCGGCAAGCTTCGCGTAGTCCGCGCGCAGCGCCTTGTCCGCCGCTGCGCCGAGCGGCCAGTGATACGCCTTCACCTGAGACAGCGTGCGCTTGCGATAGTCGGTGCCGGCATCCACGTTCAGCACGTCGAGATTTTTCTTGATGAGCTCGATCGCGGGCAGCAGGCGGTCACGATGCAATCCTTCGGGATACAGCGTGTCCGGATCGTAGTTGGACGTCATCACGAACTGCACGCCGTTCGTGAACAGGCGATCCAGCAGGCGATAAAGGATCATCGCGTCGGCGATATCGGAGACGTGGAACTCGTCGAAGCAGATCAGCCGATACCGCTTGGCAATGCGTCGCGCGAGCTCATCGAGCGGATCGGCCTGGCCTTTCAGCTCTTCCAGCTCGCGATGCACTTCGCGCATGAACTCGTGAAAATGCAGGCGCGTCTTGCGCTGCACCGGAACGACGGCGTAGAAGCTGTCCATCAGGAAGCTCTTGCCGCGCCCCACGCCGCCCCACATGTAGACGCCTTTCGGCAGATCGGGACGCACGAGGAACTTCTTCAGCGCGTTAGAGCGGCGCGCCTTGTACGCCACCCATTCCTCGTAGCAGCGCTGCAGCCGCTCGACCGCCGCAAGCTGCGCCGCGTCCGATTGATAACCCCGCGTCCGCAGTTCGTTTTCGTAGTATTCGGTGACGTTCATCTTCTGCCGTTTCAAATGACGAAGGCGAGCGGTTGATCCGCTCGCCTTCGTTTCGCGATGCCGTCGGGACCGTTCAAGCGTCAAACAGCCACGCTGTTTTCAGGTGAACGGACCCCGTGCGAAGCGTCGAGCGTTACATGTTCAGCGCGCGCTTGTCCACCGCCAGCGCCGCTTCGCGCATCACTTCGGACAGCGACGGATGCGGATGGCAAATCCGGCCGATGTCTTCCGACGCCGCCTTGAACTCCATCGCCACGACCGCTTCCGCGATCAGGTCCGACGCGTCCGCCGCGATGATGTGCACGCCGAGAATCTCGTCGGTCTTCGCGTCCGCGATCATCTTGACGAAGCCCTCGGCCTTGCCGATACCCAATGCGCGGCCATTGGCCATCATCGGGAACTGGCCGGTCTTGATCTCGCGGCCTTCGGCCTTGAGCTGCTGTTCTGTCTTGCCGACCCACGCGATTTCCGGTTCCGTGTAAATGACCCACGGCACGCAGTTGTAGTCGATATGCGGCTTCTGGCCGTCGATGATTTCCGCCACCGCCACGCCCTCGTCTTCCGCCTTGTGCGCGAGCATCGGGCCGCGCACCACGTCGCCGATTGCGTAGACGCCCGGCACGCTCGTCGCGCAGTGGTCGTCGACGTCGATGAAACCGCGCTCGTTCGCCTTCAGGCCAATCGCTTCGAGACCGAGGTTATCCGTGTTCGGCACGCGGCCGATCGACACGATCAGGCGATCCGCGTCCAGCGTTTGCGCATTGCCGGCGTTGTCCGTGTAGGCGATCGACACGCCCTCGCCCGTCGTCTTCACTTCGCCGATCTTCACGCCGAGATGAATGTCGAGGCCCTGCTTCTTGAACTGCTTCGCGGCTTCCTTCGCGAGCGATTCGTCCGCTGCGCCGAGGAATTGCGGCAGCGCTTCGAGCACGGTGACTTCCGCGCCCAGACGACGCCATACCGAGCCGAGCTCCAGGCCGATCACGCCCGCGCCGATCACGGCGAGCTTCTTCGGCACCGAGTCGAACGACAGCGCGCCTTCGTTGTCGGCGATCAGCTTGTTGTCGACCGGAATGTTCGGCAGATGACGCGCCTTCGAACCCGTCGCGATGATCACGTTCTTCGCCGTGACGACTTCCGCTTCGCCTTCACCCGACACTTCGATCTGCACGCCCGCGCCGGTCTTGCCGGCGAACTTGCCATGACCCTTGAGCCACGTAATCTTGTTCTTGCGGAACAGGAACTCGATGCCCTTCGTCATCTTGTCGACGATGCCATCCTTGCGCGCGAGCATCTTCGCCACGTCGAGCTTCACGTCCGCCACGCTGATGCCGTGATCGGCGAGATGCTTCGACGTGTTTTCGAATTCTTCCGACGACGCGAGCAGCGCCTTCGACGGAATGCAGC
>NZ_JFHE01000064.1 GCF_000698555.1 Caballeronia grimmiae | reverse complement strand
CGTGCGGCTTGGTCCGCTCGAATTTACCTTTTGCCATGATTACCTTCGTTCAAAGATTGTTTATCGGTTAGAGCTTGTGGCTTGCGCCGAATGACTCTGGGGTATTACTTACCCTTGGCGTTGATGATCGCGTCGGCGACGTTACGCGGAGCTTCAGCATAGTGCTTGAATTCCATCGTGTACGTTGCACGGCCTTGCGTCAGCGAACGCAGCGAGGTCGAATAGCCGAACATTTCGGACAGCGGCACTTCGGCGCGCACGATCTTGCCGCCGCCAACCATGTCTTCCATGCCCTGGACGATACCGCGACGGCCGGACAAATCGCCCATCACGTTGCCCATGTAGTCTTCCGGCGTTTCGACTTCCACGGCCATCATCGGTTCGAGGATGACCGGGCTTGCCTTGCGCATTGCTTCCTTGAAGGCCATCGAGCCGGCCATGCGGAACGCGTTTTCGTTCGAGTCGACGTCGTGGTACGAACCGAACGTCAGGTGAACCTTCACGTCCACAACCGGGAAGCCAGCCAGCACGCCCGACTTCAGCGTTTCCTGGATACCCTTGTCCACGGCCGGGATGTATTCGCGCGGAATTACGCCGCCCTTGATCTCGTCCAGGAACTCGTAGCCCTTGCCCTGCTCGTTCGGCTCCAGCGTGATGACCGCGTGACCGTACTGGCCGCGACCACCCGACTGCTTGACGAACTTGCCGTCGACATCGGCGGCCGTCGTGCGAATGGTTTCGCGGTATGCAACCTGCGGCTTGCCGACGGTTGCTTCCACGTTGAATTCGCGCTTCATACGGTCGACCAGAATTTCGAGGTGGAGTTCGCCCATGCCCGAAATGATGGTCTGGCCCGATTCTTCGTCCGTTTGAACGCGGAACGACGGGTCTTCCTGCGCGAGACGGTTCAGCGCCAGGCCCATCTTTTCCTGGTCAGCCTTCGTCTTCGGCTCGACTGCCTGCGAAATCACCGGTTCCGGGAAAATCATGCGTTCCAGAACGATCGGGCTTGCCGGGTCGCACAGCGTGTCGCCGGTCGTCGCTTCTTTCAGGCCGACGGCCGCGGCGATATCGCCTGCGCGCACTTCCTTGATTTCTTCACGCTGATTCGCGTGCATCTGCAGAATACGGCCCAGACGTTCCTTCTTGTCCTTGGTCGCGTTCAGGATGGTGTCGCCCGAATTCACGACGCCCGAGTACACGCGGAAGAAGATCAATTGACCAACGAACGGGTCAGTCATGATCTTGAACGCCAGCGCCGAGAACTTCTCGTCGTCGGCTGCGCGACGCTCGCCCCGCTCGCCGCTTTCCAGTTCGCCCGTGACCGGGGGAATGTCGATCGGCGACGGCAGGAAGTCGATGACCGCGTCGAGCATGCGCTGCACGCCCTTGTTCTTGAACGCAGTGCCGCACAGCATCGGCTGAATTTCGCACGCGATGGTCCGGTCGCGGATCGCCTTGACGATTTCCGCTTCGCTCAGCTCTTCGCCGCCGAGGTACTTTTCCATCAGCTCTTCGCTGGCTTCAGCAGCCGACTCGATCATCTTCTCGCGCCACTCGTTGCACGAGTCGACGAGTTCAGCCGGGATGTCGACGTAGTCGAACTTCGTGCCTTGCGACGCTTCGTCCCAAATGATCGCTTTCATCTTCAGCAGATCGACGACGCCCTTGAAGTTTTCTTCCGAGCCGATCGGCACGACGACGGGAACCGGGTTCGCCTTCAGGCGGGTCTTCAGCTGGTCATAGACCTTGAAGAAGTTCGCGCCGGTACGGTCCATCTTGTTGACGAACGCGAGACGGGGAACCTTGTACTTGTTCGCCTGACGCCACACGGTTTCCGACTGCGGCTGCACGCCGCCCACTGCGCAGTAGACCATGCACGCGCCGTCGAGGACGCGCATCGAGCGCTCCACTTCGATCGTGAAGTCGACGTGCCCCGGGGTGTCGATGATGTTGATGCGGTGCTCGGGATAGTTGCCGCCCATGCCCTTCCAGAAGGCCGTGGTAGCAGCCGACGTGATGGTGATGCCGCGCTCCTGCTCCTGCTCCATCCAGTCCATCGTTGCTGCGCCGTCGTGAACTTCACCGATCTTGTGGTTCACGCCCGTGTAGAACAGGATGCGCTCGGTCGTCGTCGTCTTGCCGGCGTCGATGTGAGCGCTAATACCGATGTTGCGGTAGCGCTCGATAGGTGTCTTGCGAGCCACTTTGGATCCTTTATTCGGTCGACGCGCCGGATCATTGCTTATGAACCGGAAGCGCCCTAACACAAACGGGCGAGGCGCCTGGAACAGCGCACCCGCCCTGATTTTTCCGTTTGCTCTACGAGCGGGAGCTTAGAAACGGAAATGCGAGAATGCCTTGTTGGCCTCGGCCATGCGGTGAACTTCGTCGCGCTTCTTCATCGCGCCGCCGCGGCCTTCAGCCGCTTCGGAGAGCTCACCTGCCAGGCGCAGGGCCATCGACTTTTCGCTGCGCTTCTTCGCGGCTTCACGCAACCAACGCATCGCCAATGCCATACGACGCGAGGGACGCACTTCGACCGGAACTTGATAGTTCGCACCACCAACGCGGCGGCTCTTCACTTCGACCACCGGCTTCACGTTGTTGAGCGCGACCGTGAACACTTCCAGCGGGTCCTTGCCACCCTTGGTCTGGATCTGCTCAAAAGCGCCGTACACGATACGCTCGGCAACCGACTTCTTGCCGGAGAGCATCAGCACGTTCATGAACTTGGCTACATCTACGTTGCCGAACTTCGGATCCGGCAACACTTCCCGCTTGGGGACTTCGCGACGACGCGGCATGATTCTTCCTTTACTTTTTTCAGTTGGAGCGTTGTTCGCTCCGCGGCCACCAACTAACCCGATCCATCTCTCGACTAAACCAGCTTGGCCGGGTGACCACTTACTCGATAGCACCGGCACTTCCGGCACCACCGCCTTTACCGCCTTGCGGCGACCTCATACGACTGCAACAGCCGGCTATTACTTGCCAGCCTTGGCACGCTTCGCACCGTACTTCGAGCGAGCTTGCTTACGATCCTTGACGCCCTGGGTATCCAGCGAGCCGCGAACCATGTGGTAACGCACACCCGGCAAGTCCTTCACACGGCCGCCGCGAATCAGCACGACCGAGTGTTCCTGCAGGTTGTGGCCTTCACCGCCGATGTACGAAATGACTTCGAAGCCATTCGTCAGGCGAACCTTTGCAACTTTACGAAGTGCCGAGTTCGGCTTCTTCGGCGTCGTCGTGTACACGCGGGTGCACACGCCGCGACGCTGCGGGCAGTCCTGCAGGGCCGGCGACTTGCTCTTCGTCGTTTCCGACGTGCGGCCTTTGCGAACCAGTTGATTGATGGTTGGCATTGTCTAATCCTAAAAATGAACAAAATCGGCGCGATTCCGAACGGGCAAAGCGTGAAGAACCGCGCGTCTGACCTTCTCGTGGATGGATTCGCCCAGACTGACCGGCTTTAGGCCGCGTCCGAAATTTCCCCAAGAACGAGAACCTAGCATGATATTCTGAAAATCCCAATGCGGTCAACACGTTGCGTGAATTAATGCGCGACGCACCGCGAGAACGTCAATCCGCGCCGACCACGTCGAGCAGTTCGTCGCCGAAACGCTCCAGTTTTCGCACGCCGATGCCGGGGATATGCCGCAGATCGTCGATGGTGTCCGGATCGCTGCGGGCGATTTCGGCGAGCGTCGCGTCGTGGAAGATGACATAGGCCGGCACGCCGTCGCTCTTCGCGGTTTCCGAGCGCCAGGTCCGCAAGCGTTCCCAGCGCGCCTTCTCGCGCGCCGACATGCCCGCCGTCGGATCGGCGCGTTCGCCGGTGCGCCCCGACGATTGCCGGTTGCGCACCGGCTTCACGTACTTGCGCAGCGTGACGCGTTCCTCGCCCTTGAGCACCGGCTTGCTCGCGTCGGTGAGAACGAGCGCGCCGAAGCCGTCGTGATCGACGGCGAGATAGCCGAACGCGACGAGCTGCCGGAACACCGCGCGCCATTCCTGCTCCGACAGCGCCGCCCCGACGCCGAAAGTCGAGATCTTCTCGTGGCCGCGTTGCAGCACTTTCTCGCTACGCGTCCCGCGCAGGATGTCGATCAGATGCCCCGCGCCGAAATGGAAGCCGCTCGCCTTGTGTGCGCGATACACGCACGACAGCGCCATCTGCGCTTCGCGCGTGGCGTCGAAGGATGCGGGCGGTTCCAGACATGTGTCGCAGTTTCCGCATGGCGTGCTCGTCTCGCCGAAGTACGCGAGCAGGCGCACGCGCCGGCACGTCGCGGCTTCGCAGAGGCCCAAAAGCGCATCGAGCTTGCCGCCCTGGACACGCTTGTGGGCGTCGTCGGCATCGGACTCGTCGATCATCTTGCGCTGCTGCACGACGTCGCCCAGACCGTAGGCCATCCATGCGTTCGCGGGCATCCCGTCGCGGCCCGCGCGGCCGGTTTCCTGATAGTAGCCCTCGACGCTCTTCGGCAAATCCAGATGCGCGACGAAGCGCACGTCCGGTTTGTCGATGCCCATGCCGAACGCAATCGTCGCGCACATGACGATGCCTTCCTCGCGCTGAAACATCTCCTGATGCTTCTGCCGCGTTTCGAACTCCATGCCCGCGTGATACGGCAGCGCGCGGAGGCCCTGCCCTTTGAGCCATTCGGCGGTCTCTTCCACCTTCCGGCGCGAAAGGCAATAGACCACGCCCGCGTCGGTCGTGCCGTCGCTGTTCGTGTGCTCCGCGCGAATGAAATCGAGCAGCTGCGAGCGCGCGTTGTCCTTCTCGACGATCCGATAGCGGATATTCGGCCGATCGAAGCTGGACACGAAAATGCGTGCATCGTCGAGCGCCAGCCGATGCACGATTTCGTCGCGCGTGATCGCGTCGGCGGTCGCCGTCAGCGCGATGCGCGGGACGTTCGGAAACCGCTCATGCAACACGGAGAGCTGAATGTACTCGGGGCGGAAATCGTGGCCCCACTGCGAGACGCAGTGCGCCTCGTCGATGGCGAACAGGCCGACCGGCGAACTGTCGAGCAGATCGAGAAACCGCGGAGTCATCAGGCGCTCGGGCGCCACGTAGAGCAAGTCGATCGTGCCGTTGCGCAGCGCGCGCTCGGTGGCGGCGGCTTCAGCGCCCGATAGCGTCGAATTGAGGTATGCGGCGCGCACGCCGACTTCGGTGAGCGCCGCGACCTGATCCTGCATCAGCGCGATCAGCGGCGACACGACGATTCCCGCGCCGAAGCCCGCTTCCTTCCGCACCAGCGACGGAATCTGATAGCACAACGATTTTCCGCCGCCCGTCGGCATCAGCACGAGCGAATCGCCGCCGTTGGCAACGTGCTCGACGATCTCCGCCTGCTGTCCGCGAAACGCCGGATAGCCGAAAACTTCATTGAGGATCTGGAGCGAACGGGTCATAGCGGAGGCGCGAACTGCGGCATGGGGGAATATCGGATTTTATCAACGCACGCTCGAACGACACGCGGTCATCGTGACGTTGGCTGTTCGGACGAGGTGCGTTGCGAAAACGCGAGGTGAAAAAAAACCGCCCGGCGCGTACCGGGCGGTTTGAGGGTGCTACGAGAAACGCGGCTCGCTTACTCGTTGGTATGCGGCTGCTGCTCCGCTGCCGGGGTTTCCGGCGTACCGAAATCGAATGCCTCTTCGGCAGCGATCTGGTCGAAGCGTTCGCGATCCGCCGACTCCTTCGTCTTGCGCGCCTTGTGGAACGCGAGACCCGTACCGGCCGGAATCAGACGGCCGACGATCACGTTTTCCTTCAGGCCACGCAGATCGTCGCGCTTGCCCATGATCGCAGCTTCGGTCAGCACGCGAGTGGTTTCCTGGAACGACGCCGCCGAGATGAACGAATCCGTCGACAGCGACGCCTTCGTAATACCCAGCAGCACGTTCTCGTAGGTCGCCGGACGCTTGTCTTCCGCGATCATGCGGTCGTTCTCGTCGAGCATGTCCGATCGCTCGACTTGTTCGCCCGGAATGAAGCGCGTATCGCCGTTGTCGGTGATCTGAACACGGCGCAGCATCTGACGCACGATCACTTCGATGTGCTTGTCGTTGATCTTCACGCCCTGCAGACGGTACACGTCCTGCACTTCGTCCACGATGTAGCGCGACAGCGCCTCGATACCCTGCAGACGCAGGATGTCGTGCGGATCAGCCGGACCGTCGACGATCATTTCGCCCTTGTTGACGACCTGACCATCGTGCACCAGCACCTGCTTTTCCTTCGCGATCAGGAACTCGTGCTGATTGCCCTCGAGGTCCGTGATGACGAGACGCTGCTTGCCCTTCGTGTCCTTACCGAACGACGTCGTGCCCGTGACTTCCGCCAGGATGCCGGCGTCCTTCGGCGAGCGCGCTTCGAACAGTTCGGCCACACGCGGCAGACCACCGGTAATGTCACGCGTCTTCTGCGCTTCAACCGGGATACGCGCCAGCACTTCACCGACCTGCACTTGCTGACCATCCTTAACGGTGATCAGTGCGCCGACCTGGAAGCCGATCTGCACCGAATGCTCGGTGTTCGGGATCTTCACTTCCTCGCCGTTTGCGTCGAGCAGCTTGACCTGCGGACGCACGCTCTTGCCAGCCTGCGAGCCGCGGCGCTTCGCATCGATCACGACGAGGGTCGAAAGACCGGTCACGTCGTCGATCTGCTTGGCAACCGTCACGCCTTCTTCGACGTTCTCGAACTTCACCGTACCGCCCCACTCGGTGATGATCGGACGCGTCAGCGGATCCCACTGCGCGAGTTGCGCGCCGGCCTTGATCTGCGCGCCGTCGAGTTGCAGCAGCGTTGCGCCGTACGGCACTTTGTGACGCTCACGCTCGCGACCGAAGTCGTCCGCGATGATCGCCTCGCCCGAACGCGAGATGACGACCTGCTCGCCCTTCGCGTTGGTGACGTAGCGCATCGTGGCCGTGAAACGCACCGTACCGTTCGACTTCGCTTCGACCGTCGATGCAACCGCCGCACGCGACGCCGCACCACCGATGTGGAACGTACGCATCGTGAGCTGCGTGCCCGGTTCGCCGATCGACTGCGCCGCGATCACGCCGACCGCTTCGCCGACGTTCACGCGCGAACCACGACCCAGGTCGCGGCCGTAGCACGAGGCGCACAGGCCGTAACGCGTTTCGCAGGTCAGCGGCGTACGCACGCGCACTTCGTCGATGCCGAGGCGCTCGATCTCTTCCACCGCGTCTTCGTCGAGCAGTTCGCCCGACGCGTACATCGTTTCTTGCGTTTCCGGATTGACGACGTCCGCCACCGCGACGCGACCGAGAATACGGTCACGCAGCGCTTCGACGACTTCACCGCCTTCGACCAGCGCCTTCATCGCCACGCCGTTCGACGTACCGCAATCTTCCTCGACCACGACCAGATCCTGCGTCACGTCGACGAGACGACGCGTCAGGTAACCCGAGTTCGCCGTCTTCAGCGCCGTATCCGCCAGACCCTTACGTGCACCGTGCGTCGAGATGAAGTACTGCAGCACGTTCAGGCCTTCGCGGAAGTTCGCGGTAATCGGCGTTTCGATGATCGAGCCGTCCGGCTTCGCCATCAGGCCGCGCATACCGGCGAGCTGACGAATCTGCACAGCGGAACCACGGGCGCCCGAGTCGGCCATCATGTAGATGGAGTTGAACGACTCCTGCTTCGTTTCCTTGCCTTCGCGATCCACCACGGGCTCGGTTGCGAGCTGCTCCATCATCGCCTTGCCGACCGCTTCCGACGTCGCCGACCAGATGTCGACCACGTTGTTGTAGCGCTCTTGCGCGGTGACGAGACCCGACATGTACTGACGGTCGTACTCCTTCACCTTCTTCGCGGCGTCGCCGACGATCGTCTCTTTCTGCGGCGGAACGAGCATGTCGTCCACGCAGATCGAGATGCCGGCGCGCGTTGCAAGACGGAAACCCATCTGCATGAGCTGGTCGGCGAAGATCACCGTCTCGCGCAGACCGCACTTGCGGAACGCCGTGTTGATCAGGCGCGAGATCTCCTTCTTCTTCAGCGGCTTGTTCAGCACCGAGAACGGCAGGCCCGGCGGCAGAATCTCCGACAGGATCGAACGGCCGACGGTCGTCGCGTACAGCGTGATCTTCGGCACGAACTTCGGCGCGCCTTCGCTCTGATCTTCGTTCGCCACCATTTCGGTGATGCGGACGTTGACGCGCGAAGCCAGCTCGACTTCCTTGTTCTCGTACGCGCGAATCACTTCGGACACGCCCGTGAACGTCAGGCCTTCGCCCTTGCCGTTCACCGCTTCACGCGATGCGTAATACAGGCCGAGCACGATATCCTGCGACGGCACGATCGACGGATCGCCGTTGGCCGGGAACAGGACGTTGTTCGACGCCAGCATCAGCGTGCGCGCTTCCATCTGCGCTTCGAGCGACAGCGGCACGTGCACGGCCATCTGGTCACCGTCGAAGTCGGCGTTGAACGCCGCGCAAACGAGCGGGTGCAGCTGGATTGCCTTACCTTCGATCAGCACCGGCTCGAAAGCCTGAATGCCGAGACGGTGCAGCGTCGGTGCGCGGTTCAGCATGACCGGATGTTCGCGAATGACTTCTTCGAGAATGTCCCACACCACCGGCGTCTGGTTCTCGACTTCCTTCTTCGCGGCCTTGATGGTGGTAGCAACACCCATCACTTCCAGCTTGTTGAAGATGAAAGGCTTGAACAGTTCGAGCGCCATCAGCTTCGGCAGACCGCACTGATGCAGCTTGAGCGTCGGGCCCACGACGATGACCGAACGGCCCGAATAGTCGACGCGCTTACCGAGCAGGTTCTGACGGAAACGACCGCCCTTGCCCTTGATCATGTCGGCGAGCGACTTCAACGGACGCTTGTTCGCACCCGTCATGGCCTTGCCGCGACGACCGTTGTCGAGCAGCGAATCGACGGCTTCCTGCAGCATCCGCTTTTCGTTGCGAACGATGATCTCAGGCGCCTTCAGTTCGAGCAGACGCTTCAACCGGTTGTTACGGTTGATCACGCGGCGATACAGGTCGTTCAGGTCCGACGTCGCGAAACGGCCGCCGTCGAGCGGCACGAGCGGACGCAGTTCCGGCGGCAGCACCGGCAGCACTTCGAGCACCATCCAGTCAGGCTTGATGCCCGAACGCTGGAAGGCCTCGAGCACCTTCAGGCGCTTGGCGTACTTCTTGATCTTCGCTTCGGAGCCGGTGTTCTTCAGTTCCGTGCGCAGCGTTTCGACCTGTTCGTCGATGTTGATCGCGCGCAGCAGCTCACGCACGCCTTCCGCGCCCATCTCGGCACGGAACTCGTCACCGTACTCTTCGACCTTGTTGTAGTAATCCTCTTCGGTCATGATCTGCCGCGCTTTCAGCGGCGTCATGCCCGGATCGATGACTACGTATGCTTCGAAGTACAGCACGCGCTCGATGTCGCGCAGCGTCATGTCGAGCACCATGCCCAGACGCGACGGCAGCGACTTCAGGAACCAGATGTGCGCGACCGGCGAGGCCAGCTCGATGTGGCCCATCCGCTCACGGCGCACCTTCGCCAGCGTCACTTCGACGCCGCACTTTTCACAGATCACGCCACGGTGCTTCAGGCGCTTGTACTTGCCGCACAGGCACTCGTAGTCCTTGATCGGCCCGAAAATCTTGGCGCAAAACAGACCATCCCGCTCCGGCTTGAACGTGCGGTAGTTGATGGTCTCCGGCTTCTTCACTTCGCCGAACGACCACGAACGGATCTTGTCGGGCGACGCGAGGCCGATCTTGATCGCATCAAAGACTTCTTCTTGTTGGACTTGCTTGAATAGATCGAGCAGAGCTTTCATTGCTTTCTCTCCGTAGTCCGATTAGTTGCGGTCGAGATCGATATCGATACCGAGCGAGCGGATTTCCTTCACCAACACGTTGAAGGATTCCGGCATGCCCGCGTCGATCACGTGATCGCCCTTGACCAGGTTCTCATAAACCTTGGTCCGGCCCGTCACGTCGTCCGACTTGACCGTCAGCATTTCCTGCAGCACATACGATGCGCCATACGCCTCGAGCGCCCACACTTCCATTTCACCGAAGCGCTGACCACCGAACTGCGCCTTACCACCCAGCGGCTGCTGCGTAACGAGCGAGTACGGACCGGTCGAACGCGCGTGCATCTTGTCGTCGACCAAGTGGTGCAGCTTCAGGTAGTGCATGTAGCCGACCGTGACCTTACGCTCGAACGGCTCACCCGTGCGGCCGTCGTGCAGCGTGACCTGGTTCTTCGACGAGTTCATGCCCAGGTTCTGAGCGATGTCGTCCGGGAACGCCAGATCCAGCGCGCGCTCCATTTCACCTTCCGTGGCGCCGTCGAACACCGGCGTTGCGAACGGCACGCCTTCGCGCAGATTCTTCGCGAGTTCGAGGATTTCGTCGTCGGAGAAGCTTTCCAGCTCTTCCTTGCGGCCCGACTCGTTATAGATCTGCGTCAGGAACACACGCATTTCTTCGATCTTCGCCTGACGCTGCATCATTTCGCCGATGCGCCAGCCGAGACCCTTTGCGGCCCAGCCCAGATGCACTTCGAGAATCTGACCCACGTTCATCCGCGACGGCACGCCGAGCGGATTGAGCACGACGTCAGCCGGACGGCCATCGGCCATGTACGGCATGTCTTCGATCGGCACGATCTTCGACACGACACCCTTGTTACCGTGACGGCCCGCCATCTTGTCGCCAGGCTGCAGGCGACGCTTGACCGCGAGATACACCTTGACCATCTTCAGCACGCCCGGCGGCAGTTCGTCGCCTTGCGTGAGCTTCTTGCGCTTCTCTTCGAAGGCGAGGTCGAACTGGTGACGCTTCTGCTCGATCGAGTCCTTGATCGCTTCCAGCTGCGCTGCTGCTTCTTCGTCCGCGAGGCGGATGTCGAACCAGTGGTAGTGGTCGAGGTCTTCGAGGTAAGCCAGGTCGATCTTCGTGCCCTTCGCGAGCTTCTTCGGACCGCCGTTCGCGACCTTGCCGTTCAGCATGCGCGCGAGACGCTGGAACGCATCGCCTTCCACGATACGCAGCTGGTCGTTCAAGTCGAGGCGATAGCGCTTCAGTTCATCGTCGATGATCTGTTGTGCACGCTTGTCGCGCGTGATGCCTTCGCGCGTGAATACTTGCACGTCGATGACCGTGCCGCTCATGCCCGACGGCACGCGCAGCGACGTGTCCTTCACGTCGGACGCCTTCTCGCCGAAGATCGCGCGCAGCAGCTTTTCTTCCGGCGTCAGCTGGGTTTCGCCCTTCGGCGTGACCTTGCCGACCAGCACGTCGCCCGCTTCGACTTCCGCGCCGATGTACACGATGCCCGACTCGTCGAGACGGCCAAGCTGCACTTCCGCGAGGTTCGAAATGTCGCGCGTGATTTCTTCCGGTCCGAGCTTCGTGTCGCGAGCAACGACGTTCAGTTCTTCGATGTGGATCGACGTGTAACGGTCGTCGGCCACGACTTTTTCCGAGATCAGGATCGAGTCTTCGAAGTTGTAGCCGTTCCACGGCATGAACGCGACCAGCATGTTCTGGCCGAGCGCGAGTTCGCCCAGATCCGTCGAGGCGCCGTCAGCCAGCACGTCGCCGCGCGCAACCTTGTCGCCCATCTTCACGATCGGACGCTGGTTGATGTTCGTGTTCTGGTTCGAACGCGTGTACTTGATCAGGTTGTAGATGTCCACGCCGACATCGCCGGCCACGGCTTCGTCGTCGTTCACGCGAATCACGATACGGCCCGCGTCGACATAATCCACCACGCCGCCGCGCATGGCCTGAACCGTCGTACCCGAATCGACCGCCACCGTACGCTCGATGCCCGTACCGACGACCGGCTTTTCCGGACGCAGACACGGCACGGCCTGACGCTGCATGTTCGAACCCATCAACGCGCGGTTCGCGTCGTCGTGCTCGAGGAACGGAATCAGCGATGCAGCCACCGACACGATCTGCGACGGCGCCACGTCCATGTACTGGATGCGGTCCGGCGTGACCATCATCGTTTCGCCGGCTTCCCGCGACGACACGAGTTCGTCGGTCAGCGTGCCGTCTTCGCCCACTGCCGCGTTCGCCTGAGCGATCACGTAACGACCTTCTTCGATCGCCGACAGATAGTCGATCTGATCCGTCACCTTGCTATCCACGACCTTGCGATACGGCGTTTCGAGGAAGCCATATTCGTTCAGGTGCGCGTACAGCGCGAGCGAGTTGATCAGGCCGATGTTCGGACCTTCCGGCGTTTCGATCGGGCACACGCGGCCATAGTGCGTCGGGTGCACGTCGCGAACTTCGAAGCCTGCGCGCTCGCGCGTCAGACCGCCCGGTCCGAGTGCGGAAACGCGGCGCTTGTGCGTGATTTCCGACAGCGGATTGGTCTGGTCCATGAACTGCGAGAGCTGCGACGAACCGAAGAACTCGCGAATCGCCGACGAAATCGGCTTCGAGTTGATCAGGTCGTGCGGCATCAGGTTTTCGCTTTCGGCCTGGCCGAGGCGTTCCTTGACCGCGCGCTCCACACGCACGAGACCCGCGCGGAACTGGTTTTCCGCCAGTTCGCCCACGCAACGCACGCGACGGTTGCCCAAGTGGTCGATGTCGTCCACTTCGCCCTTGCCGTTGCGCAGCTCGACGAGGATCTTGATGGTCGCGAGGATGTCGTCGTCCTGCAGCGTCATCGGCCCGATGATTTCATCGCGGCCAACGCGGCGGTTGAACTTCATTCGGCCGACCTTCGACAGGTCGTACGCGTCTTCGCTGTAGAACAGACGGTTGAACAGCGCCTCGACCGCTTCTTCGGTCGGCGGCTCGCCCGGACGCATCATGCGATAGATTGCGATGCGCGCGGCCATCTTGTCCGCGGTTTCGTCGATACGCAGCGTCGACGAGATGTACGGGCCCTGGTCCAGATCGTTCGTGTAGAGCGTCTGGATGTCCTTGACCTTGGCTTCGCGGAGCTTTTCGAGGACGGATTCCGTAATTTCCTCGTTGGCGTTCGCGATGACTTCGCCGGTGTCGGGATCGATCACGTTCTTCGCCAGCACGCGGCCGAGCAGATACTCCTCGGGCACCGAGATGAACTTCGTCTTGGCGTTTTCGAGGTCGCGAATATGCTTCGCGTTGATCCGCTTGTCCTTCGTGACGATGACGTTGCCTTCGCGATCCTGAATGTCGAAGCGCGCGACTTCACCACGCAGACGCTCCGGCACGAACTCCATCTGCGCGCCTTCGTTCATCAGCGCGAAGTTGTCGAACACGAAGAAGTTCGCGAGGATCTGTTCCGGCGAAAGACCGATGGCCTTCAGCAGGATCGTGACCGGCATCTTGCGACGACGGTCGACACGGAAGTACAGCACGTCCTTCGGGTCGAATTCGAAGTCGAGCCAGGAACCGCGGTAAGGAATGATCCGCGCCGAGAACAGCAGCTTGCCGGAGCTATGCGTCTTGCCTTTGTCGTGCTCGAAGAACACGCCAGGCGAACGGTGGAGCTGCGACACGATCACGCGCTCAGTACCGTTGATGACGAACGAGCCAGTCGGCGTCATGAGCGGAATTTCGCCCATGTACACTTCCTGCTCCTTCACTTCCTTGACGACGGGCTTGCTCGGCGACTCTTTGTCGAGCAGAACGAGACGGACCTTCGCGCGCAGGGCGGAACAGTACGTCAGGCCGCGCTGCTGGCATTCCTTGATGTTGAATGCGGGCGGCGACAGCATGTAGCTGACGAACTCGAGACGCGCAAAACCGTTGTGCGAAACGATCGGGAAAACAGACGTAAACGCGGCCTGCAAGCCTTCCGCTTTGCGCTGCGAGGAAGACGTATCCGCTTGCAGAAACGTCTGGAATGATTCAAGCTGGGTCGCCAGCAAAAAGGGAACTTGGTGAACGATGGGGCGCTTCGCGAAACTCTTGCGAATACGCTTCTTCTCGGTGAAGGAATATTGCATACGATCTCCGAATCACGGCGGGCGTTACCGAGGCGGGATACCTCGACGACACGGCCCGGTGTTCACCGACTGAGACCCGCGCCGCTGTCCGGGGAGGACGCGCGAGTCTAGAAGCTTGGTGGTTGGCCGCTACCAACCGCTGGCTGACGGCAGCGGATGCCTGTGTTTCCCGCTACCCGACCAAACTTGCCTTCTGCAGTCGCTTCAGAAGACAAAGAGAACTGGCGGAAAAATCTGCCGATCCGACCGTTTTCTTTGGCTTCTGCAGGGACGTTTATGCTTGCCCGCAAGCATAAAAACTATGTCCCCACAAAGCACAAAAAGGCCGGCGGTGAAAAACCGCCAGCCTTCGCACAGCGCAATGAAACTTACTTGATTTCAGCCTTCGCGCCTGCGTCTTCCAGCTTCTTCTTCGCTTCTTCAGCTGCAGCCTTCGGCACCGCTTCCTTGATGGGCTTCGGTGCGCCGTCGACCAGGTCCTTCGCTTCCTTCAGGCCGAGACCCGTCAGTTCACGAACAGCCTTAATGACGGAAACCTTGTTCGCGCCAGCTTCGAGCAGGTTCACGGTGAACTCGGTTTGCTCTTCAGCAGCAGCGGCAGCACCACCGCCAGCCGGGCCAGCGACAGCAACAGCAGCTGCCGACACGCCAAACTTTTCTTCGAACGCCTTGACCAGCTCGTTCAGTTCCAGAACCGACATCGCGCCAACGGCTTCCAGGATGTCTTCTTTTGCGATTGCCATTTGAAATACTCCTAAATTGAATTCGGATCGAGCTAGCGATCTAGCTAATACCTAACTGAGCGACGAGCGCCCAAGCGGCTGCGTTATGCAGCTTCGCCTTGCTTCTCAGCAAGCGCGGCCAAAGCACGCGCAAAGCCGGAAACAGGCGCTTGCATGACGAACAACAGCTTGGAGAGCAGCTCTTCACGGCTCGGGATGCTGGCCAGCGCTTGCACGCCTGCCTGGTCCATCACCTTGCCTTCGTAGGAACCAGCCTTGATGATCAACTTGTCATTGCTCTTGCCGAAGTCGTTGACGACCTTGGCAGCGGCAATGGCATCTTCCGAGATGCCGTAGATCAGAGGACCGGTCATCTGCTCAGCCAGCGAAGCGAACGGGGTACCTTCGACAGCGCGACGCGCCAGCGTGTTTTTCAACACGCGCAGATACACCTGTTGCTCACGCGCTTTCGCGCGCAGCTTGGTCAGATCGCCAACCGTGATCCCACGATACTCAGCGAGCACCATCGTCTGAGCCTTCGCGACTTGCGCGGCGACTTCAGCGACGACTGCCTGCTTATCTTCTTTGTTCAGTGGCACGGTTAAACCTCCAGATTCGATGCACTCGGGTGTCCAACCCTCATGCACCACGTTCAACAACGGCGTCCGACTGTTAGGAGTATTTCGATCGATTAGTGTCCGTCTAACGACGCACGACAAACGACTTCAACCACTGCAAAACTGTTTCGGGTTCGCCATCTGCGTTGGCTTGAATTAAGGCGCTGCTCGACTTCTGCACCACCACCAACGGTCTTTGACAACCGGTTGCGCAACACTATTGCCGCCACACAACCGCCCAAAGCCCTGTTAGACGCGGCCTGACGACCGCGCCGGAATTCTGTTACTGCGCCAGCGTGGATTGATCCACGCGAACGCCGACACCCATCGTGCTCGACAGTGCAACCTTACGCAGGTACACGCCCTTGCTGGTCGCCGGCTTGGCCTTTTGCAGCGCATCGATCAGCGCAGCCAGGTTTTGACGCAGCGAAGCCGGTTCGAACGATGCGCGACCGATCGTGCCATGGATGATACCGGCCTTGTCGACGCGGAACTGCACCTGACCTGCCTTGGCGTTACGAACTGCCTGAGCGACGTCCGGCGTAACCGTGCCAACCTTCGGGTTCGGCATCAGGCCGCGCGGACCGAGGATCTGGCCCAGCGTACCGACTACGCGCATCGTGTCCGGCGAAGCGATCACGACGTCGAAGTCCAGGTTACCGGCCTTCACTTGTTCAGCCAGGTCTTCCATGCCGACGACTTCCGCACCAGCGGCGCGAGCCTGCTCAGCCTTTTCGCCTTGCGCGAACACTGCGACACGCACCGACTTACCGGTACCGGCCGGCAGAACGACCGAGCCACGAACGACCTGGTCCGACTTCTTCGCATCGATGCCGAGTTGCACTGCAACGTCGATCGACTCGTCGAACTTCGCGCTCGCGCATTCCTTCACGAGAGCCAGTGCGTCGTCGATCGCGTACAGCTTCTGACGATCAACCTTGTTCGCGAATGCCTGAAGGCGCTTCGAAAGCTTAGCCATTTACACGCCCTCCACAGTGATACCCATCGAACGCGCGCTACCAGCGATGGTGCGCACAGCGGCGTCCAGATCAGCTGCCGTAAGGTCCGGCATCTTGGTCTTCGCGATTTCTTCCGCTTGAGCGCGGGTGATGTTGCCGACCTTGTCGGTGTGCGGCTTGGGCGAACCCTTCTGCACAGCGGCTGCCTTCTTGATCAGAACGGTAGCCGGCGGCGTCTTCATGATGAACGTGAAGCTCTTGTCCGCGAATGCCGTAATGACGACCGGCACCGGCAGACCCGGCTCCATGCCCTGAGTCTGCGCGTTGAACGCCTTGCAGAACTCCATGATGTTCAGGCCGCGCTGGCCCAGTGCCGGACCGACCGGCGGCGACGGGTTGGCTTTACCTGCAGGAATCTGCAGCTTGATAAAGCCAATGATTTTCTTTGCCATGTTGAAAACCTCTGCTGAACGCGTGAGCGTTCGGTGAGTGATAGCGCGCGTTCGACGTTGCCGCCTACTGACGCTCCTCAACGGTCATGACGCGGACCGTAAGCGCGAATCGCGCGACAGCCACGAGGCTACGCGCGATGTATTCGAATCAAGTCTTTTCGACCTGGCCGAACTCTAGTTCGACCGGTGTCGATCGGCCGAAGATCGTGACGGAGACACGAACCTTGGACTTCTCGTAGTTCACTTCCTCGACGTTGCCGTTGAAGTCGGTGAAAGGACCTTCCTTCACGCGAACCATCTCGCCCACCTCGAAAAGCGTCTTCGGCCGCGGCTTCTCGACACCTTCCTGCATCTGCGACATGATCTTTTCGACTTCACGCGGTGAGATCGGGCTTGGCCGATTGCGTGTGCCGCCGATGAATCCGGTGACCTTGGCCGTGTTCTTGACCAGATGCCACGTTTCGTCCGTCATTTCCATCTCAACCAAGACGTATCCTGGGAAGAAACGACGTTCCGTAACTGACTTGTGACCGCCCTTTACTTCAACCACTTCTTCGGTCGGGACGAGAATTTGACCAAACTGGTCTTGCATCCCGGCCCGCTCGATGCGCTCCTGAAGCGCACGTTGCACGCTCTTCTCCATGCCGGAGTAGGCGTGCACCACATACCAACGCTTTCCACTCGGGGATGTCGGAGTATCGCTCATATCATTTCCAACCCAGAATCGCCGAGAAAATCACCCATTCGATCGACTTATCGCTAAGCCAAAGCAGAATGGCCATGACGAGGACAAATGCAAACACCACAAGAGTGGTCTGCGTTGCCTCTTTCCGTGTCGGCCAGACAACCTTGCGAACTTCCTTGTAGGAGTCTTTGGCGAACGCGATAAAGCTTTTACCAGGCGCAGAAACCAGACCGACAGCGACACCGGCGATCAGACCGACGGCAAGCGCCGCACCGCGCACATACCACTCTTGGCGGTCGAGCAGAAAAAACCCCACGAACCCGGCCAAGACCAACAATACACCAGCCGACAACATCAGCTTGTCGCCGGAAGTATTAACAGTTTCGACGGAAGGATTCGCCATAACACCTTAAACAGCGCCACATGGCGCGAGAATTTGGCAGGGGCAGAGGGAATCGAACCCCCAACCTTCGGTTTTGGAGACCGACGCTCTGCCAGTTGAGCTATACCCCTAAACCATTTGGGGCCGACGGTTTCGCCGACCCCGAAAACTACAGACTACCGAGAGATCTCTGGCTCTTACTCGATAATCTTAGCAACGACACCTGCG
>NZ_JFHE01000063.1 GCF_000698555.1 Caballeronia grimmiae | reverse complement strand
GTCTTGCCGACGCCCGGCTCGCCGATCAGCACGGGGTTGTTCTTCGTGCGGCGCTGCAGGATCTGAATGGAGCGGCGGATTTCGTCGTCGCGGCCGATCACCGGATCGAGCTTGCCGGCGCGTGCGCGCTCGGTCAGGTCGACGGTGTACTTCTTGAGCGCCTCGCGCTGGCTTTCGGCGTCCTGGCTGTTGACCTGCGCGCCGCCGCGCACCGCGTTGATCGCGGCTTCCAGCGCACGGCGCGTGAGCCCGTGCTGCTTCGCGATGCGGCCGGCTTCGCCTTTGTCATCGGCGACCGCCAGCAGGAACATTTCGCTCGCGATGTAGGTGTCGTTGAGCTTCTGCGCTTCCTTGTCGGCGTTGTTGAGCAGGCCCGCCAGATCGCGGCTGACCTGCACGTTGCCATCGGTGCCCTGCACTTGCGGCAGACGGCCGATCGCGTCGTTGACCGCCGACTGCAGCGCCTGAACCTGCACGCCCGCATGCGACAGCAGCGAGCGCGCGGAGCCGTCGCGCTGCGCGAGCAACGCGGACAGCAGATGCACAGGCTCGATATATTGATTGTCGTTGCCGACCGCCAGACTTTGCGCGTCGGACAAGGCTTCCTGAAACTTGGTGGTGAGTTTGTCGATTCTCATTTTTGGACAGCTCCAATTCTGAATACGACCAAAATGAGGCAGTTTCGCCCGCTTTCAAGCACGGTTTCGCTCAACGAGCGCATTTTTTTGGGTCTTTGGGCGCGCGAACGGCGTCTTTGGATACGAGCCGTAGCGCGAACGGACGTTCAGCGCGGCGTATCGGACGATACGATCGCAATCGCGGGCCTGGCACCCTCGTTCGCGACGCCCAGCAGCCGCGCGAGTTCGTTCTCCGGCTCCGAGAGTTCGGCAACGGTACGCTTGTCGAGTTCGGCGAGAAAGGCATCGCGGGCGGCGGCGAGCGCGCCGCGCAACCGGCAGACCGGCTGGATCACGCAATGGCGATGATCGCTTTCGCGCGCGAAACAGCCGACGATCGCGAAATCGCTCTCGGTTGCCCGCACGATCTCGCCGATCGTCAGCGAACGCGCCCGCTCGGCGAGCCGCAGGCCGCCGCGCCGCCCGCGCACCGTCTCCACCCAGCCCAGGTCTCCCAGTTGCTGGACGATCTTCATCAGATGGTTCCGCGAGATGCCGTAGGCGTCGGCGATTTCCTGAATCGTCGAGAGGCCCGACGGCCGCACCGACAAGTAGAGCAGGACGCGCAACGCATAATCGGTGTAGTCGGTCAGTCGCATGATGTCGTGCGATGAGTGGAGAGCCGGGTGCGGCAATAAAGCCCGCGCGATCCCAAGGGGCGATCGACCCGCGTGGGCGTCACGCGGTCTAATATCCGGGCGCAGCCTGCATGAGACACGCATTTTGCGCCAATGAGTGCCTGCCGTCAGGAAATACCCCATCGACGTCTGCCCGACCGATTTACGCCATGAGTCAAGAGCCTCCGAGCGCCGCCGACACGCGCGAGCGCCAACCGAACGAAACCAACATCCGCGCGCTGGTCGAAGCGTTTTACCGCCGCGTGGACGACGATCCCCTGCTCGGCCCGATCTTCGCCCGCGAACTGGCCGGCCGCTGGGACGAGCATCTCGCGAAGATGACGACCTTCTGGTCGAGCCTCGTGCTCGGTTCGAAGCAGTATCGCGGGAACGTGCAGGAGGCGCATCGGCCGCTGGAAGGCATCGAGCCGCGTCACTTCGCGCGCTGGCTGTCGCTGTTCCTGAACATGGTCGAAGCGCGCTACGCGCCGGCCGCCGCGGTGCAGTTCATGGAACCGGCGTTGCGCATCGCGCAGAGCCTCCAGTTGAGCAAGTTCGGCTGGGACTACCAGATTCCCGCCGAACAGGAGGAACTGCTGGCGGCGCTGAAACGCCAGCGCACCGGCGGCAACGATGAACCGCGCTTTCCCGAGCGCCCCGCCGGCGAGCCGTTTCCCGCGAGATTCGTCGGCAAGCCCGTCGACGAGCGATAACGATCAGGTTTCCCGCGTCGTCCAGCGCGTGAGCGCGGCGTCGTCGGATTCGCGGGCGTCCACCCAGCGCTCGCCGCGTTCGGTCTTCTCCTTCTTCCAGAAGGGCGCTTGCGTCTTCAGATAGTCCATCACGAACGCGCACGATTCGAACGCTTCGGCGCGATGCATCGCCGTCGTCGCGACGAGCACGATCTGATCGAGCGGCTTCAGCTTCCCCACGCGATGCACGATCAGCACGTCCGAGCCTGGCCACCGCTCGCGCGCCTGATCGGCGATCGCTTCCAGCGACTTCTCGGTCATCCCCGGATAGTGCTCGAGTTCCATCGTCTCGATGGCGCTGCCTTCGTTCAGGTCACGCACCGTCCCGATGAAGCACGCCACCGCGCCGACCTTCGGATTGTCGGCGCGCAGTGCGGCGACTTCCGCGCCGAGATCGAAATCGGCTTCCTGCACGCGGATTTTGGCGGGCGTCGTCATGTCAGCCGCCCGTCACCGGCGGGAAGAACGCGACTTCGCAGCCATCGGTGATGCGCTGCGAGGCGTTCGTCATCACGTGATTGCAGGCCATGCGCAGCGCGCGGCCTTCCGCGAGCGTCTCGGCCCACACGCCGCCGCGCATGCGCAGCCAGGCGCGCACGTCGCCGACATTGACGACCGTATCCGGCACGCTCACGGTCTCGTTGGCGACGCCCAGCGCCTCGCGCACGCTCGCAAAAAATCTCAGTTCGACTTTCATTTACGCTGGTCCTTCGCCATCGATTAGCGCATCAATTCTGAAAAGGGGATGAAGCGCACCATCTCGCCCGCGCTGATCGCATGATCCGGCGGATTGTCGATGAGTCCGTCGCCCCATACCGTCGACGTCAGCACCGCCGAACTCTGGTTCGGAAACACGTCGAGTCCGCCCGTCTCGTTCACCCGCGCGCGCAGGAATTCGTTGCGCCGGTCGCCCTTCTTCTGCGTGAAGTCGGCGCGCATGGCGTAGACGCGCGGCGCGACGTTCGCCACGCCCGCCAGCCGCAGGATAAACGGCCGCACGAAGAGCAGGAACGTGCAAAAGCTCGATACCGGATTGCCCGGCAAGCCGATGAAATACGCCTCGTCCGGTTCGCTCGCCTGTCCGCGCCTCACCGCGCCGAACGCGAGCGGCTTGCCCGGTTTCATCGCGATCTGCCACATGGCGATGCGGCCTTCCGCCTCGACAGCGGGCTTCACGTGATCTTCCTCACCGACCGACACGCCGCCGCACGTCAGAATCAGGTCGTGCTCGAGCGCGGCGCGGCGCAGGGTATCGCGGGTCGCGTCCAGCCGATCCGCCACGATGCCGAAATCGGTGACGTCGCAGCCGAGCTTCGCGAGCAGCGCGCGCAGCGTGAAGCGGTTCGAGTTGTAGATCGCGCCGGGCGCGAGCGGCTCGCCGGGCATGCGCAGTTCGTCGCCGGTAAAGAAAATCGCGACGCGCACGCGGCGCACGACTTCCAGCGACGCGCATCCCACCGATGCCGCAAGCCCCAGCGCCTGCGGCGTCAGTTGCGTGCCCGCCGGCAGGATCACCGCGCCGCGTTCGATGTCCGCGCCCTGCCGCGTGATCCATTCGCCCGCCTCGGGCGCTTGCGCGAACGCGACGCTCCCGTCGCCGGATGCGCGCGCCATCTCCTGCATCACGACCGCGTCCGCGCCCGGCGGCACCGTCGCGCCCGTGAAGATGCGCGCCGCCGTGCCCGCCGCGAGCGGCCCGGCCGTGTGGCCCGCCGGCACGCGCTGTGAAACGGGCAGCGCAACCGGCGCGGCGTCGCTGGCGGCGGCGAGATCGGCGGCGCGGACCGCGTAGCCGTCCATCGCGCTGGTGTGCATCGGCGGGACGTCGAGCGGTGAGATCACGTCGGCGGCCAGCACGCGGCCGAGCGCATCGAGCGTGTCGATGCGCTCGACGCCATCCACCCGGCGCGCGGCATCGAGCAGAAGGCCGAGGGCGTCGGCGGTGGCGAGCATCGGAGGACGGGGTTGTGATGACATGGGTTCGCTGAGGCGCGCGGCGCGCTTGTGTAATGAGACGGCAGGCTATGAGCAACTATTGTAGCGAGTAGCCGGCCGGCTTCGCCCGCGCGCGAAGCATCGAAGATAAAGAAACCGAACGACCGTCACGCGCCAAAGCCGCCCCGCCCCGGTGATACACTCGCACCACACTTTCCGCCATCCATTTCCATGAAATTCTGTTCCGTCTGCGGCCATGAGGTCGGCCTGAGCATTCCGCCCGGAGACAACCGCGAGCGCTATGTGTGCGGCCAGTGCGGCACCGTCCACTACCAGAATCCGCGCAATGTCGTGGGCACCGTGCCGGTGTGGGACGACAAGGTCCTGCTGTGCCGCCGCGCGATCGAGCCGCGCTACGGCTACTGGACGCTGCCCGCGGGCTTCATGGAAATGGACGAGACGACGAGCGAAGGCGCGGCGCGCGAAACGCTGGAGGAAGCCGGCGCGCGCGTCGAGATTCAGAGCCTTTTCACGCTGCTCAACGTGCCGCACGTGCATCAGGTGCATCTGTTCTATCTGGCGCGGCTGCTCGACATCGAAGTCGATGCCGGCGAGGAAAGTCTCGAAGTGCGTCTTTTCGAGGAAAGCGAAATTCCGTGGGACGAGATCGCGTTTCCGACGGTCGGGCAGACGCTGCGCTTTTTCTTCGCAGACCGCGCCGCCGGCAATTTCACGCTGCACACGGGCGATATCTTCCGCACCCTGCGCGAAGGCTGAAGCAGCGCCCGCCGATCATGGTCCCCTGGCTCGCATTTGACGATCCGTTCCCGCCCGTCGAGCGCGCGCTCGGCGCATCGAGCGGTGCGCCGGGCTTGCTCGCCGCGAGCGCGGATCTGCTGCCCGCGCGCCTCATCGACGCTTACGGGCGCGGCATTTTCCCGTGGTACTCGGACGGCCAGCCGGTGCTCTGGTGGAGCCCCGACCCGCGCATGGTGCTCGTGCCGGCCGAGTTCAAGGTGTCGCATTCGCTGCGCAAGACGCTCAAGCATGTCGTGCGCGATCCGCTGTGGGAAGTGCGCGTCGACGACGATTTCCCCGCCGTCATGCGCGCATGCGCGCAGACGCCGCGCGAGGGCCAGCGCGGCACGTGGATCACGGCGGATATCGTGGATGCGTACACGTCGCTGCATCGCCAGGGGAAAGCGCATAGCGTGGAGACGTGGTTCAACGGCGTGCGCGTCGGCGGGCTTTACGGCGTCTCGTTCGGGCGGATGTTTTTCGGCGAATCGATGTTCGCGCACCGCACCGATGCGTCGAAAATCGCGCTTGCCGCACTCGTCGGACACTTGCGCCGCAACGAAATAGAGATGATAGACTGCCAGCAGAACACGTCGCATCTGGCGTCGCTGGGCGGCCGCGAGATTGCCCGCCGCGCGTTCGTCGCGCATCTGCGCAAGGCAGTCGCCGAACCGCCCATTTCCTGGCGCTTCGACAAATCCGTCCTCGCCGGTCTCATCGACACGCCCGCGCGCTGACGACTTCGGCGCGTTGCGTCCCCCCAGGCGCGACGCTTGCAACGCAGTACTGACGACAAGCACGATTAGCCAGGCGCCGCTTGCCCACGAGCCGGCGATGCCGGCCACGAGAGACGACGCCTGCGAGAGCCTCCAACGTGACACATCCGAACGAGCTGCCGCTGTCACCGCTTTCCGCGCTGCAATTCTATGCAACAGCGCCTTACCCTTGCAGTTATCTGGAAGGGCGCGTCGCGCGCTCGCAAGTCGCGACGCCGAGCCATCTCATCAACTCCGATGTCTACACGGAACTGGTCAAGGCCGGTTTCCGGCGCTCGGGCGTGTTCACCTATCGTCCCTACTGCGACGGCTGCCGGGCCTGCATTCCGGTGCGCGTGCCGGTCGGGCGCTTCGTGCCGAACCGGGCGCAGCGGCGCGTGTGGAAGCTGCACGGCGGTCTCGTCGCGAGCGTCGCGCCTTTGCATTACGACGAAGAGCATTACGCGCTTTACATGCGTTACCAGTCGGCGCGGCATGCGGGCGGCGGCATGGACCGCGACAGCCGCGATCAGTACGAGCAGTTCCTGCTGCAAAGCCGGATCAACTCGCGGCTCGTCGAATTCCGCGAGCGGCCCTCGCCAGACAATCCGGATGCGCCCGGCCCGCTGCGCATGATTAGCATGATCGACATCCTCGGCGACGGGCTCTCATCGGTCTATACGTTCTTCGAGCCCGATATGCCGAAGACGAGCTTCGGCACGTTCAACATTCTCTGGCAGATCGAGCAGGCGAAAAGCCTCGACTTGCCGCACGTCTATCTCGGCTACTGGATTCGCGAAAGCGAAAAGATGGCGTACAAGGCCAATTTCCGGCCACTGGAAGGGTTGATCGACGGCCACTGGTCGCTGCTCGATCCCGCCTCGACGCACTCGGCGGGCGCGCTGCCGATGCCCGGGCGCATGAACGGCCCGAGCCAGCCGAAATAGCCGCCGCGCGTCCGGGCGCTTCGGGCAGTCCGGCAGACGCGCCAAAGCCGCTAAAATAGCGGTCTCAAAAAATTCGCCGTCGCCGGCTTTCATTTCGTGTTCAGTTCTCTCTACCCGCTCGCGCGTTCGCGCCTCTTTCGCATGGACGCGGAAGACGCGCATCACCTGACGCTGCGCATGCTCCGCGCGGCTGGCCGCACCGGACTCGCCGGCATGCTTGGCAGACACGGCCCCGACTCTCCCCGCACGGTGATGGGCCTTACGTTCAGAAATCCGGTCGGCCTCGCGGCGGGTCTCGACAAGGACGGCGCGTGCATCGACGGACTGGCGGCGCTCGGTTTCGGCTTCATCGAAGTGGGCACGGTCACGCCGCGCGCGCAGCCGGGCAATCCGCGTCCGCGCATCTTCCGGCTGCCGGAAGCGGGCGCGCTCATCAACCGGATGGGCTTCAACAACGGCGGGGTCGATCAGTTCGTCGCGAACGTGCAGGCCGCGCGTTATCGCGGCGTGCTGGGGCTCAACATCGGCAAGAACGCGGATACGCCGATCGAGCGCGCCGCCGACGATTACCTCTACTGTCTCGAGCGCGTCTATCCGTTCGCGAGCTACGTGACGATCAACATCTCGTCGCCGAACACGAAGAACCTGCGCCAGTTGCAGGGCGCGGGCGAGCTCGACGCCCTCCTCGGCGCGCTCAAGGACAAGCAGCAGCGCCTGTCCGACCTGCACGGCAAGCTCGTGCCGCTCGCGCTGAAGATCGCGCCCGATCTCGACGACGAGCAGATCAAGTCGATTGCCGGCACCTTGCTCACGCATCGCATCGACGGCGTGATCGCCACCAACACGACGCTTTCGCGCACCGCCGTCGCCGGCATGCCGCACGGCGACGAAGCGGGCGGGCTGTCGGGGCGTCCGGTATTCGATGCGTCGAATGAAGTGATTCGCAAGCTGCGCGCGGAAGTGGGCACGGATGTGCCGATCATCGGCGTGGGCGGGATTTTCTCGGGCGCGGATGCGCGCGCGAAGCTCGCGGCGGGCGCATCGCTCGTGCAGATTTATACGGGGCTGATTTATCGCGGGCCGGCCCTCGTCACGGAATGCGTCGAGGCGCTTGCATAGGAATATCGACATAAGCAAACGATATGACGCGCGGCTTGCGTTTTATCTATGATGCCGCACCTATCGGGCGGACGCGCGAGACACGCGCCGCCCTCAAGCCAACACCAGGAAAACAACACGATGAAACTGTCCACGCTCAAGAAGCTCGTCGCCGCCAGCCTGATCGGCGCATCCTTCACCGCCGTCACCACGGCTGCGCATGCCGAGGATCTGCTCGATCAGGTCAAGCAGCGCGGCACGCTGCGCGTCGGCCTCGAAGGCACGTTCCCGCCGTTCAACTCGAAGTCGCCGTCGGGCGAGCTCGTTGGCTATGACGTGGACATCGCGAAGGCCGTCGCCGCGAAGCTCGGCGTGAAGCCGGAGTTCGTCACGACGGAGTGGAGCGGCATCATCGCGGGCCTGCAGGCAGGCAAGTTCGACGTGATCGTCAACCAGGTCGGCATCACCGACAAGCGCAAGGAAACGCTCGACTTCTCGCCGGCGTACACCTACTCGAACGCGCAACTGATCCAGCGCGCGGACGACAAGCGCGAGTTCAAGTCGCTCGAAGAATTGAAGGGCAAGAAGCTCGGCGTCGGCCTCGGCACGAACTACATGGACATGGCGAAGTCGGTGCCGGGCATCGACGTCAAGACGTATCCGGGCGCGCCGGAATATCTGCGCGATCTGGCTGCGGGCCGTCTCGACGCCGCGCTCAACGACCGTCTGATGCTCGCGTATCTGCTCAAGAACTCGCAATTGCCGCTGCGCACCGGCGCGAGCGTCGGCGCGGGCAACCCGTCGGGCATTCCGTTCAAGAAGGGCAATCCGAAGTTCGCGAAAGCGATCGACGACGCGGTGACCCAACTCGAGAAGGACGGCACCTTCGCGAAGATCTCCGACAAGTGGTTCGGCATCGACGTGACGAAGCCGGCCAAGTAAGCGCGGACTGACCGGCATTCGGCAGTGGGCGGCATCGTTTTGCGGTGCCGCCCTTCTCTTTTTGGCGTCCGGTTTATGATGGGCGCTTTGCGCGCGGCGCTTGCTTCGGATTCGCGCGCTTTCCGCTTACGTTTCCCCTTTCATGTCCACGACTTCCCTGCTCGTTCAATCGGCGCCGGTGCTGGCGCAAGGCGCGCTACTGACGATCAAGTTCGCGCTCTACTCGATGTTCTTCGGCCTCATCGGGGCCGTCGTGCTCGCGTTGATGGGCATCAGCCACAACCGTGGCCTGGTCGCCATCGGGCGCTGCTACGTGAGCATCATGCGCGGCACGCCGCTGCTCGTGCAGATATTCGTGATCTATTACGGCTTGCCGAGTCTCGGCATCTCGCTCGAACCGACGCCCGCCGGCGTGATCGCGCTATCGGCGAACGTCGCGGCGTACCTGTCGGAAAGCATGCGCGGCGCGATTCTCGGCATCCATAGCGGGCAATGGCTCGCGGCGTACAGCCTCGGGTTGTCGCGCACGCAAACGCTGCGCTACGTGATCGGGCCGCAGGCGCTGCGCATCGCGGTGCCGAGCCTGTCGAACAGCCTCATCAGTCTCATCAAGGATACGTCGCTCGTATCGGTCATCACCGTCACGGAGCTTCTTAGAAGCGCGCAGGAAGTGATTGCATCGACGTATCAGCCGCTGCCGCTTTACCTCGCTGCCGCGTTCGTCTACTGGGTGCTGTGCAGCGTGCTGGAAGTCGTGCAGCGCGTGTTCGAGCGGCGTCTCGCGCTGCCGGGACGCCACTAGCGCGCCGCTGCCGTTCAGTCGGTCTCGAAGGGGAAGCGCACGCCGAGATCGCGCCGCGCGGCATCCATGATCGCCATCATGCGCATGGACGTCGCGTGCGGCATGACCGGGCTTTCCGTCGCGCCGGCGCGCAGCAGTTCGCAGAAATGCGCGGTCTCGTAGTTGAGGCCGCCGCCCGTGAACGGCTCGTCCAGTTCGACCGTGCGCCCGTCCGTATAAACGATGGTCGCGCGCGCCGGATTCCACCAGTTCTCGTGGATCGTCACCGTGCCGAGCGTTCCGCCGATCAGCGCATCGCCGCGCCCCTGCATGTCGAGCCCGCAGAAGGTCTGCGAAATGCCGCGCTCGTGGCGCACGTTCAGACTCGCGAACACGTCGACGCCCGTTGCCCCGACCCGGCCGATGGTCTGCACGTCGATCGCCTCGCCGAGCCAGTCGACCGCGAGAAACGCCTCGTAAATGCCGATATCGAGCAGCGCCCCGCCGCCCGCATCGAGTGAAAACGACGGATGATCCGAAGGCACATTCGCCATCGAGCAACCCGCGCGCACGAGACCGATATCGCCGATCGGATCGCTTTGCAGATGCGTCTTCAGACGGCGATAGAGCGGATAGAACGGCGGCTTCATCGCCTCCATGAAGAGCAGCTTCGATGCGCGCGCCGCATCGATCATGCGCTGCAGCGTGCGCGCGTTCACGGCGGCGGGCTTTTCGCACAACACCGGCTTGCCCGCTTCGAACGCGCGCAACGCGTAATGCGGGTGACTGTCCTGCATCGTCGCGATATACAGGGCGTCGATGTTGTCGAGCAGCGCGTCGAAGTTCTCGAACGCACGCGCGCCGAACGGCTCGGCGAGCGCGCGGGCAGGTTCGGGGCGCCGTGACCACACGCCCGCGAGCGTCGCGCCTTCCACGTGTTGCAGACTGCCGGCGAAGCGCTGCGCGATGCGTCCCGCGCCGACAATGCCCCAGCGGACCGTTTCGAGATTGGTATTGGTATGCGTCAAGCGCGCCTCCGCGTTGTGTTCGTCGTGCGGGGCATTGTGCCTGAACACGCGTCGCAGAAAGCACAAAGCCGGGACTTCTCCCGGCTTCGCTCGGACAGCATGGTCGCCCTTCTGCGGGCGATGGCGTCAGACGCCTGCGGAAGCGTTGACGTCCGGCGGCGTCGCGCGCTCGCCCATGCGCTCGAGCGAAAATGCGCGCCCGACTTCCTCGGCGGCGAGATCGACGAGCGCCCGCGTCGCGCGCTCGGCCGCCGCCGGGTCTTTTGCCTCAATCGCCTCGACGACGTTCAACTGCGCCGCGAGCGTCGCTTCGCGCACGGACTCGATGCCATCGACGATCGGATTCACCGTCACCAGCGCACCGCGCACGATGGCGGTCATCTGCCTGAAGAACTGATTGCCGCTCGCGGCCACGATGCGCGTGTGCAGCACTTCGTCCGCCGCCTGATAGCCGGGCTCGCCGACATGCAGGCGCGACAGCGCCTCGAACGCGTCGCGGATGCCGGCGATTTCATCGGGCGTCGCGCGGGCTGCTGCGAGCGCGGCGGCGCGCGGCTCGATCAGCATGCGGAATTCGATTACATCGCGCAGAAACGTCTGATCGGGCTTGGCGCGAAAGCGCCAGCTCACCACGTCTTCGTCGATGAGACGCCAGTCGCTCATCGGGCGGATGCGCGTGCCCGTCTTAGGCCGCACGTCCAGCATGTGCCGCGCGAGCAGCATCGAGAGCGCCTCGCGCATCACGGTGCGGCTTACGTCGAATTCTTTCGAGAGAATGTCCTGCGGCGGCAATATCGCGCCATATTTTTGCTCGACGATCCCGGAGACGAGTCCGTCCATGACTTTCGCCACCAGCGACCGCTCTTTGTTTTCATCCATTACGCTTCTCCCCTTTCCGCCTGTCCGTAGCCGTGTGTGTCCGTGCGCATCGCATCGCTTCGCGCGTCCCTTGGCGGCAAGGCACGATGACTGCTTTCGCATTCGATCATCGCGCTATACGTTGCGTCTTCGTGGCGTCGAAAACCAGTCGGGGGGACTCCTGACAGGGTAATCCCTCTCGCCTTCGCACGAAGCGCCGCCGTATCTGCCGCTTGCCTTGTCCGTCCGCTTGTTTCTCCTAGCTGCGCTTGCGCCGCGCGCGTGCCTCCATTCATCAGCAAAACTGAGGAATGGCGGCACCGCAGCGCGGCGCTGGCGTTCACTATTTTCGGCCGTGGTATTCGCCGGCCGCTGATACAGTCATTTGAGCAAGCATCCAGTAGGCTTTCTGTGCGAACGCGAACGCTCACCCGATTGGGGGCGGCTATTGTACGACGCGTTGCAGCGAATATCGTGCAGTGCTTAGTACATTCCCCCGACGAATGCGACGCTGAAAACCGCGATCGTCTGCACTTATGCGGCGCCGTTGGTGGAGCGCGTGCGCCTTGCGTCGATTCGCATCGACCGAAGATCCAGCGACTGGCGCTCGGCCAGTGTTTGCTGATAAACCGTCATGTAGTCGGCGGCCACGCGCTCGACCGACAAACGCTCGAGATTCTCCGTCGCACGCACTGCGTACTGGCCGCGCGCCTGCGAATCGATGAGCAGCCAGCGCAGCTTTGCCGCGAACTGCGCGGGATCGCCCGGGGGCACGAGGACGCCGGCCGCGCCATCGTCGAGCAAATCGGGGATGCCGCCCACGCGCGTGGCAACGATTGCGCAGCCAGCTTCGCGCGCCTCCGCGATCACGAGCGGACACGGGTCCTGATGCGAGGCGAGCGCGAACACATCGGCGCACGCGAGGTACGGACGCGGGTCCGCGACAAAGCCCGTGAACTCCACCGCATCCGCAATGCCGAGCTCGGCGGCGAGCGTTTCCATCGCGCTGCGCTCGGGACCATCGCCGATCAGGTACAGATACGGCGCCGGCAGGAATTCGCGCTGATCTTCCGATTGCGTGCGTACCAGCGCAAACGCCTTCAGCAGATCGGCGATGCCTTTGCGCCGATACAGCCCCGCGACGCACACCACGTTCGGATGCCTCAACCGCACTTGCCTCGCCATCGGCCGGCACACGAGCCGGGGCGCGCCGACCGCGCCGTTGAGCACGACCGAGAGCCGCTCCTTGCCGATGCCGCGCTCCTCCAGCGTGAGCGCGACGGCGTCGCTCACGGCGACCATGCGATCACCCGCGCGCACCAGCGATGCGCTTTTCTGCAACTCATGATGCACCGTCGTCACCAGCGCGAAACGCCGGCGCATGCTGCCGAAGCGCGAGATGAGCGCGCCCGTCATCATGTGCGCGTGAACGATGTCGGGATCGAAACGATCGATGAGTCTGTTGAAGCCCGCGATCATCGACGGCACGCGCCAAGGCTGGCGCGACTGCTGAAGCGGAATATGCGTGATGCCGTGCCGGCGCAAGAGCGGCTCGAAACCGCCGCCGGATGAAGCCACCACCACGTCCTGCCCCATCCGCGCCTGCATGCATGCGAGGTCCACCATCATGTTGACGGTGCCGTTGCCGATGGTCTGCGCGTGACTGGCGAGATGGACTATTCGCATGGGGGAGCAGGTTGCACGCGTACCCGTCATACGTGAGTACGCCGGGCGCGTTAATTCGTTATTTTTCTGGAATGAAACGGCGCATGGCGCGCGAGCAGCGCGACGCGCGCCGGCACGGCTTACAGCAGTTCGTACGTATCCGCGAATGCGCTTGCGCCGATCGGCCGTTTGCCCGAGCCTGTCGCTTCGCGCGCCTGACGGCTCTTTCTCGTCAGACCGATAAAAGGCATCCCATGTTCAAGGAACGGTCCTTCGGTCTTTCTGAAACCGAATGCTTCATAGAAACCGCGCAGGCTGGCGGGAGCCGTCAAACGCACGGCGCGGCCGGGCCAGCGTTCCGCACACACGGCAAGCACGCGTTCGATGAGCGCATGCGCGGTGCCGTCGCCACGACGCAAAGGGCTTGTCAGTATCTTGTCCACCACGACTTCGGGATCTTCGACATCGCCTTCATGAATGCGCGCATAAGCCAGCACTGGCATTGCACGCGTCATGTCGTCGGTGGCGAAGACATGTACGCCGGTTTCATCGCGGCCGTCCGCATCGAGATGAACATGCGATTGCTCGACGACGAACACCGCACTGCGCGCGCGCAGAATCAGATATAGCTCGCGCGCAGTGAGCTGTTCGAAATCCAGGATTTTCCAATTCATGTTCTTTTTCTCCTTGCTTGCCGGTTATCCCGGCGTTGACGATTGAACGTTAAGTCGCGCGCGGCAATGTTTCAGTGCGCGGGCGCACCGACGCTCGACGTTGCAGGCCCGTCAAATAAGGCCTGAAGCGCATTGGACGTTCGGGGAAGAAACGTCTTTCAAAACAGCGCCACATACGTCGAAGCGTCTTGCGCAAATTCGCGCAAGGACTGCGCACGTGTGTCGATTGCGCTCGCGTCGCCCGGCACCTTCATGGGAAAATCAAAATGCATACCGCCATCGAACGCGATAGAAACGCAGGTAAAAACAACGAGGACTTCGAAACGCACGCGGTATCGGTTGCCGGCTTCTCCGGTCCCGAGGTCACACCATGAGCGCGTTTCATACCAGCGCTATGACGACTTCCAGCGTCAGTCGTTCACGCGTTGTTTCACTCGACCCGCTGCGCATGCGTGCGCGGCGTCATCGTGCGCACGAGTTGCATCACGGTGAGCGCATCTGGCGCGATGGTGCAAGCCCTGCCGATCTATGGATCGAGCTTCTTCACGGCAACGGACTCGAGCCGCATGCGGCGCTCGCCTTCACCGTCATGCAGGACTTCGAAGACGATCAGTTCACGCTCGCGCGGCTGCCGCAAGAAGACATCGAAAAGCTATACGGGTTGCAGGTGCAGGAGCTATCGGTGTTCGATTCGCTCGAAGAACGCGCCATCGTGCAGACGCGGCGCAAGAACATCGTGCTCGTCGAAGTCGATGCGTACTATCTGCCGGACACGCGCGGCCTGTCGTATCGCTCGGAACATGCGAAGACGACCATCGGCATCGACGTGATCGATGCCAATGCAAAGCGGCTCGGCTACTTTCATCACACGGGCTATCACCTGCTCCATGACGACGATTACGACGGCGTTCTGAGAACCAACGCCGCGCATGAAGCGGGACAATCCGGTGCAGCGGGCACAGTGCAAGGGCAGACGCTCTTTCCGCATGTGGACTTCGTCAAGCGCGTGCGCGATCCGCTGTCGGGGACGGCGCTGGCGGAAGCATCCGCTGATCTGCTTTGCGCGCATCTTCTGCGGCGTCCGCCGCATAACCCGATCGAACGATGGCGCGCCGCGTTTCCCGCACACGTCGATACGATGCTCGCGCGAGGCGAACCCTATGCGCGCCTCTATGCGTGCAACGTGATGCGTCAGCTCGGCGCGAACTTCGAGCTGCTCGCGCATTACCTGCAGTGGATGCGCGAGCAGGGCTTCGACATTCCGGTGTCCACGCAGCTCGGCGCACGCAGGATCGCGAGCGAAGCGATGGTGATGCAGTGCCGCCTTGCGCGCGCGCTGTCGCGTTCGGAAGACGACATGTGCGATGCATCGTTCGACGCGATGCAGGAAGCCTGGGAGCGGGTGGTGCCGCCATTGGCCGATATCGTCTGTTGATCGTTTCATGGCGCGCCTGAGCCGGCACATCGACCGCCTGTGTCGGCGCAGGACCAACAGCGAGTCATCGAACGCGAATATGTCATTCGCATTTCATCGGCATGTGATGAGATGAATGGCGTCGAACATTGTCCTCGATGAAACGTTTCTGTGCGGTCGCACCACGGTTCTCCTCAGTCGAAAAAGCACGATACGTCGGTTCCGGCGCGCAAACGTTTTACGCTGGCGTCGGTTCCGTCGGCCGGGAGTGGGGCCTCCGGCAGAGGCTTATGTGGGGCGCAGCACGCCGCGCCGTGGTGCGCCAGGGCGCATTCGAACGAGGCTTTGCCCACAGAATTTGCGAAACGTGCAGCGGGCGCAACGTTTAGGCATTTCGCGAGAATCGGCCGCGTTGACTGGTCGACGCCCGCTAAGCCCCGTGTGGAAAGGCTCGAGCGGACCTCATGGCTACCCGCGCAGATGACACGTTCGCCAGGCCACCAAACGGATGGAACACGGATGAATCAATTTTATTTATCCCTACGATAGTAGGTGTCCGCTCGGGATGGCGGTTCTCTGCGAGGCTTATCGCACGGTGATGAACGAAGATCGGGCCGCGGATTCGCGGGATTGCGCTGACCATAGCCCTCGCGGCGCATTCGTATTCTTAAGACCACCGATGTTCAAGACTGAAACAAAAGCGAAGCGCTGCGCCGCATCACAACCGGCACGCCGGCGGTGAGGCCCCACCAGCATTGACATTGCCCGCATTGGCACAGTCCTCGCTAAAAGAGTCGCGCAACCCGAACCGACGCGACCAACTAGATCAACTCAAGCGAGGACGGGCTGCTAACGGGGCTGGTGTGAGGCGTTTTCGGTAGCGGCAGCAAGCCGCGCCAGAGAACGGTGACACCAGTATAAAAAGTGAAGCGCAACGCGCGAAGTTACGAGAGAAAAAATCATGCTGACCCTCCAGTCCGACCTGCACGGCAACCACCTGCTTGGCGCGCTTCCCGCGCACGAATGGCAAGCGCTGACTCCGCATCTCGAACTCGTTCAACTCCGCACTGAACAACTGCTCTGTGACTCGGGCCAACGCATTCATCACGTGTACTTTCCGACGACGGCCATCATCTCCCTGCTTCACACGATGGAAGACGGCGGTTCGGTCGAAATCGCCGCCGTGGGCCGCGAAGGCATGACCGGTGTGCCGGTGCTGACGGGCGGCGAAACGATGCCGACTCGCGTGCAGGTGCAGTGCCCGGGCTTCGCTTATCGCATGAGCGCGCAGGCGCTGCGTGATCAGTTCGGCCGCTCCGACTTTCTGCGCCGCCTGATGCTGCTGTACATGCAAGCCCTGCTCACGCAGGTTGCTCAGACCGCGGCATGTAATCGTCATCACTCGCTGAACAAGCAACTGTGCCGCTGGCTGCTGATCGAGATCGACCGGACCGCATCGAACGAACTGCAAGTGACGCAGCAACTCATCGCCGACATGCTGGGCGTGCGTCGTGAAGGCGTGACCGAAGCGGCGGGCAAGCTGCACGACGCGGGCCTCATCCATCACAGCCGCGGCTGCATCAAGGTCGTGGATCGCGAAGGTCTCGAAGCGCGCGCCTGCGAGTGCTACGGGCTGGTCAAGCGCGAGTTCGACCGTCTTCTGCCGCGTCTGCGTGCGCAGGAAGCCGTGTCGGCGTCCAGCGTCTGACGATGCAGATGCAGACGCGCAATACGCACGACATGTTCGGCTGGACGGCACGCGCTCTCGACGTGTCGCTGATCATCGCAGGCGGGGTAATCGCGCATTCGATGCGCTTCTCCTCGCTCGATTTCAGCGATATCGAGAGACTGCTGATCGCTTTCAATAGCGTGCTCGCGTTGTTGCTGTTCCCCGCGTTCGGCGTGTACGACACCTGGCGCGGCAAACCGCTGCCGATGATGCTCGCGCGCGTCACGCTCGCGTGGATCGCCGTGGTCACGGGCGCCCTGCTGCTCGCGTTCACCCTGCATCGCATGGATGCGGTGTCGCGCCTGTGGCTGGGTTACTCGACGCTCATTTCCGGCGCGCTCATCGTGTTCGCGAAGTGCGCCGTCCATTTCGGCCTGCGCGTGATGCGCGGACGCGGCTTCAATCAGCGCACGGTGGCGATCGTCGGCGCGCAGGGCTTTGCGCGCACCCTCCTCGCGCACCTGAGCAGCACGCCCGAGCAAGGCTTCACGCCGGTATGCCTGCTCGATACGACGGGCGATGAAGAACTGCAGGCCACCGGCGTCGGCAGCAGAATAGGCGCATCGGCTCGCTTGCCGGTGCTGAACGACTTCGATGAACTCGTCGAGAAGGTGCGCGCCGAGGAAATCAACGAAGTGTGGCTCGCGTTGCCGCTGTCGCAAGAGCACACGATCTATCGCTTCGTGCATGCGCTGCGCCATGATTTCGTGAATCTTCGGCTGATACCGGACACGCGCAGCATCTCGCTCTTCAATCATTCGATGACCGATGTCGCCGGCCTCGCGACCATCAACCTGACGACATCGCCGGTCAATACGCTGCAGATGTGGCCGAAGCTGCTGTTCGACCGCTGCTTCGCCGCCGCCGCGCTGCTGGCGCTGTCACCGCTGCTGGTGGCGATCGCCATCGCGATTAAGGCGACCTCCGATGGCCCGGTGTTCTTCACGCAGCATCGCAAGGGTGCGGACGGACGGCCGTTCCGCATCTACAAGTTCCGCTCGATGGCGGTCCACAAGGAAACGACGGGCCATGTCACCCAGGCGACGCGCAACGATCCGCGCGTGACGAAGATCGGCGCGTTCCTGCGCCGCACGAGCCTCGACGAACTGCCGCAGTTCATCAACGTGCTGTTCGGGCATATGTCGGTGGTCGGGCCGCGTCCGCACGCGATCGAGCACGACGATCTGTACAAGGATCTCGTGTACGGCTACATGTTCCGCTATCGCATCAAGCCGGGCATTACCGGCTGGGCGCAAGTGAACGGCTATCGCGGCGCGACGGAGAAGGTCGAGAAGATGCAGAGCCGCGTGAAGTTCGACCTGTTCTATATCCACAACTGGTCGTTCTGGTTCGACATCAAGATCGTCGCGTTGACACTGTTCAAAGGATTCATCGGACGCAACGCGTACTGATTGGCGCACATCAAAAAAGGCCGGGCGACTCGCGTTGCCCGGCCTTTTTCGCTTGTGTTACGGCGCTTCAGTAGTCGATGCGCTCGACGCCCTGTTCCGTGCCCAGCAGACACACGTTCGCCCCGCGCGCCGCGAAGAGACCGACCGTCACCACGCCCGGCCACGCGTTGATTTGTGCTTCGAGCGCGCGAGGATCGGTGATCGACAGGCCTTTGACGTCGATGATCTCGT
>NZ_JFHE01000062.1 GCF_000698555.1 Caballeronia grimmiae | reverse complement strand
CTTCGCCGGCCCGCAACCCGGTGCCGTAGGCGAGCGACAACGCTGTCTGATGCTTTAAATTACCGGTTGCCGCAATCAGTCGCCGGACCTCGTCGGGGCTGAGGATAACCGGCAGTACGCGCGGCACGCGCACCGGCTGCATCCGAGCCATCAATTCCGGCTTCTGAAGCGTAATGTCGAAGAAGAACTTCAGGCCGGTGATTGCCGCATTGAGAGAGATAGGCGATGTTCCGCGATCGACCAGATACAACTGGTAGTTTCGCAGGTCTTCGACCGTCGCGGTGTCGGGCGAGCGTTTGAGATAACGAGCGAATTCACGCACGATGCGCAGATAGTTCGCCTGAGTCCTCGGAGAAAGCTGGCGCATGCGCATGTCATCTGTCATACGCTGACGCAGAGGGCTGATGCCCGGTTGAATGGAGGTCATGATGCGGCTCCGTTGAAGAACGGGGCGGATTGCCCCGACCTTCAACATACGGAATCGCACCATCCACCTCTCAATACCCGCCAAGTCGAACCGCAGCCCCTACCGCGTGAGCGGTTTCCTTCTCCCGACCCGTTGCAGCCGCTGGACCGTAGCCATTTGAACGGCTGCTTCCGAGGCTTGAACGGTCGCCCGCGACAATGCCACTCGCACCGAACCGCGAAGCTGTCGCTAGACGGAACGCGAAGCTCTTCAAAAGGGCAACGCCTACCTCGGTCGATGGCCCCTATCGCCGCCGACCGTAGAGAACGTCCTGAAGTCGTCACGGAGGACTTTAACCGGCGAAATTGTGCCTGTCATCACCTTCCGGGTTGCGATCGAAACGATCCTTTGGTGATTGACGTGCAACGCTTTGTTGTCCCCTTCTACTGAGCCATCCGAACCAAAAAAGTCGATCAAGCACTCGTGTGTGACTTGAATTCGAAACGTCTTGTTGACAATTCGCTGCTTGAAGAAGATATCTCCATCCAAGCGCAGCACAGGTAGTTGAGGTGGTGCAGTCATGAAGGAACGTCCTTTATAGCCATGCGAACTACTGAAGCACTTACCCGCGAGGTTCACTGGTATGCGCCGCACCGCTGCTGCGACAAGTCAACGTCTATAGAGCCGAGCGCGCCGACGTGCGTAGGCTGAACCGCGGCTGTACGCGTCTTCTTCGGTAGGGAACATAACTGCGCTGTCGTGGCGAGCCTCGGTGATTTGGGTCCTGTCAGGTCTATGTCGACAACGGTGAAGGCGAAGCCGCCAGCAACCAGCGGGTGTACCACGACGTGGTACTCATGATTTCCAACCTTAATCAAGCGCGACATGGCGAATTCCATCGGTAGCGAAACACAACGAGGTAATCATTGTGCGCACTTTCTGGGCCACGAAAAGACAGTTTAAGAAGCCCGCTGCTCTGTCGACGTCGAATGACTGGTAAATAGGCACATGTGAGCGAAAACGACTCGCGAGCACGTGCATGGCGGCTTTCCGGCCCGACTATGCCGATAATTAGACATTCGGACAGCGAAGCGGTGGGGAGAAACCGTGACAAGGAGACATTTCGATTCTCAGCGACCGAGAATTGGCGAACTTCGAAGAGGTTATTCAGACTGGCGCTCGTCCGCTGATATCTCCTGGCGAGCGTCGCCTCCTGGCCCGACAAGCGCACGCTCGCCGGCCGGCTATCAAACCTCCGTCTGTTCAGCCATCTCGAGCGCATCGTCCACTTCGATCCCGAGGTATCGCACGGTGCTCTCAATTTTTGTGTGGCCCAAAAGCAACTGGACAGCGCGCAGATTCTTGGTGCGTCGATAGATCAACGACGCTTTCGTACGACGCATGGTGTGCGTACCATAAGCACTGTCATCGAGTCCGATCGACGCGATCCAACGATGAACGATGCGCGCATACTGGCGCGTCGATACATGTGCCGAAGCATGCAGCCGACTCGGAAACAAATAATCGGCAGGCTTCAATCCCCGCGTTGATATCCAGGCAGAGACGCTTTGACGAGTCTGCTCCGTGATCTCAAACTGCACTGGTCTATGCGTCTTTGCTGCATGAAAGTCGCGCGAGCTAGGACATGACCTCCGACGAAGACGTCCTGCACTTGCAGTCGCGTCAGATCGCACGCTTGAAGCTTGCTGTCGATTGCCAAGTTGAACAGCGCCAACTCGCGAGTGTTGGACGACATCTGGAGCCTCGTCCGAATCGCCCAGATCTCACGGAGCTTCAATGGCGGCTTCTGACCGGTCAGCCTTCCCTTGTTCTAAGGCACCCAGTGTGCGTTGGAGGAATTAAGCGTTTCCATGAAAACCTCCTCTTCAATGAAGGAAGATCGATTCTGCGCTTTCGGATATGGTCAAGGTGCGTCCCAGATCGGCCGGTCAGCAGATTGCAGTCAGTGAGTCGGATTTCCGACCCGCAACGGGCACTTAGCCTTCTCCAAAGCGGCCGCTGGAAAGACCTCAATGCTTTGGACAGTCTCACGCGTCGCGCCACAACGCTCAGCTCCGCGCAACAGACCGTTCGCTTCAAACTGCACATTGCAGCGCGACGCATCTTATCCGTATATTACCGCGCCGGCTTAGTGTCGGAGGGGCGTGGCCCGGTCATTCCTGGTCGCAGTGCACCTTGAAGTGCGTTAGCACGGCGGCCCCGAATGCATTGCTGATTGCGACATCGGCGGCATCGCGCCCGTATGCCATCAAAACACGTCCAATACGCGGCGCGTTGTTTCGCGGATCGAACGTCTGCCAGCTACCGCCCACGTAAGCTTCAAACCATCCCGCAAAATCCATCGGCGCGGTAACGGGCGGCAAGCCGACATCGCTGATATAGCCCGTACAATAGCGCGCCGGAATATTCATCGCCCGGCATAGGGTGACGCCCAGGTGGGCGAAATCACGGCAGACGCCCTTGCGTTCGCGGTACACGTCCCACGCAGTTTTAGTCGGTCGCGCATGCCCATAATCAAATTCGATGTGTTGGTGCACGTAGTCGCAGATTGCCAGAACAGTGTCGCGACCCGGCGTGCACTGACCGAAAATTTGCCACGCGATCTCGACCAGTAGATCGGTCTCGCAATAGCGGCTGCCCAATAGAAAAGTCAGCGTATCGTCGGGCAACTGCTCGACCGGATGCGCCCACCCCTCGATGGGCCGCGTCTCCATGGAATCTGACACATTCAGCAGCGCTGTGGTGCTCAATGCCACACGTCCGACAGGTGCCACGATCCGACTGCATAGGTTGCCGAACAAATCGCGATATTGCCTTACCGGCAGCGGCGGATCGGTGACGAGGACATCCGCCACAACGACATCTTTGGCGTGCGAAAAATGCGTGTTCAGCATCAGCATCACCGGCGTGGGCTGCAGGCACTCGTACCACAGTTCGTATCCGACGCGAAGTCTCATGGATCCCGGATCCTCCGTAGTTCGCTGATTGCAGGTGCCGTTGGGCCTGGTATTCGGAGATGCAATGCGGCACAAGGCAACAAGGGATGCTTCCCACTACCGGGCTCATGCTCTTGGCAAAAGATAGTTGCCTACTGTCGTTGCTGAGCGGAATCTTGAAAGGGCGCTTTCTTGCCGGTTCAAAATCGGGGCCGACCGATGTTCATTTCCGTACGCGGGTGATCGTCAACCTGACCTTACCCCCGAAACCGGCTAGGCGCCGTCCATTAACACTTACTGAGCGTAGTGGGTCGGGAAACAGACATGCAGTCAATCGGCGGGACCGAGTAACACGTCGATTGCTGCTTGGCCGGCAATTTCGGCCACCAGATAGGCCCAACGCTCAGTAAAAGGTCCGTTGCGCAACGGGATGCGGCCTCCCCGCGCACCGAGCACTTCGAGGTTCGTGGCGCCCCTTATCTGAACGGTCACATCAAAGGTGTTCTCGTCGGCAGCCGAAGTCAGTTCGATCTGAATCTCGAAGTCGCGGTATGCGATCGTTCGGTGCATGAAAGCCTCCCTTTCGTCTTCGGAGACTAACATGAGTCAGCATCGGACGGTCTACGCAACCTTTGGGATAGGTTCTCATGCATGCGCCACCACGGGTAATCAAATATGTACGTACCGGAACCTTCAGGACCGCAACGACCGATTTCGTGAATGCTTCTAGTCCTATACCGGTGCGTTAGCGCATTTGTTGAAGGACCTCGAAGCCGTCGAGGAACGGCCGGCAACCAGTGCAGACCGACGGCACGGCGCAGTGTGCCGTAAGCGGGGCGCGGGCCGCTCGCATCATCTGAAGCGTGTTGCAAGCCACTCTTGCGCCCACTTGGTCGCAAATTCGACGGCATCTGCGCGAAGGTCGAAGCCCCCGAGGTCACCGCTAATAAACACGTCGGTCGGGCTGCCATCCGCGGCGTGACCGCTGATGCGTGCGTGCGCCATGTACTCGCCGTCTGCCCTTCGGGGCGTCGGGTCAATGCGAAAGCTCGTCGGACTCGTTTGCATGATCTTCAACTGTTCTATCGACCGGTTCGAAAGGCGGGCGCGCTTGGGCCGTTGCATTCTGCTGGGTCGCTGCATCCCGCACGCGATGGTTCGTCTGCTTGCCGAAGAACGCGCGGCTTCTTGGGCAAGTGTCGATCACTTCCTCTGCATACGCCGTGCAGGCGCGCCGTGCATCGCCCGAGCTCTGATACCCGCTTTGTGCGGGCAGCCTGAACACGCAACTGCGCGACTGACCGGTTTCCGCTTCCGGCTCTTTGATGCGCACGGCGGCATCGAAACCGTCCCCATAGTTGTGACCGTGACCGCACAAGGTCGGTTGGCGTGGAAAAACGAGCGGATAGATTTCCAGCCCCCGATATAAGCGAAAATTGACTGCCATGAGTGAGCCCTCGCGCCGTTCAGGCGCCAAAATATGACTGTGTGAGAAGTAGTTTCGGTAGTACTGACAGATCGACCGCGTTGCACGGTCCCGAATGACGGACTTCGGTAAGATAGTCGAAGCACTGCTGGAAGCCAAAGTGGCATCGCTGTCCAGTCGGCACGTCCCATGCTACCCGCTTCGGAGACTTTGTACAGCTAACTTTGATAGGCGCAACCTGGGCTGATGTCAGAAGGAAGCGCGCTCTGCTAGCAATTGACGGGCTATACTTAAGCATTCTCCGTAAGTCCGAAGAGACGCCTGTCTCTACCAATGGAGCGCCTATGTACCGCATCATTCCATTCCGCGGCTTCGAGATCCACGTCAGCCTGGCGATGTCAGCCGAAGATCCGTATGACGTCACGTTTCAGCTCAAAGGCGGCTCCAATCTTGGCGTGCTTGGTCGCGCCGGCCACAGCATTCAGATTCATAACGGTCCCTTTACTCATCGCTTAGCTTATTTCAATGCAGAGAGCGCCGGGCAGGCGGCAGTCGATACGTTTCTCGATGCGCAGCACGAGGCTTGACAAGCCGGCTTTGCATGGGCTTTACCGTCGCCGCTCAATCCTATTGGTCATGCATCCAATTATCTCGACGATCTCGCCCTCGGAGCTTCATACGTTGCATAGACCTCTCAATGAACGCTAACCTTGTCGAACTGTTCGTAAGCCCGAATGGCGATAGGTGGCTGTTGGTTGCCGCAGCCAACGATCATCTCGTCGTTCGGCACGTTCCCAGCACCGCTTCAGGGGGGCGCTCATCAGATTTGTCCCTGTCGGCCTTTCTTTCCGCCGACGACGCAACGCCGCAGCAAGATGCGCTGCTTCGACTGATCAGCCGACTTGTCTTGCCGCTCGTAAGCGCCGGCTCAACTGTACCGGTACAGGTTCCCGCACTGCATCGACCGACTGCGGATAACTTGCTTCTCACGGCGGCCCGTGTGAGAACCTTCGCCAGCGCACAGCATCTTACCAATGCAAGCGGCTTCTTCTTTGCCCGTGACCAGCGCCTCTTTCTCGTCACAAGCCGTCATGTAGTCAACGACGAACCTAGCAAGCACTTTCCCGATCGCCTCGAAATCGAGCTTCACGTCGATCTAAATAACCTAGGCGCGTCGACGTGGTTTTCGATGCCATTGTTTTCGGAAGGCCTCGCAATGTGGCGTGAAGGCTCGGACGACGGCGGCACGATCGATGTCGCGGTGCTGGAAATGCACAAAGCAAGGCTGCCATCAAGTGCCGTCTTCGAAGCTTTCACGCCTGAACATCTGCCGAAGTCAGGGGATGTCATGCCGATAGGCGCCTCGGTTCTCATTGTAGGATTCCCGCTCGGCTTTCACGACTCGCTCCACCATCTGCCCGTCGTGAGACAAGGCGTCGTTGCATCGGCTTTCGGTCTCCGCTTTCAGGGTAAGGGATGCTTCATTACGGATGCGCGAACGCATCGAGGGACAAGCGGCGCACCTGTGGTGATGAGCAAGCCGTTGAGGGAACAGTCAGCGACGGGTGAGAGATTGCCATGGACGCTTCTTGGCGTTCACTCATCCACCATTGACATGGGCGATCGCGACCTCCAGGTCGACGAGACGCTCGGCCTCAACAGCGCATGGTACGCGGACATTCTGATGACGCTCACGGAACATTGAGGCAATCGTTTCTTCCGGCGCCGGTAGCTACCTTCCAACAAAAGCTGCTCGAGCGGTTCGGCTCGCCATGACGACGGACGAAAAAACTCACCGGCCTTCCGAGGCAGCGCCGCTTCGAAAAGCTGCAGGGGGGCCGAGATAGCGCCGTCAGAGGCTTGCGGAATGGGCACGGGTTCACCATGTCGGCATCCGCGCGCCAGGGCTTGCATTCGTGGTGGTCCTTCAGCTGTCACCGGATCAAACCATGCCAGGCGCCCGACGTACTCGGCAAATTGCCTGCTTATCAATTGGGCACATCACCGAATCGGTTGCGATCGACAAGGATACGATCTACGCGATTCCGCTTGGCAAAATGCTGTCGTTAATCGACGACCACGTTCGTCTGAAAGATCCCGAACCGCCCGGCTATCCGCCAACCTCGATCGATTTCCTTATGAGCTTCCGGCATAGTGAATGTTGTTCTACGGTCTCCACTCGCTGACGGAACTCACCCTGTCTGAACGCAAACGGAGGGTGAAACGGACGCACGCCCCGTCGAGATGGCATGCCGCAGCCCGAGCCTCCTTCCTTTCTTAAGCGGTGCCGCCAGCCGACGTCGGCAACTGTCAAGCAACGACGGAAACTATCTCTGGGAATAGCCCTCTCGCCACAACGTGGCACCGACGGCCACCAAAATTTGGGCGTCGCCTTCCTCTAGACGATCCCAGGCCGACGCCAGCCACTGCGCCAGTCCGTTGCACGCGTCATTCAACGTGACGTAGTCTCTTCCCTCAACGTTGAACTGCTCAAAGGTAGCAAGTACGTTTTCTTCTGTCGCCATGTCAATCCCCAGGGTGGGTCCCCACACGACAAGCATAGCCGCGAGTTGCTTGAAATATACTAGACTGTCCGCGCGCACTTCTCACACGCCTTCGTTACAGGATCTGCTGCACGGCCTATCACGGATGCAGTCCGGTTGTGGCGACTGCCACGGGGCGCGAGCCCGAGCGACGCACATGACGTCGATTTCGCCGGCCGTCAACTGCCGTCCTGGGTCGCACGCGCCGGCGAAACGTAGATTGGCTTCGAAAAAAGCGTCTCACCGCCCATCGATCGATCGAGTACACCGATCGCTCGGTTGAGCAGGCCGATCTCGGCGCCCATGCTACGCGCTTCACGCATATAGAAGTTCACGGCATCGAGTCCGTCAATGGTGCTGGCATCGCCTAGCGGTTGCCCCGGCCACCGAGCGAGAAGTACTGAATCGACCTCGGGCCCGCAGCTGTCCCTACGCGACAAAGTGCACCCGGTGCCAATGTGGACCACTTCGCTCCGAGCACGATCTGCGTGGAACTGCGGAAGTGTCGAAAGAAACTCCAGTAGAGGATACATTTGCCCTCCAGGGCGTGTGCCTGCGATAGGTTGGGGATGATCCAGCGCGTTGCAACGGCGGATATACCGATCATGCAGTCGCCAGGAGTACAGACTTTTTCAACGCGACGATATTGCCCGCTTTGCAGGAGTCGCTCTGCTTTACTCCGTTGCGAAGGCCGAAAGGCAATCGTTGATGAGGTCGCAGACTGCCGCGGACCCGCTCATAGCCACGCTTCCTTGACCGCTAGCGATGACATGTGGGTTCTCGCCGGCTCTGTTCAGCCGCTGAAACGGTTGCCTATATCGACTTAGAGCAGACCGCCGTAGCACTGCGCGTCACCTTGCCGTCTAACAGCTATGATCGGACACTCGATTCACCGGTAGTCGACCCCGTGTTTTCGGGAAAAAATGACTGGCAGGACGAGCTGACTATATTGTCTGACGCATCGGACAGAGATGTGCCGTTAGATCGCGCCGATGTGATCGCGGCCCGTCGCGCAGCGCGGGTGTCGACTGTACCGACAGCAAAAGGGCCGGAAAACCGGCCCTTGAACTGCGTTACAGCGGCGAGATATTCGCGGCTTGCATGCCTTTCGGGCCGCGCTTTGTCTCGTAGCTTACTTTCTGATTTTCTGCGAGCGTCTTGAAGCCGTCGCCTTGAACTTCCGAGAAGTGAGCAAAGAGATCGTCCCCACCAGCATCAGGGGTGATGAAACCAAAGCCCTTGCTATCGTTGAACCACTTAACTGTACCGGTATCCATGAGAATTCCTTGAAAAAATAAGAGCTCGCGAGCGGAGCGACAAAAACTTCAAGGAAGAAGAGAGGACAGCGAGTACCGCGCCGACGACGCGAGTAATGGTGATCAGCAATCGAGCTTCTTGAATATTTCGTTGTTCACAATATAGTGCCGGCGTGGCTTTGTCAAAGCTTTTCGGGCCGGCTCCCAGTTGAACTGCGGCGGGGTAATTGCGCCCTAATGACGAAGCGATTACCGATCGGCCCTTGACATGCGGAAACCGGCCGTGAGCCGTTGCAGCCCCAAGCCGAAACGCGCACGCACGTGCCGGCGCGGCAATCGTCCTCCCGAACGCATGATGGTTTTAAACTCGGACGGTTGACGAGTTGACCGCTCAACACTTTGGGCCGTTTAGGCGTCTTCTAGCGGTCTTCATGCGAACCCCAAGTTCGCGTTCCCATGTTTCCCGCCGAATGCTGTCGTTGCTGTTCTCGTTAGCCAGATACAAGACGAGCCATCCACCAAGGCCAACACAGTAACCGTCATCACTATCATCGAAGCACCTTTCAGTAGTTGCCGCGCCGGCGTCGCACGGCCACACGCATGAGAGCCACGCGACCAGCAGGCCTCTCAGCAACGCCAAGTCAAAACATGACGCGAGGCACCTACCAATGCCCGTCCGCAGCTTTAGTCTCGCTTGTTTCGGTGCCATTCCACAAAGCCAGGCAGATGGCTCGCATTTAGACAATAGGACCGCTAGGACGGCGACTGCGGCACGCAAGTCCACGTCGGTCGTGTTCCACACGAACATTTAGATGGCGCCTAATGCTTCTCGCCGCCGCTCCTTGAACAGAACACGCTCGATGCCGCGGTAGTGCGAAACGTCACAGTCCGCTAGGCTGGTCATCGCCTAGGCGCTCGGCGGTAGCGTACTTATTTTATTGCTCCCCTCACGAACCCTTTGACACCGGCGACGGTTCGAAGCGTCCGCACCGTTTCGCGCGATTTTTCCTTCGAGCGATTAGCGCCCATTTCTTCGATCAAGTGCGTAAAGCCTCGAAGCCCACGGTGCACGGGACCTTTTTCATTCGCGTTCATCAAACATCCTTGAGCATACACATAGATCATTATGCGCCCCCGGTACGAGGGGCGCGGGATTATTGCGGCAATGTCCGAGACGACGCCTGTCACGGCGGGTCAGAAGGCGCCACGCGCTTCGTCGCCCTGGCGTCGTGCCGGTCGAGACATGAATGACACGAGACACGAATGCCCTCAAGCCCTCACGCGCTGGAAAATATCGGCGTTCTCGAGACAACATCCCGGACAGGTGTTGCTCGCGGTAAATCAGCGTCCGATATGCTCCGTCTCGTATTGCGCAGGCTAGGCGCGAGTGTGAATGCGGCGGTCTGACGGGTCCGGCCCTAGGCATGGTCACCAATGAAGCGGAGTAACCGCACGAAGGTAAACGCTGCACTACTGACCAACCAGTTCCGAAGCGTTGCGCCGTAATTCTGCATCAGCCAAGTCGAACCCAATGGGCAGGGTTTCCGCATTTGACGGTGAAGCACGCCAGCGCGACGGATCAATACGTTGGCTTTATTAAGTTCTGGATCGACCCTTGCGTTTTACGATCGGGACGCAACTAGGATGACCCTCATCGCGGAATTGATAGTGCCACGTTTGGAGCACGCGCTAACTCGCTCCGCAGAAGATCACTTAGGCTCGCCGTCTTGATCGCACTTGCCCGAGATCCATACGAATAAAGATAGAAGCTTATGGCGGATGGCAAAGAAACGTTGGAGCGCTGGCGTGACAGCATGAACGAAACGATCACAATCGGTGTTGGCGTGTCGACGCGGACTAAACCGATTCGCTCGTCGGAGAGGGCTTCTCGAACCGCGCCGATCTGCCGCCCTGCATTCCCGCGTCGCCTCTATCGTTGAGCGCTGTGATTTGGCAGGTCCGAGAGAGAACCAGTCATTCGAACGGCGTCGATGAGGCGAGATTGACCGGCCGCAACTGGCCGTTATCACTCGTCTAAACTCAAGGAGATAGCGAACGACCTGGGCATCAACGTCGAAAACTGTCCGGTTCGAATGCCTTGGTTCAAGCCAGTAGTCGAGCGTTATATTGGGGAAGCTTGCCGACAACTTCCGCCGCAAGGACGACCAAGGCCTGCTGGACGAAATGCCGATCCGATCGACCCTAATGTGACGGCGTGTGTAACCTTCAATGACCTTTGTGAAGGAATTCTACGATGGGTCGTCGACGTTCATCCGTTCCAGATACATTGTCAGAAGCTTTCCCGCCCCATCGACCTCTTCCTTGAAGGTTTGGAGAAGTGCCCAGCTCCGTCATTCATAGACAATTACAGCAGTTTAAACGTCATTGCAGGTATCAGTAGGGAGGTCACAGTGCGTCAGAACGGAGTCTGGCTATCTTACATAACCTATACCAATGACGCACTATTCGAATTACGTAACGAAATCAACGTTAATTTCAAAACAACGGTCAAATTCGATCCCCACGATCTCGGAGAAATATACGTCTTACATCCGAAAGGAATCTAAGCCCGTGAGCCCTGGAACAAAGGCAAGTTGGTCGGTCAAAAGCCGCCGCTGAAGCCGAAGGACGTCTGGGCAATCCGGATTCACCTCCAAAACATGCACGCGGTTCGGGACTTAGCGCTGTTCAATCTTGCGATCGACAGCAAACTGCGTGGCTGCGACCTCGTCAACCTACGTGTGCGCGATGTAACCCACGGCAATCAGATTCTGCCGCGTGCGATGATAATGCAACGCAAGACCAAGCGGCCAGTGCAATTCGAGGTCACCGAGCCCGCACGGGTTGCGGTCGCTGCATGGATCGAAAAGGCCAAGCTGCGGTCCGACGAATACCTGTTCCCGAGCCGCTTTTCCGGTTCGCCGCATATCTCAACGCGGCAGTACGCCCGGAAGGTACATCAATGGGTCGCCGCAATCGGCCTTGATCCGGCTACCTACGGCGCACATTCGATGCGGCGGACAAAAGCGACGTTGATCTACAAGCGAACGAAGAACCTGAGAGCGGTTCAACTTCTGCTTGGGCATAGCAAACTAGAGAGCACCGTTCGATACCTCGGTATAGAGGTCGACGATGCGCTTGAGATCTCCGAGCAAACTGAGATCTAAGAGGTCCCGCGGCCGTGCGACAGTCTGTTGGTCGCTGCGGCCGCCTCGCGCTTTTAGCGCGCCGCTCCTCTCGGCCACGAGCCGCCGGTCGAGGCACCGTCCAATTTGAATAGCCGAGGTCTTGTCTGCCCCCGCTCAATAACCGGTTTCCGGCGAGCAAAATGCCGGTGGCACTGCCTCAAGCCGGCCATTAGGAGCCATTCGCCGGCAGTTGCTGACCGCACTTGCGATGTCTGCTTTTCGTCGCTGAACGGCCACGTACCGCAATGTGCGTGTGGTTGCGCTTTATTTTTTCCGCCTAAAACCTGTTTCCTTGCAAGCCGGCCTGAAGTGTCGCGAAGATCTGCAAGGCGGTGCAGTCGAAGTGCAGCGGCGTCACACGAAATGCGCGTCGACACAACGGCGGCCGTTTCGCTAATGGGCGCCGCTTACGCGCGGTGTCCCCGCGCACGCTTTAAGGTCGCTAAACGTGTGACTGAGCGCGATCCAAGGCAGGCCGGGCAGCAGGCCCGTCATCGCTGCACCGACGCTGCCCGAGAACAGTCTCCACGCCCAGGTTCGCGCCGCGATTGATGCTCGACAAAGCGAGCGTGGGTGGCGCGGCCTTCATCAGACGTGCGCCTGCCTGTGACCTTCACTCATAGGATCGCAAGACGCCTTCTTCCCTCGGTTTCGTTTGCTTAAAGTGAAACCACTGCAGCAGCTTTGCTTCTGTCTCGCTGCTGCAAGCACAGTTACTTCGCCACTTTAGTCAACGACAACCTTGGGAAGAAATCATGAAACCGCTCTTCAATGCTGTTGCAGTCGCCGCCGCCCTTGCCATCCCCGCAGCATCGTTCGCTCAGTCGAATGATCAAGTCAGCCGTGCGCAGGTTCGCCATGAGCTGGTACAAATCCAGAAGGCTGGATACCGTGCTGGCCAAGGCGATCAGGCGTTCTATCCGGCGCAAATCAAGGCCGCCACTGCACGTGTGGCTGCGAAGGAAAAGTCCGCGAGCGGCTTTGGCGGTGTAAGCAGCGGTTCGTCGGCCAGTGGCGCACCGGCGACCCACGGCGTCCGGTCTCTGTATTCAGGCCGTTGATTCAACCCCGCGAACGATGTCACGACCAAACGAACGGACCGTGACGCGCCATAAGCGATTGCCGAGGCGAAGCACTGACTACATAGCCGTGTCGTCATGACAGCGTTGCCGGCAATTCACAACTCAAATTCACAACTCACGTATCACGCAACGGGAGAACGACATGAAAGTACTGATGGTTTTGACCTCGCACGATCAATTGGGCAACACGGGCCGCAAGACCGGCTTCTGGCTGGAAGAACTCGCGGCGCCTTACTACACGTTCAAGGACGCGGGCGCCGAGATCGTGCTGGCCTCGCCGCAGGGCGGTCAGCCGCCGCTCGATCCGAAGAGCAACGAGCCGGCCAATCAGACCGACCAGACACACCGCTTTGAAAACGACGCTGCGGCCAAAGCGCAACTCGCGGCAACCGTGCGCCTCGACAGCATCTCGCAGGTGGACTTCGACACTGTGTTCTATCCCGGCGGCCATGGCCCGTTGTGGGATCTGGCCGAAGACCCGCATTCGATCGCGCTGATCCAGTCGTTCATCGCCGCCGGCAAACCCGTTGCGCTCGTGTGTCATGCACCGGGCGTACTGCGCCACGTCACCACGGCGGACGGCAAGCCGCTGGTCGAAGGCAAGAAGGTGACGGGCTTCGCGAATTCGGAAGAAGACGCGGTCGGCCTGACCGAGATCGTGCCGTTCCTCGTTGAAGACGAACTCAAGGCCAAGGGCGGCATTTATTCGAAGACCGTCGACTGGGCTCCGTATGTAGTCACCGACGGACTGCTCATCACCGGACAAAACCCGGCTTCGTCGTCCTCCGCTGCCGCCATTCTGATGCAGCACCCGGCGCTTGCCGCCCAATAAAAGCCGCCTGTCTGCCGACGCGCGTTGCCTTCGGGCAAGCGCGCGACGTTTTCACCAGAGAGCCAGTTAGCTGATTGCGCAGGATCGCCATGATCGCGCGCAGCCGGCTCGATCAGCCCGTCGCAATGCGCGACCTGGGTCCATTCGGGAGCGAAAAGAACATGGAATATCCTTCACTCTTCACGTCGCTCAAGCTCGGGCGGCACATCTTGCGCAACCGTATCGTGCTGCCGCCGCTGACGCGCCAGAGAGCGGCCCAGCCGGGCGACATACCGACCGCATCGAGCGCGCTTTATTACCGCCAGCGCGCCGGCGCCGGCTTCATAATCAGCGAGGGAACGCAGATAGAACCGCGCGGTCAGGGCTACGCGTGGACACCCGGCATCTACAGCGACGAACAGGTCGAAGGCTGGGCTCGCGTGACCGACGCAATACACGCTGAAGGCGGCGTGATCTTCGCGCAGCTGTGGCATGTGGGCCGCGTCTCGCATACCGCCTTGCAGCCCCACGGCGCAGCGCCGGTTGCGCCTTCGCCGATCGCGGCACAGAAGGTCAAGGCGTTCATCGGGACCGGTCCCGGCACCGGCGCGCTGGTCGAACCATCGGTGCCACGCGAGCTGAGCGTCGCCGAGGTCCGCGAGTTGGTCGGCCTCTACGCAAAGGCTGCGCAGAACGCGCTGCGTGCGGGCTTCGATGGTGTCGAGATTCACGCGGCCAATGGCTACCTCGTGAATCAGTTCATCTCGGCACACTCGAACAAACGTGAGGACGAGTACGGCGGCTCGCTGCACAACCGCTTGCGCTTTCTGCGCGAAATCGTCAGGGCGGTCGCCGCGGTGGTCGGGCCTGAACGGCTAGGGGTGCGCTTCACGCCGTTGTTCACGAGCACCGATCAGGAGCGCGTGTACATCGGCCTCGTCGAAGACGATCCTCATCACACGTATATCGAGGCAATCAAGGTGCTCGAAGCTGCCGGTGCGGCCTACGTGTCGATAGCGGAAGCCGACTGGAATAACGCCCCTGATCTGCCGGCGGCGTTTCGCGAGGAAGTCCGCCGGGTGTTTAGCGGCCGCATCATCTATGCGGGTCGCTACACGGCCGAGCGCGGAGCACGCCTGATCGAAGCGAACCTTGCGGACCTGATTGCGTTCGGCCGCCCGTACATCGCGAACCCGGATCTACCCGAGCGCATCGCGAACGGCTGGCCGCTTAATGCCGTGAATCCGGCAACGTTGTATGGCGGCGGGGACGAAGGGCTTACGGACTATCCGGCCTACGCGGAATCATTATCGGTTCAGGCAGACGAGGTGATCGCATGAGCAAGGAAATCGAAGCGAGCCATCGCCTGTGCGATCGAGCAGCCTAACGACGTCGACATCAACGAGATCGTGCTTCGTCCCACGAGCCAGGCGTTCTGAGCGAACGCTGACTCACTCTTTCCAGCGGCAGGGCCACGCGGAAGACATTGTGCGGGGCCACCACCAAATGCGGCGCTTCATACGAGGGCGGTTTCGACGCCTTCGTATGAAGCGCCGCTTGTCGTCGTGGCACAACTTGGACATTTTGCCGTGATAGTGTTCGCATTCCCGGTCGAGCCAGGCATGCGCGGGCCGTCAGTTGGCTGGTCGTAGCTGCCTCGCGAGATGCCCGGCACGTCCGCTCGCCCGCCTGCTCATTCGCCGTTAACCGAGACACTATGTCCAGAAGACCCTCTGCCGAGCAGCGACGCGAACTTGGTGCCTTCCTTTCAAGCCGCCGCGGCCGCCTGCAACCTGTCGAATTTGGCCTGCCCGACGGCCCCCGCCGTACGCCCGGCCTGCGCCGCGAAGAGGTGGCCGTCCTCGCGGGCGTCAGCGTCAGTTGGTACACCTGGCTCGAACAGGGCCGCGACATTCAACCGTCCGCCGATGCGCTGCGCAGAATCTCGCGCGTGCTCAAGCTCGACGCCGTCGAATCGGCTCATCTGTTCGCGCTTTCATCGCGTGAGCTTTCGCAGATAGCAACCGGCAGCGGCGGCGTCACCGAAGGCCTCGAACGACTGGTTCGCTCGATCAACTTTCCGGCCTATGTCCGCAACACGCGGCTCGACATTCTTGCGTGGAACGATGCCATTGCCGACCTGTTCGTCGACTATGGATCGCTGGAGCCGCACGAGCGTAATACCCTGCGCCTGCTGTTTCTCTACAAACCCTATCGCACGCTGATTCTCGACTGGGAGCAGATGACACGCGGCATGATCTCCGCGTTTCGCGCCGCGCGCGCGCAGGCGCCGGATAAGGCGCCCTTCGATAGCCTCATCGACGAGCTGACGGAACTGAGCCCGGAGTTCAGCGACTGGTGGCAGGACACCGAAGTCAAAGGTTTCGATGAAGGCGACAAACGGCTCCGTCATCCAGCTGGCGGCCACATCGAATTCACTTACGTTGCGTTGACGCCCACCGGCAGACCGGACCTCTCGCTCGTGACTTACATTCCTCGACACTCTGCCAGTGAGTCCGACTCATAGGATCACAAGACGCCTTCTTGACCCGCCCCGGTTTGCATAGAGTGACACCACTGCAGCAACGTTCCCGCTGCTCGTCACTCCACTTAATCGAGGCAAAGATGTCGAACCTGAACCTTCCTACCGCCATCGGCGCAACGTCGCGCAATCCCGCAACTGGCGAGTTCATCGCGCACTATCCGTTTCAGACCGCCGACGAAGTCGAGCGCATACTGGAGGACAACGCCGCGGCCTACCGGCTGTGGCGAGCGACGCCCATGGCTGTGCGCGTGGAAACTTACCGCCGCTTGGCCGCGACGTTGCGCGAGCGCTCGGAAGCGTTGGCCGCGCTGATTACTCAAGAGATGGGCAAGACGCTCGCCGCCTCACGCGCCGAAGTTGCTAAGTGCGCCAGCGCGATTGACTGGATCGCAGAGCATGGTCCCGCTTTTCTCGCCGACGAGCCGGCGCCCGTCGAAGGCGACGATCAGGTCCATGTTTCCTATCTGCCGATCGGTTCCATCCTCGCCGTGATGCCGTGGAATTTCCCGTTGTGGCAGGTGATTCGGGCATCGGGACCAATCATGCTCTCGGGTAACGGCTTCATCCTCAAGCATGCAGCCAATGTGATGGGCTCGGCGTACGCCTTGCAGGACGCTTATGAAGCCGCCGGCTTTCCAGTCGGACTCTTCGCCAACCTAAATGCCGATAATGAGACCGTGGCCCACGTGATCGAAGATCCGCGCGTTGCCGCCGTCACGCTGACTGGCAGCATGCGGGCTGGGTCGGCCGTCGCATGCACGGCGGGCCGCGCGTTGAAGAAGACGCTGCTGGAACTCGGCGGCGCCGACGCCTTCATCGTATTGGCCGATGCGAACATCGACCTGGCCGTGAAAGCGGCCATCGAGGCTCGCTTTCAAAACGCCGGTCAAGTTTGTCTCGCGGCCAAGCGGTTCATTGTCGAGCGGCCCGTTGCAGAAGAGTTCACGCGCAAGTTCGTGGCCGCCGCGCGTCAGGTCGTGGCGGGCGATCCGCACGATCCGGCAACCACCATCGGGCCGATGGCGCGCGCCGACTTGCGCGACGAACTTCACGGCCAGGTGCAACGCACAATCGAGGCAGGTGCGACGCTGCTGCTCGGAGGTAGCAAGGTGGAAGGCGCCGGCAATTACTACGAGCCGACCGTGCTCGCGGATGTCGTCCCCGGCATGGCTGCTTTCGACGAAGAAACCTTTGGCCCGGTCGCCGCAATCACGGTTGCCGACGACGCCGAGCACGCTATCGAACTCGCCAACACGAGCGACTACGGTCTCGGCGGCAGCCTGTGGACGAGCGACGTCGCCCGTGCGCAGCGAATTGCGCGCCGGCTTGAAACGGGCGGCGTCTTTATCAACGGCTTCTCCGCTTCGAATCCGCGCATTCCGGTGGGCGGGGTTAAGAAGAGCGGATACGGCCGTGAACTGTCGCACTTCGGTCTGCGCGAGTTCACCAACGCTCAGGCGGTGTGGGCCAAAACCGTCGATTGATCCGACGTTCCCAAAAGCGGCGATCACCTCGCGTATCGTTAAGGCATCCAAAACATTTCGTCCGGCTTTCGCATGATCCGTACGCTAACGGCTCTCAGCGGCATCCTGCAAGCTGAACCATTGCAACCAATTGTCCAATCAACGTTAACTTCTCGAGTCGAAAAATGAAAACCATCAACAACATTCGCCGTTTTGCCGCAGCCTTGACCATTGGCGTCAGCGCATTCGCCACGCAGTTCGCCGAAGCGGCACCTGTCAAGAACATCGTCCTGGTTCACGGCTATTTCGCCGACGGCTCGGGCTGGCAAGCCGTGTCGAAGATCCTCGCGCGGGACGGCTATAAAGTCTCGGTGGTTCAGGAGCCGGAGACGTCGTTCAAGGAAGACGTCGCCGCGACTACGCGTATCGTCGATGCGCAGGACGGCCCGGCAATCCTCGTCGGCCATAGTTATGGCGGAGCGGTGATTACCGAGGCGGGCAACAATTCTCGCGTAGCGGGCCTCGTCTACATCGCCGCTTTCCAACCGGACGCTGGCGAAAGCCTCAAGGACCTGACGACGAAAATGCCGGCCGCGACAAATGCCATCAAGGCAACCGGCGATGGCCACCTCTACTTCGACGCAGAGCACTTCAGAGCCGACTTCGCTGCTGATGTAGCCGCCGCGGAGGCGGCATTCATGGCGAGTTCCCAAGTCATGCCGGCGCATGAATCGTTCACCGCGCCGGTGAGCCAGCCGGCAT
>NZ_JFHE01000061.1 GCF_000698555.1 Caballeronia grimmiae | reverse complement strand
CGTGGAAGAACGGCGGCGGCATCACGCGCGAGATCGCCGCCGGACCGCCGGGCGCGTCGCTCGATGCGTTCGCGTGGCGTCTGTCGGTCGCGGAGGTATCGGCGGATGGGGCGTTCTCCGCGTTCCCCGGCGTCGATCGCGTGCTCGTGCTGCTCGACGGCGCGGGGATGCGGCTCACCGAAGCGGGCGGGCGCGTGCATGTCTTGGATCGGCCGCTCGCGATGACGCGCTTCGCAGGCGAAACGGCGATTCACGCGAGCCTGCTGGCGGGACGAACACGCGACTTCAACGTCATGGTGCGGCGCGATCGGGCGCGGGCGTCGGTCGAGGTGCGGCGCGGTGCGTCTTGCGAAGTCACGGGCCGGCACGATCTCACGTTTATTTATTGCGTGAGCGGCAGCCTGAGCGTCGACGGTGAAAGCACGACGCTTGGTCCCGGCGACACGCTGCGCACGGATCGAACGCCGGTTCGAGTCGCATCGACGCAGGATGGCGTGTGGCTGCACATCGGCATTGACGAGCTTTAGCGGCGTTGGCGAGACAGCGCGTCAGCCGGTTCTTTGCGCACTACACAAGGGGCGACGGCGAATTGAACCGCGACGACGCCGCGCTGGTCGTCGTCTAAGCGATTCTCGTCGCGCTCGTTCGCGTCGACATTGCGTGTTTCGCTCGCCTGTTCTTCGCCGCCGCGCTCGACAGCGGCGCAAACGCGAACGGCCCGCACATCGGCACGCTCGCGGCGGACATGCGTGCGGACTGGATCGTGCTCGACGAAGCGTGTGCCGGCACCCGCAGACATCCATGCGAGCACTGGCTTTCCCGCGCAGTTTTCTGCGAGCATGGTGAAACGCCTGTCCGCAAGCTGATCGCCCCCTGCACGCCGGCGAAGGCGCGGCACGCCCAATGACCGAGACCGCCAACATGGAAACCACCCACGATTGTTCCATCTACACGCTCGAACGCGGCGCCGCGCCGCTTCTGGTCTCCGTTCCGCATCGAGGCACGCGCATTCCGGAGGCGCTCGCCGAAGAAATGACGCCCGCCGCGCTGCGCGTCGATGACTGCGACTGGCATCTCGAACGGCTCTATGCGTTCGCACGCGAGATGGGCGCGTCGATTCTGCTGCCTGAGTATGCGCGCTACGTGATCGACCTGAATCGTCCGCCCGACGACGCGAATCTCTATCCGGGCCGCGACACGACCGGCCTCTGTCCCGTCGATACCTTCGACAAGGAGCCGCTCTATCTGCCGGGGCATGCGCCGTCGCGCGAACAGATCGATGCGCGCCGCGCGTTGTACTGGCAGCCGTACCACGACGCGCTCGCGACCGAACTCGCCGCGCTGCGCGACGCGCATGGCCGCGTGCTGCTGTGGGAAGCGCATTCGACCCGCTCGGTCGTGCCGCGCTTCTTCGACGGCCGGCTCCCCGAGTTCAACTTCGGCACGGCGGATGGCGCATCGGCGGCGGCGGGGCTTGCCGAGCGGCTCGCTGAAATCGTCGATCGCGACGGCCGATATTCCAGCGTGGCCAACGGGCGTTTCAAGGGCGGCTACATCACCCGGCGCTACGGCGATCCCGCGAGCGGTATCCACGCGGTTCAACTGGAACTGACGCAGGCGACCTACATGCAGGAATCATCGCCCTATGCGTACGACGAAGCGCGCGCGAGCGAGGTCCAACCGCTATTGCGGGAATTGCTCGGAGCGGCGGTCGAGTACATCGCGGCAGCCTGACTGGCGCGGAAGTGACGGCCGGCTGACGCGGGCGCAATGGTCGGTGCCGGCCGCGGGCTTCGTGCAGGTGCGGTGCCGGCCATAATTGCTTTGAAATCAACCATCTATCGCGTCGATCAACGCGCGGTAGCGCCCACGTCCTGAGCGCGATTGTTGTCAATTCAACAAATATCTTTCGCTCAAATAGGGGTTTCCCCTAGTGCGCGGCGCTCCTAAACTTGTTTTCAACGAAACGAAATCAGACACCGCTTAAAAAGCTTCCGATTTCGGTTTCGATCTCAAAACAAGATACTGGAGGTTTCATCATGATCAAGTCCTTTGTTCCGGCTCTCGTCATCGCTTCGGCTCTGGCCGCTCCGACCTTCGCTTTCGCGCAAAACAACGGCGCGCTGACCCGCGAGCAGGTTCGCAGCGAACTGGTTCAACTCGAGAAGGCCGGCTACAACCCGTCGCAGGATCGCGTGACGTATCCGCAAAATCTGCAGGCTGCTCAAGCGCGTGTGAACGCTGAGCAAGGCGTCGCGGCAACCTCGTACGGTCCGTCGGCTGCCGGCACGGCGCAGTCGGGCTCGCGTTCGGGTGCGACCATCTCGATGTCGGATCGCAATTCGGTGTACTTCGGCCATTAAGGCGAAGAGCGGTAGCAGTAGACGTTGGGCAGTAGACGTTGGCAGTAGCTGTGAAGTGCGAGAAACGTAGTACGTAGTACCGCAGGAAGCAGTCAGAAAGCGCCAGCCGTGTTGTTCGCGGCTGGCGCTTTCTTCATGCGCGGCCGATTTTCGCGCTTGCGCAGCGCCGACACGATTCGCATGCATAATTCGGCACGCTAACTTTCTTGCCTGCCGGATTGCTGCCGATGCACATCATCAGAAAGATCGTCGTATTCGGCGTCGCCGCCGCGCTTGGGCTCGTCCTCCCGCCCGCTCGCGCCGCGAATCCCGACGCGCTGTGGAATATCGTCAACGGACAGTGCGTCCCGGCGGCGCATGGCGCGCCCGTCAGGCAGCCGTGCGCGGACGTCGATCTCGCCGGCGGCTATGCGGTGCTGAAGGACATCGTCGGGGTCGCGCAATATCTGCTGATTCCGACGGCGCGCATCAGCGGCATCGAGAGTCCGGAACTGCTCGCCGCCGATGCCCCGAACTACTGGCGCGATGCATGGCAAGCCCGCCGCTATGTTGAGGGCGCATTGCGCCGCCCCTTGCCCCGCGACGAAATCTCGCTCGCGATCAATTCCGCGAGCGGGCGCTCGCAGAACCAGTTGCACATTCACATCGATTGCCTCGCCGCGGATGTCGGCGAGGCGCTGCGCGCGGCGGGGCCGGGCATCGGCGCCGAGTGGACGCCGCTGCCGATGCGCCTGCGCGGGCATCGCTATCGCGCGATGCGCATCGACGAAGCCGATCTCGCGCACACCGATCCGTTCAAGCTGCTCGCAGCGACGGTCGCCCGCGAAGGCGGCGCGATGGGCGATCAGACGCTGCTGCTCGCCGGTGCGGTGCGCAGCGACGGCGCGCCCGCGTTCTATCTGCTCAACGATCACGTCGGTCTCGGCGACTGGGCGTCGTCGGAAGAGCTACAGGACCACACGTGCGGATTAGCCGATCGGGCCATCGAGAAACCGTGACGCAGCAGGAACAGCGCTTCCTGTTTGCACGACGCGCTCACTCGCCGATCAGATGCAGCACCAGTTCCCGATCATGCGGCGACGCCCGGTGCTCGAACACATAGATGCCTTGCCACGTGCCGAGCACCATGCGTCCGGCTTCGACCGGAATCGAAAGCTGCACGTTCGTCAGCGCCGTGCGCAGATGCGCGGGCATGTCGTCGGGGCCTTCGGCGTCGTGGATATAGCGGCCCGGCGCTTCGGGCGCGACCGTTTCGAAATAGCGTTCGAGGTCCGCGCGCACGTCGGGATCGGCGTTTTCCTGAATCAGCAGCGACGCCGACGTGTGCCGGCAGAAGACCGTCAGCAGGCCGGTGCGGATATCCTGCATATCGATCCACCGGTCGATATCGCGCGTGACTTCATGCAGCCCGCGCGAGCCCGTGGCGAGCCTCAGATGGTGAAGTGCCTGTTTCATGTCGTTCTCGTATCGAGTTGAGGGTTCACGTTGATGGACTATGCTTCTCGATTGCAGGTTCACGGACGCCGCCGCCGATGCGACCATCGCTTTCCACCACGAATACGACGCGCGTGCTCGCTGTCGTCATCGCGACGCTGCTGCGCGCCGCGCACGCCGCCGATACGCCAGCCGATGCGCCGGCCGATGCGCCCGCCAACACGCCCGCCAACCGCGGCAACGATCCTTTCCTGCACGTCTCCAGCGCCATTGTCGCCTGCCCGACGCCGAGCGGCCCAGTGCAAACCGAACAGGAATGGCTCGCCGATTCACACTACCGCATCGAACGCGGCAATAGCTGCTGGATCGCGGGCCGCTGCCGCCTGCCGAACAGCTACGGCTACGACAAGGAAATCGCCGAAAGCGTCACGCGCCGCCTCAACGCGCTGAACGCATCGCTGCACTGGCGCGAGAAAACGAGCCTGTGGCTTACCTTACAGCGCCGCTTCATTTATATCGACGGGTGCGTATCGCCCGATTTCGACAAAACGCGCTTCGTCTCCGAACTGGGCGAGACCGCCGATGTCGAGAAGATCATCGACCGGACGACGGTTCTATCGCCTAAGCTGAAAGCGAGACCGTGAGCGACGCCGGTGCGGCCGGCGATTGCCGATGACAACGAATTCCGCTGACTGGCTACTCCGCTTCGTCCGACGCTTCCTGCTGGCGGCGGCGCTCGGCTTTGTCGCGCTGCGAGCGGACGCCGCCGCGCCGGTGGTCGTGATCCCGCTGTCGGGCGCAATCGGCCCCGCGAGCGCGGACTTCGTCGTGCGCTCGCTTTCCCGCGCCGCCGACGAGCACGCGCAACTCGCCGTGCTGCGCATCGATACGCCCGGTGGCCTCGACCTTTCGATGCGCGCCATCATCCAGGCAATTCTCGCGTCGCCGGTGCCGGTGGCCGCGTTCATCGCGCCGAGCGGGGCGCGGGCGGCGAGCGCGGGCACGTACATCGTCTATGCCAGTCATATCGCCGCAATGGCGCCCGGCACGAATCTCGGCGCGGCCACGCCGATCCAGATCGGCATGGGCGGCAAGGAGCGGGCGGCGTCGTCGCCCGACGAGTCGACCGCTGAGACGCGCAAGCAGGTGCAGGACGCCGCCGCCTATATCCGCGGCCTCGCGCAGTTGCGGGGCCGCAACGAGCAATGGGCGGAGCGCGCGGTGCGCGAGGCCGTCGCGCTGTCGGCGAACGAAGCGCTCGCGCAGAAAGTGATCGACCTGACCGCCACCGACACGCCCGATCTGATCGCGAAACTCGACGGCCGCCACGTGCGGACCGCGCTGGGCGAACGCATCCTCGCGACGCGGGCGGCGCCGGTCATCGCCCTTCAGCCCGACTGGCGCAGCCGCTTTCTCGCGGCCATCACCGATCCGAGCGTCGCGCTGATCTTGATGATGATCGGCATGTACGGGCTCTTTTTCGAGTTCGCCAATCCGGGCTTCGTGCTGCCGGGTGTCGCCGGCGCGATCTGCCTGCTCGTCGGATTGTTCGCGCTGCAACTCCTGCCGATCAGCTACGTCGGGCTGGGACTGATTCTGCTCGGCACCGGCTGTCTGATCGCGGAGATGTTCCTGCCGACGTTCGGCGCACTCGGCATCGGCGGAATCGTGGCTTTCGCGATCGGCGCGCTGATGCTGATCGATACCGACGTGCCCGGCTTCGGCGTGCCGATCGGCATCGTGCTCGCGCTCGCGGCGACCACGGCGCTTTTCGTGTTCGCGGTGTCGGGCATCGCGTTGAAGGCGCGCAAGCGTCCCGTCGTGAGCGGCGGCGAGGCGATGCTGGGCAGCATCGGCGTGATGCTGGAATCGGACGGCGGCAGCGGATGGGCGCGCGTGCACGGCGAACGCTGGCGCGTGCAGGCGACCGGTACAGGCGGCTTGCCGGGTGCGGGCGAGCGCGTGCGGGTCGTCACGCGCGACGGGCTCACGCTCACCGTCGAGCCGCTCGAAGATCAACGTCAGCAGGCAGCTTGAGAGGCTAGGGACATGGGGCTTACTTTCGGCTTTAGCGGCATCGTGATTGCGCTCGTCATTTTCCTCCTGGCGTCGGCGGTGCGGATTTTTCGGGAGTACGAGCGCGGCGTCGTGTTCATGCTCGGGCGCTTCTGGAAGGTGAAAGGACCGGGGCTCGTGCTGATCATTCCGGTCGTGCAGCAGGTCGTTCGCATGGACCTGCGCACGGTCGTCTTCGACGTGCCGCCGCAGGACGTCATCACGCGCGACAACGTGTCGGTGAAGGTGAACGCCGTGGTGTACTTTCGCGTCGTCGATCCGGAGAAGGCCGTGATTCAGGTCGCGCGCTTTCTGGATGCGACGAGCCAGCTATCGCAAACCACGCTGCGCGCGATCCTTGGCAAGCACGAACTGGACGAACTCCTGTCCGAGCGTGAGCGCCTCAACAGCGACATTCAGCGCGTGCTCGATGCGCAGACCGATGCGTGGGGCATCAAGGTGTCGAACGTGGAGATCAAGGACGTGGACATCAACGAGACGATGATTCGCGCGATCGCCCGTCAGGCCGAAGCCGAGCGCGAGCGTCGCGCGAAAATCATTCATGCGGAAGGCGAATTGCAGGCGTCCGAGAAGCTGCTGCAGGCGGCGCAGATGCTCGCGCAGGCGCCGCAGGCGATGCAGTTGCGCTACTTGCAGACGCTGACGACGATCGCCGGCGACAAGAACTCGACGATCGTCTTTCCGGTGCCAGTGGATCTGGTCAGCACGATCGTCGATCGCTTTACTAAGCCTTAGACCAGCGCGGGGAAATCCAGCGTGGTGTCATTCACGCGATTGACGAGGTTCGTGAAGTTGATGACGCTCATCGCGAACAGCGCGTCGATGACTTGCGCTTCCGTGTAGCCGGCTTCGCGCACATCCGCGAGCACGCGGGCATCGACGGTGCCGCGCGAATCCGCCACTTGCCGCACGAAGCGCACGAGCGCATCGCGCTTCGCGTTGCCGGTCGCCTCGCCCGCGCGGATCTGCTGCGTTTCCAGTTGCGTGAGGCCGGCCATCTTGCCGACGACCGTATGCGCCGCAGCACAGTAGTCACAGCCCGCGAGTTCGCTGACGGCAAGCTTGATGGCTTCGGCATCGGCCTTGTCGAGACTGCTCTTTGCGAGCACGGCGTCGTTGGCGAGCGCCGCGCCGAGTGCGCCGGGGCTGTGCGTGCCGACCGTCGCATACGCGTTCGGCACGCGGCCGGCGGCCTTCTTGATGGCGGTGAAAAGTTCGGCGGTCTTGCCGCTGGCTTCGTTGACGTTGATCTGAGAAAGACGTGACATGGTGCGCTCCTGGGTTCGTTGATCGCCATCTGCATGGCATGGCTCAACTGTAGGGGGCGCACCGCATCGGCGTGAATGCGCGCGCGTCTCATAGACACGCGCGATCGTCTCAAACCTACTTCACGCTTTCCAGCACCTTCCGCACGGTCCCGAAGATCTGATCGATCTGATCGTCTTCGATGATGAGCGGCGGCGAGAACGCGAGGATGTCGCCGGTATAGCGCACCAGCACGCCCGCCTCGAAGCACTTGACGAAGACCTCATAGGCGCGCGCGCCCGGCGCGCCTTCGCGCGATTCGAGCTCGATCCCGGCGACGAGTCCGAGATTGCGAATGTCCTTTACGAACGGCGCGTCGCGCAGCGCGTGCGCCGCGCTTTCGAACTTCTCCGCCTTCGATGCCGCGCGCTCGAAGAGCTTGTCGCGTGCGTAAAGATCGAGTGTGGCGATGGCCGCCGCGGTCGCCGCCGGATGGGCGGAATACGTGTAGCCGTGAAACAGTTCGATGGCGTTGGCCGCGCCTGCATCGACGATGGCGTCGTGCACCCGGCGATGCGCGGCGACTGCGCCCATCGGAATGGCCGCGTTGTTGATCGCCTTGGCCATCGTGATGAGGTCAGGCGTCACGCCGAAGAACGCGCTTGCGGTCGCTGCGCCGAGACGGCCGAAGCCGGTGATGACTTCATCGAAAATCAGCAGGATGCCGTGCTTCGTGCAGATGTCGCGCAGCTTCTGCAAATAGCCCTTCGGCGGTATCAGCACGCCGGTGGAACCCGCGACCGGTTCGACGATCACCGCCGCGATCGTCGATGCGTCGTGCAGCGCGACGATGCGTTCGAGTTCATCCGCGAGGTGCTCGCCCCACGCGGGCTGTCCCTTCGAAAACGCGTTGTGGGCGAGATCATGCGTATGCGGCAGATGATCGACCGACGGCAGCAGCGCGCCGGAAAACGTCTTGCGATTCGGCGCGATGCCGCCCACCGAAATGCCGCCGAAGCCCACGCCGTGATAGCCGCGCTCCCGCCCGATGAGGCGCGTGCGCTGTCCTTCGCCGCGCGCCCGATGGTAGGCAATCGCGATCTTGAGCGCCGTGTCGACCGACTCGGAGCCGGAGTTCGTGAAGAAGATGCGGTCCAGTCCTTCGGGCATCAGCGCGGCCACTTTGGACGCCGCCTCGAACGCGAGCGGATGTCCCATCTGGAACGTCGGCGCGAAATCCAGCGTGCCGAGCGCCTTCTGCACGGCATCGACGATTTCGTCGCGGCAATGGCCCGCGTTCACGCACCAGAGACCCGCGCAGCCGTCGAGCACTTCGCGGCCATCGGTCGAGCGGTAGTACATCCCTTTCGCGCTTTCCAAGAGACGCGGCGCGCTCTTGAACTGGCGGTTCGCGGTGAAAGGCATCCAGAACGACGACAGATCATCGATGACGGGGCGAGCATTCATAACGGGTCTCCGGGAAAGAACGCTCACTCTAGTGCCGGACAAAATTGCGCGGCATAGACAGTCGCTTTACTGCGCTGCCAACTGTGCTGGCAAAATGCGGCAAACTGTGTTGGCTGACATCGGTCGAACCATCCCATGATAGAACTGAAGCTGGAGCGCGGTTCACGGCAAGCGCCGACGCTCGTCGAACAACTCGTGCGCGCGTTTTCGTCCGCGATCGAAGCGGAGACCCTGCGCGCGGGCGCAATTCTGCCGTCCGTGCGCCGTCTGGCCGGGCAACAGGGCCTGAGCACCTTCACGGTGACAGAAGCCTATGGCCGGCTCGTATCGATGGGGCTCGTGACCGCGCGGCGCGGTTCGGGCTATCGCGTGGCGCAGCGCGACCGCTCCAAACGCCCGCGCCCGGTCGAATGGCAGCCGCCGAGCCTCACGGCGACATGGCTGCTCTCCGATGTCTTCGCCGATCATTCGGTGCCGATCAAATCCGGCTGCGGCTGGCTGCCGAACGAATGGGTCAACGAAAGCGGCCTGCACCATGCGTTGCGCGCGATGAGTCGCGTGCCGGCGGCGCGCCTCGCGGATTACGGGCACCCGTACGGCTTCGCGCCGCTGCGTGAACGCATTGCCGAGCAACTGGATCGTCATGGCTTGCCGGTCGATGCCGCGACCAACGTGCTGCTGACAGCGGGCGCGACGCAGGCGCTCGATCTGATCGTGCGCACCTTGCTGCGCCCCGGCGACGCGGTGGTCGTCGAGGACCCCGGCTACTGCAATCTGCTGCAGATTCTCAAGCTCGCCGGACTGGACGTGCATGGCGTCCCGCGCACGGTGGCGGGCATCGATACGGACGTGTTCGAGCGCATCGTGATTGAGCATCGGCCGAAGGCCATCTTCCTCAATACGACGCTGCAAAATCCGACTGGCGCGACGTTCAGCATGGCATCCGCGTTCCGGCTGATGCAGATTGCGGAGCGTCATGGCATGTGGGTCGTCGAGGACGACGTGAACCGCGAACTGGCCCCGCCCGGCGCGCCACTGCTGGCGGCGATGGAAGGCTTGAATCGCGTGTTGTACGTCGGCGGTTTTGCGAAGACCATCACGCCGTCGCTGCGATGCGGCTACGTCGTTGCCGAGCGCGACGTGCTGCGCGAGCTGGCGCGCACGAAGATGGCCGTGGGCCTGACTTCGTCGGAAGCGACGGAGCGTATCGTCGAAAAAGTGCTGACCGAAGGGCGTTATGCGCGGCACGTCGAATTCGTCGCCGACAAGCTCAAGGACGCGCATGCGCTCGTCGAAGAGCGCCTGGATGCACTGGGCGTGACCTTGTTCAGGCGTCCGCGCGCCGGTCTGTTCGTGTGGGCCAGTTTGCCGATCGATCCTTCGGATGCAGGCACGGTCGCGACGCGCGCGCTCGAGCACGGCATCTGGCTCGCGCCCGGTTCGTACTTTCGGCCGGGCGATGCGCCGAGCGCGTGTTTTCGCTTCAACGTCCCGTATTCCGTCGACGATGCGCTGTGGGATTTCCTGAGCAAATCGCTATAGCCGCAGCTAGCCGCTCAAACGCGATGTTGCGCCGTGCCCGAGCGATGCGCGTGCGTGCGCTGGCGCGCCGCGCTCTTGTTTGCCCTTCGCGATGCCGCGAGATGCGCCTGCAAACGCTCGCATACGTCCTTTCTGCGCACCGGGTTGAGTGGGTCGCACAGACGAATGGTCAGCGTCGCGGCCTGCATGTGCAGAGGCATTGAAGCCTCCGGATCGGGCGCTTCCCAAAGCACGACGGTATTCGTGCCGTCGGAAACCTGCACGATCTGAAAGCATGCGAGGTCGACTTTTCCAAGCTCGTGAGGTTCGATCGAGTGATGCATGATGTCCCCGAAGCAGTTCTCCATGTGCCGCCTCGATGCAAGGTCCATGCCGATGGCGGCCACCCGCGAAACGCCGAAACTATCGTGATTTTCAGTGTAAGTTTCAGCGTGCCGTTCGTGCAATAACGACAGTCCCTATCGCAAGGCTGCGTTAATTATCGGAGAAAACCGCACAGCTCACTCGCCGTAGATGTCGAAGTCGAAGTATTTCTGCTCGATGCGCTTGTACGTGCCGTCCTTGATCATCGCGGCGATGGCGCCGTCGAGCTTGTCCTTGAGATCGGTGTCTTCCTTGCGCAGGCCGATGGCCGTGCCGGGACCGAAGATCGCGCTGTCTTCGAGCGCCGGACCGGCAAAAGCGTAAGGCTTGCCGCGCGGCGTCTCCAGAAAACCGCGTTCCGCCTGCACCGCGTTTTGCAGCGATGCATCGAGGCGGCCAGTCAGCAAGTCCGCATAGACCTGATCCTGATCCGCATACGATACGACCGTCACGCCTTTAGCGCCCCAATGCGCCTTGGCATAGGTCTCCTGCATCGAGCCTTGCTCGACGCCGACCGATTTGCCCGCAAGCGATTCCGCCGTCGGCTCGATCTTCGAATCGCGCTTTGCGACGAGGCGCGTCGGGACGTGAAAGAGTTTGCTGGAGAAGGCGATTTGCTTGACGCGCGAGGGCGTCATCGACATGGTGGACAGCACGCCGTCGAACTTGCGCGATTTGAGGCCCGGAATCATGCCGTCGAATGCGTTTTCGACCCACACGCATTTCGCTTGCAAGCGGCGGCACAACTCATTGCCGACATCGATATCGAAACCGACGAGCTTGCCGTCAGGCGCTTTCGATTCGAACGGCGGATAGCTGGCGTCGACGCCAAAGCGAATGGTCGACCAGTCTTTCGCCTGTGCGCCGATGGACACGGCCAGCATGGAACCCACTAACACCGTCAACAGCCTATTCACGATCGTCCCTTTTCTTTAGCAATGAATTCGAGTAGTTCTGAACCGCCGCCAGAAGTATAAAGGGACACTCGCGCCAGATAAAAAAATGGCCGCGAGATTCGCGGCCATTGTTCGCTCGGGCTTTATCAGTTCGAACGCACGTCGATGCGTCGAGGACGTGCTTCTTCGCGGCGCGGAATGGTCAGCTTCAGAACGCCATTCGTGAGATTGGCGTCGATTTTCGTGGTGTCGAAATCATCGCTGACAGTGAAGGCGCGGGCAAAGCGCGGCGCGCGCACTTCGGCATGATGCACGCGCAATCCCGCATGCGCCGATACGACGGCTTCCGCTTCGATATAGAGCCTTGCGTCATGCACTTTTACATCGAGCTTGTCGCGCGGCACGCCGGGCAGATCGGCCCATAGCGTGATGCCGTGGCTGTCTTCGACGATATCGACGGGCGGCGTGATCGTTGCGCGGCGCACCGTTTCATCGTTCTTGCGCGTGACTTCGCTTTCGTTGCGCTGGGCAATCTGAGTCGTGTCGGTCATGGTGTGCTCCGGATCTTCGATTACTGAATGGTGATGGCGCGCGGCTTGGACGCTTCGCGCTTGCCGACGGTAATGGACAGCGTGCCGTTCTCATAACGGGCCGTGACCTTGTCGATGTCCGCGTTTTGCGGCAGCTCGATCACGCGGCGGAAGCTGCCCGTGAAGCGCTCTTTCGCATAAGTGCGCGCGCCTTCGGTCGGGGTCTCGGCCTTGCGCTCGCCGCTGATCGTCAGCGTGCCCTTGTCGACGGTGACATCGAGCGATGCGGGATCGACGCCCGGCGCAAACGCCACGATTTCGACGGCGTCGTCGGTGCTGCCGATATTCAATTGCGGAAAGACATCGGTGCGGCTCGAACGAATGCTCGAAGGAAGATTGCCGAATAGATTCGACACTTGCCGTTGCATGCGGTCCAGCTCCTGAAACAGGTCGCCGCCAAAGTAGAAGTCACTCATGGTCCAGCCTCCGATAATGCGAATAAGTTGATCGACGGGTTGATCGTTGAAGGCCGCGAATCGCGCCGCCGCCGTTGCATCGAAAATAGGAGCGGCGTCTATCGTTTCAATAGCGCATCGTGCATTTTCAACGTGCTCTTTTATTCGTTTTCGCGCTCTTGAAAAAGCGCCGGCCGCGCTTAAATTCGATCGTTTGCACCAGTCGTGCAAAGCGCGCGACTGCTCTTACAATGGGCGCTTCACGGCTCATGGCGAGGACGGCACGATGAAGGTTTGCATATACGGCGCAGGGGCGATCGGCGGGTGGATCGGCGTGAAGCTCGCGCAGGCAGGATGCGATGTCAGCGTCGTCGCACGCGGCGCGACGCTCGACGCGCTGCAGACGCACGGGCTGAGGCTCGTCGAGCAGGACGCGACGCATGAGGTGCAGGTGAGGACGAGCGCCGCACCGGCAGATCTCGGGCCGCAGGACCTGGTCGTGATCGCAGTCAAAGCGCCGGCGATGGAATCGGTGGCCGCGCACATCGCGCCGCTGATCGGCTCGCATACGACCGTGCTGACCGCGATGAACGGCGTGCCGTGGTGGTTCTGCGAAGGCCTGGGCGACGCGTTCGCCGGCCGGCGTCTTGCATCAGTCGATCCGCATGGCGCGATCGCTGCGGCCATCCCCGTCGCGCAGACGGTCGGCTGCGTCGTCCATGCGAGCTGCTTTGTCGAAGCGCCGGGTGTCATCCGTCATCGACAGGGCAAGGGGCTTATTCTTGGCGAGGCGAGCGGCAAACCGAGCGAGCGAGTCGAATCGCTCGTCGAGCTTCTCGCTCAGGCGGGCTTCGACGCGTCCATGTCGCGGCAGATCCAGCGCGATGTGTGGTTCAAGCTGTGGGGCAACATGACGATGAACCCGATCAGCGCGATCACCGGCGCGACGACGGATCGCATCCTCAGCGATGATCTGGTGCGCGACTTCGTCACTCAGGTGATGCTCGAAGCGAAAGAGATTGGCGCGCGCTTCGGCATTGCGATCGAACAGGAACCGGCCGATCGTCACGCGGTCACGCTCAAGCTGGGCGCGATGAAAACGTCGATGCTGCAGGATGTCGAAGCGCGCAAGGCCGTCGAACTAGATGCGCTCGTGACTTCGGTGCAAGAGCTCGGCGCGATGACCGGCGTGCCCACGCCTTTTACCAATGCGCTGCTCGGCCTTGCACGATTGCACGCGCGGACGCTGGGCCTTTATCCCGCGCAATCGCAATGAGTGAGATGACGAATGAATGAGTCAGACGCTAGCAAGGCAACAAGCGAACTCATGGCAATGCGCGATGTGCTGCGCGAATTCGTGCGCGAGCGGGACTGGAGCCGTTTCCATTCGCCCAAGAATCTGGCGGCGGCATTGAGCGTCGAAGCAAGCGAGTTGCTCGAGCCGTTCACATGGCTTGCCACTGGCGACAAGATCGAACTCGACGACGCCAAACTGCGCGCCGTTCGCCATGAAATGGCCGACGTCCTCGCCTATCTGATCATGCTGGCGGATTCACTCGATGTCGATTTGCACGGCGCGCTGCTCGAGAAGATGGCGATCAATCGTGTGAAGTATCCGGTGCACAAGGTTCGCGGCGATGCGCGCAAGTACAGCGAATACGATGAATAAAGAAGGGCGCGCGCAAGGCTAAGCGCGCTTTACTCAACGAAAACCAAGGACCGCCGATGGACTTTTCGCTTTCGCCCGAACTGACCGAATTGCAAGCCCGCGTGCGCGCGTTCATCGCAGAGGAGATCGTGCCATTCGAGCGCGATCCGCGTTGCACGCCGCATGGCCCGAACGAGGACTTGCGCGCCGAACTCATCGCCAAGGGGCGCAAGGCGGGTTTGTTATCGAGCCATGTATCGCCGGAATATGGCGGGCTCGGACTGGGACACGTCGCCAAGGCGATCCTCTTCGAAGAAGCGGGTTATTCACCGCTCGGGCCGGTTGCGCTGAACATCGCCGCGCCGGATGAAGGCAACATGCATTTGCTGGAAGCCATCGCAACGCCCGAGCAGAAGGAGCGCTGGCTGCGTCCTCTGGCGGCGGGCGAGATTCGCTCGTGCTTCTGCATGACGGAGCCGCCGCCCGGCGCGGGCGCGGACCCGGCGATGCTGCAGACCATCGCCACGCGGGATGGCGACGAGTACGTCATCGATGGCCGCAAGTGGTTCATTACCGGCGCGGAAGGCGCGGCTGTCGCGATCATCATGGCAAAGTTCGCCGATGGCCCCGCGACCATGTTTCTCGCCGACATGAAGAGCGAAGGCATCGTGATCGAGCGTTCGATGGATTCGCTCGATACGTGTTTTCCGGGCGGTCATGGCGTGGTGCGTTTCGATGGCCTGCGCGTGCCGGCTGCAAACGTGCTCGGCGAGCCGGGTGAAGGCTTTCGCTATGCACAGGTTCGTCTTTCGCCCGCGCGTCTTACGCACTGCATGCGCTGGCTCGGTGCGGCACGCCGCGCGCACGATGTCGCGAGCGAACATGCGCGACGGCGGCAGGCGTTCGGCAAGGCGCTCGGCGAACACGAAGGCGTCGGCTTCATGCTCGCCGACAACGAGATGGATCTGCATGTGACGCGGCTCGCCATCTGGCACTGCGCGTGGGTGCTCGATCAGGGCGTGCTCGGCAAGCATGAGTCGAGCATCGCGAAGGTCGTGTCGTCGGAAGCGTTATGGCGCGTCGTGGATCGCTCGGTGCAAGTGCTGGGTGGGCAGGGCGTCACGCATGAGACCGTGGTCGCGCGGATTTTCGCTGACATGCGCGCGTTCCGCATCTACGATGGCCCGTCGGAAGTGCATCGCTGGAGCATCGCGCGACGTATTCTCCGTGGAGATAAGCCGCGGGCTTAGATGCGTCGCTTATGCGCCTGATGCACGGCAATGACGCGGTGACTTTAATCGCGTCGTCGACATGTAAGTGCAAAGCAACGTGTGACGAGGATGCTGCCTGAATGCCGCGTAACTAAAACGTAAGCAATCGGGCGGTATCTGTTGCGGGCGCACGCGGAGTGAACGTTACATCTGGTAGCGATTTACCTCTATGTTTAGTGCTTCGCCCGCTAAACGTTTCATCGACACCACGCTGGGGAAAGCCCGTGTTGCGACGCAGCATTTCATTGAGTATGCTGTTCAGGGAGCCGGCATTGCCGCATGAAATCTTTGCCCATGAAAGGGGCTAACTCGAAGCGTCCGTCATCAAGAACGCGCGTCAAGTCAGGAAGCATGGCGAACGTCGACTTGTAGGAGCCGCATATATGGAACTGACCACATCACCGAATCCGACGCTACATGTCTTTCATCAGGAAGGCGGCTGGCATTGGGGAATCACCGTTGAACGCGCAGCCGGCGGCGGGATGAAAGTGGTCGCCTATAGCGACGAAGGGTTCGGCTCCGAGCACGAAGCGCGCGAGGACGGCGAATACGTGCTGCGCTCTGAAGACTGGCGCTCGCGTCAAAGCTTTAGCCGCAGCGAGCGGCGTACAGGCTGCACGTAGTGATGGCGTAGCCCTTGCCGTTGTGCCCCCGCTGTTCATCATTTCTCCCCGCCTGTTTCTTCCGCCTGTCTTTTCCCCAAGCCGCAAACGCGCGACACTGCATGCACCGCCCATTCCGATAAGGCGCGCCGCATGTCACCCAGTCCCGATAACGCTCGTTTCATCATCCGTCGCATGAACCTGGCCGATCTCGCCACGGCGCTCGACTGGGCCGCGGCGGAGGGATGGAATCCCGGCCTCGACGATGCGCGCTGCTTCCATGCGGCCGACCCCGACGGCTTTTTCATTGGCACATGGGACGATGAACCCATCGGCTGCATATCGGCGGTGGCCTACGACGACGCGTTCGGCTTCATCGGCCTCTACATCGTGCGGCCAGAATGGCGCAGCAACGGCTTTGGAATACGTCTCTGGCGCGCCGGCATCGCGTATCTGGGCGAACGCAACGTCGGACTCGACGGCGTCATTGCGCAGCAGCCCAACTATCGAAAGTCGGGCTTCGTGCTGGCGTATCGCAATGTGCGTTATCGAACCGTAGCGATGCGTGGTGACGATCGATTGTCCGGTGTCGCGATAGTGGATGCGTCGAGCGTTCCGTTCGATCGCCTGTGCGACTACGACGCGCGCTGCTTCATGTCGGCGCGTCCGGCATTCTTGCGCGCGTGGATCGCTCAGCGCGAGGCGCGTGCGCTCGCCGCAGTCGATGGCGAAATCGTGCGCGGATACGGCGTCGTGCGTCGTTGCCGTAACGGATACAAGATCGGCCCGCTTTTCGCCGATGATTTGCCGACTGCACGCGCGCTTTATCGGGCGCTGGTTTCATCGATCGCAGGCGAGACCGTGTTTCTCGATGTACCGGAGAGCAACGCGTTGGCCGTCGCGCTCGCAGCCGAGCACGACATGACCAGCGACTTCGAAACGGCGCGCATGTACACGCGAGCGGCGCCCGCTGCGCCGCTCGATCGTGTATTCGGCGTGACGACGTTCGAACTCGGTTAGCGGAGCGCGAATCTCACGCGCCTGGCCGCTCCACGGGCGGCGTGCCGTCGTGAAAGAGCTTCTTCAGCTCCGAGCGCAACTCCGGCGAATCTTCATGCCGATGGACGCTTACCGCGTGCTGCACGGCGGCTTCCAACAGTTCGTCTTCGGAGTCGGCGGATAACGCGACCGTGCAGTTCGTGTCGCTCGGAAACTCGCGGCAATCGATGTACTTGCGTGCCATGGCATCCTCCTCGCATGAGACGCTGAATTCAGTATAGGCGCTGGTTTTGTGAATGATGGCCGCGTTTGCGTGCGCCTTTGCGCTCCGGTAACGTATCGCCATGACTTCGATTCCCGACGACACGCTGCGTGCTTACCGTTCAGCCATTTATCGCATTGATGGCGAGCCGCCGATCGACATGATCATCGACGAGAAGAACGACGCGGTTGCCTCGCTGTTGGCGCGTCATGGCGTGACGAGCGCGGTGTTCTTGACGGCGTTCAATCCGTTTGGAGAAATACTCGGTGAACACGAGAACGCGGTTCGACAGGAGGCGCTTGTCGCGTACATCGGTCGGTCGGGGCGGACTGCGCTGGCGGGAGCGGGTATCGATCCGGGCGGCGTCTGGAGAGCGGAAGTTAGTTTATTTGTGCTCGGAGCCGATGAGTTCGTCGCCGATGAACTGATGGCCGTATTCGAGCAGAACGCAGTTGTGATCGTGCGCGAAGACGGTGTGCCACGGCTGCGGTTGCATCGGCGGTATCGTTAAATGTGGCTGGGTTTAATTGAGGCGTTGCGTGAGTTTGCGCGACGATAGGGGAAGTGGTTCGCAACCCTCGATGCGTACTACCGCTCGACGTGCTGAAGAACGATCGTTTGCAGGCTATCGCTAAGGATGGCGTGGAGAGTTTCGTCATCGGTCGTGGTCGGCTTGGAATCAGCGGCGCGGATAATTGCATCGTCATTCGAGCGACATTGAACCAGGGGCGCGACATCGCGAAGAAGCGTGCGCTTTAGAACGCCATCGCCGATGGGCTGTTCGAGCGGGTCGAACTGCGGCGTGAGCGCGACTTCAGCAGCCGCCTGGTCCTTCGGCAAGCCGAGAATGAATGACACGAATCGTGAGGCTCCCTTCTTGACAGTTGTCACCGAACGCAGTTCACGCTCGACACCTCCCTGACGCTGTGGAATGAAAAGGTGTCGGCGTGTTACGGCGCCCTTGGCCGTTGTTCTTGCTCTTTAGTAAGGCGCTGCAGCATGAGCGAGATCACCGGCGTTCCCGTTGGAACTCCCACTCGTTATTCGACCATCTCTACTCATTCGTCCGCTACGGTTCGACGCAAGCCTAGATCGCGCAGGGCTGGAACTGCGTGCCGATGCTGCGGATAGTCGATTCGATGCGACCGGCATGCGCCTACGAGGTGCGAACGGGCCGCGCCTGACCTTGGCCTTGCGCCATGCCTCTACGCAGTTATCTGCGGCTGATCGTCGTAAGGCGCTTAGTCACTGACAACATGCAACGAACTCATAGCCGTAGGACTTTCCCGCCTCTCAGCTCGAATGCGTTGACGCGCCGTAGCACGCTCGCATTCAGGCCGCAATAAGAGTGGGCTTCGACTCCCCGTTTTTAAGAATTGTGCACCTATCGGCAGGTTTGCAAACATTTGATACTGGGAGCGGTAGCTCTGGACCCCTTTGTCGACAATGCAAGTCGCGTTTGCAGTCGATCGACACGGTCGGATGAGCCAATCGATACGGGGAGGGTTGATGAATGTCGCTGCAGACTGCGGAACCGAGGAACCCATTAGCTTTCACTGGCGGTTCAGTGTCAGCTCATTTCTGACCGTGGGAACGCCCGTCTGATGGACCCGCGACTGCTTCCGCTATACGACCGCGAACGCCTGTACATGCAGGCGT
>NZ_JFHE01000060.1 GCF_000698555.1 Caballeronia grimmiae | reverse complement strand
CGAGGATTTCACCCTTCACATCGACGGTGATCTTCTTCGAAAGATCGCCCGCGGCTACCGCCGTCGTCACGTCCGCGATGTTGCGCACCTGCGCAGTCAGGTTGCTGCCCATCGAATTGACCGAGTCGGTCAAATCCTTCCACGTCCCCGCCACTCCTTGCACGTTGGCCTGACCGCCGAGCTTGCCTTCCGTGCCGACCTCTCGCGCGACACGTGTCACTTCCGAGGCGAACGAGCGCAACTGGTCGACCATCGTGTTGATCGTGTTCTTGAGTTCGAGGATTTCGCCCTTGACGTCCACCGTAATCTTCTTCGAGAGGTCACCCGCAGCGACAGCGGTGGTCACCTCGGCAATGTTACGCACCTGCGCGGTCAGATTGCCGCCCATTGAATTCACCGAATCGGTGAGGTCCTTCCACGTTCCGGCTACGCCCTGCACATCGGCCTGACCACCCAGCTTGCCTTCCGTCCCGACTTCGCGCGCGACGCGTGTCACTTCCGACGCGAACGAGCTCAACTGGTCAACCATCGTATTGATGGTGTTCTTCAGTTCAAGGATTTCGCCTTTCACGTCGACCGTGATCTTCTTCGAGAGATCGCCGGCGGCCACGGCGGTAGTCACGTCCGCGATGTTGCGCACCTGAGCAGTCAGGTTACTGCCCATCGAGTTGACGGAGTCAGTCAGGTCCTTCCACGTTCCGGCGACACCTTTCACGTCGGCCTGGCCGCCGAGCTTGCCTTCCGTACCGACTTCGCGCGCCACGCGTGTCACTTCCGAAGCAAAGGATCTCAACTGATCGACCATCGTGTTGATGGTGTTCTTCAGTTCGAGGATTTCACCCTTCACATCGACGGTGATTTTCTTCGAAAGGTCGCCGGCCGCCACGGCCGTCGTGACTTCTGCGATATTGCGCACCTGGCTCGTCAGATTGCCCGCCATGAAGTTGACGTTGTCGGTGAGGTCCTTCCACGTTCCCGCGACGCCCTTGACATCCGCTTGGCCGCCGAGCTTGCCTTCGGTGCCCACCTCGCGCGCCACCCGCGTCACCTCGGAGGCGAACGAGCGCAACTGATCGACCATCGTGTTGATGGTGTTTTTCAACTCAAGAATTTCGCCCTTGACGTCGACGGTGATTTTCTTGGACAAGTCGCCCGCCGCGACCGCCTTGGTCACTTCCGCGATGTTTCGCACCTGGCTCGTCAGGTTTCCGGCCATTGAGTTCACGGAATCGGTCAGGTCTTTCCATGTGCCGGCGACGCCCTGCACGTCCGCCTGACCGCCGAGTTCGCCTTCGGTGCCGACCTCGCGCGCGACGCGCGTGACCTCCGCCGCAAACGTGCCGAGCTGCTCCACCATTCGGTTAATGATCTTCGCCGTGCGCAGGAATTCGCCTTCGAGCGCCCGTCCGTCCGCTTCGAGCGCCATGCTCTTGCTGAGATCGCCCTGCGCCACCGCGCCGATGACGCGTGCCACTTCGCTGGTTGGGTGGACCAGATCGACGATCAGCGAATTGACCGCGTCGATCGAGCGCCGCCAGAAACCGCGGGGATCGGGCAATGTGGCACGCTCGTGAATGCGACCTTCCTTTCCGACGGCCCGGCTGAGTCGCGCGAGCTCGTCAGACATGCGGATATTCTGATCGAGGACATCGTTGAAGACGTCCGCGAGCTTGCCATGCAGACCATGCCAGTCGGCGGGAAGCGCGGCGGCCTCTCCCTTTCTCAGAGCGACGAGCGAGCTGTAGATTTCCCGGGTACACGCGCTTGCACTATCAGTTTCTGCTATCAATGCGTTGAACTGACGGGCCTGTTGCAGCCAGAAGCCGCTCCGCCCTTCTTCTTCGACCCTCGGCACACTGCCGCCTGCGCGTGCTGTCGTATTCCCGGCGGCACGTCCGAACGCGAGCGCCTGATGCATGCATTGGTCAGCCAGCATGTTCAGTTGCGCTGCGAGCTGTCCTTTGCTGCCGGTCCAGTCGGCTGGCAACTCCGGTACAGCCTCTCCTTCCCGCAAGGCAGTGACGACCCGCACCATCAATTGGATCTCACTGTCGGTGAGCGTATCTTTTTCTTCCGATATGGCGTTCATTCGAATCCCCGGCCGGGAGTGTTCGTCAAGCGGTGTGGCGGCCGCCATCATGCGTGTGGATTCGGGTTTGCGTGACATCGCGATACGGTCCCGAACACCTGAGGGAGCATAAGCACAGGCTCAAGAACGACCCCTTCTAGGCGCGCGCGATCATATACCAATTAGATTAAGCGATGCTTAGAGCAAACCCGAATCCGATTGGTTAACCAATTCGTAGCGTCGAAACACGGAAAAAGCGACAGCTTTTCGCAGTTTTATTTCTGGTAGTTCCGAGAAGTCCCGCTACTGCGCGTCGGCGTACCCTTGCCTAGACTTCTGCCGTTGCGCCCAAACACGCGAGAGCGCTTCCGGCGATTCTCGGCAACGCCCGGACGGGCGACTCCGCGACAAAGAGAGAACCATTGGGTTGAAACCAACGGCCGCCTGTCACGGCCAAACCTGGTGGCGTAGCCCCGTTCATGATGAGCTTTTCCGGGGCTGCGCCGAGCGACAGCATCGCAGTTGCTGAACCCTAGTGAGGGTTCGCGCGGGCGCGGAATCGCATCTCGTGGCTGCGTGACGTTGACCCGTTTTGACGGACAGATTCGTAGTCAGCCATTCGAAACTGCTCGGTCTGTCGTTTCTTGTCGTCTCTGGTCATGCGTCGACGTCGTGTTCACTCTCCTCGGAATTTGCGCGTAGCCACGTCCACGCCTCGAGCGCCCACGCGGGTATGCGGCATATCAGTTCGAATTGATACTCGAAGGGTGATGTCGCGATGTCATCGAAAGCAGCCAAAACTAGGCCGAATTGCACCTCTCTCATGTGGCGATCGTGCTCATTCACGACGGTGCTCAGCGACTCGACGATCGCCGCGCTGGAGTGCCATTCGCCCGTTGCCTTGCCAGCATCGAGGATTGCGAGCACGGCTCTTCGACTCAAAATCCGGCTCGGCATCTACCTGGACAAATTGGGAGCGCACTGGGTGGGACGATAGACCGGTGCGTTCGCCGGCGCTCTTCTGATCTGCGTCGGATTCTATGAGATAGTCTTTTGAAGTCCTCTATAACCGCAGGCTGGTAGCCTCCGAAAGCAAATGGCGCAGCGGAACAAGCGGGTGACCGCGGTACTCGACTACATATCCCGTGGCGCCGCAAAGCAATGCACGAGATGAGTTATATCTCGCCAAATCTTTCCTGAAGGGGGAGTTTTGGTCTGACTTCTAATACGCTTTCCCTTGCTTGATTGCATGAAGCCGAATTTAAGCGGCGCGGCATCAGAAATCTCATTCCTTCGTCGGGAAAACGTGATGGGAGCCGGCGTCGTCCGACGCGCAGCCGTCCGACGCACGAAGCAGATCGTGCCGGTCCATCCAGTCGTACGACTCGGTTTGATGCGCCCACGCCCAGTTCGCTCCGTGAGCGCGCTCGCCTGACTTCCACCTCCAACGACGGTCCTGCCCCGCAGCAACTTCAGCCTGCTCGTTAGTACCGTCCTGCTCGCCGGCACCGAGAAAATCCATCGCGTCGTTTCTCATTTGCTTCCTTCCAAAATGCCTACTCGAGACGGCTACGGGGTCGATACTCGAGCTGGCGTCGTCTCTCTTCAGGTCTCCGACATTGCCTTTGAAACCCGTGTGTCGAACATTAAGCCATCTGGGGAGTTCATCAATAGAGGCACGGGAAACTGACCATTGTGGGACTGAGAACAATCGCCCCAACGCGCCGCGATATCGACGGTGCGGCAAATCGCGCGGCCATGGCCGCCTCTAGGATACTGTTATCAAGACTGGGAATATTCTGTGGAAGTCGAGATCGGCTCCCGCTCCTCGATCCCGCTATTCAGCGCCGCCAGCTTGGTCCGCAGGACGTGCAAAGCGCCTCTACCAAGAAGCAGAGCCACGGGCGCGTCATCTTGTTTGGTTTTGTCGCGAGACGAGTGTAGGGTGAGGAACGCCTAATATGGCGCAAGCTGCGTTGCCGTTGGCAGTCAGCTTAAGCGCACCTCGCACGTCGTTTAGCTTGCGCCGGCAGAGGACGATCGAAATGTACTTTGCTCGGCGCACTCAGCCGTTTCTCGAAAAGGCGTAATCTGCAGCGACGTGCACTGCTCCATGCTCATCCTCACGGCGAACCACTCGCTTGACCGTACCGACGATGCAAGGGTGCATATATCGGGAGGCCCGTGAAGATTGGAAGCGCCGTCTGGCTCGGGCGGTAGCGCGCATGTGATGCCGGGCGTTGAGATTGGCGATGGCGCCGTCGTTGGGTCGGGCAGCGTTGTCACTCGCAGTTTGCCGGCCAACATCCTGGCGGCACGGGCGCCCTTGCAAGCAATTCGGGGAATCACAGAGAAGGACAAGCTCCGTTTCGAGGTCCGGCTATAAACGGGCAACTGGCGTTGAGATCAACCCTCTCATTCTCAGAGTCGAGCACAGCGCCGCGTCGATGACGCGCATGGTGTTGTCATGCCGAACACGGGCATCTCGCCTCCACAACCGCGGTTCTGGTTTTAGTCACGACCCCGGGCGCGCCAGCCAGTCGATGGCAATAGGAAGCCGTGCGCAGCATGATTTCGGCCTTACGACGTGATGGGCGGGAACACGCAGGCGCAAGGTCATACTTCTACGAGACGTCGCGTGAAACTGTGGGCCCGGAAGCCGGCCGGCAGCGTATCCATTTCCGCCGTCGAGTTGCAAGTTCTGAAATTACTGCCTGGATAGCCTCTTATGGCTTTGGAGCTCGACATAAAAGGAATCGCTCTTATGTATGTGCGTAGTTAGCAGACAAGTGAGACGCCCAGCCACGCGTTTCCCTGAAACAAACCGATTTTCGGCGCCGCACCCACTATGCCGACACTGTGCGTATAATGTGCCCATTGCATGCTCGTCGGAGCCAAGAGATGAGTCCAGACACCTTTGCTGACGTGTTGGAATCTGCCCGAGAAGCGGGAACCTCCCGACTTTCGGCGGTGAACCTCGCTAACGTGCTCGGGTTGCAGCAGCAGGATCTGGCCGCCATTGCCGGCGTGCACCGGAACACACTGCGCACCCATCCCGAGTCGCCGAGGCTCCAGAGCGCCCTGCGTGACCTGATGCGAGTTGTGTCGGCGGCTGTCGCGCTTCAACCGGACCTTGAACGCGCGCTGTTCTTCATCAAGAACCATCCAATCCCGGCGTTTCGTCATAAGACGATCCTCCAGTTGGTGCAGGATGGCCGAACCGAGGATGCGATCGACTACCTAGAATCTATCAGCGCAGGTTTCGTTGGATGATCCTCACCGATCTGCCGAAGGGAACCACACTCTATCGCGCCCACACTCCGCGCTGGGCCGCCCGCCCCATGAGCGGCGCGGGCGCCGCGCTGAAGGGTGGACGCTTCAACCGCGAAGGGGTCGAGGCGCTGTACCTGTCGCTGGAAGTACTGACAGCGCTGCGCGATACCAGCAGACCTCCGCTTTCCTTCCGCCGTGCACCATCTGCTCGTACGTGGCCGATCTTAGTGACCTGGTGGACCTGCGGCAGCTCGACAGAGGGAATTGGGATGAGCTTTGGCGCGATTGGCGCGAGGACTGGCGCTACTGGAAGTTCGAGCAACATGTCGAGCCGCCGACTTGGGTGCTGAGCGACCTAGTCCGGGACGTTGGCTACACCGGAATCGTTTTTCCGAGTCAAGCGCACGCCGGGGGCACCACCGTGGTGGTGTTCATCGATCGACTAGCTAACGGCAATTCAATTGAGGTGAACGACCCCAACGAGCATCTTCCCAGGAACCAGTTGAGCTGGCCACGGTAGTCGGCGTTGTATGCGCTGCGCGGTGGGAGTAGCCGCCGGCCCTGGCCGAGGTGCATTCCTTAGACGGCATTCAACGGGTCCGTCGGCTCAGATAGCCGGCGTCTGCTCGATTACAGGTTCGATCTTCTGGTGCCGGTCGGAGTAATTTCGCCTGCGATAGGGGTTGAGCAGACCGTCACTGATTACGTGAAAGTCGCGCCTGGACGGGACTCAGATGCACCGCCCCTGGTTTTACCCATTAAACGCATTGGTGATAATACGAATTATCACCATTGAGCGGGGCAGGAAGGGGACTTTCACCGGTTCACGGCGCTCCGATCCGACCGTTCCTAGGCTCGCGGCGTCTCGTCGCCCCCAGCCTTGACTTCCGGACGCATCGGATAGCCTTTGACGTTGGGGCGACTGTCGTGAGAAAGGGACTAAAAACCGACCTGCGGATGCCGTTATGCACCAGTAGGGTCGGCACCAGGCCCCCGCCCAGCGGTAACGTTGCCGGCAACGGGGCATTTTTTCGACGAAGTCAAATGACGCAACAAACGCAAGAAACGACGGCCGCATATATGAATCGAGCGAGCGTGTTCGCCCACATGAAGAGGCGCGCGGTCGAAGAGATTATCAAGTCAAGAGGCGGCACCGAGATGTCTCACGTCGCCGTGCAGCGCAAAGCGGCGACGTTCCTTGGCAAATTCGCGGAAGAGATGAACGTCCGCGCGGCCGAGCAAGGCAGCTCGTCAATATGTTTGAGCGGTTCGGTGAGTTCGAGATGCGCGCCGAGCTTGAGAGCCTGTTCGGTATCGCCGACCTGGAGATGCTGGCCACCGAGACCGACGAAGCGCAAAGCAGCCATTCAGATGAAGCAAGCCGATATGGACCTCACAGGCGCAGCGATTAAAACGCGCTTGCAAACTCAGCCGCGCACATTGAAATCAATTCGGAAAAGTTATGACGATTGACGACAATACGATCATCTACGTCAACCTGCAGATTGACGTGTACGGCGGATGCGTCGAGCTTCTGAGCAAGGAAGTCACGGGGGCTGACGCGCTCCGAATGTTCGCTGAGGCGAGCAGTGACCCTCGACAGATGAAAGAGGACGTCGCGACGTTGCTCGCGACCGAGACTCAGGGCGATGTCTTGCTGTTGGGCTACTCGGCTCCCGGCCTTCGGGGCCCTAATGGGACGGTCGCGTTCGCAAGGGAGCATGCCATCGATGCCGCCGAGAAGTATTTCGGCTTCTCGCCCGTTGAAGTTCGCGCAGCGCTTCAGCCCGCTAACGTCACAGCGTTGATCGACGAGCGCGAACGCGGCATGGCGCGACTGCAAGATGAATATCCGGAGCTCGCCGAGTTCTACGAGGCGTTCGTGGAAGCCATGGACGACATAAAGGAAAACCCGCCGGACGAAATGAAGCGGGAGATGGCGCTGACCCGTGGCCCGCTGCACTAGAAGGTCCGCTGCGAGCCTGCGCTGTCGTCGTCAACAAAAGCCATTGTGGGCATAGAAAAACCGTGTTCAAAAAGCCGCCAGTCAATGTGTTCGCCTTCGGCGAGACTTTAGTGCAGTGCAAAGAGGAAATAGTTAGACGTTTGGTCGACTAGGCCCAGTGTGAGGGGTCCAGCGTCGCCATGGCCGAGCGAAAAGCGGCATCCTTTTTCTACGCATTTGCCGAACTTAACTGGGGCGTGTCGAAGCCTAAGACCGCCCAATACGTGCGCGTCTATCAGCGCTTTTTCCAATCACGATACCGAGCCGAGCTGGAAGCGCTGTTCGGAGTGGGCGAACTTTCTGTTCTCGCGGCCTACTCGGACGACGAACTGAGGGAGATCGTGTCGGCGAAGGCGGTAAACCCCAGCCTTACTCGCGATGGAATCAAGCGACTACTGAAGATCCGTCAAGCAGCTTGAGCGCTCACTTCAATACCGATATCGATAAAGGGGCGATCAACCACTAGCGCTTCCTGCACGGGGTCACGCAAGGCTCTGGCCAAAAGCGTTGCCCTCACTCCGTCCGAGAAAAATGCGATGCGATCGTCGAGGCCTCGCCGACAACACCCGACGAAGAGGAATATGATCCGCATTTGATAGAGCAACGGCAGCTAGCAGGATGAACGAGTACACGATCACTGATATTGAGAACGCCATCAACTACTGGCGATCGCGGCAGGCGGCGACGGATGACTTTGCTGTCTGCCCGAGAGCACGGGTGTTGTTGGGCGCAAAGTAATAATGAGCCACTCCGCGCGAAGTAAAACTGAGCCACCTTTCAGTACAGTCGGTCTTTTGCGCGCAGAGGCCGGCGATGCTCCAGAAGGAACAGTGGATGCAAATCCATGTGCTCAAAGCTCAGGGCTTATCCGAACGCGAGATCGCGCGTCGCCTGGGCATTTCACGCAACACGGTGACGCGGTATTTGTCGGCACAAGAGGTGCCGCGCTATAAGCAGCGAGCCCCCCGGGCTACCAAGCTTGATGCGTTCGAGACGTATGTCGTTGAGCGCATGCGAGCCGCCGCGCCTGAGACGATCGCAGCGCCTGCCCTGCTTCGAGAGTTACGTGCGCTGGGCTACGACGGGCAGTTGCGCAGTCTTCAGGCGCTGATGAAGCTTCACAAGACGGTGGCGAAGCCCGACCCTGTCGTGCGGTTCGAGACCGATCCGGGGCGCCAGATGCAATGCGACTTCGTTGTGTTCCGCCGAGGCGCGCAGCCTCTCTACGCCTTCACGGCGACGCTCGGGTTCAGCCGCTGGCGTTGGGCGCGTTTCACCACGAATGAGAGGGCCGCGACCCTGGTCGCGTGTCACCACGCGTTGTTCGATGCGTTGGGCGGTGTGCCGCGCGAGATCCTGTACGACAACGCCAAGACCATCGTGGTTCAGCGTGATGCCTACGGCGCGGGTCAGCATCGGTGGCACGCTGGACTTCTCGACTTGGCCAGGCGGTACAACTTCATGCCCAGGTTGTGCCAACCGCATCGACCTAGAACGAAGGGCAAGATTGAACGATTCCACCGATATCTGCGAGGCAACTTCTATGTGCCGCTAACGAGTCAGCTCAAGCAGTCGGGGCTTATGCTCGACGTCGACACCGCCAACGCAGAACTTGGCAAATGGCTGCGAGACGTCGCCAACCAGCGCGTTCATCCGGTGACAGGCTTTGCGCCCGCAGTTTGGCTGGAGCAGAGCGAGCGTCCGTACCTGCAGGACTTGCCTGGCTTTAGCGGAGTGCAGAGGGTTGCGCTTCCCGTTGCGCGAGCCCAGGTTGATTCCTCGATGTCGATACAGCACCCGCTGTCGGTCTATCAGCAACTGCTCACCGAGGTGCGCGCATGAACTTGCAACAAGAACGCATCGACGCCCATTGCCACAGCCTGAAGCTTGAGGGGCTGATGAACCGATACCTCGCACTCGCCGGCGACGCGTCGACCAAGGAATGGAGCTTCCTCGACTTCCTCGAGAACGCGCTGGCGCACGAACGTGAGACGAGACAGGTTCGGTCACGGCAAACGCTGGTGCGCATGGCAGGGTTCCCGGCCATCAAGACGCTCGACGACTACGACTACAGTTTTGCGGTCGGAGCGCCGCGCAAGGCCATCGACGAACTCGCCACGCTGCGCTTTATCGAGCGGGGCGAGAACGCCGTGCTGCTCGGCCCATCTGGCGTGGGCAAGACCCACCTGGCAATCGCCATCGGGTACGCAGCAACGCAAGCCGGCATCAAGACGAAGTTCATCACGGCGGCCGATCTGATGTTGCAGCTCGAGGCCGCGCGCAGGCAAGAACGTTATGACGCTGTTCTTCGCCACAACATCCTCGGCCCACGGTTGCTCATCGTCGACGAAATCGGCTACCTGCCGCTCTCGGGTGATCAGGCCAGTCACTTCTTCCAGATCGTCGCGAAGCGCTACGAGCGAGGTTCGATGATCCTGACCAGCAATCTGCCGTTCACGCAGTGGGACGAGACGTTCGGCGGCAACGCCACGCTCACCGCCGCAATGCTCGACCGCATCCTCCACCACGCCCACATCATCCAGATCAAAGGAGACAGCTACCGACTGAAACAACAACGCAAGGCCGGCTACGTTCCGGCATCGAAGAAGTAACGATTGGCTCAGATTTACTTTGCGCGCTCATGCGCGAAGTGGCTCAGATTTCGAATGCGTTTGACAGTGTTGGCGGACGTCTACGGAACGATGATATTCCATCGACGAGAGCGCGTCGAAGCGAGAAAGTTGACGGCGGAACAGAACGAGGCGATAGGTCTTGCGCTCGCCCAGAAGGAACTTTTTTGATTCCGACGAGAGGGGACAAACGTGTCGAACGCCGCTAGCGCCCTGATATGGATCGACGCTGTGGCCGGCGGTGGCCGCGTCGAGATCTATTCGCGAGAGGTATCGAAGGCGGATGCGCTGCGCATGTTTGCATCAGCCAGCAGCGACACGCGAGCGTTCGAAGAAGACCTCACCGACTGGGTTGCAACGGAGATAATCGGCGACGTTCTGTACGCGGGCTATTTCTGCCCCAAGAGCAAAGGCTTAGACGAGGAAAAGCAAGTGTCTTTCGCGCTTGTACATGCGTGCGAGGCGATCAGCAAGCATTTCGGCATTGACGCGATGGCTTTTCGGATCGACCCCTCGTCCATAGCGTTCACCGAAACCCGCCGTGGCATTAACGCGACCGCGACGGTCGTGTCTGATGAAGGAATCAGAATCGGCGAAGTCGACGATATTGCAGAGAGAATCGTCGCAGATGTCACGTTCGTATCGGCGGCCGCCCGTTCGGCGTTCGTTGGAGAGGCGCGGCGTGTAAATCCCGTGGTCTTCGGTCGAACCGACCACAACGACGATATTTATGCCTCGGAGTACGCGCGAGCGCTTCTCGCGACAGCGGAACAAGTCATGTTGACTCGCATCTGACGGGTCAAACGCAGCCACTACGTCGACACAGTCAAATGTATGTGGGCGTGCTTTCGCCGATGCTCAGCCTGCCGTCGTTTGCAGTAGCTCGCGCGCCAAGCCAAATCATCGACTACCAACAAGCGCGTATCAGCATATGCCATCGGTGAAAACCCTTTCCTTTTCCTTTTGTTCGAGTACTGCCGACCTTCAAGCCGCGCCGTGCACGATCACGCCATGGGCAGGCAAGCGGAGGTATTGTGCGACGACCCAATGCAGTGGCCGCTCGTCGTAACAGCGCTTCTCAGCGTACTGCAGGATCGCGTCAAGCTGCCGTCCGGAGCAGCCGAAAACTTCGCGGCTCGATGATCTGCTGTCTTTGTGTGTCTTCATGTCCCGGTGCCGGTGGTTACTCGGTCAGTGTTTGGCTTGCCGGGGCGCGCGCTTAAAAGGCATCCCCAGGCAGCAATGCAGTCACGGATGAGCCGTCCGATCCGACGCTTTCCGGGCGCCATCCGATCGGAGGAATTTGTCCAGTTCGACGCAGGCCTTGATGACGGACTCAACCGCCTCTTGCGAGGCGCGGTCTTTCGATCCCAGCCAAGCGACGCCGGAGCTGATGGAGTTGCTTGACCATGTCATGCATTTCGTAGCGGACTAGGCGCTCCGCGTCTGAGCGGTCTTTGAAAGGCAGCGCTTCCGCAGTGGCCGCTTCCGCCGTCAGCGGCTCACTAGTTAACGGCATGGCAACCACGCCCCAGGCTAAAACGTCGACCAATCGCCATCGTCCCCCGCGTGAACGGGTTGGGCGGCAGCGGGCGCTGGCTTCGCCACTTTTGTCACCGTCGGCGCTTTCTTGGCGGTCGACGGGCGCGCCATCTGCGGCGTGCGCTTGATTGTCGATGCGACAGAGAGCGTTTGGGCAGTGCGGAAGACGGCGACGGCCGCGGACAGTTGCTTGGCTTGATCCTCCATCGACCCCGCTGCTGCCGCTGCTTCTTCAACGAGCGCAGCATTCTGCTGGGTCACCTCGTCCATCTGCGAAATCGCTTGATTCACTTGCTCGATGCCGCGGCTTTGCTCGTTAGACGCCGAGGCAATCTCGCCCATGATGTCGGTGACGCGCTGGATGGCGGTGCCAACGCGCTGCATGGTCTCCCCTGCCCGCGCGACGAGTTCCGTCCCCGCTTGCACTCGGTTGCCGGAGGTTTCAATCAAATCTTTGATCTCTTTTGCAGCGGCTGATGAGCGCTGTGCGAGGCTGCGGACTTCGCTCGCGACTACCGCGAAGCCGCGGCCCTGCTCGCCTGCGCGCGCTGCTTCGACCGCCGCGTTGAGCGCCAAGATGTTGGTCTGGAAGGCGATGCCTTCGATCATGGCGATGATCTCAGCGATCTTCGTGGAGCTTTCCTCGATGCCCGCCATGGTGTCTACGACCTGACCGACGATGGCACTGCCCTCGTTGGCGACGACGTTGGCGTTGTCCGCAAGGCCACTCGCCTGCTTGGCGTTCTCAGAGTTCTGCTTGACCGTGGAGGTAAGCTCTTCCATGCTCGCGGCCGTTTCCTGAAGCGAAGCCGCTTGCTCCTCGGTACGAGATGACAGGTCCGTATTGCCAGCAGCGATCTGTTTGCTGGCGCTGGCAATCGCCTCACTGCTCAGGCGGACAGTCCCCACCGTGGCGGCCAATTCTTCTTTCATCGCGGCGACGCCGGCAAGCAGTTGCCCCATCTCGTCGCGCGTCCTAATCGACACCTCGTGCGTGAGGTCGCCGTTAGAAATGTGCTCGAAGTGCTTCAGGGCCTCGGTAAGTGGCGTCATGATTGCCCGGCGCAGCAAGAACCAGCCAAGCGCTGCGGTAGCGAGACCCACGAGCAATGCCAACACTCCAAGGGTGCGCAGCGTCGAGACGCGGGCGTCGCTCTCGGCCGTCTGACGCTTCGCATCAGCAATTTGGAAGTCCTGCAGCTTTCCGAAGGCCTCAATACACTGGGTGTACGACGTCGGCATATCGTGGAACGCGATGCGGCTTATCGCTTCTTTGTCGCCCGCTTCGATCGCTGCGCTGAACCTGTTGATGGCTTGTCGCATATCGGCGCGAGCGTCCGCAACGTTCTTCGCCAATGCATTCTCGTCGGCTTCGCGCGGAAGAGAGTCATATTTGCTGTACCACTCGTCTGATTGGCGCATGAATCCATTGGCGCGTGCGACCAGTCCGCCAGCGTCTTTGTCCGCCGGATTTATCGCATAGCGGTCGAGCGCAAGCCGCGCCCGCGCGATGTAATTGTTCGATATGCCCAGAGCGTTGACCGCTGGCAGCGAATTGTCAGCGATGTCTTTGGCCGATGAATAAGTAGTAGTGATGCCGTACAACCCGAAGCCGACTGAGAGCGCCAGCAGAAAACCGAGGAAAGCCATGGTGAGCGCAAGCCGCGCCCGAATCGTGAGGTTCTTCATTGTTCTTAGTTCTAGCGCTCGACAGTAAGGCAATACGATCGCGCCGTCGCGGGTGCCTGCCGCTTCTCGAATAGAAGACGATCAATGTTTATCGGCAGTGCATCGCGCACAGTTCAGCAAGAAGTCTTCAACTTCGCATGGTCCCGGAATGAAATCGGTAACGATGCCCGCATGCGCCAACATCTTCGTTTGGCCGCGCTAGGCTGCTGCTCGATCCTGCAAAGGCTCCCTCCCGTGTTCAGTTTTTTTCCAACGTGCCGTTGTCCGCAGTAGCAGCGTCCGTCGATATGGGCGGCGCTAAGGCAACCCGAACGGCACTTGAATAAATGAACAGCGACCAAAGAAAGGCACGCCCGAAGCGGGCGCAAAAGAATTCCTCATCTTCAGTCTGGGCCAAGCGCAGTACGGCATCGACATCCTGAAGGTTCAGGAACTCCGTGGATACGACGCGGTGACGCGCGTGGCCAACGCCCCGGTGTTCATGAAGGGCGTCATCAACCTGCGCGGCGTCATCGTGCCGATTGCCGATATGCGCCTGAAGTTCGAGTTGGAGAGCGCCGTCTGCGACGACCAGACGGTTGTTGTTGTGCTCAACGTGGCAGGACGCGTGGTGGGCATCGTCGTTGACGGCGTATCCGACGTGCAGACGCTCACGCCCGAGCAAATCCGGCCAGCACCGGGCTTCAATTCGACGGTCAATACCGACTACATCACCGGCATCGGGACGATCGACGACCGCATGTTGATTTTGATGGACATTGAGAAGCTCATCACGAGCGAGGAAATGGCGCTGGTCGAGACCGCCATTGCCTGAACACCGCAAGCTAAAAGCCACACCGACAACGAAATGATGCGGGCCGCCTTCTCTAAAGAAAGAAGACGCCCCACCTTGTGCCCCTATGTCCGCTTCGCGCGGGGGGACTTTGCCGCGTTGGGCGTCTTTGCGGTCTTAGTCGAGCGCGCCGGCGTCGCGTTCGTTTATGACTTCGGCTTCTTAATGCCAGCCGTTTTGGTATCAGCAGTGGAGATCAGAAACTTGGTCCTGTCCTTCACCGATGCCAACCATCCCGGAGCTTTGCCGCGGCCGCTCCACTCTGCTCCCGATTTGGGATCCCGGTACTTCGCCGGTTGGGGACCACGAGGGTAGTTCCCGGTGCGCTTGCCCGAGTCGCTATCGCTAGACTCGACTGCCGCAGAGACCAGAAATCTTGCACGATTCTTAGCGTTCGCTATCCACGCCGGCGCTCGGCCTCGTCCGCCCCACGTCGCGCCCGTCTTCTGATCACGATACTTGCCAGTCGCAGCTCGCGGAGCGCCGACAGAGCCCTTTGCTGCGCCGGTGCTGCCTCGATTAGTCAGGTCGTCGATTGTCAGGCCGTACTCTTTCATGAGCGAATGAATTTTTGCGACGGCAGCAATGGCCTGCTTCTTTTGAATCGCGTCTGCTCGAGCCTGCAATTTCTTAATCCTTTCTTCGATGTTTGAGAGGGTCGTCATATTCTGCCCTGGGTTGTCTGATGTCCCGCACTATGCCATATGTTTTTTCTACAAGGCATCGTCGCTGCGGTACCGGTCTTCGGCTGAAAGCCCCGGCGGCATGACATTGCGCCAGATCCAAGTGCAGATGGAACCATCTGCTGTTCTAAAGAACTATCGCGCGCTGCCGACATCGCAAACACGGGTCGGCAGAAGCCGCCTCTTGCTATTGAGAGCCGAAACGAACCTTGGAGGTGTGCGATGTCTCGTGTCTTTCGAATTTTGCGCAACATCGGCAGGCATCTTATGCCGCAGGTTCGACTAGTCCCGGTATCCGGTGAGCAAGCACGGCGACGAGCGGCCGTGCGCGGTATTTGGTTCTAGCAAGTCGGCGACCCATCACCCCGCAGATTACAGCGCTCGTCGAGCAGGCGGCCGCCGCTGCCGGTTCGCTCCGAGATCAAACCGAAACGCTGCGCGCAATGATGGCCGTCTTTAAGACCGACCCTAGCCGCCGTCAGGCGTAGCCGGGGTGACTTGACTACGCGGGGTTATTGGGAAGCTCATAGGCGTTCCAATAGCCCTGCAGTCGAAGCCATAAACCGATGTCTAAAAGAAATCCGACGAAGTCGCAGCGTGCCGTGATGGAGTTGCTCGATCAGGGCTTACCGGTCGAGCAGATCGCAAACAGTCTCGGCAAGAGCGCCTTGGCTGTGAAGAAGCAGCTGAACCGGATTAAACGCCGGGTCCGCGAAGGAAGGATTGACCCCTCTCCTCTGCCGATCGAGCGAGCCGCGAGCGAGCCACGCATCTACCTAGCTGGTTTCGACGTCTTCCGCCGCGACGCGAAGGAACACGGCGAGCATCTCAAACAGCTCTGCCGCGATCGCGGCTTCGTTGGGCTGTATCCGCTCGACGCTAACGTCCCCGCTTCTCTCACACCTCACGACGCTGCGCGCCACATTTATACAGCCAACGTCCAGCTGATCCGTTCGGCCGATATCGTGATGGCGAACCTCGATGACTTTCGGGGCGCCGGCGAGCCTGACAGCGGGACGGCGTTCGAAGTCGGTTTTGCGGTAGCCTTGGCAAGCCCGTGTTCGCATATCGGTCCAGCAACGCGCCGCTGGCGGAGCGCGTATCCGCAGCGGCGACCGAAAGCAACGGCGCTTTTTGTGCGGGCGGCTATCTCATTGAGGACTTTGGCCTGAGCGTCAATCTGATGCTTGCCTGCTCCGCGCGACTCGTTGTCGGCGGACCGGCTGCTTGCCTTGATGCCATCAGGAGCAAGCCGGACGAGGACAGCCCCGGCCTTGCTTGCTCGGGGTTGGCGAAGCGTTAGCTTCGCTGTATGGTTTGGGGTGACCAAATTTCAGTATATCGATTTAAATGCCTGACGATCTTTGGCTTGCTGCCCCCGAAGACGCGTACGCGCAATGGCAACGTGAAGAAGCCACCGGCGCAGACCGCCGCGCCTTTGCCGACCAGTCGATCGTTCAACACCGGTCGATGTTCTCGCGGTTCAACGACTACCTGATCGCCCATCATGCGAGCGTGGCGAGCTATGGGGCCGATCACCTCGATGGTTTTTTCGCCGAGCTTGCGCAGGACTGCTCGCCCGGCACGACCACCCGCCTTCGTTACCTCAAGCTGATCGATCGGTTGACGCGGCACCTGGTCAACATCGAACTGCGGGCCGACAATCCCGCCGCGCAGATGCTAGTCAACGAGAGTTGGCCAGAGGACGAACCAACGCCGATCTATCTGTCATCAGAAGACGATGCGCGCCTACAGGCCGTTTGCGTTGCGACGGAAGGCGCTGCGTTCAAGGAACTGCGGAACACGGCTATCGTTGCGCTCTTTCTGGCCTCCGGAGTGACGGCGGCCGAGTTGAGACAACTGAGGCTCGATGATCTCGATGTAGCCGGCGGCCGCCCCACTGTCTTCGTCGACAAGCACGGGCCTCGCATCGCGCGTCGCGTGCCCATCGATGCCTTCGCGGTCGACGTTTTACGCGACTACCATGACGCGCGGCGACGCATTCAGTGCGCGACGCAATGGTTGTTCATCGCGACCGCTGCAGGAAAACCGATGCAGCCTGACACGATGCTCAAATGCGTGCGTGCAGCCCTTAAGCGGGCCGGATTAACTGCGGCCGACGAAAGTCCGCGCCTGCTCCGAAACACGTACGGCCGTCGGCACATCGTTGCGGGCAAGACCAACGAACAAGTAAGCAGTCTCATGGGCCTTTCCAGCCACCGCACCGCCACCCGCCTTCGCCAAACGGTCGAGGCGGGTTAAGACTTGCTTCGAGTGGCTTTTTGCATTGCGCGACCGCCCTACTAATACCGCCGTCGTCACGACGCATCCATTTGGCTTATTGCACCCTACTCGCCAACGCGTGGGCGGCACACGGAATGCATTGAGTCTTTCGCCAAAGGACTCATATGATGCTGCGTAATAGGCAAAAATCTACCGACGCGGAAACGCATGGTGCAGAGCGCGGACTTGACCGCCTCGAGGGATTCAGCGACGCGGTCTTCGCAATTGCGCTGACGCTGCTGATCGTCGAGATTAAGGTCCCCGGATCTCCAGACGGCCCGCATGGCTACAGCGACCTAACACACGCCATGGCGGAGCAGTGGCGGGAATACCTCGCGCTCCTTCTCTGCTATGTCGTGATCGGTGCCTACTGGCTGCAACACCATTACTTAGGTCGCATTTATGCCAAGAGCGATCACTGGTTTGGCGCGATCAAGCTGCTTTTCCTGCTGGCGATCGTTGTTATTCCTTATCCAATCCGGGTCTGGTGCTTCCACCTCGGCACGGAGTTCGAGCCCGTCGCGTCAGTGACCCTGGTTGCCAGTCTTGCCCTGACCGCCGGCGCGTGGATGGCGGAGTGGTTCTATGCAATGCAAGGCCGCCGGCTGATGGACGAACGGCTCACGCCCGATTTCCTCCAGCAGATGACGCGCCGCTACGGCGTTGCGACGCTGGTCCAGATCGCTGCAGTTCCCGTCGTACTCGCGGCGTCGCGCCTCGGAGTGGCCATTGCACTGCTGTGCGTCGCCTTCTTTCTGCTGCCCCAGCCCACGCCGCGCTACAACCCAAGAGAGGAGCCGAGTGAGGCTGAGAAATTGAAAACGTAAAGGGCGCGCGCTGTCTCAGACCGTGATCCGGATGCAGTCAGATACGCTGCTGAAATGTGTCCGCGCACCTCTACGCCGCGCGGGCTTGTCGGCCGCCGAAGAAAGCCCGCGTGTGCTCCGAAACACGTTCGGGCGTCGGCATTTTATCGGCGGCAAGACCAACGAGCAGGTGAGCAACCTCATGGGCTTGTCCAGCCGTCGCATTGGCAGCCCGCATGCGGCAAACGCTTTGTGGCGGGCATTAAGGCCGCATACGGCCGAGGTCGTGTAAAAACGCGCGGAACTGCCGACCGATGACGTCCAGTTGAGCGCGCAGTTGTTCGCGGCCGAGATGCAGGCAGAGGAAGTGATCGTGTTTTATTGGCAAACAGCGTCGGCACGCGCGTTCACACCCCCGCCAGCTTCATCGCTCGCATCGTCTTTGCGAATCCGAGAATCCTGATGACCCGCTTGAGGTTGTAGGCCAGCACGTGCAAACTCATTTCAGCGGCGACATGGCCAAGTCTGCGCGTCTGGAAGTGTGTCGACCCCATCCAGTGCTTGAGTGTGCCAAACACGTGCTCCACTGTCCGCCGCCGTATCGTCATCGCGTCGAGTTGGCGATCGAGTCTGGACTGCATCGATTCAAGCACCGCTTCATGTTCCCATCGCCGGATACGACGGTAATCAGCGGGCGTGCATTCGCTTTTCATCGGGCATCTTGGGCAAGCGCTACTCCAGTACGTTCGTAGCGCCAACAGGTTGGCGCTTTCGAAGGAGGTGTATCGGTATATCGCCCGTTGACCCGCCGGGCACAGGTACTGGTCGTCCCGTGCAATGTAGATGAAGTCAGCCCGGTCGAATCGTCCGTCAGCCCTGGCGTTCGATGTTTGTGTTTTCGGCACCAGCGCCGCGATTCCCGCGTCGTCGCAGGCCTTGATTTCAGTTGCATTGAAGTATCCGCGGTCGGCCAGCGCCTTGAGTGCCGCGCGTCAAACAAGGTGAGAGCAGCG
>NZ_JFHE01000059.1 GCF_000698555.1 Caballeronia grimmiae | reverse complement strand
TCGAGGGCAGGCGTCGAACAAACCTAAACGGTTTCCGTCAGCGGTTCAGTGGAAATTACGGCTGGACGTAGCCAAGTTGCCAAGTAGCGCGGTCATGTCGACGAGTCGATTCGCGACGAGGTGCTTTACTTCGCCTTCCTTCTGCCAAACGCCGTAGACGCCCAGCAGCGAAGCTCCGAGCGCTTCCTTTCTGAACTTCTCGACCAAAGACGGCCAGACGATCACGTTGATCTGGCCGGTCTCGTCTTCCAGCGTGATGAACAGCACGCCGTTCGCTGTGCCCGGCCGCTGGCGCACGGTGACGATCCCGCATGCCTTGGCGAGCCGCCCGTTTGGATAGGCAGCAAGCTTCGACGCCGCAAAGATGTTCTTCTCGTTGAGCCTTTCACGCAGCAACGCAAGCGGGTGGCGATTCAGTGTCAGGCCCGTCGAGCGATAGTCGCTGACGATCTCCTGTGCCTCGTTCGGCGCGGCGAGGATCGGCAGTTCTTCCTCGCGCGTCGTAGCGCGTAACAGGTCTTTGTCGGGCACGGCTGCAACCGCCTGCCAGAGCGCCTCTCGCCGATTTCCGGATAGCGCGGAAAGGGCGTTCGCATCCGCGAGCAACTGGAGGTCGCGGCGATCGAGCCGTGCACGGTTGGCAAGGTCGTTAACCGATTCAAAGGGGCGCACCGCCCGCGCGGCCTCAATGCGTGCAGCCGATTCGTCCCGCATGCCGCGAATCAGCGAAAAGCCGAGCCGCACCGGCGCCATTGAGCCGTCGCCTTCAAGAAACGAATCCCAGTTGCTGATCGTGACGTCGATCGGGAGCACGCACACCTTATGGCGCTTCGCGTCTTGTACCAGCTGCGAGGGCGAGTAGAAGCCCATCGGCTGGCTGTTGAGCATCGCGCAGAGGAACGCGGCTGGTTCGTGACATTTGAGCCAACAGCTTGCATAGACGAGGAGGGCGAAGCTGGCCGCGTGGCTTTCCGGAAAGCCGTACTCGCCGAAGCCCTGAATCTGCGCGAAGATCGATTCAGCGAACTCGCGGTCGTAGCCACGATCGAGCATGCCGTTCACGATGCGATCGTAATAGTGCTGCAGTCCCCCTTTTCGCTTCCAGGCGGCCATTGCGCGACGAAGCTGGTCGGCCTCGCCGGCGGTGAAGCCTGCCGCGAGCATCGCGACCTGCATCACTTGCTCTTGGAAGATCGGCACGCCGAGCGTGCGAGCAAGCGCCGTTTCCATCTCGGGTGAGGGGAACGACACAGGTTCCAGTCCTTGCCGGCGGCGCAGGTACGGATGGACCATGCCGCCTTGGACCGGTCCCGGCCGCACGATCGCGACTTCGATGACGAGGTCATAAAACTGGCGCGGCTGCAGGCGCGGCAACATGCTCATCTGCGCCCGCGATTCGATTTGGAACACGCCGACGGTATCGGCGCGGCAGATCATCTCGTAGGTCTTCGGGTCTTCGGCGGAAATGTCTTGCAGTTCGAACGGCTCGCCGCGTTGCTTCGCGATCAAGTCGAGCGTGCGCCGGATTGCTGACAGCATGCCGAGCGCGAGCACGTCGATCTTGAGTAGACCGAGCGCTTCGAGATCGTCCTTATCCCACTGGATCACGCTGCGATCGACCATCGCGGCGTTTTCGATCGGCACGAGCCGTGAGAGCTTGCCGCGCGCGATGACGAAGCCGCCCGTATGCTGCGACAGGTGGCGGGGGAAGTTCAGCAATTGCGACGCGAGGCTCGCCCACTGCTGGATGACCGGTGTCGACGTGTCGAGACCCGACTCCACAAAGCGGTTTAAGAGATCCGCGCTTGAGTCGAACCAGTGGTGCGACTTGGCTACCTTGTCGACGATGATCGGATCGACGCCCAGTGCCTTTCCCGAATCGCGCAGCGCGCTTTTGGGCCGGTAGGTCGTGACGGCGGCCGCCAGCGCCGCGCGAGTGCGCGTGTACTTGCGATAGATGTACTGGATGACTTCTTCGCGCCGCTGGTGCTCGAAGTCCACGTCGATATCGGGCGGCTCGCCGCGCTCCTTCGAGATAAATCGCTCAAAGAGCATCGAGCTGCGCGCGGGGTCGACCTCGGTCACGCCCAAGCAGTAGCAGACGGCGGAGTTCGCCGCCGACCCGCGCCCCTGACACAGGATTCCTTCGTTGCGCGCGAAGCGCACAAGGTCGTACACGGTCAGAAAGTACGGCTCGTACCGAAGCTCGGCGATGAGCGACAGTTCGTGCTCGATCTGCGTCTGCACCTTGTGCGGGATGCCTTGTGGAAAGCGGCGATGCGCGCCGATGTACGTTTCCTGTCGCAGGTAGGCGGTCGGGGTCGTCCCTTCGGGGATCAGTTCATCTGGATACTCGTAGCGCAGTTCGTCCAACGAGAAGGTGCAGCGACTGGCAATCGTCAGCGTCTCGGCGAGCGCTCGTTCGGGGTAGAGGTTCGCAAGTCGTAGGCGCGCACGAAGATGCTGCTCGGCGTTCTGCGCGAGTTCGAACCCGCACTCGGCGGTCGACCGGTTCAGGCGCACAGCCGTCAGCGTGTCTTGCAGCGGCTTGCGCGAGCGGACGTGCATGGTGACGCCGCCGGTGGCGACTACCGCTACGTCATGCTGGTCCGCGACGTATTCGACGATGCCGCGGTGGATGTCGTCCATCGCGCGCGCGTGAAGTGTCAATGCAACCCAGCATCGGTCTTCGAAGGTGCGCGCTAGCCACTCCACCTGCGCATCGAGCCGCTCCTCCTTCGCTGGATACTCCGGCGACAAGATAATGAGGCAGTCCGGCAGTCCCTTCAGGTGCTCATACGGCGCTTCCGGCCGCGCAAGATCGTTGGGCGTCAACAGATACGTGCCTTTCGACGTGCGCGTGCGTGCGAGCGTGATGAGTTCCGACAGGTTCCCATAGCCGTTGCGGTTCATGGCCAGCGCCGTGAACGCAAGGGCGGGCGTCCCGTCCGGGCTAGTCAACTGGAAATGCGCGCCGACGATGAGCCGGATGTTCGCTTCCTTTGCGGCCACGTGGGCGCGCACGATGCCGGCGAGCGAGCATTCGTCGGTGATGGCGATTGCGAGGTATCCGAGCTGCTCGGCGCGCAGGATCAGTTCTTCCGAGTGCGAGGCGCCACGCAGGAAGGTGAAGTTGGAGAAGCACTGCAACTCGGCATAGCCGGGCAGCATAGAGCGGTAGAGGTCCATCGCCTCACCCGAACAGGCCGTGCAGGAACCATCGAGGATCTTCGTCGGCGCGACTGCCGACGCGCTCGCGGTAGATCCAGTAGCAGGTGTGGTCGTCGGCTTCCGCGACAAAGTAGTCGCGCGTGACGAGCTCGCCGCCCCACCATCCCGCTTCGACGCGCTCACCGGGCGATACGGTGCGCAATGGGCTACCGTAGAACGGCCGGTGTTGGCGCGTCATCAATTGGACGGGCGTCTCGAGGAGCCATGAAGGACGAGGCTGATCACCCGGCAGAGGGCAGCCTTTCACGTCGCTCGTCACCGGAACCCAGTTCGATACGATCTCGGGCCGATGGTCGGCTACGGGCGCGGCGCGCAAGACGTTCTCATGGCCAAGACGGGCGACCAGCAACTCCATCAGCCGGTTATGGTCAGCAGCGCTACCGCCCGGCTCGGGGAATAGCGTATCGGATGGCGGCTCGGCCGCTTCAACGTCATTCACTTCGAGGCGCACGGCAATGACCGCAGCCGCCAGTTCGACGCGGCCCAGCCGTTCTTTCAGCAAGCGCGTCAGGTGTTCCTCATGCCACGTCGGTTCCGCGAGTGCGACTTCAATCGTCGTTGGAGGCAACGCCGCGCGACCGCGCTCGTGTTCGAGTTCGATCGAGAATCGGGTGAGCGCGAGCTGCTTACTAGCGAGCCAACCGGTCAACTGGACGATGAGACGGCGCGCGACAAAGAGCACAGCTTCGGCATGCTCGACCCGGTCGGGCAGTTCGATCCGTGCATTGAACGTCGGCGGCGTCTGCACCCATTCGTAAAGCTCTGGCGCTTCGCCCACTGCACGATCTAATGTGTCCAGCAGGGCGGTACCGCAGCGCTTCTTCAGTCCAGCGCGCGGCAAGCGCCGCAAGTCAGCGACACTCGTGCATCCAAGGCCGTCGAACCAGTCGGCATATCGTCGGGCTTCCAGCACCAGCAGCGCGGGCAAGCGCGGCAACTGCCGCATGAGGGAGCGGATCGAAAGACGGTGGCCGCCGCGATAGCGCGCAAGCAGCCACGCGCTTTGGCCGGTGGGCGCGACGCTCATTCGGGCCGTGAAGCCGAATGCGGCGAGCGAGGCGCGTATTGCACCGCGCAGCGCACGCACGCCATGGAATAGCCGGAGGCTCGCGGATACATCGATCAACACCGTCTGCTCCTCAGCAATTGCCACCTGCGGGCTGAATTGCATGAGGGCGGTAGCCACGTCTGCGACCGCCTGCTGCTCCTTGAGTTCGTCCTTGTCGTGAATGCGCGCGTCGGGCGCGAGCGTGAGAACGCCGACTTTGCGCATGCCCATGCGAACCCCCGCCTCATGCGCCGCCTGATCAAGTGCAGTGACACGTTCGTGGTCGAGCACGACCAACCCCGAGCCGGTCTCACTCGTGGACGACCAGTTCGGCTGGAAGACTTCTCGGCTGAGGTGCGGCAGATACACGCCGATCCACACTTGCATGGCGATTCAATAGGATGGGCGAATGGGTCAGTTCGACGACAAGCGGCTCATCGCGCGCGGGACCGCGCCGCTTCACAAACTGCAGCGAGACGCTGTCGCGCGCCGGGCGCACGGCAATCCGAAGCGGGGCGGGCGAGGTGTCACTCGCGGCAGCGAGCGGCCGGATCATGAAAAACAGCGACTCGCTCGTCTGTGCTGCGAGGTGCAAGCGCCGGAGCGCCTCGGGGCGCACGTGGGTTTGCCAGAAGAGCAGGGCGCCAAACGTCCCGGCGCGAAGGATTTGCTCGCCGGCCCACAGCGCATCAGCCGTCTTCGCGGCCCGCACGACGTTGACAGACGTTTCAGGCAGACCCCAGTACGCCGCCGCTTCAGGCTGGAACCGGTGAGGCGGTTGCAGCAAGGCGATGCGCCGCTGAGCGACTGCTTTCAACGCGGGCAGCAGCAATCGCATCTCGCCAACGCCGGGTTGCTGCACCAGCAGGTCGGTCAGGGCACCCTTCGGCCAACCGCCGCCTGGCAGTTCGGCTGCGAGGTTCTCCGAGCCACATGGCACGACGTTCAGGCGAGCGGATGAGAGCTGCGCGCCGCGCCAAAGGGATGGATGAATGTCCTCGAGGGCTAACGCTCCCATGTCGAACCCCGTACTGTATGTTTGTACAGTAGTCTACACCATCGCGGCGGCCTTCTAGCCCACCATATCTATCGGACAAAAGTAAACGGTGGTAACACTGTCGCGAGATAGCCGCGGTAAATCCGTTACGCGGCAATATGTACTGGCTGTCTGTAGCTTCAGCATCGCAGCAAAATGCCCCTTTCTTATGGGCGATTCGAGCGTAAACGCCTCACGTGATACTAGAAACTTGCGTTGTGCAACGGCATCGCACGCCCGCGTCATGTCATAGATCGCATGCGACAACGCTTGCGCTGGCCAAATTGGGTCGTGCAAAGGTTTGCGACTGTAACTTTTTGTTGCAGACACCGGATCACAGGACAGACAATTGGCTCACGCCGTCGCTTACGGTGCTTCCGACGCTCAACACGGTCACAGCCACTTCGGTACGCCAGCCATGACACACGCCAGCCACGACCTTGCTTCCATCCGCGATCTGAACCTGTCGTATCTGAAGCTCGCGCGGCATGTACTGGCGTCGGATCGCGAGGCCGGTCAGGTGCACCTTGGCCTGTCGGCCGAAATCGCCGATACGCTGTTGAAGCTTTCGCCGTCTCAAACCGACAAACTTGCATCGTCGTCGCAACTGCTGTGTCTTTTCCGCATGAGCGCCGATGAAATGCTCGGTGGCCTTGCTAGCCGCAGCGTCGATGCGCCGGCAAGCGCCGTTTCCAACGAAGCTCTCCTTGCAGCCTGACCATGAGCACGGTTACGTCATCGAAAAGCCTCGCTACCGAAGCTGCTCAAGTCATGCGCGCGATCGCGCTGATCAAGCTCGGCGCGCGCATGCAGGTGCTGGAGTCAGAAATTCCGATGCTCTCGCGCGAGCGACTGATCCGTCTTTACCGCGAAGTGAAGGGCACATCGCCACCCAAGGGCATGCTGCCGTTCTCAGAAGACTGGTATCTGACGTGGGCACCGAACATCCATACCTCGATGTTTGCTAACGTCTATGCGTTTTTGGGAGCGAACAGCGAAGGGCTGGACCGTGTCGACCTGCTGACGCGCGCCTACGCGCTTTACGCAGAGCACTTCCAGATGAACGGCGAGCCGTTGCACATGGACCTGACGCGCGCTTGGACGTTCATTCGCTTCAAGGACGCGGGCATTCTCCGTCTCGCCGGCTGCACGCGTTGCCACGGCAAGTTCGTCGCCCATGCGCACGAGCCTTCGCACTCGATGGTGTGCGGGATTTGCCAGCCGCCGTCCCGTGCAGGGAAGACCAAGGCTGCGGCGAAAGCAGCGCTGGAACGAAGCGCAGCATTGCAGGTGCAGGCGGCCTGACTCAACCTCTTTCTGGCTGCGACGGGCCTTTACACGTTTTAGGTCCGGCGCAGCGAGCCCCCGACCACTTGTTGTGTACGCGAGCGCAGCAGATAATGCGACTGCCGCTCCGAACGCAAGCGATCCGCTAGCAGACAGAGAGCGGAGACGCTGCGTCGTAAGTTAAATGTAATGGTCGGTAACCCTAATATAAGAAATATTGATTCAATACATCAGGACACCGTATTAGACGTTATGTCGCCGACTAACTACAATCCGGGCTCTCTCAGGTTCGTCAACTCTTGATGACCTTTAGCGCCGCTCTCAAAAGGAGCGGCGTTTTTTTTCGGTCAAATGTCAGTTACGGCGTCCCGCGTCCGGAACGCCTGGACTGTCCAGCATCTTTTCTACGTCTTCGACCTCTGGCAGCGGCGGCCACGGCCAAGCTTTAGTCGCCCACGGTGGAATCTCGGTCTGACGAACGAAGCCGAACTCTTCCGGCTCGTTCCATATCAGGTCGAACGTCTCGTTGAGGATTTGCTGCATGTAGGCGACGTCTTCCAGACGCATCGACCACCAACCGCGGCGAATGCGGTCTTCGCCGGCGACGACTGTGCGGGATTCCAGATCGAGCACGAACCGGTGCTTCATGTAGGGCTCGCTACTCCACAGGGAGTCCCATTCGCCGACCGCATATCGTTGCATCATTCGTCCCAGAGGTGTCCCCATTGATGTCGTTCACGCGCCTCAACGGCTAGCGCCATGATCTCACCTAGACCGAACACTGGGTTCTTTCTCTTCACTGCGACGAACTGGTCGACCAGTGACGGTGTCGCCCTCAGCAGGCACATCGCCTTGAGTTCGTGATAGTCGAACAGCCTACTCATCATCGGCCGATTCGCGACCAACCCACTGATCTCGTGGCTCAAAACGGCTTCGCGAACGCCCGGCAAATGGTGCTTCACCACTGCGTCGGCCAACACCGCTCGACGCGCAGTTTTTCGGTCGCCGTCGGTCGAAAATTCCTTGGAATCGATCTCCAGCAGCGCGAGGTTAATTTCGTCACCGGCAGCGATAAATTCCAACAGCACAGGTGGTTCGTAGGTCATGGTGGTGGGGCGTCTGCATTACGAATCTGATTAGCGGCTTGAATCGGCCGTTCTGAAGGGTTCGCTGAACAGGCGTACACCATCAGTCGCGCAACAATTCCGTGAGCCACGCTTCAGCAGGGCGACCGGCATCGACGTCCACAAAGAGCGCGACGCTTCCGCCTACAATGTCGCGTGACCGCAGATTGGCGGCATCCAGCCACGGCTTGATAGGTGTTCGCCGGGCCGGGATATCTGCCGCATTGAAATCCAGTGGGTATTCGATAGAGGACTGGTCGGACTCGACCACAAGGCGCATGGAATCGACGCGTACGCCGCGGAGTTCTGTGTCGACGATTCTGTTGATCGCGACGTCGAACTCCCGTTCGCTGGTGAGCTGGTAGCTGCGCGGTCGATCATCCCGACGAAGATGAATGACAGCAGACACGCGTCCGCTCGTCTCGATCAGAACAAGCCGATAGCGTGCAACGCGCCTCGCCATCGGCGCTAGGGAAGACAGTATCTTCAAATTCGCCTTTGTAGGTCATGCCGGATCTCGTTGTAACCACGACACCGCGTCATGGTGCTTACCGAGCCTACGTATCGGCTGACGAAGTCAAGCCGCGGATGCCGAGTCGTGCCGGACTTAATGCAAAATGGCCACATGACAGTTCCCTGCACCCGCCGCCGAGGAGGGAGATATGACAGAGATCGTGAGCAGAGTGAAGCGGGACCCGGAAGGCACGCGACGCCGCATCCTTGAGGCGGCGATCGAGCAGTTCAGCGAGCACGGGCTTGCCGGTGCCCGCGTAGACGCAATCGCGAAAGCGGCCGAGACGAACGAGCGCATGCTGTATTACTACTTCGGCAGCAAGGAGCAGCTCTATCTCGCCGTCCTGGAAACGATGTATGCGGACTTCGCCGACAAGGAATCTCGCCTTGACATATCGGGACTGGAAGCTCGCGATGCGATATTGACGCTCGCTGAATCGATATGGAGGCACCTGTGGGACAGTCCAAAGTGGCTCGCCCTCATCAATTGCGAGAACCTGCATAAGGGCCGATATCTGCAGACTTCCAAGAATCTAAGCGCGATCATCTCGCCGGTGGTCCAAGTCGTCGACGAGATCCTCAGGCGTGGGGCGGCGGACGGTCAATTCCGCGCCAATGTTGACGCCCTTGACTTTTACCTGACTCTGGTCGGAATGGGTTATTACATCGCTTCAAACCGCTTCACGATCTGCGCATTTACTGGCCGTGACTACGCGGAAATCCGACCGCGAAAAGATCGGCAAGATGCACCTCGCCATGCTGGACGCCTATTTGCGTCCGCCTGCGTAGGCATCGGGAATAGTTGCTTGGAGGTCGGCGACGGCTCAAGTCGGACCCTTTGCAGACGGTCATCGGTCCGCGCTGGTACGGCCGTTAGAAGAGGAAGACCGGTCGTTCAGATCGCGCACAATTGAATGCTAGTCATGCTCCGGTTAAACGCGGGCAAGTGCGTCCGACTCCTAATAGACGACTCATTCCGGACCGGTGAGTCGAGGGAAAACCGAGCTTCGCCGACTGCAGGGCCGGTTAGCGGCTATTGGCGGCCTCATCCGATCGTCCACATGCAGCCTGTCGCCAATGTCGGCTTCGGAAAAGTCGCTGCCCACTTTCGGCTGTGTGCACCACCTTCAAGGCCGGCCGCGTTCGCTGCGTCCAATCGATTGTGGCCTAGTACAGGTCACGCAATGGGAGCATTGAAGCGGACCTCGCTGCGCTGTGCAGGGCGCCTCGTTGCAACGCCGAACTTGTCTTCGGTTCAGCTCTCAAGTTCAGGAGCAAGTGTCATAAGCGTTCGCCCAGCGCCGTGGCGAAAAACTCGGTCACCTGACGTACTCTAGCGCTAATGAACTTCCTGTTCGGCCAGACTAGGCTGACGTCGCGCGTCTCGCCGATGTACTCTTCAAGAACGGCTACGACATCGGCGCTTCGCAGATCATCCGTCAACGAAGCGCGGTGGAACATCCCGATCCCAACGCCGGCCCGAATTGCAGACAGGATGGTCTCGACGGTGTTAGTTGACAGATTCCCGTTTACGCGCACATTGAATTTTCCGCGCGGCCCCTCGAAGACCCAGTTCTCGACGCCATGGAACACGATGCAGTTGTGGGTCGCCAAATCGTCGGGCGTCAACGGCGTGCCGTGCTTCTCGAAATAGCGTCGCGATCCTACGCACACGAGTGGCATCGTCGTGACGCGCTTGACCACCGCGTCAGGGCTTGACACTGGGTTAATGCGGATGGCCAGGTCGATGCCGTCGGCCAGCAGATCTTGCACTCCGTCCGAGAGGATGACATCCAGTCTCAGCTTTGGATGGCGCGCTAACAGCTCCGGAATGAGCGGCAGCACGTGCAGCCGACCAAACGTCGCTGAGGTAGCGATCCGGACGAGTCCGGAGAGCTCGAGGGTACTGTTCATCAGCTCGCCGTCGGCCTGGGCGATCTCATCCAGCAGCGGCCTGGTCCGTTCGTAGTATGTCCGTCCTTGGTCCGTCAACGTAACGCTGCGCGTGCTCCGTTTGAGCAGCTGCACGCCGAGACGGTTCTCGAGCGCGCTCACGGACTTGCTGATGGCCGACTGAGAGTCGCCAATGCGTCGTGCGGCGGCGGAGAAGCCACCGGCCTCTACCACGGCGACGAACGCCGTCAATTCTTGAAACCGATCCATGCGTCTCCCTCGTGGCTGCGCCGACAGCGAACTTGAGGAAGTTCGGGTCGTCGACTTATTCGTCTTTGGAATTTGATTGATTCGACTTCGCATGATTATCACTGAGCTTCGACGTAATTACGATGATTCCATGCCAGCTAGCGTAGTCCACGCAGCTAAAGAGCTGGCTACTCGCAGCCCCGGCAAGGCAACGCGAAAACGATCCAGTGGCACGCCCTGGACCACCCATGAACAGTCGAGAGATGAGGAAATATGAATACCGCAGCGGATCGAAATGAAGCAGCGCTCACCACGCAACAGACCCTCGCAGGCCAAACAGTCGTCGTGGTGGGCGGCAAGACCGGCATCGGAATGGGCGTAGCGCGTGTCGCGCGCGCAGCGGGCGCGAAGGTTGTCGTCGCCAGCCGCCGCGTCGCCCCCCTGGTCGAGCGCTCCGACCTTGCCGAGTTCGCGCAGGTTAGCCTGGACATGCGCGACGAGTCGGCCGTTCAGCAGGTCTTCGAGGAAATAGGAGCGCTGGACCATCTCGTCGTCACTGCGGCGCCTGACCTCGGAACGTGGGGCTCCTTCATGGATGCGGACATGCACGGTGTTCGCAATTACCTGGAAGGCAAGTTCCTGGGCAGTTGGGCTTGCGCTCGGCATGCTGCTCCGCACCTGCGCGCGGGGGGCTCCATCACTTTCCTGACGGGCGGGATGGCCGTTCGGCCGAAGCTTGGCTTTACAGCGGTGACATCGGCATTCGCGGCGGTGGAAGCGTTGTCGGGATCCTTAGCACTGGAACTGGCGCCGATCCGGATAAACACGATCCGTCCGGGCTTCGTCGACACGGACATGTGGGGTTTTCTGCCTCCCGAGCATCGGGACGACCTGCGCAAAAAGGTGGAAGACACGTTTCCGGCGCGGCGAGCCGGGAAGGCGGAAGACATCGGTCACGCGGCTCTGTTCCTGATGACCAATTCCTACGTGACGGGAACCGTGCTCGAGGTCTCCGGCGGTGAAACCCTGGTACCTAGTGTTTCGTGAAATCAAAGAGAAATTCAACATGACCGATCTAAATCGTCCCATTTCCGCGGGCGCACCAACGCCCGCTCCGGCGCGTCGAACGTTTCTCGCGCAGGCGGGGGGCGCCGTCGCCGGCGCGATGGCCATGACAGCAATGCTTGGCGACGCGCGCGGCCAGGCCGTCGACACCCAACCCAGTCGCCCTGCCGATGACTCCCCGAGGCCATCGCGAGGCGGCAAGGGCTTCTGGCCGAACGGCGCCCGTCTCGCTATCAGTGTCTCGATGATGTTCGAGGGCGGCGGTCAGCCGATCTCCGGCGCCGGCGGGCTCATCCCGGAACCCATTGCCAAAGGCGTTCCCGATCTTCCGACCAATGCATACTTTGCTTACGGGCACTACGAGGGGATCCCGCGGGCGCTTGACCTGTTCGACAAGCACGGGATCAAGGTGTCCTCGTTCATGATCGGCGAAGCCATAAAAAAAGCGCCGCAGCTTGCGCAGGAAATCGTGCGGCGGGGCCACGAGGCGGCCGCACACGGCCCGACCTGGAGTAACTCGTACAACCTGTCCCGCGAGGAGGAAAAGCGCTTCATCGCGGAGTCGGCTGAAACCATTCATCGGATTACCGGCCAACAGCCGGTCGGCTGGAACGCCTACTTCCTTCGCAACTCGGTGCACATCCTCGAGACGCTGCAGGAACTTGGCTTCCTGTATTACATCGACGAGCCGAGCCGTGACGAGCCGTTCATCGTCCCGGTCAAGGGCAAAGACCTCGTGACGGTGCCCTATACGTTCCACCTGAACGACATCTCTGCGTACCCGTTCGAGGGTTACAACCCGATCGCCTACGAACAAGCATTGAAGGACGAATTCGACCAGCTCTATGAGGAAGGCGCGAGCCGCCGTCGCATGATGCTGGTGGGATTCCATGACCGCATCAACGGACACGCCAACCGCATTCGCGTCCTGGATCGCTTCTTCACCTACGCCAGGTCCAGACCCGACGTGTGGTTCGCGCGAAAGGATGAAATAGCTCGCTGGGTGTTGGCGCGTCGTGCCGATACCCCTGTCGTGCAGCGAGGTCCGGCAGCAATATCGGGCCTCCCAGGTCAAGGCTGAAAGCGGGCGCCTCGGCGTGCATGCGGCTCATCAAGCTCGCATGCACTACTCACCCTCTACCCGGCAGGGCGACACGACGGCTGCCGCCTTGTGCCCGATCCGAAGCCTTAAATGCACTGCCACTTAGTGAGGACGCAACCGCTCGCAATTCGCCCATCAATTCTCATCAGGCCGGCAGATTGACTTGGCTCCTTCTCAACTCGATTTGCCGCATCAATTGGTTCCATTCACTAACTGACTGTATGAATCCCGCCCCTGCTGCCGATCAGCGCGAGTCGCTTCTGCTCACCTTCAACAACCTACCGATGCTCAAGTCCGCGCTGGGCCCCGGTGTTGACTTCCAGCCGCTCTTCATCGACGTCGAAAGAGGAATATGGTGCATAGGGGCGATATTTGCAGCAGGCGTGGTGATCCCTGCTCACCTCCATACCGGACCTGTGCATGCGTTTACTGTTGCTGGCCGCTGGCACTATGCCAGTCACGAAGATCGACCGCAGACGGCTGGAAGCTACTTTACGAACCAGCGACCGGGGCGCCGCACTAACTAGTAACGCCATCGGACAACGCAAGCCTCACCGAAGTCCTGTTCATCGTGTTCGGCGCGAACGTCAACTTCAACGCCGATGGGGCTTATATGAATTCAATGGACGCCGGCTTCATTGAGACACTTGCCCATTCACTGGCATCAGCGCAAGGGTTCGGAATGCCGACATATATCTCGGTTCCCAGCGCAGCGTTAATAAAGCGATGAAGGCGTCGGCACCCAAGTGCAGTCGTCGCTGGAATATATTGATACCGATGCGATCGCTCGCTCCGATTGGCCAGGCCGGCTGGCGAGCAGCCGACGCATTGCGTCCATAACCTGAAGCGCGTTTCCTCGACCGTGGTTCGAAAGCAACCTTACCTTGCAGCTTGCCCGTGATCTTTCCTCTAATAAACGGCCATGAAAAGGCCAGAGGTTTGTCCCATCAACCATGCGACAGGTGAGCTTGATGGAAGTCGACTCGACCGTGCATGACAGCATTCGCGCGTTTGTCCCGCGCCAATGCTGAGTGTGGCTAGGCGAGTTACGAGATAACCTGAGTGCGCCCTTTATCGGAACTCTTGGTCGGCGCATCGCCCGCTGCAGCGGATAGCGCAGGTATCGCCGAAGCAGCGGCCAACGCACCGCCGAGCAGCAACGCTCCGACAACACCGACGCTATCCACCACAAAGCCCCCGAGTGTCGCGCCTAGCGAAATGGCGATCTGAAACACTGTGACGAGCACCGCCTGTCCGGCTTCCGGCGCATTAGGCAGCGCATTTAACATCCACGAGGTCATCGAGACGGGCACCAGCCCGAATGCTGCGCCCCATGCGAGCGTGGCAGCCGCGCCTTCCGTCACACCCCGGGCTCCTAATGCAGATGCAACCAGCACTGCGCCGATTACGACTGCCGCGAGCACTGCGGTGCCGCGCACGCTGTGTGAGACCAGCCTGCCTCCGACAAAAGTGCCGACGAAGCCTGCTACGCCATAAATCAGCAGCAACGAGGTCACGGCGCCGGCCGACAGGTTGTAGACATGTTGCAGCATAGGTCTCAGATAGGTATAGCCGGCGAAGTGTCCCGCGACGAGCAGCACCGCCATAACAAGTCCGCGCCGCGCGCTTCTGTTATAGAACGGTGCGAGCAGATCACGCGGCGTAATGGCACGCGCGGACGGCAACGACGGCAAGGCAAAGAACTGCAGCGCGAGCACGCCCGCGGCGAGTATCGCGGTGACAGTGAACGCGACTCGCCAACCTGCCATGTTGCCGATCAGCACGCCGGCTGGCACGCCCGCAATCGTCGCCACCGAAATTCCGGCGAGCACATACGACATCGCGCGCGGAAGCGCTTTGGCCGGAACGAGAAGGCCGGTAGCACCGGGGGCAAACGTCCAGAAACCGCCAACGCATAAGCCGAGCAGAGCCCTCGCCACTAGCATGACAATGAGGCTCGGCGCGAGCGCCGCCAAGGTGTTCGACAACACGAGCAATGCCGACAGAGCCAGCAGGACGACGCGCCGGTCCAGCCGTCCTGATGCCAGGATCAGCACCGGCCCCATAGCCGCAGCAAAGATGCCAGGCATGGTGACCATTAGACCGGCGGCTCCTTCGCTCACCCGAAGTGTCCCGGCAATATTTGTGAGCAAACCGATTGGCAGGAATTCGGTCGTCACCGACGCGAAGGTGCCGAGTGCGAGCGACGCGACCGCTAGCCACGCCGGCTGCCACGTTTCGTTGCGGCAAGCGCTCACCATGGCAGCGCCTCGCCTAGGTGGAACAAGCCACCGTTCCGGCCGCCTTCCAGTCCCTCGTCGCAACATTGTTCTACCGCCGCTTCGCCCGACGGTCCACTGTGCTTGCCGATGATCGCCAACAGGGATGCTCCCGCCAGTTGGCGCGCAGCCTCGAGGCCAATGCCGCGCTTTGCGCCAGCTATAAAAGCGACTTTGCCTTGATGGTTCACTGTGCTCACGTTGTACTCGCAATGCCACAATTTGTGACGATAAGAACAACAAATAAGAACAAAAAAAAATTAGCGCTGCAACCTGCGATTACTGCGGATCATGCTGACCACGTCTTCCAGCGTTTGGCGAGCGAGCTCTTTCTCAAACCCGCTCTGTGCCTGCTGCAGCACGCTCTCCATACAGCCCTTGATATTCCTGCTAACGTCACACTCCTCGGTCACCGGGTAGGCGTGTATGGCAAAGGCCGCCGGTGCTTCGCTCGCGCGATAAATGTCGAGCATGCTGATTTGCGACGGACGTTTGGCTAGCAGGCACGCCCCGCTCTTGCCACGGGTAGTTATGACAAGGCCGGCGCGCGCGAGCTTGGCGATGATACGCCGCACAAAACTCGGCTCTGCGTTGACGCTACCGGCCAGGTCGGAAGAACGCACTGGCTCGCCGTCATGCGCCCCGAGTGCGGCCATGACGTGCGAGGCTACTGAGAACTGAACATTGGTCTGCGACATAATGCGACTATAAACAGCACAATTTGATTTGGCAAGGACGGAGCGTCCGCGCTGGCGCATTGAGAGAAGTACACGCATTGCGGCACGGGCCCGTACGGGGTCCCTGATCAGACGTCGCCTTCAATCCAGATACTCTTGAATTGCGCCGGGTTGGTAGAAGAGCGGTGCCGCGATGTGAGGAGAAATATCGGCCAGATCAGGAAATCGAACGGCTTGCAATCACCGTTGCAAAAATGCTGTCCGCACATTGTTTGGGGCACGATGGGCATCGACGGATAACTGGCAGCCTTGTGAAGCAGCCGATTCCAAGTCGCGCGGAAGTACCCGCACTTGGCCGATAGGCTCGCTCCTAGCGCTCCCACTTTGTGACTTGGCGGAGGTTGCCCGGCTAGTCAGCGGCTGGGTGTTCCCGTAGACGGGTCTATGGGGTGCCATCTCTTGAGAGAGATAACGCTGCACAGACGCACTGGACTTGCCCACGCACGTCCAGCTAGATCAAGGGTCCACTCGACGAACCAGAGCAAGTTGATTGCGGTAGTCGGACAGCGGCAGCCCGCCCTGTCCGATGTCATCGATTTCGTGTTCGTGTTCGTGGAAGATTACAGTGGTATCTTCGTGCGGCTTACCCATTACCGTGAAGAGCAAGTCGGCGATGCCTTTGTACACGGCGGCTTTCTGCTCGCGGGTCGTGCGGTCCTCGCCAGGGACGGTGCCTTCACGGGTTACAAGGATATTCTCAATCGGCATACGGTTGGCCAGGAGAAGGGGGAGGCGCTGGCGGCGCGCCTCCTCTGCAGTTCAGCGCCCTGCGATAAGACCGCCATCGACGTGAAGGATCTCGCCGGTCGAGAAGGCTGCGTCTTCGAGGTAGAGCACCGCTCGAACAATATCTTCGACCTCACCTAGCTTGTTCATGGGGTGAAAGGCAGCCAGCTTTTCCACCAAGCTCGGATCGTGCATGGGCGTGCGGATAACGCCCGGCGCCACTGCGTTCACGCGGATGCCGCGTGTGGCGAACTCGATCGCCATGCTCTTGGTGGCGGAATTCATCCCGCCCTTGGTCAGCATCGCGAGGAAGGCGGGAGAGCGAGAGCTGGCAAATTCCGCGGTCGAGGCAGTGATCTGGACAACGTGTCCGCTGCCCTGTTTCAACATCACCGGAATGACTTGCTGCGTAGTGAAAAAGAAACCGTCGAGATTGGTTTTTAGCTTGAGACGGTAATCTTCTTCGGTGTATTCGGTAAATGCCTTGCCGATAAAGATGCCGGCGTTGTTTACCAGCGTGTCGATGCGACCAAACCGGTCCAGCGCTGCAGCAATCACATGCTTGCCGGTGTCCGGGTCACCGATGTCGCCCGCGACGGTCACAAGGTCCGGGTCGGCTGAGGGCTGAATCGAGCGTGACGTCGCAACGACGCCGTAGCCGCGCGCGCGAAAAGCCTTGACGATGCCCTCCCCCATACCTTGCGAAGCGCCGGTGACAATGGCTACCTTTTTCTGACGCATGATATTTCTCCTGGCTGTTGACTGAACTTGGGATGCCCTTGGCATCTCGTGGTATGGACAGGAGGTTAGCGCTGGACTTCGTGAACGGGGAGTCGCTATCCTTGCGCAATGACTGATAAAAAACGCACAGAACTCGACTGGCAGGACATGAGGATTTTTCTGGCGCTGGGACGCTACGGAAGCCTGTCTGCCACGGCACGCGCACTGCGCGTTAATCATGCAACGGTCGCCCGCCGTGTTCAGTCTCTCGAGGGGAGCGCGGGTCAGAAACTGGTCGAGCGCAGGCCAGAAGGATACGTACTGACCCCTGCGGGAAGAAATACGTTGCAGGTCGCAGCGGAGATGGAAGCTGCAGCGCAGAGAATCAAGCATGCCGGCGCGAGCGATGAAGACGGCAGCCTTCGAGGCCTGGTGCGTATAAATGCACCGCCCGCGCTGACCCAGGGCTTCATGCTTGCCCGCCTTACCCGTCTCACCGAGTCCTATCCCGGTATTGACATTGATCTTGCGACAAACCTTCGTTCGGTCAGTCTCGAGCGTCACAAAGCAGATATCGCGGTGCGCGTGGGCCGCCTTGCCGACGCGGACCTGATCGCCAAGTCACTTGGCCTCATGTCGTTCGGCTTCTACGGAGCAACAGCGCAGTGTGAACGAGTCGAACGCGGAGAGCCGCCCGTTTTCATAAGTTTCAACGAGGAAAGCGCCGACTTGCCCGGCACGAGCTGGTTGTCGCAGCATTTCCCTCACTGTCGCGTTTCATTTCGCGCTGAAAATCACATACTGCAAGCTATTGCGGCTCGGGACGGCGCGGGCTTAGCTTTGCTGCCCCATTATCTAGGGCGAAGCCTGTCTGGGTTAAGCCTGTCCGCCCTAGGGCCGCTGCCGGCCCCGCGAGATATGTGGCTACTCATACGCAGGCAGGACCGTAACGTCCCGACGCTAAGGGTGGTTACGCAGCACTTGATCGATTCATTCAAGGAAAGCGAAACGCTTTTCGGCGCATGATAGGCGATGGCCTGTCGGCCTACCAACGCCTTACACAGTCGATCGCCCAAAAATGGATTTGGCCAGTCGATTTTGCCCTTAACGGCTGCACTCAAGGGCGAAGCCGACGCCCAAACATCCGATCGAGGCGCTGCCCGAACGGCCGTAAATGGCCGAGGGTGTGTCAAAACTCACGCGATCGTCTAGACTGAATCAACCTGTTAGCGCGAGAGGCGAAGATGGGGCGATTCGTCGAAGGTGCAAACCGCAATCAGGCAACGTTGCTGCCGGAACGGCTCGAAGACTTTATCTCTGAAGACAATCCCGTTCGGATAGTTGATGCATTCGTCGACGAGCTCGATCTGGCTTCAATGGGATTCGAGGGCACCGCGCCTGCGAGTACGGGCCGACTGTCTTACCATCCGGCCGTTCTGCTCAAGCTCTACATCTACGGTTATCTCAACCGCGTGCAATCGAGTCGACGTCTGGAGCGCGAGTGCCAGCGGAATGTGGAACTGATGTGGTTGACCGGACGCCTCGCACCGGACTTCAAGACGATTGCCGAGTTTAGACGCAATAACGGCGCTGGCATTCGCAATGTATGCCGGCGCTTCGTGGTGATATGCCGCGACCTGAAGCTCTTCACGCAAGCAGTGGTCGCCATCGACGGCAGCAAATTCAAGGCCGTCAACAGTCGTGACAGCAACTTCACGCCCAACAAGATTGCCAGGCGGCAAGAACAGATCGAGCAGAGCATTCAGCGTTATCTGGATGCTCTGGAGACAGCTGATCGCACGCAACCGGTTGAGGTGGAAGCGAAAACCAAACGGCTTCGGGAGAAGATCGAAACGCTGCGTGAGCAGATGCGCGATCTCGATCATGCAGCAGAACTGCTGAATGATTTACCCGGAAAACAGGTTTCGCTGACAGACCCCGACTCCCGCTCGATGATGTCGCAAGCCAAGGGCACAGGTGTGGTGGGCTACAACGTTCAGGTGGCTGTTGATACAAAGCATCACCTCATTGTGACCCACGAAGTGACGAACGTCGGTAGTGATCGCGCGCAGCTTAGCCCGATGGCCAAGGCCGCGCGCGATGCGATGGGCAAGAAGAAGCTCAAGGTGTGGCGCGACAATCCGGATGAGAGACGCGC
>NZ_JFHE01000058.1 GCF_000698555.1 Caballeronia grimmiae | reverse complement strand
CGCGGACAGCGTGTGTTCGACCGCTGGCGTCTGCTCGAAGATGGAGAACCACGCGATGTGCTCGTGAGCGGAAGACTCTCGACCGCGAGCGGCGAAGTGCTGCACGACTGGGCGCGCGACGGGCGCGGTCTCGCGCTCAAGGCCCTGTGGGACATCAAGGACGACCTCGAAACGGGCAGGCTCGTCGAATGTCTGGCGGACTACCACTGCGACGAGATCGAACTGTACGCAATCTTCGCGAGCCGCCGGCATCTGCCGCCGCGGGTGCGGGTGTTTCTCGACTTCTTGACGGAGGCCCTTGGAGTCGCGACGACCGCCGCCCTACAAGGCCATTAACGAGACGCCAGGCCACTTGGAAGGGCTAGCTCAGTCCTTCCGAAGTTCGACTAATGCAGCCACCTGCGGCCGGACCGATCGAAGCTGTTTCCTGACTCCGACTCCAGCTGACGGTCATGTGGTCTAGCCAGCCGGTTCCGAAGACATCCAGTCACTTGAGATGGAGAACCGTCCTACAGCACGATCACTCGCATGGATCGAACATCTCTCGATAGCAGCCCTACGAGGTTAGCAGCGCATCGGGCGATTCTGTGAGCTCGTCGAGCGGTCTAGTATCTTTGCGACCGCGAGGGCACGGCCTCACGTTAAGATTCTCAATATGAACCGACTCCTGGAACAGCCACATGCCGACGCGCGGCGCGGCCCAAACCCTCACACATGTCCGGCTGTTGCAGGGCAAGCCCGTTGAGGCGATGGCGTCCGCGCAGGCTGCGCCAGAAGGAAACATCTCCGCGATCCGCACCGAGAATCACTCCCGGCACAGTGAAGGTGGCTTAGATGAAGGAAGCGCCAACGCCTTCTTAAGAGGGGCGTCCGGCTCCTTCATCGTGCCAGATAGAAGTCCAAGGGTATAAGCTCTACCGCCCATCCACCTTCTTCCCCCAGTGTGGCAGCCGGGTGCATGGACGCAATGCGTAGTGCCTCCTCGGGGCTGTCCGCCTCGATGATGAATAGGCCGCCCACGACTTCCTTTGACTCCGTGTAAGGCCCATCGGTGATGCGCGTCCGTCCAGCGCGCGGGCGAAGCGTCCTCCACTTGTCCAGATCGCCTAGCGAAGCTGAAACCAAAACCTTGCCGGTAGCGCGCATCTTCTCATCCAACGCTGGGCACTGACTCACCAACTCCTTGATTTGGTCCGGCGCCATAGCGGCAAATTGTTCGGGGGTAAAGTAGGCCAGGCCGAGGTATTTCATGTGAGATCCTTTGAACGGTGTTCATCACAGACGAATGTGATGGCTGAAAATCGACAAGCCGGAGCTACGTCGCTTTAGGTTGCACCACGACCTTCGCTGCCCGCAAGGATTGCCAGGGAAGTTACATAGCCTGGCATTTCTTTCCGCAGCAAGAGCAAGGCCGCAGTTCTGGAAGAGGCGGAGTGGTCCGCCGACCACGTCGCCACCGACGCCGCAGGCCACAAGATTGATTCCTGGGTGCGCCAAGTGCAACCGGGCACAACCGTCGCGGGATAGAACGGTAACGAGGGCAGTGCCGGTCCCCGACTGGCGCCGTGGGGCATGATGAAAGATGATGGGGAGGTCCGGCGCAGACCACTGAAGCGTTTGATCCGCCCCGTGGAATACGTCCGACGGAGGTTAACGGTCATTCACGCGGTGCTCGCCACCGCTGGGGAGGGCCGGAAAGGTAGTCAACGTGGAATCCCTGCCGCACTGCACTCACCCCGCGTCTTCGGCCCTGCGTCTTGAGGCTAATCAGTCGATTTCTGCTCGAGCTCATCGCTTGGAAAGTGGTCTGTGATGAAGTCGATGGTTAGTTGGAATCACGGCGTCGGCCGGTGCCCACGCGGCAGGCACCTGTTAGGTCAGACGCTCCTACCGTAGAGCGCCAGTAGAACGAACAACAGGGTCTTCAGGAGACTGTATGTCGGTAGGCTGACGAAAATGGCACCGGTTATGACGCAACTCAGGTTCGTCAACAACTCACCAAATGCATTTTTCATGGTCGCCTCGCTTGGTTCAGCGGCACATCACAGAGCCAGGTACCACGGACGGAAAACTGTCACTTTTGCGACGGCGCAACCCCGACACGCGAGTCGTCGCAGAACGAACAGAGACGCCGACACAGTTAGCATTTTTAGCGGAGCACCGATGCGACGAAATTTTGGGCTACCTCCCCGATGCCGTGCACGAACGCGATACGCAGCTTGATGCAGTCCGCATTGAAGTCGCGGATGCAAGTAAGCTTGGAGAAACCGTCCTGAAACCGCCGATCGCGATAGAAACGCCTAGTCGGCGGATCTTATGCAGGCGCGTTGGCGCGACCGGCGTGACCGATACGCTTTCGGTAATCTTCAGTTCAACGTTGCGCGGATCGACGCGAACGCTTCGCACAGCAAGCACATTCGGATCTGTTGGCAGTCGAAGCCGACGCTGCACTGAGCTCCAAGCTCGAGGCGGTGGCAACGTTTGAGTGGGAGGCAACAAGTCGTCGACAAATCATCGACCGTCAAACGCCGCACGCCCTTTGCAGGTGGCGGTTGAGCGTCCTCGTGTGCGGCAGGCTGTGCACCAGGCCTCTTTCCCTGCACCGGCACAGGTTGCGTTGTTCAATGACGGTAGGCGCCCTGCGACAGCGGGCCGTCTTCGTCGGCCTTGTACTAGCTTATCTCAACACTTTCTAAGCGCTCGCTGTAGTGCTGGTCATGAACAAGAATCCCGATCCACACCGGCGTCCTTCGCGTCTGCGTAAGCGCGACAACTGCCGCCGTCGCCCTCGGAGATCGCTTGTTGAGAAAGGAGGAGTGAACGCAGCGCCGAGACGACGGCCCGTCCAGCGCGCTTACGACCTTAGCGGCTGCGGCTCATACCGCTGGACATGTGGGCGACGGTTTGGAAGGCCGATGTTACTAACCCGGCGTGCCCCAAGGCGACTGCATGCTCGACAGCGGACTATGGCGCTGGACACATTTACCGGAGGTTTCCCACACCGGTTAGTCGCTCCGCATTTTCCATTGGATTTTTGTTCGCCGGCTGCCGATAAACACTGATCCCTTCTCCACCGGGGTAGGCATGCCCCGTTGCACGCCGGCATAACCAGTTGTGCTGCGCTTAAAGGAAAACAGTGAAGAACCTCACGATTCGAGCGCGACTTGCGCTTACGATGGCTTTCCTCGGCTTGTTGCTCGCTCTTTCCGTGGGCTTCGGCCTTTACGGCATCGCTTCGATTCACGCGTCGGCCAAGGACATCGCTGCCAATTCTCTTCCGGCGGTCAACGCGCTCGGGATAGCGAATAACTACATTGCGCGCGCCCGGCTCGCGCTCGACCGCTATGCGCTTGATCCGTCTGCCCCTGATGCTAGCGGGCTTGCAGCACGCGCCAATGGTTTCATGCGTCAATCAGACGAGTGGTACCGCAAGTACGACGCGATTCCGCGCGACGCCGACGAAGACGCGCTGGCAAAGGATGTCGCCGATGCCAGGGCGGACATGCGGCAAAACGTCGAGAGATTTAGCGCCGCAATTGCAGCGAGCGATAGGGAAACCGTCACGCGCCTGGCGTACAAGGATCTCCCCACCTCATACACCCGATGTGTCGAGGCGTTCAATAAATTGACGGAATTCCAACTCACAGATGCGGAGCGCCAAGAGGCCGAGAACGAGGCGCGTGCGGTGACACTGCGCGAGTTTGGGTTTCTCGCTTTGCTTGTCGGTGTCGTTGCAGCAGCGCTTGGCTGGTTAGTCTTGCGTCGCGCCATCATGACACCGCTTGCCGAAGCCCTGATGCACTTCGAGCACATATCTGCTGGCGATCTCACGCGCAAAGTCACAATCAAGACGCATGACGAGATGGGTCAGTTGCTTGCCGGAGTCGCCGCGATGAAAAACAAACTGGCCAACACCGTAGAAACTGTCCGCCTGAGCAGCGAAGCCATTGCAAGCGCTAGCAAGCAGATCGCCGCGGGCAATACGGACCTATCGTCGCGCACAGAAGAGCAAGCCGCTTCGTTGGAGGAAACGGCGGCAACCATGGAAGAGCTTACCTCGACAGTGAAGCTCAATTCCGAGAACGCCAAGCAGGCTAGCAGGTTGGCCGACAATGCCAATACAGTCGCCAGCGAGGGGGGTACGATCGTCGGCCAAGTCGTGGAGATGATGGCAGAGGTCGCACAATGCTCGGAGAAAATCGCTGACATTATCGGCATTATTGAGGGAATCGCCTTCCAAACAAACATCCTTGCACTTAATGCCGCCGTTGAAGCAGCGCGAGCAGGAGAACAGGGCCGTGGCTTCGCTGTGGTGGCAAGTGAAGTCCGTACGCTTGCGCAGCGGTCATCGGCTGCGGCAAAGGAAATCAAGGAATTGATTGAGACGTCTGGCGACCGCGTCCAAGCCGGAACGGAACTGGTCGCGCGCGCAGGGGACACGATGCACCGGGTGGGCACCGCGATCCAGCGCGTCACCGACATCATGGGCGAGATCGCCTCGGCGTCGAACGAACAAAGCCGTGGCATCGAGCAAGTCAACCAGGCTATCTCGGAGATGGACGAGGTGACGCAGCAAAACGCAGCACTCGTTGAGGAAGCAGCGGCTGCGGCAGGTTCAATGGAGGAACAGGCCAAGCGGTTGACCGCAGCAGTCGCCGTGTTCCGCACGGACCAGACGCTCGCCATCCAATCAATCGACGATTGGGCACTTCAGACGTCGCAGCTCGCGCTTTGCAAGAAGCCCGCAACTCCGCCGCGCGTGGCGAAGCAATCCGGTGCGATGCAGCCCTCAGCGGTTGTAGCAGCGGCTGACGGCGACTGGTCGTCGTTCTAGGCGAGAACAGGAGGCTCATTTGCTGACAAACATGTTGCCGGGTTCCGAAGATCGATTGTCGTCCGCGCCCGCCGCCAACGACGGCAGCAATCCAAAGTTGCTCATCCGCCTGCAAGTGAGCGAGATGGTCGTGCAACTGCACGAACTTCGTCGCCGACTCCAGGATACGGAAAGCAGTGCTTCCATAGACGCGATTGACTCCGTAGTGAAAGCTTGTCTCACACTTGACGAGTTCCTCCGAACGGACGTCTCGCGTTAGCCGGAAACACATTGCTTTGCGATGCTACCGCCCCAGATCCGGATGCGACGGTTGCCCGTACTAGAAGATGACGATAAGCAACATCCCGCGCTTTTTTAGCCACCGGTTTTTCGCGTGAACACTGTAACGGAAAGCGGCTGTTGAGCTGGTGATCGCCGGAATGTTAGCGGAATCAAACCATTGCAAGCTGCTAGGCAACCTTACTCTACATATCTTGATACCAGTACGGAAGTTCATCATGCGCCATAGGCTCACCCTACAAGACACAGGAATGCTTATAGGGGCGTTGCTTGTGTCCGCTTACGTCTTGTTGGAGGTTGACGTCTTTGTGGTTGAGGGCGTCAAACCAGCAGCGGAAAGCATTGAGGCGGACGAGCTTCCGATCCTTGGCATGGTGCTGAGTGTGGGGCTGTTGTTGTTTGCCTGGCGCCGCATGCGAGCACAAAAACAAGAAGCTACTGCACGCATGGAAGCACAAGCGAAGTTGCGCGACATGGCTTTCCAAGATGCGTTGACCGGATCGCCGAATCGACGCTGTTTGATCGAACGCCTATCGATGGCAGTTGCATCACCGCCGGCGGCCGGAACGGTGCACGCAGTGATGGTTATCGATCTCAATGGTTTCAAGCGAATTAATGACGTCTTTGGTCATGGCGCAGGCGACCAAGCATTGGTGACGACCGCGCAGAGAGTCCTTTCGGCTATTCGCGATGGCGACATGGTCGCCCGAATCGGCGGTGACGAATTTGTGATCGTCGCAATGCAGCTACCCAGCAGCGAAAGCGCAACTGGCTTGGCATTGCGGGTTCTGGAGGCGCTAGGGAAGCCGACCATGATTGCAGGCGTCGAACAGCGGCTAAGCGCTGGAATCGGCATATGCCTTCTTCCTTTCGACGGGGCAACGCCGGATGAAACCTTGCGCCGCGCGGACGTCGCGCTCTATAAAGCGAAGACGACTGGTCAATCGACCTTGCGCTTCTTTGACGATGCTTTGGATAAGCAAGTCCGAGAGCGTGATGAACTCGAGCGTGAATTCCGACGGGCGCTTGCCGCTTGCGAGATCCAGCCTTTTTTTCAACCGATCGTCGATCTGGAGACAAGCAAGATCATCGGCTTCGAGGCGCTGGCGCGTTGGCGGCATGCGACTCTGGGCGAGATACCCCCAGAGCGTTTCGTTGCAGTCGCCGAGGATATTGGCCTTATCACAACGCTCTCAGATCAGCTGCTAAGCATGTCGTGCAAGGCGGCATTGACCTGGCCGGAACATGTCCGCCTGTCTTTCAATCTCTCGCCAGTCGAATTGCGCGATATCAACCGCGGGCAGAGCTTGCTCGATCTCATCGCAAAAAACGGTCTGTCGCCTAAGCGGCTCGAAGTTGAGATCACTGAGAGTGCATTAGTGCGCGACATGAACGCTGCACGTTGCGTTCTCGGAACACTGCGCGACGCCGGCATTTCTATTGCCCTCGACGACTTCGGCACCGGATATTCAAGCCTTTATCACCTGAGAAACTTTAAGTTAGACAGGATTAAAATTGATCGCAGCTTCGTCCAGAGCATGCAAAAGGAACGTGAGAGCGCGGAAATTGTTGCTGCGCTCGTGGGACTCGGTACTGGATTAGGACTCGCTGTCACCGCTGAAGGCATTGAAGGGACAACCGAGGAGGATCGACTGCGCGATCTCGGGTGCGCGCAAGGTCAGGGCTTCTTGTTCAGTCGTGCCGTAAGCGCGGCCGAAACGAATCAGATGTTCGCGGACGAAGTTGATCATCGCTGCGCTTGAGGAACGCTCACCAAACTAACGCTGCGCGTTTCTCACCAGCCGCGTCGCTCCGCAGCTTGAACAAAAACCCGACCGCATCTCGTAGCGCCCGCGCCTAGTCCGCCAGCGCTTGCGCGCGGCGGATGCCTGCTGCACAAGGGCGGCGTTTTGCTGCGTGACTTGGTCCATGTTCAGTGATCCGGGCTGGGACAACTCCGACGCGACGCACGACCAGAAGACGCTCGTCGAGAACGACATGCTGTCTACTTCGGAGCCCGCCGCTCCCGCGCGGCTCTCGACGGTTGGAAGGACTTCCTGCTGGCTAACGCGACAGGGCCGTCGCGTTCAGCAAACCGGTCTAGCACGTGCACGGCGATTCGCACTATTTCCGCATTGACCGGCCGTTTCCAGGACGCTTAGGGCCGGCGCCTCGAATGCTTCGTCCGCGTGGAGGCCTTCGGCGACACTCTGGTGAACGGGAACAACGACGTCCACTGGCTGAACGTGTTTGTCAATGCACGGACGCGCGAAGTGTTTTCTCTCCAGCCTCAGGGCAACACGACAACTACGGAGTCCCGCGCGCAGCGCATCAAGGTCAGTCGAAGGGGTGGCCAGTTAATAACCCGAGCTCGTAGCTCATTTTGAAATGCCGGCCTGCCCGGAAGACATGCTCCCGACACCTTATCCCGAAGCCTGCACGATACGCCGCAGTTCGGCACCGTGGACGCCGGTCGGCGCGCAGTCGCGCAGGAATAGCACGCCAGGTAGCAACTGGGTCGAAACCAAATTCGCCCGTAGGCGGTTGGCCGCTCCGATTGTTCTTTGCCGGTTCGCTGCGCGCGGTCAATGGGCCGCTGCGATCATAAGCCTCATCCGCTCGGCGCAAATCAACGGACACGACCCCATTGCATATGTGAAGGACATCCTGACCCGCCTATCGACCCACAGAGCAAGCACATCGCAACATTGCTGCCGCATAACTGGCAGCCTCTCGCGCCTGTCGCTAATCCATCGTTTGTCAAGACAGGTTCGCTGGCCGCTAACACTTGTGGCGCAAGTGTTAGCGGACTAACTGTAACCGGCGGGACGCCCCGCCTCTCGCTGGTGACCGGGCAGCAGCGCAATACGCAGTTGCTCAAGCGTAAAGGGCTTGCGCAGCGCCGACCACTCGAAGCCATGTGCCTCGTCGTCCAGGACGACGTTTCCCGATGCGAAAATAATCCTGAGTTCCGGATGGATGGCAGACGCGCGTCGCGCCAGTTCGGTGCCCGACATGTCAGGCATGGTGACGTCGGTGAAAAGGACATCAAAGACGTTCCCGTCAAGCATGTCCAGCGCCTGCGCCGCGCTTGCAGCTGGCTGCGGATGCATCCCGATCAGCATTAGTAGCTCGCACATCGCCTCAAGCGAAGCGACGTCGTCATCGACGACCAAGATCCGCAATCCTTCCTGGCCTGCGCTTGACGCGTGCGCGTCGCCAGTGTGGGCGTGGCGGGGACCGCTTTCGCCCGCTTTTGCATCGCTGCTGCCAAGCACCTGCCGCACTTTGAATGCAAGCTGTTGCCGACTGTACGGCTTGCTCAGCAGTTCAACTCCCGGATCCAGTCGCCCGCCGTGCACGATTGCGTTTTGCGTGTAGCCAGATGTAAAAAGCACCTTCAGACCAGGCAACATCTGGACGGCCCTTTGAGCCAATTCCGGACTACGCAGTACGCCTGGCATCACCACGTCAGTGAACAGAAGATCGATGTGCACGCCGCTCGCCACGATGGTTAGCGCCTGGTCGGCGTTATTGGCCTTGAGGATGGCGTAGCCAAGGCTCGAGAGCAGTTCGACGACGGTCGCTTGAACCTTCAGATCGTCCTCGACGACGAGAATTGTCTCGTTGCCGTGCTTCAGTCGGCCGCGCGTTGATGGCCTAGTATCAACCGCCACTCCGGTGGACCGGGGCAGATAGATCCTGACGGTTGTTCCCTCGCCGACCTCGCTGTACAGGCGGATGTGGCCGCCGCTCTGCTTGACGAAGCCGTAGGCCATGCTCAGACCCAGCCCCGTGCCCTGGCCCTTCGGCTTAGTACTGAAGAACGGGTCGAACGCACGATCCATCACTTCTGGGCTCATACCTAATCCGGTGTCCGTCACGGCCAGCATCACGTACTGTCCGGCGGCGACGTCCGGGAACGCCTGCACATAGTCGTCGTCGAGCGTCGCATTTGATAGCTCAAGAGTGAGCTTGCCGCCGTCGGGCATGGCGTCGCGCGAATTGATTGCCAGATTCAGGATCACATTTTCCAGTTGATGCGTATCGACGGTGGTATTCCACAGGCCCCCCGCAACGACCGTCTCGATCTCGATCCTCTCGCCGAGCGCCCGCCGCAGGAGGTCGTCAAGTGCGCGAAGCTGACGTGCGGGATTAATGACGACCGGGGCGAGGGGTTGCTGGCGACCGAAAGCAAGCAGCTGAGACGCGAGCTTCGCGCCGCGATCGACGGCGTCGATTGCCTTACACAGCCGCTCCGCGCTCCAGTGGTCGCGACCATGCCGGCTTTCGAGCAGTTCTAAGTTACCTCGCAGTACCTGAAGGACATTGTTGAAGTCGTGCGCCACACCTCCGGTCAGTTTCCCGAGCGCTTCCATTTTCTGCGCCTGGAATAATGCGCTTTGCGTTTGCTCAAGAAGCTCGCCCGCGCGCCGTCGCTCGGTGATGTCCCGCGTGATCTTTGCAAATCCGACCAGTCCGCCATCCTCGTAGATGGCATCGATGACCACGTGCGCGAAGAAACGGCTGCCGTCGCTGCGCACCCGCCAGCCTTCGGCCTCAAAACGGCCCTCCCGCCCGGCTGTCTCCAGCCCCCTGAAAGGGACACCCGCAGCAACATCCTCAGGTGTGTAAAACCGCGAAAAGTGCGAACCAATGATCTCATCCTCGGTATAGCCCTTGATTCGCCGCGCTCCCGAGTTCCAACTCGTGATGCGGCCATCAGGCGAGAGCATGAAGATCGCATAGTCGGTCACTCCCTGAACCAGCAGGCGAAAGTTCCGCTCGCTCTTAAGCACGGCATCATGAGCCAACCTCTTGTCACTGACGTCGCGAATCACCTTGCCGAAACCAATGAGCTGGCCCTCGCTGTCGCGTAGCGCCGTCATGACGACGTTTGCCCAAAACGTCGTGCCGTCCTTGCGCACCCGCCAGCCCTCGGTTTCATAGCGCCCTGTTTCCGTCGCCGCCCCGAGCGCCGTCTCAGGCGCACCCTCGGCCCGATCGGCGTCGGAAAACAGGACAGAATATGGCTGCCCTATGATTTCCGCGGACCGATAACCCTGGATGCGTTCACCGCCGGGGTTCCACGTCAGGACAATGCCATCGGGCGAGAGCGCAAAGATGGAATAGTCGTCGGTGGATTCTGCCCATAACTGGAGCCAGACAGAGCTGAATCCTGTCGTCCGAGGTCAATGTCATTCATCTGCATGGAACTGTGTGGATTCTTAACTTCACCGCGCGCGAGAAAAAACTTTAGAAGGACTTGCTCCTCAAGGGGCCAAGGCCAATATCCAAACAGTCACCTTCACTGGCCGTGTTCATCCCTACGACGCTGACGGATCTCTAGGCCGCCGTTGACACTACACCCACAGGAAAGCCGGTGAAACTCTCGCAATTTATCTTGGTCGCGATGTAAGCAATTTTTGCGGAATCCCTACTGGCCGCGGGCAATTATCCGATCCAAGTGGGTCGGCAATACTCATTGACGGCTCCGACTAGAGCATCAGACGCACAAAAAGGCAGGCGCACCTGGATATGGAGTGGCACATCGAATGAGGAGACAGCAGGCGCCTCGACAAACCGCAACGTCGCCAGATGACGACATGATCAGATTGAAGCAACGGACTCGGGGGCCGGACGACAAGTGGACGTGCCGCGTCACGATGGAGCGCTTCGCTTGTGTAGGGAAAGCCCAATCATGCTTACTCCGCCCGCGCCGAACACTCAGCTTATCGCTCGGCGAACGCTCGCGTTATGACAGCCAAACTTGCAGCGCGCGCGCGTCCTTCGGCGCCAAGGTGCCACTTTTCTCGCGACACAACAAGCTCTAGACCAAGCGCCGCATCCTGGAGATCGGCGTTCAGCGCCCCTCGTCGGAATAATGTGTCTAAGGTAATCGCACCGGACAGAGCCCGCGACAGTTCTGGGTTCCGACCGGCTGCTTGTTCGTCAAGTGCATAGGCGGCATCAAGAAGCCCCGTATAGATTCGGTTGCGTTTCCCCACCAGTAGCTCCGAACAAGGATATGAGCGGACACGACCTCGCGAGCAGATTGTGCGAGATGAATGCACCGAACAAAAAAGCTAAGACTCAAAACCCGCACGCTTTGGTGCAATAAATTGCGCAAGGTTATGGTTGATGACGCTGTGTCATTGTCTTCTAAGCCGTAGCCGCCCGGGTATGCTTATCATGAAAGAAAAACACCATACGTTCTACTTAAGAGCCGGCCGGGACGATGGAAGACGCCGCGGCACATGACCGTACGAATAAGTCCCGGCGGAGCCCATGATGCCCATGTTGATCGATGCAGGCAAGCATCTTTTGTCGACAGTTTGTTTGTCGCCAATTCACGGGGTCGGTTCCGCGCAGCGCAAGTGCAACCGTCGGCAACGCGTCGCGGGTGAGACGGATAAGCGGCTGGGCAGAGGCGGTCCCCGACTCGCGCGTAGGATTTAATGGGAGAGCGTGGGCAGGTCGCGCGTAGACTACCGAAGAGTTGGTTCCGCCCGGGCGCGTCTTCAATAAATGCTACGAGGGCACCGATCAGTCACGCGGCGCTCCCGACCGCTCGGGGGCGGCCGAAAACCTTGTCGACGTGTAAACTCGCCTTTTGCACCGGCACTCATGCCCCCGCGTTGTTAAGTCCCTGCGCCTTCAGGCCGGTCCGTCCACTTTTCCTCAGGCCTCGTCGCTCTGAAGTGGTCGATGATGAAGTCAATGAACGCTCAGGGGAATAGTTACTGCTTGGATAGCCGAGGTTGATGTCCATCGACGGCAGCGTCCAATCGCGCAAGACGGGTATGCACGAGGCGTCAAACCGCAATGCGTGAATCAGGCTCTGCGTAGGTGTCCGGAACGCGACGTCGATCCCGCCATCGATAATGTTGTCATGGCGGTTCGCTGCGACCACCTCGACAGTCACGTGGGGGTAACGCTGCCCGAAGTCGGGAAGCAATGGCCGATGTGGGTTATACAAAATGACAGCGGTCCAGTGACGCGCACATTTCCGGCAACGCTAGCCGTGGCCGCCGCAGCTTCGGCTTCAGCCGCCTCTAGTTCGGCCACCGCGCCTTTGCAACAACCGTAGAACGCTTGACCGGATGCCGTGAGCCACAGGCGACGGTGTTGCGCTGGACCAGCCGTACCGAAAGGCGGCGCTTCAAATCTGCAAGATACCGGCTAGCTGCAGCGTTCGATTACCCCAAAGGCTCATGCGGCTTTGCTCATGCTGTTCGTCTCGGCGAGAATCGAAGAATCGATCGCGCAGAAGGCGACGGGTACTCAGGAGAAGCTTGAGGTGTTTGCACAAATATACAAAGAAGAGCCTAGCTTGCCTTTGGAGCACCGTTATAACAGCGAGTAGTATCTGTACATCATCTCCGATTATTAGTAGCGCGAACGCCCTAGAGATTGCTGTCGAAGTGGGCATGACACGAACTTTCCGCCCCTAAAGCGTGCTCTTTGCGTTGCCGAAACGCTTGTAAAGCGGTTTGAGCATAGAATCCACCGCAAGCGGGCCCGAGCCACTAAAAACCAAGGCCAGCAGACCCGCGACATACAGTGCATCGGTCTCGTATCCAGGTGGTCCAAACTGGGGCACGCCATTCACGACGGACATGAGCTTGATTGAAGTGAAGCCGTACTGCAGATGGACGGTGAGCGTCGCAACGGCCAATACGATGATCATCGGCAAGGTGACTAGCGGCACGAATGCGCCGAGGAGTATCGCTAGACCGCCGAGCAGCTCGATAACGATCGTGAGCCACGCCATAAGATGCGGCGCGGGCACACCGAGCGCATGAAGAATAGCAACAAAATTCTCGGGATTTTTAACAAGTTTCGCATAACCGTGCGCCATAAAACCATATCCGACGATGAACCGTATTGGAACCGGTGCGAATTGAGCGAATCGCGCGGCTAGCCAATTCGGGTCGAGCAGGTGCAAAAGAGGCCGAAGAATATGCATCAGTGAGCACCAAGTTAGAAGATATCGGGGCACTGTTAATGCGTCGAGCGCACCGGCAGTGCGGAGTCGTGAGGTTGAGCGTCGAGGCGTCGCGCCGGTGCTGATGCTGCTGTAAAGTAGGTCCGACGAAGGCCAAGGATGAAGCGTCCACGGTCGGCGCCGGCGCATTCCACGTTGCAAATGTCGGACCGCGGTTTAAACCTAATCAGTTGCCGAAGTAAGGATTGCAGAAGCCGGCTGGTCCGACACAGTCGTTGCGTGAAGGGGGCGTACGTGCTGCCGTGATGGCAGGTGGTGGTGCAGCGCGTCCAGACTCAACAGCGCCGTCCGATTGAGACCCCATTGCGCTGTCACGCGCCTCCATCGCTCGTTGCTGTTCTAACCGATTCTGAAAGATCGGGCTTATGTCGGGGTACGACGCGTCAGTGATATAAGACAAGCCATTCTTCTGCGCCTCGATCAACTGCTGACGTACCTGCTCTCGCGTTAATCCCTGTGCGTGAACATTGGCTATCACTCCGAATGCAACACTCGACAACAGGACGGTAGCGACAAACTTACGCATCATCACGATGGATTTCCTCTTGATATATTGGCGATGGAAGACATGTGGCGGTTGTTGACTCTTCGTGCAAAACTGCCGGCAAAGGCATGCATCGGCGCTGCCAAAGCAGCGCGGGGCGTCGAGATGAAGTTATTTCTCGGGAATCACTTCGATCGGGATGCTAAGGAGTAGATCGCGCGAAAGGTGGATATGGTTACGACGGTGCGCACAATTTCGGCAGCGCACGTTGGTTGCCGTAGCTCTATCTGTCGGCGCGTGTCGGTAAGCGCGGCTAGCTCCCGAAACAACGCCTAGGTTCGACAGGAGCACTGGGCCGTCGGCCGGGCCGTGGGGGCTTCCCTAGAACAGATCATTCACACGCGCCGTGGGAGATCGAAGCTACGCCGCTTAGTTTCTCCACCGCGTACGCGGCAGCGCACCCTGTCCCGTAGCCGCTCGCCCCTCTTAACCCGGCGGAAAGGGCCTCACGTAGCGAGATACGTTTTTTTTCGCAGACTTGGCCGTGGCTTTGCTGACCGGGCGGCTAGAATTTCGCTGGGTGGCGGATGCCGCCATCGTCCTGTGCCCGCGGTTCGCGATCACGGTCGGTCGTGGTGACAATGGAATGGCGCAAGATGTCGGAGATGCTCGATCACAAGGCGAACAGACACAATGCGAGGGCTCCGGCTTGCAGCTGCGGAGCCTCCCGACGGATTTATCGAAGCCAGGTCGTCGCCGTTGGAGGCACGTCTCAAACGAAAGTCGGTTAGTCGACCACGAACGTGCATTGCGGAGGCCAGCCGGCAACATCGGTCTTTACCAGCGCAGTGTGCGTGGTCCCACGAGCGCGCCCACGAGGGCTGGCAGCGACATGCCCACGAAATACCATAGCGCCCAGAAGGGCACTGCCATCTCTGGGCAGCGCAGGCAGTAAGCCAGTGCTCCTATCGCGCCCGCTAATACGCCAGCGGCGGCACCGGCCAGCGCCGGACGCGTCGGCGCGAGCCCACGCATCGCCAGTTGCAGCGCAACCAGCGCGGGAATCGACAGGACTGCGATGTGCAGCGAGCAGGTCCGCCACGTATGTCCTAATATCATCGCACCGCGCAGCCCTGGAGGCGAAAAAGCGAGTGCCGCAAGCGCGGCTACCCACACGAGTGCAATCGGGACGCCCAGGGCGGTCCAAGCACGTCCGACGCGCACGCCCGGGCGCGACAGCCGCGCCGCGACGATCATCGCAGCAATCGACATTGACAACGGAAGGGCGAGTTTCGCCCAGAACAGCGGCATCGAAAGACGCGCGGCTAGCGCGGCCGCGTTCACCCCACCCGGTAACACAAACAGCAAAGTAAAAAGGACTGCCGCAAGGCTAAAGATGACGCTACTGCCGAGACGTTTCACGACCGCGGAGCGAGACGGCGCCCGCGGTCCAAATACCAACATGGAAATGAGGTTTTCAGTTTTCATGTGTCTTCCCTTTGATCTTCGCTGCAAGCGCTTTGAGCCCGCGATGAATGCCGATTTTCACCGCCGATTCGGTGAGGCCAGTCATAGCAGCCGTTTCGGCAATCGACATACCCATGAGCTTCGTCTGCTCAATCGGATGACGCTGCCGGGCCGGCAAGGTGTCGAGTAGCCGTGCGAGATCGCGGCGTGCTTCCAGCGAATCTAGTGGGGAAACGCCAGAAACCGGCAAGTCATCGTCGAGCGGCTCAAAGATCTCACCGCGTCGGAAATGGGCCCGAAAGTGATCGGCCAGTTTATAGCGCACGATCGCGCTGATCCAGGCAGTGAGCGGCACATCGGGCCGAAACGTGTCAAGTCCTTTGTGAACTGCGATCAACACTTCCTGGATAAGGTCTTCTACATCGGCGTCCTGCTGTCTGAGCTGCTTGCGCAGGCGTGACCGGAGATGACGCGCGAGTTCGTCAAGAAAGCAGCGGTATGCGTGCTTGTCGCCGCTGATCGACGCGTCGAGCAGGGCGGCGAGACGCCGTTCCGCCTTGGCCCCCGCATCTGAGCGGTGGGTGACCGCTGCCGCCTCATATTCGTCGTCGAACGTCGGGAGGGTCATCGTTGCATTAGCGTTCATCGTAAAGCGCCAGCATCGGGAGCTAGACTGGCCGTCGGGATATGCGTCTTAGGGCGAACGACGCAGCTTTGTTCGACGGCATGGTCCGCGCGGCCAAGTAGGAACGAGCAGCGGTGTGTGGACGCACGGCGTCGCAAGACGATAGGACGGGCCTTAGATGCGGCGCGACGAAACTGTCATGCGAACTTAGGGTTTGCATCTGAAATGAATCGTGAGAGCAATTAAGGGCTACCGGCTTATTCATTCCGGGCGGGATACCGCGGCGCGTAGGCGCGGCGGTCGCAAGGGATAGATCGCTTTTGCACCGCCGGCGGTTACAGACTTGATTGAAAATTTGGAATGAATGCGCGATTCGTGCTTTGTGGGGCCAACTACTGGGCGGGTCGTACACGCTTCGGCACCTGTGGCTCGGGGCGCTTTCGGTATGAAAGACTCCACGGAAGCGCCGTATTTGACCCCATCGGCGGCAATGATAGGCGAGACTATGTCGCGATGCACCCGCAGCCTCGGCCTGGCTTTTGCGCGCGTTTGCCTAATTTCTTTTGCGTCTTCAGGGCGTCTACGAACCCGCGTCTCGCATGAGCAAGGCGATTAACTGCAATGGCGTGGCGTATCGACGCTGCGAGCGCCGCAATGCCAACGCCCCACTGTGCGACTCAGGCCTGGTACTTTTGCTGATCCTGCCGCTGGCACTGACGATTATGTCCATGCAGGACTTGCCCAGGAGACGTCTGACTTTGTTTCAGGCGTTACCCGTCGTAGGGTCGTGAACGACTGTATTGGACGACCTGTGTGCCTGTCTGGAACGCGTTTAAACAGACTGACGGCCCGACCGTCGGCAACGGGTCGGTTCAGCCGACCGCGTCATGCGGCAGTCAGCCACGAAGCGCCACTCGCTTCGCCGTCAAGAGGACCTTTAAAAAGTGGTCCGATACACGTTTCGGCTATAGCGGTGCGAAAGGCTGCGCCCAAGCGTAAGCGATGCGTTGCGCGAACGTCCATACCTATTGCAATAATCGGCTACGGGCCGTGAAAGAAGGCGGGTCGAGGTGACTGGTAGACCTTTGAAACGGCCATTGCCGCCTCGGGGTTTGAATGACGGCAGAGGGCCAAGTGCCGAAATTCGAGGTTAGTCGCGTCGGGTGTACAGCGTACCCGTCGCCGTCTTCGGCAACCGGCCAGTAGCGGGCACTCGACGGCAGATGCAAGATCGCTCACACTCGCTGCTCCGCCGCTTTCACCGGCCTGGGGAAGCTAGCGTCGCAAGCAGGCCGAACCTTGAAGCGGATCGCAGACTAAACACTTTCCCAATGAATATGAACGACGCAACTCGGCTGACGCTTTCCGGCAAGACTATTGAACTTCGCGTTCTCGAACCTGCAGACGCGCCTGCTCTGGTCAATGCAGCCACGGACGGTCTGCTTTGGAACTTGAAAGTTACTGTTGTTCCCGGGCCGTCGACTATCGACAGATACATCACTTCCGCATTGCGCGGGTATGAGGAGGGCCACGTTATTCCATTCGTGGTCATCACTCGTAGTAGCGGACGTATCGTTGGTAGCACGCGCTTTTGGAAAATCGACAGCGCCAATAGGAAGCTCGAGATCGGCCACACTTGGCTCAGTCAGTCAGCGCAACGAACAGCGGCGAACACGGAGGCGAAATACCTCCTCTTGAAACATGCGTTTGAAGTTATGCAGACTGTCCGGGTGCAGTTCACCACCGATGAGCTTAACGAGAAATCAAGAGCGGCGATCCTGCGCATCGGCGCAAAGCAGGAAGGTATCGTGCGCCATGAGCGGATCATGCCCGACGGCCGCAAACGCAATTCGGTGCGGTTCAGCATCATTGATACGGAATGGCCGCAGGTGAAGAACGAGTTGGAAGTGAAGCTGGCCGCCGGGCGAGCGCTGGGGACGCGATGAACTAACGCTCGCAGACCGGCAGGCGCGCCGTGTGTGACACGTCGCGGCATTCCGAAACCGGGCATAAGGTGACGTCCGCCAGCCTTTGAGAGCTGGCTGTCAAGGGGCCGCGTTCCGTTCAAAAGCAGTCGGCGGTCAGGAAACAACAAGCGGTCCGCCGCATCTGATTGTGCTACGGGTCGCCGGCGCCCGATAACGCGTGCTATGTACGAAGAGGCTCGTCGTTTCGCTACACTGCGCACTTTCGCTGGCAACCTGTCAGGAGGCTGCACATGGACCGCATGGTGGCGATGGAGACTTTCATAACTGTTGTCGATGCGGGTTCGTTTTCCGCCGCGGCACGCCGTTTGAAGCTGGGCCAACCGGCCGTCTCAAAAACAGTCGCACAGTTGGAGGAACGGCTGGGGGCCCGTTTGCTATTGAGATCGACACGTGGCCTGTCGCCGACCGATGCCGGTCAACGGTTCTACGATCACGCACTCAGGGCCATTGATGAGGCGGAGCGGGCAGAACAGGCAGTACGTGATTCGTCGGATGGCTTGTCCGGACGACTGCGCATTAGCGCAGCCGTCACCTTCGCCCGGCTACACGTCTTGCCAGCATTAATGTCTTTCCTGGATCAACACCCCAATCTAAGCATCGATATCATACTTGACGATCGGTCGGTCGATTTGCTCGAAGAGGGTGTCGATGTCGCGTTACGTATGGGTGCTTTGGACGATTCGAACATGACGGCGCGTCGCATCTCGACCGCGCGGCGGGTCGTCGTCGGCACACCCTCATATTTTGCGGAGGCGGGGGTTCCGCAAACGCCTCACGATCTTAGCCGTCATCAGGCGGTCGTTTACTCAGTGCGAGGCGGCGGTGAGTCGTGGTTGTTCAGTCGGAGTGACGGTTCCGACTCGAACGTAACCTTATCCGGCCGAATAAGCGTGAATGCAGCTGAAGGCATGCGCACGGCGGTCCTCGCTCACATGGGCGTTGCTGTCGCTTCGGAATGGATGTTCGCTCCTGAACTCTCGAACGGCGCGGTTCAGGCCGTCCTAACTGAATGGATGTTGCCGCCGATTGACCTGTGGGCAGTATTTCCGTCCGGCCGCATGGCGACCATGAAGGCGCGTGCCTTCGTCATGTTTGTCGAGCACCTTCTCAATGAGCGCTCCAGCGCGGACCTCACCGCCTAGCCGCTGCGTACGAGGGCGCCGATGCCCCTGGCTGCCTCTTCGCAGTAGGAATAGTAGCTATGCCTCACCCGCGACTACCGGGCGACGCCAGCTGAGCGGAGGATACGCATCAACCAATGCAAGAAACATTGGCTCCGATGTGGCAGTCCCTTCGGGGTTTCAGCCCGGGGACCGCTTCGAATCCTAATGTTGAGGAAAACATGACCCAGGCTCTGAAAGGTAAACTTGCTCTTGTTACGGGCGCTTCGCGTGGAATCGGTGCGGCTATTGCGGCACGTCTTGCGCAGGACGGCGCATCGGTGATCGTTCACTATGCGTCAAATCCGGCGCGAGCCGACGCAGTTGTCAAGGAGATCCGCGACGCCGGCGGCGAGGCTGAAGCTGTCGGCGCCAACCTGTCGCAAACAGGAGGTGTCAAGAGTCTCATTGAGGCGCTGAACGGCGCGTTCCGCGGACGCTTCGATGGGCGGCTCGATATTCTTGTCAACAACGCTGGCACGGTGGAGTACGGTCCCTTCCTTGATTCTTCCGAGACATCATACGACACACACTTCAACTTGAATGTTCGTGCGCCTATCGAACTGGCAAAGGACGCGGCAGCGAGAATGGTGGCGACCGGCTGGGGACGCATTATCAACGTGGGCTCGGCCTTTGGCGAAGCCGCGCCACTGCCTGGTGTGACGCTCTACATCGCGTCGAAGTTCGCGCTCAGAGGCTTCACTCGCGGGCTATCGCGCGAACTCGGCAGATACGGCGTAACCGTTAATGCCGTCCAACCCGGCCCGATCGATACAGAACTGGCTCCGCAGCCTGGCACAGAAGACCACGCAACGATGACAAAGCTCGCAAGCGTGGGGCGTTTCGGCAAACCGGCAGAAATCGCCGCGGCTGTAGCTTATCTTGCGAGCCCCGAAGCAGGCTACACGACCGGCGAGAGTCTGACGGTCGATGGTGGATGGATTGCCTGAGGAAACCGACGAGCGCTTTCGCTGACACCCTGCCACGCTAAATTCGCTCGCAGACGTGCGCGTCGGTCCGGAGCGCGTGGGGGCGCAAAAGCATCCGCACGCGGTCCCCATGTTGTCGTCGCGCGCGTCTGCGAGAGCAAACGACCTTCGACAACGACTGAGCTACAGAAATGGATGAAGACGCCAGATTGCTTGCTTTGAGCGTGATAGCACACCGTTCGCGATTGGCCATCTTTCGGCTGCTCGCTGCAGTGGGGCCTAGTGGGCTGCCCGCGGGAGAGATTTCTGCGCAGTTAGGAATTGTTCCGTCCAGCCTGTCTTTCCACCTAAAGGACATGTCGCGCGCAAACCTTGTATCCAGCAACCGGAAGGGGACCTTCATCTATTATTCGGCGGGCCTGGATGCCATGCATGGAGTTATCGACCTTTTGACTGAAAACTGCCCTGCTGACTCCGCAAGGACTCCTTTTTCCCGGTAGGGAGGATACAAAATCAGTGATGCGGACCCATTTTTTTCTGATCCCCCTGCCGCTAAGACGGATGGCCGCTTTACCTATGAACGCGGCCGCCGAACCGCGTCTCACCAATTGACCGCTTGGGGTCGAAAGTGTGAATTGGCGAATGCCAGAAGCGGCCATGCAGATCCGGCGTTGAAACCGTCGGCTGATCGCAATGCTGCGGACGTTCGTACTCGCCTCGGCCAACGTCCGCAAAGGCCGATTCTCAGACCTCTCGATGGGCGGCAGTACAGCCGCGGAACATCGGCGAGACGCTGCTGTTAGACGGCAAGGAACGTTCACAAGGGGAGAGGGTGATCGCCGTCGCGTTCGTCGGGTTGTCGCGGAAAATCGAGCCGTTACGAGATTAGTGGTTATCTCAACAGCGGATTCTTGAAGCGTTCCTTAGGCGTGTCGTTAGTGCCCCTATAGGTCTAGCCTCTCGACCAGGACCTTGGTGTACCGTGCGCTACCGGCCTGCGCCGCCTTCGGACGACGTTGCCCGCGGCAGGTGTTTGGGCGGCCTGGTTCTCGCCTGGGCGTACTCGTTGTCGGCAAATGACGCGGGTCTCAAAAATCGGCGAATTTCATCCCGCAGCGACAGATTCATGCGGACCCTCCGGGGCGTGGGTCCCATTAAGCTGCCTCGCTCGATGAAGGTGGCATTACGATTTCTATCAAATCGCTTGTCTGATAGTTGTTATTCGCAGTGAAGCGTTAATCGCTAACACGGCGGGCAGGCTGCTTTACGTCTCGTCAGTAGGCTGTAGGTATCATTCGGTCTATAATGAAGGTTCAAGTGCACCAAGGAGACCGCCATGCTGCTGGTGTCGCCCGAACAGATCGCCGCGGTGATGGCGCTGCCGTCCATCCCGCATTCGGTCGCCGAGCTGGACGCGCAGGTGCGTGAGGGGCTGCCGAAGTCGGCGCTGAAGGAAGGCGTCGAGCACGCCACCCGTAGCGCCGAGGAACGGCGCGCCCTGCTCGCGCGCATCGTGCCGGAAGCGACGTTTAAACGTCGCCGTGACAAGCTGAGTCCCGATGAGTCGGAAAAAACCGAGCGGCTCGCACGGATCGTCGCTACCGCGCGCTATGTGTGGGACGACGAGGCGGACACCCGCGAGTTCCTGAACACCGCGCATCCGCTGCTCGAGGGGCGCACGCCGGTGGAGGTTGCGCTGACGGAGCTCGGCGCGCGGCGCGTGGAGGAGCTGCTGTGGAAGCTGTTTTATGGGTTGCCCGCATGACGTTCTTCATAGAACGCGGTGAGGAACAAGCTGGGGCAGAGGGCGAGGTACGGGCCTGATGCGGATCTTTCGAATTGCAGACCGGCGTCATCCGGTGTGGAGCGGCACCGGCG
>NZ_JFHE01000057.1 GCF_000698555.1 Caballeronia grimmiae | reverse complement strand
AGGTGATTGGTCGGTTCGTCGAGCAGCAGCATGTCGGGCTTTTGCAGCAGCAGCTTGCAGAGCGCGACACGGCGCTTTTCGCCGCCCGACAGATGTTCGATTTTCGCGTCCCACGCGGGCAGGCGCAGCGCGTCGGCGGCGACTTCGAGTTGTTGCTCGGGGCTGCCGCCGTCGCTCGTCGCGAGGATGGCTTCGTATTTCGCCTGATCGGCGGCGAGCTTGTCGAAGTCGGCGTCGGGTTCGGCGTAGGCGGCGTAGATTTCGTCGAGCTTCTTTTGCGCCTGGAATACATCGCCGAGACCTTCTTCGACGGCCTGACGCACGGTCTGCTGCGGATCGAGTTGCGGCTCCTGCGGCAGATAGCCGATGTTGAGGTTCGGCATTGGCTGCGCTTCGCCTTCGATGTCCTTATCGACGCCCGCCATGATGCGGATGAGCGTCGACTTGCCGGAGCCGTTCAGCCCGAGCAGGCCGATTTTCGCGCCGGGGAAGAAGGAGAGCGAGATGTCTTTCAGGATCTGACGCTTCGGCGGCACGATCTTGCCGACGCGGTTCATGGTGAAGACGTATTGGGCCATGTGGATTGTCTGTGATCGTTTGAAGATGCGAACGCCGTGCGCGGGCGGCGCGTGAGCCGGCGTTCGATGAATTCGTCTGCGCGCGATGATGCGCGTGCCCGCCGCGCTTTCGGGGCGCAGCGGGGTTGCGTGTCATTGTACTTCGGGCTTGCGCCGGGTTATCGCCCGCGCTATTGCCATGCGGCGACGCCGCCGTGCCGCGAGCACGTGCCGCTGTGGTGGCGGCTGAAGCTGTAGGTGCCGTCGCGGCATTGCGCGCTCGCGCGTTCGGGGACGGTGCCCGAGCGGGAGCGGGCGGGGGAATGGATGATGTTGCCGTCGCGGTTTTTGTAGTGGCCGTGATTGTCGAGGTCGGATTCGTCGGGTTGCTGCTGGTAGTTGCCGTTGTAATAGGCGTGGGCCGGCGCGTAGGGCAAGACGCTGGCCGTCAGCGCGAGTGCGCAACCGAGCAGGAACGTGCGGATCTTTCTATGTCTCTTCATTTTCTCTTGGCCTCTCATAGTTCTTATCGGCGATATTTCGCCATGCGCCGCCCATGAAAAAAAAGCGGAGTGCCATTTTTCAGGCACTCCGCTTTTCGAATCAACCGCTTTGACAGTCTTTGACTTGTCTTGTCGCGCCGCTTAGACGTTGAACAAGAAATTCATCACATCGCCGTCCTGCACCACATATTCCTTTCCTTCCGCCCGCATCTTCCCGGCTTCCTTCGCGCCTTGTTCGCCCTTGTACGCGACGAAGTCATCGAAGGCAATCGTCTGCGCGCGAATGAAGCCGCGTTCGAAGTCCGTATGGATCGCGCCGGCAGCCTGCGGCGCCGTGTCGCCCACATGAATGGTCCACGCGCGCACTTCCTTCACGCCCGCCGTGAAGTAGGTCTGCAGTCCAAGCAGCTTGAAACCCGCGCGAATCACGCGATTCAGCCCCGGCTCCGTCATGCCCATGTCGGCGAGGAAGTCCTGCTTGTCGGCGTCGTCGAGATCGGCGATTTCGGCCTCGATCGCCGCGCACACCGCGACCACCGGCGCATTCTCCGCCTCCGCATGCTTGCGCACCGCGTCCAGATACGGATTGTTCTCGAAGCCGTCTTCCTTCACGTTCGCGACGTACATCGTCGGCTTCGAGGTGATCAGGCAGAACGGCTTGATGAGCGCCTGTTCGTCGTCGTTCAGACCGAGGCCGCGTACCGGCTTCGCCTGATCGAGCTGCGCGCGCACCTTTTCGAGCACCGCGACGAGCTTCGCCGCTTCCTTGTCGTTGCCCGACTTCGCCGCCTTCGAGTAACGCGTAAGCGCCTTCTCGACCGTCGCCAGATCGGCCAGCGCCAGTTCCGTATTGATGACTTCGATATCCGCGATCGGATCGATCTTGCCCGCGACGTGAATCACGTTCTCGTCTTCGAAGCAGCGCACGACGTGCGTGATGGCATCCGTCTCGCGGATGTTCGCGAGAAACTGATTGCCGAGGCCTTCGCCCTTGCTCGCGCCGGCGACCAGCCCCGCGATATCGACGAACTCGACGACCGCCGGCAGGATGCGCTCCGGCTTCACGATTTCAGCCAGCGCCGTAAGACGAGCGTCCGGCACTTCGACGACGCCGACATTCGGCTCGATCGTGCAGAACGGATAGTTCTCGGCGGCGATACCCGCCTTGGTCAACGCATTGAAAAGAGTGGACTTGCCGACGTTAGGCAAGCCGACGATGCCGCATTGGAGGCTCATGGAATCCTTCGAACTGGTGAGACGGCGCTTCGTCGCGCGCATTCGTCAAACGATGCTCGCGAGGCGGCCAGCTTTGCGCGCCAGCGCCGGGGCCGCATCCGCAGCCGGGCAAACCGATATTGTAACGCCGCGCGGCATCAACGTTTCCGCGCCCGACGAGCGCCAAAACCCCCTCAACCCTCGCGGCTATAATGCCCCACATGACTTCGCATCCCTTGACCTTTCACGCGGTCGTCGTCGGCGGCGGGCTCGTCGGCAAGACGGCTGCACTCGCGCTCGCCCAGTCCGGCCTGCGCACCGCGCTGCTCGCGCCGCAAGCAGCGGGCTTGCCGCCCGGCGCCATCTTCGATTCGCGCATCTACGCGCTGTCGTCCAGTTCGCAGACCTTGCTCGAGCGGCTGCGCGTCTGGCAGGCGCTGGATCGCTCGCGGCTCGGTCCGGTCTTCGACATGCGCGTGTTCGGCGATGCGCACGCGGAGCTGCATTTCTCCGCCTTCCAGGCATCGGTGCCGCAGCTTGCGTGGATCGTCGAATCGACGTTGATCGAGCAGGCGCTCGACGCCGCCTTGCGTTTCCAGCCAAGTCTTTCGTGGTTCGAAGCACGCGCGCAGGGCATGACCGTCGAAGAAGACGCGGCTTTCGTCACGCTTTCGAGCGGCGAGACGCTGCAGACGGATCTGATCGTCGGCGCGGACGGCGCGCATTCCTGGGTGCGGGCGCAGATGGGCGCGAAGATGGAGCGCCGCGATTACCGGCAAACGGGCGTCGTCGCCAATTTCAAGGCGGAACGGCCGCACGGTGAAACCGCGTATCAATGGTTCCGCGACACCGAAATCATCGCGCTATTGCCGCTGCCGGGCGATCACGTGTCGCTCGTCTGGTCGGCGCGCACGCAGCATGCGGACGAACTCATCGCGCTCGATCCGGCGCAGCTTGCCGCGAAGGTCGAGGAAGCATCGCAACGCACGCTCGGCGCGCTCGAATGCGTGACGCCCGCGCAGGGCTTTCCGCTCGGGCTGCAGACGGTCGACCGGCTGGTTGCGCCGCGCGTCGCGCTCGTCGGGGATGCCGCGCATCTGATTCATCCGCTTTGCGGCCAGGGCATGAATCTCGGCCTGCGCGATGTCGCCGCGCTCGCGGATGTCATCGTGAACAAGGAAGCGTTCCGCGATCTCGGCGATCCGATCCTGCTGCGCCGCTACGAACGCGCGCGCCGTGAAGACATTCAGAAGCTGATGATCGTGACGGACGGCATGCAACGGCTCTTCTCCGCGCCCGGCACACTGGCCCGCGCGATCCGCAACACGGGCATGGCGTTCGTCGGGGCGCAGCCGCTTGCCAAGCGCTGGCTCGTGTCGGCGGCGCTCGGGTAAGCAGTCAACTCACATACAGCGGGGCGCGCCTGGCGGCGTCGCCCCGCATCTACGGAAAACGGCATGAAAACCACTCTTCGCCTGAGTCTCGCCACGGTCACGACGCTGGCTGTGACGCTCGGCCTCGGCTGTTCGGCGCAGGCCGATCAGACCACCGACAAGCTCAAATCGACGCTCGAATCGCGCATGGGCGATGCGACCATCAAGAGCATCGAGAAAACGCCCATTGCCGGGCTGTACGAAGTCAACCTCGGTTCGCAGATCATTTATAGCGATGCAGGCGGCAACTACGTGCTGCTCGGCGATCTCGTCGATACGCGCAACAGCAAGAACCTGACCGAAGCGCGGCTCGCTGAAACCAACAAGATCGATTTCGCAAAGCTGCCGTTCGAGAACGCGGTGAAGGTCGTGAAGGGCAACGGCAGCCGCAAGATCGCCGTGTTCTCGGACCCGAACTGTCCATACTGCAAGCAACTCGAGTCGACGCTGAAATCGATCGATAACGTGACCGTCTACACGTTCCTGTACCCGGTGCTGTCACCGGATTCGACGGCCAAGTCGAAATCGATCTGGTGCGCGAAGGATCGCGCGATGAGCTGGGAAGGCTGGATGCTCGACCACAAGGCGCCGGCGACCGCCGCCGCCTGCGACACCACCGCGATCGACAAGAACCTCAAACTCGGCCGCTCGATGAACGTGACCGGCACGCCGACCGTGTTCCTCGCCGATGGCCGCCGTCTGCCGGGCGCGGTGCCTGCGGATCAACTGGAAAAGGCATTGTCGGCGGTACGCTGAAGCCGGTGTAATCGACGGGAAGGAGGCGCGCGTGCGCCTCCTTTGGTTTTTCGGCCTGCCATTGCGTGCCATTGCGCACGCGCGTGTTGCAGCCCAAAAAAAGAACAAGGACTACGCGATGAATTCCCCGATGCAACCGGTGCGCTACAGCATCGTTCCGAAGAACCCGGCCGCGCACATTTTCGAAGTGACGCTCACCGTTGCCGAGCCGGACCCGGCCGGTCAGCGCTTCCTGTTGCCGGTGTGGATTCCGGGCAGCTACATGATCCGCGAATTCGCGCGCAACATCGTGACGCTGCAGGCGTTCAACGCGGCGGGCCGGCGCATCGCGATCGAGAAAATCGACAAGCACGTGTGGCAGGCCGCGCCGCACGACGGCCCGATTACGCTGCGCTACGAGGTCTATGCGTGGGACCTGTCCGTGCGCGCGGCGCATCTGGATGACACCATCGGCTTCTTCAACGGCACGAGCGTATTTCTCGCGGTGGAAGGGCAGTCGGCGGCGCCTTGTATCGTGGATATCCAGCCGCCCGCCGGCGGCGCGCTTCGCAACTGGCGCGTCGCGACGGCGCTCGGGGAATCGCGCGGAACGAAGCGCTACGGCTTCGGCAGCTACGAGGCGGCGAACTACGACGAACTCGTCGATCACCCCGTCACGCTGGGCGAATTCGCGCTCGGCGGATTCACGGCGCATGGCGTGAAGCATGACATCGTGATCGCGGGACGCGTCATCGGACTGGACATGCAGCGGCTCGCCGTCGATCTCAAGCGCGTCTGCGAAGCGCAAATTGCGCTGTTCGAACCGCGCACGAAGAAAGCGCCGATGGACCGCTACGTGTTCATGACGGTCGCCGTCGCCGACGGCTACGGCGGGCTGGAGCATCGCGCATCGACGGCGCTGATCTGCAATCGCGGCGATCTGCCGGTGCAGGGCCGCCCTGAAATGAGCGACGGATATCGCACGTATCTCGGTTTGTGCAGCCACGAATACTTTCATACGTGGAACGTGAAGCGCATCAAGCCGGCGGCGTTCGCACCGTACGACCTGTCGCAGGAGAACTACACGTCGCTGCTGTGGCTCTTCGAAGGCTTCACGTCCTATTACGACGATCTGATGCTCGTGCGCAGCGGGCTCATCAGCGCCAGCGACTACTTCTCGCTGCTCGGCAAGACCATCGGCGGCGTGATGCGCAGCAGCGGGCGATTGAAGCAATCCGTCGCGCAGAGTTCGTTCGATGCGTGGGTCAAGTACTACCGCGCCGACGAAAACGCGCCGAACGCGATCGTCAGCTATTACCAGAAGGGATCGCTGATCGGGCTCGCATTCGATCTCTCGATTCGCGCGCAGACCGGCAACCGGAAATCGCTCGACGACGTGATGCGCCTGCTCTGGCAGCGTTACGGCCGCGATTTCTACAACGGCAAGCCGCGCGGCATCCGCGAGGAAGACGTCGAAGCGCTCTTTGCCGAAGCGACCGGCGCCGATTTGCGCACGCTGTTTCGCGACGGCGTGCGCGGCACTCGCGATCTGCCGCTCGATGCGCTGCTGGAGCCGTTCGGCATCGCGCTTGCGCCCGACATGGCGACCAACGGCACGGCCGGCAAGCCGTCGCTCGGCGCGCGTGTGCGGGGCGGGGCGGACTGCACGGTCGCGGTCGTCCACGATGGCGGCGCGGCGCAAAAAGCTGGGCTGTCGGCGGGCGACGTGCTCGTGGCGATCGATGGCCTGCGCGTCACCGGATCGAATCTGGATGCGCTGCTGTCGCGTTATCTGCCGGGCGCGAAGGTCGAAATCCATGCGTTCAGACGCGATGAACTGCGTCGCGCGGAGCTGCGGCTCGACGCGCCGGAGGTCTCGCGTTACGTGCTGACTGCGATGGACGGGCGCGGTCCTTCGAAGCAATGGCGCGAGCGCTGGCTCCGGGGCTGAACGCCGATTGTTCTACCGGTGCAACGATCCTTCACGGTCGCGCGGCTTTTTCGCGGATGTCGAAAAACTGAGAATGCTTCCTGACGCGGGCGCTTCCGGTGCCCGGACCCATACAGGAAGGAAGACATCATGACGACGATTCTGCAAATCAACTCCGCTGCTCGTTCGCAAGGCGCTCAGTCGACGCTGCTCGCCGACGAACTAACCGCAAAGCTGCAACAAAGCAATCCGGGCGCGAAGGTCGTCGTCCGCAATCTGCTTGCGGACAACCTCCCGCACCTCGACGATGCGACGCTCGGCGCGTTCTTCACGCCCGCCGACCAGCGCAGCGCCGAACAGGCGGCGATCGCCGCGAAGAGCGACGCGCTGATCGCGGAGTTGCAAGCAGCGGATATCGTCGTGATCGCGGCGCCGCTGTACAACTTCGGCATTTCGTCGCAACTGAAGGCGTATTTCGACCAGGTCGCGCGTGCGGGCATCACGTTCCGCTACACCGCGAATGGTCCGGAAGGGCTCGTGAAGGGCAAGAAGGTGTTCGTGGTGTCGGCGCGCGGCGGCAAGTATGTCGGCACGCCGCACGACTCGCAGACGCCGTATCTGCAATCGTTCCTCGGCTTCCTCGGCATGACCGATGTGAACTTCATCTACGCGGAAGGCCTGAACATGGGCGCGGATGCGGCTGGCGCGGCGTTGGCGCAAGCGCGCGAAGCAATCGCGGCGCTGTAGGCCGGCGATACGCCGGTGCATGAAAAAACCCGCTGGGTCTCGCGACCGCAGCGGGTTTTTTACGTCGATGCGCTTACTCCGGCAATTGCCAGTCGATCGGCTTCCGTCCGTGCTGCGCGAGATACTCGTTCGCCCGCACGAAATGGCCGCATCCCAGAAAGCCGCGATGCGCCGACAGCGGCGACGGATGCGGCGCTTCGAGCACGCAATGCGCCTTCGCCGTTCCTTCGATCAGGCCGCGCTTCGCCTGAGCGTGCGCGCCCCACAGCATGAAGACGAGACCGTCGTGCCGAACGGCCATCTCGTGGATGAGCGTATCGGTGCATTGCTCCCAACCGCGTTTCGCGTGGCTGCCGGCTTTGTCGCGCTCGACCGTCAGCGATGTGTTCAGCAACAACACGCCTTGCCTGGCCCACGCATCGAGACAGCCGTGCGACGGCGCGGCGAATCCGAGGCTCGCGTGAATCTCCTTGAAGATGTTGCGCAGCGACGGCGGCGGGCGCACCGGCGCGGGCACCGAGAACGCGAGGCCGTGAGCCTGTGGCGCGCCCTTGTCCTCGCCGTGATAGGGGTCCTGGCCGAGGATGATCACCTTGACGTCTTCGGGACGCGTCAAGCGCAGCGCGCGGAAGACATCGGCGGGATAGACGGTCTTGCCGGCGGCGCGTTCCGCATCGACGAATTCGCATAACGCCGCATAGCGCGGGCTCTCGATGAACGCCTTCAGATGACGCCGCCAGTCGGCGGGCAGGGCGTCGAACTGACTTTCGAGCGTGGCGAAGCTCGATGCGCCGGACGCCTCGGCCACGCTTTCGGCTTCCGCAAAGAGAGAGGGCTGACGATTCATGCTTCCGCGTCGTTGAGGTTGCTCTCGGGCCGCTCGCGCAGCCGATACCCGCGCTGCGCCTTGCTGACGTCTTCAGGATCGAGTTCCGGAAACGCGCCGCGCAGTTCGGCGGCGAGCGTTTCGAGCGCGCTTGCATCGCCCGATTTCAGCTCGACTTCCAGTTCGCTGATTTCAGAGCGACGCGTTTCGCCATCGACGTCCGCGGTGATTTCACCCGAATCGAGCGCGACTTCGATCTGCGATCCCTCGCGCTCGACATCCCACACGATGCGCGTGAAATCGGTGCGAAAGAGCGCGATGAGATCCGGCGCGGCGGCTTGCAGCGCAGCGCGGGCGGCGTCGTCGTCGCAGGCGGCGAGGAGCGCATCGATTTCGAGCGCTTCGCCTTTGACCGGCAGTTCCCATTCGTGCCGGCTATGCATTCCGGCCTTGGCTTCCCCGAGCGTCTTGTAGGTTTGCAGCCATTGTTCCGGCGTGCGGCGCAGACGCAGCGCGGACTTCGCTTTCGCGAGCGTCAGCGACGGCGTGTCGAAGTAGACGTTGCCGAGCTTCATCGGCTTGCCCGCGCCGGTGCGCTCGTCGAAGAAACGTGCGACGTCGTCGTGCGACGACGGCGACAGCGCCAGTTTGATTTCCCGTTCGATACCCACTAGCCGCCCCGTTAGAAGAACATGCGGGCGAGTTCCGCGCCCGGATCGTCGGCGCGCATGAACGCTTCGCCGACGAGGAAGGTGTGCACGCGCATCGCGCGCAGCCGCTCGACATCGGCGCGCGACAGGATGCCCGATTCCGTCACGACGATACGATCGTCCGGCACCGATTCGAGCATGCCGATGGTCGTGTCGATCGTTGTCTGGAACGTGCGCAGATTGCGGTTGTTGATGCCGATGAGCGGCGTCTTGAGCGTGAGCGCGCTACGCAATTCGTCGGCGTCGTGCACTTCGACCAGCACCGCGAGTCCCAGCGAGTGCGCGTAGGCTTCGAGGTCCTGCATCTGCGAAAGCTCGAGCGCGGCGGCGATCAGCAGAATGCAGTCGGCGCCCATCGCGCGCGCTTCGATGACCTGATACGGATCGATGATGAAGTCCTTGCGCAACACCGGCAGGCTGCACGCGGCGCGCGCTTCCTCGAGATACGCGACGCTGCCCTTGAAGAACTGCACGTCGGTGAGCACGGACAGACACGCGGCGCCGCCTTGCTCGTACGAACGGGCGATATCGGCCGGCACGAAATGCTCGCGCAACACGCCCTTCGACGGACTCGCCTTCTTCACTTCGGCAATGACGGCGGCCTGATTCGCCGCATGCTTCGCGCGCAACGCGCCGACGAAATCTCGCAGGTCGCGTGCGCTCGCTTCGAGCTTCAACTCTTCGAGCGGCGCGCTTTGTTCGGCGGCGCGGATTTCCTCGCGCTTGACCCCGATGATGCGATCCAGAATGTCACTCATGTCAGCTTCCGTTTAACTTTTGAACTGCTGCGTGAACTTCACGAGCGTCTCGACTTTCTCGCGCGCCGCGCCGCTCGTAATCGCCTCGCGCGCGGCGGCCATGCCGGCGGCGATCGAATCGACGACATCGGCCGCATACAGCGCCGCGCCCGCGTTCATCGTGACGATCTCGCGTGCGACGCCCGCCTTGTTGTTCAGCGCGCCGAGGAGCATCGCTTTCGATTCCTGCGCGTCCTGCACTTTCAGTGTGCGGTTCGACACCATCTGCAGGCCGAAGTCCTCGGGATGAATTTCGTACTCGGTCACTTCGCCGTGCTTCAGCTCGCCGACCTTGGTCGCCGCGCCGAGCGACACTTCGTCCATGCCGTCCTTGCCGTACACGACGAGCACGTGTTTCGCGCCGAGCCGCTGCATCACGCGAACCTGGATGCCGACGAGGTCCTCGTGGAACACGCCCTGCAGCTGATGCGGCGCGCCCGCCGGATTCGTCAGCGGCCCGAGGATGTTGAAGATGGTGCGCACGCCGAGTTCGCGCCGCACAGGCGCGATGTTCTTCATCGCGGGATGATGATTCGGCGCGAACATGAAGCCCATGCCCGTCTCGTGAATCGATGCCGCCACCTGTTCGGGCGTCAGGTCGATGTTGACGCCGAGCGCTTCGAGCACGTCCGCGCTGCCCGACTTGCTCGATACCCCGCGATTACCGTGCTTCGCGACCTTCGCGCCGGCCGCGGCCGTGACGAACATCGACGCGGTGCTGATGTTGAAGGTATGCGAGCCGTCGCCGCCGGTGCCGACGATATCCACGAAATTGGAGTTGTCGTCGACTTCGACATGGTTCGCGAACTCGCGCATGACAGTTGCCGCCGCCGCGATTTCGCCGATGGTCTCCTTCTTCACGCGCAAGCCGGTGATGATCGCGGCAGCCATCACGGGCGACATTTCGCCGCGCATGATCGTGCGCATCAGATGCAGCATTTCGTCGTGAAAGATCTCGCGGTGCTCGATCGTGCGTTGCAGCGCTTCCTGTGCAGTGATGGTCATCGTTTTGCGCCCTTGCCTGCCGTGGTGTTCTTCACGAAGTTTTCGAGCAGGGCGTGACCGTGCTCCGAGAGAATCGATTCCGGATGGAACTGCACGCCTTCCACTTCCAGTTCCTTGTGACGGACACCCATGATCTCGCCGTCCGGCGTCCACGCTGACACTTCCAGACAGTCGGGCAAAGACTCGCGTTCAATCGCGAGCGAGTGATAGCGCGTCACGTTGAAGTGTTTGGGAAGATCGGAGAACACGCCCTTACAGTCGGTTTCAATCTGGCTCACCTTGCCGTGCATGATGGTTTGCGCGCGCACGACGCGTCCGCCGAATGCCTCGCCGATCGCCTGATGGCCGAGGCACACGCCGAGAATCGGCAGCTTGCCGGAGAATTCGCGCAGGACGTCGAGCGTGATGCCCGCGTGCTGCGGATTGCTCGGCCCCGGCGACAGGCAAATGCGATCGGGTTCGAGCTTCGCGATGTCGTCGAGCGTGATTTCGTCGTTGCGATAGGTGCGCACATCCTCGCCGAGTTCGCCGAAGTACTGGACCAGGTTATAGGTGAACGAGTCGTAGTTGTCGATCATCAGCAGCATGGTCTTGTCTCCTCAGAAGTCGCTGTCGAGGCCGTCTTGCACTTGCTCGGCGGCGCGCAACACGGCGCGCGCCTTGCTTTCCGTCTCTTGCCATTCGGACTCGGGGACCGAATCGGCGACGACGCCCGCAGCCGCCTGCACATACAGATTGCCCTTGTTGATGAGGCCGGTGCGGATCGCAATGGCGAGATCCATCTCGCCGCTGAACGACAGATACCCGACCGCGCCACCATACAGTCCGCGCTTGACGGGCTCGAGCTCGTCGATCAGTTCCATTGCGCGCACCTTCGGCGCGCCGGACAGCGTGCCGGCAGGGAAGGTCGCGCGCAGCACGTCGAAGTTGCTCACGCCGGGCTTCAGCTTCCCTTCGACCGAACTCACGATGTGCTGAACGTGCGAGTACTTCTCGATGATCATCTTGTCCGTCACGGCGACCGAACCCGTTTCCGCGATGCGGCCCACGTCGTTGCGCGCGAGGTCGATCAGCATGACGTGTTCGGCGACTTCCTTCGGATCGTTCAGCAATTCGGTGGCGAGTTCAGCGTCGCGCTCGGGCGTGTTGCCGCGCGGGCGGGTGCCGGCGAGCGGGCGGATCGTCACGATGCGATCCTCGGCGCGCTTTTCCTGACGCACGAGAATTTCGGGCGACGCGCCGACCACGTGCACATCGCCGCCGAAGTTGTAGTAGTACATGTACGGCGACGGATTCAGCGACCGCAGCGCGCGATACAGCGAGAGCGGATTGTCGCGGAACGGCTTGATGAGACGCTGGCCGACCTGCACCTGCATCAGTTCGCCCGCCGCGATGTATTCCTTCGCGCGTCGGACCGCGTTCAGATAATCCTCTTTGGCGAACTCGCGATAGGTTTCCGTACGCACGCTCGCGGATGTCACCGGCGGCTGCACGGTCGCGCGCAGCCGGCTGCGCAGTTCGCGCAGGCGATGCTTCGCCTTTGCGTAGGCTTCGGGCTTCGTCGGATCGGCGTAGACGATGAGATAGAGCTTGCCCGCGAGGTTGTCGATGACCGCGACTTCCTCCGTCAGCAGCAACTGGATGTCGGGCAGGCCGAGATCGTCGCGCGGCGCCGTGTTTGCCAGCTTCTTCTCGATGTAGCGCACCGCGTCATAGCCGAAGTAGCCGGCCAGACCGCCGCAGAAACGCGGCAAGCCCGGACGCAGCGCCACCTTGAAGCGCTTCTGGAAGCGCTCGATGAACGCGAGCGGATCGCCTTCGTCGGTTTCAGTCACGGCGCCGTCGGTGACGACTTCGGACACGCCGTTCTGCACGCGCACCATCGTGCGCGCCGGCAGGCCGATGAACGAATAACGCCCGAAGCGCTCGCCGCCAACCACCGATTCGAGCAGGAACGAGTTTGCGCCGTTGCGTTCGGGTTGCGCCAGCTTCAGATAAAGCGACAGCGGGGTTTCGAGGTCGGCGAGCGCTTCGGCGATCAGCGGAATGCGGTTGTAGCCTTCATTCGCCAGCGATTGGAATTCGAGTTCGGTCATGTTGCGATCCTTGATCGACGCGCGCCTTCATATGGAGATGCGGCGTCGGGAAGAACTGGGGCGCTGCGGTCGGCTTGTTTCTCGCGTTGTCGGCAGATGCGTCCGAGCCGCGCGGATGCGGTTCAGACGACGATCGGACCTTTCGCGGCAGCGCGCGGCCTGCGTCAGATGTGACGCACGGCAACGCATGCCAGGAAACGGCTCGATGGACCAATCAACGGAAACGGCGCGGGAATGCGCAGCGAAACAAAAAACGGATGCTGAAGCGAGTGCAGTAAGACGCGACATGGCTTCAGCGTACCTCGGGTGAGGTTAGCGCGACCAGCGACGCCAGGGCCAGGCTCCCCGGTCGATGCTGCTCAGACTCCGTTTTCTGTTGAGAAACATGAAAGATGGACTATTCAGTCAGAGTGGTGTCGGGCGGCGCCAGTGTCGCGGCGATCGCCATGGCTGCGGTGCGCAGCGTGGAAACTATACCATCGGATTTCACCGATTGCACTGCTTTCCCGTGGTTATAGCCATAGGGCACGGTAAGCGTCGCCATGCCGGCGGCGCGGCCCGCGAGCGCATCGTTCTCCGAATCGCCGACCGCGACGGTTTCGCGCGGCAATACGTCCAGGCGTTCGCAAGCGGTGAGCATCGGCAGCGGATCGGGCTTCTTCAGCGCGACCGAATCGCCGCCGAGAACGACCTTGAAATACTGCGCCACGCCGAAGTGCGACAGCAGTTCCACCGCGAACCGATGCGGCTTGTTGGTCACGCACGCGAGCGCGATGCCGAGTTCGCGCATCGCTTCGAGACCTTCCTTGACTTCGGGGAAGAGCGTCGAATGCTTCCCGTTGATCTTCGCGTATTCGCTTTGATAAGTGGCGAGCGCGTCGTCGAATTGCCCGGTGGCTTGCGGGTGCGGCAGACGGGCGGCCAGCACGCTGCGAATCAGGTTTTCCGACCCCTTGCCGATGTAGCCCACGACTTCCTCGCGCGTGACGAGCGGTTCGACGCCGATGCGCGCGAGCATGCCGTTCAGGGCGGCGACGAAGTCGTTGGCGGTATCGACCATGGTGCCGTCCAGGTCGATGATGGCCGCGCGAATCGGCCGGTTCGAAAAGGCGGGCAACGCCGCCGCGCTATCGCTCATTGCTGCGCTCCCGAGTTCGCCAGTTCCACACGCATCGCGTCGATCACCTGCTTATAGTCAGGCTTGCCGAAAATGGCGGAGCCGGCGACGAATGTGTCCGCGCCGGCCGCCGCGATTTCCGCGATGTTGTCCACTTTCACGCCGCCGTCGATTTCCAGATGAATGAGGCGGCCCGTGCGCTCGCGGTAAGCGTCGATGCGCGCACGCGCTTCGCGCAGCTTGTGGAGTGCCTCGGGGATGAACGACTGACCGCCGAAACCCGGATTGACCGACATGATCAGAATGAGATCGAGCCGGTCCATCACGTGATCGAGATAATTCAGCGGCGTCGCCGGGTTGAACACGAGGCCCGCCTTGCAGCCGTGATCGCGGATCAGCGACAGCGTACGGTCGATGTGATCCGAACCTTCCGGGTGAAAGCTGATCACATTGGCGCCCGCCTTCGCGAAATCGGGCACGATGCGATCGACGGGGCGCACCATCAGATGCACGTCGATGGGCACGTCCACGTGCGGGCGGATGGCCTCGCAGACCATCGGGCCGATGGTGAGGTTCGGCACGTAATGGTTGTCCATTACGTCGAAGTGGATCCAGTCGGCTCCGGCGGCGACGACGTTGCGGACTTCCTCGCCGAGCCGGGAAAAATCGGCGGAAAGGATGCTGGGAGCGATGTGAAATTGCGCCATGAGCGTATCTGATGTGAGGCCAGAATGCATGAAAGCCTGATGGCTCGCGGGCCAGCAGGCGCAAAGGCCGGCCAGCGTGCGGCCCCGGGTCCGAAGCCGTGATTCTAACTCGCGATTTTCCCGGCGTAAGTCGGCCGAATGGCCAGATGAACGCTGCCCGACGCGCTCAGCGCCCCGGATTCCGTGTTGCGGGCACGGGCTGCATCAAGCAGAATGCGTGACCAATAGCGGCACACCCGCTCGCTGTCTGCCGGCAGCGAAGCGACGAATTGAACTTGGAACGACGATGAGCCAGTACGAATTCAGCGTGTCCGTCGAGACGCGATATCTGCCCGAACAGTCCGATCCGGACAGCCGCCAATACGCCTTTGCCTACACGCTGACGATTCGCAATACCGGCCAGGTCGCGGCTCAACTCATTTCGCGTCACTGGATCATCACCGACAGCGACAACCACGTGCAGGAAGTGAAGGGGCTCGGCGTAGTCGGCCAGCAGCCGCTCCTGCCGCCCGGCGAGCGATTCGAATATACGAGTTGGGCGGTGATCGGCACGCCGGTCGGCACGATGCGCGGCGAATACTTCTGCGTCGCGGAGGACGGCGAGCGCTTCGAGGCGCCGATCGCCGAATTCGCCCTGCATATGCCGCGCACGCTGCATTGAAGCAACGATGGCAGCGGGCAGCGGAGCTTAACGGCGCTTGGCTGCGTCGTTCGCGCGGTTCTGGTGTTTCTTCTTGCCCGATGCCGTCCACGCGACAATGAAAATCAGCAAGCCGAGCGCCACGAGCGCCTCGAGCGCAAAAATCAGCATTGGATATTCGTCGAACAGATCAGACATGGCGGTTCCCATCAAGAACGAGCATTGTATGCGCAGTATCGTGCGAAGCGCGGCACGTGGAGCGGCCTGGGCCGCGTCGATCGCAGCGGCTGTCCTGCTCGCCTCGTGCGGTGGCGGCGGCGGTGGTTATGTGAAGCCGGGGCCGAGCACGGCCGGCGGCACGCCGATCACGACCGGGCAGCGCGCGTCATCTCGGCTTACGGCGGTGAGCTGGCAGCAGGTTCCCGGCTGGAACGACGATTCGCTGATCGGCGCGACCGCCGCGCTGCGTCAGAATTGCAGCCGGCTTGCGCGTCAGGCCAACTGGCAGAAGGCGTGCGCGGCGGCCCAGCGGCTGGACGACCTCGACATGTCGGAGGCGCGCAGCTTCTTCGAGACGTATTTCACGCCGTTCCAGCTAGCCAATACGGACGGCACGCTCGACGGCCTCGTAACCGGCTACTACGAACCGCTGCTGCGCGGTTCGCGCACGCGGCGCGGTGCGTATCAATATGCGCTGTATCGATGGCCGTATCGTTATAAACCCGGCGCCGCGTTGCCTGCGCGCGCTCAGCTCGAACGCTCCGGCGTGTTGAACGGCAACGAACTGGTCTGGGTCGACGATCCAATCGAAGCTTTCTTCCTGCAAGTGCAGGGCTCGGGGCGCGTCGTCATGGAAGACGGCAGCGTGATGCGTGTGGGCTTCGGCGGGACGAACAATCAGCCGTATCGGTCGATCGGCAAGGAGCTGCTCGATCGCGGCGAACTGACGCCCGCGCAAGCGACGATGCAAGGCATCAAGGCGTGGGCAAAGGCCAATCCGGCGCGCGTCGATGCGCTGCTCGACGTCAATCCGCGCTTCGTGTTTTTCCGCGAAATGCCTGCCGCCACGGCGCTGACGACCAGTCTCGGCGACGGTCCCGTCGGCGCGCTCGGCGTGCCGCTGACGCCCGAACGTTCGATCGCAGTCGACCCTTCCGCGATTCCGCTCGGCACGCCCGTGTTCCTCCAGACCACGCGCCCGCTCAGCAACCAGCCGATGAACCGGCTGGTGTTCGCTCAGGATACCGGCACTGCGATCAAGGGCGGCGTGCGCGCCGATTATTTCTGGGGCCTCGGCGACGATGCCGGCGACCTCGCGGGACGCATGAAGCAGGGCGGCCGGATGTGGCTGCTGATGCCTAACTCGTGATCGCGTGACTTACGGCTTCACGCCGCGCTTGTCCACCACACGCCGTGCTTTACCGACAGAACGTTCGATACCGTTCACCGGCAGCACGTTCACCACGGCGCTCACGCCGATCAGCGCCTTGATGTCGTAGGCGAGCGCACTCCTTGCGCTGTCCAGCGCCGCGACGTCGGGCGCCGATTCGGGACATGGCTCGCAATTGAGCGTGAATACGTCGAGCGGGCCGTCCTTCGTCAGCACGATCTGATAATGCGGCGCGAGTACCGGCCGCTTCAGCAAGAGTTCCTCGATCTGCGTCGGGAAGACGTTGACCCCGCGCACGATCATCATGTCGTCCGAGCGGCCGGTGATCTTTTCCATGCGGCGCATCGTCCGCGCGGTGCCCGGCAAAAGTCGCGTGAGATCTCGCGTGCGATAGCGGATGATCGGCAGCGCTTCCTTCGTGAGCGACGTGAACACCAGCTCGCCGAACTCGCCGTCCGGCAGCACTTCGCCGGTGTCGGGATCGATGATCTCGGGGTAGAAGTGATCCTCCCAGATCGTCGGGCCGTCCTTCGTTTCGGCGCACTCGGACGCCACGCCTGGCCCCATTACTTCGGATAGACCGTAGATGTCGACGGCATCGATGCCCATGCGCTGCTCGATAGCATGGCGCATGTCGTTCGTCCACGGCTCCGCGCCGAAGATGCCGATGCGCAGCGAACAGCTCGCCGGCTCGATGCCTTGCCGCTCCAGCTCGTCAGCGATGGAGAGCATATAGCTCGGCGTCACCATGATGATGTCGGGCCGGAAGTCCTGAATCAGTTGGACTTGCTTCTCGGTCTGACCGCCGCCGAACGGAATGACCGTCAGTCCCGCGCGCTCGGCGCCATAGTGCGCACCGAGCCCGCCGGTGAAAAGGCCGTAGCCGTAGCTCACGTGGACCTTGTCGCCGCGACGGGCGCCCGCGGCTCGGATCGAACGGGCGACGAGATCCGCCCAGGTGTCGATGTCCTTCGCTGTATAGCCGACGACGGTAGGCTTGCCCGTCGTACCGGACGAAGCGTGGATGCGCGCGACGCGCTCTTGCGGCACGGCGAACATGCCGAACGGATAGTTGTCGCGCAGGTCCTTTTTCGTCGTGAAGGGGAAGCGCGCGAGGTCCCCAAGCGACTGTACGTCGTCGGGATGGACGCCCGCTTCATCGAACTTGCGGCGATACACAGGCGAATTGTCATAGGCGTGTCTGAGCGTCCATTTCAGACGCTGCAACTGAAGCGCGACGAGTTCGTCGCGGCTCGCCTTCTCGATCGCTTCGAGCGGCAACGGTGTAGTCATCGATGTCTCCTTCATGCTCGCTATGCGGCGCGGTCGTTGCCGCGTCCGGCTGATCGATCGGTTCGGTCAAGTGGGAATCACGGTGCCCTTGATCTGGGCCGACTTGCCGCGAAACATCGCGACGGCTTCGCCTTCGCGATTCGTGACGCGGATATCGTAGATGCCGGTGCGCCCGCTCAATGTCTGCTCCACCGCCTCAGCGGTCAGGCGATCGCCGCCGTGCACGGGCCGCAGGAATTCGATCGAACATCCCGCCGCCACCGTGCTGACGTTATAGGAGTTGCACGCGAAAGCGAATGCGGAATCCGCCAGCGTGAACATCAGGCCGCCGTGGCAGATTGCGTGGCCATTGAGAAAGTCCGGGCGCACGTTCATCTGAAGCCGCGCATAGCCGGGCCGCACTTCGACTAGCTCGATGCCTAGCGCACGCGAGCAGGCATCCGCTTCATACATGGCTTTGGCCGTAGCTTCGGCGAGTTGTTGAGGCGTCACGCAAGTCTCCCTGATGGATTCAAAGGCCTTCGAAGCGCGGTGCGCGCTTTTCCTTGAATGCGGCGACGCCTTCGATGTAGTCAGGCGATGCACCGAGTTCGCGCTGCACGTCGCGTTCGAGGTCGAGTTGCGCGTCGAATGTGTTGGCCGCGCTCGCACGCATGGCCTGCTTGATCGCGGCAATTGCGCGCGCGGGCTGCTGGGCGAGTTGTGCGGCCAGTTGCGCGGCGGCGTGCTGAAGTTCCGCATCGTCCACGACGCGCCACACGATGCCCCACGCTTCGGCCTTCTCCGCGCCGAGCTTGTCGCCGGTCAGCGCCAGCCCCAACGCACGCGCTTCACCGACGCGGCGCGGCAAGAGCCACGTTCCGCCCGAATCCGGCACGAGGCCGATCTTTACGAACGCCTGGATGAAGCTCGCCGAACGTGCCGCGAGGACGAGATCGCAGGCCATCGCCAGGTTCGCGCCCGCGCCTGCAGCCGTGCCGTTGACCGCTGCGATGACGGGCAGCGGCGTCGCTTGAAGGCGGCGCACGAGCGGATTGAAGTGAGCGTCGATCAATTCACCGAGGTCGGACATCGAACCCGGCGTGAAGTTGAGATCGGCAAGGTCCTGCCCGGCGCAAAACGCGCGCCCCGCGCCGGTCAGGACGATCGCGCGCGCGTTCTCCGCCTCCGCTTGGTCGAGCGCCTGGCTCAATTGGCCGTGCATCTCGCGTGTAAAGCTGTTGAGCTTGTCAGGACGATTCAGCGTGATGGTCGCGACGCGCGTATCGCTATCGATTTGAAACAGAACGGACTGCTCGGACATGGCATCTCCTCTGACACGGGCCGCGTTTGAGTTCGTCACATGCGGATACTAGACGCGCGGCCCGATGCTTTCCATTCGGCCGAAAGGCATAAGCCGATTGCACGACCTCGCCTTTCCGTCGTTTTGCTTATGCCGTTTGGCCGGCTTCCGCAGGCGCTGCCTTGGGCGCAACATGCACTCGACTTTGAACGACCCGGAAGCGGTTTGCGACGAAGGCGGCATCGGCGAGAGCGGCATTTGCGGCCGGATTTGCGCCGGTGCCGTGGAAGTCGGAGAACGCTGCGGACTGGTTGACAAAGACGCCGCCCGTCAGATTGATCGAGAGCGCGACGCCACCGCGTATCGCGGCTTCATGGGCAGCGTCGATCGCGGCGTCGTCCGTGCTGTAGACCGACAGCGTCAGCGCGCCGTGCTCCTGCGCGATGGAGCCGGCGAGGTCGAGCGATTGCGTCGTGGAATCGGTGGCAATCACGAACGCGATAGGTCCGAACCATTCTCTCGTGAACGTGGTTTCGTGATCGCGTGCGTCGAGCTTGAGCAGCAGTGGCGTGTGAACTCGCGCCTCCGGGAAGGCGGGATGCGTGAGCGTCTGGCTATCGAGCAGCACGTCGCCGAGCGCGCGTGCTGCAGCGATTCGCGCCACGATGCCTTCGTTCTGAATCGCGCCGGTCAGTTCGACGGCACGGGCGGCATCGGAAGTCAGCTTCTCGACGGCGCCGGCGAGCGCCTTCGCGACTTCGTCGAAGGTGAGTTGGCCGTCGGGGGTGCGGATGCCGTCGCGTGGCACATAGATGTTTTGCGGCGCGGTACACATCTGGCCGGAGTACAGCGCGAGCGAGAACGCGATGTTGCGCGCGGCGGCTTTCATGTCGTCGACGGAATCGATGACGATCTGATTCACGCCCGCTTTCTCCGTGAAGACCTGCGCCTGGTGCGCGTTGCGCTCGAGCCAGGTGCCGTTCTGCGTGCTGCCGGTGAAATCGATGAGCTTGATTTCCGAACGCACGGCGAGTTGCTGGACGAACGGGCCGTCATTCGGCTCGGTGGCGAGCAGCGTGACGACGTTCGGATCGAAGCCGGCTTCGCGCAGGACGTCACGAGCGATGCGTACGGTGATCGCCAGCGGCAGGATTGCGCCGGGATGCGGCTTGACGATAACGGTGTTGCCCGTGGCGAGGTCGGCGAAAAGGCCGGGATAACCGTTCCACGTCGGAAACGTGCAGCAGCCCAGCACGAGACCGGCGCCGCGCGGAACGATGCTATAGCGCTTCTGCATCGCGAGCGGCGGGTTCTTGCCTTGCGGCTTTTCCCAGTGCGCTTCGGCCGGAATGCGGCGCAGTTGGTCCCACGCGTAGACGACCGCCTCGAGCGCGCGGTCTTGCGCGTGCGGGCCGCCAGCTTGGAAGGCCATCATGAACGCCTGGCCAGTCGTGTGCATCACGCTGTAGCCAATCTCGAAGCTGGCGCGATTCAGCCGTGAAAGAATCTCGAGGCTGACCCCGACCCATGCTTGCGGACCGGCGGCGCGCCACTGCTTCTGAGCCTGAATCGAGGCTTGGATGAGCGCGTCGGAATCGGCCTTCGGATACTTGATGTCGAGCGCAACCCCGAACGGCGACCGCTCCGCGCCGACTGTTTCGCCCGTCGAGGGTTGATCGAGCTCGAAGGTCTTGCCCAGATGCGCCTTGAATGCCGCTTCGCCGTCCGCGCTGGCCGTTTCCCCGTACACTTTGGGACTCGGCATTTCGGCAAACGGGCTCCAGTAGCCACGCGTTTCGATGGCGGAGAGCGCTTTGTCGAGCATCGCTTCATGCTTCGTGAACAAGGAATGTGTCATGGTCGGAAGAGAGATTGATGAGCGGCTGGTCGATTAATTAACCGACCGGTTGGTTGGTGATGGTAGCATTATCGAGATGATGTACAAGAAGGTCCTTCACTAGGACTTACCAGAGGATCGCCAGGAGGAGCGAATGACTTACGAGAACGTGCTGGTAGAGACACGCGGACGAGTCGGACTGATCACGCTGAATCGCCCGAAGGCGCTGAATGCGCTCAACGACGCGCTGATGGACGAGCTCGGATCGGCGCTGAAAGCCTTCGATGCCGACGAGAATATCGGTGCGATCGTGCTGACCGGGAGTGAGAAGGCATTCGCTGCGGGCGCGGACATCGGCATGATGGCCGGCTACTCCTATATGGACGTCTACAAGAACGACTACATCACGCGCAACTGGGAGACCATCCGCTCGATCCGCAAGCCGGTGATCGCGGCGGTGGCGGGTTTCGCGCTTGGCGGCGGCTGCGAACTGGCAATGATGTGCGACATCGTCATCGCCGCCGATACGGCGAAGTTCGGACAGCCGGAGATCAAGCTCGGCGTGATTCCGGGCGCGGGCGGCACGCAACGCTTGCCTCGCGCGGTATCGAAGGCGAAGGCGATGGACATGTGTCTGACCGCGCGCATGATGGATGCGGTAGAAGCGGAGCGCGCCGGACTGGTGTCGCGTATCGTCGCCGCCGATCGTTTGCTCGATGAGGCGGTGGAGGCGGGGACGATCATCGCCGGCTTTTCGCTGCCTGCGGTCATGATGGCGAAAGAGGCAGTCAATCGCGCATACGAAACGACGCTGGCGGAAGGCGTCCATTTTGAGCGGCGTCTGTTTCATTCGCTGTTCGCAACGGAAGATCAGAAAGAAGGCATGACGGCATTTGTGGAGAAGCGAAAGCCGCTTTTCAAACACCGATAGAAAACCCTTGCATATTGCGCTTGGGCTAACTAGAATTCCGTTCCTTCGCGATT
>NZ_JFHE01000056.1 GCF_000698555.1 Caballeronia grimmiae | reverse complement strand
CGCCGAACGGCGTCGGCCAGCCGCGCAGCGCATGCACGATCGAGCGCAGCGAGGTCAGCACCGTGCCCGCCGCCTGCCATCCATACGCGGTGACGATGCTGCCGACGGCGCGGCCGTCCAGATAAGGACGCTCGTCGTCGCGCAGCTCTTCGAGCGTGTCGAGCGCGTTCTTGACGACCCCCGAAATGCCGCCGTGATAGCCGGGCGTCGCAATGACGAGAGCATCGGCGGCGCGCACGGCTTCGATCAGCTCGCGTTGGGCAGCGGTGAGTCCGCCTGTTTCGGGCGCGTAGTGCGGCAGGCTGTACGGAAACGCGCCGCCAAAGAGGCGCGTGCGCGCGCCGGCTTCCTGTGCGCCCTTGAGGGCGAAGCCCAGCGCGCGTTCTGTCGATGAAGCGGGGCGCGTGGTGCCGCCGATTCCGACGACGAGCGGCCCGCGCAATGATTCGATTCGAGACAAGATGAAACTCCAGACGGTGCGGGACGCCGTGAGATCAACGGTTCAGCGGCGCTCAAGACGGTCAATCATAGTCAGCCGGCCGGAGAATCGGACCGCATGAGTCGAGCTAAGGATATGCGCACGCACGCGCGTGGCGCCGGTGGACGGCTTATCGTCCGCGGCGATTTGATTAGCACCGGAAATCATATCGCTCGGGCCGCGCGGTTTATGCTGGAGCCCGACTTTACCGATCTCGATACATCCCGACCAATGATTCGCATAACCGTCTCCCATTAAACGTTACCTTGGGAGCCGGTGGGACAGTAGGACCATTACGGATTCGCGCTCGCAGCGCAACCGGGCGGGTCGCAGGGGCGGCCAGCTACTAACACGGGCTCGCGGCTCATCGTACGATCAACGGCCTGCCCACCCGAAGTGCTCCCCGGTGCCCCTGCCCCGGATGGTCGCACCATACGCCAGAATTGCGGCAGGGATGGATGAGGCACCAGGCCGTATCAGGCCGGCTACCAACAGGATGAAATGCGCAGACGTTCCGTCGCGGCGAAGAGGGGCGATGCGTGGCTGGTCATCGATCGCCAACGCAGGCATCGATCCTCAACGCGATAACGACTCGCTCAGAACCTCACCCGCACGCCGCGGAACGCAGCCACTTGCCGGTTCGTCGAGGATGCGGTTCCGGCGTCGGCGATTGCAGCGATCGTCCTGTAGCCGGCGCCGCCTCGTGTGATGCATCGCCGGCGGCGAGCTGATAGACGCCCGTCGATGCCTGGGCCGTGCCCGATCCTCTTACGCAGACGCGGAACTGGCTACGGGCGCGCGCACCATTCTGACCATCGGCGATTTGTTGGTGTAGCAGTACTGCTTCTAAATCTCGACGCGCGACTTCGCGACGCGCTATCCGGCGGCGCTGCGATTGCTCTTCGATCAGCTCGCGCAGCTAACGGGCGAGAATTTCGCGCATCCGAAGGCAATACCGGCGTGCCAATCGATGTCGGGAACAGAACCATCTCGCGTCTGGAGTGGGGCGTGCGCTATCCGGTCACGGACGAAGTGATCCGCGCGCAGCAGGACGCGGCGAACATTGTGTTCGAGAAGAAGGTCATCCCGCGCCGCATCGACGTGCGGCAGGCGGTGCTCCAGATCAAGTGAACGCGTGGCGGCCGCGCGACGGCTTTGTTCATCTGTAAGGCTTGTCTCCATTGATCGTCACGCGATAACCCGACCGCACGTCGGGATAGTAGTCCCACACTGCCAGATGCTGCACGGCGCGGTTGTCCCAGAACGCGACCGAGTGCGACTCCCACTTGAAACGTACCTGGAATTCCGGCGACGCGAAACGCTCGAACAACAGCCGGAGGATGCCTTCGCTTTCGGCGGCGGGCACATCGTCGATATGGGTCGTGAAATTCGAGTTCACGAAGATGCCCTTGCGGCCCGATTCGGGATGCGTGCGCACCACCGGATGCGATGCCTTCGGAAACGTCTTGCCGGTATCGTCGATGCCGCGCAGGCGGTTGCGTTGCCGATAGGTCGGCTCGCCGTCATGCGTCGCAGTCAATCCTTCCAGATACCGCCGCAAGCCCGGCGATAGCGACTCATACACCGCATAAGCGCTCGAAAAGAGCGTGTCGCCGCCATGCGGCGGCAGCGTGTGCAAATGCAGGATGCTGCCCATCGGCGGGGCTTCGTCGCATGAGACGTCCGAATGCCAGCGGTCGCCGGCAATGCGGCGCGTGGCGGCATTGCTATGGATCGGCAGAATTTCCGGATAGCCCTCCGGCCCCGGACTGTTCGGATGCACATGCAGAGTGCCGAAGCGACGGCCGAGCGCGAGATGCTGATCGAGCGTGAGCGGCTGGTCGCGGAAAAAGACCACCTGATGGGCGAGCAGCGCGCGGCGCACGTCGGCCACCTGCTGCTGCGTGAGCGGGCGAGTTAGATCGATCCCGCCGATCAATGCGCCGATGTGACGCGTAAGCGGCTTGACCGTGATGGTTTCGTAGGCGGTATCTAGCATGAACGTTGTCCTCGATCGACGGTAGCGGAACATCTTGACGCGCGCGTGTGGCGATGCAAAGCAACGAAAACACATATCGATTGCTTGCGGATGCTGTAGTCGTTTCCCTCAATGATGCGCTCGCTATTTGCGTCGGAATCCAAAGTATCGTTACGCGATGCGCCTGGCGATGCGAGATCTCCCGTCCCTTCAACGCGAACTTCCCTGCGCAACATCCGCGTGTGCAACCCGGCGGGTTTCGTCGTTCAGCGCACGAGGCGTGCATGGGCGCCGATGTCCCGGCGGACCTCGACGACGCGCTCTACGCATCGAGCGTTTACGGGGGGGCGGGATGTCGAATCGGCGAAATGACCGGCTGAGCACCTGCCTGTCGGGATGAATGAACAGGCGCGCGCAGCCTTAAAAGAATGCCGCCGTGGGCAACGGCGTGCCGTGCAGCGCATGTTCGCCGAGCGCGCGCGCCTTGTAGGACACCGGATTATGCGAGGCGATGGTGCGGATGTTGCGCCAGTGCCGGTCGAGCGCCGCGCTCTGCTTGCCCGCCGATGCGCCGCCAACATCGAATAGGCGCGTCGCCGCATCGAGTGCGAGTTCGTCGATCAGCACCTTCGAGCGCGCGGAGTGCAGCGCCGCTTCGAGAAAGAGCGCGTGATCCGGCGTGCCCGTCAACGCGGAATCGAAGGCGCGACCGAGCACATCGGCGGCGCGCAGCACGCTCGATTCCGCCACATAAGCGGCGGCATCGAGCCGTCCGACGATTTCCTGCAGCAGGGGATCGTCGGCGGGACGGGCCGTCACCGCGTGATAGTAGTTGCGCTCGCGCCGCTTGAGGAGCGCCACTGCGTCGCGCAATACCGCGCGCAGGATTCCCGCGACGATGGTCGTCAGCCAGAGTTGCGAGAACGTGGCTTGCCAGGGGACCTTGAGTTCGTCGTCGTAGTAGAGCACGTCGTCGCGCTCGACGCTCACGTGGTCATACACCGTGGTGCCGCTCGCGGTCAGGCGCTGGCCGATGCCGTCCCAGTCGTCGCGCACATCCACGCCTGGCTGGCGCACCGCGACGCGGGCGGCCACGAAGCGTCCGTCGTCCGTCTTCGCATTGACGACGATGTAGTCCGCATAGAGATTGCCGGTGCTGTAGTACTTGACGCCATCGAGCACGAAGCCGCCGTCGCGGGCTTTGAGCGAGGTCGCGCCATCGCCGTCGCCGATGTTCTGATTGCCAAGTTCGCTCGCGCCGATTCCGTAGAGCGCACCGCTGCGCGCCGATTCGAGCCAGCGCGAGTAGGGCGATTGCGGCATTGCGCGCCGCGCCCGTTCGACGAACGCGAAATGATTGCGCAGGATGTGCGGAATGTTCGAGTCGGCCTGCGCGAGATCGAGCACGAGTTCGAAGAGTTGCGGCAGCGTCGCGCCGCCGCCGCCATCCGCCACCGGCAAGCGATAAAGACCGAGCCGCGCGGCCCGCACGAGGGCAATGGCGCGATGCGGGTCGGATTCTCCGTTGCCGCGCGCCCGGGCATCCTGCGCGATTGCCGCGATCAGTTCGCGCAACGCCGGTGAACCGGGCGTCACTGCTTCGACGCGAGCGCCATCGGCGGCGGTTGGCGAAACTTCCGCTTCGATCGTGGCCATGAGTGTCCGTCCGTTGAGAGAGCCAGCGCACACGTTAGGTCAGCACGCCACATTCGCCAACGAAGCGAATCTGCTAAGCAAAACACACGGCCGATTGCGCCGATGCGGGAATCCAAATGAGCCGGCAGACGCTTAGCATCGTGAAATCGGTTCGTTGGTCGCGAGCGGACGCGACCGTACCATCGGTGGTTCATCTTCTCTTCGACGAACCTTCATGGCCGTTCCTCGCTTTCCATCCGCTGCGCTCGGACTCGACCCGGGCACGCCGCTCGAACGCCCGGACGCGGGCAGCAATGAGCGCCTTGCTGATCAATCTCGCGCCGACGCGGGCCGCGCCCTGATCGATCTTCCGACGCGCGCAGCGACACGCCGCAGCGCGCTGCGGTGGTCCGTGCTGCGTTCCCGATCTCTGCGCATCGGTGTGCCGGTGGCGCTCATCGTGCTGTGGCAGCTTGCGTCCTCGCTGCAACTCGTGGCGCCGGAGACACTCCCGCCGCCGACCGTCATTCTCGCCGCGCTGAGGGAACTGGTCGCGGATGGCGAACTGCAGGGCGCGATCGGCGTATCGCTCGTGCGCGCGGCGACGGGGCTGGCGATCGGCGGCGGCATCGGCCTGATCGCGGGGCTTTTCGCGGGCCTGTGGCGCGTGGGCGAAGAAATGGTCGATGCGCCACTGCAAATGCTGCGCACCATTCCGTTCATCGCGCTGATTCCGCTTTTCATCACGTGGTTCGGCATCGGCGAAGGCGCGAAGATCGCCGTGATCCTCGCGGCCACCATTTTCCCGATGTACCTCAACACCTATGCCGGCGTGCGCGGCGTCGATCCGAAGCTGCTCGAAGCGGCGAGCGTGTTCGGCCTCTCGAGCCGCCAGGTCGCGCTGCGCATCATCCTGCCGACCGCGCTGCCGTCGATCCTCGTCGGCGTGCGCTATGCGTCGGCGGTGGCGCTGCTCGCGCTGGTCGTCGCGGAGCAGATCAACGCGCAGAACGGCATCGGCTACATCCTCGTCAACGCGAACCAGAACCAGCGCGCGGACATCATCATCGCGGGCATTCTGGTCTATGCGGCGCTCGGCATCGTCACCGACCTCATCATGCGCACGCTCGAACACCTCGCTCTTCCGTGGAGGCCGCGCTTTGAACTCGCCTGATCGCGCCCCGCCGCAAACCGCGCTCGAACTCGATTCCGTCAGCCGCGTTTTCGCCGGCCGCGCGGTGCTCAAGGACGTATCGCTTCACATCGGGCGCGGCCAGTTCGTGTCGATGCTCGGCGCGTCGGGCGCGGGCAAGACGACGCTGCTGCGCATTCTCGCCGGACTCGATCAGGCCGACAGCGGCCGCGTGCGCGTAGCCGGTGCGCGCTCGGTGGTCTTTCAGGAACCGCGGCTCGTGCCCGCCAAGCGCGTGTGGGAGAACGTGGTCATCGGTCATCAGCGGCTTCGCGCGGCGCGCTCGCCGGCTCTCGCCGCGCTCGATGAAGTCGGTCTCACCCGTCACGCCGATGGCTGGCCGAAGACGCTGTCGGGCGGCGAGGCGCAGCGCGTCGCGCTGGCTCGCGCGCTGGTCCGCGAACCGAAGCTGCTGTTGCTCGACGAACCGTTCGCCGCGCTCGACGCGCTCACGCGCATCCGCATGTACGAGCTGGTCGCGAAGCTGTGGCGGGCGCACACGCCGGCGGTCGTTCTCGTCACGCATGACATCGACGAAGCGATCCTTCTGTCGGACCGCATCGTCGTGCTGTCGCAGGGCGAGATCAGCGCGGATGTGGTCGTCGATTTCCCGCGGCCGCGCTCGCGCAGCGACGAAGCCGCGATCGCGCTCAGAACACGCCTGCTCGCGGAACTCGGCGTCACGCAGACCGATGCATCGCAAGCCGCCGCCGCCCAATCCGCATGACCCGATCAACCTCACATCGAACGACAATGCCCCTCGCAAAACGCCTCACCGCTCTCATCGTTGCAAGCCTGTTCGCGAGTTCTCCGGCGGCCTTCGCCGACGAGCCGGTCACGATCAACATCGGCACGCAGGATGCCGCGTGGCCGCTCATCGTCGAGCAGTCGCGAGTGCTCGAAGGCACGCCGTACAAAGTCAAGTGGGCCGTGCTCACCGGACCCGCCGCGCAGCTCTCGGCGCTTTACTCGAAAAGCCTCGATGTCGGGCTGATGGGCGATACGTCGCTCATCATCGAGCAGGGCAACGCGCGAACGCCGTGGACCGCGGACACCGCGCCGCTGCAGATCATCGCGGGCTGGCGCAATCCGGACAGCAGCTACCCGCCGATCGTCACGGTGGTGCGCAAGAACGCGGACGTCAAGACGCTCGCCGACCTGCGCGGCAAGACCTGGGGCTATAACTTCGGCGGCTTCAACTACCTGCAGTACGTGCTCTCTTACGTGAAGGCTGATCTCAAGCCGAAGGACTTCCAGGGCGTGAAGTTCGGCGACGGAAACGTGTCGGCGTCGGCGTTCAACGCGGGGCAGGTCGCCGTGTATTCGGGCGGCTACGGACCGGTGAAGGAAGCGGTGGACAAGGGCGATGCCCGCGTCATCATCCGAAGCGACGAGCTCGACATTCCCGCGCTCTCGGTGTTCGCCGCGCGCACCGAAGTGCTGCGCGATCCCGCAAAGAGCCAGGCCATCGGCGACTTTCTCGGGCGGCTGAAGAACTCGTGGACGTGGTGGGCGCAGAACGTTCCGGCCGTCGAAAAAATCTACCTCGAGAAGATGAAGCAGAGTCCGGCGCGCGCCAAGTTCTCCGCCGAGAACGGACGTTCGGTGTTCTATCCGCTCGACAAGACGCTGGTCGCGCGCGAGCAAAAGATCGCGGACACGCTCTACAAGTCGGGCGACATCAAGAACAACATCAAGGTCGATGTCGAGTTCAATCCCGTGTTTGATGCGCAGGCGGTGGCGGCGCGCTGAACACGGTTCGGCCCGGCGCTCGCCGGGTCAGGGCGTCCGGTAGCGCGCGCCCGGATGCGTGCCGGCGAGATGCGGACCGCGCCCGGCGAATAGCTTCTCGCGCAGCGTGCCGTCCGCATACGACGTGCGGTAGCGTCCCCGGTTCTGCAATTCCGGCACGACCAGATCGACGAACGCCTCGAGGCTTTCCGGCATCACGAGCCGGCGCAGATTGAAGCCGTCCACCCCGGTTTCGTCGATCCATGCGATGAGCTGATCGGCGACTTCGCGCGGATCGCCGACGATGAACGGTCCTCGCCCGCCGATCTGATCGAAGCGCGTCATGTCGCGCGGCGTGATCGGCCGGCCGGCGCGCCTCGTCAGGTTCTCGACGGTCGATTGCAGCGCGTTGCTCGGCACATAGCGGATCGGCTCGTCGAGGCCGAGCGCCGCCATGTCGATGCCGGTCCAGCCGGAAATCAGAGCGAGCTGGCCGACGGTATCGACGTACTGCGCATACTCGGCATGCAGTTCGCGCGCCTCCTTCGAAGTGCGCGCGACGACCACCGTCGCGCCGAGGTACAGCAGGATGTCGTCGGACGCACGGCCCGCATCGACGGCGTGCTGACGGATATCGCGCGCGGCGGCAGCGACGATCGCGGGCGTCTGACCTTCGAGGAACACGCATTCGGCGTGCTTGCCCGCGAAGGCCTTGCCTCGCCCCGATGCGCCCGCCTGATACAGCACCGGCGTGCGCTGCGGCGAAGGATCGGCGAGATTGAAGCCGTCGACACGGTAGAACGGGCCGTCGTGCGTGATGCGTCGAATGCGCGACGGGTCGGTATAAGGCTGGCCGATGCGCCGGTCGCGCACGACCGCGCCTTCCGCCCAACTGCCTTCCCACAGCTTGTAGGCGGCGGCGAGAAAGTCCTCGCCCGCCGCGTAGCGTTCGTCGTGTTCGCGCGCCCGGTCGAGCCCCATGCCGCGCGCCGCGCTCTCCAGATATCCCGTGACGATGTTCCATCCCGTGCGCCCGCCGGTCAGATGATCGAGCGTCGAAAAGCGCCGCGCGAACGCGTACGGATGCTCGTACGTGAGATTCACCGTCACGCCGAAGCCGAGATGCTTTGTGACCAGGGCCATTGCCGGCACGGTCAGCATCGGATCGTGAGAGGGCGACTGGGCCGCGGAAAGAAGCGTGGCGTCGGCGTTGCCGCCGTAGGTATCGTAGATGCCGAAGACATCGGCGAGAAACACGCCGTCGAAGAGACCGCGTTCGGCAGTCGTGGCGAGACCGGTCCAGTAGCCGAGCGTCGCATGCTCGACCGAGCGATCGCGCGGATGCCGCCAGAAGCCGGCCCAAGAATGCGCGGGCGCGTTCATGTGAAACGCGTTGAAGTGGATGTGCTGATTCATGGGCGATGGGCGCGGTCTCGATGTGGGGCGGATGCCGGCCAGACAGATTAGAAGACGTGCGAGCGCATCCCAACGAATTTCCCGGGATAAGCAATCCAGACGTTTCGCCGGAAGAGCGCTGTGCGGAGCGCGTGACGATGCATCCCGCGCATGTAGCTATGCAAAGCAACGGCCGGTGCGAAAGCATCGCTGAAATGATCGGTTTGGGATGCCCGCCTGCACGCCGAAGATAGCGCTTCCTCTCCCGCATGACCTGCCCATGTCAGCCCATCCCGTCATCGACGCTTCGCCTGTGCGTCAAGGCCGCGCAAGCTTGCGCGTATTCGCGCCGCGCCGCGCCGGCCGCCGGCCCGCCGTCTCGCGCAAGGAACTGACGCGCCTGATCTTTCCCGCGCTCGCGCTCGTCGCATGGCAGGCAGCCTCGTCGGCCGGATGGATCGATCCGCGCGTGCTCGAAGCGCCGCTCGATGTCGCCGCCGCGCTCGTCGATCTCACGCGCAGCGGCGTGTTGCTGGACAGCCTCCTCGCGTCGCTGCAACGCGCGGTCATCGGCTTCGTGATCGGCGGCGGCATCGGGCTGCTGCTCGGGCTGATCGCGGGGCTGTCGCGCGCGGGCGAGCGCACCTACGACGCGCTCCTGCAAATGCTGCGCATGGTGCCGTTTCTCGCGCTGATCCCGCTGTTCGTGATCTGGTTCGGCGTCGACGAGAAGCCGAAGATTCTGTTGATCGCCGTGGCGTGCATCTTTCCGGTGTATCTCAACACGTTCTCGGGCGTGCGCAACGTCGACGCGAAGCTCGTCGAGGCCGCGCAGGTTTTCGGCATGTCGCGCACGGCCATCGCGATGCGCATCGTGCTGCCGCTCGCGATGCCGTCGATTCTCGTCGGCGTCCGCTATGCGATGGGCACTGCGCTGCTCGCGCTCGTCGCGGCCGAGCAGGTCAACGCGACATCGGGCATCGGCTATCTCGCGCTGAATCCGCGCGCGGCGCTGCGCACCGACATCATTCTCGGCGTGGTGCTCGTGTACTCGCTACTCGGCCTCACGATCGACGCGCTGCTGCGCGCCGCCGAACGTCTTGCGTTGCCCTGGCATCGCACGTTGAACACGGAGCGCAGCCGATGAGCGACGACCTCGCCGTTTCCATTCGCCAGGGCACGAAGCGTTTCGGCGATCGCGTGATCTTCGGGAACCTCGATCTGCAAATCCGCCGCCGGGAGTTCGTCGCGCTGCTCGGCGCGTCCGGTTCCGGCAAGACGACGCTGCTGCGCACCTTGCTCGATCTCGATTCGCTCGACAGCGGCGACGGTTTCGTCGCGACGCCGCGCGCCGCCGTGTTTCAGGAGCCGCGTCTCATTCCTTCCCAGCGCGTGTGGCAGAACGTGCTGATGGGCGTGCCGAGAACCGCTCGCGCGCGTGAACTCGCGCTGGCGACGCTGGCCGAAGTCGGCCTCCCGCGTCATGCCGATGCGTGGCCGCAGACGCTGTCGGGCGGCGAGGCGCAGCGCGTGGCGCTCGCCCGCGCGCTGATCCGCGATCCGTCGCTGCTGCTGCTCGACGAACCCTTCGCCGCGCTCGATGCGCTCACGCGTCTGCGCATGCAGGACCTCGTGCGTCAGCTCGTCGCGCGGCATGGTCCCGGCGTGCTGCTCGTCACGCATGACGTGGACGAAGCGTTGCGGCTCGCCGACCGCATCGTCGTGCTGCGTGAAGGACGCCTGACGCTCGATGTATCCGTGAGCGGCGCCGCCGGTCATCGCGAAGCGGCGCACGCCGAAGGCGGCGCACTGCGAGCGCGTCTCTATGCCGAACTCGGCGTGCCGCACGCCGTCGCCGCTTGATTTCCACTCATCTACTCGCCCGCCATGTCCATGATGCGTCTTCGTTTCGCCGCCGCCTTGCTCGTCGCCACGCTCTTCGTTTCGCAGGCTTCGCATGCGGCGGAGACCGTGCTGCGCGTCGGCATCTTCCAGGATGTCACGCGCGAGGCCATCGAGGCCACCGATTTCCTGAAGGGCACGCCATACCGGATCGAATGGGCCCGTCTCAACGGCGCGGGGCCGACGGTGCAGGCGCTCGGCGGCAACGCCATCGACATTAGCTGGGGCCTGAGCGACACGGCTGCGCCCAAGGCGTCGTCGGAAGATCGCCGCAACTGGAGCGCGGGCAATGCGCCGATCAAGCTGATCGGGCTGCTCGCGCCGGTCGACAGCACGCGCTATTCGCCGAGTCTCGTGATCGCGAGCAAGGCGTCGGGCGTGACGAAGCTCGCGGACTTGCGCGGCAAGACCTACGCGTTCAACGAAGGCGGCAATGCGAACGCGGTCGGCCTGCTCGCGCTCGACAAGGCGGGTCTGAGCCTGAAGGACGTGAAGCTGCGCCTGCTCACCTACGATGCAACCGCGCCCGCTGTCGTCGCAGGCGCGGTCGATGCGGCCCCCGCCACGCGTTCGCGCGTCGCCGATGCGCTTGCGACCGGCGCCGTGCGCGAACTGGCAACCGAGAACGAAGTGGGCTTTCCGGGCTTCGTGTCGGTGACGGCGCGCACGGCGGCGCTAAAGGATCCTCAACTGGATGCCGCCATCGGCGACTTCATGACCCGTCTCGCGCGCTATCTCAACTGGGCCGCCACGCACGACGCCGAGACAGCCGCCGCCTACGTCAAAACGCAGCAACTCACGCAGGAGCAGGCGCTTTTTGCCGCGAAGAGCGGGGCGTACCGGCTCGTGCCCGTCAACGCCGATGGCGCGCCCTTCAAGGCCGAAGTCGCGGCCACGCGCAAGCTCGGCGAGATCGGCTTTTATCCGCGCCCGGTGGACTTTTCCACCGTCGTCGATGACCGGTACACCGCGCGGATCGAAGCGGGCAATCGCTGACAAGCCACGGAGCAAATCATGAGCGCAGGATTGGACAATCGAGTGTTCTGGGTAACGGGCGCGTTCGGCGCGCTGGGCGCCGCCACGGCGACACGGCTCGCGGATGCGGGGGCGCGCGTCGTCGCCTCGTCGCGCCATATCGATGACGCGCGTTTCGCCGATTGGCCGCTCGTCACGCCGATCGCCGTCGATGTCGCCGACGAACGCAGCGTGCGCTCGGCTTTCGCGCTGATCGAATCGCGCTTCGGGCGGCTCGACGGCCTCGTGACGAGCACGAACGTCGCCGCGTTCGGCGACTTCCTCGAACTCACGGACGAGGACTGGCAGCGCGTGATCGACGCCAAGCTGCTCGGTACCGTGCGGCCGATCCGCGCCGTGCTGCCCCGCCTGATCGCGCAACGACGCGGCGCGGTCGTCGTGATATCGGGGCGCGGCGGCATTGCGCCGCCACCGAACCATTTTCCGGGCGCGAGCGTGAATGCCGCGCTCGACCTGCTCGTGCAGGGCCTCGGCCGCCAGTACGGGCCGCAGGGCGTGCGCTTCAATGCGGTCGCGCCGGGGCCGATTCGCTCGCCGCGTTTCGCCGCGATGGCCGCCGCTCAGGACGACGCCGAGCCAACGCGCCTTACCGCGCTCGACGGTCCCGGCACGCCGGACGACGTCGCGGCGGCGGTGGCCTATCTGCTGTCGGATGACGCCCGTTTCGTCACCGGCACGCGGCTCTATGTGGACGGCGGCGGACCGCCCTACGCGTGAGCCGTCTCTTTCATTCCAAATTCGAGGATCGCTCGCCCATGTCCCGCTTCGTGTCTCCCGCGCAGTTGCGCACGCTGATTGCCCAACGCACCGAACTCGCCGTGCTCGATGTGCGCGAGGAGGGCGTCTCGGCGCGCCGCCGCCTGTTCTACTCGTCGGTCGCGCCGGTCGGACGGCTGGGCTTGCTGATCGAGCGGCTCGTGCCCCGTCGCGGTACGCCCGTCGTGCTCGTCGATACCCACGGCGAGCACACGCCGCGCGCCGCCGCGCTGCTCGCGCGTTGGGGATACACGGATGTCTCGATCCTCGCGGGCGGTATCGACGGATGGGCCGAAGCCGGCTTCGAAGTGTTCAGCGGCACCAACGTGCCGGGCAAGGCGTTCGGCGAACTGATCGAGCACCGGCTGCACACGCCAAACATCGACGCCGAGACGCTGAAGGCGCGTCAGGATGCGGGCGACGATCTCGTCGTGCTCGACTCGCGGCCCTTCGGCGAATATCACACGATGAGCATTCCGGGCGGCGTCGATTGCGCGGGCGCGGAACTGGTGTATCGCGCGCTCGCGGCGGCGCCGTCGCCGGACACGCTGATCGTCGTGAATTGCGCAGGCCGCACGCGCAGCATTCTCGGCGCGCAGTCGCTGATCAATGCGGGCGTGCCGAATCCGGTCGCCGCGCTGACGGGCGGTTCGATGTCCTGGCTGCTCGCGGGCCTCGAACTGGACCACGGCGAATTGCGCACCGCGCCGCGTCCCGATGCCGCCGCACTAGCCGCCGCGCGCGAACTTGCGGCGGCGGCGGCGCGCAAGGCGGACGTACCCGTGATCGACGGCCAGACGCTCGCGGCGCTCGAGCGCGAAAGCGGCGAGCGCACGCTGTACCGGTTCGACGTGCGCGATCCGCTGGAATACGAGGCGGGGCATCCGGCGGGCTGGCGTTCGGCGCCGGGCGGCCAGCTCGTGCAGGCGACCGACGAATACATCGGCACGCTGCATGCCCGCGTCGTGCTGCGTGACGACGACGGCGTGCGGGCGCGCATGACGGCGTCGTGGCTCAGGCAACTCGGCTATCTGGATGTCCGCGTGCTCGACGATGCCGCGAGCGCCGCGCTCGTGCAGGACGCCTACGATGCCGGTCCCGAGCCGCTGCGCGTGCGGCCGCATGGCGCGCGCGCGGAATGGATCGAAGCCGACCGGCTCGCGAGCGCGCTCGAAGCAGGGCAGGCGGAGGTCGTCGATATCGACAGCAGTCTTGCATTCCGGCGCGCGCATATCGCAGGCGCGCGCTTCATCGCGGCAAGCGAGCTGCACGCAAAGCTCGCGGACCTCGCGCCGGACCGGCAACTCGTGCTCGCCTCCGCCGACGGCGTGCTCGCGGCGCTCGTCGCAGCCGAACTGTCCGGGCAACGCGCGCAAGTCGCGGCGCTCGCGGGCGGCACGAATCGCTGGATCGAGCTAGGGCTGCCGCGCGATAGCGGCGACGCCGGCAACCTCACCGGCGACGACGACGCGTGGTACAGCCCCTACCACGCGCGCGCCGAACGCGTGGCCGAGCAGATGAACGCCTATCTCGCGTGGGAATTGCAACTCGTCGAACAGGTGGAGCGCGACGGAATCGCGTCGATCGACGTCATCGATTTCGGGACGGCGACCGCGAAGCGCAGCCGCGCGCATCTCGAGAGCCTCGCGGAGCGCGCAGCATGAGCGCGATCGCTCCTGCGTTCGACGGCGCGACGAGTCCCGCCGACATTCCCGGCAGCCCGCTTTCGGCCGCCTTCGCGCAGCCGCTGATGCTCGGCCTCTTCCTGCCGATACAGAACGGCGGCTGGTCGATCTCGACGCTGCCGCGCGGGACCGACTGGCGCTTCGACTACAACGCCCGCCTCACGACGCAGGCGGAGGCGCTCGGCTTCGACCTCGTGTTCGGCCTCGCGCAATGGCTCGGCAAGAACGGCCACGGCGGCGCGCTCAAGTATCGGGAGCAATCGCTCGATGCGTTCATCGCGACGAGCGCGCTCGCCGCCATCACCGAGCGCATCCTGCTCGTCTCGACGGTGCATGTGCTCTATGGGCCGTGGCATCCGCTGCATTTGGCGAAGTTCGGCGCAACGCTCGACCACATTTCGAACGGACGCTGGGGCATCAATCTTGTGACCGGACACGTTGCGAGCGAATGGGCGATGTTCGGCCAGCCGATGATCGAACACGACGAACGCTATGCGCGCGCCGCGGAGTTCGTCGGCGTGCTGGACACGCTGTGGCGCAGCGACGCGAACCTCGATATCCGCACGCCGCGCTGGCGGCTCGACAACGCGTTCGTCAGTCCGCGTCCGCGCTTTCATCGTCCGGTGCTGGTGAATGCGACGGGCTCCGACGCAGGCATCGACTACGCGGTGCGGCATTCCGACCTCGTCTTCGTCACGAGCCCGGCCGGCGCGGATTTCGCCGATGCGATCGGCGCGCTTCCGGCGCACACCGCGAAGATTCGCGAGGGCGCGGCGCGCGTTCGGCGGCGCGTGCGCACGCTCATCAACCCGACCATCGTGTGCCGGCCGACCGAACGCGAGGCGCGCGCCTATCACGACGCGATCGTCGCGCACGCCGACGAAGGCGCCCTCGACGGTTTCGTCGGCATGCACGGACGCAGCGATGCAAAAGCGTGGGCGAAACACAAGCGCGAGCAGCGCATCCTCGGCGGCAACCTGCATCTGATCGGCTCGCCGGAACAGATCGTCGATCAGCTGATCGCGCTCAAGCGCGCCGGATGCGACGGCGTGCAACTCACCTTCTTCGACTTCGAACCGGACCTGCGCTATTTCGGCGAAGCGGTCCTGCCGCTGCTCGCCGAAGCCGGCTTGCGCGTGCCCGCCGCGCCGGTTCAACCTTCCTTGCAGGCAAGCTCATGACCCAGCCGCGTCAACTCCATCTGAACACGAACATCACGGCGCTCGGCCGTCATCCGGCGGGATGGCGCACGCTCGACAATCCGCGCTCGATCATCGACCTGAAGTTCTTCAGGGAGATCGCCGCGATCGCCGAGCGCGGCAAGCTCGACGCGGTGTTCCTCTCCGACCTGCTCGCGCTGCGCAATCATGCCGAAGGGCCGTCGCAGGCGCTGGAGCCGACGGTGCTGCTCACCGCGCTCGCGGGCGCGACGACGCATGTCGGGCTGATCGGCACGGCATCGACGACCTTCAACGATCCGTTCAACCTCGCGCGCCGCTTCGCCTCGGTCGATCACCTGAGCGGCGGACGTGTCGCGTTCAATGCGGTGACGACCTACGACGCATCGGCGGCCGCGAATTTCAGCCACGATGTGCCGCTCTCGACGGACGAGCGATACGCGCGCGCCCAGGAATTCGTGGAGGTCGTGACGAAGCTCTGGGACAGCTGGGAGGACGACGCGTTCATCGCCGACCAGGCGACCGGACGATATGCCGACCCGTCGCGCGTGCATGCGATCGACCATCGCGGCACGTACTTCTCGGTGCGCGGGCCGCTTACCGTGCCGCGCAGCCCGCAGGGCCGCCCGGTGCTCGTGCAGGCGGGATCGTCCGAAGGCGGGCGCGCGCTCGCTGCCCGTTTCGCCGATGCCGTCTTCACCGCGCAGACCACGCTGCCGACGGCGCAGGCTTTCTACGCGGAGATGAAGGAGCGCGTGCGGCGGCACGGCCGCAATCCCGATCACTTTCTGCTGCTGCCGGGGCTGTACCCGGTCATTGGCGGCACCGAAGCGGAAGCGCGCCGGCGCAAGGCGGAACTCGACGCGCTCCTCGATACCGATCGCGAAGTCGGGCGGCTCGCCGGTGCGCTCGGCCTCGCGCCGGACGACCTTCGCATCGATGCGCCGCTGCCTTATGAACTCATCGCGAAGACGGCGCGCTCGGATATTTCGCACGGTTTCGTCGATTCGACCGTGGCGCTCGCGAAGAGCGAGAACCTCACGGTGCGCGACCTGCTGGACCGCAATCCGGGCGCGCACCGGATCATCGTCGGCACGCCTGAGCAAATTGCCGACGACATCGCGCAATGGTTCCACGAGCGCGGCGCGGACGGCTTCAATCTGAACGCGGACGTGTTTCCCTCGGGCCTCGCGGCGTTCGTCGATCATGTCGTGCCGATCCTCCAACGCAAAGGCATCTTCCGGCGCGACTACGAAAGCGCGACGCTGCGCGGCCATTTCGGGCTGCCGCGTCCGGAGAGCCAATACGCGCGCCACGCGCACGCAGCCTGAGGACATCGCGTGAATCATCCATCACCAGCAGCGGTGGCTTCGGTCATCCGGTCCGATACCGAAGCCGTCGAAGCGGGGCGGCGTCTTGCGCGCCTGTTCGAAGCGGATGCATCGCGGCGCGATCGCGAACGCCGGCTGCCCTACGCCGAAATCGACGCGTTCACCGCGTCCGGCTTGTGGGGGATCAGCGTGCCGCGCGCATTCGGCGGCGCGGATCTGCCGCTTCGCGCCATCGTGGATGTCTTCGAGATCGTCTCGGCGGCGGACCCGTCGCTCGGGCAGATTCCGCAAAACCATTTCGCGACGCTCGAGCGCCTCCGGCACGACGGCACGCCGAGCCAGCAGGACTTTTTCTTTTCGCGAGCGCTCGCCGGCGAGCGGTTCGGCAACGCGACCGCCGAACCGGGCGACCGTCTTCCGTCCGAGCACGAGACGCGGGTTCGGCGCGCCGGCGGCAAGTTTCTGCTTTCGGGGCGCAAGGTCTATTCGACCGGCGCGTTGTTCGCTCACTGGATACCGGTCGCCGCGCGCGACGACGACGGCTTGCCGGTGACCGCATTCGTCGCCCGGCACGCACGCGGCGTCGAGGTGATCGACGACTGGTCGGGTTTCGGCCAGCGCACCACGGCGAGCGGCCAGGTCCGCCTCGACGACGTGGAACTGGACGGCTTGCAGATCGTGGAACGGGGGAGGCGCGAAGGGATCGATGCGGCCAACGCGGTTTCACAACTGATTCACGCGGCGATCGACCTGGGCATCGGACGCGGCGCGCTCGACGACACGCGACGCTTGCTGCGCACGCTTGCGCACCCGGCTCGCGGCAGCGGCGTGCAGCAGGCGAGCGCCGATCCGTACACGTTGCGCGACATCGGCGCGCTGACCGTCGATCTCCACGCGGCGCAAGCGCTGTCATGGCGCGCCGCCGACCTGATCGATGCCGCGCGCGCCGTCGATGCATCGCGCGCGGACGTCGCCGCCGCCATCGTCGCGACGGCCGAGGCGAAGATCCTGACGACGCGCTTCGCGCTCGACGCATCGAGCAAACTGTTCGAACTGGCCGGCACGCAATCGACGCTCGAAGCGCACAACCTGGATCGTCACTGGCGCAACGCGCGCACGCACACGCTGCACGACAGCGTGCGCTGGAAGTATCACGCGGTCGGGCAGTATGCGCTGAACGGGCTGTTGTGCGACCCGTTCACTTACGCGCATCCTTACTCGAATTTACGTTCGGACGCCGAATGATGCGGCGTCGCGATGAACTCAAAGGTCCGTGACGGCCGCTTCGCCGATCCGGAACGCCGCGAGTTCATCCGCCGCGCATTGGCCGATGAGACCCGTCTCCCATTCGAGATACGCCCGCGCCGCATCGAGATTGCCGTCGTGGCGGTCGTGCACGAAGAACAGGAAATCGATGCGATCGGCCTGCGCAAGCTCCACCGCGGCATGATCGACCGCGAACCCGGCGCGCTCCCATTCGCCGATGCCAGGCGCGGCCAGCGTCACGCGCGCATGGCCGGCTTCACGCAAGTCGCGCGCGACGAGCCGCGCTTGGGCCAGCGTAGCGTCGTCGGCGCTGAGGACGAGCGGCGTATCGCGATCGGCGCCGCGTGCGCGCAGCGTCTCGAAGACACGCGCGCGCGTCGTCCAGACGGAACCGGCGGGGCGCGACGTCTGATGCGCCTCGCTCGAACGCAGATCGAGCACCACGGCATGCGGATCGGGCGGCGCGTCGTCGGTGGTTTCGGTGGCTAACGGTATGTCCGGACGCTGCAACCCGCGCAAGCCTGACACGAATGCCGCGTCGACGGTCGCTGTCTCGTAGCCCGCTTGCACGAGCCAGTGCGCGACCACCGGCGCGCGGATGCCGTCGTGGTCCACGAGCAGAATGCGCGCATGACGCACGCCCACGCGTTGATCCGTCGCCTGGACGAGCTGGCCGCCCGGCGCGTGGCGCGCGAACGCGAAACCGTCGCGGGCGTGCTCTTCGGCGGTGCGCACATCGAACAGGTAGGTCGTGCGCGACGGGTCGTCGAGCCACGCTCGCGCGCTGGCTTCATCGAGTGCCGCCACGCCGAATCGCTCGGCCAGCGCCTGTGCGCGCGCACGCGCGGTGTCGCGTTCGGCTGTGGTCAGCGGCGGAAGATCGGCGTAGCTGCGCGTGCTGCCGTGTTCCAGCGCGAAGCCCTCGAGCGCCCATCCCTGCGTGCCGTTCTCGAGGGCGAAGACCTCGCGGCGGATGCCCAGATTGCGCAGCGTCTGCGCCCCGATGATGCTGCGCGTGCGTCCGGCGCAATGAACGACGATGGTGGTGTCGGGCTGTCCGGCGAACGCGTCGACGTAGGCCGGCAATTCGCCGTTCGGCACGCACACCGCGCCCGGAACGGCCATCTTGCGATGCTCCTCGCGGGTGCGGCCGTCGATCACGGTGAGCGGGCATCCGCCGGGTTCGGCGCGCCACCGGTTCAATCGCGATGCGCTCACGTGCGGCGTGTCGTAAGCCTGCTCGACGAGTTCGCCGAAGGTCTTCGACGGCACGTTGACGCCGCGAAAGAGCGTATAGCCCGCGCGTTGCCAGGCGGGCGCGCCGCCTTCGAGGATCGTGAGATCGTCGTAGCCGAGTTCGTGCAGGCGCGCGGCCGCGCGCCACGCGACAGGCGCGTGATCGATCCCGTCGCCTGCGGGCTGTGCGCCGTCATCGAGCAGAACGATACGCACGCTCTTTCGCGGCAGCAGTGGCGGCGCGTCGAGTTCGAGGCGGCTGAACGGCAGCGGGATCGCGAAGAACGGATGGCCCTCGCCGAACTGGCCGGCTTCCCTTACGTCGAGCAGGGCGAGTTCGCGGCCATCGTTGAGCCAGGCGCGCAGCGTGGGTGCGTCGATGGTGCGGAAGGAGTCGATGCGAAAGGGCATGGATCGGGTCAGGTGCAAGTGAGACGAAACGCGCGACGAAGGTCGTCGATGAGATCGGCAGCGTCTTCGAGGCCGACATGCAGGCGCACGACGGGCGCGTCGCCGGAAAAGTAGCTATGCGGGCGAAGGCGCGATGGGGGCGCCAGTAGCGCGAGACTTTCATAACCGCCCCACGATGCGCCGAGCGAAAACAGCTGCAGCGAATCGATGAACCGGCCCGCCCGCGCAATATCGCCATCCTCGAAGGCGAACGACACGAGGCCGTTCGCGCCGGAGAAGTCGCGTCGCCAGAGCGCATGGCCGGGATCGTCCGGCAGCGCCGGATGAAACACGCGGGCGACCGCGCGCTCCTGCTGCAGGAATTGCGCGACCTCCAGTGCGTTCTGCGCGTGGCGGGCGAGCCGCACGCCGAGCGTGCGGATGCCGCGCAGCGCGAGATAGGCATCGTCCGCGCCGACGGCGAGGCCGAGCGCCTCGTGCGTATCGCGAAAACGCAGCGCGAGCCCGGGATCATTGGTGCTGATTGCGCCTTGCATGAGATCCGAGTGGCCGCCGATGTACTTGGTCGATGCCTGCACGGACACGTGCGCGCCATGCGCGAGCGGTTGATGCAGCCACCCGGCGCTCCACGTGTTGTCGGCGGCGAGAATGAGTCCGTGTTGCTCGGCGAACGCGCCCAGCGCGGGCAGGTCGGCGATCTCGTACAGAAACGAACCGGGCGATTCGACGTATACGAGACGCGTGTCCGGACGCAGCGCATGCGCCGGCACGCCGTCTTTCGCGGCGAAGTAGGTCACGTCGATCCCGAGCCGCGCGAGCAGCGGTTCGAGCCGCTCGCGCACGGGGCCATAGACGCTGTCCTGAATCAGCGCATGTTCGCCGGGGGAGAGCAGCGACAGGAACGCGAGCGTGATCGCCGCCATGCCCGATGGCGCGAGCAGCGTATGATCCGCGCCTTCGAGTTCGCCGATCGCCGCTTCCAGCGCGCGATGCGTCGCGGTTCCGTGACGGCCGTAGGTCGCGACATTCTCGCCGTCGTGCCGCAGCCGATGCAGCCGTTCGTAGTCCGCGCCGGAAGCAAAGCGCACCGTGCTCGTGCGCACGACCGGGACATTGACCGGGGCAGCGCCGCTATCGTCGAATGCGCCGAGACCCGCGTGCAGCAGGCGCGTCGACAAGGCGTGAGCGCGCGCGGTCATCAGCCGACCGCCTGAGTCTGCCGATGCAGATGCGTCGCGTTGTAGCGCACGATGCGCCCGTCCTCGAAACCCAGCCGCCCTGAAAGCGTTTCCAGCGGGCGTCCGTACAGATGAAAGTGCAGCGTCGGCGCTTCGCCCGTCACGTGGATGCTGTGGATATCGTCGGGCAGGAAGGCGATCGGCGTACCCGGCTGGACCAGCACTTCATGGTCGGGTTCGAGCGTCGCGCGATCGTCGTCGCTGCGGTCGTCGGTGCGGCGATAGACGCGGTTCAACTCGCTGCCCTCCACCGCGACGATCACGGCCCAGGTGTCGTGGTTATGCGGAATCGTCGTCTTGCCCGGCAGAAGGGAATTCACATACAACGCGATGCCGTCGGCGCCGGGATTGAGACGATAACGCGTGGACGTGTCCCCGCTCGCGGGGTCCGGCGGAGGAAAGTCCGCGCGCGAAAAAAGCGCGGGGCGGGCGGCGAGCGCCTGCAATGCGTCGGCGATCTTCGCGAGCGCGTCGCGCGTGAGTCCATCGCGTTCGAGAATGGCCGCGCTGGAAGCGATCAAGGCATCGACGTGTTCCGTTCGTTCGCTGGCGAGGGAGTGGACAGGATCGGTCACGATGAAGTGGAGACGAGAGAAAGGGAAGACGCGCCGGATGAGCGCGAGCGCGTGCGTCGCACCCGGCCCGAGGCGCCGTCGAGAAAGCGCCGCGTGCGTTCGTCGCGCGGCGCATGGAAAAGTTGTTGGGGCGAGCCTTCCTCGACGACGACCCCGCCTTCGGTGAACACCACGCGGTCGCTGATGTCCTCGGCAAAGCGCATTTCGTGCGTGACGAGCACGCAGGTGAGGCCGTCGTCGACGAGCTGACCGATGACATTGAGCACTTCGCCGACGGTCTGAGGATCGAGCGCGGAGGTCACTTCGTCGAAGAGAATGAGTTCGGGCTGCATGGCGAGCGCCCGCGCAATGGCGACGCGCTGTTGCTGTCCGCCCGAAAGCTCGCCGGGATAGGCGTGCGCCTTGTCGGCGAGTTTCACCTTTGCGAGCAGCGCATGCGCCGCATGCTCTGCCTCGGCGCGGCTGATCCCGAGCACCCGCACCGGTGCGATGACCAGATTCTCCAGCGCCGTCAGATGCGGAAAGAGGTTGTATTGCTGAAAGACGAAGCCGATGCGCTTGCGCAACGCGATGCGCTCTTCGTCCTTCGTGAGCGCCGTCACGTCGATGCCGTCGACACGGACTTCGCCGCGCTGAGGCGCGGTCAGCCCGTTGATGCAGCGCAGGATGGTGGACTTGCCCGACCCCGACGGCCCGATGATCGACACAGCCTGATTGCGGCGCACGTCGAGATCGATGCCGCGCAGCACGGCTGTCTCGCCATAGGACAAGTGGACATCGCGCAAGCGGACGGACACATGAGGCGCGGAGTCCGCTTCGGCATCGGCCGGGGCGGCGCGGCCATCGATGAGCGTCATCATGCGACGCGCAAGGTCACGGAGCAGGGAATACGCGTCATGCCTTCGCCTCTCGATCGGAGCATTGGGAACGAGCCATTCTAGGAATGGAGCGGCGCATTTCGAACCAAGCATTCGTCACAACCATATATGCGCGGACGACGGCGCGCGGCGTGTTTTGCATCGCGCATGCTTTGCATAGCAAAACAGATTGGTTTTCAGCGGCACAGGGCTCGCCTACGCTAGCGTTCCTCCAAACACATGAATATCGAGGCGCCGATGCGATTCACGGTCAGGGCTTTTAGAGCGGTGCGGCGTGCGATGACGGCGAGCTCACTGGTTGCCGCGGGCATCGGCGCGGCTCACGCCGATGCGACGCTCGACAAGATCAATGCGCGCCACGAACTCGTCGTCGGTGTGATGATCACGGGCGGCCCCTTCGGCTCCATCGATCCGGCCACGCAGAAGCTGCGCGGCATCAACGTGGATATCGCGCAGGAACTGGCGAAGCGTCTGAACGTCGATGTGCAACTGGTGTCGGTGCAGCCTTCGACGCGCGTGCAGTTCCTGCAGCAGGGCAAGGTGGATATTCTCGTGGCGAACATGGAGTACACCGAGCAGCGCAACGAGATTCTCGATCATGTGCCGACGCCTTACTACCAGGTCGGCGGCACGGCCATCACGTCATCGACGAGCGGCATCACGCGCTGGGAAGACTTGCGCGGCAAGCAGGTCTGCATCTCGCAGGGCAGCAGCTATATCAAGCCGGTCATCGAGCGTTTCGGCGCTGTTCCGCGCGCGTTTCCGAGCGCGGCGGAGTCGCTGCTCGCATTGAAGGGCGGCAATTGCGTGGCGGCCGTTCATGACGCGGCGCCGCTGCTGTATCCGCTCGTCGCGCGCGATCCGGAATGGCGCGGCTATCGCACGCTGCAGCCGGAGCTGATTCCGTCGCCATCGGTCATCTGGGCGCGGCAGGGCGAGAAGGATACGGTCGCGAAGCTCGATCCCATCGTGCGGGACTGGCATCGCACGGGCTGGCTCATCGGCGTGGAGGCCAAAAACGGCCTGACGCCGCCGTCGCCCGCGCTCGCCGAGTGGCACGCGAAATATGCGTCGAGCACCGTATCGTCGAAATGAGCGTGCATGAGCTGATCGAACGGGTCGCGCGGGCGGGCTTCGATTACCGCTTCCTGTTCGACCACTACGACCGCACTTCGTACATCGAAGGGATGGCGATGAGCGCAGGCATCGTCGCCTGCACGTTGGCGGGGAGCGCGCTGGCCGGCGTCGTCCTGCTCGGCGGACTGCGCTCGCGATACGCGCTCGTCGCAGGCGCGACGCGCGGCGTGATCGAGCTCACGCGCAACACGCCCGCCATCGTTCAGCTTTACTGCGCGTTCCTCGTGCTCAACACGCTCATTACCCAGCAGCTTCAGGCGCATGGCGCGCGCAATCCGCTCGCGCCGTTCTTCTGGGTCGTGCTCGTGCTGTCGGTCAACAAGGGCGCGTTCCATGCGGAAGCCCTGCGCGCGGGCTTCGAAGCCGTGCCGCGCGAAACGCTCGACGGCGCGCAATCGCTCGGCTTTTCGCGTTCCGCGCGGTTCTGGAGCATCGAGTTGCCGCTGGCCTTCAGGACGGCGCTGCCGGCGCTCACCAATAACGCCGTGGAGCTCGTGAAGGCATCGGCGATTGCGTCGGCGATCGCGGTCGGCGACATCACCTATCAGTCGATCATGATCTGGACCCAGCGCGACAACGTGCTCGCGCTGATGCTCCTGATCCTCGCGTTCTTCTATGCGTTGACCGCGCTCGTGACCGTGGCGGGCCGATGGATCGAACGGCGGCTCGCGGTGCCCGGTTATGGCCAGCACTAGCCCGGCGGTGTCCACCGCCCGGACCGGCAGCTATGCGGCGGCGACCATCGCGGTCGCGGGCGCCGTACTGTGGCTTCTCGCGCCGCGCGACATCGAACCCGCGCATCTGCTCGCGCTGTTCGCGCAGTGGCTGCCCGCGCTGCTGCGCGGGTTCGCAGTGAATGTATCGATGAGCGCCGGAGCCCTTGCGCTCGGAACGGTGATCGGCTTGCTGATCGGCGCATCGGCGGCGAGGCAGGGCGTGGCCGGGCGGCTTGCGCGGCTGTGGGTGCAGGCGTTCCGCAATGCGCCGTGGCTCGTGCTGATCTTCTTCACCACGTATGCGTTGCCGTTCGAATTCCGCATCGGCGGACACGGCGTGCCGTTTCCAGACTGGCTGAAGGTGATCGCCGCGCTCGCCTTGCCCGCGAGCGCCAACGTGGCCGAAGTGTTCCGGGGCGCGGTGCAGTCGATTCCGGGAACGCAATGGGATGCCGCCGGATCGCTCGCAATGTCGCGCAGGCAGATTCTGTGGTGGATCGTGTTGCCGCAATGCGTGCGCCGGATGTTGCCGCCGTGGATGAACGTTTATTCGATCATCACGATGGGCACGGCGCTGTCTTCGCTCGTCGGCATTCACGACGTTCTGGATACCGCGCGGATCGCGAGCACGACGGTCGCGCACTCGAGCTTTACCGTGCTCATGTACATGGCCGCGCTCGCGTTGTTCTTTCTCTATTGCTATCCGGTCGGCCTGCTGACGCGTGCGCTGGAACGGCGCTGGTCCGGGTCGGCGCGCTGATGTTCTCCCGGCATCGCCGGCCCTATCTCATTCAACACTTCGCACATGACTTTCGATTCGCCCCGCATCACCCGACGTCAGATCCTGCAATTGCTCCTGGCCAGCTCGGGCGCCGGCGCGCTGTCTTCTGCCGGCGCGGCGCAGGCGCTCGCGGCGCTGCCCGGCTCCGTGATCCGCGGCGGCACGCTCGTCGCCAACGTCGCGCCGGAACCGGGCGGTCTCGTTGCGGGGATCAACATATCGAGCCCGGCGGTCGTGATCTCGGCCAGCATCTTCGACGGCCTTGTGACCTACGACAACGAATATCGCCCGCAGCCGCAGCTCGCGGAATCGTGGCAGACATCGCCCGACGGCAAGTCGGTCACCTTCAACCTGCGCAAGAATGTCAGGTGGCATGACGGCACGCCGTTCACTTCTGCGGACGTGCAGTATTCGATCCTCAACGTTGTCAAGAAGACGCATCCGCGCGGCGCTTCGAACCTCGCCAAGGTAATCGGCGTCGACACACCCGATCCGCATACGGTCGTCTTCCGGCTCAGCGGTCCGTCGCCTGTGTTGTGGGCGGTGCTCTTCGGCACCGAGACGCAGATCGTGCCGAAGCACTTGTACGACGGCACTGATCCGTTGACGAATCCGTACAACGTCAAGCCGGTCGGCACGGGCGCTTTCGTCTTCAAGGAATGGGTGCGCGGCAGTCATGTGACGCTTCAGCGCAACCCCGATTACTGGGACAAGGGACACTCAGGAAAGGACAACAAGCCTTACCTCGACCAGATCGTCTTCAAGATGATCCCCGACAGCGCGGCCCGCGCCGTGGCGCTCGAGACCGGTGAGATCGCTTTTGCGGCAAACAACCCGGTGCCGGAGAGCGATGTCGCGCGCCTTCGCAAGAATCCGCGGCTCGCGCTCGACACGGTGGGCTGGCAGGCCCCTGCGCCGATGTTTTTCTTCGACTTCAACTACAAGCGCAAGACTTTCGACGACATTCGCGTGCGCAAGGCCTTCGCGCATGCAATCGACCGTGCCGCGATGGCGCGCATCGTGTGGTTCGGACTCGCGGATGTCGCGCAAAGCTGCGTGCCGAGCTATCAGAAGCAGTTCTTCAAGCCAGGGCTGCCGCAATACGCGTTCGACCCGAAGGAGGCCGAACGCTTGCTCGACGATGCAGGCCTTAAGCGCGGGCCGGACGGCGTGCGGCTGCGCATCGATCACGTCACCGAAGTGTCCTACGGACAGGTGTACCTGCGGGCCGCCGAGATGATGCGCCAGCAGCTCAGAAACGTCGGCGTGGAAATGACGCTCGTCAATCTCGATCTGCCGAGCGTCATTCGCAAGCTCTATACGGAGCGCAACTTCGATACCGCGTCGATGTGGTATTCGGCGTATCCGGATCCGCAGATAGGCGTGACGCGGCGTTTCTGGAGCAAGAACATCAAGCAGGGCGTGCCGTCGAGCAATGCGTCGAGTTATTCGAATCCGCAGATGGACAAGATCATCGAAGGCATTCAGGAGGAGGGCGATGTAGCGAAACGGAAGGTGCTCATCGACCAGTTGCAGCAATTCGTGCAAACGGAAGTGCCATCGATCAATCTGCTCGAGCTCAAGTTCTTCGGCTTTTATTCCAGCAAGATCGCAGGGCTGCGCAAAGGTCCGATGCTCTTCTATTCGACGCTGGCGGATGCGTGGTTGCAAGGTTAGGCGTCAAACAGGTTTATCGCGTTACTGTGGCGCGCGCCGCGTTGACCTGCGGACTGAACGCCTATCCGGGCGTCGGCGAACTTGAGCGCATTGAAATACGTCGCTCTCGGCAGTCGATGGATCGACGCAGAGTCGCATTGAAACGTCGGCAGGCTGGGTGAGCGACCACTGTGAACGGAACCGGCGAAGCAAGGCAGGGCGGCACTGCTCCTATTCGGCCATTGCGGAAGTCCCTCGGTCACGGTCGCGAGGGCTGCTCCAGGAACTTGAAGAGCCATCGCCAAGACGAGACGAACCGCGCGACGCCCACTCCATGACTGCCGTCTGCTAATCGGGTCGGCTCAACGGATGGCTCCGAGCTAGCGATAAGACCAATGGCAAGGCACCACCATCTTCCCGGATGCAGCGCGAATATCGGATAGCGGGTGGGACGCTGTGACCGTGAGCAACCGAGGATGAGTTGCTTGAGTGTGACGACGAGATAGACCCGACCAAAATGAGATAGGCAAGATTGTAGTTAGGCGGCGCCTGATCTTACCCACGAACCGTGGACACTCTGACTTGAGCAACGGTTAATGTTTTGAAGGGCAGCGGCGCTTGGTAGCCAATCGTCGAATGACGCCGCTGGCGGTTATGGAACACCTCCATGTACTCGAACAGACTGGCATGCGCCTGCTCACGAGTTCTGTAGTCGCAGTGCACGACCAGCTCCGTTTTCAGGGTATGGAAGAAGCTCTCCATCGGAGCATTGTCCCAGCAGTTGCACTTACGACTCATGCTTTGGCGAATCGAATGTCGGCTGAGCAATGCCCTGTAGTCGACAGCTGAGTAGGTTGTTCCTTGGTCCGAATGCAGGATGGCCGGGACGGCTCCGCGCTTGTCGATTGCCATGTTCAGCGCATCTACCGCAAGCCG
>NZ_JFHE01000055.1 GCF_000698555.1 Caballeronia grimmiae | reverse complement strand
ATGTGGCTGAATTTTCGGTCGGCGTAAACAATCCATAGCACGCACAAGCGCGCCTACTGGACACCCTCCGGACCGGCTGCGGTAGGCCCCGCCTCCACCCGGCAGCAGTGCCGCGGTGCGTTGGCTCTTGAGATGCTCGACGGCCATATCGAACAGCTTCTGATGCGTAAAGAATGCTTTAGCCACTTCTCCTCCGAAAGCTGTGTGCTGTTCAAGCAGTATCGTCCGGCTGACTGATCGATCGCATCCCGGAAAACCCCTGTTTTTACCGTATATTTTCTCAGACACATCAATTATTACCTGCTCGCCAACTCTTCCTCGGCGAAGGTGGCAGGCGAATGCCGCGTGGCTAAGAAAGTGCGTACGTAGTACGAGCGCGGCACGGGAGGACTTAGATGTCGTTTAGTTGGGCCGGCCGCACATGAAATAAGCAATAACTACCTTCTCAACAATCACAACCCGGATATCGCGCTGTTTTTACGCGCGCGGGCAAAGTAATTTGTACTGGCTTGTGGAAGGAATCCCTCGATTACTGCATGCTGAAGGAATGACGATTCTCCATAAGATATACAGGAAGAACGCATGAGGCTCTTTTTAAAGAGTTACATTTAGAAACGTTTGCGGAACTTTTTGGCCAATATAATTCGTTCACCTTACACAGAGACGAATTAATTGCCATGTTTCGTGCTGCTAATCGAACCGCCAGTAATGCTTGCCTCCCCGATGCGACGGAAACCAATAAGAGTCGGTCTGTTACGCGTCGAGGTTTCCTCTCAGTGATGATGGCAGGCGCAGGCAGTGCCGCTTTGGCCGCATGCGGTGGCGGGAGTGAAAACCTGTCTGACAGCGTCATGAATGCGCAGGCCGTCTCAAAGGCAGCCTCCGCGAGCGGAACCGTCATTCCGCCCGCGGCGTCCATCACCGACAGCTCGGGCGCCGTCTGGACGCTCGTGGGTGGCCGCGTGAACCGCAACGGCGTCGGCGTATCGACCGGATCGCCCGCCGCCCTTGCGACCATCCTCTATTACAACGGCGCGATCTACGCGAAGAACTCCGCCGGCACGTGGTTCAAGAACGGCAGCCCGTGGCAGAACGTCGGCACGGCCGATCCACGTGGCGTGGCGTCAGCGGCAGCGGCGGTGACGTCCGGTTCGAAGTTCTACGGCATCAACGGCCACCTCGCTTACGGCTCGGGCATCTACAAGACGATGTCGGCCGCCGCGCAGCTCGCGATCCTCAAGGATCTCGGCGTGACCAACTATCGCGCGGACGTCGCGGATTCGGGCATGGCCAAGACCATCGCAGCCGCGCTCACCGGCGCTTTCAAGGGCAGCGGCGTGTCGATCCTGCCGGTTCTGAACCCGCTGTCGTGCGGCTGGAACACCTCGCTCAGCGAATCGTCGGCTTACACGCTCGGCTATAACCTCGCGACCGGCGCGACGACGCAGCTCAAGGGCCTCGTGTCGCACATCGAATGCGGCAACGAACTCGACGTTCCGCTTAAGATCAGCGGCGACGGCAGCAGCGCGGCAAACTGGAGCGCCTCGGCGTGGCCGTCGCTGCGTGGCGTGCTGCGCGGCATGATCGACGGCGTGCGCGCAATCGATCCGTCAATCAAGTGCGGCGTGGGCACCGGCATTCCGCTGTCCTACCGCGCACTGCAGATGTTGTGGAACGGTGTCTCACCGAACGGCACGACCAATGGCGTGAGCGGCAGCGCATCGCTTCGCTGGGACTTCACCTGCTATCACTGGTACGAAAGCTCGGGCGACATGCTGTGCGGCTGGCAGAACAGCGCGTGCTACGACGTGCTCCAGGCACTCAAGGATTCGTTCGGTGTGCCGATCTGGTTGACGGAGTGGGGTTGGAACGCGCAGAAGGACACGATGGACCAGAAGACCGCATATGTCCCGAAGGCGCTGGCGCAGTACCGCTCGCTGAAGGACAAGTACAACATCGAAGCGATCATGATGTACGCGGTCATCGATGACAACTACGGTCTCATCGCCGGGGATGGCGTGACGAAGCGCGCATCGTATGACCTCTTCAAAAATTTTGTGAAAGCGAACCCCGTTTGAGAGCTCGACATCATCCCGCATCATTGACGGGAAAAGCGTTACGGTGAAACGGGCCCGCGCGCGTTTGTGAAGCACCCTAGTGTCCACGTCCCGTAGGCGGCCGTCGCTACGTCCGGCAGCAGTCAGACCAACAGCGGCCCTATATCCCGTCGGCGAGTCGGTCCCTCGGACGACGGCTAAGCTCCGGTTTGCAGTCACTGACGCCGGACCTACAGGCTGGGTCTCGATACCACACACTCCTTGAGCCCTCTACCGGCTAGCGTCTTGAGCAGAGCTTCGGCTATCGGTGCGGTTTCGTCAAGACGGTCAAAAGGTCGTGGCCGAAGCGTGCGTTGGCTGTTCCGCGCTTCGCTGTGGCGTTGCCGGCGCGGCCCGTAACGTTGTTTAACAATCCCTTGGGCGCTGGCGGCGACGGAAACTTCTATCATCGCGCGGGCGGTCGAAGGCAGGGCCTACGATCTGGAGCAAGAGTTGAGTCCCGCGTCAAAGTGGTACCCGCCGCCGGAGCGCTTTGCAACGTACATTGCGTTGTCCGCTTTCTGCAGCAATTCTTCAGCGACAAAACCCGCACCGCTTTGCGTGGCGACGCCGATGCTCAACCCCACGCCACCGTATGACGAGGCAAGTACTCTAATTTCCGCCATCAACCGCTCGCACAGCTTCTCAATCACCGAGGGGCTTGCCAAACCAGGTGCGATCACGACAAACTCATCTCCTCCGACCCTTGCCACGAGGTCGCCGAGCCGAGTCACCCGTTTAAGCGATTCGGACACAGCCCGCAATAGAGCGTCGCCGACCGCGTGGCCGAGTTTGTCGTTGATCGCTTTGAATCCATCTAGATCAATGAATAATGCGGTAACCGGTTGTTGAGCCGTGCCGTCATCGGCTCGTAACTTCTCTAAACGCCGAGCGAGGTCGCGCCGATTGGGCAATCCGGTGAGAGAGTCGCGCAGCGCGTCGCGCGACATTCGCTTCGTTCCGCGTATAACGCCCTTGTATGCTTTCGCTTGCATTGACGCGGTGAAAGCCAAAAGCCCTGCGACACCGAGCAGCAAGGCGATAAATGCGTACTCGGTCGCCTGAACCCGCCGCCTGCTGTCCGTGAGTGCAGTGCTCCGACGAGCCTCGCAGTCCGCGACGAAGCGTCCGATGCCGCTTCTAAGGCGATCCATGGACTCCTTGCCGGCATCGGACCGAACGATTGCAAGCGCCTCTTCATGGTGTCCCTCGCGCTCGAGCCTGACCGTTTGGTCCAACTCGTCAAGTTTGTCACGCATGTCGCGCTGAATGGCCCGTAGCGCCGCAAACTGGGAAAGCGTGTGCACGGAATCGATCAGATCGCCGACAGCTCTCGCGGCGACCCGTTTGCCTTCGAAGTAGGGCTGCAAGTACTTTTCGTCGCCCGTCAAGAGGAAGCCCCGTTGACCAGTTTCTGCGTCTTCGATGGCGAGCAGGAGCGCGTCGCTCTGCTTAATAACCGACGCCACGCGGTCTTGCATACGGATGTCTGATATTACAGCAACACCCTGCCACGCTGATGCGACTGCGGAAACCGTTAGCGCAAGGACTATCACCGCGTAGATGGCAATCGAGCGCCGCCTCTGGGAGGCAAATGTCTCTTCAACGGCTATCAATTTGTACGCTCAGCTGTAGCGGCAGACTTTGGTCTTAACCACTGTTGGAAGGAATGCCTACGCTACGCTATTCTTTCCGCGTGCCATGTGGCGAAAAGACGGTCATAACCGTTTCTTTTCGTGCGTTTGTCGCCAGCGTCTTACACCGGTGCAGTAATAGACGTCCAGGCGTCAGTTCGCCGACCACCGAAGAATCGATCGAAGAACGTACTATGCCGCTTCCAAACTGCCGGCTTGATCACCGGTTCGTACGTATCCGCGCACCCCCTGCGGTGTGCTGTGCCCCGGAGATCTCAAAGCTAGTACCGGGTCTGCATTGGCCGAATGCTGCTCAATAGCGCGTCTAGGTCGTCCGCATTAAAAGGCTTGGACAGCACAGCTACGCCCAGCCGTCGGGCTGTCTCAAGATGTTCGGCATAGCCTGTCATCAAGGTGACCGCTTGAGTCGGACGCCGTTGCTTGACCCACTCAACGAGTCGAATACCGTCATAAGTGCCCGGCATTTGGATATCGGACAAGACGAGGTCAAAAGCGCAACCCTCTTCGAGGATTCCGAGAGCAGCGTCGCCGGACGGTACATGGCGCGCTGTCCAGCCGAGTACATCTATCACCGCAGCCAAACCGGCCGCGACTTCTTCATTGTCTTCCACGAGAAGCAGAGTCGGGCGCGCATGATCAGATTCCGCAGCGGATGCAATTGGGCCGGGCGTTTTCGCCACGGCGTCTTCAATCAGCCGCGGCAGATAAAAAAATATTGTAGTGCCGCGTCCCACGCTCGTATCGATTCGTGCTGTGCCGCCGGCTTGTTCAGCCATCGCTGCAACCTGAGCGAGCCCGAGTCCTGTGCCGGCACCGGCCTGCTTGGTCGTAAATAGCGGCTCGAAAGCATGTTGATAGACCTCTGGCACCATTCCAGTGCCGCTATCTTCACAGGCAAACTCGACGTAGTGGCCCGGCGTCAAGCCATGTTGAGACGTTGCAAACGTTATGTTGCTGCACCGTATCGCGAATGAGCCGCCTTGCGGCATCGCGTCTTTGGCGTTTACCGCGATGTTCACGAGCGCGGACGTCATTTCCGACGCGTCCACCGCGACAGGCCACGACGACTTTATGGCATCAATGTGCAACGACACGTCACTGCCCAGTGCCGACGCAATGAGAGGCTTCGTCTCGGTCAACCATTGGCCGGGTTGTACTGTTTGAACCCGAAGTGGCGTTCGACGCGCCACGCTCATCAGCCGACGGGCAAGCGCACGGGCGGTGACCGACGCACGCTCTACCGCATCGATTTCGGGTTTTACACCGTTGTACCCCTTCCGACGCACGATTTCCATGTTCGCCCCTACGACCATCAACAGATTGTTGAAGTCGTGGGCGACGCTGGCGACGAGGTTGCCTAGTGCCCCCATCCTTTGCATCCTTCGTGCGGCAACTTCCGCCGCTTGACGGCGGCTGAGCTCGTGACGCCAACTATTCCACGAAGACTCTTCTGCTCTGAGCCGACGAAGTGAGAAGATGATGAGCGCCCACAAGAAGGTGCACGGAAGGAGGGCTGCAAGCACTATGGACATGTCATCACGTAGCCAACTGTTGACGATGTCAGCTGTAGCGAGGCCCGCTGACACATAAACCGGGTACGGACCCGCTCTACGATAGGCCAATAGTTTTGGCTTTCCGTCCAATGGAGAATCAATCTTCGAAAAGCCGCGCTCGGGCTTCCGAACGAACTCCCCAGCAAGAAGTTGATGTGTCGCCGGAGGATGCGGGAGCAGCGCAGGCGGGAACCGCACCAATATAGCACCGTCGTCCCGATAGAGACCAACGGTCACGGCGTGGTGTTCCGCGTGAAGTTGCTGGTAAAACCTCACCAAGTGGTCGCGGTGCAGGGATATGACGAGCGCGCCTAGAAAACGGCCGTCATGTGCAACTCTCGCGGATAACGAGCTGACGATATCGATTCCCTGGATTGGACCCCGCTGAGGGAGGGAAATATGAAATCGACTTAGCGTCGCGCGGGTCGACGTAAAATCGTCCCGACCGCCAATCGAGACATTCGGAGCGGGAAAGTATCGGCTGCTGACGAGCAACTTGCCATCGGAGTCAACGACGGAGAGCGTTGCGATTTGTGGCTGAGATGCCACCAGGGATGCGAAGACAGTATGCAAGTATTGAGCGTCTCGTGAAACCTGCAGCGCATCACGCGAGCCTATTGCATCATCAGCGCGGGCAATCAATTGCCGATTGACATCAAGTAGATCCGTGACTTTCGCTTCCGCAATCCATGCAAACCTATTCAGCGTCGAGGATTCTTCGGTTATCGCCCGATGATACGTGTAAGAGGCGTAAAGCCAGACAAGCACGATAGGAATGACGATGGAAGCTGCCAGCCCCCCGACAAGTCGTCGCCGTGCGGCACGGAAGTTCAACGGTGGAAGTGCAAGGTTGCCCGATGAGACGGCGTCTCGTTGTAATGGACTCAATGTCCTCTCCGTCTAGTCTGCCGAAGACAGCAGTGCAGCGCGTGCAAACGTTTGCACGCTCTAACGAGCCAACGCGGGAAATTGTACTAGGGATATTAGTACGGGTGTTGAAGTGGCTAGCCAGCGGGGCGGGCGAGCGCCCTTTGTACGAGCGTCTCCTCGGAAGCCACGCCACTGCGCAGCGTCCGAGGAGGTGTTCGCTGCCGATAACGCCACCTTTGTGTCGCTTGCCACGTGGGCGAGAGGACCGCGGATCGCCCCCTCTGCGGCGCCCATGTCGATTACCAACTAAGGCCCGGGTCGTCAACTTGAGGTGGCTTATGCCAGCAGTGCACACCTGCGACGCCAGTCTGCCAACGTCTCTTTAAGCGGACGCTGCTCGAGATATTTGATAAAACGGTCGCGTTACGGTGGACCCTCGTGCAACGCCTCCAATGGCGGCTGACAAAATTAAGCGACTGTTTGCACAACACGTTGCCTCCGCCTCGTGCTGGGCGCTTCAGATGGCCGAAGTGACCGAACCTTGCTGCGTCGCCGGGTATGACACAGGGCGAACAGAGCGTCCCATCTGCATTAGCTGCCGGAGGTAGGCCACCAGGTCTCGCTATGAGTCAATAACTTGAAGGTGCGGCCGTTGCACTGGCTTTCCTGTACGGTGCTCGCTGCCATTGTTCGACCGCGCAAGCGTTGCGCTAGCATCCGACGCAGGCATGGGCTTTCCAAGGTAAAACCCTTGAATCTGATCGCATCGATGATCCGCTAGGAAAGCTAGCTGTTCCGGCGTTTCTACTCCCTCTGCGACGACCCGCATGCCGAGTGTGTGCGCCATCGCGAGCACTGCCCTGACGATGACTTCGTCGATTGTTGACACGCCGATGCCGTGCACGAACGACATGTCAAGCTTGATGCAGTCCGCCTTGAAGTCGCGGATATAGGTCAGGCTGGAGAAACCCGTCCCGAAGTCGTCGATCGCAATCGAAACCCCTAAGCGGCGGATCTGATGCAGGCACGCAAGCGCGACTGGCGTCATGAGTACGCTTTCGGTGACCTCCAATTCGACGTTGCGCGGATTGACACCGACGCTGTGCATTGTCCGTTCGAGCGTCTTCGCGAAGTCCGAGCGCAGGAACTGCAGCGGCGAAACATTTATCGAAACAACGATGTCCGGGTAATCGTCAGCCCACTTCCTGGCCTGCAAACATGCGTTCCTGAGCACCCATTCGCCAATTGGAACAATGAGTCCCTTTTCTTCTGCAAGCGGGATGAAGGTCGCCGGGCTTACATCGCCGCGCGTAGCATCAGTCCAGCGGAGCAGCGCTTCGAACGCAACTGTTCGCGAGCCTGAGACAGTAATGCGCGGTTGATACGCCAACCGGAAATCGTCGCACTTCAAAGCATGTTGGAGCTGCTGCGTCAGGTGTAGGCGTTCTGCGTTTGCCACTGCGAGGGACCGGTCGAAGATCCGCATGGCGCCGTCGCGCTCACGCTTAGCGTGGTACATCGCCGCATCCGCGCACCGAATGAGCTCTTCCGCATTGGTCGTATGGTCCGGGAAAACAGCCATACCCACGCTCGCCCGCGACTCGACGATGCCTTCGCCCACTGGAAAAGCTGCGTTAGCCGATCTGTGCAGCCGGCGCGCTTCGTCGATTAGTCGATCAATGTCCGAGCCGGACAACAGGGCGACGAACTCATCGCCCGCGATGCGGCCCACTACGTCTGGCTCGCGCACCTCGCGAGACAGCCGGCCCGCAACCTCCTTCAGCACGCAATCACCGGCTGTATGGCCAAGCGAATCGTTGATCTCCTTGAAGTTGTCCAAGTCGATGAAGACGGCGGCTACGCGATGGCCGCGGCTAGAAGCCGTCGCTATAAGTTCTCCCAGCCTCGCGTGAAGTGCGGCCCGATTCGGCAACTGCGTCAATGGGTCGGAACTGGCGAGCCAGCTTAGGCGTTGCTGATCCCGAATGCGCTCGGATATGTCGCTAAAAACAGTCACGGCGTGGGTCGCTACGCCTCGCTCATCGATAACCGGCGATACTTGTCGCTGTGCCCAGAACAGGGTCCCATCAGCACGCTTGCCGCTGACTACCGTCGAGCCATCGTTGATGCCGTCGCTGTTGCGGTTGATTGGCGTCGGCGCGTGCTCGCCGCTGAAGGCTGCGGAGAGTACAACCTTCGCGCGTTCGCCGAGGACTTCATTTGCAGCAAGGCCTGTCAAACGCTCAAATGCCGGGTTTGTATAGACGACCCGCGGCTCAGCCTGGCTGTGTCCCGACTCGGTGATAAGCACGGCGTTCTGCGAGGCGTCGAGCGCTCGGCTGCGGATCCGAAGCTCCGCCCGTGCCGTCTCGTGTTCACTCACGTCTGCGGCCGTGATGAAACATGCCGAATGGCCCGCGTACTCCAAGAAGTGGTAAGAAACATCGACGTGAAGCGTCCGCCCGTCCAGCGTCGAATGCCGTCTAACGCCTGCAGAACCAGCCTTTGATCCTGAGCGGATGTACGTAAGGAGGTCTTGCCGGAAGGGCTCGATTCCATCGAGCGGGCGAAGTTCGTCTACTGTGATGCGTCTGAGCGTGCCGAGATCGCCGCCGTACTGGCGTTGGGCTGCGGCGTTCGCGGTGAGGATGAGGCGCGTCTGAATATCGTAGATCAGCATGGCAAGGGGATGCTGCTCGAAATATTCGATGAAGCGGTCGTGCGCTTGTCGAGCGGTGATGCGGGCCGCATTTCGAGCAAGCGACGCCCGGTGTGCGAACGAAAGCGCGTATCCAAAGCAGCAGAGGCCGAAAGCAAGGGCGAGCGCGAATGTGATTCGCTGCCGAGCCAACTGTGCTTGCGCTCTAGATTGCATTGCAGCGAGTTCGGAGTTTTGCATGCGCTGTAGTTCCGAGACCATGTGCATGATCTTTTGAAGCGTCTTATTTGCGGCCTCCAGCCGGCTGGGGTCGATCATCCGCAATGGTCCCGCGCTCGCGACCTCGTTGGCAGCCTTATCGAGTTGCGACGCTAAGGACGCCGTGCCGCTTCGTAGGGCCGAGAGCTGATAGAGGGCCGCAGCATTGTTGCCGAACGACTTCTCCAGAAAGTCATAAGATCGCATCACGGCAGCAGTTCGGGCAACTGGCCACGCATTGGAACTGAATCGGGCAGTGCCTACCCCTTGCAGGAAGTCGGCGTTAGCATCGATGTGCAGGGTGGCGAGTAGTTCCAACTGTGCACTTACCGCAAGGGCATCATTAAGTGCGGCCTGCTCTCGGGCGTGCGAAACACTCGCCCAGTAGCAGGCTAATGCGGCGCTTGTTGTCACTGCAATCAATAGAGTACCGGCGACGAGCCGCCGGACCAGCCCACGACTGCGAATCATGTCTAAGAACAGTGCAACGGTGTTTGCCAGTTGGGCCCGATAATCCAGCCGCGGCGCGATCGTTCTCATTTCGTTTTGGTTGATGCAATAACAAACATAGCTAAGCCCGCGCGACGTTGCCGATTCGCCGGCTACTGAAACCGTCGATATCTTTTCTGAGCCGCACTCCCGTGTAATATCGGCCTGCCTGGTGCCGCGGTTAATAGGGACAATCGCCGTATTGGCGGTGGACATTCGTTAGACGGTCGGTATTTGCCGACAATTCGGCTGCTACAAGGTCAAATGCGATGCTGGGGGAGAAGAACCGCGCGGTGCACGAGATTGGCGCGCTTTTGCGGAACGCCATCGGTTTAGTAATTCGCGACCACGCCAAGTGGGCAATGACTTTTCCGTGAGTGCAACGCCTTCATGTCGGACGACCGCCTTACGCAATTGGCCCGGGGCAGCTCGGGCTCGAGTAGGGAGGAACGCGTTGTGCAACGATTCCGTCCTCGCGCAGATCCGGGATATCCCATGATTGTTCTCATCGCGCAGTATCCGTGGAAGAAGCGGTTGCTTCTCGGTGTCGCACTGGCTGTGCTGGTCCTCTTGGCGCAACAGGGTCTGACTATCGCGGCCAACGGCCGACTGACGTTCCTGCTCATCAGCACTTTCCTACCGCTCGTTACGGTGCTTTTCGGGCCGGTTCCCGGTTTGGTCCTACTTGCCGGTGGAATGATGTTCGGGGCTTACTGGTTGCCGCCGTTCGGTTCCCTCGCAGTGGAGTCGAGCGAGCGGATGGTTCTGCTGATGTACGTCATAGTCGGCTCCTTCTTGGTAATAGCGGGAACTAGGCTGTCTGCCGTAGCACAACGTGCGGGACGGGCAGAGAACGCCACGCGGGAAGCGGAAAAGAAACTATTAGAAATGGAGCGTGAATCGAGAAAGCGCTTCGACCTCGCACTAGACACGGCGGGCGTGCCATTCTGCGTGCTAGCGCCGGTGTTCGAGAATGACCAGATTGAGGACTTCCGATGGGAGTATCTGAACGAGGCGGCGGTGCGGTTTTTCCATCGGTCGTCTGTCACAGTGATTGGCAGCACAACGTCGGAAGTGATCCCGAGCGGATGGGACCGAGCAGCCCTCGTCGAAAGGCTGGCCGTGCTTGCCGGCAACGGCGGCAAAGACGAATTCGACCTGCGCGTACAGACCAGCGATGGCGAACGCTGGTTCCACGTTGTGATTGCGGCGCTTGATGGGTCTGTCGTGGCGTGGATGGGCGACGTTACACCCCGGGTGCGCGCTGAACGGGCGCTTTCAGAGGCCGACCGGCGCAAGGACGAATTCCTCGCGACGCTGGCTCACGAGCTGCGCAACCCGCTCGGACCTGTCAGGCAGGTCATTGAGATTCTTGAACAGCCTGGCCTGACGGATGACCGCCAGTCTTGGTGCATAAGCGTTCTGCGTCGACAGACAGCAGCGATGGCGCTTCTGCTAGATGACTTACTAGACGTATCACGCATCACGCGTGGCGCTTTGAAACTGAGAAAGGACAGCGTCGGCCTGTCCGACGTCGTCAGCGATGCTGTCGAGGTTGCCAAGCCAGTACTCGAGGGTAAGGCGCACGTTCTTCGCGTCAGCCTTCCAGAGCGGCCGGTGTACATAGAAGCAGACCGTTTGCGCCTCGCTCAGGTACTGGCCAATTTACTAACCAACGCTGTGAAGTACACCCCTGCCGGTGGCGAAATCAAATTAAGCGCGGCAGTGAATGAAGAAGAGATTGTCCTGTCAGTCGTGGACAGCGGGATCGGGATCGAACCGGACAAGTTGTCAGCGATCTTTTCGATGTTTGCTCAGATCGATCCAGATAATCACGGGGGCGGCCTTGGCATTGGACTCGCGTTGTCGAAGAATCTGATCGAACTACATGGTGGCCGAATTAGCGTGGAGAGCGACGGACGCGGCAAAGGCAGCCGCTTCACAATCCATCTGCCCGCTGAATGCAAGGTTGTCCCCGATAACGTTAGAGGAGCGCCGACCGGGCTAGCGGCTCACATCAAACGCCGGATTCTCATCGTCGACGACAATGTCGATGCAGCGGACGCAATGGCGGCTCTCATGGAAATGGAAGGCCATATTGTTCGCATCGCCTATTCGGGCGAGGAAGCCATTGCGGTCCTCGATCACTTTCCGCCGGAAGTCGTCCTGCTGGATTTGGGGCTTCCGGGTTTGAGTGGAATCGATGTCGCGCGGCAGGTCCGTAGCGCGCCGTTGGTTTGCCAATCGATACTGGTCGCTATTACTGGTCGGGGTGAGCCTCACGACCGCGAACAAACAGCCGCCGCGGGCTTCGATTTTCACTTCACCAAGCCTGTCGACGCAGCCCAGCTTTTCGGCGCAATCCAAAGCCCGATCAATGCACCGTAATCGCCCGCAGGCTATCGACGACCATCAGGACTGACCTAATGTGCGCCAGCGAATGTCAAAACGCTCCCGGAAAGCCTGGACCGTTCGATGGTCGCGCCTCCTCCCTGCGCGGTCTAGTTTAGTCCAGCTGTCCCTTGCGGCGCAGTTGCTGCTCTGCAGCGCGTGCTGCAATCCAAGGGCCTCGGCTTGCCGAGTCTTAGGTCAAACTCGCGTTTAACGAGCATTCGCACGCACGGGATTCCAGCGCGGCGCCGGCGAGCAACTTAATACAGCCATGGCTGTGATGGATCAGCCCTGCGTCATGCAGCTTGCCCGCTGCCTCAGTGACGCCTTCCCGGCGCACGCCCAGCGTGTCGGCGATCGTCTGCTGCGTCACCCTGAGTTCATCGGAGGGCGTACGATCCGCCTGGATTAGCAGCCAGCGGCACAGTTGCTTACTTAGCGAATGGTGTCGGTTGCAGGCAGCCGTTTGCGCCACTTGGGTCCGCAGCGCTTGCATGTACGAAAGCAGGATGCGACGCAGAAAGTCTGAGCGGCCGAAGTGCTCACGCAGCGCGCTCGCGCTCATCCGATAAGCGAAGCCTGGGGCCTGAACCTGGACGCGAGTCGGCATCGTGTCCCCACCGGTCAGCACCGGCACGCCCGTCATCTTTTCACGACCGATGGCCGCGACTTCGACGGAACCGCCATCTTCCATCGTGTGCAAGAGCGTAATAACGGCGGTCGTTGGGAAAAAGACGTGGTTAATGCGTCGTCCTGAATCGCACAGCAACTGCTCGGCGTGCAATTGAACGAGTTCAAGATGGGGCGCGAGGGCGCTCCATTCATGCGCGGGAAGTGCGCCCAACAAATGATTGCCGTGCAGGTCGGACTGGAGGGTCAACATGATTAGTCATCTTTGGTCTATGCGCTTCGCGCTATATTTCTCTGGCCTTCGGTTCCCATCGACGGTGTTCATTGAACGGTCTGCGGGCCAGCCCCGCAGCACCTTGCTGTCCGTTTGCCAACTTCGACGGCTATGCCTTTAGTGCTTCGTCGTACATATGCGAAAGCCGTGCCAACATGCTCGAACCAGGGCGGGAGGCGTCTATTGATTAGTCATGCGTAGCGAAGGTGGAGATTGATTCGTTGTGCAGCTCTCGTGGCTGCCGGATGACGGTGCGCTCGCGCGCTATCCCGTCGGAAGGAATCTCTCAGCCGCCTCCTGCGTTCACGAGTCACCGAGCCTGGCGTCTTCTGCACAAGCTCCTTCAGCGCTGGGATTGCAGCGTCATAAAGACGGTGACGGCGATAAGCTCGTCAACAAGGCACGTTGAAATCGTTCACCAGGCCCTAGGCAGCCGTCTTTGGGAAGCGGTCCCGCTGGGAAGACGGAGGAATTGACTGCTTTCATCGGAGAGCGATGGCGCCGGTTGACGCCGGCCTTCCGGCGGTGCGGGACACGCGGGCATCGGATGGCACCGACGACCTGCAAAATCGTCCAATACATGTGGCGTTGAAATGCATAGCATCCTCTGCATGGTTCATTTCCAAGGAGAGGAATGTTGTTATCGCCAACCGAAACAGACGCCGCCCCCACTCAGCATGTGCCGCAGAGGCCGGAGCGGTGCGTCATCGTCGTCGACGAAGCTCTGTCGCCGGGCAAGGCGTCCAACGCCGCCGCGGTGATCGCATTCACGTTGGGCCAGCGTCACAGCCGCCTCGTCGGAAGCCCGCTGCACGAGCGGGACGGCACGGTGCATCCCGGACTCATTCCTATCGGCATTCCGGTGCTGAAAGCCACGGCGCTTCAATTGGGCGAGCTTCGCGAGAAGTCGCTTGCTCACTGCGATGTCGTCGATTTTCCCGTGCAAGGGCAGGCCACCACTGACTACCAGGCATTTCTCGATGCCGTCAGAGACCATTCCGGCGAACCGCTTCGGTATCTGGCAGTCGGTCTGGTCGGCTCGAGAAACAAGATCGGCAAACTGGTCGGCGGCTTCTCGCTGTTCGCATGATGGACACCCGGATCACCTGCGAGTTCGATGGTGCGATTTGCTTCATCTGCATGAATCGCCCTGAGAAGCGCAATGCGCTCGACGGCGCCATGTTCGATGCGTTGGCGAATGCCCTTGTTTCCGCCCAAGGCGATGCACGGACGCGCTGTGTGCTGCTGCACGGCACGGACCACGGTTTCTGTTCGGGCCACGACACAACGGCGTTCGCAACGCTATGGCCTCAGCGCGCCGATGGCGCGGTGAATCGCTGCATCGGCGCATTCTCCGGGCGGTCCAAGCCCTTGGTGGCGGCGGTGGAGGGCGCGTCGGTGGGCTTCGGTGCCACGATGCTGTTGCACGCTGACTGGGTGGTCGCCGGCGAAAGCGCCGTCTTTCGATTTCCGTTCGCCGGTCTAGGCATTGTTCCAGAAGCCGGAGCGACGGCGTTGCTGGCTCGGCGGATAGGCGACCTTGCGGCGCGCGACTGGCTGCTGAGCGGCCGTCCGATTCCGGCAGCCGAAGCACTGGAGCACGGTTTCGTTTCGCGCGTGGTGCCGCACGGCGACACGCGCGCTGCGGCAACGGAGTACGCCATGCGCCTTGCCGCGAAACCGCCGGCCCCGCTGCAGGCCACGCTGCGGCTATTGCGTGAAGGGGCCACGTCGACGACCCGCGAGGCGATTGAACGCGAGATCGCTCATCTGAACACGCTGATTCCTGCTCTCGCCACGGCACCGATTCGTCATGGCTAACGTACACATCGTCCACGCTCACCCGGAGTCTCGCTCTTTTTGTGCGGCAATGGCTCGCGAAGCCACACGGGTGAGGACACTGCGCGGCGACGACGTGAGCTTCTCCGATCATTACGCGCTCGATTTCGATCCCGTGGTTCGAGCCAGCGAATTCGTCGATCGGTCCGACAATGACTATCTCGTCTATCCATTGGAGCAACGTCACGCGCGCGAGCATCACGCACTTGCACCCGATGTCCAGCGAGAACTCGATGCGCTCCTGATCAGCGACACGCTGATTCTCGTGTTTCCCCTCTACTGGTTTTCGGTGCCCGCGCTGATCAAGGGCTGGTTCGACCGCTGCTTCATGCCGGGTGCGCTCTACGGTGGCAAGCGCCTGTACGACCGTGGCGGAATGACGGGCAAGCGCGCCGCGGTCGGCATAACGCTGGGCGGCCGGGAGCATATGTTCGGCCCGCAGGGCATCCATGGCGATCTGGCGGGCGGCATGCTGCGCCATCTTCTGCAAGGCACGCTGGGATACGTCGGCTACCAAGTGATCGAGCCCTTCTTCGCGTGGCATGTCCCGTACTGCTCCGACGCGGAGCGGGCGCGCATGCTGGCGCAATGGTGTGTCTTGGTCGAAACCCTTAACGAGCAGCCGCATATTCCGATGCCGCGGCTCGGGGATTATGATGAAGTCTTACGCCCTCTCTCACGTCCGCTCATGCCATGAAGCGTTCAGCATCGACCCATTCCATCAAGCTGTGGCGTGCGCCGGACGTCATGGATGCCTTGCTGCTCAAGGGCCGCTTCTTCGGCCACCGCTATCCGCCGCACGCGCACGATACCCACTGCCTCGCGGTGATCACCGGTGGCGCTGTGGCTGTCGAAGTTCGCGGTGAGCGGCGGGTGTGCCGGCCCGGCGACGTGATCGTCATCGACGCGGACGTGGTGCATTCGGGTGCGGCGACATCCGACATCGGCGAGTGGAAGATGCGCGTCGAGCACGTGCAGCCGGCGGCGCTGGCCGCTTATTGTGAACGGCTCGGCATTCCCCGGCGTGAACGGTGGGAACCGAAGAGCCCGTTCATTATCGATGCCGAACTGTGTCGGCATCTTTACGGCATTAACTGGTGCTCAGAGTGGAATGTCGACCCCTTGAAACGCAGTGAAGCCCTCGCGTGCGCCGTCCTCGGCCTGCATGAGCGGCATGCGCGGCGCGTCGTTGATCTCGCGAAGGTGCGCAGTGAGCCGGCTTTGGTCCGGGCGATCAAGAACCGTCTGCGCGAGGATCTGCATGCGCGAGTTACCTTGTCGACCCTTGCATGCGAGTTCGATGTCACGCCGTTCGTGCTGCTGCGAGCCTTCGCGCGCGAAGCGGGCCTCAGTCCGCATGCGTTCCAGCAACAGGAGCGGGTGCGCAACGCGATGTTGCTGCTGCGCGAAGGCAGGCCGATCGCGGAGACGGGCGCGCGCAGCGGCTTCTCGGATCAGTCGCACTTCACGCGCGTGTTCAAACAACAGACCGGCGTGACACCGAAGCTTTATCAGGACGCGCTCCTGTGAATCGTGGCGCGCGTCGATGCCGCCGAGCAGCTGCCATCGCCGGATCGACCGAGCGAGGTCTTGTGTCTCCTATTTGTTATTCCAGAGGCGCAATGCCGAAGCCACGATGACGGGCTCGGCGCGCTGTGAGCATTTCCGCGAACAGGCGATACCAATCCCCAACGCCGTCACTTCGGTTCCTGCCTCAAAACCAGTTGTGCTCGGTCGCGGCCGGCGTCTTTGCTTTCTCACTACGTCGTTCTATTGTCCCTCAGTTCGAATGTCAATGAGAAGCCGCCTTAGCACGACGCGTCCTAACTGTTGAGGCTTCCTTCAAAGTGCCGTCGGTCCATCTTTCTTCAGATGCCTTAAGATGCGCTCGCATCGCGGCCTGGGCGGCGATGGGATCGGCTGCTCTTAGCGCTCTCAGGATATCTTCGTGTTCGCGTATCGCTGCGCTCCACGTCTCCGGACTCTCCGTGTGGTCGCGCATGGCAGCGGCGATCGGATCATGGCGGCTGTCGAAAAGCTGTCCGACGAAGCGACGAAGGACAGAGTTGCCCGATGCTTCTGCGATCAACATATGGAATTGACGGTCCGCCTCGACCGGGGACTTGCCGGCGATCGCCAGCCGGCGCATGCGGTCGATTGAGCGACGAATGCGCTCCAGCATTGCTGCAGTCATACGAGCAGTCGCGAGGACTGCGACGCTCCCTTCAATCGCCGCGCGCGCCTGCATGAGTTCCGACGGGCTGTCGCCGAGTGCTGCTACCGCTGCGGTGCCGTCATCGTCGAAGTTGGCATCCCGAACATAGACGCCCGACCCGATACGGATTTCGACCTGACCACCGATCTCCAACGCGATCAACGCTTCGCGCAACGAAGGCCGGGAAACGCCAAGTTTCAGAGCGAGCTCTCGCTCGGCCGGCAGCCGCTCCCCCGGCGGGAACTCGCCTTCCTTAATGAGTTTGACGATTTGGCTAGCGACCGATTGGTAAAGCCGCTTGGGTTCGATTGATTTCATGAAGCGGTTTGCAGAGATAGAGAAGCGAGTAAGCCGCGGCCCAGTCTAGCACTGCATCAGGGCCGCCGCGGGAACGTTAGGGTTTTCTCTATTGGTAAGGTCAGTTAGAAAAAGGCGAATTGGCTTGACCAGCCGGAGAAACCGCTGTTTAATCTGTCGCAAACGGACCGACCAGCAACACGCCAGGTTGGCCGCTTCATAGGAGACGCTATGGCAACGCCCCACGGTCTGTCGGCTTCAGTGACAGATGCCCCCGATCTTGATAAGCAGGAAATCCTCCGTCTCGAAGGAATCGGCAAGCGCTTCCCCGGCGTCATCGCGCTGGACGGCATCGACCTCGACCTCCGCTGTGGGGAAGTACACGCTGTCTGCGGTGAGAATGGGGCAGGGAAGTCGACGTTGATGAAGATCATCAGCGGGCAATACCGCCCTGATAGTGGCACCATGCGCTATCGCGGCGAGGAGGTCCGGTTTGCTTCAACGTCCGACGCACAAGCAGCCGGCATTGCGATCATCCATCAGGAACTCAACCTCGTACCGCATCTAAGCGTCGCCGAGAACCTCTTCCTCGCACGCGAACCGAAGCGCGGCCCATTCGTCGACAAGCGTAGGCTCAATGAGGACGCAAAGCGATGCCTGGCGCGCCTTGGCCTTGCGGTTGCTCCATCTACCCTCGTGGGCACGTTGTCGATCGCACAGCAGCAGATGGTCGAGATCGCCAAGGCGCTGTCACTCGACGCCCGAGTGTTGATCATGGACGAACCAACGTCCTCACTGACTGAGTCGGAGACCGTCTACCTGTTTCGCATCATCAAGGAACTGCGCGAAGCGGGCGTTGCGATTCTCTATATCTCACACCGTCTCGATGAAATGCAGCACATCGTCGATCGAGTCACGGTCTTGCGCGACGGCCGCCATATCTCAACGGACGACTTCGCTTCGCTATCTGTCAACGATATCGTGGCGCGCATGGTAGGGCGCTCGCTAGATGACGCCTATCCGGCGCGGCAGTCGTTCCCGACGACTGAAGTCCTGCTCAGCGCCCGGGAGTTGCGCAGAAACGGCGTTTTCGGTCCGGTCTCGTTCGACTTGCGCAAGGGCGAAATCCTGGGCTTCGCCGGGCTGATGGGCGCCGGCCGCACGGAAGTGGCGCGCGCGATATTCGGAGCCGACAAGCTCGACGGCGGGACGATCACGCTTCGCGGTGAGCCGGTATCGATCCGTTCGCCGCGCGAGGCGATTCGCCACGGCATCGCATATCTCTCTGAAGACCGGAAGAAAGAGGGGCTCGCTCTGGGTATGCCGGTCGCGTCCAACATCACGCTCGCGAATGTTCGAGGCGTAGCTTCGTCGGGCTTTCTTCGTTTCGGGGAAGAAGCGCGTGTTGCCCAAAAGTACGTGAAGGATCTCGCGATTCGTACACCGTCGATCCACCAGATCGTGCGCAACCTGTCGGGCGGTAATCAGCAAAAGGTGGTTATTGGGAAATGGCTGTACCGCGGATCGAACATTCTTTTCTTTGACGAGCCGACGCGAGGCATCGACGTCGGCGCCAAGTTCGCGATTTATGGGCTCATGGACCGGCTAGCAGCGGAAGGCATCGGCGTCGTCGTGATCAGTTCGGAGCTACCCGAATTACTCGGGATGACAGACCGGATTGCTGTTTTCCACGAAGGACACGTGACAGCGGTTCTTGAAACCAAACTAACTGGTCAGGAGGAAATTATGCATTACGCTTCGGGGCGCGCTCATGCTTGAAATGACTTCGGATCCTACTCAAGCTGCAAAGCGCTCCGCGCAGCAGCGCCGCCGCGACCTCATTCAGAAGTTCGCTGCGCTGGGCAGCCTGGTTCTCCTGGTGATCGCCTTCTCGCTGGCGAGTTCAGCCTTCCTCTCGGTCGACAATCTCATGACCGTGAGCCTGCAGGTGACGTCGATTGCGTATCTCGGGGTCGCCGCAACGTGCGTCATCATCACCGGAGGGATCGACCTCTCGGTCGGCTCGGTACTCGCCCTTGCGGGCGTCGGGGCCGCGCTGCTGGTCAAGCTCGGTGTGCCGGTGCCCGCGGCAATGCTTTGTGGCGTGCTTATCGGCGCGCTCTGCGGCGTGGTCAATGGCATTTGCGTTACACGTATGGGCTTGCCACCGTTCATCGCGACGCTGGGCATGATGCTTGTCGCTCGCGGCCTAGCGTTGCAGATCACCGGGGCACGCCCTGTGTCCGACCTTGGCGATGCGTTCGGCGCACTCGGCAACGGCGCACTGTTTCGTATTTCACACATCGGCGCGGACGGATTTCCCGACACGACGTTTCCGGGCATTCCGTACCCCGTCATCATCATGGTCGTGCTTTTCGTGGGCGTGTCCGTGCTGCTCTCGAAGACTTCGCTCGGCCGTCATATCTATGCGGTCGGCTCAAACGCCGAGGCGGCACGGCTTTCCGGTGTCAATGTCCAGGGCGTCAAACTTTTTACCTATGTGCTCTCGGGCGCGTTGGCCGGCGTGACGGGATGCGTGCTGATGTCCCGGCTCGTTACCGGGCAACCGAACGAAGGTGTCATGTACGAACTCGATGCAATCGCAAGTTCAGTGATCGGCGGCACATCGCTCATGGGCGGCGTCGGTACGATTTCGGGCACGGCCATCGGTGCTTTTGTGATCGGCGTGCTTCGCAACGGGCTGAACATGAATGGAGTGTCGAGTTTCATTCAGCAGATCATCATCGGCGTGGTGATTCTAGGGACCGTCTGGATCGATCAATTACGCAACCGCAAATCTTAATGGTTTGCCTCTTAAATCAAAGAAGACAGGAGCGAGACATGAACAAATATTCAATAGCTGCAGCATCGGCATTGCTCTTTGCGGCTTTTAACACCGGCGCCTACGCCGCAGGCGGCGAGATCGCCGTGATTGTCAAGACGGTGAATTCGAACTACTGGCAGAACGTGCAGAAAGGGGCGAACGCCGCTGTTGCCGATGCCAAGGGTTATACGTTGACCTTCCAGGGGCCGGCCTCGGAGTCCGCCATCACGGACGAAGTGAACATGGTTGTCAACGCGGTCAATCGACGTGTCGCGGGGATCGTGCTTGCCCCTTCCGATCCTGACGCGCTCGTTCCCGCTATCAAGAAAGCGTGGGAGGCCCACATTCCCGTGGTGCTGATCGACTCGACCATCTCCGACTCGGGAAAGCAGTATTACCAGTCTTTCTTGTCGACTGACAACGAGAAAGCCGGCGAGATGTGTGCGAAGGCGCTCATCGATCGGGTAGGGCAGTCGGGAAAGATCGCGATCATGTCCTACGTCCCTGGTGCGGGTTCGGAGGTCAGCCGCGTCGGAGGCTTCCGAAAATACATCGCCGATCATTCAAAGCTCCAGGTCGTGGGTCCCTTCTACTCACAATCGCAAATGGCGACCGCGCTCAATCAAACAACTGACGTGCTGTCGGCGAATCCCGATCTGAAGGGAGTCTTCGGCGCCAACGAACCGACTGCGATTGGCGTTGGCCGCGCACTGAAGCAGTCCGGAAAGGCGGGCAAGCTCGTTGCCGTGGGTTTCGACGGGAACGAAGATCTTCAAGGCTTCGTGCGCGACGGGACCGTGCAGGCAATCGCGGTACAGGGTTCCTGGCAGATGGGCTACAAAGGCATTCAGACGGTCGTCAACGTCATCGAACGCAAGCCTGTGGCGAAGCAGGTCGACACGGGCGTGGTGATGGTCGACAAGCAGAATCTCGACTCGAAAGAAGCCAAGAACGTCCTTTACTAGTCGCAAGAAAAGGGCGGCGAATCGATGTTGCCGATTCACCGCCCCGCCAACCCCCGAGTCCAGAAAAAGCACCGGTATCCATGAAAGCACACGAGACACGTGCATTGCCCCGCAGCGGACTTACAGTAACGGCCCTCGGTCTGGGCTGCTCGCAACTGGGCGGACTTTACCGTCCTATGTCGGGCGCCGATGCATTTGCTGTAGTCGAAGCCGCATGGAGCGCCGGCATCCGCTATTTCGACACCGCGCCGTTTTACGGCTACACGCTTTCCGAGCGACGTGTCGGAGAGATCCTTGGCGACCGTGATCGAAGCACCTTTACGCTCAGCACGAAAGTGGGGCGCTTGATGCGTCCTGATCCCAGCGTTAGCCCCGGCGACGACGGTTGGGCGACGCCGCTGCCGTTTCGGCCGGAGTTCGACTACTCGTATAAAGGGATCATGCGCTCTTACGAGGACAGCTTGCAACGGCTCGGAATGCATCGGATTGACATGTTGTACGTGCATGACATCGGCCGTGCGACGCATGCGGACCGACATGGGCAGTTCTGGTCCCAGTTGACGGAAGGCGGCGGATTCAAAGCACTGCAAGAGTTGCGCGCCAGTGGTGCGGCGCGCGGCATCGGGCTCGGCGTCAACGAATGGGAAGTGGCGGCGGACGCACTGAACGAGGCTGAACTGGATGCCGTTCTGCTGGCCGGTCGATACACCCTGCTCGAGCAGACAGCGCTCGGGCCGCTACTAGATGTCTGTGCACAGGCTGAAACCGCCGTTGTCGTGGGTGGCGTCTTCAATTCGGGCGTGCTAGCCGGAAACGGCAAGTTCAACTACGGCGATGCGCCAGCAGATGTGGTGGAGAAGGTGCGCGCCCTTTCGGCGGTCTGTCAGCGCTTCGATGTCCCGCTCCCAGCCGCCGCTTTGCAATTCGTATTCGCTCATCCGGCCGTTGTGTCGTGCGTGGTCGGAGTTCGAAGCATGCCCCAGCTCGAGCAAAACATCGCATGGCTGGAGACCGCGATACCTGAAGAGTTGTGGCAGACACTTCACCGCGAGCGGCTCGTCTCAAGTAGGGCGCCGGTTCCGGAAGGAGTGTAGCGATGCAAAGGGCGTGGTCTGCATCCGATGCCGTAAGACTTGTCTGACGGTGAATGATCTCATGCGCACGGATCGAGCCGGCGATCGCCGCGCGCAGCCTGCGAGGATGACTGTCAACGCGTGTTTAGGCAATCAGCAAGTCAACACATTCTTGGCGGCAACGCCTGCCGGTTGTATGGCATCGGTTCATCCCGAAGCGATGCAAATTAGAAAGGATATCGAATGCTTACCGTGATCTGTGAGTCACCCGGAGTGCTGCGTGCGCAACAGTCGGAGATGCCCGCGCGGAGTGCCGGAGAAGTATTGCTGCGAGTGAGCCGGGTCGGCGTGTGCGGCACGGATCTGCACATCTTCACGGGCACTCAGCCCTATCTGCAATACCCTCGTGTGATGGGACACGAGTTGTCCGCCGTCGTTGTCGAAGCAGATAGCGAGTCCGGACTGGCTGCAGGCGACGGCGTCTATGTGATGCCTTACCTGTCGTGCGGAAAATGCGTGGCATGTCGTCAAGGAAAGACCAACTGCTGTGTGAACATCAAGGTGCTCGGTGTGCATCAAGACGGTGCCATGACCCAATATCTCAGCGTTCCGTCGCAGTTCGTGCACAAGGCAGAAGGCGTAACGCTCGACCAGGCCGCCATGCTGGAATTCCTTGCTATCGGTGCGCACGCGGTGCGGCGCGCGGATGTTCAGCGGGGGCAGCGGGTGCTCGTCGTCGGGGCAGGCCCCATCGGAATGGCGGCGATGATCTTCGCGTCGCTCAGAGGCGGACGCGTTGTTTGTCTAGACACCCGCGCGGACCGGCTCTCGTTCTGCACGACGCACCTCGAGATAGAAGCGGCGGTCGCCGTCGGGCCGGACGACGCGGCGCAACTCGCATCGCTGACCGACAACGACTTCTTCGATGTCGTCTTCGATGCGACCGGCAACATCAATGCGATGAACCGCGGTTTCGAGTTCATTGCGCATGGCGGTAAATACACGCTGATCTCCATCGTGCCCGGTCAAGTGAGCTTCGCGGACCCCGAGTTCCACAAACGTGAAGCGACGCTGCTCGCTAGCCGCAACGCGACATCGGCTGACTTCGATACGGTGCTGGAAGCAATGCGCGGGGGGCATATCCCCGATGCAGCGTTGAACACCCACAGAATGAAGCTCGAGGACGTTCCATCCGAATTTCCTCGTTTGCTCGAATCCAATCAGACGGTTGTCAAGGCGCTAGTCGAATGCTAACGAAGGCACTTGGACGAGAGCCCGTGAACGCACCTATCCTGCAGTTCGGAACGAGCCGATTCCTCCTTGCGCACGCCGCACTCTTCGTCTCCGAGGCGCTTGCGCGAGGAGCCGCAATCGGCGGCATCACCATCGTGCAAACCACGCAAAGTGCTTCGAGCCGTGCGAGGATTGCAGCGCTCAAGGATTCTCACGGCTATCCCGTCCACGTACGAGGATATGATGCGGGCTCCGTGGTGGACCGGGTGATAAGGTGCCATGCGGTCCAGGATGCATTGGTCGCGGGCGACGACTGGCCTCTGATTCGCCGTGCTTTCGTCGACCACGTCCGTGTCGTCGTGTCGAATACGAGCGATGCCGGGTACCGCCTGCACGATCAGGACTCGTCGGAAGGCGTCGAGGACGAGGCCTGTGTTCCGCATAGTTTCCCGGCCAAGTTACTGGCCCTTCTGCATGCACGCTGGCGCGAACGTCCGGAGGCGGGCGTGACCGTCTTCCCGTGCGAATTGGTTCAGGACAACGGCGATACCTTGCGCGACATAGTGGCGGGGTTGGCCGGCCAATGGTCGCTGCCGGCGTCGTTTATCGACTATATGCGCAATCAATGTGTCTGGGTCAACTCGCTTGTCGACCGCATCGTCTCTCAGGCCATCGAGCCTGTGGGTGCGGTTGCGGAACCCTACGCATTGTGGGCGATCGAACGACGACCTGGCATGGAGCTTCCATGTACACACGACCAGATTGTCGTGACGGATGACCTGCGCCGGTTCGAACGGCTGAAGCTGTTTTTCCTCAACCTCGGGCATACATGGCTGGCGGAGGGCTGGCTCAGAGAGCAGCGCGACCCGTCGCAGACGGTCTTTGATGCAATGAACGACCCGCTCGTGCGCAATGCGCTCGAGAGCGTATGGTATGAGGAGGTGCTGCCGGTCTTTCGTTCCCTGGGCTCAGAAGACGAAGCGGCGCGGTATATCGACAGCGTGCGCGATCGCTTCCTGAACCCTTTCCTGGGCCATCGGATTGCAGATATTGCCGTGAATCACGAAGAGAAAGTCAGGCGGCGAATACTTCCTTTTCTCGAACTGGCCGCGTCGCAATCGCCGAGTGAGGAGCAGCCGCGCTTGCGAAGTGTCCTGAAGGCGCACGGGATCGAGATCGACACTACCGCTAGCTCGCTGTGAAGCCGTGGTGCGCCGGATTCGTCCGGTGCGCGATCGATCGTTTGTGACTCTTTAAGCATCCTTCGCTATCGCGACAGCGAAGGTTTCCCTTTTCGCACTCCTTGCGCGACTGGTGGGAATGTCACGATGAGCCACGAAGACACGAGTTGCGAAGAAAGTAAGGACGACGCCCTTCGTTTTTCGGGCCTCGAACGCAGCCTGTTCGACGAAGCCCTTAGACTCCTTCTGTCGGCGCGCACTCATGCGCTCGAACTTTTGGTGAGCGGCATGAAAGGGCATCGTTCGTTGACTCCAACGGTGATGACTTCCATCTTCCCGCAATCCTAGGCTTGCAGCGGCACTTCAGATAGCGTGCCATGGCCAGCCAACGTTTTTACCGGAACCTTGAATGCGCTATTGCCTCGCACTTGATCTTGTAGACGATCAACCGCTAATCGAAGAGTATGAGCGGCACCATCGTGATGTTTGGCCGGACGTCCTGGCTCATATCCGCAGCCACGGCGTGTCGAGCATGGAAATTTTCAGGCTTGGAACGCGACTCACGATGATCATGGAGACAGACGACGCAGTCTTCAATGCAAGCGCGATGGGGCGCGCCGCAGTTGAGAATGACGCGGTAAGACGCTGGGAGGAACTGATGTGGACCTTCCAGCAACCCACTCTGTGGACCGAAGAAGGCACTAAGTGGATGCCAATGACGCGCATATTCGACTTGGCGAAACAGTGACTGCGGAGCACCCCGCTTCAAATAGGTATCGATTGCGTCCAGTGCGCTGTCCGAGAAAAGATCCGGCTCAGGCGAGCCGCTGAGAGTTCTGGCGATCCGAGGGCCGTGCCAGAACTGAGAGAACGTCCAACTACGCGTTGGTGCCACTGTGCTTATCGTTTAGCTGCCTGGCACGCTCGCGGCGTCGCTTTCGCGAGCAATTGCGCAAGAATTACGAGCATTCAACGGGGACGACCGACAGCCGCTGTTCGGTTATTCATCTGCGCGGCGCTTTTCGGCATTGCGGCCCGCAGACGATGGGCGCGAGCCCAGTTCATCGAGCGGTGTGCGATACGTTTCCCGCGCCGTCCATGCGGCGAGCGCCGCAAGACTTGCGATGACGAGCGTTGCGGTACCGATCACCAAGGGGATCTCCTTCGTGTCGGGCGGTGCAATCGCCGCGAACAGCGAAGGCAGGAGGGCCGTCAGCGCCATGCCGATGTTCTGCCCGATCGAGATTGCCGACACGCGAGTGCGCGTCGGGAACAACTCAGGCATAAAGCTCGGAAACACCGCATTGAAGCCCTGATAAGTCACGCCCCACATCAGCACTGACGTGACGATCGCCAGAGGCGCATTCTTCGCGCTGATCGCGTAGAGATAGGCGTAGGAAAGCAAGCCCGCTCCCACCGAACCGACGACCACGGGAATGCGCCGCCCGATGCGGTCCAACAACTCTGCGACGAACGGAATCACGATCACCGCGACGATGTTGCCGACGAATGGAATGAGGCGGCGAGGGTTGAGGGTCGCCAACAGCGGATGGGAAAGGGGCAGGCTTTCGTTGCCCGTCATTCCTACCGGCGACGCATTGACGACCAGATCGAACGGTTCCAGCGAACTAACCGCGCTGCGGGCGCCTCACTTTCCACACGTCGCGACCGGTCACGCGCTTGCATTGCTGCTAAGGGGAAGTCGCCATGCCGTCAAATCGTACCCAACTATCGATAGAAACAAAAAACACTTTCAGGAATATCGGATAAACGCTTCGACTGCTTCGTGCCAGCTTCACATCAAGAAAGTGAATGACCCGTTACGCGGATATCGATGGTCGCTTATGGTTGGGAATATGCATTGCCGATGGGCCGCTTAGTGCGGCGGAATCTCAGCGGCCGCTTTCGAGCCATGAGTTCGGCGCGCGGACCTGGCACGGCTGGACCCCTATGCGACGGCCACTGGCGCGTTTTTCGCGCAACCGCTATGCGCGGCTAAGCAGCCGCTCACATACTGTCGTCGTCGATGGCGCCCAACGCAAAAACGAAGATAGAGTCGCCGATGAACGCCAAGCTTGACTTGAGATTGTCGCGGCTAGTGCGAAACGGTCACACCGGCATGGGCGGTCGAATCGGGCTGGCCGAGAGCGGCTGAGAGGATCGTCGCACGAGCGCGCTGCGCAGACGCGGCGGCGTCAGCGAAGGACAAAGAGCCGACCTCTCTCGTGACGAGCAAAAACCGCTTGTGTCACCGTCGCGGATCAACGCCGCGCGGATGACCTGCGGCAACTGATGCGGGTGACTATCATCGCGGATATGGCGCACACCGCCATAACGCCGCTCATGCCGATCACGCCAAAGCGCGGAAACAGCACGGCGACCAGCGAACTCGTCACCGCGCCAGACAGCATCTGTACCGATGTCAGCAGGCCGCCCGCCGCGCCCGCCAGTTCGGGGAGCGGATCAAGCGCGCGACGTGCCGCGCTCGGTGCGGCCAGTCCAAAGCAAAAGCTACTGACGAGAAAAAGCGGCATGGCGGTGCATAGTGTGATGCAGCGGAGCGAAGCCAGCGCGATCAGGCCCACGCTTGAAATCGCCGCAAAGGCAATTGCCACGAACAGCAAGCGTCCGCTCGACACGCCGCGTCGCGCCAACACGCCGTTAAGCGCCGCGCCCGCGACGATGCCCGCGCCCGTCGTCGCGAACATCGCGGCATAGACGAGCGGACGCACGTGCAGGGTGCCCAGCAGCACCAGCGGCGAACCCGCGACATACGCGAACA
>NZ_JFHE01000054.1 GCF_000698555.1 Caballeronia grimmiae | reverse complement strand
CGATGATGCCTTCGAGCTGCATCTTGCAGGCGGAGGCCACGAGTGAGGCCGGATCTTGGGCGAAATCGTCGGAGTAACGCAGGAGCGGGCTCTCAACGTTTTGCATCAACTCGTGAAGTAGTGCGCGACGCGCACGCAGCGGCTCTTCGCGGATGTCGGCGCCGTTCAGCCACAACAGATCGAAGACGAAGAGGACGATATCGGCTGTACTGCGCCGGTCGAAGGCGTTCTGCAGTGCATTGAAGTCGGGCTTACCGTTCGCATCGAGTACGACTGCCTCGCCGTCGATCCATGCGGCATCGACCGGTAGGGCCTCCAGTGCGGCGCGCAGCCGTGGCATGCGCTCCGTCCAATCGTGCCCATTGCGCGTGACCAGCGTGACGTCACCGTCTTCGATACGCGCGAGCATGCGATAGCCGTCGAACTTGATCTCGTAGGACCAGTCGCCTTCGCCAGGATGACGTTCAACCAGTGTCGCCAGCTGCGGCTCGATTAACACAGGCATTTTGCCAGGCAGTGTGTCAGGCGCGCGCACGCGCGTCGCGCGCGAACCGCTCCAGCGCCCCATCTCAGTCGTCCGCGCCCGGCAGCAAGCCACCGCCGTCATCAGCGTCATCGTCCTTCCAATAGATATTGGGCGGATGAAGCGCCTGTGTCGTGTCGATCCCGGCCATCTCGAGGGCTGCATCAATGCACTGGATTTCGCAATCGAAGCGCATCGGCCAGCGCGACGGCGGTTCATCGTCGCCCAATGGCGTCATGCCGTCATGGATGACGAGGGCATATCGTGCGACGTCCGCGGCCTCCACCGTCGCGAAACACCGCACGTTTGAGAACGAAAGTCATCACCGGTGCTGTCTTTTTCCAGGGCCCGTCTTTGACTAACCGCCCCTGTGAAAGGCCTGCCATGAACACCACTGGGACCATCACGATGTCGATGCGCGAACTGGACCGACTCAAGGTGATTCAGGCCGTTGCCGAGCGCCGACTCAAGCCAGGGCGTGCCGCCGAACGGCTGGGCTTGAGTGTGCGGCAGATCGAGCGGCTGGTGCTGCGCTATGGCGCTGACGGCGCACGCGGTCTGGTATCGGGCAAGCGCGGGCGCGTGGGGAATCATCGGTTGGCCGATGGTGTGGCGCAGCGCGCGATCGCGTTGATCCGCGAGCGTTACACCGATTTCGGCCCGACACTGGCGTGCGAGAAGTTACGGGAATGCCACGGCATTGAACTGGCTGTCGAGACGATCCGCTCCCTGATGACGGCGGCGGGCCTTTGGGTGCCTCGCAAACAGCGCCCGCCGCGGATTCACCAGCCGCGCAATCGCCGGGCGTGTCTGGGCGAGCTGATTCAGATTGATGGCAGCGATCACCGCTGGTTCGAAGATCGTGCGCCGGCGTGCACTCTGCTGGTATTCATCGACGATGCGACGGGCCGGCTGATGACGCTGCACTTTACTGCCACCGAGTCGACCTTCAGCTATTTCGAGGCGCTCTCGAAGTATCTGCACGCACATGGCAAGCCGATCGCGTTCTACAGCGACAAGGCCAGCGTCTTCTACGTCAAGAACCGCTCACAGACCGCTGGCAAGGGCGTGACGCAGTTCGGGCGGGCCTTGTACGAACTGAACATCGACGCGTTCTGCGCGAATACCAGTCAGGCCAAGGGGCGTGTCGAGCGCGCCAACCTGACCCTGCAGGACCGGCTGGTCAAGGAATTGCGCTTGCGCGGCATCAGCACCTGGGAGGCAGCCAACGCCTATGCCCCCTCCTTCATCGCTGATTTCAATCAACGGTTCGGCAAGCCGCCGCGCAGCGAGCATGACGCGCATCGGCCCCTACGCGCCGACGACGATTTGACGCAACTGTTGGCGCATCGCGTCTGGCGTAAGGTCACACACGCGCTGACGGTGCAATACGACCGCGTGATGTATCTCCTGGAAGACACGCCCGCCAATCGCCGATTGATTCACCAGCAAGTCGAGGTGGTCGAGTATCCGAGCGGCTGCATCGAGGTGCAGGCTGGCGGCGAGGTGCTTTGCTGCGGCACTTACGACCGTATTGCGCGGATTGATCAGGGTGCGGAAGTCGAGAACAAGCGCCTGGCGCACGCACTCGAAGCCGCACAATTGCTGCAGGCCAAACGAGACGATCGTCGGTCGTGTGATGCACCGTCACGCACGCATCGCGGCGAGCAGGTTCGAGCCAAGAAGGCGCTTGAAGGACTGAAGAAGCAACGCGCGCTGAGCATCGCAGACATGAACGAAGCCATTCTCGAAGTCAGCGCAAAAGCGATGAGGGAACGGGGGGCGGCTGCGCCGCCCCAACCCCGAAACCCGAATGCAAGCAAGCCAAACATCGGTGCAAAGCGCGACATCTGTATTTAGCTGCAACCCCGACATTTGAACTTAGCGGCAACATAGTTCGTATCCTATGTTCACGCCCGCACAATCCGCCCGTTGGCATTAGGTGCATGTCCAGAGCGATAGCAGCGTCATCTGCGATGCATGGCAGCGACGACCTTCCCCGCTCCGCGTGGAAGGCTCGTAGGCATTCGCGGGCTCCCATGTACACAAGGTTCGGACCAACCCGCTTGCCTAAGTTAACTGAACGCGCCAAAAAACACTTGCTAGAACGCGCCAATTGCACCCCCTCCGCTGGCGCCATATCGTGGCGCAGCCGTTGTTGGAGGTCGGCAGCGAAGACCATTAGTTGCTTCCTATGCAGCATTGCCCGAGGACAGTCATTGATGTTGGCGAATGGGTGAAACCGACCCACAACCGCCGGTCAGCACCACGCCAGGTCGATGGCCGATTGCAAGGGACAACGGCCGTTCATCCTCTCACGTCGATTGGTAACGCATCGGCCGGCGCGCTGCTTGTGCCAGGTTACGTACCACGATCGGCAAATGGCGAGCCCCGTGTCAACCCGATGCCTTTAGTCGACCCCAAGCGCAATTCCCCATGCCGCGTAGATGCCGAAAAGCGGCGCGAGCAAGTCGCACGCGGCCGATATGGTTAGCCGATGAGTTCGTGCCGCAATGTCATCACAATGGGATTCGCCGCTGCAACAAACATGTCCATTTCCCCGCTGTAGCTAACCTAGCGGCAGTCTGCCCTTCCGTGGACAATCACGCGCCTCAGCATCACCAACCGCTGGCAGCAAAAGGTACAATCAATGGAGGGCCGGAGCAGAAAGTGATTTGCCTACGGCACAAGATGAGGCCAACTGCTAGAAACTCGGGGAGGAAGATCTATCAATTCGATTCGATCCATTGACCTGCGTCTAATTGACGACCTCGTCGACTTCGTCCGGGGCCCGGGCTTCGTGCTGGATTTTTCCGACACCAGTTTTTCGGACTTCTTCTCCTCCGAACTCAAGGTGAACATCGACGATCCGAAATACGCGGCCAACGGCGGATCGAAGGGCAAGCGCCTCCGCTATTTCCTTCAGACCTGCGATGACGCGACCGCTATTCGCGCCCTGGAAGCGCTGTGGGAGCATCGCAGCGAGTATCTGGCCCGCTCCGGCGGCGCCGACCCAGTCGCCAATGCCGAGACACGCTACCAAGGCCTGATCAACCGCCTATCGGGTGGTGCTGTACCGTCGCGCCCTTCGGTAAGCCCCCAGTCTGTTCCCGTCGACCGCGCGGCGATCGCCAAGATCAAAGCGGACCTGCTGCAGGTCACGGCCTTGGCGCCGCATGCGCGCGGCTATGCGTTCGAGGGATTCCTCAAACGGCTATTCGACACCTTCGGATTGGCAGCGCAGGAGCCCTTCCGGTTGCGCGGCGAGCAGATCGACGGCAGCTTCCAGCTTGGACGCGAGATCTACCTGCTCGAAGCCAAATGGCACGGCCAGCCGATCGGCGTCGCCGAGCTGCACACTTTCCACGGCAAGATCGAGCAGAAGGCGGCCTGGACCCGTGGTCTCTTCGTCAGCAACAGCGGCTTCACCGAGGACGGCCTCGCCGCCTTCGGACGCGGCAAGCGCGTCATCTGCATGGACGGCCTTGACCTCTATGAGATGCTCGACCGTGAACTCCCGCTCAATCAGGTTCTTGAACGCAAGGTCCGCCGCGCCGCTGAAACCGGCGCGCCGTTCATTCGCGTCCGCGACCTCTTTTCTCAGTGACCGGGAGGAACGAGGGTGGCGCAGTTCAATGATTGGTGCATTTCGGTCGACCAGCCGGTGGGCAATCATCACCGTCGAGTGATGACGGGTCAGGCCGCAAATCTTGCGGTCGGCATTCAGGCGACGGCGGCCATCGTGCCCGGGCACTACGCCTCGGAAGAACAAGTGGCGCGCGCACTCGCCCGGCTCGGCAAGCCTGCGGCCGCCGCGCTGATCGAGAGCAAGCTGCCGACCACCAAGCAGATCCGGTCTGGCGATCTCGGCGAGATTTACGCGACGGAGTGGATCGACGCCCATAGCGGCGGCTACCGCGCGCCGATCAAGCGGCTGCGCTGGAAAGACCATCGCAACATGGCGATGCGGGGCGACGACGTGATCGGCATCCTGCAAGACCCGCAGTCGCAACGCCTCCAGTTCCTCAAGACGGAGGCGAAGAGTCGCTCCGCCTTGACAGCGCAGGTGCTAACCGAAGCCCGCGCAGGGCTGGATAAGGATGGCGGGCTGCCCTCGGCACACGCCCTGCACTTCATCTCGGCACGCCTGCTTGAGCTCGACAATCTGCCGCTGGCCGATGCGATCGACGATGCGCTCCTCAAGCACGGAATCCCGCCGCAGAGCGTCCGGCATCTGCTTTTCACATTCTCTGGCAACGCCCCGGACGCGCTCTTGGCCGCCTCCCTTCAGGCCTATCCGGGCCCCATCAATCAATGGGGTATCGGGCTTCGCGTGGATGGTCATGGCGCCTTTATCGGCGCGGTCTACGATCGAGTGATCGCCGATGCCAACAACCCCTGAGGCCATTGCCGCGGATATCGCCGAAGCGGCAACCGCCGGCTTTCGCGGCCGGCTGATCGCACGCGGACAGGCCCGCGCCATCATCTGGCGCGATGGTGCGCTTCCGGCCGACGCACCGGCGTTCGCGCCGCAGCTCAGCTACGACCTGCATAGCTACGCCTATTCCCTGCTCGGCCTGGGCCTTCGCCTTCGCGAGCTTGGCGGCGATCCCACCCAGGCCCGCACGGCCTTCGAGCAGGCCGCCACCGCCCTTGAGGCGGTGATGGCCAAGGGCAATCGCCAGGAGATCGATCGCGATTTCCATTTCGTCATGGCGGCGGCCGCCTATCATCTCGCTCACCTGTCCGCGCGCGCCTATTCCCTCCTCGCCATCGTCGAGGCGGATGAGAATTTCTCTCCGATCGAGCGCGTGCTAGCTCAGTTGATGCGTCGCAATTTCGGCGTCCTGCGCAGCAGCGTTCTCGACTACCGGGTCTCCGGCCAAGGCAGCGACGCCCGGATCGCTGCCGACATCCAGGCTCGGCTCGACCAAGCCGAGGGCGTGGCCGCACCGCCGGAGGCCGGTGGCGACGACTTCCTTTTTGACGGCTTGGATACGGCACTCACCGACGCCTTCATGGCCGCCATGTCGCTTTACCTAGTCGCCCTTGATCGCGGCGAGCAGGCGTTTGTCGAACAGGCGCTGGAACGGCTTCGCGTGAGCCTCGCGATTTGCCGCGAGATGAACATGCTGCCCCAATGGTGGGCGCACCGTGTCGCGATCCACCTTCTGTCGGATCTATGGTCGAGCACCTTCCATGAAAGGGTCCCGCTTCAGCCTGCAGGCGGATTGGCGGCCGACTGGCAGCGGTTGCGCGAACTGTTCATTGCGTTGCTGCAGCGTCGCGCGAGAGCGGAGATCGACCTCTGGCCGTCGCAGACCGAGGCAGCCGCCCGCGCCGTCGATCAGTCCGATGACCTGGTCGTGTCACTGCCGACGAGCGCCGGCAAGACGCGCATTGCCGAACTCTGCATCCTGCGCTGCGTTGCGGGCGGCAAGCGGGTGGTGTTCGTCACGCCGCTACGAGCGCTTTCGGCGCAGACCGAAACCACGCTGCAGCGAACCTTCGGCCCGCTCGGCAAGACCATCTCGGCGCTCTATGGCAGCATCGGCGTCAGCGGCTTCGACGACGACGCGATCCGTGAGCGCGACATCGTCGTCGCGACGCCGGAGAAGCTCGACTTCGCGCTTCGCAACGATCCGTCGCTGCTCGACGATGTCGGCCTGCTCGTCTTCGACGAAGGGCACATGATCGGCCTCAACGAACGTGAGGTCCGCTACGAGGTGCAAATCCAGCGGCTCCTTCGCCGCGCCGATGCCCAGCAGCGTCGGATCGTCTGCCTATCGGCCATCCTGCCCGATGGCGAACAGCTCGATGACTTCGCCGCCTGGCTGCGCCGCGATCATCCGGGCGGGCTGATCAAGAATGACTGGCGGCCGACCCGGCTGCGCTTTGGTGAAGTGGTGTGGGGGTCGCCAACCGCCCGGCTTAATCTGAGAGTCGGCGAGGAGCGGCCGTGGGTCCAGCGCTTCCTCACCGGCGCCGCCCCGCCCAATTGGATTCCGCCGAAGCGCCGCCGCACCCGCCTGTTTCCCGACGACCAGCGCGAACTCTGTCTCGCGACCGCCTGGCGGCTTGTCGACGACGGCCAGACCGTCCTCGTCTTCTGCCCGGAGCGGCGCAGCGTCGAGCCGTTCGCCGATGTCATCGTCGATCTGCACGAGCGCGGCGCCCTGCGCTCGCTGCTCGATGCCGATCCGAACGTCCTCAGGACTGCCATCGCGCTCGGCGAGGAATGGCTGGGCGCCGACAGCGCGATCCTCAAATGCCTGCGTCTCGGCGTCGCCCTTCACCATGGCGCCCTGCCGACCGCCTATCGCAAGGAGGTGGAGCGTTTGCTGCGCGAGAACGTCCTCAAGGTCACCATCTCCTCGCCGACGCTGGCCCAAGGCCTCAACCTGTCGGCCACCGCCGTCGTCATGTACTCCCTACATCGCGCCGGCGAGCGGATCGAGATCAGCGAGTTCAAGAACGTCATCGGCCGGGCGGGACGAGCTTATGTCGACGTCGAGGGCATCGTCCTTTTTCCTATGTTCGACGACATCCCCAAGAAGCGGCGGAATTGGGAAGCGCTCATCACCGACCTTGGCGCGCGCGAAATGGAAAGCGGTCTGGTGCGTTTGGTCGCGGTGCTGCTGACGCGGATGCGCGCGCGCATCGGCGGAGACCTCAATCAGCTCGTTGATTATGTCGTCAACAACGCCGCCGCTTGGACCTTCCCCGAGATCGCCAACGAAAAGCCGGAAGACCGCGAGCGCGCTCTCGCCGACTGGGAACGGCACGTCGCGACGCTCGACACCGCCATCCTCAGCCTCATCGGCGAGAATGACATTCCTGACGAAGGGATCGAGGCCGCCCTGGACGACATCCTCCAATCGTCCCTGTGGCACCGGCGCCTGCAGCGTCAGGATGCTCACGTCCAGCAGGTGCTCAAGGCCGGTCTCGTGTCCCGCAGCCGGCTGATCTGGAGCCAGTCGACGGCTGCCCGCCGCCGCGGCTATTTCCTGGCCGGCGTTGGCCTCACGACGGGCCGTGCCCTCGACGCCATCGCTGTTGACGCCAACCTGCTTCTCATCCAGGCCAATGGCGCAATCCTCGAGGGAGACGCCGAAGCAGCGATAACCGCAATCACCGGCCTCGCCGAGCGGGTCTTCGCGTTCTATCCCTTTACACCCGACCCACTACCGGCGAATTGGCGCGACATCCTGCGCGCGTGGCTGCTCGGGCAGCCGCTGGCGGCGCTAGGCGGGGCTCAGCCATCGGAAACCCTACAGTTCGTCGAAGGCGGTCTGGTCTACCGGCTGCCCTGGGCGATGGAGGCGATCCGCGTCCGCGCCGCCGCCAATGGGGACACGGTCGGCGTATTCGACCTGCCGTTGGAAGATCACGAACTTGGTCTCGCGGTGCCGGCCGTCGAGACCGGCACCCTGAACCGTTCCGCGTCCATCCTCATCCAGGCGGGCTTCAATTCGCGGCTGGCAGCGATCAAGGCGGTGGCCGACACTGGCGCGACGTTCACGACGGGTCAGAAGTTGCGACAATGGCTCAACTCCGAACCTGTCGCTGCCTGGAGCGCGCTGCCTGACTGGCCGACGCTGGAGACAAAGCCGATATGGGCGGAGTTCGCCCAGAGCTTCACGCCAGCCGAGAAACGCACCTGGTCTGATCGACGCTATTGGGCGAATGTCGCATGGCTGGGCGCCCCCCCTCTGTCTGGCACGGCAGTTCAGGTTCACAACTGGGCGGGTCAGCCACGAGTGCTCTCGACCGACGGCACGCCCCTTGGCACTGTCCAGGCAGCACTTTATCCGCTTCGAGCCGGACTCCTCCGCGCACAGGTCGCGCAGGACGTCAGTAAAATCGACATCGCATACCTCGGTCCTGACGATTTGGCAGGCCCATAGACTGAACCCTCGTGGTTGCCGACTGCCGCCGCTGCACTCATGGCGCCATTGGCTTTCCTACCGGCCGGCAGCCTATCAAGGGTAAAAAGGTCCCGGCCATCTTCGGGTTCGATATTGTCACGAACATAACCGCCAACCAGTACGGGAACGAGGCTTGATTATATGAACACATGGACGATCGATGACCTTCGCAGGCTCGACCTGAGATATGCGGAGGAAGGCGTCCATGTTCACCAGCGCCCCTTCCGAGCGGCGATGGAGCTGCTCGGTTCCGATTTCGTCATTGGCTTCGGCGGAAATGCGGACGTGAAGCGCATCATGGGCGCCTATGCTGCGATGACGCCCGAGGTCGAGACGAGCTGGCCCGGCATCGGCATCGGCATCGGCATCGGCATCGGCATTGTCGCATCTGTCACGGGGCGGCGTAATGGCGCCGGGGGTGGGCGGCGTAATGGCGCCAGCAGAAACGCGATAAAACGCGGATTCGAACGGTTTCAAGATTGCTGTTTTTTGCCGTCTTTGGCAACCGCATTTTCGCCGTTGTCGGGCATCGGTTTGGGCTTGCGGAAGCTCTCGCCCTCGATGACGACACGATAGGCGCCGTGGCGCAGGCGATCGAGCGTTGCCGCTCCAAGAACGCGGTTGTCGGGGAAGGCGTCGCCCCATTCGCTGAAGTCCAAGTTTGAAGTCAAGATCGAGGCTGCGCGTTCGTACCTTGCAGCGATCAGGTCGTGGAAGTCCTCATCGTGGGGTGCACGAAGGGGCTTGAGCGCGAAGTCGTCAACGATCAGCAATGGCACACGCACGAACTGCTGAAACTTACGTTCGTAGAGATCCGTGGCGCGCGCCGCATGCAGCTTCTTGAGCAGATCGGTCTGGTTGATAAACAGCACATCGTGACCTTGGCGCGCGGCACAGTGCCCGAGGGCCTGCGCTAAGTGGGACTTGCCGACGCCTGTCTGCCCGACCATCAGAACGCAGACCTTCTCGTCGATGTATCGGCCCGTAGCGAGATCGTGAAGGTGCGAACGGTTTAGTTTCGGCAGTCGGTTGAAGTCGAAGGTTTCGAGCGTCTTGCCCAGCGCAAAGCCGGCGCGGCCCAGACGCGCGCCGAGCTTCTTCTGCGCACGTCGCGCGACTTCGTCATGCAGCAGCATGGCAAGAAACTCGGTGTAGGCGAGTTGCGCATCGATGGCCTCCCGATTGCGCTGTTCGAGGGAGTCCAGGATGCCAGACAGTCGCAACTGCTTGAGGATGGAATTCAGTTCGGGACTTGGATTCATGGCGTTCAATGCAGAAGAAGGGACTGGAGATCGCGGCCGAAGCGTCCACCGTTCAGATAGGTGTCGGCAGGTTCCGTCGCCTGTGTCGTCGCCGCTGGCTGGCCGTCCAGTGCCTTGTCGAGAATGACTTTGACGGTGCGATACTTCGGGCTGGAGAACGTGAGTGCACGCTCGCAGGCGGCGTTCAGGCGCGCGTCACCGTATTTCTCGCGTAGACGGACGAGACCCTGCGCGCCGCGCAGGTTCGCGAGCACCTTGTCGTTGAACATCGCGAGGATCACTGCAAGGCAGGCCGGCCCAATCTCTTTAGCTTGGGCCAGACACCACTGTGGATCGCGCTCAAGCCACGCCTGCGCCTCGGGCGGCTGGTGATCCCGCACCGTATGCCGATCACCAGGCTTGCGTAGTCGCGGATGAGTCGCAACGAGCTCATGCCGGTGGAACGCCTGAACCACGGTGTCGGTGACCTTCACCCACAGCTGCTTGCCAACAAGCGTGAACGGCACCGAGTACAGCGCGTTCTTGTAGACGATGTGGCCGTCCGTATGCACCTTGACCTCGCTCCACACGGCCAGTACCGGCGGCACGTCGGGCAGTCGTGCAAGCAGCGGGCGTTCGATGGCAAAGCGCGCGAGCGGCAGGTCGCGGGTCGTGCCGTGCACGCGAGTGCCGGCCTGCTGGATGACCCAGTCGCGCAATTGCCGGTTTGCATCGGCCAGATCCCTGAACTCGCGTAGCGGTACGAAGGATTTTTTAACGTATTTGACTCCAGATTTGTTTACGCCGACCGAAAATTCAGCCACATGTAGGGATCGCGCCGACTGAAAACTGAGCCGGGCAATCAACCTATCCTGCTAGTTTTTCTGGCAGGGTGTTTGGGGATGATCCCGATGACGATGATTGGCAAGGTGCGGCGGATGTTCCACCGCCAGAACAAGTCGGTACGCGAGATAGCGCGTCTCACAAGCCTGTCGCGCAACACGATTAGTAAATATCTGAACATGGATGTTCAGGAGGAGCCGAAGTATCAGCGGCGCTCGCAGCCGACCCGGTTGACGCCGTTTCACGAGGTGCTGGTGGGGGTGGTCTTGATTCCCGTGCATTTTCCGGGTTAGGGCGCTCTAGCTCCGACAAGGCTTTGCGTTCTGGCGCCAAATTAATATCTCTATAAATCAAGCACTTTCTGTCTACCCTGAAACGCATCGTCGGCGCGTCTAGGCGCGCTGACTGGCTGCACGCGTCGCCGCTCCTTGGGTCAAGCTTGGAAGCAGCCTGCTCGCGTACCGTCCCACGGGAAAAATGAATGTCCCTCGCAGGTTGATGCCCTCCAGATGCGTCGGCGCAATCCTTCTGAGCTGTTCGGCTCCAGGCGATTTGCCTCCGGAGGCTTGCAGCGCCTCAAGTGCATGCTGCATGTGGGTCGTGTTCCATGCCATCAGAATGTTCGCAAGCAGCGTCAATGCGGAAGACACGGCCGAGAGCGAATCTTCGCGCCGTGCCAATTCGACGGGGATGCGGCCAACATGAATCGCGCGTTGAACCACGTGCACGGCCTCGCCCCGATTCAACACGTGCTGCAGCTCCGTCCGGAATGTCGTGTTCGTGAAGTAATCGATCAGGAAGATGCTGCGGAACAGACGACCGATGTGGACGCCTCCGTCATAGACCGGCTGCCCACGCGCTGCTGAGCCGAAGCGGGTTAGGGCTTCCACTGCAGTACATTTTCCTGAGCGAATCGATGCAGCAATCCTGACAAACTCGTCCCAGACTTCAGCGATGAGGTCAAGTCTGACGTCGCGGTCTGTCACCGCACAAAGCTCTTGCGGCACGTCCTGACTGCGAGGAACGTGAAGCCGACGATCGCGAAGATGCGACAGGCGAGGGCAGAGATCAAATCCAAGCGCGCGGGCCAGGCCCATCGCGAAATCGGTGTACCCATGCGTGTCGACAGCGAGCTGAGCGATGTCTTTCGTGGCACTCTGGCGCACAACACCTTCGATGGCCGCACCTGCTTGCCGCTCATTCAAAACGATCGGCTGATCGTAAAAGATGCCCCAACGATCGAGTACGTGTGTGTACATTCCGATGGATGCCGAGCGGCGCCGCGGATCTGCCCGAGCCTGCCATACCTTTCGTGTGGTTTCGAGCGACATCATGTCGGAAGACGCGAGATCAGAACGGCCCCAGTGAGCAGCGATAGGGTGCTCGTGCATGAACTCAAGAACTGCATCGGCGGCAAGCCTCAGCTTTCTCTCGTCCGCCAAGCGTTTCATCATTTGGCGGATCGCGTCGCCTGGCACCTCGGGCACCATCCTAGAGAGTTCCGCCGCCGAGAGAGATGTTCCATGCGCGAGCACGGCGGAATAGACCATCAGCAGTTCCACTCGTGAGCGAGGTTCACGCCCGAGCAAAAGCCAACTGAATCGTGTTGCGCTATCGATCTCGAGGATGATCTCCGGTAGTTGCCCCTGCGGATGCGCCTGATAGATCGCCTGTCGCATGCGATCCGCTTCGTTGTCCGCCGACTGGGCCTTAAGCGGACTCAAATGCACCGCCGTATCAACTTGCACATCCCCTTGCTTCACCGCGTCGAGCAAGAGATCAAGCCTTTGATCGAGAAGTGAAAGGATCGGATCGAGGAATTCCTTGGGGTCTTGCGGAAGACCCAGTTGCCCGTAAAGATTGTTGCGTTTGGCGATCCACTCGCCCATCGGAATCAGCATGCAAGTTCGACTACGGAACGCGAAACTATGCTCCACATAGATCGATCCGTTGCGAAGCGCGACGCGCAGGGCGAACAACGTGGCCCATTCGAACGCCTTCATGGCTTTGATTCGGTCGAATCCGTCGATCGCTTCGCGCCATGCGCGACCCAGACGAATATTCAACCCATCGGGCAGTAAGTAAGCGTGACGGCGATAAAGATCTCGAAGCAGAACGATCGCGTCGAGTACGGGATGAGTAGAATCAGCTTCGAAGGGCAGTTGCACTATCCGCATCAATAGGTTCCGTGCCGAGTGTCGCTTGCCGATTAGATGCTGCCGCATGAGGCTGCGGCGGCTTTGTGGTGGGCAGAGAACTTTGTCGGCCAGCTCACAGAGCGCGCTACCTAGCTGTTCGCGCGACAGGGACTCGTCAATCGCCAACGCCTTCACAGTCAGGGCGAACTCGCGAAGCTGATCTTCACGCTTGTTCTTCGCCGCATCGAGCGCGCGAGATGCATCATTCACGACTTTCTGCACCCAGCGCCGGAGCATAGTGAGTACGTGATCGGTCGCCGTGCACAGCGAATAACGCATGAAACAGGCGGCCTCGAGCCTCCGGTTCTGCGGCGCGATCCGTTTGCTGATGGATGGAGAGCGGTTGGCACACCGACGAGCGTAGTAGCGAACAATTGCATCGTTGCACGCGCCTGGCCATGCGGATGCGACGCCGTGCATGGTGAGGAGATTAATCTTGTCCAGCACTTCGCCCATCTGCTGAGTCGAACCACGGAGCGGTACAGCCCAAAGCCAGCCCTGCAGGCTCACATACGCCTTGTGTGGCTGGGGTAAAAGGCGTGCCCAGCTGTCCAATTTCTCCGGGCCAAAAGTTCGCTGAAATTCCTCGTGGAGCGAACTCTCGATATCGCGAACTGCTTGGACGATGAACTGTCGGATTGTCCGTTCGTTGGGTATGACGATCCGATGTTCGTAGAACCATTGCTTCAGGTCGTTGCCCAGTTGGCCGCGCTCTGGGCGACCCGTCAATTGTTCCTTCAGCCAACGGATCACGTATCGACGTTGGTGCTCTGAGATCGTGCGGAAGTTCGCGATGATTTGAGCAAATCGTTGATGGTCGGACAGCGTATCGAAGTGTCCGTCGTAGATCGAGCGCAGCGTTCCGAGATCGGGCGGCTGGACATGCAGTTGTCGACCGAGGTGCCGCCACAGCATCGCAGGTATCTGGCGATATGAATCCAGCGATCGGCCGGACATTCGTATGAACCCGACGTGCAACGCAACGGCGAGACGATATAAATCAGATCGCCGCGTCTCGATGAGCGCGATCTCTTGCTTCGAGAACGTGAAGAAAGTGTTGAGTTCAAACTCGCTCAGATCGCGGGGTACTTGACGGATCCCAAGATAGCCTGTTCGCCAGCTTTCCATCGTCTGTGCTCCGCGGCGATCACGAAGCGATCCAGCCTAGCGGTGCAAAATCGGCGGCGCTACGGTACAAATCGGGATGCCGACCTGGCATCGGCTGTCCAGCCGACAGCAACCAGCGGCGATTCGCTGAAATGGACATAATGTGACACGTTACGAGCCTAGTGAGCAGACGGTCCTTGACATAAGGCTCTCCGGAATTAAAATGCGATAACTTGGGTTATGTCAAGTAAATAGGAGTACGAAATTAAGTGTGACTAGACGCGATACTCTGCGCCGGGCCGTCGCACAGATCATGTGGATTTCCGCGATTTGGGAGGCGCGCACCGACATCGATCAGGATAGCCACGAACTGTTCACCGATGTGGTGCAATGCCGTCTCTCTCAACAATTCCCGGGTGACCGAATTGAACACGGCGAAACGCCCGAGCGCTCCATTGCGCGTGTACTCGAATGCGTGACGTTCGGCGTGCCATAGCGACAATATCCGGCCCTTTCGGTTAAGCGCCGGGATTCCGGCCTTTATTCCAAGCAGAAGACTGCTGCGTGCGCCGGCGTACTTGCCACTTATTCCCCAAGGTCACTGTGCCCGGCGCCGATAGCCCAGCTTCAGCGCATGTACGACGAGTTCGACCGCACGCGACGATTTTCGGCGACTCGGGTAATAAACGTGATGGCCAGCGAAAGTGGGATACCAGTCGTCCAGCACCCAGGCGAGTCGACCTGCCTGGACATGTGGCTCGGCGAGATCCTTAGGCACGTAGGCGAGTCCGAAGTCACAGAGCGCCGCATCGAGCATCTGATAGACGTTATTGAAGGTGAGTTGTCCCTCGACGCGCACCTGCAGTTCCCGTCGCCCCTTGCTCAATTCCCACGGCAGCAGTGAATCTCGCGTCGGCAGGCGAAGATTGATGCAATTGTGAAGCGTCAGATCTGTTGGTGCTTTGGCCCGCGGCCTCGTTGACAGATAGTCTGGCGAGCCCACGATCGCCATGGTCATATCGGGTGCGATGCGCACCGCGATCATGTCTTTGGCCACCTGGTCGCCGAGTCGTACCCCGATGTCATACCGGTCGGCCACGATATCCGACAAGCCATAGTCGTTCACCAGTTCGATTCTCAACTCGGGATACTCGCGAAGAACGGCCTGCACCCGCGGCCAGACATAGGTATTCGCGGCGTAGTCCGTGGTCGTGATCCGCACCGTTCCTGCCGGCCGGTCAGTCATTGCCCGCAAGGATTCGAGCTCCGCCTCGATCTCCTCGAACCGCGGCCCGACCGACGCGATCAGGCGTTCGCCGGCTCCGGTCGGTGAAACGCTACGAGTCGTACGCGTGAGCAGCGGCAGCCCCATGCGCTCCTCCAGGGCCCGCACCGTGCGGCTCAACGCCGATTGCGATACGCCTAGCTGCGCGGCAGCCCGCGTGAAGTTTCGCTCGCGCGCGACCGCCATGAACGCCACTAGATCATTGAAATCTTCCATCGATTCATGCTCCACAGCATAAGACCATGCCGAGTTTGCCATCTAGTCGCATGAATGGCGAGGCAGTAAATTAGTGTCGTGTGGCATCACGCCAGCAAGACATCGGCTGAGGAAGGAAGATCATGGAATTGAAGCGCGCGGGCTCGCAGCCCTCAATCAAAGGCCCCGACGAATGGTTCACCGGGACGGTGCGGATCGATCCGCTGAACGCTCCGCCGCCACCGGCGCGCGTATCGTGTGCAAGCGTCACGTTCGAGCCGGGCGCGCGCACCGCGTGGCACACGCATCCGCTCGGTCAGACGCTGCTCGTCACGGCCGGATGCGGCTGGACGCAATGCGACGCCGAGCCGCGCGCCGAAATCCGCGCGGGTGATGTCATCTGGTGTCCGCCCGGCCACAAGCACTGGCACGGCGCGACATCGACGACCGCGATGACGCATATCGCCATTCAAGAAGCGCTCGACGGCAAGAACGTCAATTGGCTGGAGAAGGTGACGGACGACCAGTATCTCGGCACCGGCGAGCAGACATGATCAGGCTTTCCGCGTCCATCATCGTCATAGCATTGGTCTGCGTGTCACTGGCAGCACCAGCTGTTGCGGATGAGTCTCCCGCCATAACGATCGCGCACGCGGGATCGCAGCCGTCTCAATCGGGCGGAAATCAGCGCTTCGCCGGCTCGGTGCGCATCGATCCGCTCTTCCAATCGACATCACCTTCGCGCCTATCAGGTGGCATGGTCACGTTCCAACCTGGTGCTCGTACGGCGTGGCATACGCATCCGCTAGGGCAGACATTGATTGTCATGTCCGGAACAGGCTGGATCCAGCAGAGGGGACAAGAGCGGCGGAATATCGTCGCCGGCGACGTCGTCTCGATCCCGGCGGGCGTCAAGCATTGGCACGGTGCCACATCCACCGCGGGCATGACGCATATCGCACTACAGGAGGCGCTCGATGGCAAAAACGTCGATTGGCTGGAACAGGTCACGGATGAGCAATACCGTTATCCGTAACGAGAAAGTCAGCCGCTTGACATGGATGCTTGCGACGGCAGGAGCGACCGTACTCTTGTCTGCCTGCGTACAACCGCAAAGGACGACAACCATGCAAGAGTCCCCTTCCCTCGCCGATCTCGAGGCGGTATCTCCCGCCTTCGAGCGCTATACCACGCAGACCGTGCTCAATGGTCTCTGGAAGCGACCACAACTCTCGCCGCGCGACCGCAGCATGGTTACGCTTTCCGTGCTGATCGCCCGCAGCCAGAGCGTCGAGATGCCTTTTTATATCAGACTCGCGCTCGATAACGGCGTAAAGCCAGCGGAAATCTCGGAGATGATCGCACATCTGGCCTTCTATGCCGGGTGGGCCAATGCAACCGCCGCATCAGCTATCGCAAAACCCATCTTCGATGAGCGCGGTATCGGATCGGATCGAGTCGCTCCCGCCGACGTAGCCCCGCTGCCACTAAACGAAGCCGCAGAACGGCAGCGCGCGCAGATGGTCGAAGAGAGCTTCGGCGCGGTTGCTGCCGGCGTTGTCCAGTACACGACCGATGTGCTCTTTCGCGATCTCTGGCTGCGTCCGGGGTTGGCGCCTCGTGATCGCAGTCTGATCACCGTGAGCGCGCTCGTCGCAAACGGTCAGGTTGCGCAGATCCCCTATCACCTGAACCGCGCCATGGACAACGGGCTCACGAAGGACGAAGCGTCCGAAGCACTGACGCAGTTGGCATTCTACGCGGGATGGCCGAACGTCTTCTCAGCGATGCCAGTGTTCAAAGACGTGTTCGCGAAGCGCGCAACATGACCATCATGCCGGCTTACAGCGATCGCGGCCGACACTCCGGAGCCTTAAGGAAAGCTTCACCAAGGGAACGACCATGACTAGAACATTAACGGCAAAGTAATCGTCATTACCTGCGCCATCAGCCGACGCCGAAGGTCGCACGATAGGAGCTGTTTTATGGTCGAGTCACGTTCGACAGAAGTTGACGGGCAGTCCGTGCTTGCGACGCTGACGCCGGTGATGACCGCAGTTCTCGCCGGCTTCATTATCATCGGCGTAGCGCTTCCTGTACTGCCCTTACACGTGAACGATGATTTGGGCTTCGGTCCATTTGTCGTCGGCCTCGTGGCCGGAGCACAGTTTGCCGCCTCGCTCTTCTCGCGAGTGTGGGCGGGGTCATATTCTGATAGGCGCGGTGCCAAGCGCGGCGTGCTCGTCGGTCTTGTCGCTGCGGCAGCGGCCGGGCTGCTGTACTTGCTGTCCCTCGCTTTCGTGAAGGCACCAACGCTCTCCGTTTCAATTTTGCTTGTCGGCCGCGCGGTTCTGGGCGGGGCGGAGAGCTTCATCATCACCGGTGGCGTCGCCTGGGGGCTTGGGCTCGTCGACAGACATCATGCCGGGAAAGTGATCGCCTGGGTGGGAACGGCGATGTTTGCAGCCATGGCGCTGGGCGGTCCCATTGGGATCCTGCTTTACGAGTCATTCGGTTTTTCTGCGATCGCACTTTTAACGACGCTGCTTCCCTTGATCGTGCTGGCTTACCTGACCAGGATGCCCGCAGTTGAGTCGCAACCGCACGGGGAGCAGGCCTCGTTCAATTCGATCCTGACGGTCGTCTGGCTGCCCGGTCTAGGCGCGGCGCTAGCCAGCGTTGGATACTGCGCAATACTGGCGTTTAGTTCGTTGTTCTTTACGGCGATGCACTGGCAGCCAGTGTGGATCGGCTTCACTGCCTTTGGCGTCGCACTGATCGCGGCGCGCACGGTTGCGGGCCATCTTCCTGACCGGTTCGGAGGGGCGAAGGTAGCGGCTGTATTCGTCGTCATTCAGGCGATCGGCCTGCTGCTCATTTGGATGGCGAAGACGACGTTGCTAGCGTCCGTAGGGGCCGCCCTTGCCGGATTCGGTTATTCACTCGTGTATCCAGGGCTCGGCGTCGAGGCAGTCAGGAGCATAACGCCCAAGAATCGCGGAATGGCGATGGGCCTCTACACTGCCTTCCTCGATGTCGCCATGGCTGCAGGCGGCCCGGCGCTTGGATGGATCGGCGCGCAGGCCGGCCTGCACGCAGTTTTCCTGGTCGCCGCGGTCATTGTCGCCTGCACTGCTGGGGTGGCTATCCAACTGCTACGTCAGAATCGCGTAGCTGTGTGAACTCACAATGCAGCTTGTTAGCGTCCCGCAGGCTCTTTGAGCGTTACCCCTTGAGGTCGACAAAGCAACGTTCACGTGCGCTCATCGTCGAAACCGACGTCTGAAAGTCGCACGTCCTGCTTGGGCGAATGCCTGTTGATGGTCTATTGCCGAAGATAGCTGTTCCAGCGCGGCGCATCCACACCCGGCGCCGCGCCATGATCTTCCTACTCAAGCTTGAGCCAGACGCGTGCGCACTGCGTCACTCATTCAGATCGCGCTAAAGCGCGTGAAAACCAAACTCCATCACTGACATCGCAACGTGATGCCAGTCTTTATATGTGCGCCCGTGAGAGCGGTACTATTCACTCGTCACTGCAACTTCGTTGGTAACGGAAGGAATCGATCGCTCGGCGATCATGCGCGAGCCTTCTACCCTGGCCGATGCTGCCTGCGCGTCGTCAACCCAGGTGCGAGGATTCTGACGGGCCGGGTTATAGCCAGCGGCCTTATACGAAATCATCTCTCGTTGAACGTCCTCGCGTGAGAGTGGTTGCGATGTTGCGAATGTCGAATAGGCAGACATGGCAAACAGAAGTGCAGTGGCGGCCTGCATAGATTTACTTCTACGGGTCATACGTATTCCTAATATTAAAGAGATTGAGATAACACTCCGTGATGCATTCGTGCGACGCTGGGTCGCCTTTCCGAGCGCCGCGAACATGTGCGACGTCTAAATCCACTTTACATCTTCGTTTCTATCTGATTAAGTAGCAGCGTATGCTTGCGGTTATGAATACCACTCATGAATGCATTTCCTCCTGCTTTGACCCGCAGTGCGCGAAACGTGGCGCATTCATTTGGACGAAACGGCTACCTCAGATGTCATGGCCCGCGATAATCTCAGCGATATAATCGTTTTTCTCGCGGTCGCCCGCGAGCAAAGCTTCACGCGCGCGGCAGCGAAACTCGGTGTCTCGCAATCAGCGCTCAGCCACACTATCCGCGAGCTCGAAGCTCGGCTCGGCGTGCGCCTGCTCACCCGGACGACCCGCAGCGTGTCGATGACGGCAGCGGGCGAAGCGCTTTTTCAGACGGCCGCCCCGAGAATCGAGGAAATCGATGCCAAGCTGGCGGCCCTTTCGGAATTTAGCGACAAGCCTGCGGGCCTCATCCGGATCACGGCGACCGATCACACCATCGACGCCATCGTCTGGCCGAAGCTTCGTGCGGTGCTGCGAGACTATCCGGAGATTCAGGTGGAGTTGACCGTGGACTATGGACTCGTCGACATCGTGGAAGACCGCTACGACATGGGCGTTCGCTTCGGCGACCAGGTTGCCAAGGACATGATTGCCGTGCGCATCAGTGCCGACGTGCCGATGGCGATCGTCGGCGCGCCGGCGTATTTCAAGCGCAGACCGCTTCCGCGCTCACCGGAGGATCTGTTGAAGCATGACTGCATCACATTGAGGCTCACGACGACGAAAGGAATCTATGCGTGGGAGCTGCAAAAGGGCAAGCGCGCCGTTCAGGCACGCGTGAGCGGACAGATGATCTTCAACTCTCAACCGCAGATGATCCGCGCCGCACTTGACGGCTACGGCCTGGCGTTTGTTCCGGAGGAGGCGGTCCAGCCTCACATCCGGAGCGGGAAACTGCAGGCTGTGATGAAAGATTGGTGCCCCAGCTTTCCAGGCATGCACGTCTACTACCCGAGCCGGCGTCAGAGCTCGAGGGCGTTCACGATCGTGCTGGACGCGCTGAGGCATGCGCGGTGAGTCTCATACGTTCGACGCGCGTGCGGCACGCGACGATTCACGATCGACCGCGGCACGGTTCGTACGCGAGGTAACCGCCGCCATCATCGCGCCGCACACGAGCAGCGCAGCGGACAGCCCGAAGGTCGCACGATAGCCACTGCCGTCGAACAGCACACCGCCGAGCGTCGCGCCAAGCGTAATGGCGAGCTGAATCACGGCGACCATAAGTCCGCCACCGGCTTCGGCATCGCCCGGAAGCGTTTCGGAAAGCCACGTAAACCAGCCTACCGGCGCCGACGTCGCGATCAACCCCCACGCGCCAAGCAGCACCGCGGTCGTCGCAACGGAACTGCCCGACACGATCAGCGCGAGCGCGATGCCGCTCATCAACAGCGGTATGCCAACCAATACCCGATGCACGCCCTTACTCAACAGCTTCCCGACCAGGATGGTGCCTGCGAGACCGGCAACGCCTATGACGAGCAGAATCAATGAAAGCACAGACACATTCGCCCTCGTCACGTTTTCGAGGTACGGACGCAGATAGGTGAACAACGAAAACTGTCCCATGAACAGGAGCGCCACCGCGCTGACTCCGCACCGCACTCGCGGGTCGCCGAGGAGACGGAGGACACCGCCTTTCGCGCCGGTTTCGCGCGCTGGAGGCAGCTTCGGCAGGGTCCACGCTTGCCAGACCAGAGCCAGCGCGGCCAGCGGCACCACGCAGAAGAACGCGCCGCGCCATCCGACGATCGAGCCGAGAAAACTTCCCGCAGGCGCAGCAACCGCCGTGGCCAGCGCCGTACCGCCCTGCACGATCGCGATCGCGCGCGGCACGAAAGACTGCGGCGCGATCCGCATAATCACGGCGGTGTTCATGGACCAGCAGCCGCCGATCGACACGCCCAGCAATGCACGCCCGAGCATCAGCACGGCGTAGCTCGGTGCGATGGAAACGAGCACGCCCGAGGCGACCATCAGCGCAGTCAGCGTCAGCAGGACCTTTTTGCGGTCCAGACGCCTGGTCAAGTTCGAAACGCTAAGGCTCGTCACAACGGCAAGGAAGCCGGACACGGAAATGGCCTGACCTGCCTGTCCGTCGCTCAGGAAGAGTTCGTGAGCGATCGGTGTCAGCAGACTGACCGGCAGAAACTCCGATGCGACTAGGGCGAATGCGCAGAGCGACATGGCAAGCACGGCGCTCCACACCTGTCTGTTCGAGAGGGTGGATGGAGTCATCAAAGAGTTTTAGTGCGTTCGATGCGCCGGGCGACAAGGACAAAAACCGCGAGCCCGGTAGACAACGAGCAAATTTACACGCACCTGACTATCTGATTAAGCCATAAAAACCGATCGAGCCTATGCACCTGGCTCATTAATCGCACTTCATTTCGGCTTTAAGATCTGACGATCAATCAGACTTCCACTGCACGCGCATCCGAGGAGAACGGTTCATGAATCCCAGTCCGCCGCAGGCCGATAAGGTCGTCGAAGACGTCGAGCTAACCGACCACAGCCCGAAAATCAGCCGGCGCAGTCTGCTGAAACTGGCCGGATCGGGCGCCGCATCGTTGAGTGTCGTGTCGATGCCAATGCGCGCGTTGTCGGCTGAACAAGTTCGTCCGGCAGCCGAAGGCGTGTCGACCGCGAAGGTCACGCTGCATGTGAACGGCACGCAGCATGAACTGTCCCTCGACACCCGCACCACCCTGCTCGACACGTTGCGAGAACACCTGCATCTGACCGGCACGAAAAAGGGTTGCGATCACGGACAGTGCGGCGCGTGCACGGTGATCGTCGACGGACGGCGCATCAACTCGTGCCTCACGCTTGCCGTGATGCACGAGGGTGCCTACGTCACGACCATCGAAGGACTCGGCAAGCCGGCAAAACTGCATCCGATGCAGGCCGCGTTCGTGAAGCATGACGGTTTCCAGTGCGGCTACTGCACGCCCGGACAAATCTGCTCCGCGGTTGCCGTGCTCGACGAAATCAAGGCAGACATACCGAGCCACGTCAGCGCGGATTTGCTCGCCAGGCCGCGTCCCACCAATCTGGAGTTGCGCGAGCGCATGAGCGGCAACATCTGTCGCTGTGGCGCGTATTCCAATATCGCGGAAGCGATGGCCGAAGTGGCGGGGAGGCTGGCATGAAACCCTTCACTTACGAGCGCGCATCGAGCCCGGCCGCGGCGGCGGCTGCCGTGCAACATACACCCGGCGCGCGTTACATCGCAGGGGGCACCAATCTTCTTGATTTGATGAAGCTGCAGATCGAGACGCCGCTGCACCTCGTCGATATCAACGGTCTCGGCCTCGACCGGATCGAGGCGACGTCCGAGGGTGGACTCAGGATCGGCGCGCTGGTGCGCAATACGGGGCTCGCGGCGCATCAGAGCGTGCGGCGTGACTATCCCCTGCTCTCTCGCGCGTTGCTTGCGGGTGCATCGGGCCAATTGCGCAACAAGGCGACGACAGCGGGTAACCTGCTGCAACGCACGCGCTGCCCTTACTTCTACGACACCAATCTGCCGTGCAACAAGCGCGCACCCGGCAGCGGCTGTGCGGCAATTCACGGCAGCAGCCGGTCGCTAGCCGTGATCGGCGGCAGCGAAGCCTGCATCGCGACGTATCCGGGCGACATGGCGGTCGCGATGCGCGCGCTGGACGCGACCATCGAGACTGTGCGCGCCGATGGCATGGTGAGGAGCATCCCCATCGCCGACTTTTACAGATTGCCGGGCAACACGCCGCATGTCGAGAACGCGCTGGAACCCGGCGAGCTGATCACGAGCGTGACATTGCCGAAGCCTGTCGGTGGCACGCACGTTTATCACAAGGTGCGGGATCGCGCCTCCTACGCCTTCGCGCTGGTCTCGGTCGCCGCGATCGTGCACAAGGACGGTACGGGGCGCGTGGCGCTCGGCGGCGTCGCGCCAATGCCATGGCGCATCCAAGAAGCCGAAGCCGCGTTGCCGAACGGCGCGCGTGCGGTGATGTCGCGCCTTCTGGCCGACGCGAAGCCGACGCATGACAATGCCTACAAGATCACGCTGGCCGGGCGCACGCTCGACGCGGTGTTGACCCAAGCCAGGAGCTGAGCGATGAAATTCGACACCCCTTCCACCGATAACCCGATCGACCGGATGACGCACATCGGCCGCGCGACGGATCGTATCGACGGACGTCACAAGGTGACGGGCACGGCGACTTACGCCTATGAGTGGCATGATCCCTCGCGCGATCCGGCGTATGGTTTCGTCGTGGGCGCGGCGATCGCGCGCGGACGTATTGCGTCGATGGATCTCGCAGCCGCAAAGGCATCGCCCGGCGTGCTGGCGATCGTTACCGCCGACAATGCCGGTGTCCTGCAGACGGGTGATTTCAACACCGTCAGGCTGCTCGGCGGTCCGCACATCGATCATTATCATCAGGCCGTGGCGGTGGTTGTCGCCGACACTTTCGAGCAGGCGCGCGACGCCGCCCAGAAGATTCGGATCGACTACATACGCGAAGACGGACGCTACGACCTTGCCGCAGCCAAGGACTCGGCGCCGATGGCAGGCAGCGGATACTGGGGCGAGCCGGCGACGCGCACTGGAGATTTCGACGGCGCATTCACTGCTGCGACCGTGCGCCTCGACGCCACTTACACCACGCCCGACCAGAGCCACGCGATGATGGAGCCGCATGCATCGATCGCTGCGTGGACCGGGGAGCGGCTTACTCTATGGACATCGAACCAGATGATCGCCTGGGGTGCGGGCGACGTCGCAAAGACGCTCGGTATCCCGCGAGAAAACGTGCGGATGATCTCGCCGTTCATCGGCGGCGGCTTCGGCGGCAAGCTCTTCGTGCGCAGCGATGCGCTTCTCGCGGCGCTCGGCGCAAGAGCCGCGCGCCGCCCCGTGAAGGTCGCGCTCACGCGTCCATTGATGTTCAACAACACGACGCATCGTCCGGCGACGATTCAGCGCATTCGCATCGGCGCCGATACGGGCGGCAAGATCACGGCGATCGCGCACGAAAGCTGGTCCGGCGATCAACCGCACGGCCAGCCGGAGACCGCAGTTGGGCAGACGCGCCTTATCTACGCCGGCGCGAATCGCATGACCGCGATGCGCCTCGCGACGCTCGATCTGCCGGAAGGAAACGCGATGCGCGCGCCGGGCGAGGCGCCCGGCATGATGGCGCTCGAAGTCGCGATGGACGAGATGGCGGAAAAGCTCGACATCGATCCGATCGAATTTCGCGTCATCAACGACACGCAGGTGGACCCGGAGAAACCGGAACGTCCGTTCTCGCAGCGTCAGCTCGTAGAATGCTTTCGCGTCGGCGCCGAGCGTTTCGGCTGGCAGAAGCGCCAGGCACGTCCCGGGCAGGTGCGCGAAGGTCGCTGGCTCGTCGGCGTGGGCACGGCCGCGGCCTTCAGAAACAACATTGTGATGAAGTCGGCCGCGCGCGTGCGTCTCGACCGTCGCGGCATGGTGACGGTCGAGACGGACATGACCGATATCGGCACCGGCACCTACACGATCATCGCCCAGACGGCGGCCGAGATGATGGGCGTACCGCTCGAGAAAGTCTCCGTGCGCCTGGGCGACTCGACGTTTCCGGTGTCGTCGGGATCGGGCGGCCAATGGGGCGCCAACAGTTCGACCGCCGGCGTCTACGCGGCCTGCATGAAGCTGCGGGAAGCGGTAGCGGCGCGGCTCGACATGCAGGGCCCGAACGTGGTCTTCATGCGCGAGCAGGTTCGCTCGGGAAAGCGCACCGCGAGGCTTGCTGACGCCGCGGCGTCGGGTGAGCTCGTCGCCGAAGATACGATGGAATACGGCGACCTGTCGAAGCGTTATCAGCAATCGACGTTCGGCGCGCACTTCGTCGAAGTCGGAGTCGATGCGGTGACCGCCGAGATTCGCGTGCGCCGCATGCTGGCGGTCTGCGCGGCCGGGCGCATTCTCAATCCAAAGGCCGCGCGCAGCCAGGTGATCGGCGCGATGACGATGGGAGTGGGCGCGGCGCTCATGGAAGACCTCGTGGTCGACAGGCGGCACGGTATGTTCATCAACCACGATCTGGCCAGCTACGAAGTGCCCGTCCACGCCGACATTCCCCATCAGGAGGTCGTCTTTCTCGATGAACCCGATCCGACCTCATCACCGATGAAGGCGAAAGGCGTCGGTGAACTTGGACTATGCGGAGTAGGCGCGGCTATCGCGAATGCGGTGTATAACGCGACCGGCGTGCGCGTGCGCGACTATCCGCTTACGCTCGACAAGCTGCTGGCGGGGATGGCGTGATCGCACGGCACACACTCTTGCGACGACATCTCGCACGTGCATATCTGCTTGGTGTCGTAACCCTGATGCTGTCGGCTCACGCATCAGCCAACGATCAATCGAAGCCCGGGACCCAGGAGCACACGATGCAGATAGCCGTGAAGTTCGATGATCAAACGATCATAGCCGAACTGGAAGACAACGCGACCAGCCGCGATCTCCTCGCGCAGTTGCCCCTGACCTTGAGCTTCGAGGACTATCACGCCACGGAAAAAATCGCTTACCCACCGCGAAAGCTGGCCACGTCGGAGGCTCCAGACGGATACGATCCCTCTGTGGGAACCATTGCCTACTACGCACCGTGGGGCAACATCGCATTGTTTTACAAGGACTTCGGCTACTCGAAATCGCTGGTCAATCTGGGAAGGATCGTTTCGGGCCTGGACGCCCTCGCGAAGGCCCGCACCTTCAAGGCCACCGTCGAGCGCGTGACTGACTGACACCCGAAAAATTGCCACTTCTCCCTCGTCGCCGCCAGCCTCTTCCCATCCAATCGTCGACGCGTTTCGGGCCCGGACTGAGGATCGCCAGCAAGTCTAGGTATTGATATACACGCACTTGCTGTACAGGTAAGTATCCAGATGTGCACGGCCTCCCTTCGCGCCGTAGCCACTCATCTTTGTCCCACCGAAACCTACGAGCGGATCGATCAAGCCATAGCAGTTCACCCACATCACGCCCGTGTGAATCCCCTTCACGACTCTGAGAGCCTTTGAGATGTCACGCGTCCAGACTGCCCCACCGAGTCCGAATTCCGTGGCATTGCCCTTAGTGATTGCGTCCTCGACAGTGTCGAAAGGGATGACCGACATGACCGGACCAAAAATCTCTTCCTGTGCGATCCTCATGTCATTGTGGACGTCCGCGAAGACAGTGGGGCTCACAAAGTAGCCGTCGGCAAGCGATCCCTGGAGCCGTTCGCCGCCGCAAACCAGCTGGGCGCCCTCATTTGCTCCGATCTGCACATAGGACATGACCTTCTCAAGCTGGTCGTTCGAAATCAAGGGCCCAAGCTGTGCCTCAGGATCGAGACTGTGACCAACCTTGATTGATCTTGCGAAGAAAGCCGCGCGCTCGCAGAATTCCTTGACGATCTCGCGCTGAACGAAAACCCGGGTTCCCGCGAAGCAGATCTGTCCGGAGTTCGCGAACACACCCATCGCCGCGCCCTGCACCGCCTTGTCCAGATCGGCGTCGGCAAAGATGATGTCAGGTGATTTCCCTCCCAGTTCCAATTGAAGCTTCTTGATGTTCACCTTCGATGCGTCGATGATCTTTCTTCCGGTTTCAGTCGAGCCGGTGAAGGCAATGCGATCGACGCCAGAATGCCGCGCGAGCGCCGCGCCCGCCACATCACCGCGTCCAGTGACCACGTTGACGACGCCAGGGGGAAGCCCCGCCTCGTGCAGCAGTTCGGCGACACGCAACACGCTAAGCGACGCGTCCTCGGCTGGCTTGAGGACGGTGGTGCAACCGGTCGCCAGCACTGTACCCAGCAGCCACCACTGGCTGCCCAACGGCCCATTCCAGGGGATTATCCCGCCCACTACGCCCACCGGCGCTTTGAGCGACATCGTAACAACCTCTCCCGGAAGCCCGTTTTGCAACGTTTCACCGGCGATGTTGCTGCTCTGCGAAGCGAAGAACAGAATCATCTTGAGAACCGACGCCTTCGTCGCACGCGTTTTCGATATGGGTGCGCCCATGTCCACTGACTCGATTTCCGCAAGCTCGTCGAAGTTGCGATCCATCAACTCGTGAACGCGATAGAGCAGTGCCTGCCGCTCGTACGGAGTCCAGCTGCTCCAAGGTCCCTCGAATGCTGCGCGCGCCGCGCGAACCGCTCGATCGATGTCTTCCTCGCCGCCGGCTGCCAGTTGGCCGATCACCACACCGGAAGACGGATTTCTGATCTCGAGCGACTCCTCGGAGACGCATGGCGCGGTTTGCCCGTCGATCAGCAAGCGGACGTCGCGCGCAATTGCGAGACGATCTTCGTATGCCTGCCGCGTAGCTCCGATGTCAGAAACATGGTTTTTGCGGAAGACGGGTTGGCGGCTGGCCTGACTCGCGGCTCATTAATCATCGATCAGACGAGCGGTGTTCCCGAAGAAACGCGGCAGATCGCCAACGAACTCGCAAAGTGCGGAGTCGCCCTGATCGACGCTGCCGTCTCGGCAAGCCCTCATATCGTGCCATTGGGAGGCGCTACGTTGATGGTTGGCGCACCCGATCAGATTCTTGAGAGGGCAACACCGATTCTTCGTGTGATCACGGAAACGATCTACCGATGCGGGACTCGGGTCGGTGATGGTCAAGCCATGAAAATCGTCAATAACGCGATGAACGCGACGACCCGGCTTGGCACGCTAGAGGTTGCAGTGTTAGGTCGCAAATCCGGAATGTCGCTGGCAGACATGGCCGCATTTCTCAATGAAGGTTCCGCGCGCAATCAAACAACAGACAAGATGCTCCCGGCGCTCGTCGAGGGTAAGTCCTCGACGAACTTCGCTCTAGCCCTGAATACCCTTGGCGAGAGAGCCAAGCTTGAGGACATGGTCGGCGTGATCGAAAAACTTGCGGGTACTCGGCTGGCCTCTTCCGAAGGAGAATTCCCGCGGAAAGAAGCGGGCGCCCGTCACTCTCCGGCAACGCAGGAGCAACAGCGCACCAAGGAACTGTTGGAACAAGCCATTGCTTCGCTCTGTCTTCACATCACTTACGAATGCGCGATGGTTGGTGTCAAGTATGGACTCGCGATGAAGGACATTTCGGATGTTGTGAACAAGAGTTCAGGATGGAGCGCAAGCTCACGGACCCTGCTCCCCTTGCTTGCTGACGGGAAAGACGCATCGATTATCGATGTTCAACAGAGCATTCAGGATCTAAACCAGGTCTGCTCGCTTGCAATCCGGCTCGGCGCCCCACTACTGATTGTAAACTCCGTCCGAAACATTTGGGAGCAGGCGTTGAACGCAGCATCGGATCAAGGCTCCGTCGATCTCGCTGAGTTTTATCAGACTGCTTCGAAGGCAAAGTCCCCGGCATTCCACTAAGCGTCGCAACAATACGACTCCTGGCGGCAGCAGCACGCCGCCAATCTCAGACGGCGGCTGGACGGCAGCATGAGCATGACGAACTGGCGGCACGCCTGCGGGGCGCCACCCGACAGGAATGGTCAGCTTCACGCTGCTGGTCTGTCGCGGATTTCTCAATCGCGGGCGGATCACGTCTCGCTTACCGCTCGAATACCCGACGCGACGCAGGCTCGCTCCGCCTGTTTTCGGAGACAATCCTCGTACCCGCCCTTGCGTATGCGGAGCCTAAGGGTAGACAGCAAGTGTCTGCTTTTGTTGAATTTGTATATAGGGCCGCAAGGGAGAGGCCCGCCAGGCTTGGATGGCTCTAACCCGAAATTTGCAGGAAAATCCAACCTATCCCTGGTGCAGGCGCTCAGTGTCGACGCGCGGC
>NZ_JFHE01000053.1 GCF_000698555.1 Caballeronia grimmiae | reverse complement strand
CCACCCCGCAAAGGTGGGGTTTTTGCGTTTCAATCACGCATTTTGCAGACTTCCGCGACATCAGCGCGCGATGACTGCGCGCTAAAATTCCCCCTCGTAATCTGAACGGCCGTTGCCATCGAGTCCTCATGCTACGTTTAAGCGAAATCAAGCTCCCGCTCGATCATCCTGAGTCGGCCATCGAGCCGGCCGTCGTGGCGCGTCTTGCGGAAATCGGTGTCTCGGCCGATGAACTCGTCAGTTTCCAAGTCTTCCGTCGCGCGCACGATGCCCGTAAGCGGAGCGATATCAAACTCACATACATCATCGATGTCACGTTGCAAGACGAGGCGTCCGTCCTGCAGCGCTTGAAGAGCCATCCGCATCCGCATTGCGGCGTTACGCCGGACATGGCTTACCGCTTCGTGGCGAAAGCACCTGAACGCGCGAACATGCTTCGTCCCGTCGTCATCGGAATGGGGCCGTGTGGACTCTTCGCTGGGCTGATTCTGGCGCAAATGGGCTTTCGGCCGATCATCCTCGAGCGCGGAAAGGCTGTGCGCGAACGGACAAAGGACACGTGGGGCCTTTGGCGACGCAACGAGCTTAATCCCGAGTCGAATGTGCAGTTTGGCGAGGGCGGGGCAGGCACGTTCTCGGACGGCAAGCTTTACAGCCAGATCAAGGACCCGAAGCATTACGGCCGGAAGGTGCTCGACGAGTTCGTCAAAGCCGGCGCGCCGGACGATATCCTTTATCTGAGCCGGCCGCACATCGGGACGTTCCGGCTTGTGAGCATGGTCGAGAATATGCGCGCGACCATTCACCAGCTTGGCGGCGAAGTGCGATTCCAGCAACGCGTCGAAGATATCGATATCGACAATGGAAAGGTGCGCGGCCTGCGTCTGTCAACCGGCGAAGTTCTGCGCTGCGATCATGTGGTGCTGGCCGTCGGACACAGCGCACGCGATACCTTCGAGATGCTGCACAGCCGCGGCGTCTACATGGAAGCCAAGCCATTCTCGCTCGGATTTCGCATCGAGCATCCGCAGGGCGTGATCGACAGGGCGCGTTTCGGCAAATTTGCCGGTCACGAACGCCTTGGCGCCGCAGACTACAAGGTGGTCCACCACTGCAGTAACGGACGGGCGGTCTATAGCTTCTGCATGTGCCCGGGCGGAACGGTCGTGGCCGCTGCGTCGGAGCCAGGGCGCGTCGTCACGAACGGCATGAGCCAGTATTCGCGAGCCGAGCGCAATGCGAACGCGGGCATCGTCGTTGGCATCACGCCGGAGGATTTCCCCGGCGGCCCGCTGGCCGGCATCGCGTTCCAGAGAAAGTGGGAAGAGCGCGCGTTCGAACTTGGCGGCGGTGATTACAGCGCGCCAGGACAACTGGTCGGCGACTTCATCGCAGGGCGTGCATCGGCGTCGCTGGGTTCCGTCGTGCCGTCGTACAAACCGGGCGTCAAGCCGACCGACCTCAGCACCGCACTGCCCGACTACGTGATCGAAGCGATCCGCGAGGCGCTGCCGGAACTGGACAAGAAGATTCCTGGCTTCGCGATGCACGACGCCGTGCTGACGGGCGTCGAAACGCGGACATCATCGCCGATACGCGTGCGGCGCAAGGATGACTATCAGAGCGTCAATGTCGATGGGCTGTATCCGGCGGGCGAGGGTGCGGGCTACGCTGGCGGGATTTATTCGGCAGCGATCGACGGCATCGAAGTTGCCGAGGCTGTCGCGCTGAAGATGATGGCGGAAGATTCGGCGACCGTCTGAGGCAGTACGCCGTTCGACGAGTTGGGGCACCACCGCACTGCCGAAAGAGTGCTTCGAACAGATTGCAGACGCATGTTCGAAGCGTCCAGAGCTGGATCAGAGGCGGCGACTGATGCTTCCCCGGCGCCGATCACGCCACGGTGTTGCTGCGCGATCGAGCGTACGCAGATCTGTGGCAGGCCATTGCGGAAAGCGGAGGAACGAACCTCGCGCTTCAGCCAGCGAATCGAAGGGACATAGCCGCCGCATCACTCGCCTTAACCAGCGATCCGATGCGACGCCGACATCCCTTCAACGCAGCGAACTGGCTGATCAGGTCACCACGCCCACTTGCCACGGCACGAACTCGCTCTGCCCGTAGCCATTCAACTCGCTCTTCGACGCAACGCCCGACGCGCAATCTAGCATCATCTGGAAAATCTGCTCGCCGAGTTCGTCGATGGTCGCGGTGCCGTCGATCACACCGCCACAGTTGATGTCCATGTCCTCTTCCTGACGCTCCCACAACGCGGTGTTCGTCGCCAGCTTCAGTGAAGGGGAGGGCGCGCAGCCATAAGCCGAGCCGCGTCCGGTCGTGAAGCAGATAAGGTTCGCACCAGACGCCACCTGCCCGGTCGCGGACATCGGGTCGTAGCCGGGCGAATCCATGAAGACGAAGCCCTTCGCGTGGATGCGTTCCGCGTACTCGTAGACCTCGACCAGATTCGTCGTGCCGCCCTTGGCGACCGCGCCCAGCGACTTTTCGAGAATGGTCGTGAGTCCGCCGACCTTGTTGCCCGCCGACGGATTGTTGTCCATTGCCGCGCCGTTGCGGGCGCAGTACTCCTCCCACCACTTGATGCGCGCGAGCAGTTTTTCGCCGACTTCGCGGCTGACTGCGCGCCGGGTCAGCAGATGTTCCGCCCCGTACACTTCCGGCGTCTCCGAAAGAATGGCCGTGCCGCCATGACTCACCAGCTTGTCGACGGCTGCGCCCAACGCGGGGTTCGCCGAAATGCCCGAATAGCCATCCGATCCGCCGCACTGCAATCCGACGATCAGGTGCGATGCCGGCACCGGCTCACGCTGCACACGATTCGCGTCCGCGAGCATCTCCTTGACTATCGCGATGCCGTGTTCGATCGTCTTCCTGGTTCCGCCGCTGTCCTGAATCGTGAAGCTGCGCAGCCGTTCGCCGTCCTTGAGACCGCTGGATTCGAGCACGCCGGCAATCTGATTGGTCTCGCATCCCAGTCCGACGAAGAGCACCGAATGAAAATTCGGATGCACCGCATATCCGGCCAGCGTGCGCCGCAGAATACCGAGCCCTTCGCCCTGCATGTCGATGCCGCATCCGAGGCCATGCGTCAGCGCGATTACGCCGTCGACGTTCGGAAACTCCGCGAGTTCTTCCGGATGCACATCGCGCCGGAAGTGGTCCGCAATCGCTCGAGCGACGGTCGCCGAGCAGTTCACGCTCGTCAGCACGCCGATGAAGTTGCGCGTTGCCACGCGGCCATCGTCGCGCCGGATGCCCATGAACGTCGCGGGCGTATCGACGGCAGGCGTCGGATGCTTGTCGACGCCGAATTCGTGCTCCCGCGCGAAATCGGCCATCGACAGATTCTGCGTATGCACGTGCTGGCCGCGTGCGATCGGCTCCCGCGCCACACCGATGATCTGGTTGTAGCGCTTGACGGGCTCGCCCGCGGCAATCGCCCGCGTCGCGATCTTGTGGCCCGGCGGGATCAGCCCCGCGACAACCAGATCCTCCGACGCGATGCGCGCGCCGGAGACGAGTTGCCGCGTCGCGATCACGACGTCGTCGTTGGGGTGCAGCCGGATGACCGCATGGTCGGTGGATGTGGTGGACATGATGGTTTCTTAGATCGTGGACGGTGCGCGCTTGTCGGACAGCGAGTCCTGCTCGGCTTTGTTGAGCGGCTCGATCTTGCCGACAATCACAAGATAGCTGAATGCGCCCAGAAAGCAGAAGCCGCCCGCCACGCACAGTGGAATGACAAACGAACCCTTGGTGATCGACAGCATGACGCCGGTGAACGTCGTGATGACGATGCCCGCCAGGTTCGACGCGAAGTTCTGGATACCGCCGATCGACGCGACGTGATCCGGCGTCGGAGCGACGTCGCTCGGCAGTGACCAGATGCTTGCAGCCGCGAAAGCCAGCGAACCGTAGGCGATGCCGAAGAACGCGAGCATCAGATACGTGTTCTCAGTGAACGCGCAGAGCGTGATGACCGAGGAGAGCAGCATGCCGCCGACCATGCAGGTCTTGCGTGCGGCGGTGAGGCTCCAGCCGCGCTTGAAGAGCGAGTCTGACACCCAGCCACCGAGCCAGCCGCCGGGAATCGACATAAGCGCCGGAATCGTGCCGAGCGTGCCGAGCGATTTCAGCGAGAAGCCGTGTGCCTGAACGAGATAGCTCGGGAACCACGTGATGAAGAAGTAAATCACGAAGTTGAGGCAAAAGAAGCCGAGCATCATGCCCCACAGCGTGCGGTACTTGAAGAGCGAGCCCCACGACACCTTGTTCTTCGGCGCGACGGGCACCGGATCGACATCGACTTCGCCGGTCAGATCGCCCTTCGACTTGTTGCGATAGATCAGGAACCAGCCAAGAATCCACACGAAGCCGATCGCGCCGGTGATGACGAACGACGCTTCCCAGCCGAACGAACTGATGATCAGCGCGACGACCGGAATCGACAGTGCGGAGCCGACGCGCGAGCCGCTATCGAAAATACTCGTGGCGAACGCGCGCTGGGCCTTGGTGAACCATTGCGACACCAGTTTCGCGCACGACGGATACGCACCCGCCTCGCCGATGCCGAGCATCAGACGGCAGCCGAACATGCCGGTGACGCTCGTCGCGACGGCGGTGAGCGCCGTGAACACGGACCACCAGCCGACCGCCAGCGGCAACGCGATGCGCGCGCCGACGCGATCGACGAACCAGCCGAACGGCATCTGCATCAGCGCGTAGCTCCAGAAGAAGCCGCTCAGGATGAAGCCCATTTCCGCCGGGCCGATGTTGAGCGCCTTCTCGATCTGCGGCGCGGCGACCGCCAGGTTCGCCCGGTCGATGTAATTAATCGCAATGGCCAGAAAGGCCAAAAATATCACTACCCAACGCATCTTCCGCATCGTTCGTCTCCTCAGTGAAGCGGCACTTCGTTCATATGGCCCTTGCGCGCTTTGGGCGCGGTGGGGCCGTGATTGGAAAAAGGAATCTGTGGGGCACGTTCCGCTTTCTCGGGCGGATTCGCGCGGCGGTTCAGCTGGCGTCCGCGTTCAGCGCGTCGCGCAGCCGTTTCTGTTCGATATCGAGTTTGAATTCACGAGCAAGATCGATGACAGGCTGGAAGCGCCGCACCTTCTTTTCTGCGTGATTTCGCGCAATGTCCGAGAGCCGGTGCACGAGGAACGGATTCTCGAAGCGATCGCGCACGTTCGCCAGGTATTCGGTCGCAACATCGTGCTGGCCGAGCGCCGTGAACACCGGCAGCACTTCGTCGCGCCAGACGGCTTCGAGCGGTTCGCGGAAGGCCGGATCGCGCATCGCGTCCAGGACGGTCATATCGGCGGCGCCGTCGCGTGTGCGCCAGATTTCGGCGAGCATCGTGTGGCCGAGGTTCAGCAGCAGCAACTTCAGGCGCTCATAGTGCGCAAGATCGTCGGTCACGACGATGTCTTCGTGCTCGCACGGCAGCACCATGCCCGCCTGGCGCTCGATGGCCCACAGCGCGTAAGGCTCTGCAATCGCGCCGACCGGCAGAATCGGCTCCGACACGATGCGGTCGACGAGCGAATTGACCCAGATGCAGTCGGTCGTCAGATAGCGGATGAACGCGTCGTCCATCTGCCATTGACGAGCGATGCCGGCGACGAGATCGCGCAGCGTGTCGCCGTTGCGCGAAATCAGTTCGCACGGCAGCAGCGTGATCGGCGCCGCGCCGGCGCTAAACCGCGCGTGCAGCAGAACCGCGAGCTTGGCGGCGAAGCCGCGCGGCGTACGCTGGCCGTCGAGCAGATCGGCGGTGTCTTCGCCGAAGAGCGCGTAACCCGCGTCGGCGGTGTTCGAGACGATCACTTTTACATCGCGCTGAATCCGTTGCATCAGCAGCGGCCAATCGTCGTTGGCGTGCAAAGCTTCGGTGATCGAATCGCATTCGACCGTCACGTCGATCGTTTCGTCGCGGCGGCGTCCCCGAATGCGCACCGGATAGCGGCCGGTCGCCTTCAGCGCGTCGGTGCGCGCGCGACTGTCGGCGCTCGACGTCGTCTGCACGACGGTGATCTTGCCGAGCGCGCTGGCCGGACTGCGCCGCGCCGCTTCAGTGACGAAGAAATCCACGTGCGCTTGCAAGAAACGGCTCGTGCCGAACTGAAGGATCGGATTGCTCATGAATGCGTCGCTCGGGGCCGCTCCGTGCATCGCGTGCAGACGGCGGCGAAGGTTGTATGGGGGCGTTTCTGTTTGGAAACGGTTCCAACGCGATACAAAAAAATTAGACCGCGTGGCCTTACCAGATTGCATACTAGTGGCTTGCATCGAAATTGGTCAAGCCACTTGTAAACGTAAAAAACGGTGGGAAGGCCCGCCGCACGGTGCGTCAACCCTTCGCCTGATTACAATCCACGTTTTCCCCGAGCCCTGAGGAGCCTGCCCGTGAGTGTGAAACCAGCCGAAACGCGCCGTCTCTACCTCCAGATCGCCGACAAGCTGCGCGGAATGATCGGTCAGAGAGACTTCGCGCCGAACGGGCGGCTGCCATCCGAGCGGGAACTCGCGCAGACGCTCGGGGTATCGCGGCCATCGGTTCGGGAGGCGCTCGTCGCGCTCGAACTGGAAGGGCGCGTCGAGATTCGCATGGGTTCGGGCGTCTATATCTCCGCGACGCCGACGGCCAGGCCACCCAGCACCGAGGCGGAACTGGGCGAGAGTCCGATCGAGATCATGAATGCGCGCAGCGTGATCGAAGGCGCGATTGCGGCGAGCGTCGCGCCGTTCGCCAAGCCGAAGGCGCTGAAGGCGCTGCGAGCGGTTTATGAAACGATGGCGCTCGAAGTCGAAAGCGGTCAAATACCGATGAGCGCCGATCGCGCGTTTCACGTCGGCATCGCGCAGATGTCCGGTAACGACGTGCTGGTGCGCACCGTAGGCGCGCTCTACGACGAGCGTCACAGTCCGCTGTCGTCGACGTTGCGGGGACATTTCGAGGGAGAAGAGACCTGGGCGGCGGCGCTGACGGAGCATCGCGACATTCTGGAAGCGCTGGAAGCCCGCGACGCCGTGCAGGCTCAGGCGGCGATGCAGCGGCACATGCGCAATTCCGCCGCGCGGCTGATGACGCGGCGCAAAGGCTGAAGCCGGCGCGTCCTCGGAAGACGGGCCGGCGCCGGACCTCCGGGCGTGTCAGCCCGGATAGGCTTCATCCACCTTCAGGCCCGCGAGCTTGAAGATCACGCGCAGAGTTTGCGGAGCGATCTCCCGGCGCGAAGCGAGCGTCGTCAGCACGAAGTCCATTACTTTGGCGTACTTGAGCATCGTGAGACACGTCTCGATGTCGGTGGAGCCATCGCGCATCGACTCGGCGATCCGCAACATCTCCACGGAGATCTCTCGCGCCATCTCGAGTTCGAGTTGCTGCTTTTCGCTCCACGCGGGCATCTGGGTCAGTGCCGCGAGCATCTCCTGAAACTGTTTCTCTGCTTTCTTGTCCGGGATCGCATCCATCGCCGTCCTCTCTTGATCATGGCGCCGGCGAGTCGCATCGCCGCGCTGTGCGTTAGTGTGTTACGTAACAGAACCGGACGCGGTGACGACGCTGGCGTGTCGAGACGCGGCTCGTTACTGACTATGTGTTTCTGCGTGCTGCATCGGCGCGTGGCAGCCAGTGACCACACGTGTGTGCCGTCTGTCGCAATGGTCCCATTGTCAGACGATGCACGATCCGTTCCATGCGCTGGTTGTGACGCATAGGCCGATAATTCGATGGCCGGAACAAAGAGCGTCTCTGCGCTTTTCGGTAAACTTCCTCTTTTCAGACGCAAGAACCAGCGGTTAGCGCACATTCAGCGCGAACATGCTCCGCTTTTCATCAACCAGTCACTGATCACGATGGCCAAGAAGTCCCCCGCGTCGGTTCCCGGCACGTCCGAACCTTCCGACAAGCACGAAATTCGTCCCGGTCAATCGATCGAACTGCTGAAGGAATTGCACATCCTTACGCGCGACGGCAAGATGAACCAGGACAGCCGCCGCAAGCTGAAGCAGGTTTATCACCTGTTTCAGTTCATCGAACCACTTCTATCCGACGTGCATCAGCATCAAGGCTCCGTATCGCTCGTCGATCACGGTGCGGGGAAGTCTTACCTCGGGTTCATTCTCTACGATCTCTTCTTCAAGTCTCTGCGCGATCGGTCACACATCTATGGCATAGAGACGCGAGAAGAGCTCGTCAAAAAGTCGGAGGAATTGGCGGCACGGCTGGGATTCGACGGCATGTCGTTTCTGAACCTGTCGGTGGCCGAATCGACCGGCTCGGATTTGCTGCCCGAAACGGTCGATATCGTCACCGCATTGCACGCCTGCAACACCGCGACCGACGACGCCATCCACTTCGCTCTGCAGAAGAAAGCGAAGTACATCGTCGTGGTGCCGTGCTGTCAGGCGGAAGTCGCTTCGGTGCTGCGCAAGAACAAGGGGCACTCGCTGTCGAAGAACGTGCTGACCGAAATGTGGCGGCACCCGTTGCACACGCGCGAGTTCGGCAGCCAGATCACGAACGTTTTGCGATGCCTGCAACTTGAATCCCACGGTTATCAGGTCCGCGTGACGGAACTGGTCGGCTGGGAGCATTCGATGAAGAACGAGCTCATCATCGCCCAGTTCAAGGACTTGCCGCGCGGGCGTCCGGCGCAGCGGCTATCGGAAGTGCTGGAAACGCTCGGCCTCGAGGAACTGCGCGAGCGCTTCTTTGCGTAGTTCAGCGTTTGTCCATCCACGCCTTGAAGCCGTCGTGGCCGAGGCGGCGCAAGGTTTCGATGTTGCGCTCGTAGATGTCGGCCGCGTCGGGAAACGCGGCGGCCGCGCGATCGATGCTCGCCTCGCGCAGCAGATGAAAGATCGGATACGGCGCGCGATTCGTATAGTTGTCGATGTCGTCCGGCTGCGTGCCTTCGAACTGATAGTGCGGATGGAAACTCGCGATCTGCAATTCGCCCGCCATCCCCATGTCGTTCAGCAGGCGGTCGGCAAAAAATAACGCGTCGTTGTACTCGCTAAAGTTCGCGAACGCGTGCGGTGTGACGAAAAGCGTCGTATCGATGGCTTCGGGATCGCTGTCACGCAAAAGACGCAATTCGTCCGCGAGTTCCACCACTGTGTCTTCCACGGTCCTCGCTTCGCTCACGACATAGCGAATCTGTCCCTTTACATGCACGCTTTTGGCGAACGGGCAGAGATTGAGGCCGATCACCGCGCGCGTCAGCCAATGTTCGGTGGCCGCGATGACTTCGTCGCGGGTGCTTGCATCCATCATGAGTTTTCCTGATTACCTTGCTCGACGCGATTCGAACCGCACGCCGCATTGATCAGCGTGCGCGCAATGCGTGGGGCAGCGCACAGTGGCCCCGATCCGGGACCGTAAGTCTGACTCGTCGCGTAGACGCCGTCGACCAGCAGCGCCAGCGATTCTGCCAGTTCCTGCGGATTGTCCGCGCCCGCCGCCTGCGCAATTTCCAGGAAGCGTGACATTACATAACCTTTGTTCCGATCGACGAGTTGCCGCGCCGGATGCGCCGGATCGCCGAACTCACACGCGATGTTGACGAACGGGCACCCGCGATAATCCGGCGCCGACGCCCGTTTCACCAAATCTTCGAACGCCTGAACGAGTTGTTTCGCGGGCTCGCCGGGATGCTTCGCCAAGCTCGCTTCGAAGCGCCTGCGAAAGCCGTCGTCCATGCGCTCCAGGTACGCGACCACGAGTTCGTCCTTCGACGCGAAGCGCCGATAAAGACTCATCTTATTGACGCCCGCGCGCTCGACAACGGCATCCACGCCGACCGCGCGAATGCCTTCGCGGTAAAACAGCTCCTGCGCCGCGTCGAGCAGTTGTTCCTGCGCGGTCGCGCCATCGGTGCGAACCTGGCGGCGAACTGTGGATTTAGGCTGATCGGCGGATGATCGTGTCAAAGCGGTTCCTCGAAATGTGCATCGGCCTTGACATGTTACCGATCGGTAACTAAGCTCGCAACTCTGATGTGACAGAGCGGTCACGAATATTAACGAAACATAACGAACCGGAGCGGCGATGAATTGGGTTGCGAGGCGGCTGAACGGCCGGATGCATTACGGGTGGGTGGCGGTAGGCGTCGTTTTTCTGGTTCTGCTTGCGGCGGCTGGCACGCGCGCGACGCCGAGCGTCATGATGCTCCCGCTCGAAAAGCAGTTCGGCTGGTCGCGCGGTACGATCTCGCTCGCCATTTCGATCAATCTCGCGCTGTACGGCCTGACCGGCCCGTTCGCCGCCGCCGCGATGCAGCGCTTCGGCGTGCGTCCCACGCTACTCGCCGCGCTCGCGACGCTGGCTGCGGGCGTCGGCATTTCGTCGATGATGACCGCGCCGTGGCAGATGGTCATCGTGTGGGGCGTGATGGTCGGCGGCGCAACGGGCGTCGCGGCGCTCACGCTGTCGGCGACCGTGGTGAATCGCTGGTTCACGACGCATCGCGGTCTCGCGATGGGTATCCTTACCGCAAGCTCGGCAACCGGCCAGCTGGTGTTTCTGCCGTTCCTGGCGGCGCTGTCCGAACATCACGGCTGGCGGCCCGTGGTCTTCGTCGTGGCAGCCGCGACCGCGCTCGTGCTGCCGCTCGTCGCGTGGCTGCTGCCCGAGCGTCCCGCCGACCTCGCGCTGCGCCCCGTCGGCGAAACGGCCGAAGCGCCGGCCGGTCCCGCGCCCGCGCCCAGGAATCCGATCAAGGTGGCGTTCGGCGCGTTGTCGTCGGCGAGCCGGACGCGTGATTTTTGGCTGCTCTTCTTCAGCTTCTTCGTGTGCGGCGCAAGCACGAACGGCTATGTCGGCACGCACCTGATCGCCATGTGCTCGGACTACGGCATGACGCAAGTGCAGGGCGCCACGCTCCTCGCCGCGATGGGCATCTTCGATCTCTTCGGCACGACGCTCTCCGGCTGGCTCTCCGATCGCTTTAATGCGCGCTTTCTGCTGTTCTGGTACTACGGCTTGCGCGGCTTGTCGCTGATCTATCTGCCGTACGCGTTCGGCATCGATTTCTTCGGTCTGCCGCTCTTCGCGGTGTTCTACGGGCTCGACTGGATCGCCACCGTGCCGCCGACCGTGCGCCTCGCCACCGATGTCTACGGCAAGGAATCCGCGCCGATCGTCTTCGGCTGGATCGTCGCGGGGCATCAGCTCGGCGCGGCGTTCGCGGCGCTCGGCGGCGGCATGCTGCGATCGAGCCTCGGCAGCTACACCGTCGCGACGATGATCTCGGGCGGCCTGTGCCTCGTCGCCGCCGTCGCGGTGCTGCGCATCAACCGGGCGGGACGGCCGGTCGGCGTGGCGGCAACCTGACGCGCGCATCCTTGATCTATGCTTGTCGTCGGAGCGGCGCGCCTCTCATCGAAGCGCGCCGCACGCCTTCCAACGAACGAGGACTCACGCCATGAGTGCGAAACCCGCTCCGACCGATGTCGACATCCACGAACTGATCGCCGGCCGCTGGAGTCCGCGGGCGTACGACGACAAGCCCGTCGAACGCGCGCAGTTGCATCGGCTGCTGGAAGCGGCGCGCTGGGCGCCGTCGTCGAACAATCTCCAGCCGTGGCGGTTCATCGTCTTCGATCGTCATCGCGATGCAGCCGCGTTCCAGCGCGCATTCGATACGCTCGCGCCGTCCAACCAGACATGGAACGCGAACGTGCCGGTGCTGATCTGCGTCGCGGCGTCGACCCTCACGCCCAAAGGCGAGCCGAACCGCACCGCGACTTACGACACGGGCGCGGCGTCGATGGCGCTCGTCCTGCAGGCGCACGCCATGTCGCTCGCGACGCACCAGATGGGCGGCTTCGACCGCGACGCGTTCCGCGCGGCCTTCTCGATTCCCGAAGACGCTCAACTCATCGCGATGATCGCAATCGGCCATCACGGCGACGTAAGCCAGCTCGACGACGCATTGCGCGAACGTGAAGCCGCGCCGCGCGCGCGTCGTGCGATCGGCGAAACGGCGTACGACGGCGCGTGGGGCAAGGCGTTCGACTGAACGCGCGCCGGCGTCAGTGATCGTCGGCGGCGGAAAGCGGACGCGCCACGTCTTCGAGCGATTTGCGCTCCGCCGCCACGCCCCAGATTCCGGCGACGATCGCCGCCGCAAGCATCAGCGCCGAGCCGATCAGATAGCCGGCGAACACCGCGCCTCGTTCGTGCGTGTCGATCAGCCGCCCGAACAGCGTCGGCCCGATGATCCCGCCGAGCGCCGTGCCGAACGCATAGAAGACGGCGATCGCGAGCGCGCGGATTTCGAGCGGGAAGGTTTCGCTGACGGTCAGATACGCCGAGCTCGCTGCCGCCGATGCGAAAAAGAAAATCACCATCCAGGCGATCGTCTGGGTCGTGACAGTCAGCAGCCCTTGCGTGAACATCCAGCCGCTCAACGTCAGCAGCACGCCGGAGACGGCATACGTGAATGCGATCATGCGGCGCCGGCCCAGCACGTCGAACAATCGGCCGAGCAGCACCGGGCCGAGAAAGTTGCCGGCGGCGAACGGCAGCAAATACCAGCCGACGTGGTCGCCCGGCACGTGATAGAAGTCCGTCAGTACGAGCGCGTAGGTGAAAAAAATCGCGTTATAGAAGAACGCCTGCGCGGTCATCAAGGTCAGTCCGACGAGCGAGCGCCGCCGATGCGCGTCGAACAGCGTGTGCGCGACTTCAGCGAGCGGCGTGTGGTCGCGCGCGTGCAGCCGCAGCAGCTTGCCGGGCGCACGCGCGATCTCGACGCCTCGCTCGTGAAACTGCGCTTCGATTGCTTCGACGATGCGCCGCGCTTCGTCCGCGCGGTTATGCGTGATGAGCCAGCGCGGGCTTTCCGGCACCCACATCCGCATGAACAGCACCGTCAGGCCGAGCAGCGCGCCGATCAGAAAGCATGCGCGCCAGCCCCAGTCGGGCGGCAGCATCGCGGGATCGAGCAGGACGATCGATCCCGCCGCACCGACGCCCGCGCCCACCCAGAAGGTCCCGTTGATCGCGAGGTCTGTCCAGCCGCGCAATCGGGCGGGCGTGAATTCCTGGATCGTCGAGTTGATGGCCGTGTATTCTCCGCCGATGCCCGCGCCGGTCAGAAAGCGAAACAGCACGAACGAGGCGAGATTCCACGAGAACGCCGTCGCGGCGGTCGCGGCGACATAAAGGAAAAGCGTGATAAAAAAGAGCTTGCGGCGTCCGAGGCGGTCGGTGAGCCAGCCGAAGCCGAGCGCGCCGAGCACCGCTCCCGCGATATACGCGCTCCCGGCTATGCCGACATCCGCGTTCGAGAACTGCAGTACGTGGCTGGTTTTGAGTGCGCTTGCCACCGCGCCCGCCAGCGTCACTTCGAGGCCATCGAGCAGCCACGTGACGCCGAGCGCAAGAACGATCAACGTATGAAAGCGGCCCCACGGCAGGCGGTCGAGCCGTCCGGGAAGATCGGTCTCGATGATGCCGGGCTGGTCGCCGGACGCATCGGCCGAACGGTTCTCTTGCGGTGCGGTGGTCTCGTTCATGAAGTGGGGGCGTCCCGTAGTCGAAACTGCACGGCGGCGAGCAAGGTGCATTCCGCTCTTGTGAGACAAATCGCACTGGTTGATATTTATCCCGACCGCGATTGATACGCTTCTCTGGACGTGTTAAAAACGCCGTCCATATTTTTTGATATGCGGTGTTGCAGGCTGACGCCGCCGCGACCTCCATGACCTACTGCGCGATCGATTTCGGCACGTCGAATTCCGCCGTTGCCCTGCCCGACGGGCTGCAGATGCGACTCGCGCCCGTCGAGGGCGACGCGACCACGCTGCCAACCGCCGTCTTCTTCAATACCGACGAGGACAACCAGTCGTACGGCCGCGCGGCGCTCGAGGCGTATATCGACGGGTTCGACGGCCGTCTGATGCGCTCGATGAAGAGCATTCTCGGTTCGCCGCTCGCGGACAACGTCACCGATCTGGGCGACGGCTCCGGCATCAAATACACCGACGTCATCACGCTGTTCCTTCAGCATTTGAAGCAGAAGGCGCAGGCGGTGGCCGCTGAGCCGCTGACGCGGGCGGTGCTGGGCCGCCCGGTGTTCTTCGTCGACGACGACCCGCGCGCCGACCGCATGGCGCAGCAGCAGCTTGAAGCGTGCGCACACGCCGTCGGGTTCCGCGAAATCCATTTCCAGTATGAACCGATCGCGGCTGCGTTCGACTACGAGGCAGGTCTCACGCAGGAAGGGCTGGTGCTGGTTGCGGATATCGGCGGCGGCACGTCGGACTTTTCGCTCGTGCGCGTCGGCCCCGAGCGCGCGCGCCAACTGGAGCGCAAGAGCGATGTGCTCGCGCATCACGGCGTTCACGTCGCCGGCACCGATTTCGACCGGCGCGTGGAACTGGCGACCATTCTGCGCCAGCTCGGTTATCAGGCGCTCGACCCGCAGGGCCGCGAAGTGCCGAACCGCGTGTACTTCGATCTCGCGACCTGGCATCTGATCAACACGGTCTATGCGCCGAAGCGCGTCGGCGAATTGCAGCTGATGCGCCATCTCTATGTCGAGCCGCGTCATCACGACCGGCTGATGCGCGTCGTCGACCGGCGGCTCGGGCACGCGCTCACCGCGCACGCGGAGGAAGCGAAGATCGACGTATCGGCGGGCGGCGTGACCGAGATCGACATGGAGGAAGTCGAGGAGGCGCTGCGCGTGCCGTTCGACGAGCAGCAACTGATCGACGCGGGGCACGACGAGACTCGGCGGATCGTGGAAACAGCGCTGGAGACGGTCAAGCGGGCGGGTGTCGGCGCGGCGGACGTCGGCGCGATCTACTTCACCGGTGGCACCACCGGCCTGCGGTTCCTGTCCGACGCACTGTCGGCGGCGTTGCCGGGTGCGCAGCCCGTGTTCGGCGACCGGCTGGCGAGTGTCGCCAAGGGCCTCGGCATTTATGCACAACGCGTATTCGCCTGAAGATTCAGCACGGCGCGAGACCTGCGCTCCAATGAAAAAACCCCGCGTACGCGGGGTTTTTTCTGAACTCAGCAGCCTTAGGCCGGCTTGATGTTCGCAGCTTGCTTGCCCTTCGGGCCAGTCTTCACTTCATAGGTAACCTTCTGGTTTTCCTGAAGCGTCTTGAAGCCTTCGATGCGGATTTCCGAGAAGTGCGCGAACAGGTCTTCGCCGCCGCCATCCGGGGTGATGAAGCCAAAGCCCTTTGCGTCATTGAACCACTTGACGGTACCGGTTTCCATATTACTTATTCCAAAAAATTTGATGAGTAAGGCCGAAGCCAGGGGTGCATGAAAATCAAGGAAGGGGCAATGGGACCAACCGGAGTACCGTAATGGCGAACTACGAAAGAACCACTTCACTCGCCACTTGAAATCCTGCAAGAAGGTTTATACGGCTAAACCATTTCGCGGTCAAATAATATCCGACAACTCTGAGGGGGTTTTTTGAGACAGCCTGCGCCCCCGCAAACGTGCCCCGTTCTTCGCTGGACTTTCGTCAGATGGTCTACAAAAAGCGTGCTTTCCGGCAGTTTGCACTGCGTTAGAAAGGTGCAACCGTTAAACTACGCGCCTTCGTTGAGAAGGGTTGCACCAGCGTCGCTGGATCGCCGGAACGGTTGCCGGCATCCCGGCGGATGCGGCCGCTTAGCCGTGTTCGACTCGCGCGCGACGCGAGACATTGGAGAGGATAGTGAAGAGTTCGATTCAAAGAAATATTGGACCGTTGGCGCTGATGCTGACCGGTCTTGGATCCATCATCGGTTCCGGGTGGTTGTTCGGAGCCTGGAAAGCCTCGCAGATCGCCGGCCCCGCTGCCATTTGCGCCTGGGTGATCGGCGCGGTCGTCATTCTAGCCATCGCGCTGACGTACGCGGAACTGGGCGCGATGTTCCCGGAATCGGGCGGCATGGTGCGTTACGCGCGCTACTCGCACGGCGCGCTGGTCGGTTTCATCGCGGCGTGGGCGAACTGGATTGCGATCGTTTCGGTCATTCCGATCGAGGCGGAGGCTTCCATCCAGTACATGAGCACGTGGCCGTACGAATGGACGCACGGCCTGTTCGTCAACGACACGCTCACCACGAGCGGCCTCGCACTGTCCGCGTTGCTCGTCATCATCTACTTCATGCTCAATTACTGGGGCGTGAAGGTCTTCGCACGCGCGAACACCGCGATCACGGTCTTCAAGTTCCTGATTCCGGGCGCGACCATCGCCGGCCTGATCTTCTCCGGCTTCCATTCCGAGAACTTCGGCACGGTGTCGAACTTCGCGCCTTACGGCTGGCCTGCCGTGCTGACGGCCGTGGCGACGAGCGGCATCGTGTTCAGCTTCAACGGCTTTCAAAGCCCGGTCAACCTGGCCGGCGAAGCGCGGAATCCGGCGCGCAGCGTGCCGTTCGCGGTGGTCGGATCGATTCTGATCGCGCTCGTGATCTACGTGCTGCTGCAAATCGCGTACATCGGCGCGGTGAATCCGAGCGACGTCGCGCTCGGCTGGAAGCACTTCCACTTCGCATCGCCGTTCGCGGAACTGGCGATCGCGCTGAACCTGAACTGGCTGGCCGTCCTGCTCTACATCGATGCCTTCGTCAGCCCGAGCGGCACCGGCACGACCTACATGGCGACGACCACCCGCATGATTTACGCGATGGAGCGCAACAACACGATGCCTAAGATGTTCGGCAACGTGCATCCGTTCTACGGCGTGCCGCGTCAGGCGATGTGGTTCAACCTGATCGTCTCGTTCATCTTCATGTTCTTCTTCCGCGGCTGGGGCACGCTCGCCGCAGTGATTTCGGTCGCCACGGTCATTTCCTATCTGACCGGCCCGATCAGCCTGATGGCGCTGCGCCGTTCCGCTCCGGATCTCGACCGCCCGCTCACGTTGCCGCTGATGGGCCTGATCGCGCCGTTCGCATTCGTGTGCGCATCGCTCGTGCTGTACTGGGCGAAGTGGCCGCTGACGGGCGAAATCATCCTGCTGATGGTCGTCGCGCTGCCGGTGTATTTCTACTTTCAGAGCAAGACGGGCTTTGCCGGCTGGGGCCGCGATCTGAAGGCCGCGTGGTGGCTGATCGGCTATTTGCCTTGCATGGCGGTGATGTCGCTCGTCGGCAGCAAGGAGTTCGGCGGCAGCGGGCTTCTGCCTTACGGCTGGGACATGGCCGGCGTGGCCGTACTTTCGCTGATCTTCTATTACTGGGGCGTGCACACCGGGTATCGCACGGATTACCTGGCTGAGCGTGAAAGCCGCGAGGACATTCTTCACGAAGTCGGCGCTTAACTTCCCGCTACGATGAAACGAAGCCCGCCTGAGCGATCCGGCGGGCTTCTTTGTTTTGCGAGCCGGATCAGGCGTCCGAAAAGACGTAATTCGTCATCGCGAGCGCGCGCTGGAAGGTGCCGAGCGATTGAACCCCAAGCCGATAATCGTCCGATGCCGCGCCGAGCGCGCCGAAGACCGGCAGCAGATGCTCGTCCGTCGGGTGCATCAGCGCGGCGTGCGGCGCGCGGGCGCGATAGTCGAGCAGGGCGTCGATATCGCGGGCGGCGAGCTGCGATTCGAACCAGTCGGTGAATTCGACGACGCGCGGGTCCGCATCTTCCGGACGCGCGCCGAAATCCGCCATGCGCAGGTTGTGCGTGATCTGCCCGGAACCGACGATCATCACGCCGTCGTCGCGCAACTCGCGCAGCGCCCGCCCGACGTTGAAGTGATGCGCGGCGTCGAGGCGCGGCTGAATCGACAATTGCGCGACGGGCACGTCGGCGTCGGGGAACATCAGCAGCAGCGGCACCCACGCGCCGTGGTCCAGCCCGTGGTCGGTTGTCGAACTGGCGATTCCGTGCTCGCCGAGCAGCGCGGCGGCGCGTTTCGCGATATCCGGTGCGCCCGGCGCGGGATAGCGCAGTTCGTAGAGCGCGCGCGGGAACCCGTAGAAATCGTGGATCGTGTCGGGGCGCTCCGCGACGCTCGCAACCGGCTCGGTGGTGTTCCAGTGCGCGGACAGCATCAGAATGGCGCGCGGACGCGGCAGCGTCGCGGCGAGCGAGGCGAAACCGGCGGACGGCATCGACGGGTCGATCGGCAGCGTCGGTGCGCCGTGGGAGATGAAGAGAGTAGGCAGTCGGGTCATCGCAGCGAATCCAGAAGTGGTTGCTACCAATGTACGACTTTCCGAACCGTCGATAAACGGCAGCGCGGGCAACGGATTGTGTCCGCGCTGTTTCCAATCAGTCGACTTCGCCGCGCATTCCCTGCCACGCGGCGGCTACCGGCTCCGACACGCCAAACAGATCGATCACGCGGGCGACGGTGTGATCGACCAGTTCGTCGATGCTCCCGGGCTTGTGATAGAACGCCGGCAGCGGCGGAAAGATGACGCCGCCCATCTCGGTCACCGCCGTCATATTGCGAAGATGCGCGAGGTTGAAGGGCGTTTCGCGCACGAGCAGCACCAGCCGGCGACGCTCCTTGAGGACGACATCGGCGGCGCGGGTGATGAGGTTATCGGAGAGACCGTGCGCGATGCTCGCGAGCGTGCGCATCGAACACGGCGCGACGATCATGCCGTCCGTCGCAAAAGACCCGGACGCGATGCTCGCGCCGACATCGCGCACGTTGTGGACGACATCCGCGAGGGCGTGGACGGCGGTTCTATCGAGTTCGAGTTCGTGCTGAATGTTCAGCCAGCCCGCGGCGGAGACGACCAGATGCGTCTCGACCGAAGGCAAGCGGCGCAGCGTCTCGAGCAGACGCACGCCGTAGATGGCGCCCGTTGCGCCGGTGATCGCGACGATGAGCCGTCGCTTCACGGCAGCGGGCGCATTCACGTTCTGATGACTTGCAAGCGGCTCAGGCAGCGGCGAAAAGCTGCTGGAGTTCGCCCGATTGATACATCTCCATCATGATGTCCGATCCGCCGATGAACTCGCCCTTTACATAGAGCTGCGGAATCGTCGGCCAGTTGGAGAATTCCTTGATGCCCTGACGGATGCCTTCGTCTTCGAGGACGTTGACCGTCATGATCTGATCGACGCCGCACGCCTTCAGCACTTGAATGGCGCGGCCGGAAAAGCCGCACATCGGGAACTGCGCCGTGCCTTTCATGAAAAGGACGACCGGGTTTTGATCAACGATCTGCTTGATGCGTTCTTGCGTATCCATGGCGTTCCTGCGCTGTAATGTCGGTTGGACTCAGGTCTCGAAATGATAGCGGATTTCGCCCGCGCGGTTCGGCGCCGGACTCAGGCGGTGAACGCGCCGCCGCTCGTGCGCTCGATGCCCGCCAGATCGCGAATCGAGCGGACATCGGTAAAGCCGCGTGCCGTGAGCAGGCGGCGCACGGCGTCGGCCTGATCGTAGCCGTGCTCGATCCACAGCACGCCGTTGGGCGCGAGCAGCAACGGCGCGGTTTCGACGATCACGCGTATCGCCGAGAGGCCGTCGGCATCATCGGTGAGCGCGCCGCGCGGCTCGAAGCGCAAGTCGCCTTGCGTCAGATGCGGATCGTCGCTCGCGATATACGGCGGATTGCTGACAATGGCCTCGAAGCGCAGCGACGGATCGAGCTTGGCGGTCCAGTCGCTTTCGATAAACGTCACCGTGCGCGCCGGATCGAGCAGAGCGCGCGCATTGCGCCGCGCGACGTCGAGTGCGGCGGGCGAGCGGTCGACGGCCCAGACGTGGGCGTCGGGCCGGGCGTGGGCGATCGAAATCGCGATTGCGCCGGTTCCGGTGCCGAGATCGAGCACGCGCGCGTTCGGCGTGCCGGCGATGGCGTCCAGCGCCGTTTCCACCAGCAGTTCGGTTTCCGGGCGCGGAATCAGCACGTCCGGCGACACTTCGAACTCCAGACCAAAGAACTCGCGCTTGCCGGTCAGCTGCGCGATCGGCTCGCCGTTCAAGCGCCGCTGCGCCAGCGCCTCGAAACGCTGCACCGCGTGCGGATCGAGCGGCTCGTCGTCGCGCGTGATGAGTTCAGTGCGACGCCAGCCGAGCACGTGCGTCAACAGCACGCGCGTTTCCAGCGCGGGGAGCAACGAAGCGCGCTGCAATTGCGCGACCGTCGTCACTCGGCATCCCCGAGCGCCGCGAGCAGTTCTGCCTGATGCTCGGAAACCAGCGCGCCGATCAGTTCGTCGAGATCGCCGTCCATGATGTATTCGAGCTTGTAGAGCGTCAGGTTGATGCGGTGATCCGTCATGCGCCCTTGCGGGAAGTTGTAGGTGCGAATGCGTTCGGAGCGATCGCCCGAACCGATCAGGCTCTTGCGCGTCGCGGCTTCCTTCGCGTGCTGCTCGTGATACTGCTTGTCCTTGATGCGCGCGGCGAGCACCTTCAGCGCGCGATCCTTGTTCTTGTGCTGCGAGCGGTCGTCCTGACATTCGACGACGATGCCCGTCGGCAAGTGCGTCACGCGCACGGCCGAGTCCGTCTTGTTGATGTGCTGTCCGCCCGCGCCCGATGCGCGGAACGTGTCGATGCGCAAATCCGCCGGATTGATCACGACTTCGCTGATTTCGTCGGCTTCCGGCATCACGGCGACGGTGCACGCCGACGTGTGGATGCGCCCCTGCGTTTCGGTCGCCGGCACACGCTGCACGCGATGCCCGCCGGATTCGAACTTGAGCCGCGAATACGCGCCCTGACCCGCGAGCCGCACGATCACTTCTTTATAGCCGCCGAGGTCGGACACGCTTTCGGACATCGTCTCGGCGGTCCAGCGGTTGCGTTCCGCGTAACGCAGATACATGCGCAGCAAGTCGCCCGCGAACAGCGCGGATTCGTCGCCGCCCGTGCCCGCGCGGATTTCGATGAAGATGTTGCGTTCGTCGTTCGGATCTTTCGGCAGCAGCATCGTCTGCAAGTCGCCTTCGATCTTCGCCATGCGCTCGCGCGCCTCGCCGATTTCCTCTTCGGCGAAATCGCGCATCGACGGATCGGCGAGCAGTTCCTGAGCGGTGGTTTCGTCGTTGAGCGCCTGTCGCCAGAGCGCGTATTGATCGACGATAGGACTGATTTCCGCGTGTTCGCGCGTGAGCTTGCGATACTGGTCCATATCGGACGTTACGTCTTCGCGGCTCAGCAGTTCATTGAGATCGACCTGCCGTCTTGCAAGCTGGTCGAGCTTGCTTTGCATGCTCGTTTTCATCGGGCGGGGATGGAGCCTGCGCTCCAGGAAAGACTGCAATCGGGAAGCGCCGCGCGGGGCCGCGCGGAGCATTTGAGAATAGCAAAGAGGACGCCGCTAACGGTCCGACGATTCGGACGACGAGCCGTGGCGGTAGAAGCCGCTCATCAGGTCGATGAGCTGGTCGCGCTCTTCACGGCTCGCACGGTTGAGCGCGTGCGTCGGCCCATGAATGAGCTTGTTCGTGAGCGATTGCGACAGCGCTTCGAGCACGGCGGCGGGATCGTCGCCGCGCGCAAGCAGCTTGCGCGCACGTTCGACTTCCGCGCGGCGCAAGGCGTCCGCCTGCGTGTGCATGTGGCGGATGACCGGCACGATGCTGCGCGCATCGAGCCATTGCATGAAATTCGCCACGCGCGTTTCGATGATCGCCTCGGCCTGCGCGACGGCGGCCTGCCGCGACGCGTTGCCTTCGCGGACGATCGCGCCGAGGTCATCGACGGTATAGAGGAACACGTCCTGCAGATTGCCGACTTCCGGCTCGATGTCGCGCGGCACGGCGAGATCGACCATGAAAATCGGGCGATGCCGGCGCGCTTTAACCGCGCGCTCAACCGCGCCGAGACCGATGATCGGCAGCGTCGACGCGGTGCACGACACGATGATGTCGAACTCGTGCATGCGCGCGGGGAGGTCGGACAGCGGAATGGCGCGGCCGTTGAAGCGTTCGGCGAGCTTTTCGCCGCGCTCGGCCGTGCGATTTGCGACGACCAGTTCGCGCGGACTTTGCGCGGCGAAGTGCGTCGCGCAAAGTTCGATCATTTCGCCCGCGCCGATGAACAGCACGCGCTGGCTCGACACGTTTTCGAAAATGCGTTGCGCGAGGCGCACGGCGGCGGCGGCCATCGACACCGACTGCGCGCCGATTTCCGTCGTCGAGCGCACTTCTTTCGCGACGGCGAAGGTGCGCTGGAACAACTGGTTCAGATACGTGCCGAGCGCGCCGGCCTCCGACGCGGTGCGAACCGCGTCCTTCATCTGGCCGACGATCTGCGTTTCACCGAGGACCATCGAATCCAGCCCGGACGCGACGCGGAAAGCATGGCGCACAGCTTCCGACTGCGGCAGCGCATAGACGTGCGGCGCGAGTTCGGAAACGGGCAGATTGTGGTACTGCGAGAGCCAGTGGACGGCGGCTTCGCGGGCGGCGATGTCGTCGGTGGCGCAGTAAAGTTCGGTGCGGTTGCAGGTCGAGAGGATGGCCGCTTCCGGCGGCGCCTGGACCTTCGGGCCGAGCCAGACGTCTTTCAGTGCGGAGAGGGCCGGCTTGATCTGTTCGAGCGGAAACGCCACGCGTTCGCGCAGGGCGACAGGCGCAGTGTGGTGATTGATTCCGATCGTGAGGAGCTGCATGTAATTATGCGTTCGGCCTAAGCCGTTGGCCTTTCAGATAGCCCAATATTATAGCGTTTTACGAATCCGTTCATTTATACGCGGCATTCGGGCAGCGATCGCGCGCCGCCGGGTGACGTGTGTAGGCGGAGCCGCTTTCGTCAGGCGCGACAATCGACCGCAGCGTGCTCTCAGGCGAAATACTGAGCGAGTTGAGCCGCGCGGGCTTCGAGTTCGGGCAGAGGCATCGCGCGGGTTTCGGCGGCGGCTTCGCGATTGCGCTCGGCTCCGGCGATAGCGTCGCGGCGTGAAGCGGCGTCATGGTGGAGATGGAAAAGCGCGGCGCGCTGGTCGGGAACGGAATGCCAGCGCACGCCGAGCCGGGTGGCGCGCGTCAGAAGGTCGTCGTCTTCACCGCCCCAGCCGACGAAGCGCGGATCATAACCGCCGACGCGCATATAATCGGCGCGCTTGAAAAGCACGATTGCGCCTGCCGTATTTTGATACAGCACTTCCATTTCGTCCGGCAAGTCCGTTTCCAGATACGGTTCGAATAACGCGTAGTTTCCCGATGTAATGAATTCTTTGCGACGCGCGTTCGCAACGTTAATTACACGAAGAAACGGGCACAGTGCATCGCTGCTCATTCCATTTTCGAGTGCCGTGACACAACGCGTCAAATAATATGGATTCGCAATCATATCGGCATCGTGAAAGCAAATAACCTTACCCGTGCATAAGCGCGCGCCGAGATTGCAAAGTCTTGCTCTGGAAAACGGGCCGTCGTCATGGATGAAGACGTGGCGGATCTTCTCGTCGCCGAGGCCGGACCAGTGGAACGTCGGGGTCGCGTCGGCCTCGATGAGATAAACCGTGTAATCCGTATAGGTGACGCTCAGATGGCGCAGCACGCCGCGAAGGTTGTCGCGCCGTTCCTGCGTGGCGCCACGGTAGGTCACGATCAGTTCAAGACCGCCGAGGGATAACAGCCTGTTTTCGCTCATCGTACGCTGCTTTTGGAAAACGTCGATCGAAATAAGTGCTGGCAGGCAATCTTTAAAGCGATCTTGCCGGCCGCGAATGGATAAGAAGCAGCCCAATTGCTTGACCGGATAATGCAGTCGAGTTTAGCACTCGGGCGTTCTATCGCGGTCCTTTTAGGATATTCCCAGAAGTCTTTCAGATAGTTCGAGCCGGTTAATTCGGTTTTGGACCGCTTGCCATCGCAAACCCGGCCCCCTAAACTTGTTCGTTTGAACGCGGCGCCCCGCGCCGTTTCCTAATCGAAGCCAATGGAGCGGCGCCCGATGAGCTGGATCGGCATGATTTTTCTGGGCGCGGTAATCGGCGCGGCGGGCTGGTGGCTGCATCCGCTGCGGCGCGCCGGCCGTGTCGGGCAGGGCGCGGCGGGACGCATCTGGACCGCTATCGTCGCGGGCGCGATCGCCGCCGTCATTGCGCGCATGTTCGGCAATGTCGCCGGTGTTTATCACGATGGCGATACCCTCGAATGGTTCGCTTGCACGCTTTTCGCGCTCGTCGTCGTGACCGCAACCGTCGCACTCGCGGCGCGGCGCTGAAATCTCTCCACCATCGCATCCATCTTCGGCATTCAAGGCAGATCATCCATGAACGATCGCGTTGCACACTCCGCCACTCCCGACGCAGCTACCTTCGCGCAGCGCGTCGAGACATTGCGCCGCCGCCTGGCCGCGGACCGGTTCGACGCGGTGCTTGTCCCGTCCGCCGATCCGCACTTGTCCGAATATCTGCCGGAGCGCTGGCAGGGGCGTCAGTGGTTGTCGGGCTTTACCGGTTCGGTCGGCACGCTCGTCGTGACGCAGGATTTCGCGGGGGTCTGGGTCGATAGCCGCTACTGGACGCAAGCGGAGGCGCAACTCGCCGGCACCGGCATCGTCCTGATGAAGATGATGGGTGGACAGCAGACTGCGCCGCACGTCGAATGGCTGGCGGAGAACGTGCCGGCGGGCGGCGTCGTTGTGGTCGATGGCGCGGTGCTCGGCGTCGCGGCGGCGCGCGCTTTGGGCGATGCGCTGACCGCACGCGGCATCACGCTGCGCACGGATGTCGACATGCTGGACGCGGTCTGGCCCGATCGCCCCGGCCTGCCCGAGGCGCCCGTCTACGAGCATGCCGCGCCGCACGCGAGCGTCGCGCGCGCCGACAAGCTGGCCAGAATCCGCGAGGCGATGCGTGCGAAGGGCGCGCAATGGCACTTCGTCTCCACGCTCGACGACCTCGCCTGGCTCTTCAACCTGCGCGGCGGCGATGTCAGCTACAACCCCGTGTTCGTCGCGCACGCGCTCGTCGGAATGGATGAGGCCACGATTTTCGTCGCCGATGGCAAGGTGCCGGACGCGCTGAAAGAGACGCTTTCGCGCGACGGCGTGCGCGTCGCGCCTTATGCCGGCGCGCGTCAGGCGCTCGGGGCGCTGCCGGCCGGCGCGACGCTGCTGATCGATCCGCGCCGCATCACGCATGGCTCGCTGGAGAGCGTGGCGTCGGGCGTGAAGATCGTCGAGACGGTGAATCCGTCGACATTCGAGAAGTCGCGCAAGACGCCCGCCGAAGCGGAACACATCCGCGCGACGATGGAACAGGACGGCGCCGCGCTCGCCGAATTCTTCGCGTGGTTCGAAGATGCGCTGGGCCGCGAGCGCATCACGGAGCTGACCATCGACGAAAAGCTCACGGCGGCGCGGGCGCGCCGGCCGGGCTTCGTAAGCCTGAGCTTCGCGACGATCGCCGGCTTCAACGCGAACGGCGCGATGCCGCATTATCGCGCGACCGAAGCGTCGCATTCGGTGATCGAAGGCAACGGGTTGTTGCTGATCGATTCCGGCGGTCAATATCTGAGCGGCACGACGGACATCACGCGTGTGGTTCCCGTCGGCGAGATCACGGCGGAGCACAAGCGCGATTTCACCATCGTGCTTAAGGGAACGATGGCGCTGTCGCGCGCGCGTTTCCCGCGCGGCATCCGCTCGCCGATGCTCGATTCGATCGCGCGTGCGCCGATCTGGGAAGCAGGCGCGGACTACGGTCACGGTACGGGCCACGGCGTCGGCTATTTCCTGAACGTGCACGAAGGCCCGCAGGTCATTTCGCACTACGCGCCCGCCGAGCCGTGGACGGCGATGGAAGAGGGCATGATCACCTCGATCGAGCCGGGGATTTATCGGCCGGGCAAGTGGGGTATCCGCATCGAAAATCTGGTGATGAATCAGAGCGCCGGCAAAACTGAGTTTGGCGATTTCCTGTCGTTCGAAACGCTGACGCTGTGCCCGATCGATACGCGCTGCATCGACCTTTCGCTGCTGAACGGCGAGGAGCGCGCGTGGCTCAACGCGTATCACGAGACGGTGCGCCGGCGCGTGTCGCCGCATGTCGAGGGCGCGGCGAAGGCCTGGCTGGAAAAGCGGACGCAGGCGATCTGACAGACCCCGAAAGGAGTGGCGAACAATGACCATCAAAGCAGTCGTATTCGATTTCGGCGGCGTGCTGATCGACTGGGACCGGGAGTATCTCTACCGGCAACTGATTCCGAACGAGACCGAGCGCCGCTGGTTTCTCGACAACGTCTGCAAGATGGATTGGGTCGTCCAGCAAGACGGCGGGCAGAGCACTGAGGAGGGCACCGCGGAACTCGTCGCGCTGTATCCGGAGCACGAAGCGCTGATTCGCGCGTTCTACGCGCGCTGGCATGAAATGGTGGCCGGCGTGCTCGAGGAGGGCGTTGCGCTGGTCGACCGTCTGGACGCAGCAGGCGTGCCGCTTTTCGGGCTGACGAACTGGTCAGCGGAGACCTTCCCCTACGCGTGGGAGCGCTTCGACGTGCTGCGCCGTTTCCGTGAAATCGTGGTGTCGGGGCGCGTCGGCGTCATCAAGCCCGATCCGCAGATTTTCGCGTTGATGCAAACCGAGATCGAGAAGCATCTGCCGGGCGTGGGGCCGCATGAACTCGTCTTCATCGACGATAACCTCAAAAACGCCCAAGCCGCGACCGCTCTTGGCTGGCACGGCGTTCACTACACCGGCGCGCTCGACACGGAAACGAAGCTGCGCGCGCTGAACGTGCCGATCTAACACGCACGCCAGCGGCGACGCGCTACTGCCCCAGCAGATTCTTCAGCGCGTTGCCGATTCCCCGCACCGTATCGCCCGCGCCCTTCGCGACGCCTTCCGCGCTCACGCCGAGCGCCTTCGCAAACCCGGCCGCGAGTTTCTTCGACAGACTCTCCGACAGCGAGAACTTCGGATCGCGCAGATCGCCGTCGAGCGTGAATTCGAGCTTGATCTCGTCCTTGCGATCCTTCAGCGCGGCGATCGCGGCTTTGGTCGGTATCGACAGAAAGGTGTCGAGCGGACCCGCGCCGTCGCTGATTTGCAGGTGATTCAGCGTGAGCACTCCCGGCGCATGAATGCGGTAGTCGCGCACGCTCGCGTCGAGTGTCATGTCGATGGTGCCGCCCGTCACCGCGGCCTTCGCGCCGGCTTTCTTCAGCAGGTAAGGATCGAGCGTCGCGATGTCGACGCTGCGCAGCGTCGCGCGCGTCTGCGAATCCTTGCTGGCGATGACCATCCAGCCGCCCCACGAAACCGTGCCCGTGTGCGATGGACCTTTGATGGAGCCGGTCATCGAAAGCGACGTGCGTTCGGTCAGCGCCGGCAGATGCAGATGCTCGATCGTTGCGCGTGCGTCGCTGATCAGCACGCGATACGGCTGCTGCTGCTGCTGCACCGATGCGTCGAAAAACTCCATCGCGCCGCGTTCGAACGACACGCGGTCGATCAGCTTTTCTTCCTGCGCGTGCTGCACGGCCTTGTCGTCGGGCTTCGCGTTGGCGACGCGCGCGGTTTCCTTGAGACCGGGGAGGATAAGCACGCGGCCATCGGCGGCGCGCACGATCGACAGATAGTAGTTGTCGACGCTCACATTGCGCAGATGCACGCGATTCGACAGCGCCGCGCGCATATCGACATCGAGCACCATGCGCTCCGCACGCAACGCGTCGCCGGCCGGCCAGTCGCGCGGTCCGCGCAGCCGCACGCGCGAAAGCGTCACTTGCCCGAAGCCGACATCGATCTCGTCGACGGAACCGTTCGGCCCGAGCGTCTCGCGGATGCGTTCCTTCATCTGATGCGCGACGAAGAACCATCCGCCGATCGCCACGACGACGATCGCGATGACGACCCCCACTGCCCACCGCGCTCCCCGCCGCGCGTCCGATGCCGCCATGTATTGCGTCTCCCCGTGCAAGCTCATTGATTCGGCGAAAACCGCCGCGCAAACAAAAATGGCGACGTGCCCGAGACAGTCGCCATTTTTGTTGATGATGTCGGTGCGCGCGCCCGCATTGAGCGCGCTTCCGGCGCCGGTCAGCGCGTGATCGGCTTGTAACGCAGGCGCTTGGGTTTCGCACCTTCTTCGCCGAGGCGTTTGCGCTTGTCAGCCTCGTATTCCTGGTAATTGCCGTCGAAGAATTCGACGTGCGATTCGCCTTCGAACGCGAGGATGTGCGTCGCGATCCGGTCGAGGAACCAGCGATCGTGCGAAATAACCATCACCGAGCCGGCGAATTCGAGCAGTGCGTCTTCGAGCGCGCGCAGCGTTTCGACGTCGAGATCGTTCGACGGTTCGTCGAGCAGCAGCACGTTGCCGCCCGCGATCAGCGTCTTCGCGAGATGCAGACGCCCGCGTTCGCCGCCCGACAGATTACCGACGAGCTTCTGCTGGTCGCTGCCCTTGAAGTTGAATCGGCCGATGTAGGCGCGCGACGGCGTTTCGTACTTGCCGACCGTGAGCACATCGGCGCCGCCGGAGATTTCCTCGAAGACGGTTTTGTCGGCGGCGAGCGCGTCGCGGCTTTGATCGACATAGGCGAGCTTGACCGTCGGGCCCTGGATGATCTCGCCCGAATCCGGCTGCTCCTTGCCGGTCAGCATGCGGAAGAGCGTGGACTTGCCCGCGCCGTTCGGCCCGATGATGCCGACGATCGCGCCGGCCGGAATCTTCATGCTGAGGTTGTCGATCAGCAGCCGATCGCCATACGCCTTGCTGACGTTCTTGAACTCGATGACTTCATTGCCGAGCCGATCGCCGACCGGAATGAAGATTTCCTGCGTTTCGTTGCGCTTCTGATATTCCTGGCTGTTCAGTTCCTCGAAGCGTGCGATACGCGCCTTCGATTTCGCCTGACGTCCCTTCGGATTCTGGCGCACCCATTCGAGTTCTTTCTTGATGGCTTTCTGACGCGCGGATTCGCTCGATTCTTCCTGCTTGAGGCGGTCTTCCTTCTGGTCGAGCCAGCTCGAATAATTGCCCTTCCACGGAATGCCGTGTCCGCGGTCGAGTTCGAGAATCCACTCGGCGGCGTTGTCGAGGAAGTAGCGATCGTGCGTGACGGCGACGACGGTGCCGGGATAGCGCGTCAGGAACTGCTCCAGCCATTCGACGGATTCGGCATCGAGGTGATTGGTCGGTTCGTCGAGCAGC
>NZ_JFHE01000052.1 GCF_000698555.1 Caballeronia grimmiae | reverse complement strand
CCGTCGATGTGAAGGGTGAAATCCTCGAACTCAAGAACACAATCAACACGATGGTGGATCAGTTGCGCTCATTCGCCTCGGAGGTCACGCGGGTAGCGCGCGAGGTCGGCACCGAAGGGAAGCTTGGCGGGCAGGCCGACGTGCAGGGCGTCGCCGGGACCTGGAAGGATCTTACCGACAACGTGAATTTCATGGCCGGCAACCTGACGAGCCAGGTGCGCAACATTGCCGACGTGACCAAGGCGGTCGCCGCGGGCGACCTCTCGAAGAAAATCACGGTTGACGTCAAGGGCGAGATTCTAGAACTGAAGAATACGATCAACACCATGGTCGATCAGCTCGGCTCATTCGCCTCCGAAGTGACGCGCGTCGCGCGTGAGGTCGGCACGCTCGGCAAGCTCGGTGGACAGGCGGACGTGCAGGGCGTCGCGGGCACCTGGAAGGATCTGACCGATTCGGTGAACTTCATGGCCGGCAATCTGACGAGCCAGGTTCGCAACATCGCGGACGTGACGAAAGCGGTCGCGGCAGGCGACCTTTCGAAGAAGATCACCGTCGACGTGAAGGGCGAGATTCTCGAGCTGAAGAACACCATCAACACGATGGTGGATCAGTTGCGTTCGTTCGCGTCGGAGGTGACGCGGGTCGCGCGGGAGGTCGGTACGGAAGGCAAGCTTGGCGGTCAGGCGGACGTCCAGGGTGTCGCGGGCACCTGGAAGGATTTGACTGACAACGTCAATTTCATGGCCGGCAACCTGACGAGCCAAGTCCGCGGCATCGCGCGAGTCGTGACCGCAGTGGCGAACGGCGATTTGGACCGCAAGCTCACCGTGGAGGCGAAAGGCGAAATCGCGGCGCTCGCCGATACTATCAACGGCATGACGGACACGCTCGCTACCTTTGCTGACCAGGTGACAACCGTCGCGCGGGAAGTGGGTGTCGAAGGCAAACTCGGCGGGCAGGCGAAGGTGCCGGGCGCGGCCGGCACGTGGAAGGGATTGACCGAGAACGTCAATCAGCTCGCCGCCAACCTGACGACGCAAGTGCGCGCGATCGCCGAAGTGGCGACCGCCGTGACGCAAGGCGACCTGACGCGCTCGATCACTGTCGAGGCGCTCGGTGAAGTCGCCGCGCTCAAGGATACGATCAACGAGATGATCCGTAACCTGAAGGACACGACGGAGCTCAACACTGAGCAAGACTGGCTCAAGACCAATCTGGCGAAGTTCAGCCGCATGCTCCAGGGGCAGAAGGATCTCGTCGCGGTGGGCCAGCTCATTCTCTCGGAACTCGCGCCGGTCGTCGGCGTGCAGCAGGCTGAATTCTTCGTTTTCGATACCATCGATCAGGCCGCTTCCCTAAGGCTCGTCGCGAGCTACGCTTCAGACGGCCATAACGCGCACGGCAAGCGCGTCCAGCTCGGAGAAGGACTCGTCGGTCAGTGCGCGTTCGAGAAGCGCAAAATTCTCCTGGCGCCTTCGGCGTCCGTCGACTACCGGATCGAATCGGGCCTGCTCCGTGTAATGCCGCAAAACGTCCTCGTGATGCCGATCGTTTTCGAGGGGCAGGTCAAGGGCGTGATCGAACTAGCCTCTCTCGAGTGCTTCAACTCGACCCACCTGGCGTTTCTCGACCAGCTGACCGAAAGTATCGGCATCGTCATCAACACGATCGAAGCCAACACGCGTACCGAAGATCTGCTCAAGCAGTCGCAGTCGCTCGCGCATGAGTTGCAGAGCCGGCAGGAAGAACTCCAGCAGACGAACGAGGAACTGCAGGAGAAGGCAAGGCTGCTCGCGCATCAGAATCACGAAGTGGAGCGCAAGAACTCGGAAGTTGAACAGGCGCGTCAGGCGCTCGAAGACAAAGCCAAGCAGCTTGCGCTGACGTCGAAGTACAAGTCGGAGTTTCTCGCCAACATGTCGCATGAGTTGCGCACGCCTCTCAATAGCCTGCTCATCTTATCGGACCAGCTCTGCAAGAATTCCGACGGCAACTTGTCCACCAGGCAGATCGAATATTCGCGAACGATTCATGCCTCGGGGAACGACCTGCTGCTGCTGATCAACGACATTCTGGACCTTTCGAAGATCGAGTCGGGAACGGTTGTCCTCGACGTTCACGAGCATCGTCTCCTCGACCTGACGACGTACGTCGAACGCACTTTCCGTCACATCGCAGAGGCGCGCAACGTCGATTTCGTCATTCATCTCGGCAGCGATGTGCCCGTTTCGATCGTGACCGACCTCAAGCGGTTGCAACAGATCCTGAAGAACCTATTGTCCAACGCATTCAAGTTCACGCATCAAGGCCGGGTTTCGCTGTCGATCGACGACGTGCACGCCGGATGGAGCGAGGACAATGCCACGCTCAACAGCGCGGGAAGTGTGATCGCATTCTCTGTTCACGACACAGGCATCGGGATTTCAGCGGACAAACAGCAGATCGTATTCGAGGCTTTCCAGCAGGCCGACGGCAGCACCAGCCGCAAGTATGGCGGCACCGGGTTGGGACTGGCGATCAGCCGCGAGTTGTCCAAACTGCTGGGCGGGGAGATCCGGCTGAGCAGCATGCCGAACGAGGGGAGCACGTTCACGCTCTTTTTACCATGCGCGAACGACCTCGGAAAACCGGGGCGCAGAAAGCCGGCCAGCCGAGAACAGACGCGGGCGATTGCTTTGAACGGTGCCTCGGACGGTGCCTCGTCCGTGAGCGACGGCTTTGTAGCCCTGGCGACGCAATCCGATCTGGTTGCCGAGGTCGCGCACGAAGTGTCGAGCGGATACATCGTCGATGACCGGGACAACATCGTTCCCGGCGAACGAGTCGTGCTGATTGTCGAGAACGATCCGGCTTTCGCTCGCGTGCTGGTCGATGCGACGCGCCAGCGCGGATTTAAAGCCCTGACGACCGCGCTGGGTGCTTCCGCCCTGACGCTCGCCGACCAGTACAAGCCTGATCTTCTGACGCTGGATCTGTATTTGCCCGATATGGACGGCTGGCGGATTCTCGCGCGGCTGAAAAACGACATGTCAACGCGGCATATTCCCGTGTGCGTCATCTCGACCGATGAATCGCGCGAGCGCGCGCTTCGCTCCGGCGCTTTCGCGTTTTTGCCCAAGCCCGTCGAATCGCTCGCCATTCTGGATCGCGCGCTCGCATCCATGGGCCGATACATCGAAGCGGAGCAGCGCGCGATCCTCGTGGCCATCCCGCCGGGAGCGGAGCGGGAGTTGCTTTGCGGCGCGTTGCAGGGCATGCACGTCCGTGGGATATTTGCCGATTCGCACGATGCCCTGGTGCAAGAACTGTCGTCGCAGGCCGTCGATGCGCTCGTGCTCGCCGATGACTTGCCTGGCGTTTCCCCGGAGCTGATCGAAACCACGCTCGTCGCTCGGGACTGCTTCGCGCCGCTTCCGGTGGTCGTGAGCGCGGCCGGCGATAGTCCGCCAAAACGCTGGGAACGCGTCCGGGAACGCTTCTTCGTGCAACACGCACCGACCGGCGACCGGCTTCTGGATTTAAGCGTCGCCGCGCTTCACCTCGATACAAAGCGGCTCCCCGCACAGTCCAGGACCGTACTGAACGCGTTACATGCATCGCAGCGCGCGTTGCAAGGGGTCAAGGCACTGATCGTCGATGACGACATGCGCAACATCTTCGCGCTCGCGACAATCATGGAAGACCTCGGTATGCGGCATGTCTGGGCCGACAACGGGCGCGATGCGATACGGCAGCTCGAGTCGGATCACGAAATCGACATCGTCATGATGGACGTTATGATGCCCGAGATGGACGGCCTGACCACGATGCGCGAGATTCGCAAGCGACCGGTCGGCAAGACGTTGCCGATCATCGCAGTGACGGCCAAAGCGATGAAAGGCGATCGCGAGAAGTGCATTGAGGCCGGCGCGTGGGACTATCTCTCGAAGCCGGTCAACCGGGATGATCTGGTCGCCGTGCTCCATGCGTGGCTGCATCGCTAGGAGCAGCTATGGCCACGTTCGATGTCTCCGTTGAAGACAAAGTGAAGATCCTGGTGGTGGATGATCTGCCGAGCCAGCACATGGTCCTGCGCTCGGTGCTCGACGGACCCGACCAGGAAGTCGTCAGCGTGTCGTCTGGGCGGGAGGCGCTCAAGGCAGTGCTGCAAGAGGAGTTCGCGGTCATCCTGCTCGACGTGAACATGCCCGACATGAATGGCTTCGAGACGGCCAGCATGCTGCGCTCCTACCGCCCGACGGCATCGACTCCAATCATCTTCGTCACCGCCTACGCCGACGATGCCGAGATGGCGAGAGGTTATTCGCTCGGGGCGGTCGATTACATTTCGTCGCCTGTTGTGCCGGAGATTCTCAGTGCGAAGGTCCGCGTGTTCGTGCAGATGTTTTGCATGAACCGCGAACTGCGAGTCCGGGCAGAGCAGCGGGAAGCGCTCGCGCGGGCAGAAGCACAGCGCGCATCCGCCGATGAGGCTCGCCAGCGCGCCGATTTTCTGTCGCATGTGAGTCATCTGCTCACGCGCTCGTTGGATGTCCAGACAACGCTTAACCGAATTTTGGAAACCTCGGTACCGGCGTTGGCGGATCTCGCATGCGTGTACCTCGAAGTGGACGGGGACGTGACGCCACCGACATCGTTGCGCTACGGCCCCGCCGTGCGTGCCCTGATCGATCCGGCGCGCGGGCAGGAGATCGACGCAATCGCGCCGCTCGGGCGATTTTATAAGCTCGCGAAGCAGACTCTGGATAGAGGCGAAAGCCTCATATGCCGAAGCGAGGCGGAGCGCGTCTTTGGGTGGCCCGCCGGTGGGGAAGATGAGCAACACTCCGTCAAGTTCGAAGAGCTTAGGTTCCATTTAGTGCTGAGCGGCGCGGAGCGCAAGGCAGTGCTTTGCTTCGGTGTTGTCCGCTGCGATGAAAGTCGCCAGCCAGCGCCCGTCGTCACCGAGTTCGTGAGCCGAGCCTCCATCGCGCTGGAGAACGCGTTTTTATTCTCTGCGTTGCGCGACGAGGACCGGCGCAAGAACGAATTCCTTGCGATGCTCGCCCACGAGCTGCGAAATCCGCTAGCGCCAATTTCAAACGCGGTGAGCGTGATGCGGAGCGCGGAGCCGGGCGATTCGAAGATGATGAAGTGGGCGACCCAGATCATTGGCAATCAACTCGGTCATATGGTGCGAATCGTCGACGACCTGCTTGATGTTTCACGAATCGCGCGCGGCACGGTAGCGCTCAAGCGGGAGCCGGTTCACTTGCGGACCGTTGTCGAACGCGCGATCGAAACGAGTCGGCCCCACTTCGCCAACCGCTCGCAAGCCTTCTCATGCGAGCAAAAAGAAGACGACGTAGTGATAGAAGGGGACGTCGTTCGCCTCACGCAGGTTGTCGCTAATCTATTGAACAATGCCTCTAAGTTCACGCCTCCCGGCGGGCATATCAGTCTTTCGACCGGTTTCTCCGGCGGAAGCGCAGTCGTCACGGTGATCGACGACGGCGAGGGAATCGACCCAAAGCTCCTTCCGCGCGTCTTCGATCTGTTCGCCCAGGGTGATAGCGCGCTCGATCGCGCACAGGGGGGATTGGGGATCGGGCTCACGCTTGCTCGCCATCTGACTGAACTGCACGGAGGCTCGATCCGTTGCTGGAGCAGGGGCCGCGGGCGAGGCGCGAAGTTCACCGTGGAATTGCCGGCAGCTTGCGCAGCGGACAAGCCGACGCCCGTCGCCAATGTGTTGCCGCTGCGCCGCAAGCGGGACGTGCGGGTGCTCGTCGTGGACGATTCCGTCGCTTCCACGGAGAGCCTCAAGATTTTTCTCGAATTACACGGCTACGAGGTGCAATGCACGCACGACGGCGTTTCCGCGTTGGCGCTTGCAAAAGAGTTCGAACCGCGGATTGCCATCCTTGACATTGGTCTTCCCGGGATGAATGGATATGAAGTCGCCAGGGCCATTCGTGCCGATGATTCCTTGCGCGACTGCCTGCTGATCGCCGTGAGCGGTTATGGTCAAGATGAAGATCGTCGGAAGTCGCGTTCGGCGGGGATCGATCATCACCTGATCAAGCCCGCCGATTTGACTTCGCTGGTAGAACTGATTTCGACACACATGATGCACGAAGGTACCGGTGCGGAGGATCAGGGGCGGCCGGCCGGAATTTGATGATCGTCGACGTGCAACCAGCAGCGTGCATCGTTGCGCGCGCTCCTCGAACCAGCGATGCTCGCTGCCGTCAATCTTGATCCACTCGTCCAGACACGAGCGGCGATTGCGTGGCTGGTGAATCCGGGGCGGGCGCTGTTGGCGCGGTACCCAGAGGCCTGCAGTCGTCATCAGGTAACGGATCGTCTCGACGGCTAGTTCAATGCCGTGGAGTTCCCGTACCTTCTCGCACGTCAGCGTCGGACCGAAATCGACGTAGTGCTGGCGGATCAGCGCAACTGCACGCCGCGCCACGCCTTCCGGCAGTCGATGGTCGCTCGCCGTCGCCGCTTGCCCGAGACGAGACCGTGCGCACCGTCCGCCGGATAGCGCAGTACGACTCGCTCGATCTGCCGCGCGCTCGAGGTGCGGCCGTTCACCGGCACAGCCTGGTTCTTACGGCAAAATGCGACATCTCTATTTGGCAGAAACGCGACATTTAAACTTAGGACTAGAAAATTTAATGCGGAGGTTCGTGGCCGGACGAGCGTTTGTAGAGTGCGGGCCATGAACAGGACTGGGACCGATGCGCAAACTGGACCGATTCAGAGTGATTCAGGCCGTTGCCGGTCGGCACCGCAAGCTGCTAGTTACGTCGAATGTCCGCCGGTCCTTGCAGCAACTGATGGCTGTGGCTGCGTCGGTTAAGGTCCGGTCAGTACGCGCCCAGCAGGCGGTCAAGCGCCGCGGTGATCTCGTCATGATGTTCCGCAAGCGAACCCGCCTTCGCACCCAGTTCACTCGACGGCACGGCGGCGATAAACGCCGGGTGGAGGATGCACCGAACTCCGCCGATATCGAATGACGGCGTGAAGTCCGCCGGAAGCTTGACCGGCGCGAAAGACGCAGCGTCAATCAGTGGCACGACAACTCGCGTCGTCAGGCCATCGAGGAAGTCGCTTTGCACGTCCAACAGATACGGAGTTCTTGCGCGGCCTTTGCCGCTATTACCGTAGACGTCAAACCGCGCCATTAGAACATCCGGTATTGGGCCAACGGAAGTCCGTGCTCTTCGACCCATTCATTCGAGTGCCGGATGAAGTCCGCATGTTCTTCGGCCCAGCGACGGCCTTCCTCGGCTTTGATCGCCTCGCGCAGGGCCTGTTCGCAGGTGCGCGAGAAGTTGATACCCAGACTCTTGGCCCGTTCGTAGACGTCGACGGCCAGCGTGACGTTGGTTGCCTTTCGCCCCCCGCTGGTTGCTGCATGTGCCATATTATTCTCCGCGTAGATGCGCATAACCAGCAACATAATAATCCACAATGCCGCCGCGCGCATCATCGTGCCCGTCCGGTTGGCGGAGGTCCTTGCAAACGACACACTCACCACGGACGCGTTTTGCGGACTGAAAGGCGGCATCTTTGCCACCACGCTGAACTACTATTAATTAGCTACATATTTAAGATCGATAAATTGATTTATGTCAAAAGCGCTTGCGGTTGCCGCGTCCTCGATCCGCCAACGTGACGGGCCAAAAAAAGCCTCGTTGTCGCAATCGCCCATCTGCTTGCCGTATGTTTCGTGCAGCCGTCTACTGTCCGGCTTGCGTGACGCAGCAGTATCGTCCTATCGGCTGCGATCGCAACGTGTCAGAGTGGCAGGCATCTCTTGACGAGCGGATTCGATATCACGCCATGACAAGCGGCTGCGGCTTGTCAGGCTCACGCCCGTTGGCAAACGCCTGGTCAGGAAGATGGCCCTGCGGTGCAGCGCGCGCACGAGCGCACCATCGAGCATCTGTCGCCCGCCGAGCGTGATTTCTTCATGCTGCAGACGATCCAGCTGGTGGAAGCGAACAACGCGGATAACCTCGTACCCTTCCGGCTGCCCGACAGCCAGTTGCTCGCGCAGGACGAAAGCGAACCAGACGCCACGTGAACACGACGCCCTGGGGTTGGGCGCCCCGCCATCGTGCCGCCCGCGTACACTTCAACGCGCGGGACGCGTCTACTGTCGCTAATGTCGTCCGCTCGCCCGAGACCTCCAACCCTCAATCGCCAATCGCCATTCGGCAATAGCCAAGCAATGCATCTTGCGACCAATTACGCAGACTGAGAGCTGAAACGCACCGCATGCTCCGCGAAAGCGCGTACTTTAGCCGGGAGTAAAGCCCTGGCGCTGTAAGCGATGCGAACGTCTGTCGTGGCGTCGACCAGTTCGTACCCTGCCAGCAATCGCACCAGCCGACCCATTCTTATTTCGTCCTCTACTAGGACGCTCGGCAACACGCCTATTCCAAAACCGTTGGTCACCATTTCGCGATTGAACACCGCGCTGTTAGACGATATGTCGTGCTTGAGTTGTACAACGTAAGCTTCCCCGCTGACACGAAAGGTGAGCACGGGCTTTCGCACTGAGGGAGACATCGCAACGAAGGAATGCTGTACCAAATGCGCTGGCTCGCTGAGTTCCGGGTGGCTCGCCAAGTAACCAGGACTTGCAACAAGAACTAACGGAATGCTCTCCAAACGACGGGTGACTGCAGTGTCTGTCAACAGCATGAAAGGAAGAACAATCGCAACGTCATACCCTTCGGCAGCCAAGTCAACCGGCCGCTCAGTGAGCGTCACGTCAATTCGAATGTTCGGGAACGCGAGCTTAAAGCTTGGAACTAGCGATGCATAGCGGTTCATCAAGACGGTCGTGTGCGCTACGAGACGTAAGACACCGGACACCTCGTTCCTTCTATTCGACGCTCGGTCTTCCATTGCCCGGACGTCGTCCAGGATCTTGCAGCAGTCGTCGAAAAGCCGCGCCCCGGCCTCTGTTACAGAGACATGGCGAGTAGTGCGATTAAGAAGCCGACTATCGAACCGCTTTTCAAGGTTCGCGATTGCGCGCGAGACGACTGGCGTAGTCAAACTAAGAGCATCGGCGGCTCTTGAAAAGCTGTTTGCCTCGACCACTGCGCGAAACACGGTTAGGGTAGTGAGATAGTCCATCGTTCGCGTTGCTTTATCGGGAAGCCCTCGTCCGTCGCTCATTGTCCGAACATTCGCTAGAGACGTCGGTGAGCCGTGTTGCTATCGATTTGCAGCAGGCGCGTCGGAGAGCGGCGCAATCGAAACGCGAAAACCGTATCGAATCCCCGTGTCCGGAGATTCGTCAGCTCCGGCGAACGACACGCCTCACGTCACAGTCACTGCTTCAGCTCTTCTCGCCCGTATTGGACGGGTGATCTTCTGAGCGCTTTGCGCTCTGCTTCCGTCGGGGAACCGTCGCCAGCGCGATTTGCACCTGCTCCGGATGCAAAGCCTGCCCTCGGTTGTCCGTGACCCGAAGCTTGGGTAGCGGTTTCCCGAGCTGATCCGTCACACACATCCTGTTCTCGGTCGGCTCAAAACAATGGTCGCCCCCCCACTGGGAAAGCGCCACAAGAACCACATGCAGCTCCCTACCACGGTCGGTCAGAACGTAGCGGGACATTGAAGGAGAACCACTTACCGTCTCAACGCGAAGGATCCCGCAGTCGACAAGTTTTTTCAGGCGCGCCGACAGGATGTTCTTCGCTATTCCAAGGCTTTTCTGAAATTCACTAAAGCGTTGCCTGCCCTGGAGCGCGTCCCGCACTATCAGTAGCGACCACCACTCGCCCACCACAGCGAGGGAGCGGCCAATGGGGCAAAGGCCGCTTCCTACATCAGTCTTTTGTCCTCTCATGAGGGCCTCGCAAGGTTCAAGTCGCCGCAAAAAGCGGTTGCAAAATTATACCCGTTGTTGCACGATGCGCGTTGGTAGCGAAATTAAACCTCTGATAGGTCCTGTCGCACCAGGGCGGAGTTGGACGAAATCTGTGACAACTTCGACTACTCATGAGCAAGTCACCGAACTGAAGAAGGAACCATGAGCCAAGACAATAAGGGCGTCGCGGTAGTAACGGGTGCATCAGCTGGTATTGGCGCCGTGTATGCGGCACGGCTGGCAAAACGGGGATACGATCTGCTGCTCGCCGCTCGCCGAGGTGATCGGCTCGCACAGTTGGCCGACGAGATCTCGTCAACCACCGGTCGCCGTGTCGAAACCGTCGTCGCGGACCTGTCGGTGCCAGCCGACACACGACGAGTCGAGTCCATCCTGCGCGACGATGCACGTATTACGATGCTTGTGAACAATGCCGGCGTCGCGTCAGTTACGCCGCTCATTAGCTCGGACGTAGACGCGATGAGTCGCATGATCGCGACAAACATCGATGCCCTGACCCGGCTCACCTACGCCGCCGTGCCTGCCTTCGTTCAACGCGGCTTTGGGACCGTGATTAACATATCGTCAGCGGTTGCCATTGCGCCAGAGGCTCTCAATGGCGTCTATGGCGGATCCAAAGCCTACGTGTTGGCGTTCAGTCAGTCCCTGAAACACGAGTTGGCGGGCAAAGGAGTACGCATTCAGGTAGTTCTTCCCGGCGCAACGGCCACCGACATCTGGCCGTCGGCAGGCCTGCCTCTGGATAACCTGCCGAAGGACACGCTGATGCCGGTCGAAGCGATGGTGGACGCCGCACTCGCAGGTCTAGACAGCGGTGAATTCGTCACCATCCCTTCTCTACCCGATTACAACGACTGGCTAAGTTTCGAGAGCGCGAGGCAAACCCTTTTGCCCCAGTTGTCTAAATCGGAGCCAGCGACGCGCTACGTGAAGGTCAATGCATAGCGTATCGTGACATCGCCTTGTGCAGGCAGCCGCATCTACTCCCGAAACTCGCAACTGCCTGCACTATCAGAAGAAAAGCGTTGGGGTGATCGGCAGGGGCAGTGGGCCGAAATTTGGTGGACGTACACGACAACTCCAATAAGCGATCGAGTGGATTTCTCCGATGCAGGCTCGCATCGATGTCTATCCGATGAGGACAATGGGTATCGAGTGGCGTGGATAACGACGCCCGGTACTCAAACCGAACCTCCCCGCGACAACTGACTCGCACTCTGGACCCGACCAACAAGATATCGACAATCCGATCTTGCGAGGTCCATTCCACGAAGTTCCATCTCCAATCATTTGCGGTCGGTCGACCCTGGGTCGCTGTAGAGATTATTCGATTCTTGGCGGAACTGAATTGCCTCCGTAAGAACGATCCTCCCAGATTACGCCCCTATACTTCTCGACGTCATCTTAACTGAGTCATCATGCAACCTAAACTTCTCCTAGTGAAGGCGCTCGTCGCCGCTGCTTACGCAATTGACTGTAACGCAGCTTCTGCGCAGATCGAAGCATCGGGGCTTCGACAGGGTTCGACGCTAGCCGAACAATCTGGGTTAAATCAGCAGCGCACGTCGTACTCTTCAAAAAGCCGTTCGAGAGCGATCGACGACGCGGAGGCCCGTAACAGGCGAGTTGTAGAGAACGTGATTGGAATCGCAGCAGCGCATTGGCGCGAGACTACCGAGAACAAGTGAGCGATCGCATTCCAACATGAAGGCATCTTAGAACGAATGATGTCGATGGCGCCTGCCCGCGATTGAAGGTAGCACTAGAAATGCAACGATTGGCGCGTGTCCCACTTGAGCGGCGAGGATTGTCGATAGGTTGCCGCTAGCGCCCTACAGCCGCGATCTCAGATGAACGGGTCCACTCCCTCGACGGACAGCGCCCGGTCTTCGCTTCCACCGAAGGGCGCATCCTCGTCCTGCTGAATGGTTCGCCGAGTATCGAAGTTCAACAGCGGACATGACGCAAACACTGTTGCCGCCCACTCGACGAACGCCCTTACCTTGGGTGCCAGCAGACGGTTGTGAGGGAACACAGCGGCTAACGGTAGGGGACGAGGCCTCTTGTCTGCTAACACTTCGACAAGTGCGCCTGACGTCATGTGCGGCGCCATCATGAACAGTGGCGCTTGGATCAGGCCAACGCCTTGAATCCCGCAGGCAACATAGGCGTCCGCATCGTTGATTGCAGTCGTACTCCTCATCTTTACCTCCTTCTCGACTCCAGATTCGACGAACTTGAAATCGTGCACCCGCCCAGTGCGGCCGGAAAAATAGTGGACCGCTTCATGAACGTTCAGCTCGGACAGCGTCCGTGGATAGCCATGTGCTGCGAGGTACTTTGGGCTGGCTGCCGTCGCAACTGTCAAGCGCCCAAGCTGCCTCGCAACTAGCGTCGAATCCTCTAACGCACCTACCCGCAACGCGCAATCCACGCCCTCCGCCACGAGATCGACACGCCTGTCGCCCAAGCCGATCATCAATTCGACTTCGGGAAACTGTGCCCTAAAGTCAGACAGCCTAGGCATCAAAACAAGATGACCGAGTGAAGGCGGCATATCGATACGAAGTTTCCCGCGGAGCGACTTTCCCGAACGAGTAAGAGCACTCTCGACTTCCTCGAGTTCAGCAAGTAGTCGTATGCAACGTTCGTAATAATCCGCGCCTTCAGGCGTTAGATTCAGGCGGCGAGTGGTTCGCTGCAACAGTCGGACCTGCAAGTGAGCCTCGAGACTCTTGATGATGTTCGTGGCGGATCCCGGAGGAAGGTTGAACGAAGCTGCTGCACGCGAGAAGCTGTTCATCTCTACCACGCGGGTGAACAGATGCATTGCCTGAAATCGATCCATGAAATATGCGCCAATACGTCGGCCGACAGCGGGCATAGCTGCCGGCGCGTGGATTATTGGAAAAAGCGTGAAGAGACTATCTGGATTACGCTCATATACCAGAGTGCCAGTTTAGTACACAATGCGTCATCCGGGGAAGTGGAATACAGAGACTTGATGATCGAGTGGACCGAAGAGACAGTGCGGATTGACGGCTATCGCCAGCCGATCGAACTGCAATGCTATATTCCGACCGCGACCGAAGGCCCGGTCTTGATGTTTTTCCATGGGGGCGGCTTCATTTCAGGAGAAAGCGAAGCAGCGCGTCTATTGGCTGGTCGCCTAGCGAGCGAATCCCAGCTACCGGTCGTCTGTGTCCGATACTCGCTTTCGCCGCAGTTTCCATTTCCTGTCGCCCTGGAGGATGGATACGCCGCCTTACAATGGCTCGCTCGCGCTGGAACAGCAGTCTTACCGGCCGGCGGTGATCCCGTGCTTGTCGGGCATGACGCCGGCGCTTGCTTGGTAACGGGGCTTGCCGCAATGGCAAGAGATCGGGGCGGCGTCCCCAATGCTATCGCTCAGGTGTTGATTGCTCCGTTGCTCGACCCAAGCCTGACTATGTTCGATTGGTCCGCAGGTAGTTCATCGTATGAGCTGCTGGGACGATACTCGCGCAACTACAAAGCGTACCTTCCCAACCCCTCGTCAACGATGCATCCGTATGCTGCGCCGCTGGAGTCGTACCGCCTAGGGCGACTCCCGCGCGCACTTATCGCGGTACCGGAAATGGATTGTCTGAGACGCGAAGCTGAGGCGTACGCAGGTCGGTTGATGAGTTCCGGAGTTCACGCTCGACTGCTTCGATACGGGGGGTGTGATCACGAGTCGATTCTCGGTGAGGCAACACTTCACAACGACATTCGTCGCTTCATCCAAAGCACGCATTGCTGACGGAAAGAAAAAAAGTGGTGGCGAGGCGGCTGATTCCGACACGCACTTTCGAAGCGATGCATTTCGTTGCGTCGCTTCCAAACTCGAATGCAAGATGCCTCGTCGCCGGAAAACAACGGGTCGCCTATGGACAAACCCGTGGCGTCGCCAAAAGAGCCTTCGATCAAAGGCTGAGAAGCCTGAATCTGGATTATGGTAACCTACCAGAAATGAAAAGGGACTCATATGGGACATTCTCAGGCAGAGAAAGCGATAACTCACGCTAAGATTGTCGCGATCGCATCACAACGCTTCAGGCAAAAAGGCCTCGAGGGAATCAGCTTAGCTGACATCATGTCCGAGGCCGGGCTAACTGTCGGCGGCTTCTACAAGCACTTTCCAACGCGCGATGCCCTCGTCGTCGACGCCCTACAACACGCCTTCTCGGAATTGGATGCGTGGGAGGAGGTCGCGAAAGGAGACCTCAAGGCCGCGATCCGCAGTTATCTTTCGTCAGCGCATCGCGACGACGTTATCAGAGGATGCGCGTTGTCCTCGCTTGCAAACGACGTCTCGCGCGCGCACCCCGATGCGAAGGTCGCATTCGAAGGACGATTAAGGCACATTTTGACGATGCTCGAAGCGCTCATTGGATCTGATAGTAAGAAAAGTCGACGTCGGAAAGCCATTGTGTTGTTTAGCGCTTGTGTAGGGGCGCTGTCCTTATCGCGCGGTGTTAGCGACGATAAATTTTCGAGGGAACTCCTCGACGCCACTGTGGATGAACTCCTCGATCTGTATGTTCCCGTCTGAAAGCTAGAGTCGCCGACTCAGTTATTCGCCTGTGCCAATGGCTGCACGGCTTCACTGTTCCCATCCATGGCCCAGCCACCACCCAACGAGCGGAACGCCGTCACGGCGGCGCGCGCGACGTCCGCCCGAGACGCGTCGAGCCCATCGCGTGCAGTCAGCAATTCGCGGTCGGCGTCGAGAACGTCCGTTAACGTGATGGAGCCCGCTTTATATGCTAGCTGCGACAGATCACGTGCACGAGTCAATGCCTGCACCTCCTGTTCCAGTTCGGCTCGGTAGCTTTCGGCCTCCATGAGGGACACGAATGCGTCTTCAACATCTTGCGCTGCGCGCAACACGGTTTGCCGGTATTTGGCTAGAGCCTCAGCGTTCGCGCCTTTTGCTGCCCTTACTTCTGCGTCCACTTTGCCGAAATCAAAAAGGCGCCAGCGGAGACCCCCGGTAATTGCGGCTTGAAACGCTCGCCCAGTGAATAGCTGGTGTGCATTGACGCTGTCGAAACCTAGCAACCCAGAAAGCGAGATTTTCGGATAGTAGTCGGAAATCGCAGCGCCAATCCGTTCGCTGGACGCGCCGAGTCTGCGTTCAGCAGCGATGATGTCGGGGCGCCGGCGAAGCACTTCCGTCGGAGCGTTGCTGACTTCGATCGGCGGTATCGAGGGAATAGCTGAGGGCACCGACAACGCGCTAGTGTAAGTCCCAGGCTGAACGCCTAGCAGCACGTCTAGCCTGTTGAATTGTGCTGAAAGCGCTTGCCTAAGTATAGGCAGCAACGCTTTTGCTTGCGTCAACAGTGCCTCGGCCTGTGCGACTTCCCGCTCTTCGGCAGCGCCAGCGCGCTTTCTTGCGCGGACGAGGTCGAGCAATTTGCCGTCCGTCATCACCTGGTCGTTCGCTACCGCGACTCGGGCCTGAAGGCCCCGAATCTGAAGATATGCGTCCGCAATGTCGGCGGCCACCGTGATCCGGACCCCCAACCCTTCGGCTTCTGACGCTTCGAGTTCATAGCGGGCGGCGCTGGCATCCCGTCGCAGCCCACCGGCCAGATCGATCTCCCAGCTGGCAACTGCTCCAGCGGAATATTCTCTCTGGCCGCGACTGTAACCGGAATACGCCTGCGCTAACGAGCCCGAGGAACTCTCCGCACTCTGATGTAAGGCGGTCGCGTCGGCCTGAGCAGCAAAAGTTGGCAAGAGGTTCGCACCTGCGGCTGACGCATTCGCGCGAGCTTGCCCTACGCGAGCTAGCGCTGCCGCCATGTCCAGATTCTGGCGCAGTCCACGCTGGATCAGTTCAGCCAAGAGTGGATCGTTGAAGGCCCTCCACCAGGTGTCCAACGAAGGCGCTTCACCTTGCCGAGTTTGGGCAGCCGGTGGGACATGCACAAAATCATGCAGCCCTGGCTCTGGACGCGAATAGTCCGGTCCTACTGCGCATCCGGCAAGCGTGATCGATAACAGATGAATCGCCAACGAAAGCTCACGCCGGCACTTCATTCGGAGAGGGAGCAGATGCGAGATCATCGAGTTGTCGGTCCCTTACGCGCGAACTGCTGAATGAATACATAAAAAGCCGGAGTGAACAAGAGACCGAATCCGGTAACCCCCAACATCCCGAACAATACTGCCGTCCCAAGCGACTGACGCATCTCCGCCCCAGCGCCGGTCGCAACTGCAAGCGGGGCTACCCCAAGGATGAATGCGAGCGATGTCATGAGAATTGGCCGAAGCCGTGTGCGTGCGGCGAACACCGCGCTGTCTTGTGGGCTCACTCCTTGATCCTCTTGCTGTCTGGCAAATTCGACGATGAGAATTGCGTTCTTCGCGGCAAGCCCCACCAAGACGACGAAACCAATTTGCGCAAGTATGTCTATTGGCATGCCCCGCATAGCGAGGCCGCTCACGGATGCAAAAAGACACATAGGCACAATGAGGACAATGGCGAGCGGCAGCTTCCAGCTTTCATACTGCGCCACTAGCACTAAGAATACGAACAGAGCGGCAGCCCCAAAGACGACCAGAGTCGGTGTACCTTTCAGCTGTTGCTGGTAAGCGAGGTCCGTCCACTCAAACCCGATGCCACGGGGCAGCACCTGACTGGCCAATTCTTCCATGCGTTGAAGCGCAGTACCGGTCGCCACGCCCGGTGCAGCTACGCCCTGGACCTCCGCCGCGGGGAAGAGGTTGTAACGCGGTACGCGGTAAGGAATCGTGCGGTCGTGCAGCTCCGCCACCGTCCCGATCGGCACCATTTCGCCGTATTCGTTGCGAGCCTTGAGACGGCTAATATCAGGCGTTGTCTGCCTGAATCGCTGATCGGCCTGTACGATCACTTGATACGTCCGCCCGAGATAGTTGAAGTCATTCACATATTGCGATCCCAGATAGACTTGCAAGGTCGAAAAAACGTCAGTGGGGGTAAGGCCGACCTTTTGCGCCTTGACTCGGTCGACGTCCGCAAATACGGACGGTGCGCCGGCGTTAAACAGCGTGAACGCGCCTGCGAAGGTGGGATCGTGATTGGCGGCGTTGACCAGGTCTCTCGCTGCTTTCACCAGCGCCTCCGAGCCGAGCCCAGCGCGATCCTCCAACATCATCTTGAAACCGCCTGCGCTACCGAGGCCTTGTACTGGCGGCGGTGGAATGGTCAGCACATACGCGTCCTTTACGACCGAGAGGCGCCTGCGCAAATCATTCAGTACTGACGTCGCGGTCATGCCCGGAACGTCGTGGTTGTACAGTGAGGGCAAGCCCGTAAAGACGGTCCCCGAGTTGGAAGCGACTGTCAACGTCGTCGCATCCAGACCAACAAACGGCGCAACGTGCTCGACACCCCGAGTTCCAAGCGATAGGTCAATCGCCTGTTTCACAACCTTCTCGGTCCGCTGCAAGGAAGAACCAGCCGGTAACTGCACGACCGTGATCAAATATCCCTGGTCCTGCTCGGGAATGAATCCCGTAGGCGTACGTAGAAACTGCACGCCTGTCATGACAATTAGCGCAGCATAAATAGCCAGCACTACACTCAAACCGCGCACCAGCCGCTTTGTTAGTCGACCGTATCCAAAAGAGAGCCTCTCGAACAACTTGTTGAATTGCTCAAACCCGGAGCGGACGAAGCTGCGTGGCCGCTGTGAAGCTCCCCCGCCGGCGCCATGAGAGGACCCCGCGAAAAGCACTGCACAAAGGGCGGGGCTAAGGGTAAGCGAAACGAAGCATGAGATCACCGTCGAAGCTGCGATGGTAACGGCGAACTGACGGAAGAACAGGCCGGAGATGCCACTGATAAATGCAGAAGGTACGAAGACGGCGCAAAGCGTTAAAGCAATTGACAAAAGCGCGCCACCGACCTCGTCCATCGTCTTGTGAGACGCTTCTACCGATGACATTCCCATCGCGATGTTTCGTTCGACGTTTTCTACCACCACGATCGCGTCGTCGACGACGATTCCAACCGCGAGCACCAGTCCGAAGAGCGATAGGTTATTCAGCGAAACTCCGAATGCCGCGAGAACGATGAACGACCCAAGGAGCGACACCGGAATCGCGACAACCGGGATGATCGTGGCGCGCCAGTTCTGCAGGAATAGGAACACGACGCCGACGACAAGCAGTACCGCAACGAAGATGGTCGTGATTACTTCTTCGACTGACTTGCCAATAAAGATGGTCGGGTCATAAATCACCTTGTATTCGACCCCCGCCGGGAATTCCCGGCTGAGATCCCGCATCTTGGCAAGCACAGCTTTCTCAACGGACAGTGAGTTAGCGCCCGGCTCAGCATAAATGAGAAGTGTCGATGCGTTACTTTTGTCCATGTACGCAGTAGAACCGTAGTCTGCAGCACCGACCTCAACCCGACCGATATCCCGGATTCGCGTAACTCGGCCCTGTGGATCACTCTTGATGACTATATCTGCGAACTCTTCCGGCGTGGATAACCGACCTTTCGCCTCAACGCCAATTTGATAGGCTGCATCGCTCCCGGTCGGCGGCTGATTGAGAACGCCTGCGGAGACCTGCAAGTTCTGCGATCGCAGCGCCGACAGCACATCCGCTGCATTGACGTTGCTGGCAGCGACCTTGTCCGGATCGATCCATACACGCATCGCGTATTCTCGTGCGCCTTGGAACTGCACGTCGCCCACGCCTTGAAGGCGAGCCAAAGCATCCTTGACGTGCAGCGTTGCGTAGTTCGAGAGATATAGCGTGTCGCGAGATTTGTCACCGGAGAACAAATGCACCGCTAAAAGTATGCTCGGAGTCGACTTCCGAACTTGAACCCCAAGGCGTTGGACGTCCTCCGGCAGACGAGGCAACGCATCCTGCACCCGGTTCTGCGTTAGCATCTGCGCGACATTGAGGTCGGTTCCAATACGAAAAGTCACGGTCACGCTCAAGCGTCCGTCTCCGGTCGACTGACTGCTCATATAGAGCATGTTCTCCACGCCGTTGATTTCCTGCTCGAGCGGCGTTGCTACGGTGCGAGCGATCGTCTCGGCTGAGGCACCGGGGTACGACGTGGTGACCTGAACGGTCGGCGGAACAATTTCCGGGTATTGGGCCACCGGCAGGACGAACATCGCCCCAATCCCAATCAGTGTTATGAAACTACTGACGACTGTCGCGAAACGCGGCCTGTCGATAAAAAAGTGGGCGATTCTCATGTTATGCCTGTCATTGGCGTTGAGCTTCGGCGCGAATCGTGCCTTCGCGCGTCGTCACCTTCGTTCCGGGAGCGGCGAATGGCAAACCGCTGATGATCACCCTGTCGTCGTCACTCAGGCCGGATGTGATGACACGAAGGCCACCATGCATTTCGCCTACCTCAACGGGCTTAGGCGATACCATCCCTGCTTTGTCGACGGTCAAGACAACGTGCTGCGATTGATCAGGGAGGACTGCTTCGTCGGGGACCAGTAACTTCGGAACAGGCGACGTGACAGCAACCCGGACGCGAGAGAATTCGCCGGGAGTGAGTGACAGACCAGGGTTGGGAACAGTTGCCCTCGCATGTATGGTCCCGCTGGATCGATCGAGTACGTTATCGATGAAATCGAGCTTTCCGCGGCGCACGGTCTCGCTGTCAGTATCCGAATAGAGCTCGACGACATTCGACACCGGACCGTGGAGATCGCCTTGGTAACTCCGGAACTGCTTATAGTCGGACTCGCTCATATCGAAGTCGAGATAGATAGGGTCCAACGATACGAGCGTCCCCAACAAAGTCGTCGGACTGGAGCCCGCTCGACTACCGGATACCAGATTGCCTTCTGAAACGAGGTGACGGCCCATTCTTCCGGTGAATGGCGCGACGATGCGGCAATGATCCAGGTCGAATCGAGCGTCGCGGATCTCAGCGAGCGCGGCATCTACAGAGGCCTGCGCGGCATTGAATGACGAAGTTCGCTGCTCCACGCTCTCCACGGTGCCCGCATCATTTCGCTGAAGCTCCTCGGCCCTGGCGAGTTCCTGACGAGCTAGCACTAGGCGCGCATCCGCTGTCCGCTTGTTCGCCTGCGCTTGTGCAAGACGAATTTCATAGGGGACCGGGTCGATATTGAACAGCGGATCTCCCTTTCGAACGATGGCTCCATCCTTGAACAGAACCGCGGTCAGCGTTCCGCCCACCTGTGCTCGCAATTCCACTTGACTTACCGCGGAGAATTGCCCAAGGAAACCTAGACGAGATTCAACATCCTGCTTGAGGGGCCGGCTCACAGTGACTTCGTGCGCCGCGCTACCGGCCGCACCGGCCGGGGGACGGTGATTGGCGCGATAAAGATAGGCGCAGACAGCCGCCGTCACGACAAGCAAAACTGAAATTCGCACATACCTAGCCCAACGCCTTCCGGTGCGGGTGCTCACATCTTCGTACAGCGATTTGTTCTCGGTATCCACCCGTTCACCCCAATACGTTCGATTACTTCTCACCACTTGCCCGGAATGCTTCGCCGTCGTCAGCGTCAAAGCGAGCCTTCTTTCGACTTTGTGCTGGAAACCTGTCCGCGGTCGCTCGCACTGTCTCGGGAGCCCAAAAGAAATGCATTGCTTGAATCTCGTTTGTCGATGATCGTATCCGACAAGTGGTAAGCAATTATTCACGCTATAAGAATATTGAATGCCGTTCGCACCGGGCCGAACCGCTGATTTAGGCAACGGTGCCAACTATGCGCCCCCGCGGTTCACGACCGTCGGCGTCAGGATTATACGCACACGCCAGAATTTACGGTCGAAAGATCGGTCTTCTTTTTCGAACGCATCGCTGCGATCCGTTGTCCGTCGATCGCTTTTAGTCCTCAGAAGCAGGCGCAATCGACTAGGTTCGGGCAACGGCAAGCGCAAACCGCCAATTCGGTCCAGCGCAGGCGTTGCCTGTGACGCTGTATCGGTCGGATCGACCGACTAACGACGCCAAACTGTCTGCCATAGAAGAGACAGTATTGAATGAACTGAGTGAGCGTTAGAGACTTACGACAGAGGCACGAAAGACGCGTTGACGGTAACGGTCGACTCGCGCGGCGTTCGGCACAATAGAGCAAGGTCTCGAGGGAATGTGCCTGACGATCTACGCCGGCGCAGCGTCGGCGTGTCTGATGCGGGCTCCTATCGCATACGCCGCATACCTTTATCGCAGGGACCCTGACTTATGAGTTGCTGCGCTGGGGTGTAGTCGCCTCTGCCCTAATCCATCCCGCACAAATTGCATATATCTCGTCTCGACGTCCGATAGTACGCTCAGCGTAGCGGTCTGCAATTGATAATCGTAAAGGCACACCACTGCTGCAAGAGGTCCAGCCGCACGCTCACCTACCGACCAGTTACCTGTCGATCGTCCCTCGAGTGTCACAGCAACGATGGCCGCTTCGGCCGTATCAAAGATATCTTCGTCCTGGCGTCCGCATCCCTCGTCGCAAAGGAAACGACACAGGACGACAGACTGCATTAACAAGTGCGCCGATTCTTGACTTCCTTTCCCACGAAGAAGTGCGTCCAACGCGAGGTGTACCCGAAGAGCAACTTCGTTCGCCGCTGCCGCAGGCATACGGCGGTTGGTTTGATCGTGTTCTCGCATGCCTTGGCTTTCGCCGCGTAGATTACTGTCGCCGACCGTCAGATCGCTGACGGTTGCCCCGCTCGCCGTGCGATCGGTCAGGCGAGCAGGACTCATTCCCTCGCGCATTCTGCCGACGTGAGAGACAAGCATCGGAAGTGTGAATTGAATGCAACAGCGTAGGCCGCATCGGTCGATTGCATTCGGCTTGTATGACACGCGCTAAATGAGTAGAAGTCACGGACGACGACTCTTGCTTGAGCCGTTAGAACTTTCTAAGAAGTCGTAAGTCGCCGCCGGCGGTTACCACAGCGCGCCCGTTGTCATAGGGTTTCGAGCGCCAGCGCTATCCCTTGACCTCCTCCGATGCAAAGCGACACTATCCCGCGAGTCAACCCGTCACGTCGCATGGAATGGATCAGTCGCGTGACTAGGATTGCGCCGGTGGCGCCAATTGGATGCCCGTGCGCGACAGCTCCTCCTTCGACGTTCACCAGTTCGCTATCGATGCCTAGTTCGCGGATAACGGCAAGGGGTACTGCGGCGAATGCTTCGTTGATTTCGAACCGCTGCACTTCATTGAGTGCCCAGCCAACCCTCTCGGCCACCGTTCGGATTGCCGGGACGGGGCCCAGTCCGAACATGCCGGGCTCCACAGCGCTGACTGCGTACCCGGCCAAGCGGGCGAGTGGCTCAATGCCTGTTGCTTCCGCTTTTTTCCGCTCGGCGAGGACTAACGCGGCTGCTCCACTGTTCAGGCCAGGTGCATTTCCGGCAGTGATCGTACCTTCGGGCCGGAATGCCGGCTTCAGTTTGGCGAGTGCCTCAACGCTCGTATCCGGCCGCGGTGCTTCATCCTGCTCGAAGACGACCACACCCTTTCTTTCCGCAACCGACACTGGGACAATTTCCTCCCGAAAAAGCCCTCGTCTCTGAGCGTTGCTGAAGCGTTGTTGTGAACGGGTTGCCCACCGATCCTGGGATTCGCGCGTCAAGTGGAACTGCGCTACCAGATCTTCTGTATGCCATCCGGAGTGCTCTCCAGAAAAAGCGTCTTCCAGACCATCGCGTAGCAAGCTGTCGTAGATCTCGGCGTGGCCCATCCGGTAGCCCCAACGGCCGCCGGCGAGGAGGAAAGGCGCCATGTCCATGTTCTCCATGCCGCCGGCGACCATTGCGTCGCGAACACCAAGCCAGATCTCGTGTGCCGCCGAAACCACTGCTTGCGCCCCTGATCCACACACCCGGTTCACTGACAACGCCGGCACTGATACCGGGATACCAGCGTTGATCGAAGCCTGACGTGCAGGATTCATTTTGTTCCCCGCCTGCACGACGTTTCCCATCACCACCCCGCCCACTTGGCCGGCGCCCAAGCCGGAGCGCGCGATCGCCTCCTTAATAGCGGTTGCGCCAAGCTCCGTTGCAGGAACCGCTCGCAACGACCCATTGAAGCTTCCGATGGCTGTGCGAACGGCAGCACAAATGACCACATCCCTTCCAAGCATTTCAATCTCCATGTGAGCATTTAATAGCAACGAAATGAAGAATACCTATCGGTTCTTAGCCGGCGTCATTCTCGTTGGTGAGCACTTTCAAGAGACGGAGTTTGCATGGACGAAGTATGCGAAGTCGCACTGGCGCGGCGCTGAGCGCGGCGTCCCCACCCAAGCGAGCGCGCTCACGCCCGAGCCCAATTGCGCCTTACACCGCAATGGCTCGCAGTTCCTCGCGAACCGACTCTGCACGCGCTGCTCCGAACCGCCGCTCGAACTCCGCCTGCGCCGCACGCCATGACTCCCGCGCCAGGGTGTATCTGATCTGTCCTTCGACTGTGAGGGACAGGACATGTGTGCGACCGGCTCCCGGTCCTTTACTTGCCAACACTAAGCCTTCCCTTTGCAATGGCTTCACTGCGCGCACCAAAGTGGTCCGGTCCATGACCATCTGTTCGGCAAGTTCCAGCGTCGTTACGCCCGGGTACCGGGCAATCTTCGAGATGATGGAAAACTGTGCGGTTGTCAAACCAACCGCACCTAGGTAGCGCTCGTAAAGCTGCGTGACTCGCCGAGCGGCTTGTCGCAGCACCAAGCAGTTACAGTCGTCAGGAGGCTGCTCTGTTTCCATATGCCGAGGGTAACTGTGCATACGCACTATGTCAAGGTGATTTGTTGGCGGCAATCCGCCGGGAAGCATCGACCTTAGCGTCGACGCTTCAGGCGGCGAGCGCAGTGGATTACAGTCGTGGAAACTGGACGCGGATACGAAGGGGCGAGGTAAACATGACGATTCCCCGAATCAGTGGAGGAACAAATCGGCGCGGCTTAATCGCCACGATTACGGTAGTGCTCGCGCGCCTGCTTGATTTCGCCGTGACTCTGCTCGGCCCAAGCAATCAGCGTGGCTAACGGCGCCAGCATCGACTCACCGAGCGGCGATAGCCCGTATTCGACGGACGGCGGCTTAGTAGGAAATACTTTGCGGATGACTATTCCGTCTTCCTCGAGATTACGCAAGGCGTGAGTCAACGAGCGCTTAGAGATGTCGGGCACCGCACGCATCAACTCTCCAAAACGGCGCGGCCGCTCGGCAAGCGCCATCACCAGGAGCGTGCTCCATTTCTCTCCGAGGCGATCTAGCACGTCGCGCACTGGACATTGAGAGGCGATCACCGGCATGGCGAGCCAGCGTCGGTAACTATCGACGACCACATCATGGGTATCGGGCACGTTCCGTCCTGCGTGGGTAACGAAAGCCAACATCATCACACGCCAACCTTGTTCAGGGCGTCCAGATCGATCAACACTTTCCCTCCGCGCATCGCATGGGCCACCGCATCGCGGATGTGTACTAGCGGGTAGACCGCCGCGATGGGCTGGCGGATGCCGTCCTGTCGCAACGTCTCGAGCACCGATGCGAGCACGCCCGGTATGCGCGCCGCATTCTCTTGACGGCCCTCAAAGAAACCATAAACCGCGATCCGCTTGAAGATCAGATGCTGGGCCGAGATTGCCATCGGTTCGTGGCTCGCCGCGCCATAAGCCACCAGCGTGCCCTCGGGCGACAGAAAGTGTGCGAGCCGCCCCGAGGATGAGCCACCCACGCCATCGAGCGCAAGACGGACACGCAAGCCGGCAGGCAGACGGCCGGGCGACACGCTCGCGTCCTCGTCGAGCAACACGTGTTCGCAACCGGCTTGCCGTACCCGCTCGACGTCCGCTTGTCTGCGCACCAGCCCAATCGTATGAAGCCCACGCCGCGACGCAAGGCCGGCCACGCAATGACCCAGTCCCGAGTTCGCCGCGTTGTAGACGATTGCATCGCCGGGGGCCAGGCTCACATAGTCATCGAGCAGCATCTTTACCGTCACGAGATTGATGGTGGCCATCGCCGCCTGCTGCAAGTCGACGCCATCGGGGACGGGCGTCAATTGATCGAACCTCACGACGAGTCGCTCACGCCAAGTCCGCGCCATGAACGGCACCACCACAGCGGTGCCCGGCGCTAAACCGCTCACGCCTGAACCGCAGGCGAGCACAACTCCGACGCCCTCGTTGCCCAATACTTCCGGCAGCGCGGGCCGCCAATCGTAGACGCCGAGCGCCACCATCAGGTCGCTGACATTGACCGGGGCATAGCGCATCCGCACTAACACTTCGTCGGGGCCGGGATGTGGCGGTTCGGCAATCTCATGCAGTTCGATTCCGGCGACCGGATCACCATATGAGGTCAAGCGTGCGGCTCTCACACTCCTTCTCCTGAAGGCAGGAACCATGCTGGATCGCATTCGGCGCCGAGTTGTTCGCGTAGGCCGTTCGCCATCGACAGCACCGCATCGAGCGGGCTAAACGCGATATGCAGGTGCGTCACCCGTCCGTGCGCATTGCGCACCATGGATACGAGGCCCGACGCGGCGACACCGTCCACTAGCTGCGCGTCGTACTCGAAGTAGCTGCGCTCCCCCGCCGCGCCTAGAAACCGCGGCGTCTGACTGGCGTAGTGGCAAGCGCCCGCCTTGACAACGCGGGCAACCGTCTCGCGTCCATGCACAGGGCAACGCAACACTGAACTGATCAGGACGACGTTCTCCTCGAGATCGTCGAGAAACGGATGGGACTTGCGTGCGGCATCGGTCATCGCGGACTTCTCCCCTGGTCGGTTCGCATCAAGCATTGCCAGCAACTTCGGCGGCGGGAACGGACAGTGCAGCGGCGGCATCGCTCGTGACGAGGCTGCCTAGCGACGCGAGATCGAAACCGCGCAAGTCCGCCAATCGCCCTTCCCGTACCTTGTTCGGCCACGTTGGATCGGTCAGCAATGCGCGACCGACGGCGATCAGATCGAACTGGCCCTCGTCGATGCCACTACGCAATGCGTCGAGTCCAGCTGGGCCGGCGTTGCCGCCATTGCCCGTCAAGAGATCTGTGATGTCCGGACCGTCCAGACCCACCGACCCCACCGTCATGGCTGGCTTGCCGCTCAAACGTCGGGCCCAGCCGGCAAGGTTCAGCGGCGAGGGCTCGAACGCCGGCTCCCAGAAACGACGCTGCGAGGCGTGGAAGACGTCCACACCTGCGTCCGACAGTGCGTTGAGAATGACGCCGAACTCGTAAGGGTCGCTCGCGATTTTGGCGTCGAAGGCACGTTGCTTGAATTGTGATATCCGAAAAAGGATCGGGAACGACGGTCCCACCGCCCGACGCACCGCACGCACCACCTCAGCGGCAAACTTGGTGCGGGCGATCAAGCTTCCGCCCCAGCTGTCGCTGCGGGTATTGCGTCCTTCCCAAAGGAATTGGTCGATCAGGTTGCCGTTCGCGCCGTGAACTTCCACGGCATCGAATCCCAGGGCGCGTGCCGTGGCCGCCGCTTCGCCGAAGGCCGTGATCGTGTTCTCGATATCGGCCACGGTCATGCTGTTAGGCTCGTCGTTCGGCACTGCCGACGCTCCCAACAGCGCCGGATCGCGCAACGCACCCGCATGATGCAATTGCGCTGCGATCTTGCCGCCTTCATCGTGCACTGCCTGCACGACCGATGACCATCCCGCGCGTGCCTCGGCAGTGTGAAAGACCGGAATGCCCTGCACCTCGGCAGCAGCGGCGCGTTGCACCGCGACGGCTTCGGTGATGATGAGGCCGACGCCGCCGGCCGCGCGGGCGCGGTAATAAGCGAGCACATCGTCGCCGGGCACTCCGCCGGTGCAGAACCCGCGCGTCATTGCCGACATCACGATGCGATTCGGGATAGTCAGTGCATGAATCGTGAACGGAGTGAAAAGAACGTCGCTCATAAGCTTCCCTTGGTCATCCAATAAATGTGAACTCGAGACCGACTCCGACGTCGTTCCGGGGATCGACAGTGCGGTTCGGCCGGTTGTCTTGCCTCAAGACATGGTCTCAACTCGATACCTCCGCAGCTTAAGTCGCTATGTGACGATTGCCAAGAAGGCAGATCGGTTGCTCCTGGTAACGTCGTTTGCACCTAGTAGGTTGCACGCCACGATTGCCTGGCAGAAATTGCGGGTATATACTCGCGTTCATGAAAACGCCCTGTTTATGCACCGACCTTCGCCGCGCCTCCCGAAAATTGACTGAGGCGTACGACGCGGCGCTTGCGTCGTTTGAAATTAATATCGCTCAGTACTTTCTATTGCGAACCATCGCCGATCACCAACCGGTCAGTCTGACCCAGTTGGGTGCGCTCGTCGATCTCGACCGCTCGACGATCGGCCGAAACGTGAAGGTTCTCGAAAGTCGCGAGCTGACGCATATCGGCATTGATCCCGGCGACCAGCGGGAGCGCGTCGTGTCGCTTACTTCGGACGGCAAAGCGTTGCTGCGTCGCGCTACGCCGGCCTGGGATCGCTGCCAGGTCTCGGTGCGCGAGAAGATTGGGCTCAAAAAGGTTGAAGCCCTTCGTTCGATGCTTGCAGAGTTGGGCGAGGCAATCACTTAGGCGCACGCTTCTAAGCCGTACCAACGCGGGAAGGGCCGGACACCCTTGGCCGACCACGCTGAAGTAGTTCAGCATCCATTGCGGGTATATACCCGCATTCATCCGTTTCCTCAGGGAGTTGTCAATGAAATATCAGGGTTTTGGGCGTACTGGCGTGCGCGTATCGCAGATCGTTCTCGGTACGGCCAACTTTGGCACCCGCTGGGGCCACGGAGCGGACGAGGTGGAGAGCGCCTCCCTCTTCCAGGCTTACGCTGAAGCAGGAGGCAATTTCATTGATACGGCCGACGTCTATCAATTCGGGCAATCAGAGGAGATTCTCGGCACATTGCTGCAGGGCCAGCGCGACCATTTTTTCCTCGCGAGCAAATTCTCGAGCGGCGCGAGCGCCGTCCCCGACCGTCTCGTGACCGGCAATAGCCGCAAGGCAATGGTTGCGTCGGTGGAGGCAAGCCTCAAGCGCTTGAAGACCGACCGAATCGACCTGCTGTGGGTGCACCAGCCCGACGTGTTCACACCCTCGGAGGAAATCGTGCGGGGGCTTGATGATCTCGCCCGCGCTGGCAAGATCCTCTACGCCGGCCTGTCCAACTTCCCGGCGTGGCGCCTCGCCCGCGCCGTCACGCTTGCCGAGGTTACGCGCGCGACGCCGATCGCCGCCGCACAGTTCGAGTACAGTCTCGTGCATCGCGAACCCGAGGCCGACACGTTCGTAGCCTGCCGTGCCTTGGGCCTTGCGACGCTGACCTGGTCGCCGCTCGGCGGAGGGATGTTGACTGGAAAGTATCGCAACGGCGAATCGGGCCGACGTGAAGCGTTTGGGGGCGCCGTGTTTCAAGCCGAAGATTCGCGGCAGCGTACCGATGTGCTGGACACGGTGCTCGACATCGCTCGCGAACTCGAGGCCACGCCGGATCAAGTGGCCATCGCCTGGGTAGCGGCGCACGGGGGCCTGCCGCTTATCGGCCCCCGCTCACTTCCGCAGCTTGTCAGCAATCTGAGGGCGGTGAATCTGACGCTGAGCGCAGAGCAGCTTCAGCGACTAGACGAGGTCAGTGCGCCCCCAGCCAAGGTCGCCACGGTGGCCGCGGTATCCCACTCGAATGCGGACACCGAGCTGCCGACGATCCCCGTCGCGTGACGCACGGCGTTTTGCGCCTCTCCCACCTTGATCCTGCTTCCTCTACTACATGAGCACTTCCCTATTAGCCGCAGGCAGCATCGCCGACATGAAAGCAGGCGAAATCGAATTGATCGCCGACGCCGACCGGCGCGCGGCTCGGTATCTCGAGTCGGTTGAAACCCGGCGTGTCTTTCCTACGCCGGAGGCAATTGCAGCCTTGGCGGCATTCGATGAGCCGCTCCCCGAACAGGGGCACTCCGCACTCGATACATTAGCGCTGCTGGACGACGTGGGCTCCCCGGCAACGGTGGCGTCGAATGGGCCGCGCTATTTCGGTTTCGTTGTCGGAGCGTCGTTGCCCGGCGCGGCCGCTGCAGAGCGATTAATGCTGGCGTGGGACCAAGGCGCACCGCTCGCGATGGCGTCCCCGGTCAGTGCACGAATCGAGGCCGTGGCCAGCAACTGGCTGCTCGAGGCTCTCGACTTGCCGCGCGGCAGCGCCGTCGGCTTCGGCACGTCAGCAACGGCATGCGGGCTAGGTTGCCTTGCAGCCGCACGGCGCGCCTTGCTAAAGCGGGCGGGGTGGGACCTCGACAGCAAGGGACTGTACGGTGCGCCGCAAATCCGCGTGGTGGTATCGGCACGGATTCATGTCGTGGTGCTCAAGGCATTGCGCGTGCTGGGCTTCGGAACAGAGCAGGTGATCCCAGCAATGACTGACGCGCACGGCCGCGTCGATCCCGAACGCCTGCCGGAACTCGACGCCAACACCATACTTTGTCTGCAGGCCGGCGAGGTCAACACGGGTGAGTTCGACCCGTTCGCGACGTTGATTCCAAAGGCGAAGGCGCAAGGCGCCTGGGTGCATGTCGATGGTGCCTTCGGCCTATGGGCGCGGGCTTCCCGGACGTTGCGGCATCTTACGTACGGTGTCGAACTTGCGGACAGTTGGACCACCGACGGACACAAGTGGCTGAACACGCCGTACGACTGCGCAATGGCGATCTGCCGCGACCCCGACGCGCTGGCTGAGACCTTGAGCAGCGATGCTGTGTACGCCACCGGCTCGCGCTTGGCCCAGAAGAACCTTACGCTCGAGTTTTCCCGAAGGCCTCGCGGTATCAGCATTTGGGCCGCGCTGCGTACGCTGGGCCAAAACGGTGTGGCCGCGATGGTCGAACGTCATTGCTCGCAGGCGACACGATTGGCGCACGGCTTGCGCGATGCCGGTTTCGAAGTACTGAATCGCGTCGTTCTCAATCAGGTGTTGGTACGGGCAAAGGACGACGCGGAGACGGCCGCGATTCGGCAAGCGGTGGAGCAGTCGGGTGAAGCCTGGTTTGGTCCGGCTGTCTGGGACGGACGTCCTGCATTCCGCCTGAGCGTATCGTCGTGGCGTACCGACGAAGCGGATATCGAGCGGACTGTCGCTCTCATCAGGAACGCACGCGACAAGGCTTGACGTCGGCAAGCGGCACCCGTCTCGTGGGCGGCCGGCATGCGTGCCAACCCTAGCCATCTTGCGCCTGGCTGCAGTAAGTCCGACTAGCCGTCGACGAATTTTTTTGCGATGTCCGAACTATTCCGCTTGGAGCAACCGATGTCGCGGACATTTCTTACTCGACAGCAAATCTTCGACCAGAGCGTCGCCCACCTCCTCAGCCGGCGCAGCCGGTCGCTGTTGTTGCGCGGCGGCGGAGTTCATCGCGGAAAATGCGGCGGCTGCCCCGTCGGCGCACTGGTGCGCCCGAACGACTACCACACCTCGATGGAGGGCGTGCCCGTACGCTTCGTCCTGACCGAGCCGATGCGCATCCCGAGCTATATGGATGCGGACGTGGCGGCGCTCAAGCGCGCGCTGTTGCGGGCAAGGATCAACGTCTACTCTCAGGAAACCGTCGACCTGCTGAGCTGCCTGCAGAACGTACATGACGTATTCGACACGGAGGAATGGCATGATCGCCTTCGCTCCATCGCAAGGCAGTTCGGCTTGTCGACGCAAAGTCTGCAACAAGCTGCATAACGCCTTGGAGCGCCACATGACGAAGCGTGTCGAAGAGGACTTCGCGGCGTTGCGTTCGCAACGGCTTTCGCAGGGCTCTCGAACGACAACGTTTGCCTCGCCCTTGGCGCACCGGCCTCGCATTCGGTGAGGTCGACGTCACCTTCGCGAATCGCAGGGGCCAACTCAATTCTCCTCCCCGTAGGGCTGGCCAGCCGAATTGGTTCGCGTCGTTCAGTTCGGACTCGCTACGATGTCGATAAGGCGAAGGTCCGGGCTGCGTGATCAGCAGCTGGCCGTTGTTAGGCCAGAACTCCAGGACGACGGCCTCGCCCGGTGCCTGCGGTCCGTCGTGCGTTTCGAACAAGGTGTTCTCGCACTTCGCGCGCGTGACGTTTTCGTAGAAGACGTCGACCAGCAGCAGGCCGTGCGTATAACCAAAGCACGGCTTCCAGAACCTGTCCAGGCGGTCGCGCCGCGCTTTATAGGTGCCGGGATATTTGATGTCATAGTTCGCCGGCTTGCCTGCTATGCGGCATTGATAGCGCATCGGCTTGACCACGTACTGCCCGTCTTCGACCACGAGGACGGGCGCGTAGTACCCGGGAAAAATCCTCGAATCACGCGGCTCCGGCTCGCGTCGAACTTGTCTGTGGCAATGCGCTTGCTCTCGGTCGCCGGTTTGGTCACCTTCGTCTGCAACGTACGCTCCGCATCCACCAGTCGCGTGCGTTGCTTAAACAGTTCCTGTTCGAGTCGGGTCGCCTGCTCCGCGTTGAAACGATCGATGAGCGCCTTGATCTGATGCTCGTCATCGGTCGCGGGCTCCCGAAAGGCGTCTTCCATCGCCTTCGGGATCT
>NZ_JFHE01000051.1 GCF_000698555.1 Caballeronia grimmiae | reverse complement strand
CGTGTATCAGTTTACAAGTGCCGATGACATCTCTTAAGCGCGCGTGACGCCACGTTACGTGAGCACGAAGGCGAGCTCACGGATCTGCGCGACACTGTAACGACTCTCCAGAAGACACTCTCCGACCGGGCGATCGAGATCGAGCACCTGAAGCTGTGGATCGCGAAACTCCAGCGCATGCAGTTCGGGCGCAAGTCGGAGAAGATTGATCGCCAGATCGAACAACTGGAATTGCGTCTCGAAGATTTGCAGGCCGACGATGGCGCGGCGACGGTCGACGCACCGACAAGGCCCCGCCGAGAAACCGGCATGCCGACGGGACGCAAACCCCTTCCGGAACATCTGCCGCGCGAAGACGTTGTTCATCAGCCCGACGACGCGTGCTGTCCGCAATGCGGCGGTGCGCTTGGCGACCTCGGCGAGGACGTCTCCGAGCAACTCGACTATGTGCCGGGGCATTGGCGAGTGATTCGTCACCGCCGACTCAAGAAGGCCTGTACCTGTTGCGACTGCATCGTGCAGGCGGCTGCGCCCAGCCGGCCAATCGATCGCGGCATGCCGGGTCCGGGGTTGCTCGCGCATGTCCTGGTCGCCAAATTCTGTGACCATCTCCCCTTGTATCGACAGTCAGTGATTTACGCGCGCGACGGCGTGCAGCTCAGCCGTTCGACACTCGCGGACTGGGTCGGCCAGTGCAGTGCGTTGCTCCGGCCACTGGTAGAGGTCGTTCGGCGGTACGTGATGGCCGCATCGAAAATCCACGCGGATGACACGCCGGTACCTGTGCTTGAGCCGGGGAACGGCAAGACCCGTACCGCACGTCTCTGGACATACGTTCGGGACGACCGGCCAGCCGGCTCGAAGGAGGCGCCGGCGGTCTGGTTCGCATACAGTCCCACAAGGGCTGGTGAATATTCACAGGGCCATCTGAAGGACTTCAGGGGAACGTTGCAGGCCGACGCGTTCGCGGGGTACAACGCGGTCTATGAAGGTGGTGATGTGCGCGTGGCTGCATGTATGGCGCACGCGCGCCGTAAATTCCACGATCTGTTCGTCGCACGCAGGAACGAGGTCAACACTGAGGCGTTGCGCCGGATCGGTGAACTGTACGCAATCGAAGCCGCAATTCGCGGCAAGCCACCAGACGAACGAAGACGTGTCAGGCAGAAGCAGGCGCGTCCGCTACTCGATGCGTTCGAGATCTGGCTGCGCTCGACATTGGGTTCGGTGTCGCAGAAAGGCGATACCGCCAAAGCCATTAACTACGCGCTGAATCAATGGGCGGCGCTCACGCTGTACGTCGATGATGGCGCCGTGGAAATCGACAACAACGCGGCCGAACGCGCTTTACGTGCCGTCGCTCTCGGCAGGAAAAACTTCCTGCACTTCGGTTCCGACAGCGGCGGCGAACGCGGGGCCGCAATCTACACCCTGGTCGGTACCGCCAAACTAAACGGCCTTGATCCCGAGGCATACCTGCGCCACGTCATCGCTCGCATCGCCGAGCATCCCGTCAATCGCGTCGACGAGCTGTTGCCATGGGTCGTTGCCGATTGGCTTCACCACGACGTCGCCTGAACTCAACGCGCTGCCATTCAACGATTCGCTTTAAACACGCTGTCGAGAACGGTCGTCGTCGGACGGTTACGGGAGAACAGACGTATTGCATCCAGCTCACCCGAAGCGGGAAGGTGGTCTTCGGCAAGAATTACAGTGCAGCGTCAATGGTTGAAGCACGGCGTATTGCTGCCCAGGCAAAGAACGAGTTCGACAGCATGCACGGAGCGACCGATGACCAGCCCTATGTGAAGTTAGGGGATGCTAGCTTCCGCGTCGCACTCTGCGCGCGCTCGAGCGTCAACTCACTTGGACGAATAACCCGACGGTCATTTTTCCAGTCAGCCATCGGAAAATGCCACGCGGCGGCTAGCACTCTGGGGCAGCCGGGATACTTCGTGACTTCGCAACAGGACTGATAGGCTACTAGCAACGCGGATGTCGAGGCCTATCCGTTCCAACATGATGTGCGGCGTCGACTTCGCCAACGTAATCGGTCGAGCTTTGGTTTCACCGGTCATCTGAATGACTGATGTAGCTTGCAAACGAACCCGTCTGCGCGCACCTTCTGTCATTGACGGTGATACCATTCGCCACGATACGGTGCTGGTAGTCGAGTCCGTCAACGCCCGCAATTGTCCATCACCGCACGACCGTCTAGAGATTGCGACGCTCGAAATGCGAAATCACCAAATCGGGCAAGCCACCATGCAGCACCAACGGCGGTCGCCAAACGGACCAACTTGTGATCCATCGTGGTCACCTCTACTTGTCGGCATCACACGCCCTCGCCCATTTGTCGGCTGGCACGCTAGTGTGCAGTCCAAGCTGCTGCGCGGTTTCTATCGGCAAGCGTAATAACACAGTCCCCGGACGGTTTTCCACGTTTCCGAGCATCGTGAAATCTATCGCAACTCCGTTTAGCTCAAGATATACAATCCCAGTTTCGAAAATCTCCTCGTATAGGCGCCAGGACGGCTCTGAGGCATCGTTGGATTCGTGATGGGCAAGGGTCGCTTTCGTACTCATGGCCTGCTCCTTTATCGCCTTGTTCATATCTTCAACGGTAATGGGCGTTGATGGCGCACTGATAATGCCCTTGAGCGATCGAACGGATCGATCAAAGAACTCTGCAGTCACTCCACCCTCCACAACAGTTGCGTCAGTGCAGCGGTCTGATAAAAGTTCGCACTACACGGACGAAAACCGGCTAATTCATTCCGGCAAGACTACCGTCTATCCAGTCCCGCTAGTCGCAAACATGGGCGCATTCGTCTTTCCCGTCGATCAATAGATGACCAGAGCCGCGTAGGGCGACAACGAATGCCGTTTGATGTGGCTCGGGAATATCAGTGAAGCGCACAGCAAATGGCCGACCATCGCGTTCAATCAACCGTACACCAGCAAGCGTTTCGTGGAAAAGATTCGGCCTTTTCCTCAAGTCCTTGCTCATTCGCACGAGCATATCTGCTGTCATAGGAGATGCTTGATTTTGTTCGCGCATGAGTTATGTCCTGACAACAAGGGTACGAAAGTTCGGTTTACCCCAAAGCAATTCGAACCATCATCAAGTTCTGTCGACAGTCACATCATACATCGCTATTCCGATGCAGGACGCGATTTACTCATCACTTTTCATCTGGCTCTTCATCGCCGCTCATGGTCTGATCCATCCCTGCAGCGAATCTTGCACGACGTTTCCGCCCAACGAACTCCTTGCCGAACGATTCAAGAAACCCTGTATATCGGCGAGAACCCACAATCGCTGCAGCCTCTTTATCAAAGATTTCTGGCGTCGCCTGAAACACGAATTTCATCAGTTGATCGACTTGCCCAATTAGGAGTTGAACGTCATCGCCGACACGAGCCGTTTCCTTGATTGCCGAAACGACCGTCGCGGCTAGGGATTGCTCCATCGATGCCAAGTCATTACGGAACGACTCCTCGCGAAGGAACCGCTCGACCGCCTCACTAATTAGGGCCGTCACGTTTGTGGAGCGCGTCTCGGCCATTGTCCTGAGCCGTTCCAAGCTTTCGGGGTCCAGGCGGACGTTGGTGTGAGTCTTTCTCATGTTCTTCTCAGCGGTCTCCTACGCGTGGTCTACCTGCGACCACAAATATAGTCTGATGACAAAAATTGTACCACGCTAGGATCGCTCATTGACGAGCCTTCGGCGCCGAAACGCGGGTGTCGGTGTACCACACCCTTTATGTTCCACTAGCTGTTGTTTCCGGGTATAGCTGCAGCTTTTCCGCGAAAAGCTCTGGATAAATGCCCCGGTTCCGGGGCGGCTAGGCGCTCCGCGCCGGTTCAGCCGACCCGAGAACCGGGGCCGGCGAGCCCAGCGGGCGAGCCGACGACGCGCTTTTCCTGTTTCGGGGCTGTGGGCCGGCTCAACGAGGGCAAGATGAGTGCGTGTCGAGGGCTCGGCGAGCGCATATTGACCTCGCCCAACTTTCCGAGCGAGGGTTGGCGGGTGCATCGCGGGGGTATTGCGAGGGCGTTGCGAGGGCGATGACATGCGTGTTTCACACGTCGAGTGCGCGACGAGGGCGACCCGAGGGCATAACGAAGGCGCACGGAGTGCGTCGAGGGGGCGTACCTCTTTCGGCGGCGCGTACAATCGGGGATCAACACCAAACCGCCTAGAGATGAACGACTCTAAAGACAACCCGGAAGAATTTCCGAAGTTTACACCGACGAAGGGGGGCCCGAACCGAACTAAGGCGGGCCGACTGCGCGAGCTGTTTATCGAGATCGAGGCCGCGCAAGCGACTGGTTGGAACTATCAAGCGATCATTCGCGGACTTGCAGAACAGGGGCTTGTCGTCTCCCTCTTCACCCTAAAAAGCGCAATGAAACGAATGCGTTTAGCGCGAAAAGCGGGCACCCCGACTTCAAAAATCGCGCCAGAAAAAGGGCCGGTTCAGGAATCGAAGCAATCTGCCGATAAGCCGGTTCGCGAAAGTGCGCCGAAGGCACAAAGCACTTTCTCGAAAGAAGGGTATCGGCAACCATTACAGACGTTCACGCGCGACGTGACAAAACAGCGCGACTGGGACTAATCAACGGGGCAAACGATGGAAAATAAAGTAAAAATTAGCAACACGGTGAATTTCGTTCTTCAGGGAAAAGGCGGCGTCGGGAAATCCCTTATCGCGACGATGCTCGATCAATGGTTTTTGAAGGTCGGTGCGCCGGTTTAAAGCATATGATCTGGACCAAGAGAACACGACCCTCGCGCATTACAAGGCTCTGTCCGTAACGCATCTTTCGGTGATGAAGCCGGATCGAACCATTGATCAGAAGCAATTCGATCGGCTTATGATCGACGTTCTCGAATCGCCCGAATCTCTGAGTGGCATGAATTATGCCATTGACACGGGAGCCAACACATTTTCTCCGCTGCTTGCTTATCTCATTGCGAACCATGCGTTCGACGCGATCCGCGATGCGGGAAAGACGCCGATAATTCACTCGATCATTGGCGGGGGCGATGTTCTGCGGGATACGGCAGAAGGCTTCGGCGACGTTGCGGAGGCTTCGCGTGCACCGGCGGTGGAGTCCGGCGACGTTGATCTGGTCGTGTGGGAAAACGAGCATTTCGGCCCGCTCATTATTGGTGAAAAGCACATTTCCGAAACGAAGACTTATAAGGGATTCGCCGGACGCGTGAAAGCGAACATCGTCTTGCGTGCTCGTTCGTCGGACACATTCGGTGACGACATTCGAAAAATGAATACGGCCCGACTGACGTTAAATGAGGTACTTGAAGGAAACACTTTCAATGCCATGGAAAAGAGTCGAATCAAGCGCGTGTATGGCGATGTGTTTCAGCAACTCAATGCGGTAGCGTGGTAATCATGGACGTGAGTGACGCGAAGGCTATCTATCGTCACTGAAGTTTTCGAAGCGACCGGCCAAAAATCGACGTTTGATCCGCTCGTCACGGCAGCGCTGGTCAACTCGCGCGTCCGGGTCCGCGCGGCGGAACGCGCCGCGGCCGCCATCGAAGCCGCCGCCGAGGCGGCGGCGCAAAAGCTCGCTGCGGCTGCGGCTGCGGCTGGCGAGCGCGAAGCGGCTGCGGCTGCAGCCGCCAGCGCCGCAGTCGCCGACGCTGTGCGAGAAGTGCGAGCCTTGATTGAGGCGGGCGGCGAAAACGAATTGACGCGCTTTGGAGTCCAGATCGCGGAGACGGCGCAAGCCGTCTTGGGGGACGTCGCTGGTAATGCCCGCAACGATGCGCCTTCCGTGTGGAAGTACCGCGTGGCTGCGCTATTTTGCGGCGGCGGACTGCTGTTTGCGATCGCTGGCGGGGTTATTGGATCTGCTTTTTTCGGTCATAGCGCTGGAGCGCACGCCGGACGAAGTGCGCGACCTTGCGACCGGGCGGGACTCTCGCGATCTTGCCAAAGCTCGACCCGGACACGCGTAGCAAAGTGGTCCAGTCGGTGGAAGGTACTCGCCGCGACTGAACGCCGCGTCAGCGGCGTCTATTCCATCAAAAGCCCGTCTTGTGCGACAACGCAAGGCGGGCTTTTCGGCTTTTCTTTCGCCGGCGAGAGCCGGCGCCGTTGCGATCGAGCCCGTCTCGAGCGCTCCTTTTTCCCAACCGGGCGTTGCCCGGTTGGGCTGTTCGCGGTCGCCCGAGCGCCGGGGGCAGCCCCCAAGAGCGGTTTCTTCGACTCTTTTACGTCGCAGCCGTAACCCGCGCGAAAGCTGCGAAACCTGCGAAACCGGTCGAAGCGAGTTGTCGGATTAAGCGCCGCAACGCCAGCCGGGACGATGCCGAAGCCCGGTCTGCGCGAAGTCGCACGGCGGGCTTTTCTTCCGGTGGCGTAAGCCAGCCAGCGCTTGCGCTGGACACCTTCTTAACTCCCCTTCTTCCAGACCGGGGCCTTCGACCGGGCGCGCGACCGCAAGCCGAAGTCTGGCTTGCTCACTCGTGGCGCATCGACTGCGCATCATCTATAAAAGTCCACCAGCGAATATTGACGCCGGTATAGGCCCGTCTCTCGGCCAAGAAGTTCTTCGATCAAGGCAGTTCGATATTGAATGTAGATCGACGCCGCCTTGGGCTCGTTCTGTTTATTAAGCCTTGCTTGCGCCATTGAGATCGCGAAAGCAAGCATCGCCGGCCCTGTGCGAAGACCCTCGCCATTCAGCGTACCCGTTTTATACAAGCCGTGGAGCGCGTCTTTGACCAATATCTTTAACCACTCGTCCGACAGATTTTGCGGGATCGCCGCGTCAGGGCCCCAGCCTACGACTTCTCGTTGCAGTCTTTCCAAAAGATCATCGTCCATCGCGGGTGGCAATTCCCGAACTGCGCGGTTCACCATCGTGCCTCCTATGGGTCGTAAATGCCGTGGTCTTACATGCATAGTACCGGGAATATACGGGCATGCAAAGAGTCTCTGGCGCTTTCGACGAAACTGGGTACTTGCTTGCCTTGGGTAGAGCCATCCGAGCGCTTAGGGCCGACATTGGGCTCTCCCAGGAAGGGTTAGCTCACGCGGCTAAGATTGACCGCAGTCACATGGGAAAAATCGAACGAGGTGAGCGCAACGTCACCATTCTCAATGTCGTCCGGATCTGTTCGGTCTTGCGCTGTTCCGTCTCTGAGTTGACGGGGCGAGCAGACGCAATCCTCGCTAACGACGCAGTCTCCGCCTCCGAGCGATAGGCCGTTGTCATCGTCTGCTAGAGGAAACCGTTCCTCGGCGAGATTTCGCGTGCGTTTCTCAATCGCGTTCGAAGTGCTGGTGCGGAGCTGGGGAAGCGCGGCATCGAGACGCGCGCCATTTTTCGCGTCATCGGCAAGGCGGGGGTGCAGTGAGGCATCAAGGTCGGCTATGCCGACGGCGGGTTCTTCCTCAACACCACTATGAACCTTGGCGTTGGCGGCGTTATCCAGGCGGACCACGAGACGTTCGTGCGTAATGAGGTCGAGGGGCGATCAAATATTCGATTATTAGGCCGTTCACCACCCACCCAATTCGCGAAGGGCGGCGTCGAACGCGGCTTGCCGGTCTCCTTCTCAGTCCCAGGCAAACAGGCCGCTGTTACGATTGCCCGGCTTGCTGCCAACGCAATTCAAGCCGATTCGATCGAAAGCGGGATTCAAGACGGCTACGAGCCGCAGCGATGCATGGTCACAATAAATCGGCGCTGTTAGGGGCTAAGCCGTGCTCTCTATCTGAGATTTTTCTAAAGAAGAGCTAAAAACCTTCTCAAAACCTTCTAGCATCGGTCGACGCAACCTCTTTCCCCAATGTGATCAGACGTTTACATACGTTCGAGGGTGAATATCTGACTCGAACCGGGGAGTATCTGACTACCTTGAGTAAGCATTTGACTATCGTTGGTGCGCATCTGACTTAAAGGGGTGAGCATTCGACTATCGGCCTGTGGATAACGGGCATCTCGCCCGCTTGCCTCCGTAATTGGCACGTTTTTTTGCGCTGAGCAGGCCTGCAAACTCTGCGTTTCTCACTACAAAGTCGATTGTTCGCCTGGCTGGTGACTATTTGACTTGATTTTTGGGCGTGTTGGGTGGCTTTTCCAAGTCGAATAATCACCGTTGATTGAGGCGGTAGTGATCATTTGACTAGAGCCTAGCTGAGGTTGCGTTGGCCTCGGATCAGCCGGTCCCGTCGCTCGATGCCCGATCGGCATTGGCGGTGAGCATTTGACCGCGAACCACCCTGACTTTGTCCGTTTCGTCGAGTTGCCAAGATGAAAGGAATCCTACTTCCGTCAAGCGGTCCAGTGCGGCTTTGATGGCGCGGCGGAAAAACTTGATCTCAGCCATGCGAGATCCACATAGCTTATGGATCGTCTCAACTTTCATTGGATACGGATGTTGATTGGTCGAATAGAAGGCGTGCAGCCATTTCTCCAAAGGAGAAAGCTTGGTCCTAATTTGCCAATCGATACGTGTGTAATCGCCAGGTTTAAGCTGTGCCGCTACCTCGCTGTTTATCTGCACCTTCCAAAACGTCACTTCGTCAAAACCGCCCTCTTGTGCCCCTGCGTACTTGAGCAAGAGTGGTCCGCCATAGACAACAGGGACACTGCTTTTCGTGCGGGAGCGAGTTACTTCTAGCGCGCATGCCGTCAAGCGACGTATGGTTTCCCGCAGTTCTACAAGGCTGCGAGAGTTTTGCGTCCAGCCAAGCATCTTTATCAGAGAACGGGCCTCGAACTCCACCCACTCTTGCCGATTGTCAACAGTGGCGCCGCGAGACAAATGGAGGATTTGCAAGTAGACGTCATAGTCGCGCTGCCGCAGTTCCTCGCCCGTGTACGTGATTTTGATGTGTTCGAGCGCATATATCGGCTTCGCCTTGAGATCCATACGCGCATCCCTTTGACCGCAAGTGAAGAGCGCGGATCGAACCAGATCGTGCAGCACGGGTCGATGATCTTCCGACCATAGCGGAATTTGGACACGCGTTGGTGGTCGCGGCGATTGTTGACTCGCATGCCCCCTTCCGACGAGGGATTTCTCTAGCCTTGCGACGATCTCGAGCGCTGTCTCTCTGGGCGCTACCTTCTCGCTTGTCTCTGAGGAGTCGAGAAATTCAGAGGAAATCAGACCCGGCGTTTTCTTTGTCATTTGCTTTGTTCCTCGGCTTCGATCAGGTATTCTAGTGCCGATTACTTTTTCCAAGTATAACAACAATTTCTAATCGGACGGACAATGATTGATCCTTTGCGCCCTGAGTACACGATCGATGACATCGAGGACCAGGCCAATCGCGTAGCAGACGTTGTAGAGCGTGTTCGGAACAGCATTTTTTCGCCGGATTACATCAAGAAGCCCCCTACTTTCTCCGTCGCGCAACTTGCTGCTCTTTGCCGCATCGATCGCAGCGCCCTAATGAGACGTGTTGCAAAGGGTGATCTTCCCGCCGGTAAGGAAATAAACAAATCCCGTCGCGATTTCACTTTGGCCGAAGCGCGGCGATGGGCGCGTGCTTATGGACGGTCGTATACGCGCGGACCGGATGACCGGGCGGTAGTCGTAACCACCGGAAACAGCAAAGGCGGTGTAAGTAAGACGACTACAACCATGTGCATCGCACAGGGTCTGTCGCTTCTCGGATACCGCGTGTTGTGCATCGACTTGGATCCGCAGGGGTCACTCACGAGCCTATGCGGCTATCTGCCAGATACTCAGGTTCAAGAGGAAGACACAATTTTGCCGTTGTGCGCCGGAGACGAGCTATCGCTTCAGTATGCGGTCAAGCCTACCTACTGGGATGGACTGGACGTGGTGGGCTGTAGCCCGGTGGCCTTTGCAGCGGAATTTCACATCCCGAGTCGACAGTCCAAGCGTGAGCCCGATTTTCGGTTTTATGACGTGCTCAACAAAGGACTGCAGGACCTTCGAGGGGAATATGACGTCATCTTAATCGATACCTCACCAACGCTTTCGTACTTGTCACTTAACGCTTTCTTTGCTGCTGACGGGCTGATTATGCCAATACCGCCTCGTGGCATGGACTTCGCCAGTTCGAGCCAGTTCTGGACTCTCTTTTCAGGTTTGGCTTCCTCGATTGCCGAGCAAGCAGGTGCGGAAAAGACGTGGAAATTTATCGACGTGCTGCTTTGCATGACCGAGGGTCAGGGCAATGTGAACGAAAGCGTGGTGAGGGAGTGGGTGAAGGTGGCGTATGGGGACAAGCTGATGACAGGTGAAATTCCGAAGACAGTTGTATCGAGCTCGTCTGGGACCAAGTTTTCCACGGTCTACGACATAACCAAGTACACGGGTAGTGCCAAGACATATCAGACGGCGCGGGTTGCCTACGACGCAGCCGTCGACCAAGTAGAGGCTCAAATCCGACGTGTCTGGGTTAATTGAAGGAGTTAGCTGATGACAAGTAAGAAAGAGGAGGCGGCTCGACTCGCCGCTGCGGCATTGGATCCGGCGATCATGTCACGCCCGGAACGTAGAACGCCGCGAATTGCGATGAACAGAGTCACGGATTTCACAGGCGAACTTGAAAAGGTTGAACGCGACCTGAATGAGGCGCGAAGGAGACTCGCGCTGCATGATGGGGCGCGCCCGACGCGGAAACTCTCACCGGAATTAGTCAAAGCTTCGAAGTTTGCAAATCGGATCGAGCGATCGTTTGAAGGACCGTCATTTGAAGCGTTTAAACAAGAGATCTTGAGCGCGGGCGGGAACGTGCAGCCGATCAAAGTGAGACGAATCGGCCCTGAGAACTACGAAGTTGTATTCGGGCACAGACGACATCGAGCGTGCTTGGAACTTGGGCTGCAGGTCCTAGCAATGATTCAAGAGGACATGTCCGACAAGGATCTCTTCGAAGAGATGAGTAGGGAAAACGAACAGCGAAAAGACCTGTCCGCGTATGAGCTTGCCATGCATTACAGACGAGGGATTGATCTCAAGCTCTATCGAAATTGGTCCGAGATTGCAGCCGTGCTCGGGAAAACCAAGAGTCTGATGAGTCGGTACAGCGCACTTGCTGGTCTGCCCGACACTGTGGTTAATGCCTTTCGATCGCCAAGCGATATCCAACCGAAGTGGGCAGAAAAACTCAGGCAAGTCATCGATGTTGATTCCGCCGCGGTGATGAGTGCAGCAAAAGCCGTTGCGGGGAAGTCCCTTTCACCCAAACGAGTATATGAGGCGCTCATCAATCGCTCGGCGCCGGAGTTCACCCGGGTGAACTTTTCGTTCGGGACATGGCATGAGACTGAAAAGAAGGCGACGATCGACATCGATAAAACGACGTTAGGCCCGGAGAAGCTAGAATCGCTTCGACTTTTCCTGGCGTCGTTGCAGCCGGAAAGTTCACCCGGGTGAACTCAGTTGTGCGAGACCTGCAACAAGTTTGATGGTTTGTTCGCAGATTCTCGTCGCTGCGGACATGACAACTGCGCGTGACCGTCGCGGGGCAGACCGCTTTAAACCCTGATGTGCTAGATGCCATGCCCGTGCTCCGCTCGGCGATACCGCGCGGAGCGGGTTGATGCCACAGATGACCGCGTCAATGACGCTCGCCCGAATCGCACTCAAAGTGCAACCACCAGTCTCCGTCGTTCAGTTGCTGCTGTCCTTCGTTATCGCCAATTCTTACAGATGGGCTCACATTGCTTCCGGTCTCGTCGCTCATAGCGCCGCGACATCGCCTCTGTGCTGGATCGGTCGCGTTGCTCGGCACTTTCCGTCTGCTATCGGATACTGACGGTGCGCTCCCACGGCCGGCAGCGTCGGCGCGACATGCGTCGACGAAGTCACCGGCCCGCCACCATTGGGCTCGAGCTTGATCCACCGCGGCAGCGTGCTGCGGTTATCGCGTTTCATGAAATTGTTGCGCCTCGCAACGGTGTGTGGTCCATCGACGACTCGATTGCGGCGATCGGGCAAGCCTCTCCTGGCTGGACTATACGCAGGCGAGGCGGCCCGAGGACGAAGCCAATTTGTACTACTCCGAGCGCGTATCAGGCGTCTTTGCCAAAGGTCTACGCGCAGCAACGGCTGGAGACCTGGGATCTGGAACGCCTTCGCAAGTCGGTACCATCGAGCAAACTGACGGTGCGCGAAGAGGAATAAGCGCGGCCGGAGCAGGCGCCGAATATTTATTGCGACGCGTCGCCTGGAGCCAAGTTAAGACGCCAGAGAGCAGGCTTTGCTTCGCCGGCATTTAAGGCACGTACGGAGCGTCTGAACGGCTCAAAGCAAAGCCGGGCACCGTCACTGGCGCTCCTCCGAACGCCTTGTGCTCTAACGATTGCTCGACAGCGTTCGATCATTGCAGTCCAGGCCTCTCTTGAAAAACCATCTTTCTCCGCGTGCCGCATCGCGCCCTGCGCGCGAGCGTCATGAGGCGATCTTCCTGAGCGTGAGCAGATGCGCCGCGCCGATATTGCTATGGCCAGCATGCGTTGTGCATAGGCTAACGTGCGTCGCTTTGCTCGGCGGCTTGCCGATGTCCTGCGACTAGACGCCAATACGCGTCGGACCCACGCCCAAGTCCTGATCACAGTGGGTTGACCGGTTGACCGCCCTCGACGACGCGCAGTCGCGCAATGTCGAGGGCACCGTAGGCGGCGACGGAATGGTTCGGCCAGCGTCCTTCAGGCTGGAGACAACAATAGGGTGCTCTGTCGTCTTGTGTCATGGTTGCGCTTCTGCGGAACGGGCCCGCTTCGTCTTCGTGACTGTCACTAAACCAGCAAAAAGATGCGGACAAAGGCGCCCGACGGATCCATCCGGCTGGGCTCCGACTCCTTCAGGCCTCTGCGGGTTAGCTGGTGGAGTCGCCAGGGTCGCGGCTCGTCTGGTCCCGACCGCCTGAGGCTTTAGCCGACGGAAGAATCCCCGAGCGATACCCGACAGGTCAAGCCTGATAACGTCTATTATCGGGATGGCGTTTCAGGGGTAGAATTGGAGAATTCACATTTACAACAGAGGGGAGGGCGCCGTGGCACAAGGCTTTCCGCCAAACGGCGCCGAGCCGGCCGATCCGAACAAAAGATCGGACGACCCGTCGAACGACGCATTCAATGCGTCTCGGCGGTGGCCCGCTGAGACGCCCACGGCCGCCGTCGCGCAGGTGGTGCTCGCGGTGGATGAAGCGATCACCGTCAAACGCCGGGCCGCCGCCGCATGGCTGACGGCGCACGGCGATGCGGTGCCGCTGCTGCCGGTCAGGCCGTCACGGCTCGAGCTCGCGGTCGTGATTGCGCTGGCCGAAACCTACGGGGTGGCGCTGAGTTCGGCGCTACGCTTCCTGCCCGTGCTCGACTTCATCGCCGACTATGGCGCGATCAAGCTTGTGCAGCGGGTCATGTATGGCGCGCGCCCGACGACGGATTTTGATGTGACCGCGTACGCCGCGGAAAACGCGCGCCTGGCCGAACTGCTGCGCGAGGCCCGCACCGCGTTCGAGTTTTTGTGCGCGAGCTGGCCCGAGGCGTTCATGGCGCAGGCGAGCGACGCGCTTGCGCAACTCGGGCTGCCTACACTGCGCGTGCCAATGCCACCGTCGATCGATCACGTCAGAGGCAGCGGCGATCCAGACGAGGGGCCGGGCGATGCGTCGGGTGATGCGCCAGACAAGGAGGGCGACGATGCCTAAGCGCACGGCCTCGTCCCCGCAAAAGCTCACCCCAAAATCGACGCGCCCCCCGGAAAAGCTCACCAAGCCTCTCACCCTTGAGCGGCGCTATACGAGCAAGGACTTCACCGCGCTGCGCGCGTACGTGCAGCGCATCCCGCCCGCGGTGATCGCGCGCACCTACTACGACCCGGACGAGGATCCGCACGCCGCGACCCCCGGCGCGATGGAGCGGCATCTCACCGCGATGCTCGACGCGCTGGTGGCGCTCGCGCTCGCGCATGGCTCGACGGCACTCGCCGAGCACCTGCGCGCGTCGATTCGGCAGCATGGGCGACCGGTGCTCACGGCGGTGACGTTCCGCATGGTGACCGAGGCGGCGCAGCTGGCCGCGCTGCCGCCGCGGGCCGATCATCCGATTGGCGCCTGGCTGCGGCCGCGCGTGGCGCGGCGGCTGAAAGGTGAGGGCATCCAAACGCTCGGTGAGCTGGTGGCGTTCTGCAACCGGCGCGGCGGCAGCTGGTGGCGCTCGATCCCGCGCATCGGACCGGGCCGCGCGCGCGCCATTGTGAGCTGGCTGCGCAGGCAGCAGGCATCCCTGCAACTAACGATCGAAGCCGACGTCGACTCGGAGGAACGGGAGGGCGTCCCGCTGATCGCGGCTAAATTGGTCGAAGTGGTGCCGGCCGCCAAGGTGACGGGAAGCGGCCTGAGCAGCGGCGGCCCGGGCGACGATTCAAGCTCGACAAGTCGGCTCACCGAGCGACTGACCTTGGCGCCGCTCGAGCGTCTCGCCGTGCCGCACGCGCTGTCGGGTGCTAACGGCGAAAACCGCGCGACGGCCTTCTGTTATATCCAGGCGAACCACGATCTCGAGGCGGTGCGCGCGTATCTGAACCGTTTTCGCGATCAGCCCAAAACGCTGCGCGCGTACACCAAGGAGCTCGAGCGGTTTCTGTTGTGGGCGGTGGTGCTGCGCGGCAAGGCGTTGAGCGATCTGCGCGTCGACGACTGCGAGGCTTACAAGGACTTTCTGAAAGCGCCGGACCCGCGTTTCGTGGGCGAGCGCTTCCCGCGGCACTCGCCGCGCTGGCGACCGTTCGCCTCGCCCAACTCGTCTGCCGCGGCCGCCAGTCAGAAGGCGTCACTGTCTGCGACGCTTTCACCCGAATCGCAGCGGTACACCGTTCGGGTACTGCGTACCGCATTCACCTGGTGGGTCGATGTGCGGTATCTCGCCGGCAATCCGTGGAAGGCCGTCAACGATCCGGTGGTGGTCAAGCGGGAACGCGCGATGAAGGTCGAACGCGCGTTGCCTGCCGACCTGTGGCGGAAGCTGCGCGACGAACTCGATGCACGGTCGGCCGAAGCGGGAAGCACACACGGCCGGGCGTCAGGGTCTAGCGTTCAGTGGCGCGCCGTGCGTGCAGCGATGCTGTTGATGGGAGATTCCGGTCTGCGACGCGAAGAAGCCGCGAGCGCCCGGCGCGAAGATTTGCGCCCTTCATCGTACGGAACGTTTGAACGACCGGTCTGGGAGCTGACCATCGTCGGCAAGGGGCAGCGCGAACGCACGGTGCCGGTGAGCGCCGCGACGCTGAACGCGCTGCGCGCGCATTGGCGTGATCGGGCTCAAGATTTCGACGGCGCGACCGAAGGAGACAAACAGCGCGGACCGCTACTGAGCCCCATTGTCATTCCGTGGACCGACGCGTCACGCCGGCGACATCGAGCGGGGCCGAGTGCGGAAAGCGGGGAGGGGCAGTTTGCGACTGGAGCGGGCTACACCGCCGACGGACTGAACCGACTGATTAGTCGGATGGTCACCGAACTGGTCGAGACGATGGATGGGTTGAGCCTCGATGAACGCGTGAGACTCGGGCAGTCGAATGCGCATGCATTTCGTCATACGTTCGGCACCCAATCCGTCGCGGATGAGGTCCCGGTGGACGTCGTGCAGAAGGTGCTGGGGCATGCGTCGTTGCAAACGACGACCATCTACGTCCAGGCCGAAAAGCAGCGCGTGGTCGAAGAGGTGGCGCGCTACTATGCCGGCGTCGCCACGCATAAGACGGGGTAATGACCAAGTTGCTGGTTGAGGGTTCGTCTTCTCATCTAGAGGGAACGGGTCAGATGAGCCCCGTGACCGAGGTCGCAACGAGCTCGTGCAGCTGAAACAACGAAAGAAGCTCGCACTGGCTTTCAGCATACGAAAAGTGAGCGATAATTCGGGAACTTTTCTCGCGCTGGTCGAGCAAAAAGTACTGATCTTCCTCCTTTACCCGGCTCAATTTTCAGTCGGCGCGATCCCTACAAGTGGCTCAATTTTCGGTCGGCGTAAACACGGTTAATCGGCCGCATGACGGAAAAGCTCGTCGAACGACGGGCAAATTAAGCCTGGACGAGCGCACGCAGCTCGGCCGCGTGAATGCGCACGCCTTCCGCCATACCTTTGGCACGCAGTCGGTTGCGGACGACGTCCCGATGGACGTTGTGCCGAAAGTACTTGGCCACGTGTCGCTACAGACTACGACGATCTATGTCCAAGCTGAGAAGCAGCGCGTACTCGAAGAAGGCACGGGCTACTACGCGCGGCTCGCGAAGCAGGCCATCACCCGCTAAACTTCCCATTGCTTCGATGTCGTAGTTACGGCAGGTTCAACAGGACCTACCCCAAGTCACCAGCGACTGGGAGTGAGCTATCCCTATTTAGTATCGCTTAGGTAGCGTCCTGATTGCATGGTTCTTCTTTATGAGTCGGCGATGACTGGTCAGTAGACGTCGAATCTGTCTAGTCCCTCATGTCATGAATGACTAGTCATAACCTCTTCCGGAAAGGCGCAAATCCCCGTACATTCACGTCGTGATGAATTGCTGGAAAAATCAATGGCGACCGCGACAACGTCCGCGAAGGTAGTCTCCCTGCACACTGTGTCGGCTGACAAAGCATCCGACAAGAAATGGGGCAAGCCCGTGATGAAGCTCGGCTTCTGTGTCGTGCCGTCCGTGCTCTTGCGTGCTCAACAACGGCTTGGGTTGAATCCGACTCAACTTGCCGTGCTGCTTCAGTTGGCGGACTACTGGTGGGAGCCGGACCGAAAACCGTACCCCAGCAAGCAGGCACTGAGTGAACGCCTCGGCCTCAGTCCGCGACAGATTCAACGATACATTGCTGAGCTGGAAGAAGGAGGCCTGGTTAGGCGCGTCGAACGGCATGCAACCAATGGCGGCAAGCTGAGCAACGAGTACGACCTTTCCGGATTGGTGGAGCGTTTGAAGAAGATCGCGCCGGAGATCGAGGCGGCGAACGAGATGAAAAGAGCAGTGACGCGGCGGGGCGGAATCAAGAAGGCCGCGGTGTCTCCCGCATGAGGCTCGCATCTGCAGATCGGGGAGTAGAAAAGAAAACGGCCCACCGAAGTGGGCCGCCTTTATCGCTTGTCTCTAGGGGGAGGCTTTCGCCAACAAGACCCAGAGCTAATGAGCAGCATCATACCCATTATTAACGGTTTCGTCAACAGATGTCACTTGCCCTAACTCAAGCCGAGCTGGATGCCATCAGCTTAGCGTTGTCGCCAGCGCGGCTCGGAACCTATATTCAAGCGGCCGCCAACGCCGGAAACAATGACGCGCTTCACCCGATCAAGCTTTACGGATGGAATGCGCAGTTGTCGGGGGCATTTTTGACTCCGCTACAAATCTGCGAAGTCACCGTCCGAAACGGAATTTGCGACGGCATCGAGCGGCGCTATGGGGCTGACTGGCCGTGGGTCGCTGGATTCGAAAGAACATTGCCGGCCCCACGCTATGGCTTCAACCCTCAACGGGAACTGATCGACACGCGAAGGAAGTTTGCTCAGGGCGAAACGGGCAAGGTCATCGCCGAACTGAAGATGGCTTTTTGGTCGCAAATGCTGACCCAAAGACACGATGGTCGATTGTGGACACCGTTTCTGCGCGCAGTTTTTCCGAACTTGCCGGATGCTCACACGGTCGCGCAATGCCGCACGTTGATGGGAATCGAGCTTGAAAAGTTGCGCAAGCTACGGAATCGCATCGCCCATCACGAACCGATCATCTCCTACAACCTACTGGATTTCTATGCCTCGATTCGAAGCCTTGTTTCCTGGCGGTGCAAAACGACTGCCGGCTGGATGGACAGCATCGAAACCATCACGGCGGTCGTGAAGCAGAAGCCATAGTGGCGGCGCAAGATCGCCGTCAGTCGATATTCTTCTCGGCTTCGCCGCGCGTAGCGTCTTCGGCAATTTTGCTGATTGCACCGATTCGTTCAGCAAGTGTTGGCTGACCTGAGGGCATGGGCTGCGGGAACAGCGTGAAAAAGCCTCGTGCATGCCCCATTGCCATCAAGACGCGAGTGAGGGTTTCAATACTTCCAATGCCGCTTAATTCGAACCGTTTATAGGTGCGTAGCGCAATGCCCGCTTTTTCCGCAAAAGCGGGCTGGGAATATCCCCCTCGAATTCGCTCTCGACGGACCCGCATAGCCAAGTATCCAGCAATGTCCCTTTCGGTTGCGGAGCGGAGGAAATCGAGTTCTTGTTCTGGCGTCATGGCTCGTGCCAAATATGGCACTGTCTGTTGATAACTTGTACCGCGAGCTGACTCGATCTGGCACAATAAATCGTCAGAATAAAAAATGGTCTCGGAAAGAAGTACCCCCCGAGACCCTTTTTCCACTATACTTTGTATTCAGGCGACGACCAAACACAAGATATTGTGGTTCCGCTAAAAAAGAGAAACGGCCGGGGTGGTGCCCGGCCGCGTGCGACAAGGGATTAGTGGTGTCCTCCCGCCGGCTTACTTTGCTTCACAAGAGCAGCCAGTGTATCACTTGGTCTCCGACCATAGCTGGCGTGTGGGTTTTTCCAAACTGCTACTTGACCTAGGTTCGGCACGTCTGCCGAAGGGTTCCTGTCGTGCCGAGCTGTTGAGATAGGAGCAGTTGATGGCGAGAGTCTGCCATTTTCCGAAGCCTGTCCATGTCCGTGCATATGTACGCTTCCGTCGGGGTCGTCTCGAAACGGTTTGTGAACATTGCCGGTCGTGGCCGTCCGTTTAACAACGGAGTTGTATAGCGAGCCGGGGTCGCAATGAGCCCCGGCTTCCTTACGTTGCGAACTAGGAAGCGAAAACCCATGGCCGCAAAAACGACGTACAAGTGTGTAGCGAGGGAGATGTCTGGTGGCAGTAGCCACGAGCACATTGCCTATCTATGGTGGATCAAAATCGTCGACGGAAAGGTCGTTGGCGAGCCCACGCGTTCATCCCGTGAGCAGATTGTGGCTTTCATCGAAAGCTACAATCAAGATCGGGTTTGGTGCCCAGATTCAAACCCCGGACGCACGGGAGCTTGGGTGCGTGTGCATAGCAACGGCCGTATTAAATATGTCCAGACCGTTGCAGATGGTCGTAAGTCGGACAATCTTCTTTCGCTGCCGTTGCGATAGAGTGCCCGGTGTGATTAGAGCCCATCCTGCCACCTGTAAAGCGCAATAGGTGGCAGGGTGATACGCCGCGACACGTCATTCGCTATGCCAATTCTGGGAAACTTCCTTTCGAGGTCCGCAGACGCAGTCTCTTAAGAATTGGGGTGTGATCGAGCTTGCTGATCGAACTATCAAGCATATGCAAATCGACATTGATCAACTTTGCCGTACAGTCAGAACGCCAAGCGAAACTCCAAAACTTGCCTGGCTACGTCGAGAAGGTCAACCCCGCGCACATCGGGCTCGGGCGCGTTGTCTGGCCGTATGGCTTCGGATCGGAAACGCATTGTGCCTTGACGAATTGTGGAACGCCGCACAAAAGAACGGAACGTGTAGTACGTGCCGCATACCAAGAAGCGGAAAATTGGGTTCGCCGGGTCGCCGCATTTGCAAAAGCTTGCCCAGAGGCGGAAAGGGAACTTCGGCGTCGAATCAGCAGCGGCGCCCAATATGGCAGTTGTTTACGTAGTCGAACGCTCAGAATCAGAAGTCCGCGATCTCTTAGCGTCTGGATTGGCAAGCAACCGTGCTGCCGCGCGCTACAAGGAAGTTGAGAAAGGCGTTATCCGCGGCTCGGCTGCGCTATCGCTTTCGGAGCGACGGATCTCCTCACTCTGGCGTCGGGCAGATGCTTTGCTCGCTGCTGATCCGCAAGCCGTCGATATCGCAGGGCTGCAGAACTATTCAACGAATCGGTCCATTTGCCAGAGGACGCGCGGAAAGTCCACGAAGAGTGCGATGCAGCACGCGTGTTCTTTACTCAGGCCAACTTCGCGATGTTGGCGATGCTGCCGATGTCACGATCGGCAAGGAGCGTACTAAGTGCCCTCACGTTAGACAAACTCGAAACCCTATAGTGCAAATGGCCGCGCGCCAGGACTCTTCGGACGCAGCAGGAGATCGGCCGCTTAGCAAAAAACAGCGCGATCATCATCGGAAGACGGAGGCGATCCAGCGTGCGGCGCAACGGATCATCAAACGATAGTGCAACGAATTCGGTTTCTGAACAAAGGTTTGTATTGTGCGCGTTAATGCGATGGAGTCCACTCGCCCGAGTCCCCGGGATGGACGGGCGAAAGACGCGGTGTTCGCGCTGAACGTATCGGGCAAGCTTGTGCATGTTTCAGAGGTTCCCCGCGGTAAAGCATGTGCGTGCTGCTGCGTTGCCTGCGGCTCACGTGTGATTGCCAAGAAGGGAACCCAAACCGCGTGGCACTTTGCGCACCTATCCACAGCGGATTGCCAGCACGCAGCGGAGACGGCACTGCATAAGGCCGTGAAACAAGTAATCCTCGAAGGCGATGTAGTTCGCATACCTGATCTCGCTGTGGAGGCGCGGGTAAGCATTGGCTCTCATGTTGGGCATGCAAACCGCTGCTTGAAAGGGCGCGCAGTCTCTTATGTTGAGCCGCGGCTCGAAGTCCGTTTGGGGGAGATCGTGGCCGACGCCGTCGTGACAACGCATGACCGACAGTTAATCATCGAAGTCGCGGTCGAGCATCTTGTGGACGATGAATAGCTTCGAAAACTTGCTCGCATGCAGATACCCGCGATCGAACTGGATGCCTGGAGGTTGGATCGCTCAGTGGACTGGGCCAAAATACGATCCTTTATCAGTGAGTCTGTCGAAGGACGGAAGTGGCTGTTCAATCCCCGAGCCGGGCAACTCGAGAAGGAAGCGCAGGCAGAAGCTCAAGCTCGAGCTCAGTCTCTGGCTGACGCGCATGCCCAGGCTGCCAAGCGATACCCGGCGAGCCAAGGCATGTCTCGATTTCAGACAACGTCTGGTAGCTTTGTCGTTCGCGGGGACGATACCGTGCTGACGGGCGATTGGCAAACTGAAGCGACGTCAAAGTTGAAACGGCTGTGGCACAGGTATCGGGCTGACCGGCTCCTCACCGTGACTCCTTCCTTTGCAGCAGCGAATATGATATTGCGCTGGGAAGAGAAGGGTGCGCATGAAGGAGATGTGGAATCTCATTTTGAGAGTCTGTTAGCAGTGCTCGCGGCCACTGCGCACATTACGTATCGAGATGAGAACGGCCTTATCGCCGAGCGCCGGCCGTGACTAGCTAAGGCCGAGAGTTGGCCAGCCGCTTACCTGCGTAGCACACCCGCGCGCTGTAGTAGGCGTTTAGCTTGATGACCGCACGTCGCCCGTTTGTACTTCGAAATAATTCTGAAAATTCGATGTCAGCGTCTAGAATGAGATCAAGAGTAACTATCGACGCGTCGTGCGGGCACCTGACCGCGCTGTTGACAGTGCCTGCGTGGGCATCAGATGAAGCTGGGGGCTGCCATGCGCAAGCTCGTGCCTGTAATCGAAACCGCATTCGTGTACGCCGTTGCGATCCTTCTCCTAGGCTGCGGCGGCGGTGGCGACGATACGCCTGCGAACGCCTCGGGATTCGGCGTATCGCGAACCATCGAGAACAGCAGTGGCGGCGTCCTGACCGTTGTCGATATCAGGAGCCCAATATACGGCGCAAGAGTCGATATTCCGCCTAAAGCCTTATCCGACGACGCGGAGACGATCACCTTATCTTATAAGGAAGTGCCCTCCGACCGAGATTTAACCGCACAAAATGATAGTGGCCTAGCTTTTTCTTCAAAGATATTAATCCTCTCCCGCTCGGCGAAACGATCTGATGCAGTTTTTTTGAGGCCGGTGCTGGTAACAATCCCGTACGATCAAACCAAGGGCGACGTTGCATTGCCTGTATTTATAGATGAAGAGAGCGGCCACTATGAGCCTTTGGAGGTGCTCTCAGATTCAGATGGCCTTATCTCGTTCCCTATCGCCCACTTCAGCGCCGCTGCTGTAGTATCTGGAAGTTCATCGAGCATCAAGGCCACCCCCCATCGCGCAGTTGGTTTTAATCCAGCAACGCACGGCTTTTTTATCCGTAATTTTACAACACGGTTTCAAAATCAGTCGAGTCCGATTGATTATACTTTTATGGATGGGGTCTGTTTCGGAATGAGCGCGGTTGCCAAATGGTTTTTCGATAACGCAATAACATCACCGCCCCTGTTTGTCCGCTATCAAGAACGTGTCGCGACAGCGGGGGGGGATGACATCATTGGGAGAGACCTAGCAGCGTCGATGCATTTCAACCTGGCTGCTCATGGAGACGGGCAAGCAAGTCTCCCGGCCGATACACTGCTGTCCACCTACCCGAATACTTATTACGCTCAGCGGATCCCGTTTGCTCCAACGCCTGCCGAAAAGAGAGCGGCGTTGCATAAATTTCTGGCTGCCATGAGCTTCGGGCGTCCTCAAATGCTGAACTTTGTCGTCGACCGTCCGACAGCAGAAGGGAAGCAATGGGAAGGACACACGGTCCTTGTATTTAGCACCAAGTGTGGTCCGTCCGTCTGCAGCCTGTTCGCCTACGATCCAAATTCGCCAGGCCAAACACTGGAGGTAGCAATCGCGCAGAGTGACCTCCACGTTACATACTCTGGTGTGCGTCCTGCGCAGGACTACGGCCAAATTTTTCAACTCGGATCCGACGCGTCTTTCTTTAGAAAAGCAAGCTTTCGTCGATCGTTCGACGCGGCGGAGCTCGGCCAGAACAGTGCCTATGACATTATGCGAATAACGCCGCTTCCATCGAGAAAGCTGGTTGAAGGGACAAAAAACGAACATTACGTCGTATTCGCGGATATTATTCATCGTCCGATCCTCCACGTCCGCACGGATATTCGAGTCGCGCCCGCCGACAAGAAAGTCGCTGACACATTTAACGTCTACATCGACGGGGTATTCCGTTTTCCAGAGACGTTAGTTAAACCGATAACAGAGATCGATCTCAATAAATCATCGATAGATCTTTCTGGCGAGCATCAAGTATCGCTTGTACTCGCTCAGGGGATCGCCGGGCAAAACGAAAACCCGAAGTTTGAAGCGTTCTCGGGCTTCTATGCGGCGCGAATACGGTCGTACGCAGGAACATATACCGGCACTTTTCAGGGTGGAGACGCTGGCGCAGTAACCGTAGTAATCAATGAGGAGGGGGGTATGACGGGAAGCGGGAGTGGGACCGAAGACGATTTTTTTATAAAAGACGGCCAGGTGCAGCCTGATGGGAGCGTTGACTTCGGACTTACTTCTTCGGGTGCTCGGTTCAGTGGACAAATCGACATTGAACCCAAACAGTGGTCCCTCTCCGGGAGTTGGTTAAATGTAGGTGATGAGCAATCGGGTAAGTTTTCCTTAACAAAAATTTATTGAACAAGCATGGATCGATAGAGCACCTACTGTGGACTTCTTGACAGTCGTTGGTTCAGGCGTAAGCATTCGATAATTGCCGAAGTTGCGCTTTTTTATATCTGGTCCTTGAGCTATAGTGGGAAAACCGCATAACTACCACACGTCGTGGGATATGTCCACTAGAAGACAATTCGCATCGTTCATGGGTATCGTCTCGCTGACGGCCTTACTGAGCACGTCATGCTATGCGGAATACCCTATCCATCGAAGACCTCTAATCAGTGGTAACGCCACGGGGCCGCAGCTTGTTGAGGGAAAAGATTGCGGTAGCGGTCGACGGGAAGTCGCAGTGGTTGGGTTTGCAAACTACCCGCGACAGGTCGGTATATGCTTTCTGGAACTTGGAGTTTCTGGGAGTGTTCCAACCCGCAAGCTTGTGTTCCACTCGCTTCCCCAGAACATCAACAACTCAATCATCATTGGCTGTTTCTCGTCAAGTACAGCGAAACCTGCGATTGTTTGGACTGACGCTGATCTCGATGGCTATGAGCCTCCAGATCTTATTCGAAGTTCGAACACGGCACTCGTGCTCCAGCCTATCGACGGCACGTCGAATTTTGTGTTGGAGAATCTTCACGCAAACAAAGACATTGCGGCAATAGTCTCACTAGGCAATACGCGGGAAGAAAAAGTATTGAAGCCACAACAGACTGAGGTCGTGACTGCCGTCGTGCAATCGCGATATCTTCAGCCCTATACCCGTCCGGGTCCTAGTGTCGATTGTAAATAGGTCCAGTATGCTCCGAAAAACGATTGTCTCGCTCAGCGCATGTCTGTACGTCGGTTGCGCAGTTCAGGCGACAAATTCCGCTAACGGCCCAGGTTCGACTTCGGGGCGCGGTTCAATCGTTGAAACGAAAGTATGTCCAAGCTACGCGCCGTATCGTTGCGCGGGGAGGTATGGTGACAACTGCTACGGAACTTCTCAGCGGTGCTATCAAGGCCTAGTTTGTAACAGTACTATGGAACAGGTGTGCGAGTCCGGCGGAACGGCCTATTGCTTTGATCCGGTTCGCGACCGGTGTTATTAAGATGCCGACCCGTCCTGAGAAGCCCTTTACATAATGAACAAGCGGCTTATAGACTCGACAACCAGCAATGAGAAAGGGGCCGTGGGCCTAATCCCGTTCATTACGCTGGATGGTTTCGGGATAGCGCACACTTCGAGTCCTGCGCAAGTACGGCACGTCGTGAGCTCCACGGAATAGATTTAGTTGAGCGATGACCCGAACGGTATGCGGGAAAACCAATGGACCTACGCCACAACGCGGCTCCGTTTGCAAGCATTTCTTTCTCGTGTCGCTGATCCGGAAGTCCTGAAGGAGTATCCGAACGGACGCCGAAAAGTATTCGTATTGGCATCGCCTCGCGTCGCTCCCAAGCAGGTTTACTCAATGCCTTGAAACGCCTTAAAGCCTTCGCGAAGTAGCCGGGGACTACTTACGTTAGATAGCCGCCCATCGCGTCGCCTCGAACCAGCGCAGGGTGCTGTGGTACGGCATGTAGTCCGGAGAGCGCACTGAAAAGCGCCTTTGGCCAACAACAGTACCGGCCTTCGGTCGTTTGGCTAAACCGAGGGACCCAGGCGCAGGTCCAACTGAACGTCGGGAGCCAGCGCCGACAGTATGAACTCGTTCAGGAAGCAAAGCGCAGTGGCTTTCGCGACGTTGAAGTTATCGATGATGATCTAGGGCGCTCGGCAAGCGGCACGGTTGCGAGGCCGGGCTTCGATCGCCTGGTCGCATTGTTGTGCGCAGACGATGTCGGTGCGGTGCTTTGCCTGGATGCCCCACGCCTTGCCCGTAACGGGCGTGACTGGCATCATCTGCGCGAGCTCTGTGGTCTCGTTGAAGCGAGAGTAATCGATCTCGACGGTGTGTACGATCCCTGTCGAGCAAATGACCGGCTGCTACTTGGCATGAGGGGCAGAATCAGCGAGTTCGAACTCAACGTGCTTCGAACGCGCATGCTTGACGCCGAACGCGAGAAGGCACAGCGTGGCGAGTTGCGTATCAGCGTGCCGGTCGGCTATGTCTGGCATCGTGACGTTGGTCTGGGTTTCGATCCAGATGCGCGGTTATCCGAGTACGACGGCTTGCAATCTCTGCAAGTTGTCGTAGCAACGTGGCTATCTCGATCAGGGGTCGTCCGCTCATTCTTGGCTTCCTCAACGGCGTCCAGCGTCGCCCGCAAGGAAATATGCTCCCCAAAAATAGGGGTGCTGATATAGCGCTCCGTACTTCCCCGCAAGCATGTCCCGCTGAACCCGAGCAAGTGCGTCCGCTTTTGTCAGCGAACTATCTTGTGCATAAGACGTGAAGAGCCCAACGGTTAGCTGCTTGGCGGATTCTGATTCGACGGGCCATTGTGTAACCAGTAGACTTCGCGCGCCCGCGGCAAAGAATCCGCGAATCAGCGCTGCAATTGAATCACCAGCAGCACCTGTCACGAAGCCTGTATTGCACGCGGATAGCACGACCCAGTCAGCGTTTAGGCGCAGAGGGATAATATCGTCGATGGTCAACACTGAGTCCGCGAGTCCGCGTCCCTCGTAAGCAAGCGCTAGCCCAGCTTTGCGAAGCCCGGGAATCTCGCCTGCGACGACGCCGTGCGTCGCAAAAAGCACGACGCGGTCGTCCGACAGGTCACGGTTCAATACTTCACTTCTTGTAGCGTAGGTCCCAGTCACGATGCTCGCAGCGGGCGCAGCCAATACACTCGCTATGGCCTGTGCTTCTTCGAGCGTCTCGGGCAAGGGCGTGACCATCCGATAGTCGAACGAAGCAAGCGTCGTGTCACTGCGCAATGGGCGAGCGCGGCTCGAAGACGTACCGGCAGAGACAACCGACCCTTCGCCATTGAAGCTCGGCGCAGCAAAGGCAATGAGCGGTGCATTCGCCGGACGGCCTTTTTGCGCGCGTTCGAGCACGAGCGCCGAAGCGCTGGGAATTCGGACCGGAGTGACTACACCGATCCACCAATCCGCATTGTTCAGGGCTGCAGCCGGCCGCGAAGTAAGCACGTTGAAGGGCAGACTTGCAACGACGCCACTCGCCGACAGATACACCGTGCGGGCGTCGCCCAGCGCGGGCTGTATGGGGGCGATCAAATAATTGAAAAGACTCGCCGATGCCTTGACATCGAATCCCGCCAGTTCTCCCGCCTTGCGCGGCGGGGCGCCCGCGTCAAAGCTGCTACGCAACGCTAGAGTGAGTTCGGTGAGCCGAGCGCGCGTCACATCAAGCCGAACGGCATGCAGGCGTCCGTCTGCTTTGACGACGAATGCATAGCTGGCCGTCCTTCCCGCGTAGAGGCTTACGTAGGCTTCATTTGGTTGGAGCGACGCACCGAGCTTTTCTGGTGAAGGAATGACGGGGGCGCGCAGTTCTCGATAGCCGGGGAATGCTTTGGCGATTTCGCGCCGCAACGCGGTCACTCTGGCGGTCTGCTCCTTAAGGGCTCTGCTTCTTTCCTCAACTTGTTTCGTCTGGCGCTTGATGATCTCTGGGTCGGCGTCTGCATTTGCTGAGACGCGATCCAGTTTATTCGCGGCAGCGGAGAACAGATTCCGGCTCGTGCGTTCTTCGTAACGCAGCGTCTGCTCTTGCTCGATAAGCCCGCGCAACGCCGGATCGATCGCCGCCAGCCGCGCCGCGCCATCTAACATTGCCCCCTGCGTTGCATTCGTTTGCAACAGTTCAGAGATTTGAAACGCGAGAGCGATATCACTGTCTGCCCGTCCCGGGCGCATCAGCCAATCCATCGCCGCAACAAGCGCTCCGTCTTCTACATAGACGCCCCTGGTCGCAGAGTCGGACCATTCGTCCTGGCTTCCCATCAGCGGGCGCACGTACCGTTCGATGGTACTTCTCGTGATGCGCGCTTGCGGATCGTTCAATCGGTAAAGCATCTGCATCGCCTGACGATACTTCACGTACGGACTTTCCGGCCCCTCGCTGCGCATACGCCTGTCGATTGCGGCTTGAATGCGAGCGTCGGCATCAGCCCATTTGCCGCGCGCTGCGAGAGTTAGCGATTCAAGTTCTTCGTTGGACGCGCTTCCGACGAGAACAGGATTAACGGCCCGCGCGCGATCAAGCGCATCGGCATCTGCGCCGAAGGAGCGAATCGTGCCAAGCGCGAGCGCAATCATGAGCTTGAAGCGCAAAGCTTCTCCATAGCGGGTATCGTGCTCAGGGATTCCCGCTTGGCGATAGAGGGCCATGCTCTGGCTGATTGCATCCAGTGCGGCTTCGTAGTCGTCGAACGAGCAGAGCGCGAGCGCACGAGCCAACTGCACCTCTGCCCGCTGTTCCGTCGTCGGCTTCAGGTCAGGTCGATGATCGATATACCAATTGATCTCATTGACGTAGCTCAATGCCTCGTCGCGGCGGTTGTTCTGAAGCAGAACGCGTGTCAGGTCAGACGTGCTCTTTAACAGTTCGTTAGCTGCAGCACGCCGCCGCTTCTCACTCAGGTTCGAATCGTTCAGATTGCGCCAGGCAAGATCCGCATGCTCCCGGTAGCGGGCCAACGCGACATCATGACGAAAATCGAACCGGCGCGCCACTTCCGCTTGGGCTTCCAAATGTGCATAAGCGGGCTCGCGAGACAGTTGTTCCAGCTCCGCATTGCTCGTTTGCTGCGCGAGCGCCTTGGCTCGAACGATCATGCGGTCACTCGCAACATGCTGATTCAACAGGGCCAGCGACAGGGCCAGTTGCGCCGCGACGAGCGATCGCTTGCCTGGCGAGATCGCTTCATCATCGACTAACTGCGTTCGTACGCGCAGACTCTCGTTAACTTGGCCTGCACGATAGTACGACCTCGACAATTGAGTGAGTAACCGAAACCGCTCGTCGCCATTTGCGGTCTGAGCAAGTTGACTTTCAATGTCCTGCGGGCGCGCCTCTGCGGGCGCTGGCGCAGAAGACGCGGGGGCGCTCGTCGGGGCGGGCGCGTAAGCGTCAGGGGCTTCAATGTCCACCGTCTGACCGAACGCGCTACCGCAGGTCAGAGACAAAGCCAACGCGCTCGCGAGCGCCACTTCGATCGTAAGGGAGATCATGATGCACCTGGCACTCTCTGACTAAAAGCCGTGCGAAACACGCGTCTGCCGGATCTGCGGAGAAAACGGCGCACATAATCCGGTGGCTTAGTGCGCCGTAGCAATAAGACGAGTCGGCATACGTCTAATGCAATCGTCGACAGAAGGCAGGGATAAAAAGGCGCGGACGCACACCGTCAAGAAGCTGGGACGAAAAAAAAGCTCGCCGGCAGCTCCTCCATTACTGCAGCCGTGCAATCGCGCAGCAGGCGGGATTCCGCCACTTTTTCCGGGCTCGCGAGGTCCGCATTGCGCTGACGCTCGATCGCCCTGATGAACTCGGCCTTAAGCTTGGCGTCGTAAATTCCTCGCTGTTCGATTTTTTGACGGATTGCATCGAGGTCGTATTCAAGCATCTGATAGGCCGAGATCGCGCTCTCATAGTCTTTGATCCGCTTTGTGATGTGTAAAGCCGGCCTGACCGTGGCGACGAGCGCGGCAACAACGCCTAGGCACTGCCATACAACCCGTCCGTACTCGGTTTCCCAGAACCAAAGTCCGGCGACCGCAGAAGTCGGTGCGGCGATGAGGAGAATGATGTCGAGCGCGCGGTCCATCCGCTCAAGCCGATGCAACCGTCTACAGTAATATTTGACGTTGAGACGCGCAGTGCGAAATTTGTCATACACGGCCCAAACCGGATGCTCGTCGCGATTCATGGCCTCACCTCAAATTCGTTGCGGGGCAAGACAATGATAGTAGACAACTTGACAACTCACGCGCGAACTGTCGCTATTGGCTGCCTGTTGGCTGTTGCGACCTTAGAAGTTGCGGTACCCGCCGAAGCGCCGCAACGCAATTCAGCAACCGTTGAGAATCGGAGCGGCCCGGCGGCTCCTGCTGCGCCCGACCACTCAGCCTCGGAGCCGTCTCGCACACGTAGGCTCACGCCCGGCGACCCCGCGGCTCATATAGAACCGACTCACCCATGGCCGCGCGCAGAACCGCAAAGCGAAGGCAAGTGACGATCAATCGCGCGGGCGGAATCTGTGTCGTCGTTCTCCCGTGCGCAGGGATGCAATATGCACGACATTAGGGCTCACGAGTAACATGATGTTGAGTGGAAGCTACGGATGGTCCGCCGTCGCTTTCGGATCAGCTCCAGCATGCATTCCAAGCTAAAGGTCACTGGGCACGAGGCAATAACCGTTGCGCCATCAGCAAGAGACGTCAGACCGACCGCATGTCGAACGACAGATGCGGGTTCCGACTTGCCAGCCATCTAAGCCGGCAACGCTACGTGCTAGCAGAAGTTCTTGCTGACCGTCGTCAAACCACCAAGCAAATGCGACATATCGACGAGTCGTTGCGCCACCAGGTGACGGACTTCCCCTTCGCATTGCCAGGTGCCGTAGACGGCGAGCAAGGCCGCGCCCAACGCTTCACGCCGCTGTTTCTCAAGCAAGGACGGCCATACGATGACGTTGACGTTCCCCGTTTCGTCTTCGAGCGTCACGAACATGACGCCTTTGGCGGTGCCGGGTCGCTGCCGTACGGTCACCAGCCCACAGCCTCGCGCGAGACGGCCGTTTCGATAGGTCCGCAAGGTCGAAGCGGGCACGAGCCGTTGTTCAAGCAGCGCCGGCCGTAAGAGCGAGAGCGGATGGCGTCCGAGCGTCAATCCCGCAGTGTTATAGTCGCTCACGATCTCCTGCGCTTCCGACGGTGCACCGAGCGTCGGCGTCTCATCGTCGATCCGTGTATCGGCCAGGATGTCGCGGTCGGGCACCGCGGCCGCAGACTGCCACAGCGCTTCACGACGGTTTCCCGCCAGTGACCGGAGAGCGTTCGCTGCCGCGAGCACGTGCAGGTCGCGGCGATCCAGCTGCGCGCGGCGCGCCAAGTCGCTCACGCTTTCGAACGGCTTGACCGCGCGCGCCGTTTCGATCCGCTCCGCCGCGCTCTCGCGCATGCCTTTGAGCAACGAAAGGCCGAGCCGAACGAGTGGCTTGTCGGGCTTCTCGTTGCCGGGCCGCTTTTCCAGCACCGAATCCCATCCGCTGATGGTCACGTCGATTGGCGCGATTTGAACGCCATGACGCCGCGCGTCTTGCACAAGCTGAGAGGGCGAGTAGAAGCCCATCGGCTGCGAGTTGAGCATGGCGGCCAGAAACGCGGCGGGCTCGTGACACTTGAGCCAACTGCTCGCATAGACGAGCAGCGCAAAGCTCGCCGCATGACTCTCCGGAAAGCCATACTCGCCGAATCCCTTGATTTGCTCAAAGATGGCTTCCGCGAACGCCTTGTCGTAGCCACGTGCCTGCATGCCTCCGACGATGCGATCGTAGTATTGCTGCAGACCGCCCTTGCGCTTCCATGCCGCCATCGCGCGCCGTAGCTGATCGGCTTCGCCCGGTGTGAAGCCTGCGGCGAGAATCGCCACCTGCATGACCTGCTCCTGGAAAATCGGCACGCCGAGCGTGCGGCCCAGCGCGATTTCCAATTCCTTACTGGGATAACTGACCGGTTCGAGCTTCTGGCGCCGCCGCAAGTAGGGGTGGACGGCACCACCTTGGATCGGTCCGGGCCGCACGATCGCGACTTCGATCACGAGATCGTAAAACGCTCTGGGCTGCATACGCGGCAGCATGCTCATCTGCGCGCGCGACTCGATCTGGAAGACGCCGACCGTGTCGGCGCGGGAGATCATCTCGTAGGTGGTCGCATCTTCCGCCGGAATGTCCTGCATTTCGAAGCGCTCCCCACGTTGCTCGGAGACGATATCTAGCGTGCGTCGAATCGCAGACAACATGCCGAGCGCCAGCACGTCGATTTTGAGTAGTCCAAGCGCTTCGAGGTCGTCCTTGTCCCACTGGATCGCGCTGCGGTCGGGCATCGCCGCATTCTCCACCGGCACCAGCCGCGTGAGCTTGCCGCGGCTAATCACAAAGCCGCCCGAGTGCTGCGACAGATGTCGAGGGAAATTCAGGATCTGCGCCGCCAGATTCGCCCACATGGTAATCAGAGGATTGGCAGGATCGAGGCCCGACTCTTCAAAACGACGCAGCAGGTCCTGCGAGTGGTCGAACCACTGATGGCTTTTCGCGACCTTGTCGACGATCTGGGGATCGATGCCGAGCGCCTTGCCGGTTTCTCGAAGTGCGCCGCGCGGTCGGTAGGTCGATACTGCGGCTGCAATTGCCGCTCGGTCCCGTCCATACTTTCGGTAGATGTACTGGATGACCTCTTCGCGCCGTTGGTGCTCGAAGTCGACATCGATGTCGGGCGGCTCACCGCGCTCCTTGCTGATGAAGCGCTCGAACAGCATGTTGCCGCGCGAGGGATCGACTTCGGTGACGCCCAGGCAATAGCACACCGCGCTGTTCGCAGCCGACCCCCGGCCCTGACAGAGGATGTGCTGACTGCGCGCGAAGCGCACGATGTCATAGACGGTCAGAAAGTACGCTTCGTATCGGAGTTCCCGAATGAGCTGCAGCTCGTGCTCGATTTGTTGCTGCACATGGTGGGGAACGCCGGCTGGGAAGCGTCGGTGCGCGCCGATATACGTCTCTTGTCGGAGATACGCTTCATGCGTGTAGCCTTCGGGGACCAGTTCGTCGGGATACTCGTAGCGCAGTTCATTCAGCGAGAAGGTGCAGCGCGCCAGCACCCTCAACGTTTCGGCAAGCGCATGCGGTGGATACAGGTTGGCGAGCCGCAAGCGGGAACGCAAATGCTGCTCGGCATTGGGCGCCAGCTCATAGCCACATTCGGCCACGGGTTTGCCGACGCGGATCGCGGTCATGGTGTCTTGCAGGGGCTTGCGCGAGCGCACATGCATCACGACGTTGCCGGTTGCCACAACCGGGATTCCGGCTCGCAACGCGACCTGTTCGACGATGCCTCGATGAATGTCGTCCATCGCGCGCTGATGCAACGTGAGCCCGACCCAGGCACGCGCCGGGAAAGTGTGGCGCAGCCAGTCGACCTGTGCAGTCAGCGTCTCTTCAGTCGCCGGAAAGTCTGGCACCAGGATCGCGAGGCAGTTTTGCACGCCCTTCAAATGCGCGTACTCGGGTTCCGGCCGCGCGAGATCGTCGGGCGTGAGCAGGTAGCTGCCCTTGGTCGCCCGCATTCGCGCCAGCGTGATGAGCTCGCACACGTTGCCGTAACCTTCCCGGTTCTGGGCAAGCAAGATCAGGCCAAACGCGGGGCCAGAAGTGGGACCAAGAGCAGGGCGGTTGTTGGGACCGCGATCCGCACCCTGACGGGCATGGACCAGACGAAAGTACGAGCCGATGACGAGCGGCAGCTTTTCTTCCTTGGCCTGAACATGCGCGCGCACGACGCCCGCGACCGAACACTCGTCGGTGATGGCCAGTCCCGCGTACCCCAGTTGTGCCGCCCGCAGCACCAGCTCTTCACCGTGCGACGCACCGTGCAGGAACGTAAAGTTACTGAACGCGAAAAGCTCAGCGTAGTCCGGCAGGGCCGATGAGGGAAACTCCACAATGCCACCTGCTTGTTCGCTTAGCCAAACAGGCCGTGGAGGAACCAGCGCGTCTCCTCGGTCTTGACGCTCGGCCGTTCCCGATAGATCCAGTAGCAGCTCTTGTCGTCGGCTTCCGCAACAAAGTAATCGCGCGTCACCAGCGCCCCGTCATGCCATCCGGCCTCAATGCGTTCGCCGGTTGAGACGAGCTTGAGCGGCGAACCATAGAACGGACGATGGTTCTTGACCATCAACCGCAACGGCACATGCAGCAGCCAGGTGGGCCGCGGCAGATCATCAGGCGCGAGGAGCGCGGAGGGCGTGAGGGTGGTTTTGGGGCTGCCTTGCACGGGCACCCACTGATTCGCGTGCTCCGGGCGATGATCGGGCGCGGGCGCGGGCCGCAGCACATTTTCCGGCCCGAGACGCGCAGCCAGTAGCTCCAGCAGCCGGTTATGGTCTTGCTCGGATCCACCGGGCTCGGGGAACAGCGAATCGCTGGGCGGCTCAGCCGCTCGTACTTCGGACGCCGTCAGCCGCACGGCGATGACCGCGGCGTCGAGTTCGGTACGTCCAAGTCGCTCCTTCAAGAGACGTATCATGTGCTCTTCATGCCAGGTCGGTTCAGCGAGCGCGATCTCAATGAGCGTCGGCTCGATGGCCTGGCGTCCGCGCTCGTGCTCGAGTGTGATCGTGGCATGCGTGAGCGCCAGTTGCTGGGCGGTGAGCCACCCGCAGAGCTGCACGACGAGTCGCCGCGCGGAAAACAGGATGGCTTCGGCATGCTCGACGCGATCAGGCAGCTCCACGCGTGCGCTGAAGGTCGGCGACAGCTCCAGCCATTCGTGCAGTTCAGGCGCCAGGCCATAGGCCCGGTCCAGGGAATCGAGTAGGTCCACGCCACACCTCTTTTTCAAACCTGCGCGCGGCAGGCGTTGGATATCACCCAGAACGCGGCAGCCCAGTCCGTTTAACCAGTCGGCGAACGGGCGCAGCTCTGGGACGATCATGAAGGGCAAGGCACCTAAGTGGCGTTCAAGCGACCGCATCTTGAGCACCCGCTGGCGACCCGGCTTGGCGAGGAGCCAGGCGCCGCGCCCGGTGGGCGCGACGCTCATGCGCGCGGTGACGCCGATGGTCGCGACGACGCTTCTGATGTCCTTGCACACGCGCAGGATGCCGCCGAAGAGTCGCAAGCTCGCGGTGACATCCACAATGATGGTTTCCTCTTCACACACCGTCACCTGGGGCGAAAAACGCAGTAGCGCGATCGCCACCTCGCGCTGCATCTCGTGTTCTCGCTCCGGGCTGCGATCGAACATCAACGCCTCCGACGCGAGCGTCGTGACCCCACCGCGTTTCATGCCAACCCGCACACCCGCGTCTCTTGCCCCTGCATCGAGCACAATGACCTTGTCGCGCTCGAGCACCACGCAGCCGTGCTCAGACGGAGGCGACCACC
>NZ_JFHE01000050.1 GCF_000698555.1 Caballeronia grimmiae | reverse complement strand
AAGGCATTCGCACGATCGGCGAGTTTCCGAATCTGACCGCCGCAATGCAGCGCGCCGGGTGGAGCGAGTCGCGCATCAAGAAGGTGATGGGCGAGAACTGGCTGCGCGTATTCGGCGAAGTGTGGCACGTCTAAACAATCAATAAGGGAAACCGCGATGCAACCGCAACTGCCTATCGACGTCGACGCGCAAACCGGCGTCTGGACCACCGACGCGCTGCCGATGCTGTACGTGCCGCGCCATTTCTTCACGAACAACCACGTGGCCGTCGAAGAAGCGCTCGGACGCGAGACGTACGCCGAGATTCTCTACAAGGCGGGTTACAAGTCTGCGTATCACTGGTGCGACAAGGAGGCCGCGAAGCACGGCATCGCTGGCATGCCGGTGTTCGAGCACTACCTGAAGCGTCTTTCGCAACGCGGCTGGGGTCTCTTCGATATCGTCGAATCGGACCCGCAAAGCGCAATGGCGCGCATCCATTTGCGTCATTCGTCTTTCGTGCTCGCGCAGCCGGGCAAGCAGGGCAAGCTCTGCTACATGTTCGCCGGATGGTTTGCGGGCGCGATGGACTGGGTGAACGACACCGCACCCGACAGCACGAAGAAGGGTCCGCGCTCGCGTTCCATCGAAACGCAGTGCGCGGCGGAAGGCCACGACCATTGCGTGTTCGAAGTGTCGCCGATCCAGCTTCACGCATAGCACGCACAGCAAGCATTAGCGCATATCAATTCGAGGTCTCCCGTCATGCGTTACCCGAACCTTTTCAAGCCACTCACGCTGAACAAGCTGACCCTGCGTAACCGCATCGTCAGCACCGCGCACGCGGAGGTGTATGCAGAACCGGGCGGCTTGCCCGGCGACCGCTACATCCGCTATTACGAGGAAAAGGCGAAGGGCGGCGTGGGACTCGCCGTCTGCGGCGGATCGAGCCCGGTGTCCATCGACAGCCCGCAAGGGTGGTGGAAGTCGGTGAACCTGTCGACGGACAAGATCATCGATCCGCTCGCGCGCCTCGCTGAAGCGATGCATCGTCATGGCGCGAAGATCATGATCCAGGCGACGCACATGGGCCGCCGCTCGGCATGGCACGGCGAGAGCTGGCCGCATCTGATGTCGCCATCGGGCGTGCGCGAGCCGGTGCATCGCGGCAACGCGAAGATCATCGAAATCGAAGAGATTCGCCGCATCATCGAAGACTTCGCGGCCGCTGCAAAGCGCGTGAAGGATGCGGGCATGGACGGCATCGAGATATCGGCGGCGCACCAGCATCTGATCGACCAGTTCTGGAGCCCGCGCACCAACTTCCGTACCGACGAATGGGGCGGCTCGCTGCAGAACCGCCTGCGTTTCGGTGTCGAAGTGCTGAAGGCCGTGCGCGAAGCGGTCGGCGCGGACTTCTGCGTGGGCCTGCGCATGTGCGGCGACGAGTTTCACGAAGACGGGCTCGATCACGAGCAACTGAAGGAAATCGCACAGGCGATGGCCGAAACCGGCCTTATCGATTACATCGGCGTGATCGGTTCGGGCGCGGATACGCACAACACGCTCGCCAACTGCATGCCGCCGATGGCGCTGCCGCCCGAACCGTTCGTGCATCTTGCGGCGGGCATCAAGTCGGTGGTGAAGCTGCCGATCATGCACGCGCAAAGCATCCGCGATGCGGGCCAGGCCGAGCGCCTGCTCGCGAACGGCATGGTCGATCTCGTCGGCATGACGCGCGCGCAGATTGCCGACCCGCATATGGTCATCAAGATTCGCGATGGCCGCGAGGACGAGATCAAGCAATGCGTCGGCGCGAACTACTGCATCGACCGCCAGTACAACGGGCTCGACGTGCTGTGCGTGCAGAACGCCGCGACTTCGCGTGAAGCGACGATGCCGCATGTCATCGAGAAGTCGCGCGGGCCAAAGCGCAAGGTCGTCGTCGTCGGGGCTGGCCCGGCGGGACTCGAAGCAGCGCGCGTCGCGAGGTCGCGTGGCCACGACGTTGTGCTCTTCGAGAAGAACGATTACGTCGGCGGGCAGATCATGCTCGCGGCAAAAGCGCCGCAGCGCGAGCAGATGGCGGGCATCGTGCGCTGGTTCGACATGGAAACGAAGCGCCTTGGCGTGGACCGCCGTCTCGGCGTCGCAGCGGACGACAAGGCGATCATGGCCGAGAAGCCGGACATCATCGTGCTCGCAACGGGCGGTTCGTCGTTCACGGATCAGGTGCCCGCATGGGGCGTCGATCAGGGACTCGCCGTGAGTTCGTGGGACATTCTTTCGGGCAAGGTCGAGCCGGGCAAGAACGTGCTCGTTTATGACGGCGTGAGCACGCATGCGGGCGCGGGCGTCGCGGATTTCATCTCGTCGCGTGGATCGAATGTCGAGATCGTGACGCCCGATGTGAAAGTCGCGGACGACGTCGGCGGCACCACGTTCCCGATCTTCTATCGACGCCTCTATGCGCAAGGCGTCATTCACACGCCGAATTACTGGCTCGACAAGGTGTACGAGGAAGACGGCAAGAAGATCGCCGTGCTGCGCAACGAGTACACGGAAGAGCAGGAAGAGCGCGCGGTGGATCAGGTCGTGATCGAAAACGGCAGCACGCCCAACGATGCGCTGTACTGGAAGCTCAAGTCCGAGTCGCTCAATCGCGGACAAGTGGACGTGCACAAGCTCTTCGCGTCGGAGGCGCAGCCGTGCCTGTCCGAAGAGCTCGGCAACGGGCGATTCCTGCTGTTCCGCGTCGGCGACTGCATCTCGATGCACAACATCCACGGCGCGATTTACGACGCGCTGCGTCTTTGCAAGGACTTTTGAGGGCATTGCGCGATGAATCCCGTGTTTGTCATCACCGTCTTGCTGTGGGCCTCGGTTGCGGGCCTCGCCTTCGCCACCATGAGGCGCGCGGCGTACTGGCGCGAAGGGCGCGCGACCGTTGCGGGCGCTTATGGATGGGGCAATCTGCTGACCATCCCCAAGCGCTATTTCGTGGACCTGCATCATGTCGTTGCGCGCGATCCGTATATCGCAAGAACGCACGTCGCGACAGCGGGCGGCGCGATCCTCGCGATGGCGCTCGTGTTCCTCAACTACGGCCTCGCGATCTATTCGCCGTGGCTCGACAAGGCGATCTTCGTCGCGGCGCTCATCATGTTCGTGGGCGCGGTGTTCGTGTACCGGCGCAGGCACGGCGCGAAGGCGGTGCCCGCGCGTCTGTCGCGTGGACCGTGGGACAGCCTGCCGCTTCTGCTCGGCTCGTTCGCGCTAGGCCTCGCGTTGTTCATGCTGTTGCCCGCAACGTGGATGTCCGGTGCGCTCGCGATCATCGTCGCATTGCTGATCGGCGCGGGCGCCTACACGATGACGTTCGGCGCAGCGCGCGGCGGACCGATGAAGCACGCGATGGCCGGTCTCCTGCATCTCGCGTTTCATCCGCGGCAGGAGCGCTTCAAGGCGAAGCACGATCAGGACGTGGTGCCGCCCACGGCACTGAAGATGCCCGTGCTCGATGCGAAAGAGTATGGGGTCGGCAAGCCAATCGAATTTCGCTGGAACCAACTGCTGAGCTTCGATGCATGCGTGCAGTGCGGAAAATGCGAAGCCGCATGCCCCGCGTTTGCATCGGGTCAGCCGCTCAATCCGAAGAAGCTGATTCAGGACCTGGTGACGGGCATGGTCGGCGGCACCGATGCCGCGTATGCAGGCAGTCCCACGCCGGGCATTCCGGTCGGCAAGCATGCGGGCGCGCCGGGCAAGCCGCTCATCTCGAGCATGATCGAAGCCGACACCATCTGGTCCTGCACGACGTGCCGCGCTTGCGTGCAGGAGTGCCCGATGCTGATCGAGCATGTCGATGCGATCGTCGACATGCGCCGCAACCAGACGCTCGTCGAAGGCAACGTGCCGGGCAAAGGCCCGATCACGCTCGCGAATCTGCGCGAGACGGGCAGCGCGAACGGCTACGACATCGGCGCGCGCTACGACTGGTCCGTCGATTTGCAGGTGCAGGTCGCGCAGCCGGGCCGCATGGTCGACGTGTTGCTGATAGCAGGCGAAGGCGCGTTCGACATGCGCTATCAACGCACGCTGCGTGCGTTCGCAAAGGTGATGAACAAGGCGGGCGTCGATTACGCGGTGCTCGGCAGCGCGGAAACCGATACGGGCGACACGGCTCGCCGTCTCGGCGATGAAGCCACGTTCCAGCAATGCGCCGCGAAGCTGATGGACACGCTCTCGCGCTATTCGTTCAGGCGCATCGTGACGGCCGACCCGCACGTGCTGCATAGCCTGCGCAACGAATACCGCGCGCTCGGCGGCTTCTACGAAGTGCAGCATCACACGGCGTTCATGGCGGAACTGGTCGCGAGCGGCAAGCTCACGCCGAAGGCCGCGGCGGTGCTCGCCGACAAGAAGATCACGTATCACGACCCCTGCTATCTCGGCCGCTATAACGGCGAAACGGAAGCGCCGCGCAAGCTGCTGAAGACCATCGGCATCAAGGTGGTGGAGATGGAGCGTCACGGCATGCGTGCGCGTTGCTGCGGCGGTGGCGGCGGTGCGCCGTTGACGGATATCCCCGGCAAGCAGCGCATTCCGGACATCCGCATCGGCGATGCGAAGGCGACGGGCGCGGAAGTGGTCGCCGTCGGTTGCCCGCAATGCACCGCGATGCTCGAAGGCGTGGTCGGTCCTCGTCCCGAAGTGCTCGACGTGGCGGAGCTGGTCGCCGCAGCGCTGGAGTAACGCATGAACACGATCAAACGAATCGATCCGCGCCGGCCTTTCGTCGTCACGACGGCAGGACTCAGGCGCATCACGCTCGGCGAGATCGGCACCGGCGCGATGCTCGACTTTGCTTCGACGCATGCCGCGCATCACGAAGCGGTCAAGCCGCGCCGCACGACGAAGCCCGCGCGCCGTGCCTTGCTCGTCGCGGCGCACACCGATCGCGGCGCGCTCGACGATCACGCGCGCCAGGCGCTCGCCGCTGCCGCCTTGCTTGCGGACGATGAAACCGAAGTCGTGCTGATCGCGTTCGGCGCGTTCAGCGATGATGCTGCATCGCTCGGTGCGGACCGGTATATCGAACTCGAAGCGTTCGATCGCCGCCGCTATGCGCCCGATGATGAACTGCGCGCGCTTGCGGCATGCGTCGCGGCGTTTGCGCCCGCGCATGTCTTCATGCCGGACAACGCAACCGGCGATGGCGACCTCGGCCGCCGTTACGCCGCGCACGCGGACGCCAGCATCGCCACGCATGTCGTCGAGCTGGATGCGTCGCATGTTGCTTCTTATGCGCAGGCGGGCCGTGCAGTCGCCTCACGCGCGTTGCCCGATGTCGTTCTGCTCGCGCCGAACGCCGTGGATGCGAAGCTGCCTTTCGTCGGCGCCGGCGAGCGCGTGCAGAGCGAAGGCATCGTGCCCGCTGCCGTCGAGAGCGCTTACGTCGATCTTGGCATCGAAGAAATGGATGCCGCGCAAGTCGCGCTCGAAGAAGCGGACTTCATCATCTCGGCGGGCAACGGCGTGACCGATATCCCCGCGTTCGAAGCGTTGGCCTCGACGCTCGGCGCGGCGATCGGTGCGAGCCGTGTCGCCGTCGATGACGGCAAGTTCACGCGCGACAAGCAGATCGGCGCGACCGGCAAGACCGTCGAAGCAAGCGTTTATATCGCGTTCGGCATCTCGGGCGCGGTGCAGCACTTGCAGGGCATCAAGGATTGCCGGCATGTGATCGCCGTGAATCTGGATGCGAGCGCGCCCATAGCCAAGCGCGCGAATCTCACGATCGTCGCGGATACGCAAGAGACCATCAAGGCGCTGACCGATGCAGCCGCCGCCGCGCGTGCATCGCGTGCGAACGGGGCGTCGATCGTCGAAACATCGCTGGCGGAAGGAGCGTTCGCATGAAGATCGCCGTACTCGTATCCGTGGGACGTCATCCCGTGAGCGGCACGGCGCGCTATAGCCGTAACGATGCAGCGGCGCTCGCCATCGCCCTCGATATCGCGAAGCAACACGGCGCGCAGCTCGACGTGCTGCATGCCGGCGATCCGGGCAGTCCCGCGCTTGCCGAATATCTCGCACTGGGCGCACCGCGCGTCGAAGTGCTCAACACATCGGGCGATGCCTGCGCCGCGCTCGCGCAACGTCTCGCAGACTATGACCTCGTGATGACAGGCACGCGTGCGGAAGGCGCATTCGATAGCGGCACGCTGCCCTACAAGCTCGCGGATGCGCTGAACGTTGCGCTCGTCGGGTCCGCAGTGGATGTCAGCGTGACGAACGAAGGCGTCGAAGTGCGGCAGTTCATGCCGAAGGGCTTGCGCCGCGGCGTGCGGGTGCAGCTGCCGGCGCTCGTCGCGGTTCATCCGCTGGCGAACGCCGCGCCGCGTTATGCGTATGCGCGCATGAAGGAAGGGCGCGTCGCGCCGGTCGCGGCCAACGCGCCGGTGGACAAGGAACAGAGCGCGTGGACGCTCGGTCCTGTCACCGCGAAGCCGAAGCGCCTCGCCGCGCCGGAGAAGCGCACCGGCCACGCACGCATGCTCTCCGCGACGACGACGGAAAGCCGTGGCGGCAGCGTCGTAATTGAAGGGAGTTCCGTCGAAAAAGCACAAGTGATTCTGGCGTATTTGCGCGAGCATCAACTCGTCGACTACTGATTTCGACGGCAGCAGGCGGGCAGACAAACGGGCACAACAGCGGGCCAAAAAGCGATGCAGGAGCACACGATGAAAGTTTCGGCAGACGTTCGCGCAATGATCGAACGCCGCAAGAAGGGCTATACGCTCGAAGCGCCGTTCTACACGAGCGAAGAGATTCACGCGCTCGATATGAAGGCGATTTTCGGGCAGCACTGGATTCAGGTTGCGGTGGAACCGGACGTGCCCGAGCCCGGCGATTACACGACGATCGATATCGGCGACGATTCGATTCTGATCGTGCGCGACGACGACATGCAGATCCGCGCGTTCCATAACGTGTGCCGTCATCGCGGCGCGCGCCTGTGCAACCAGGAGAAAGGTTCGCTCGGCAATATCGTGTGTCCGTATCACAGCTGGACGTATAGCCTGAACGGCGATCTCATGTTCGCCGAGCACATGGGCGACCAGTTCGACCGCTGCAAGCACAGCCTGAAGAAAGTCCATTTGGAGAATCTCGCGGGCCTGATCTTCATCTGTCTCGCCGATGTACCGCCCGCCGATTTCGCCGTCCTGCGCGAAGCGATGGAGCCGTATCTCCTGCCGCACGGCCTGAAGGATTGCAAGATCGCGGCGAGCGTCGATCTCGTCGAAAAGGGCAACTGGAAGCTCACGATGGAGAACAATCGCGAGTGCTATCACTGCGTCGCGAACCATCCCGAACTGACCATTTCGCTCTATGAATACGGCTTCGGCTATCAACGCTCGCCCGCGAATGAGGAAGGCATGGCCGCGTTCGAGCGCACCGTCGTGGAACGCGCGAAGCAATGGGACGCGATGAACCTGCCGTCCGCTGAAATCGAGCGCCTGTCTGATCTCGTCAGCGGCTTCCGCACGCAACGCCTGCCGCTCGATCGCGATGGCGAATCGCAAACGCTCGACGCGAAGGTCGCCTGCAGGAAGCTGCTGGGCGGCTTCGAACGCGCGGACCTGGGCGGACTTTCGTTCTGGACGCAGCCGAATTCGTGGCATCACTTCATGAGCGATCACATCGTCACGTTCAGCGTGATCCCGCTGTCCGCCGGCGAAACGCTCGTGCGCACGAAGTGGCTCGTGCACAAGGATGCACGCGAAGGCATCGATTACGACGTCGACAATCTCACGGCCGTATGGCGCGCGACCAACGAGCAGGATCGCACGCTCGTCGAGTACTCGCAGCTCGGCGCGGCCAGCAGCGCGTATCAGCCGGGCCCGTACTCGCCCTATACGGAAGGGCTCGTCGAGAAGTTTTGCGAGTGGTACATCGGGCGGCTGGACAGCTATGCGAACACGCCCGACGAGCAACTCGCATCGCATGGCGAGAAAATCGTTTCCTTCATGCGCTAAGCGCGTTAGAGAGGCACATCATGATGCGCGATCAGGCCACGTTCGAGCCGACCAAGAGCCGCGTGACCCAGCCGAAGTTCTGGGGCGCGCTGCCTGCGCGCTGGAATAGCGACGTCGACGACACGCTCGTCTGCTGTCATGTGCGGCAGGAAACGCATGACGTGAAGAGCTTTTTCTTCAAGGCGCCCGATGAACGCGCGTTCGTGTTCGAGCCGGGGCAGTTCATCACACTCGAACTCGATATCGACGGCGAGCCAGTCAACCGCTGCTACACGATCTCTTCCGCGCCGACGCGCCCGCATACCATCTCGATCACGGTAAAGCGCGTGCCGGGCGGAAAGGTGTCGAACTGGCTGCATGACAACGTGGTTGCAGGGGCGCGCGTGCGTGTGCTCGGGCCATCGGGCGAGTTCACGTGTGCGCGGCATCCGGCGCGCAAGTTTCTGTTTCTGTCGGCGGGATCGGGCATTACGCCGCTCATGTCGATGAGCCGCGCGCATCATGAACTGGGCGACGATGCCGACATCGTGTTCGTGCACAGCGCACGCACGCCGGACGACATCATCTTCGCGCGCGAGCTCGATCTCATCGCATCGAATCATGCGAACTTCCGCACCGCGTTCGTTTGCGAGCGCGTCGGTGCGCGCACGAATTGGCCTGGAATCACGGGGTTTTTGAGCTTGCCGCTGCTCAAGCTGATTGCACCGGATTATCTCGATCGCGAAGTGTTCACGTGCGGTCCCGCACCTTATATGCAAGCGGTGCGCAATCTGCTCGATGAGGGCGGCTTCGATCGCAAGCACTATCACGAAGAGAGCTTCTCGTTCGAAACGATCGCTGAGGTCGCATCGCAACTGACGACCGCGCATGTCGCCGATGCCATCGCCGCCGATAGCCAATTCGTCGAAACCAGCGACTTCGCGCCCGCGCCCGCCGACACGACGTACATGGTCGCGTTCGCCAAGAGCCGGCGCGAGATCGAATGCGGCAGTGGCGAGCACGTGCTCGACGCCGCGAAGAAAGCGGGCGTGCGATTGCCGTCGTCGTGCACGCAGGGCATGTGCGGCACGTGCAAGGTGAAGCTCGTATCCGGCGAAGTCGCGATGAAGCATGCGGGCGGCATTCGTCAGCGCGAGATCGATCAGGGCATGGTGCTGCTATGTTGCAGCAAGCCACTGAGCGATCTCGTCGTCGACAAGTAGAAACCAGGCGTCGTTTCTTGACAACTGGATGTCGCAAAAGCGCGTTACAGCACTATTCTGGCTGGCGATTCTGAGTGCACGGCGTGGGGCCGCAAAGGGGAAACCATATGAAAGCGATGAGAAGACTGTTCGTGCTGGGCGCGGTGAGTGCGGCCCTTGCAGCGAGCATGGGGGCAAGCGCCGATACGAAGCCGACTATCAAGATCGGCTACGTCGAAGGCTGGGACGACAGCGTGGCGACGTCGAACGTGGCGGCGCGCATCATCGAGAAGCGGCTTGGCTATCAGGTGCAACTCGTGCCGGTCGCCGCGGGTGTCATGTGGCAAGGCGTGGCGCGCGGCGATCTGGATGCGACGCTGTCCGCATGGCTGCCGGTCACGCATGGCGCGTACTGGAACAACTTCAAGTCGAAGGTCGTGAATCTCGGTCCGAACTTCAACGACGCGAAGATCGGGCTGATCGTGCCTGAGAACGCCGATGTATCGAGCCTGACCGATCTCGAAGCGAAGAAGGCGGAGTTCGATTCGCGCATCGTCGGCATCGACGCCGGTGCGGGCGTCATGCAAAAGACGAGCGAGGCGATCAAGGCCTATAACCTCGATTACAAGCTGATGCCGAGTTCGGGCAGCGCGATGACGGCGGAACTGGCGCGCTCGGAAGCAGCGAAGAAGCCGATCATCGTGACGGGCTGGAAGCCGCACTGGATGTTCGCCAAGTACAAGCTCAAGTTCCTCGAAGACCCGAAGAAGGTATTCGGCGAAGCGGAGCATGTCGACAGCGTCGTGAATCCGGAACTGGAAAAGAAGGCGCCGCCGGTGGTCGCGTTCCTGAAGAAGTTCCAGTGGAAGCCGGGCGAGATCGATAGCGTGATGCTCGCGACGCAGAACGGCGAGAAGCCCGCCGCAGCCGCCGATGCGTGGATCAGCTCGCATGGAGACCGGGTGGATAGCTGGGTCAAGTAAGCCGGGTTGCAGGCTTAGCGATGAAGAAAGCGCCGCTTTTCAGCGGCGCTTTCGCGTTTGGGAGACTCAACGCAACACCACCGTCCTCTCACCATTGATGAACACGCGCCGCTCGACGAACGCCTTTACGGCGCGCGCCAGCGTGATGCATTCGACATCGCGCCCGGTCGCAAGCAAGCGGTCGGGGCTATACGAATGATCGACCCGTTCCACTTCCTGTTCGATGATCGGGCCTTCGTCGAGATCGTCGGTGACGAAGTGAGCCGTCGCGCCGATCAGTTTGACGCCGCGCGTATGTGCCTGATGGTAGGGCTTCGCACCCTTGAAGCCCGGCAGGAACGAGTGATGAATGTTGATCGCACGCCCCGCCAGCTTGCGGCTCGTATCGCCGGAGAGAATCTGCATGTAGCGCGCGAGGATCATCAGTTCCGCGCCTGACGTATCGAACAGATCGAGCAGGCGGGCTTCCTGTTGCGACTTGGTATCCGCGGTAATCGGCAAGTGATGGAAGGGCAGGCCATGCTGCTGCGCGAGCGGCGCGAGGTCCGTATGGTTCGAGCCGATGCCCACGATATCCATCTTCAGTTCGCCCATGCGCCAGCGGAACAGCAGATCGGCGAGACAGTGCTCGAGCTTCGACACCATGATGAGCACTTTCGGACGCACGGCGAGATCGTGAATCGCCCAGGTCATCGAGAAGCGCGCGGCAATGGATGCGAACTCGCGTTGCAGCATGTCGAGGTCGAGCGTTTCGTCGCGCCTGGCGGCATGAAAGACGCAGCGCACGAAGAAGCGTTCGCTGAGGTCGTCGTCAAACACGGTGAGTTCGTCGATATAGCCGTGATGCCGCTCGAGAAAGCCGACGATGGCGGCGACCTGTCCGGCCGCGCTCGGACACGCGACGGTAAGCACCAGTTGATTGAGGCGTGATTCGGCTGACATGCGTGGCTCCGTCCAGAGAAAGCGTCGCCGCAATCGGGCGAGCGTGCCGCTAGTAGAGCAAACGCCGCGCAACGGCGATAGAAGCGATACGCCTCGCAGCTAGTACGAAAGCGTCAACTCATCATGCAGCCGGTGATGGACGGCGCGTGCGACGTAATTGACGTAGCCGGAAATGCAACGAGCGCCGCGAACGGCTTGCAAGCCGTCGGCGGCGCTCGTCGTGAAGCGAGCAACGCTCCGTTTAGAACGTGAGCTGATCGAGCGCGTCGCGCGTCGCGGGGGCAACGAAGTGACGAATGGACTGGATTTGCGTCGCGTCGAGGAGCTTGTTGTCCTGATAGATGCCGAGCATCTTGCGCATCCGGTCGAGAAGAATTCCGTGGACGATGGAGACGTCCTGCCCCAAGTCGACAGCCTGGGTGATCACGAGACGGTTGATCGCGCTGACGATGGCGAGCGGTTCGTCGGACGAGTTCGGATAGGTGTTGAGGAACGGGATGACGACGCGTTCGATGGCGCTCGGGTCGAGGTCGGGGTACCAGAGCGCAATGAGGCGGCGGCGCATCGTCTGAAGCCACGGAGCGGCCACGTCGCCCCGGCTGCTGGTGAAGCTGCCGCGATGCGCCCTGTGCTCGGTGAGCACTTCGTCGACGTTCTCGAGCTGGCCGCCCGCCGCCATGACCGATGCCAGATAGTCGAGGTCCTCGGCGCTGCGGGCGGCGTCGTCGAACCGGATGCCATGCTTGCGCACGAAGGAGCGCCGCACCATCAGCGTGCCGCCGCTGATCGTATTGACACCGTCGAGCAGGCGAGCCTTGATGTTGGCGTCACCCCGGGCGCAATAGGCGATGCCGGCCGGAGCGTCGCCGAACACGCTGGCGTGGGAACCCGCTGCGGCCAGACGGTCGTTTTCCCTGAAGGCGGCGACCTGTGCGGCAAGCCGGTGCGGGATCAGGCGGTCGTCCGAATCCACGCGCGCGATGAACTCGCCCTGCGCCGCGTCGAAGCCGGCGTTCGATGCGGTGCTGATGCCCTCGTTGCGGTCGAAACGGATGAGGCGGATGCGGCTGTCGTCGCCGGCGGCTTCGCGGGCGGCGGACAGGGTGTGGTCAGCGGAGCCGTCGTCGACGACGATGAGCTGCCAGTCTTCGATTGTCTGACACCGGATCGAGGCGATCGCTTCGCCGATGAACGATTCTGCATTGAAGGCGGGAATGACGACAGTGACGAGGGGCGAGGATGACAAGGCGGTCTCGGGCGTTGACGGATTGAGCATGGCCGGCAACTCAGCGAACGGAACAGCGATGGTGCGGGCGGCGTGGCGCAGCAGTCCACTGCGCCGATTCCGAATCTCTGGATGCGGCTTTTTTACAGATTCCGAGAGTATGCGGAGGCGCCCAGCCGTTTCCTATCGGGCTTGTCTGAATTCGGGCGAATCGGATCAGCCCGGGAATGCCGGCGCGCCCGCAGGGCGGCCGGACATGGGCAAAGCTTGCGGCTTCAGATGCCCGCGAGCGCGTTCGTCAGGGCGAGCGCAACGGTAAGAAGCTGCGGTTCGACGACGAGATCGTTATGCCGGCCTTCCACCTGCATGATGCGCAAGCCCTGCTTCGCGACGCGCCGCCATACCGGCAACGGATCGCCGCGATCGTCTTGCTGGATCGATGCGCGCACATAAACGATCGGTCCGCCGAGATAGCGGCGCGGCTTGTAGGTCGTCATCGCGACGCGCATCGACTCACGCACGAGCATCAGCGGCGGCGGCAGGCCGCGCGTTTCGGGACCGGGGCGCTGCGCCGTCTTGCCGAGACGCATGCGTACCCGATCCCTCATCGCGAGTGCCTTGCCGCGCACGTACGCAATGCGCTCGCGCGTGCCGAGCGCCCGGAACTCGCGCATCCGGTAGGCGATCATGCTGGCCTGATAGCGCGCCCACGCGGTGAGCGGCAGACAGCGCTCGTGCACATAGGTATCGAGCAGGCAGAGCATTTCGATTTGCTCGCCGGCCTTCACGAGTTGCTGCGCGATCTCGAACGCAACCAGCCCGCCGAACGAATAGCCGACGAGCGCATACGGCCCGCTCGGCTGCACGCCGCGCATGCGCAGCACGTAGGCGCGCGCCATGTCCTCGACGCTGCGCTGCGGCGCTTCATCGCCATCGAGGCCGAGCGCCTGCAGGCCGTAGACCGGACGCTCACTTTGCAGCGTGCCGGCGAGCGTCAGGCATTCCATCACGGAGCCGGTGATGCTGTGGACCATGAAGAGCGGCCGTCCGCGCCCGGCGCGCATCTGCACCAGCGACGAGCTTTCGGCGCTCATGCTCGGATCGGCGGCGATGACGGCCGCGAGCCGCGCGATCGTCGGGGCGACGATGAGCGTGGCGATCGGCAGCGTGCGGTTCGTCGTCCGCTTGATGTCGGCCAGCATGCGCGCCGCGAGCAGCGAGTGCCCGCCGAGTTCGAAGAAGTTGTCGTCGCGGCCGATCGGCGAGAAGCTGAAATACTGCTCCCACAGCGCGCAAAGATACGCCTCGATGCTCTCCGCCGATTCGCCCGGCGCGGGCAAGTCGGGCTGCGCGCGCGCGAGCAGCGGATGTTCGCGAATGCCATCGAGACAATCCGGATTCGCGAGCGACGACACATTGCGCGCGGGCAGGCCGTTGACGGCATCGCGAGCGGCGGCTTCGGACGGCTTGCCGTTGTGCGTGACCGGCAAGCCGCCGACCTGCACGATGACATCCGGCACGAGCGCCGCCGAGCCGTGCCGCGTGAGTTCGCGCCGGATGCGGATGGCGAGCGTCGCGTTGAGATGCTCGCCTTCGCGCAGCACGAGCAGCAGCACGATGCGCTGGCCGCCCTCGCCGGCGCGCGGGCCGGTTTGCGGCACGGCCATCGCCTGACGAATCTCGTGCACTTCGCTCAAAATGCGGTAGATCTCGCCGGGGCTCACGTTGATGCCGCGCACGTTGAGCACGCCGTCGCTGCGGCCGTGCAGACGCGCGCCGCCGTCCGGCGAAAACTCGATGACGTCGCCATGCGTCCAGACGCCTTCGTTCTCGGCGAAATACGCCTTGTGAAAGCGCGAGCCGTCCGTGTCGCCGAAGAAGCCGAGCGGGCGCGACGGAAACGGGTTGGTGCAGACGAGCTCGCCCGGCATGTTCGTCTGCACGCCATGATCGAAGGCCTGCACGTTCAGGCCGAGCGTCTTGCACTGCGCTTCGCCGGCATGAACGGGCAGGTTGGGATTGCCGAGCACGAAGCAGCCGATGATGTCCGTGCCGCCCGATATCGACTGCAGCTGCAGCGGCTTGACGTGCCGATGCACCCATTGGAATTGCGTGTCGTAGAGCACGGCGCCGGTCGACATCATCGCGCGCAGGTCGGACAGGTCATACAGCGTGCCGGGTTCGAGCCCCGCGTCCTCGCTCATTTTCAGGTAGGCGGGACTCGTGCCGAACACGGTGACATGCTCGTTCGCGACGATGCGCCACAACGTGTCGACGGCGGCCACCGGCCCGTCGTACGTGACGATCTGCACGCCCGACGCGAGCGCCGACAACTGCCAGTTCCACATCATCCACGAGCAGCTCGTGAAGAAGAAGAGCTTGTCGTCGGGTCCGAGATCGCTATGCAGCCGATGTTCCTTCACATGCTCGATCAGCGTGCCGCCCGCGCCATGCACGATGCACTTCGGCTTGCCCGTCGTGCCCGACGAAAACATCACGAAGAGCGGATGGTTGAACGGAAAGCGCCGCCACGCGAACCGCGCCGGATCGCCGTGCTCGATGAGTTCGCGCATCTCGTGCTGACGCGTCGTGACCGTGCTCGGCAGCGGCGTTTCGTCGAGGCACACGATGTCGGTGAGCGTCGGCAACGCGGCGGCCACGGCGGCGACGTGCGCACTGAGCGCGCCGGCCGTATCGAACGAGCGCTGCATCGTGTGCGCGAACAACATGCGCGGCGCGAGCGGCGCGAAGCGGTCGAGGATGGCCTGCACGCCGTTTTCGGGCGCTGCGGTGGAAAGCGTCGCGCCGAGCGAGGCGACGGCGAGCGCGGCGGTGATCGCTTCGGCGTCGTTGCGCATGATCGCGACGACGCGGTCGCCCGGCTTAAGCCCGAGCTCGCGCAAGGCCTGCGCGAGCCGTATGACGCGCTCGCGCAATTCGCCGCGCGTGTAGGCGACGCGGCCGCCGTCGGCATAACAGGCGACGAGCGCGATCGCGTCGTCGGGCGCGATGCCGGGGCCGAGAAGATTCTCCGCGTAATTCAGTTCGACATTCGGAAAAAAGCGGGCGGTTTCGATTTCATCGCCGGTACAAACGGGTTCCGCGATACCCGACCATTCGAGTCCTTCGGCCGATTCGAGAAAGGATTTCCAGAACTGGCGATATTCGCGAGCGGTGTAATCGTGCAAAGCGGGGTAATCGGCGAAGCGCTCTCCGGTTTGCTTTTCGAAGTCTTCGATAAAGCGTGTCATGCGTGAACGCGATACGCGTTCCGGCGCCGGCGCGTAGAGGGACTGTCGCAAATAAAACTGCGCACTCTCCCGAATGGCGTTTTGACGTTCCATCGTTTGAAGCACCTGTGATTGCACGGGGTTATGAATTTGTAATGTGCTCAGCGACAGGCTCCGAAAATCTCTCATTTTCCGGTGGTGCGCGAAATCGCCGGAGGCAGTTTCACTTCCTCGGTAGTCAGAGTACCGCGAGGTAAAGCGCCGCAATGTGCGCATTACCACAAAAGGCCGCGTGGCAACAGGCAAGAATGCCCTTGCAATTTGAGTTAAATATATGCTTCGACGCGCGAGGCGTAGCAATAAGTACTCGTGCGGATATGCTGAGCATATCAATCAGCGTTAACCAGCGTGGCGGACAACGCGCTCATTCTTTTAGATGAAGCATACAGGGATAAGTTAAATCAGCGTCTGTTCGAAACAACTGAAGATATATAACGGCTTTCAACGGGACGCGGCAATTGCGCCCTGAATTTTAGCAAAGCTGTTCGTGGGCGCAATTTGAAACTGGCGTCGGAATGCAGTGCCTTTTCTGTGTCTCGCCGATGACGTTCGTAAACGGAGGGATTATTGGCAATTTCAATTAGGAAATGCCTGATGCGCGATGACCGCGGTGTATCGCGACGAATGGTTGGCCTACGGCGGCCATTTACTGTATCGCCACCCGATGCGTGCATGGCCCGCATCGGGCGTCGTTTATCCAGGCGACCTTAAGCAAGCAAGCTGTCTTCAATTCGACGATCACATCGGCGAAAGAATGCCCGTCAGGCGGCCCGCGTGATCGAACTCGCAGCGCGCCCGCCCGACGGCTCTGCGCCCGCCGCCGAGCCCGCCTGAGCGCGCCACGTCCTGAGCAACAGCGCGTTCGTCACGACGCTCACGCTGGAGAACGCCATCGCCGCGCCGGCGAACATCGGATCGAGCATGCCGAACGCCGCGAGCGGTATGCCGATCAGGTTGTAGATGAACGCCCAGAACAGGTTTTGCCGAATCTTGCGATACGTCCGCCGCGATATGTCGATGGCGTCCGCGACGAGCGCGGGATCGCCGCGCATCAGCGTGAGGCCGGCGGCTTCGATCGCCACGTCCGCGCCGCCCGCCATCGCGATGCCGATATCGGCGGCGGCGAGCGCGGGCGCGTCGTTGATGCCGTCGCCGGCCATCGCCACGATGCCGTCGTTCGCCGCCTTCAACTGCGCGACGACGCTCGCCTTGTCGGTGGGCAGCGTTTCGGCGTAGACCGCGTCCGGCGCGATGCCGAGCGCGCGCGCGACGGCCTGCGCACTGCCGGCGTTGTCGCCCGTGACCAGCGCGCTTCGCACGCCCATCGCGGCCAGGCGGTCGACGGCGGCGCGGGCGGTCGGCTTGATCGTGTCGCCGAAAGCGAGGAGGGCGAGCGCGCGGGCGCCGTCGAGATCGATCAGCCATGACACCGTGTTGCCTTGGCCTTCGAGTTCGCGGGCGCGCGAAGTCAGCGTGTGCGGCACGTCCGCGCCCAGCTCCGAAAGCCAGCGGCTGCTGCCGATCGCGATACGCCGCGTGGTCCGGGTCCCATCACTGCCGATAACCGTCACGCCCGCCTCGACGCCGCGCCCGGCGACCGCGCGAGCGTCGCTTGCGTCGTAGTGCGGCGCGCGCGCTTCAGCCGCCGACGCGACTACCGCCTTCGCGAGCGGATGCGTGCTCATCCTTTGAACCGCGGCCGCCAGTGCGAGTGCGTCGGTGCGGTCCTGGCCCGGCGCGGTATCGAATGCGACAAGAGCCGGACGCCCGACCGTCAGCGTGCCGGTCTTGTCGAACGCGACGATGGCGATGGCGTGCGCCTGCTCCAGCGCCTGCGCGTCCTTGATGAGGATGCCCTGGCGCGCCGCGACGCCCGTGCCCGCCATGATCGCGGTCGGCGTGGCGAGGCCGAGCGCGCACGGACAGGCGATCACGAGCACCGCCACCGCGTTCAGCAGCGCGGTCTCGGCGCTTGCGCCGTGCAGCAGCCAGCCGCCGAGCGTCACGGCCGCGATGGCGAGGATCGCCGGCACGAACACGGCCGACACGCGATCGACGAGCCGTTGGATCGGCGCTTTTTCCGCCTGCGCCGATTCGACGAGGCGGATGATCCGCGCGAGCGTCGTTTCCGCGCCGACGGCGGTCGTTTCGATCGCGATCACGCCTTCGCCGTTGATCGAGCCGCCCGTGGCACGCGCGCCCGGCTCTTTCGCGACGGGCAGGCTTTCGCCGGTGATCAGCGATTCATCGACGTGCGTGCGCCCCTCGCGCACGATGCCGTCCACCGGCACGCGTTCGCCCGGCCGCACGATGGCGATATCGCCGATGCGGACGTCCGCGAGCGGAATCTCGCGTTCGCGCGACGGATCGGCGGCATCGCGCACGCGCGCCTTGTCGGGGCGAAGCGCGTTGAGCGCGCGGATTGCATCGGTCGTCTGACGCTTCGCGCGCGCCTCCAGCCACTTGCCGAAGCGCACCAGCGTGATGACCACCGCCGCCGCTTCGAAGTACAGATGCGCGTCCGGCCCGCCGTGCGCGAGCATCTGATAAACGGACAATCCCCACGCCGCCGATGTCCCGAGCGCAACCAGCAAATCCATGTTGCCCGCAAGCGCCCGTACCGCGCGATACGCGCTCACATAGAAGCGCGCGCCGAAGCCGAACTGCACGACGCTTGCGATCGCAAGCTGCCACCACGGCGGAAGCGCGCCGCCGAACATCGGCGCAAGCAGCGGCAGCGTCAGGACCGCGCTGCCGACGACCGCCGCGAGTTCGCCGTCCCGTGTGTGCGCGGCGGCGGGCGGCGCGTCCGGGACGATCAGCGCGGCTTCGTAGCCGGCTTTCGTGATGGCGGCGACGAGTTGATCGTCGGTGACGGCGCTGTCTGCGTGAACCGTCGCGCGCTCGGTGGCGAGATTGACCGCGACGGACTCGACGCCCGGCACGCGCCCGAGCATCTTCTCGACGCGTGCGACGCAGGACGCGCACGTCATCCCGCTGACGGCGAATTCGGCGGTCCGCGCGGACTGCGATGAAGCCGATGACATATGAAAAGCTCCGAATCTGGCTGAATCAATATCACCAGTATCGACCTTCCAGCGATTGGAAGGTCAAGGAGCATTGTGCGCTTCAGTCGCGCGAGGGATCGCCAAGCGTGGCCTGCATTGCGTCGGCGAGTGCGCCGGCCGCGTCGCCGCCGCGCTGGCGCAGGCCGTCGATTGCGCCGATGCGGTCGGCGTCGGCTTTGTTCTGCGAGAGCTTCGCCTTGCCGACGAGCCGCGTCACTTCGATCTCGATGCCGACGATAGCGGCCAGCATCTGATCGATGTAGTCGCGCGGCGCATCGCCCATCTTCCACGGCGCGGGCTCGCCGGCTTCCATCTTCCGCGTGAGCCGCGCGACCACGCCGCGCACGTAGGCTTCGTCGTCGCGCACGGTGATGCGGCCATGCGCGTGCACGACGGCATAGTTCCACGTCGGCACCTGCTTATGCGTCTCCTGCTTGCTCGGATAGAAGTTCGGCGAAATGTAGCCCGCCTCGCCCTGAAAGATCACGAGCACGTCCTCGCCCGGTGTAACTTCGCGCCAGACCGGATTGGCCCGCGCCACGTGCGCGCGCAGCGTGCCGTGCTCGCCGGTGGCCGCATCGAACTCGAACGGGATGTGGTTCGCGTCGAGTCCGCTCGGACCGTGCGCGACAAGCGCGCCGAACGGATTGGCCGCGATGAGCGCGTGCAGAGAGTCCGTGCGATTTTCTTCGAAGTGGGCGGGCAGATACATCTGGGCGACTCGATGACGGTGGATTGAAGGAAAGACGTTGCGTGACTTCGATGTTACAAGATGCCGGCGCACGCGGCTTGCTAGGCTATTTGTTATAGGCCGAACGCGGTGATTTCTTGCCTATCCTCAGCGGATACGTTAAAACCCGAATTCCGAGATAGCGCCGAGGATGAGCCCCGACGGGGAACGAAGGCCGCGGCGCTGCTCCCTGCACCATGCGTGCGCCCGTGCAGAACAAGAACCGGATTCCAATTCGAATGACTCAAGACCGACGCTGGACATTCCCGCTGACCGCCACTTTCTGGGCGGCGGCAAGCCTGACCGGCATGGCGCTGCTGTCCGGCTGCGCCGCCGACAAGGCGCCCGAAGCCAAAGCCAGCAGCGGATGGGTGAAAGACCAGGTCGCGGATGCCTACACGTTCGGCTTTCCGCTCGTCGTGTCGGACATTGCGCGGGAGCGGGCGAGCGGCAACGCCGGGCAGCCTGGCCGCGCGCCGCTCAACACCTTCCGTCACGCGACGGCGCTGCCGCCTGTCGGTGCGACCGGCTGGCCGACCGTCGATACGCTCGATTCCACCGCGTGGCTCGATGTATCGGCCGAGCCGGTGATCGTCTCGCTGCCCGCCGCGCCGCGCGGCCGCTATCTCGATGCCCGCGCGTTCGACGCATGGACCAACGCGCTGTATTCGAGCGCCGACACGACGCCGTATCCGAAGGCGCAACTGATCGCCTTCGTGCCGGCGGGATGGACCGGCACGGTGCCCGCCAACGCGACGCGCGTCGAAACGCGCACGCGCTATGTGTGGCTGTCGGTCCGCGTGCGGGTGAACGGCCCGCGCGACGTGCGCGAGGCGCGCAAGCTGCAGACGGCGATGCGCATCGATACGGCGACGCCCGCAAACGGCGCGGCGACCGATGCCGGTGCGACGCCCGCTGTCGTCACTGGCGCGTGGCCGGGCAATTCGAGCGGCCAGTCGCCCGCCGTGCCGGCCCTGGCCACCGCGCCGCCGACGGCATCGCCGGGCGCGCAGGCCGAGGCGCTCGACGCCAACGCGTTCTTCGCCCGCCTGGCACGCGCGCTCGACGCCAATCCGCCCGCCACCGCCGATACCCCCGCGATGAACCGTCTTGCCTCGCTCGGCGTGAAGCCCGGCGAGCCGGTGCAATTCAAAAAGACCGACGCGCCCTTGCTCGATTCCGGCGTGGCCGATGCCCGCACGCGCCTCGCCACCGTGCCGGCTAACGCGATCACGAAGAACGGCTGGACCTGGTTCGGCGATGGCGTCGGCGTCTATGGCACCGACTACATCCTGCGCGCGTACCTGGCCCGTCATCAGATCGCCACGACGACGAAGAACGGCGAATTGAAGCCCGTCGCGCATCTGGACAGCGAGGGCCACGCGCTCAACGGCGCGAACCAGTACGTGCTGCATTTCGCGCCGAACCAGCTTCCGCCGGTGCGCGGATTCTGGACGCTGATCGCGTACACGAAGGACGGCGCGCTCGCCGACGACAAGCTCGCGCGCATCGCGCTGTCGGATCGCGACCGGCTAAAGAAGAATCGCGATGGCTCGATCGATGTCGTCGTGTCAGCCGAAGCGCCGGGGAAGGCGCGCGCGTCGAACTGGCTGCCGGCGCCCGATGGCGAGTTCCAGTTGACGATGCGCCTCTATGCGCCCAAGCCGCAGGCCAGCGATGGCACATGGGCCCCGCCCGCCATCGAGCGGCAATAGCCAGCTTTCTTGACTGCAAGCGAACATAAAAAGTTTTGACAACGTTGGCGCGGTGCATCGTCGTATACTCGTGCATCCCCCTTCCGAACGGCGATCCCGCGCGCACGCGCCGCCGCGCATCGAATGTCAAGCACGACGAAGTCAACCTTCACCACAGCCGGGCGGACCCTGCGCGGCGTAGTTCACGCGCGCCGCACCCGGCGCATCACAATCGGGCTCATCGTTGCACTGCTGATCATCGGCGTGCTCGGCTTCTTCGTCGCGCCGCCGGTGATCCGGCATGTCGCCGAAACGCAGCTTTCGCAGCAACTCGACCGCCCTGTCAGCATTCGCCGCATTGCGCTCAATCCGTACACGTTGCGACTCGAAGCCGACGACGTGCATTTCGGCGAAGCGGCGGCGAACATCGCGAAAGCGCCGGGCGGCGCGGACAGTTTCGTCGATGTATCGCGGCTCGTCGTGCGCACCTCTTGGACGTCGCTCTTTCGGCTCGCGCCGGTCGTCGATGAACTGAGGATCGACTCGCCGCGCATCCGGCTGGCGCGCTATGACGCCGACCATTTCAATTTCTCCGATCTCATCGCGAAGTTTTCGAAACCGGCGCCCGAGCCGTCGACCGGGCCCGCGCGTTTCTCGGTATCGAACATTCAGTTGGAGAACGGGCGCATCGAGTTCAACGACCGGCTGACGAACGCGAAGCATGTCATCGATCGTTTCGCGCTCGGCATTCCGTTCATCGCGACGTTGCCGTCCGCGACCGATATTTTCGTGACGCCGCTTCTGCAGGCGCGCATCGACGGCTCGCCGCTCGTGCTGAAGGGCCGCACGAAGCCGTTCGCCACGTCGCGCGAATCCGAAATCGCGCTGACGCTCGATGCGCTCGACGTGCCGCAGATGGCGTCGTATGCGCCGGCGTCGCTGCCGGTCGCGGTGAAGAGCGGGCGGCTCACGACCGCGCTCAACGTGCGATTCGCCTTCGCCGGCGACGTGCCGACGATTCGCATCGACGGAACCGCGGATCTCGCCGATGCCGTGGTCACCGACCGCGCGAACGCGCCGCTCGTCGCGGCTCGTGCGGTGCATGTGAAGATCGCGGACATGCAGCCGCTGCGCAACGTTTACCGGTTCGACGAGATCACGCTGGCGGGTCCGGAGGTGCATCTGGCACGCGATGCTTCCGGCGCGTTTAACGTGAGCAAGCTCGCGCCGCCGCCTCCAAAGCCGGAAGCGCCCCGGCCTGCCGAAGCCAGGGACAAGACTCCGCCGCTCGATCTCGCCATTCACCATCTTTCGATCGATGCGGGCAAGCTGACGTTCGACGACCGTCTGCTGAAGCAGCCAGTGCAGGGCGCGCTGACCGATATCGCGATCACGCTCGACAGCTTTTCGACGCTCGCGAAAACGCCCGCGCGCTACACGCTCAAGACCGCGCTCGACAAGGGCGGCGCGCTCGACGCAGCCGGCAACGTGACGCTGTCCGCCAAAACCGCCGACGCGACGCTCGCACTCGACGCGCTCGCGTTGCCGCCGCTGCAGCCGTACATCGCGAACGCGGTGGCGGCGCGCGTCGTGTCGGGCACGCTGGGCGCGAAACTGCCGGTGTCGGTGGACTGGTCGAAGCCCGACGCCGCGGTGCAGGTCGGTGCGGGCGATGTGAAGCTCGATTCGCTCACGCTCGTCCCGGCGAACGTAACCGGCGCTGCGCCGATCAAACTGGCATCGGCGAACGCGAGCATCAGCAAGGTCGATGTCGCCGCGCGCACTGCCGCGCTTGACAGCGTGCAGCTTCGCGGCCTTTCGCTCGAGGCGACCCGCCGCAAGGACGGCAGCATCGACCTTGCGGCGCTTGCCGGCCCGCACGAAGCCGCGCCCGAACAGACCGCGACGCGCAAGATCCAGAAGGCGCAGGCAGCCGGTCCGGCGTGGCGCTACCAGATCGGGGAGATCACGCTGGCGGACGCATCGGCTAATTTCACCGACGAAACGTCCGCGCGGCCCGTGAAGCTGCATGTCGCGCCGGTATCGGTCAATGTCAAACAGTTGAGCGACGATCTGACGAAGCCGCTCGCCGTCGACGGCAAGCTCACGCTGAACGGCAAGGGCGAGCTCGGCGTGACGGGCAACGTGACGGTGAGTCCGCTGAAGCTCGCGCTGCACGTGAAAGGCGATCAGGTCGATGCCTCCGCGTTCGAGCCGTACTTCGGCGACAGGCTGAATGTCGCGGTGACGAGCGCGTTTCTGAACGCGAACGGCGACGTGTCGATGTCGGGCAGCGGCAAGACGCTGGCGGCCTCGTACCAGGGCGACGTATCGCTCACGGACGTGCGCATGCTCGACAAGGCGACGTCCGACCGCTTCGCCGGCTGGAAGCTGCTCGGCCTGACAAACGTGAAGGCGGCGTACGGCGAGCGCGGGACGGATGTCGAGGCTGCGCGCATCACGTTCGCGAATTTCTACGGCCGCGTGCTGCTGGATGCGCAGGGCAAGCTGAATCTGAAGAACGTCATCGTGAGCGATAGCGGGCAGGCGCAATCGGTGACGCAGCCGGCGGCGTCCGCACCGGTCGCGGCGAGCGCGCCGCAGGACACCGCGAAGTCGGGTCCGCCTGTGAACATGCGCTTCGGGCAGCTCGTGTTGCAGAACGGCCGCGTGACTTACACCGACAATTTCATCAAGCCGAACTACACGGCGAATCTGGTGGCGATCAACGGGACGATCGGCGCGTTCGGCACGCATTCGACGACACCCGCGCCGGTCGATGTCACCGCGAAGCTCGCGGCGAACGGTCCGGTGTCGATCAAGGGGCAGGTCAATCCGCTGATCGAGAAGCCTGCGCTCGACGTGACCGCGAGCGCGCACGATGTCGAATTGACGAATCTCACGCCGTACTCGGCGAAGTACGCGGGTTATCCGATCACGAAGGGCAAGCTCAACGTCGATCTGCATTACATGCTCGCCGACGACAGACTCACCGCGAACAACCATCTGTTCATCGACCAGTTGACGTTTGGCGATCACATCGACAATCCGAGCGCGACGAAGCTTCCGGTGCGGCTCGCGGTATCGCTGCTGAAGAATTCGCGCGGCGAAATCGACGTGAACATTCCGATTTCCGGCTCGCTGTCGAACCCTGAGTTCTCGATTGGCGGGCTCGTGTGGCAGGCCATCGTCAATCTCGTGCAGAAGGCGGTGACTGCGCCGTTCTCGCTGCTCGCGCATGCGATCGGCGGCGGCGGTGGCGAGGAACTGAACTACGTCGAGTTCGATGCGGGATCGGCCACGCTCGGCGATGCCGCGCAGAAAAAGCTCGATACGATCGCGAAGGCGCTGGCCGACAAGCCGTCGATCAGACTCGATGTGACGGGCCGCGTCGATCCGAAGGTGGACGAGCCGGGCTTGCGCAGCGCGTGGCTCGACGCTCAGGTGAAGCGCGCGAAGGTGCGCGACATGTCGGATAGCGGCGACGCCGTCGATTGGGCGGCGGTGAAGGTGTCGGGCGACGACTACGACAAGTATCTGACGAAGGTGTACAAGTCGGCGGATTTCAAGAAGCCGCGCAACGTGATCGGCTTGACGAAGAGCGTGCCGGATGCCGACATGAAGGCTGCGCTGATGCAGAACGCCCCGATCGATGACTCGTCGCTGCGCGATCTGGCGCAAAAGCGTGCGCAGGCGGTGAAGGAGTACTTCGACGGGAAGATCGATAGCAGCCGGATTTATGTCGTCGCGCCGAAGCTGAATGCGGACGGCATTGACGATAAGGGTGCGGGGAGCCGGGTGGAACTGGGGTTGAAGTAGCGCGAATTAGCCGTTTGGACGACTCGATGAGCAAGGAACTGCAGAGCATGATCGATACCGGAAATCCTGAGGACAACGGGAGTGAGCCGATGGGAACGCCTTATGACAAGGACGTGGTGGCGTGGGCCAGGGAACAGGCTGCGTTGCTGCGGGCAGGGAAGCTCTCGGCCATCGATATCGAGCATATTGCAGAGGAAATCGAGGACGTGGGCAAGAGCGAGCAGAGGGAATTCGCAAGCAGGATGTCGGTGCTGCTTGCGCATTTGTTGAAGTGGAAGTTTCAGCCGGATAGACGGGGCAACAGCTGGAGAAACACGATCCGCACGCAACGCGCCGCCGTCGAGCGCCGGCTCGCGAGAACGCCCAGCCTGCGGCCGATGCTCGATGACCAAGACTGGATCGCCGATATGTGGGGCGACGCGAGCATAACCGCGGCGAACGAGATGCGGATCGGCATGGCCGACCTGCCCGATCACTGTCCCTGGTCCATGAAGCAAGTGCTCGAGACCGAGTTCCTGCCCGACTGACAACCGTCTTGGCAAGAGCGCGGGCGGCACGCCACCTTCAATGCGCCCCCGCCGCCGCCCCACCGCCACCACCCTTCGAGACCTTCGTGATCCAGATCAGTGGAATGATCAAAATGAAAATGACCGCCGAGATCAGGAAGATATCGTTGAGCCCCATCATCGCAGCTTGCGAGTTCACGGTGAAATTGAACATACCGCGCGCCTGCGCTTCGCTGATGCCGAGCGTCGATTGCGACATCCCGAGCGACTGGGAAAACGCCGGGTTGTAGATATTCGCCTGCTCGGTCAGCCGCTCGTGATGCAGCGCGATGCGGTTGTCCCACGCGTTGCCCGCGAGCGACGTGCCCACCGCGCCGCAAAACACGCGCGCGAAGTTCGACAACCCCGCCGCTGCCGGAATCTTCGATGGCGGCAAGCCCGACAGCACGATCGCGGTGAGCGGGACGAAGAACATCGCCATCGGGATGCCTTGCAGCAGCGTCGGCAGCACGAGATGGAAGGTGTCGATCTCGATGACGTACTTCGAGCGCAACCAGAACACGAACGCAAAGCCGATGAACGCCATCGTCGCGATCACGCGCGCATCGCTGCGCGGCAGCACCTTGCCCATTACCGGCGCAAGAATCACGGCGAATACGCCGAGCGGCGCGGTGACGAGACCGGCATCGACGGAACGGTAGTTCAGATATTGCTGCATCCATTGCGGCAAAAGCACGAGATTGCCGAAGAAGACGCCATACGCGACCGATATCGCCACCGTCCCGCCAAAGAAGTTGCGGCCCGCGAACAGCCGCAAGTCGACGACCGGATTCGCCTCCGTCAACTCCCACACGACGAAGAAAGCAAAGGAAATTGCCGCGATGATCGCCAGCACGACGATCAGCGGCGACGAGAACCAGTCGAGGTCGCGTCCCTTGTCGAGCATGATCTGCAGCGACGCCACCCACGTGACGAGCAGCGCGAGCCCGACCACGTCGATGGGCGCCTTGCGCGTCGGCGATTCGCGCTTGCTGTAGATGATCCACGTCACGCCCGCCGCGAACAGGCCAACCGGAATGTTGATGTAGAAGATCCACGACCACGAATAGCTGTCGGTGATCCAGCCGCCGAGCGCGGGGCCGGCGATCGGCCCGACAGTCGCGGTCATCGCCCAGAGCGCGAGCGCCATCGACGACTTCTCTTTCGGATACGAGCCGAGCAGGATGGCTTGCGACAGCGGAATCAGCGGCCCGGCGACGGCGCCCTGCAGCACGCGAGCGACCAGCAGCACCGGCAAGGTCGGCGCGAGGCCGCACAACCACGACGACAGCACGAACATCAGAATCGCGCCGACGAAAAGGCGAATCTGCCCGAGCCGCTGCGTGAGCCAGCCGGTGAGCGGAATCGACACCGCATTCGATGCCGCGAACACGGTGATGACCCACGTGCCTTCGTTGACCGACACGCCGAGATTGCCGGAGATCGTCGGAATCGCCACGTTGGCGATCGACGAATCGAGCACGTTCATGAAGGTCGCGAGCGCCACGGCGAAGGTGGCGAGCACGAGTTGAGCGCCTTCGAGCGGCGGAGGCGGAGGCGGCTGCCCGGCGTTGGTCGGCGTCGGCGTGCTCATGCGGTTCCTAACTGGGGGTCGATCCGCAAGTGTGCCTGTTGTCCGGGAATGCTGCTGGACAGGCGGACGCTGGACGCTCGTCGATCAAATCCGCAGCCGGAGCCACGTCGCCCGTGACGCGATGTTCAAGGGCGAGACCGTTACCGAAGACCAACGCGACGCCGCGAACGTCATCATCCGCAGCTCTCGTTCCACCCATGCGCGGCAGCTTGCCGCCGCGCATGCCGACTGTTACTTCGCCGAAATATCGATATTGCCCAGATACTTCTTCGCGTACTTGTCGATGGTCCCGTCCGCCTTGACCTTCTCGATCGCCGCGTTCAGCTTGGTCTTGAGCGCGTCGTCGCCCTTTCGGATGCCATAGGCGATGCCGCTGCCGAGAATCTTGTCATCGCGCACCGGCGCCCCGACGAACGCGAAGCCCGCGCCATCCGGTTTCGACAGGAAGCCGGTTTGTCCGGCGGGCGCGAGCACGAGCGTCGCATCCAGGCGGCCGGACTTCAGATCCGTATAGACCTGATTCTGGTCCTGATACGGCACGACCTTCACGCCTTCATTCTCCCAATGCGCCTTCGCGAACGTCTCCTGAATCGACCCTTGCAGCACGCCCACGCTTTTGCCCTTCAGCGACGCCGCCGTCGGCTCGATGCCGCTGCCGGTCTTCGCGATCAGTTGCGTCGGCACGCGATACACCACCGTCGTGAAGTCGATGGCCTGGCGGCGCTGCTCGGTCGCGTTCATCGCGGAATTGATGGCGTCGAACTTGCGGCCCTGCAGCGCGGGAATTAGGCCGTCGAACGACGTCTCGACCCACTTGCACTGCATCTTCGCGGCCGCGCACACCGCCTTGCCGACATCGATATCCAGCCCTTCCAGCTCGCCCGTCGCGGACTTCGATTCGAACGGCGGGTATTGCGCTTCGAGGCCGAAGCGCAGCGTATCGGCGGCGAATGCAACGCTGCTTCCGAACGAGCAAGCAATGACAAGCGCGGCCGCAATATGATTCTTCTTCATCGTGGTGGTCTCCAATAAACAAGGCTAGATCTGGCAAAGGCGGCGCGCGCCTTCGATGAGCGTGTCGTCGTCCTTCGCGAAGGAAAGACGAATCAGACGATTGTCGGTGCCATCGGTATAAAACGCCGACAGCGGGATGGTCGCGACGCGCGCCTCGCGAATCAGCCGCAGCACGAAGTCGCTGTCGCGCTCGTCCGAAATGGCGCTGTAGCGCGCAAGCATGAAAAAGCTGCCCGCGCTCGGCAACAGCTCGAAACGCGAACCTTCGAGCGCCCGCGCCAGCACGTCGCGCTTGTGCTGATAGAAGCGCCCGAGATGCAGATAGCTCGATTCGTCCGCGAGGGCTTCGGCGAACGCCATCTGCATCGGCGTGTCGGCGGAAAAGGTCATGAACTGGTGGACCTTGCGGATCTCGGCGGTCAGCGCCGCGGGCGCGAGACAATAGCCGACGCGCCAGCCCGTCACGTGATACGACTTGCCGAACGACGACACGATCACGCTGCGTTCAGCCAGCTCGGGATAGCGCGCCATGCCGTGATGCAACGCGCCATCGAAGACGACGTGTTCGTACACTTCGTCCGACAGCACGACGATCTTCGTGCCGCGCGTGATCGCCGTGAGCCGCTCGATATCGGCGGGCGTGAAGGCGCTGCCGGTCGGATTGTGCGGCGTGTTGACGAGAATCATGCGCGTCTTCGGCGTGACGGCGGCGGCGACTTCGTCCCAGTCGATGCTGAAATCCGCCGGCGACAGCTTGATCGCAACCGGCGTCGCGCCCTGAAGCTGCACGATGGGCGCGTAGCTGTCGAACGACGGCTCGAAGTAGATCACCTCGTCGCCGGGATGCACGAGCGCGCTGATCGTCGCGTACAGACCTTCGCTCGCGCTCGCGACGACCGTCACTTCCGTGCCCGGATCGTATTGCGCGCCGTAGAGCTTCTGCGTCTTGACGGCGATCGCCTCGCGCAACGCGAGAACGCCCGCCATCGGCGAATACTGGTTATGTCCTGCCTGCATGGCTCGCGTAACGCCTTCGACGAGCTTCGGATCGCACGCGAAGTTGGGCGCGCCTTGCGACAGGTTCAGCGCATCGTGTTCATCGGCCAGTTGGCCGATCACGGTGAAAATGGTCGTGCCGACGTTCGGCAGTTTGGATTCGGGGACGCAGGCGCTTTGCACGACGATTGACTCCACTATGGCGTTGCCACGATTCAACCGTGGCAATAAAGCGCCGACAATCGAAAGTTTGTCATACTAGCCATGCTTTTCGCTCATGGCTACTCGACAAAAACCCGATGAAACCGCTGCCCTCCCTCGACGTGCTGAAGACCTTCCTCGTGGTCGCCCAAAAGCTGAACTTCACGCGCGCCGCCGACATGCTCAACGTGACGCAAGGCGCGGTGAGCCGGCAGATTGCCGGACTGGAGGCGCATCTCGGCTATGCGCTCTTCGTGCGGCAGGCGCGCGGGCTTGCGCTCACGCACCAAGGCACGCTGCTCGTCGCGCCGCTGCAGCAGGCGTTCGCGCAGATCGGCGACGCGCTCGCCAAGAGCGGCAGCCAGTCCGGCACGCTGCGCGTCAAGTGTCCGACATGCGCGATGCGCTGGGTGCTGCCGCGCGTGATCCGCTTGCAGAACGAGCGGCCGGAACGCGTGGTGGAAGTGACGGCGTCGGTGTCGCATGGCGTGGAGTTCGACGCCGAGCATTTCGATGCCGCCATCGTCTTCGGCGTGCCGGCCGTGGTGTCGTCGATGAAGGGCGTGACCGTGCATCATCTGTTCGACGAAGTGCTGACGCCCGTGTGCGCGCCCGAACTCTGGAAGCCGCGCAAGCACACGGCGCCCACGCCCGACGATCTCGCCGGCAAGACGCTGCTTCACCCGACGCGCGATCGCCGCGACTGGCTGCTGTGGCTCGGCGCGTACGGTTACGCGGGCTTGCCATCGGCGAAAGCGCAGCATTTCGATACGCTCGACCTCGCGATGTCATCGGCGATGCAGGGGCTCGGCGTCACCATCGGCGATGTCTCGCTGATCGAAGAAGACCTGCGCGCCAGGCGCGTAATCGCACCGTTCCCGCTATGCGTGCCGAGCGGCGCGGGCTACTACCTCGTCTATCCGGAGCGGCCCGCGCCGTCGCCCGCGTTGCAGCAGTTCGCGCTGTGGCTCGACGCCGAAGCGGCGGCCACGCGCGAAACGCTGCACGTTACATCCCATGCTTCGTGACGATGGTTTCCCACTGCCCGTTCTTGACCTGATACAGCGTCGATGACGCATTTTTCAGCGCGCCCTTTTCGTCGAACGCAATCGGGCCGGTGATGCCCTCGAACGAGATGCTCTTCAGGGCCGGGCGATACACCTTCGGATCGGCCGAGTTGGCTTTCTGCATCGCGTTGATGGCGGCCCACGCAGCGTCGTAGCCGAACGGCGCATACGACAGAATGGCGACGCCGAAGCGCTTCTGGAACTTGTCGCCGAACGCCTTGCCTTGCGGGAGCTTGTCGAGCGGGCTGCCGTATTCCCAGGCCTGCGCACCTTCGGCGGCATCGCCCGCGAGCTTCAGGAAATCGGCATCCATCACGCCGCCGCCGCCCACGAACTGCGCATTCACGCCAAGCTGCTTCATGCGCTTGACGACCGCCGCCGCCTGCCGGTCGAGCCCGCCGAAGAAGATCAGGTCCGCGTTCACGGCTTTCAGTCGCGTCAGCTGCGCGCTGAAATCGACGGTCTGGTTGTCGCTGAACTCGCGGGCGACGATGTGGCCGCCCTTCGCCTTCACCGCCTTCTCGAACTCGTCGGCTTCGCCCTGACCGAAGGCCGTGCGATCGTCGATGATCGCGATGCGCTTCGCCTTCGTCGTCGTCACCGCGTAGACGCCGGCGTTGCCCGCGTTCTGCGCATCGCTCGAAATCACGGTGAAGATGTTCTCGAGGCCGCGCGTCGTGATGGTCGGGTTGGTCGCGGCGGGGTCGATCATCGGGATGCCGGCGTTGTTGTAGATCGGCGATGCAGGCAGCGTCGTGCCCGAATTGAAGTGGCCGACGACAACCGCGACGCCGTTATCGACCAGTTTTTGCGCCGCCTGCACGCCGACGCGCGGATCGGCCTGATCGTCTTCCGCCGCGATCTCGAACTTCGCCGTCTTGCCGCCGATGGTGATTTTTTTCGCGTTGGCTTCGTCGAGCGCGAGCTGCACGCCGTTCTGAAGGTCCTTTCCGTAACCCGCATTCGCGCCGGTGAGAGGCGCGGCGAAACCGACTTTCACCGTGACGTCTTCGGCGGCGGCGGTCATCGGCGCGGCGGCGAACACGGCGGCGCACGCCACCATCCATGCCGACGGTTTGAAGCTCGTACGGATACGCATGGTTTCCTCTCCTGTTGTGGTTTGAAATCCAGTAGTCAGACGTGGCCGTTGCATCGCGCACGACCACTGCATGGAACACGACCAATTACGCGCCGGCAAGACGGAGTTGCCCTCTGCCGCAGCGACGGACATGCGCAAATGTAGAAAGCCAAATTGGCCGCGTCTTGTCGATTCGTCGCGAACGGAATGCGGATTTCGGCACAGGCGCGGCGGTGCGCTTTCGCAGGCCCGGCGTGGCGGCACGGGTTTTTGCCCCTTCTTTCGCGCGACGATTTGTGCCGTGCCTATCGTTTCGATAAAAACGCCGTGCTTGACGGAGTGCATATGCACCGATAAGCTCTATTCCATGACAACGAACTCATCACCTCTGGATTGCAACTGCTTCGCCATTCGTCAGGCGGCGCGCTATATTTCGCAGCTTTACGAGCGGCACCTGAGCGTGGCGGGCATCACGCCGGCGCAGTTCACGCTGATGGCGTCGATTTCGCGCAAGCCCGGCATTCAAATGGCCGAACTGTCGGAATCGATGGTGATGGACCGGACCACGCTCGTCCGTGCGCTGAAGCCGCTTCAGCGCGATGGCATCGTGGAAATGGAGCAGCAAGCGCCGAGTTCCCGCGCCGTCGGTCTGAAGCTGACGGCGGCCGGCAAGGCCATGCTGGCGCAGGGCCACGAGCAATGGCGCGCTGCGCAGGCGGAATTCGAAGCGAAGTTCGGCGAGAAGCGTGCGAAGGCGTTGCGCAAGTCGCTCTTCGAGCTGACCGAACTGGGTTAATTGAACCGAACATAGCCCGCATCGAAGCGGGCTTTCATATACCATCTTTAGTGCATATGCACACACATAGGGAGCTTGTCATGCAGATCAAAGGAAAGGTCGTTCTTGTCACGGGTGCGAATCGCGGTCTCGGCAAGCAGTTCGTGAAGTCTTTGCTGGATGCGGGCGCGTCGAAAGTCTATGCGGCGGCGCGCAATCCGGGCAGCGTCGACATCGAAGGCGCGCAAGCCGTGAAGCTCGATGTGACCAATCCCGCCGACATCGCCGATGCGGCCGCGAAGTACACGGATGTACAGGTCGTCATCAATAACGCGGGGGCGCTGGCGCGCGGCGCGCTGCTCGATGCGGCATCGACGCAAGGCGTGCGCGATCTCATCGAAGTGAACGCGATCGGACCGCTCAACGTCACGCAGGCGTTTGCGCCCGTGCTGAAGAAGAACGGCGGCGGCGCGGTCATCAACGTGCTGTCGGTGCTGAGTTGGGTCGTGTTGCCGGACGGCGGCGCGTATAGCGTGTCGAAGTCGGCTGCGTGGGCCGTGACCAACGCGCTGCGCGACGAATTGCGCGGACAGGGCACGCTCGTGGTCGGCGTGCATCCCGGCTATATCGACACGGACATGGTGGCGGAAGTCACCGCGCCGAAGACATCGCCCGCGAGCGTGGTCGAGCAAGTGCTGGCGGCGGTCGAGCGCGGCGAAGAAGAAGTCCTCGTCGATGACACCGGCCGCGCCGTCAAGCAATCGCTATCGACGCAGACGCCGATCTATATCACCGGCATCCCGCGCTGATAAGGCTTCAACGCTTGGCTGCCTTCTGCATCTCGTCGAAGCCCGCGGACGCTTCCTGCACATCGGGCGGGAAGTCGTCGAACTCCATGACCTGCCGCACTTCGATCGTCTCGTTCGGCGAACCGGGGCAGCGCTTCGCCCATTCGATCGCTTCCTCGCGCGAACTGACCTGAATCATCCAGTAGCCGCCGAGCACTTCCTTCGCTTCGGCGAACGGGCCATCGGTGACGCGCGGCTTGCCGCCTTCGAAGGAAACGCGCGCACCCATCGACGGCGGATGCAGCCCGTCGAGCGCCAGCAGCACGCCGGCTTTCTGCAGCGCTTCGTTGTACTTCATCATCGCCGCGACAGCTTCGGCGCTCGGCATCGTGCCGGGCTCCGCGCTTTCGTAGCCGCGCGGGATCATCAGCATCATGAATCGCATGAACGTACTCCCTTTTGGTATCGTCGGTCGGGCAATGACGCCCTCATACACTACGACGACCGGGCGCGCGCCGGATCGACATAAGGGACATCGAGCGGCATTAAGCGTTTATCCCTATCGGATTCCGGTTGCCTTGCGAGCACGCCGGACCAAATAATGTAATCCATTACATCCCGTCCGCCGTCGTGGCGCGCAGCATGTCGGAAACCGTTCGATCCCGCGAGGAAGTGTCGATTGCCGATGTCGCGGCGCGCGCAGGCGTGTCCGTCGCGACGGTATCGCGCGTGCTCAACGGCCATACGAACGTTCGCGAAGTCACGCGCGACAAGGTGCGCGCGGCGGTGGCGGCGAGCGGCTATCGCATCAACGAGCTTGCGCGCAATCTTCGCACGGCCGAAAGCCGCCTTTTGCTCACGATGGTCCCAGACTTCGGCAACCCGTTCTATGCGGCGATCGTGCGCGGCATCGACAGCGTCGCGCGGCAGAACGGTTACTTCATGCTGCTGTGCGATACCGGCGCGGACCCGTTGCGCGAGCGCAGTTACTTCGATCTCTTGCGCGGCCGGCGCGCCGATGGCGCGATCTGTCTCGATCCCGCCGCCGTGCAAAACGCGCTCGCCGAAGAAGCGTCGACATTGCCCTGGGTCGCATGCTGCGAGTTCGATCCGGACGCGGGCGTGCCGTATGTCGGCATCGACAATCATCTTGCAGCGGGCGACGTCGTGCGGTATCTGCTAGCCAGGGGCCACGATCGCATCGCGCTGGTCGGTTCGGGGCAGGGCTATCTGTACGGACGCCAGCGGCTTGCAGGCTATTGCGATGCGCTCGAAGCCGCGGGCATCATGCCGAATCCGGCGTGGCGCATCGAGCTGGACAGCCTCGACTACGACGCGGGCGAACGCGCCGCCGTGCAGCTGGCATCGCTCGGATGCGACAGGCCGACGGCTATCTTCGCGGTCTCCGACACGCTCGCGATCGGCGTGATGAACGGCTTGCGCGGCGTGGGCTTGCACGTACCGGACGATATCGCCGTCGTCGGCTTCGACGATATCGCCGTGGCCGCGCACGTCGATCCGCCGCTGACCACCGTTGCCCAGCCGATGCAGGCGCTCGGCGAAGCGGCTGCAGATTTGCTGCTCAAGCGGCTGCGCGATCCTCGCGCCGATGTGCCGGGCGTGCTGCTGCCGCATCGTCTGATCCAACGAAGGAGCGCCTGACGATGAGCCTTGCCGTGCGCTTTCAAGGAATCGAAAAACAGTTCGGGCCGGTGCGCGTGCTGCATGGCGTGAGCTTCGATCTCGTGCCGGGCCGCATCTATGGCCTGCTCGGGGAGAACGGCGCGGGCAAATCCACGCTGATGA
>NZ_JFHE01000049.1 GCF_000698555.1 Caballeronia grimmiae | reverse complement strand
GATCGACGCCCGTCGGGTTGTGACAGCACGCGTGGAGCACGACGATCGTGCCAGGCGCATAGCCGTTCAGCGCGGCGAGCATGCCCTCGAAGTTCACGCCGTGCGTGGCGGCGTCGTAGTACGGATAGTTGACGACTTCGAAGCCCGCGCCTTCGAACAGCGCGCGATGGTTCTCCCAGCTCGGATCGCTGATGGCGACGGTCGCGTTCGGGTTCACGCGCTTCAGGAAATCCGCGCCGATCTTGAGCGCGCCCGTGCCGCCCAGCGCCTGCGCCGTGACGACGCGGCCTGCGGCGATCAGCGGCGAGTCCTTGCCGAGCAGCAGCGTTTGCACGGCGGAGTCGTAAGCGGCGATGCCGTCGATCGGCAGATAACCGCGCGGCAGCGCGGCGTCGACGCGGGCTTTCTCGGCTTCGCGCACGGCGCGCAGGAGCGGAATCTTGCCCTCTTCGTTGGTGTAGACGCCGACGCCCAGATTGACCTTGGTCGGGCGCGGATCGGCGTTGAAGGCTTCGTTGAGGCCCAGAATCGGGTCGCGGGGGGCGAGTTCGACGGCAGAGAAAAGAGACATGATCTATCGGCAGTGAGGAAAGGACGTGCGGCAGGGAGTGCGGACGGCGAAGTTTCTCGACCGCGTCGCGCCTCGATGGCCGGAAAGCTGGCTCGGCGCGCGGGCGTCGGCGGCGGCGAAAGCGTATGGAACGTCATTTCGCGCCGGCGAGCCCAGTCGCACATTGTAGCGAATCCCGCTCCGGTTTCGTCGGCGTGCGGTGCGATTGCGTGCTTTTTACCGGTCGGATCGCCGGAAATCGCCGCGATCCGCCTGGCGGCGCTTGAGATCACGCAGGCCAGCCCAATGTGCTTGAAACGACGCGCGGACAGGCCGCACAGCACGGATGCCGCGCCCGATTTCGCCCACCGCCCGGGCGCTGCGCCAGTTTTGCGGCAGCCGCTAGAATAAGTGTTTGCCCCGGCGAAGACTCTGGTACCCATGTCCGATACCCTCATCGAAGCGCCCGACGCGCTGGACGAGTCGAAGTTCATCACCTTCGACGGCTCGCCGTTTCAGCTCTATCAGCCTTACCCGCCCGCCGGCGATCAGCCCGCCGCGATCTCCACGCTCGTCGAAGGCGTCGAGGACGGCCTGTCGTTCCAGACGCTTCTGGGCGTCACCGGCTCGGGCAAGACCTTCACCATGGCGAACGTCATCGCGCGGCTTGGCCGGCCGGCGATCGTCTTTGCGCCGAACAAGACGCTCGCAGCCCAGCTTTACGCCGAATTCCGAGAGTTCTTCCCGCGCAATGCGGTCGAGTACTTCGTCTCGTACTACGACTACTACCAGCCGGAAGCGTACGTGCCCCAGCGCGATCTCTTCATCGAGAAGGATTCGTCGATCAACGAGCACATCGAGCAGATGCGGCTCTCGGCCACCAAGAGCCTGATGGAACGGCGCGACGTGGTGATCGTCGCGACCGTCTCGGCGATCTACGGTATCGGCAATCCATCCGAGTATCACAAGATGATTCTCACGCTGCGCACCGGCGACAAGTTCGGGCAGCGCGACATCATCACGCGCCTGATTGCGATGCAGTACACGCGCAATGAAGCCGACTTCCAGCGCGGCACGTTCCGCGTGCGCGGGGACACCATCGACATCTTTCCGGCGGAGCACGCGGAAATGGCCGTGCGCGTCGAATTGTTCGACGACGAAATCGAGTCGATGCAGCTGTTCGATCCGCTCACTGGCCGCGTGCGCAACAAGATTCCGCGCTTCACGGTGTATCCGTCGTCGCATTACGTGACGCCGCGCGACACCGTCATGCGCGCGATCGAGACGATCAAGGAAGAACTGCGCGACCGGCTCGAGTTTTTCTATAGCGAGGGCAAGCTCGTCGAAGCGCAGCGGCTGGAGCAGCGCACGCGCTTCGATCTGGAAATGCTGCAGGAGCTTGGCTTCTGCAAGGGCATCGAGAACTACTCGCGGCATTTCTCCGGCTCCGCGCCCGGCGAGCCGCCGCCGACGCTCGTCGACTATCTGCCGCCCGATGCGCTGATGCTGCTGGACGAATCGCACGTGCTGATCGGCCAGTTGAACGGCATGTATAACGGCGACCGCGCGCGCAAGGAAAATCTTGTCGATTACGGCTTTCGCATGCCGTCCGCGCTCGACAACCGGCCGCTCAAGTTCAACGAGTTCGAACGCAAGATGCGCCAGGCGATCTTCGTTTCGGCGACGCCCGCCGATTACGAGAAAGCCAAGGCAGGACAGGTAGCCGAGCAACTCGTGCGTCCGACTGGCCTGGTCGATCCGGAGATCGAAGTGCGGCCCGCGCGCTCGCAGGTCGACGACGTGTTATCGGAAATCAATGTGCGCGTCGCGGCGCAGGAACGCGTGCTCGTCACCGTGCTCACCAAGCGCATGGCCGAGCAGTTGACTGAATTCCTCGCGGATCACGGCGTGAAAGTGCGTTATCTGCACAGCGATATCGATACCGTCGAGCGCGTCGAAATCATCCGCGACTTGCGGCTCGGCACCTTCGATGTGCTCGTCGGCATCAACTTGCTGCGGGAAGGGCTGGATATTCCCGAGGTGTCGCTCGTCGCGATTCTCGACGCCGACAAGGAAGGCTTCCTGCGGGCCGAGCGTTCGCTGATCCAGACCATTGGCCGGGCGGCGCGCAACGTGAACGGCAAAGCCATTCTCTATGCCGACAACATGACCGACTCGATGCGGCGCGCGATCGGCGAAACCGAGCGTCGGCGCGCAAAGCAGATCGCTCACAATCAGGCGATGGGTATCACGCCGCGCGGAGTTCAGAAGCGCATCAAGGACATCATCGATGGCGTCTACAGCGCCGACGACGCGCGTGCCGAACTCAAGGAAGCGCAGGCGCGCGCCAAGTTCGAGGACATGACCGAGAAGCAGATCGCGAAGGAAATCAAGCGGCTCGAAAAGCAGATGATGGATCACGCGAAGAATCTGGAATTCGAGAAAGCGGCGCAGACCCGCGACCAATTGGCGCTGCTGCGGCAGCGTGTCTTCGGCGCGAACGTGGGCGACCACGTGAGCGGCGCTGGCGGAAAGTGACGCCAGACAAGGCTCGAAGCGAAACCGGGCGGCGGACATACGGTCCGCCGCTTTTTTTCGCCCTTTGCGTCCCTGACTGGGCCGCCCGAAAAGCCTTACTGCGACTGGGTTTGTAAGCCGCTTCAAATTGTTGCGTCCATCGAACGATGCTAAACTGACAAACATTGAGAATGGTTCGTATTACCGTTCATGGTAGCGGGGTGATCGGCCGTTTTGTAGCGTGGCCGCGCGGCAGTAATTGACGCGTGAGCCGATCCATAAAAAGAAGGAGTACCTGATGGGTTCTACGTTGATGCGCGGCCTTGTCGCCGCTGCTGGTCTCACGGCGATGATGGCGGCCTCCGCTGCCGAGTATCCGATCGGAAAGCAGCACATCGAAGGCGGCATGGAAGTCGGCGCCGTCTATCTTCAGCCGATCACGATGTCGCCGGAAGGCATGATGCGCAAGGCGTCGGATTCGGACATCCACCTCGAAGCCGATATCCACGCGGTCAAGAACAATCCGACCGGGTTTGCGGAAGGCGACTGGATGCCGTACCTGAACATCACGTACGAACTCTCGAAGGTCGGCACGACGCAGACGATCAAGGGCGACCTGATGGCGATGGTCGCCAGCGACGGCCCGCACTATGGCGACAACGTCAAGCTCTTCGGGCCGGGCAAATATCACCTGAAGCTGCACGTTTCCCCGCCGGCCGAAACCGGCCATATGGCTTTCGGCCGTCACACGGACAAGGAAACGGGCGTCGGCCCGTGGTTCAAGCCCTACACGATCGAGTACGACTTCCCGTTCGCGGGAATCGGCAAAAAGGGCGGGTATTGAGCATCGCGCGACCGCGCGCTTGATTCGCGCGCCCGGCTGTCCTCAAAGGCCGGGCGCGTTCATCTCAGGAAGTACGCATGAAACTTAGAAGCCAGGTGGTTGCGATCGCGTTGTCCGCCATGTTCGGGGCGGGCGCCGGTATCGCGCAGGCCGCCGATCTGCCGACGTTCAAGCTGGAAATGAACGACGGCAAGCTGAACCCGGTGCGCATCGAAGTGCCGGCGGGGCAGCGCATCAAGATCGAAGTGCATAACGTCGGCAAGGGCGCAGCCGAATTCGAAAGCGTGCAGCTGCGCAAGGAAAAAGTGCTCGCGCCGGGCGCCGATTCGTTCGTCGTGATCGCCCCGCTCGATCCGGGCGAGTACAAGTTCTTCGACGATTTCCACCAGACGGCGCAAGGCGTCATCGTCGCGAAGTGATGTTCCTGCCGCGCGATCTTTTCGCGCGGCGGTAGTGAAGCAGAACTGCAGGAGGTTTGCGTTATGGGGCAGGTCCTTTTCATCGTTTGGCGGGAAAGCGTCGAGGCGTTGCTGGTCGTCGGTATCCTGCATGCGTGGCTGAAAAACGGCGACCAACAGGCGCGCCGCGGCCTGCCTTATCTGTGGTTCGGCGTCGCGGCCGGGCTGCTTGCGGCTATCGCGCTCGGAGCGGCGCTCATCGGTTTCACCGAAGTGCTGTCCGGCAATGCGCAGGATTACTTCCAGACCGGCATGGTGCTGATCGCCTGCGTGCTGATCGTGCAGATGGTGCTGTGGATGAAGCGTCACGGCCGCACGCTCAAGCGCGACATGGAAACGTCGCTGAAAAAGAGCACGCAGGACGGGCACTGGTGGGGCATCGCGCTGCTGGTCGCGCTCGCGATCGCGCGTGAAGGCAGCGAAACGGCCGTGTTTCTCTATGGCGTCGGTTTCGGGCAGTCCGGTCACGTGCCGGCGTCGCAGTACGTGGCGATCATCATTGGCTTCGGGCTCGCGCTGCTCACGTTCTATGTGCTGCAACTCGGCGGCAAGTTCTTCTCGTGGCGCTCGTTCTTCCGGGTCACCGAAATCATGCTGCTGTTCCTTGCTGCCGGTCTTTTCGAAACAGGCGTCGACAAGCTGATCGACATGGAAGTGCTGCCGGTCATCGTCAATCAGGTATGGAACACGTCCGCGCTGCTCGACGATTCCACCACCTTCGGCTCGCTCGTCGCAACGCTCACCGGCTATCGTGCGCATCCCGCCGGCATGAACCTCGTCGCTTACGCGCTGTACTGGATCGTCATCTATCTCCTGATGCGCCGTTCGAACAACCAGATGGCGCAAAAACAAAAGGCGGCTGGCCGCCCAGCATGAGCTCCGAGATGCAACAAGGTGTGCGAGTCCCGAGCCGGCTTCAGCAAGCCGGCCAATGGATGCAACAACACGGCAGCACGATCCGCGGAATCCAGTGGGTCGTGGTGGCCGTGTACGCTTTTCTGATCCTGGTTCCTGCAGTGATGCCGCTGCCCGACGGCTCCGCGCATCTCTGGAACAATCTGACGCTCGCCGCGCAGTTCGTGTTCTGGGGCATCTGGTGGCCGTTCGTGCTGCTGTCGATGGTGATGCTCGGCCGCGTCTGGTGCGGCGTGCTGTGTCCGGAAGGCGCGTTGACCGAGTTCGCGAGCCGCTTCGGCCGGGGGCGCGCCATTCCGCACTGGATGCGCTGGGGCGGCTGGCCGTTCGTCGCGTTCGGCCTGACGACGATCTACGGCCAGATGGTCAGCGTCTATCAATATCCGAAGGCCGTGCTGCTCGTGCTCGGCGGATCGACCGTCGCAGCGATGATCATCGGCGCGTTGTACGGCCGTGAAAAGCGGGTGTGGTGCAAGTATCTGTGCCCGGTGAACGGCGTTTTCTCGCTGCTCGCGCGCCTCGCACCGTTCCATTACAAGGTTGACGAGGACGCCTGGCGGCGCTCGTACACGAAGGGCGAGCACGGGCATCGCGTGATCCCGATCAACTGCGCGCCGCTCGTGCCGCTGCGCAACATGAAGGGCGCCGCCGACTGCCACATGTGCGGACGATGCAGCGGTCACCGCGACGCCATCGCGCTGTCGTGGCGCTCGCCCGCCGACGAAGTCGTGAATCAGGGCGACAAGGCGGCGAATCCGTGGGACACCGCGCTCATTCTCTACGGCCTGCTCGGCATCGCCATCGGCGCGTTCCACTGGACCGTGAGCACGTGGTTCGTCGATCTCAAGCAGTTCTTCGCGGGCTGGCTGATCGACCACGATATTCTCTGGCCGCTCGAGGCCAACGCGCCGTGGTTCCTGTTCACGCATTACCCGGAGCAGAACGACGTCTTCTCGTGGCTCGACGGCTCGCTGGTCGTCGGTTATATCGTCGCGACGGGTCTCGTCTATGGCACGGCGCTGCTCGCGCTCCTCGCCGGGGGCGCGCGCATGCTCGGCGCGGGCAGCGCCAGGCGGCTGCATCATCTGGCGCTCGCGCTTATTCCGATTGCCGGCGTCGGCGTGTTTCTCGGCCTTTCCGCGACGACGGTCTCGCTGCTGCGCGCCGAACACGTGCCGCTGTGGTGGGTAACGGGCCTGCGCCTGGGACTGCTCGGCGTCGCCAATGTATGGAGCGCGTGGCTCGCGTGGCGCGTGACCGGCCGCTACGCGACGACGCTTGTTCCTCGTTTCGCGGCGATGTTATGGTTCGTGGCAGCGCTGGCCGTTGCGGACAGCGCGTGGTATCTGATGTTCTGGGGCTTTTCACGCTAACCGGACCGCGAGCGAGCCAATGAGAACGAAACCCGTACTGACCGACGATGACGTGACAGCCATGGCCGCCGCCGCCGAGGCTTTCGCGAAGCAGCATCAATGGAACGTGACGATCGCCATCGTCGATGAAGGCGGGCATCTGCTGCATCTGCATCGGCTGGATAGGGCGGGTGCGAGCACGGTCGAAATGGCGACGGGCAAGGCGCGCACCGCCGTGCTCGGCCGCCGCGAAACGAAAGCTTACGAGGACACCATCAAGCAGGGACGCACCGCGTTCCTGTCCGCACCGATGACCGCGATGCTCGAAGGCGGCGTGCCGATTTTCGTCGGCGTGGATATCGTCGGGGCGGTGGGGGTGTCGGGCGTGAAATCGGATCAGGATGCGCAGATTGCCCGCGCGGGCATCGGGGCGCTGGGTATCGAGAACGTCTGAGGCGTTCGCCGCAAAAAACAAACGGCACGCTTTCGTCAGGAAAGCGTGCCGTTTCGTCTTCTACGTTCGCCATGCAGGCGCATCCGGCAGGAACCAAAAAAAGCGGCTTCGCTTGCTACCGACGACTGGCTGGTGTTTGCACGAAGGGGTCTAAATTCTCGCGTGCAAGTCGTCCTTGCTGGCTAAGGCCAAACACCTCCTGGCGAGGTGGTCCCCACAATACACGGTACGTACTGCTGTTCTTCCCGCTACTTCGTCAGGATCAGCTTACCCAGACGCGTAGCGCGCAACTGATAGGTCTCCCCGTTATGCACGATCGCGATGTGACTGCGGCCCTGCAGCAGCGTATCGCTGCGCACAGAGCGCTCGGCGTTGGCATCGGCTGCCGGGGCGGGCGTCGCCTTGGGGCGGGTGATAGCCGCGTCGCGAACAGCCGGACGGCGCAGCCTGAGCGTGGAGGATCGCAGCGTGTCGGTCATGTCGGTCGGAAGGTAAGTTCGTTGATTCGATGGACCTATAGTAAATGATAACCATTCCTATTTGCAAGCAGACTTTCCGATCAAAGCGCGACTTTCGATAGCCGCGCTCCATCCGCTCAGTGCAGCGGGCTTTCGCCTGTGCGGCCGTGCGCGTACTGGCGAATGAGCCGCACCGTATCGATGTCCGACTCGCGGTACGCCGATTTCACGATTTCCTGCGTCTGCCGCTCGTCCGGCGTCGGATGATCGTTCTCCGGCAGCGTCGTGCTGTAGGTGAAGCGCAGGAAGAGCTGAAGCGCATCCGGCTGCTCGATCGCCATCGTCAGCGAACCGCCGACGTGTTCGGCGGTTGGCAGGATGTCGTAGCGCACGCTGTCGTTCGGATACAGCGTGACGCGATCGCGCACGACGGCCTGGCCGTAATGCAGCTCGCGCTCCATCACGTCGCCGTCGCGGGAAAGGATGGCGCAGCTATCGAGGCCGAGCACGAACAATTGCGGCTGCTCGGCACGCAGGACGAGACCTTCCCACAACTGCTCGCGCGTCAGCGATGCGACGAGCGGGTTGTGCGGATCGTTGATCTGGATCAGGTGTTCAAAATTCAAAACGACGTTTCCTTGGACGTTCGTGATGCCGCTGCGAGGCCGTCAGGCTTCGGCGAGTCCGGAATCGATGCGGATCGCGCCGGACAGGACCTTGTGCATCGGGCACGCGTTGGCAATTTGCAAAAGCCGTTCCCGCTGTTCGGCGTCGAGTGCGCCTGTCACGCTGATGCGACGGTCGATGACCGTGCCGCCGTCCGCGCTTTTCATCGACAACTCGACGCTCACCGATTCGAGCGCCCAGCCTTTGCGCTTCGCATACATCTTCAGCGTGATCGACGTGCACGCGCCCAGGCTCGACAGCAGCAGGGCGGCCGGTTGCGGGCCGGAATCCGCGCCGCCGAGGCTGACGGGTTCATCGGCGAACCAGGTGTGCGTGCCGTCGTCGAGGCGCGTTCGAAACTCGGCCTCGCCGATGCTGGCGGTCACGACAGGAGCGGACATGCGCTTTTCCTCGAGTAGGGAACGGACGCGCCGGACAAAATGATACGGCGCGGGACGAACGGCCATTGTGACGCAATGTGCTCGTTCGTGCCGCGCCGTTTTGCGCTTTTGAATCAGTGCGTGATGGCGCCCATCCGGCCTGACTGATAGTCGATCACCGCCTGACGAATCTCGTCTTCCGTGTTCATCACGAACGGACCGTAGCGCACGACCGGCTCCTTGAGCGGCACGCCGCCCAGCAGCAGCAGTTCGACGGGCTCATCGCCGGCGGCGAGGGTGATCGTGTCGGCGTCGTCGCGGAAGATGACCATCTGTTGCGCGCGCACCGGCTGGGCTTGCGGACCATACAGCGCCGTGCCGGACAGCGCATACGCGAACACGCGGAAGTCGCGCGGCACGCGATGCTCGACCTTCGCCCCCGGCTGCAGCGAGAAGTGCTGATACAGAATGGGCGTGCGCGTTTCGATCGCGGCCTTCACGCCGAGCGCCTCACCGGCAATGACCTTCACGCGCACTTTGCCGTCTTCGCTGGTCGCGACCGGAATGTTCGCCGACGGAATTTCCTGATAGTGCGGCGCGATCATCTTGTCGCGTTGGGGCAGGTTGACCCACAGTTGCAGGCCGTGAACGCGACCGCCGCGCTGCGTGAACGCGTCGCCCGGCATCTCGCTGTGCACGACGCCCGCGCCGGCCGTCATCCATTGCACGTCGCCCGCGCGCAGCGTGCCGGAGTGGCCGGCTGAATCCTTGTGGCCGAATTCGCCTTCCAGCATGTAGGTGACGGTTTCGAAGCCGCGATGCGGATGATCGGGCGCGCCCTTCGCCTCGCCGGGCGCGTAGTCGACCGGACCCATTTCGTCGAGCAGCAGGAACGGGTCGAAGTCCATCAGAAGGCGCGTCGGAAACGGACGATACACGACGAAGCCGCCGCCTTCGACGGTGCGGGTCGCGGGAATGATGCTCGAAATGGTGCGGCTCATGGTGTCCTTGCCTCGCGTCGCCAATAGGGGAATGGCGCTAAATTTGGAACGATGGAGCTATTATATGGCCCGTATTTGGCGGTAAAAGACGCCGCGGCGCAAAGCATTGTCCTGCTGCGATAAACAACGGCCCGGGCCGACGACACCAAGCGACTACCGAAAATGAAAGCCGATTCGCACGACCTCAACGACCTGATGTACTTCTCGCACGTGGTCGAGCACGGCGGATTTTCCGCAGCCGAACGCGTGCTGGGCATTTCGAAGTCGCGGCTGTCGCGGCGCGTGTCGGAACTGGAGGCCTCGCTCGGCGTGCGGCTGTTGCAGCGGTCCACGCGCAAGCTCGCGCTCACCGAGGCGGGTCAGCTCTTCTATCAGCACTGTCAGGCGATGCTCGCCGAGGCGCAGGCGGCGGTGAACGTCGTGCAAAGCCTGCGCGATTCGCCGCGCGGCACGGTGCGCGTGAGCGTGCCGGTGACCATCGCGCAGACGTTTCTGGCCTCCGTGATGCCCGACTTCATGCATCGCTATCCCGAAGTGCGCGTGGTGCTGCGCGTGACGAACCGCGTCGTCGATCTGTTCGAGGACGCGATCGATGTCGCTTTGCGCGTGCGCTCGGAAGCGCCTGCGAGTTCGAATGTCGTCGCGCGGCCGCTATGGCGCACGCAGCAGATGCTGGTCGCCGCGCCGTCGCTTCTGAAGCCGAACGCGCCGCCGATGACCGTCGCGGACCTCGCGCAATACGACACGCTCGACATGCCGTCGTCGGATGGCCGGCACGTCTATCGCCTGATCGCGCCTGACGGGACGCGCCACGAGTACGAGCACGAGCCGCGTCTCGTCACGGCGGACCTGTCGATGATTCGCGAAGCCGTCATGCGCGGCGTCGGCATCGCGGCCTTGCCGGAGATGATGTACGGCGCGCCGTTACGCACCGGCCAGTTGTCGCCGGTGATGCCGGGCTGGACGTTTCCGTCGCCGCAACTGTATGCGGTCTTTCTGTCGCGGCAGGGCATGGTGCCGGCGATTCGCGCGTTCGTGGATTTTCTCGTCGAGTCGATCGATGACGGCAGACGCTTTCCCGGAGAATGTCCTGTCATCGAGCGGCCCGAACAGGAAACGGTTTGATCGCCCGGGCGCGCTGCATCGTCTGAGACATTGAAGCGCGCGCTTGCGATGGTCAGATTCAATCGGACAAGATCTTGTCCCGCGGAAATGACGGCGTTATATTGGGATGCCTTTCGCTAAGGAGCTTCTTATGCGAAAACTGACGGCTACTCTGATAGTTAGCCTGATAGGGCTGATCGCGCTGTCCGTGTCGAACACGGCTGCCGCATGCGGCGATTCAGCGGGTTCAGGTTATTCGAGCCCCAAGTAATCGCCTCGCCCGAATGCGCCGAGCGCGCAATAAAAAAGGCCTTCGTCTGACGATGAAGGCCTTTTACTTTCTGCTCGCGGTACAACTTATTTCCCGCCTTTCGGCTCCGTGACGAAACCGATCTTGGTCAGGCCGCCTGCCTGCGCCGCCGACATCAGATCAGCAACACGTTCGTACGCCACCTTGCGATCCGCGCGCAAGTGGATTTCCGGCTGCGGCGTCTGCTGCGCCGCCTGCGCGATACGCGCGTTCAGCGTCGCGTCGTCGATTTTCTGATCGTCCCAGAGAATCGTGCCGTCTGCCTGGATCGCGACGTTCACGTGCGAAGGCTTCTCGTCCTGCGGCTGGCTGCTCGCGTGCGGCAGATCGATCTTGACCGCGTGATGCATCGCGGGAATCGTCACCAGAAAGATGATCAGCAGCACCAGCATGACGTCGACGAGCGGCGTCATGTTGATTTCGCTCATCATGCCGTCGTCTTCTTCGCTGGCGAATGGGCTCATGGCCATGAGAACCTCCGCTTAGCTGGCGCGCGTCGCGAGACGCAGGCTATCGGCCTGACCGTTCGCGGCGGGCTTTCGCGACGAGAGCTTCGCCCCCGTGACGAAGAATGCATGCAGGCCGTGCGCGAAGCGGTTGAGCTTGGTCACGATGCCTTTGTTCGCACGCGTCAGCGCGTTGTAGCCGAGCACGGCAGGAATCGCGACGAACAGGCCGAACGCAGTCATGATGAGCGACTCGCCGACCGGCCCCGCGACCTGATCGATCGAGGTCTGGCCCGTCGCGCCGATGGTCAGCAGCGCGTGATAAATCCCCCACACGGTGCCGAACAGGCCCACGAACGGCGACGTGCTGCCGATGGACGCCAGAATGGCCAGGCCCGACTGCATGCGGCCGACGCCTTCGTCCATCACGTCCTTGAGGCAGCGCGTGATCCAGTCCGACACGTCCATGCGGTCGTGCAGATGCGGCTGCGTCTGATGGTGATGCTCGGCCGCTTCCTGGCCGGCGAGCGCAAGCGCAAGGAACGGGTTGTCGGCCGGGCTCGACGACTGGCTGCCGAGCTTCTTGATGCCGTCGTTGAAATCGTCGGAGTGCCAGAAAGCCTGTTCAGCGTTCTTCGTCAGACGCTTCAGGCGCACGACGTTCCACGCCTTCACGACGATCACCGTCCACGAAAGCACCGACATGATGACGAGCGCGAGCGCAATGCCGCGCGTCACGAAATCGCCTTGCGCCCATACGTGCGCAATTCCGTAGTTTTGCATTTCTGTTCCCTGTATCTAAAAAACGTTCAGTCGTTCAAGCTGAAAACGAAGGGCACCGTCGCCGTCGCGCGGATCGCCTCGCCGTTTTCCTTATAGGGCGTGCAGGCGCTCGAGCGGACCGCGTCGAGCGCGGCGTCGTCCAGGCGCGAGGAGCCGCTGCTCTTCTGCAGTTTCACGTCTTCGATCTTGCCGGAAAGCCCGACCGTCAGCTTGACCATTGCCGTGCCTGTTTCGCCGCGACGGCGCGACATCGCCGGATAGTCGGGCTGCGCGATGTTGCACGACAGATGCGCGACGTTCTTCGGCGCGGCGAGATCCATCGTCGGCTTGCCGATGGCGGGCGCCGCCGGCGGAGGCGGCGCGGGCTGCGGCGGAGCGGGCGGCGTGGGATCGGGCGCGGGCGCGGCGACCTGCGACGGCGCTTCCGTCACCGGCATCGGCGTGGGCTTCGGCTCGACCTTGGGCTTGACCTTCGGTTTGGGTTGCGGCGTCGGAACCGGCTTCGGCGGCTGCGGCGTCCGCGGCGATTCGACGGCGACGGGCTGCGGCGCGGGCTTGGGCGTCTCGCTGATCAACTGCGCGGTGATCGCCTTCGCTTCGACCGGTCGAGGCGGCGGCTCGTGACGCATCGTGAGCGCGACGCCCAGCAGGGCGGCATGGATCGCCAGCACGGCGGCGCACGCCGCCAGCACGCGCGGATTGACGTTCGAAGCAGGCGGCCGCTGGAAAGCGGCAGGAGAAATGGTCGGGGACTGCATTGTTATGTGCTGCTGGCCTGACTGCGGATTGCGCTGCCATCCGGAAAGGATACGGCGCGGGACGCGCGAAGAGAGCCGAACGACATCATGTGCGAAAAATAACCAGGGATATGAACAACGTGGCCACGAAACCAATCAGCAATTCCATCTTTCCCTCCTCGGGCAAGCATTGCATGGCTGGCTGACGACCCGTGGAATGAACCAAGGTACCTGGCTTGCAGGAAAACGATCATGCGACGGAACGGCGCGGTCGGCCTTCCGTCGCCCGGCAGTACAGCGAACTTAGGCGGCCTTGCGTTCGTAGAACGTCAGCGGCACGGCCTGCGGACGCTCTCGTTCGATGACACCGCAGTGCGACGCACATGCGCCGCTTTGCGCCATCACATCGCGAACGCTTTCTTCGCATTTGCCGCAACACATCGCGACGCCGAGCTCGAACTGAAGTTCATCGAAGGAGTCGATTCCCTCGGCGATGGCGGCGCGGATCTTCCGGTCAGACACTGATTTGCAGACACACACGATCATGATCGTTCACGATAGCTTTCGTTAATGCGAATTATTATCATTCAGTATGCGAAGCTTTGCAAGCGAGGGTCGGCGTTTTTTGTAACACGTCGCAGAAGAGCGGGGATGTTGCTGCGGGGTATCGTCAAGCGGGGAAAAGCGGCTCACGAACATGCGCGAGCCGCAAGGAACTGCTCAGACGGCTTGGGCCGCGCGGGAAGGAATGTCCACGTGCTCGACGCTGGCATCGAGTTGCAGGAGCGATGCGGCGAGTTGCCGCTGGGATTCGCCGTCCGCCGTGGAGCAAAAACGCGGCAGGCGTTCGAGCGATGCGTCGGTGTTTCTGAGCGCGTTCGCGTCCAGCAGACGTTCGAGCTGGCGCGCGACGGCCACGCTCGTATCGACGATTTGCAGCCGCTCGCCCGCGATGTCGCGAATGGCGCGGTCGAGAAACGGGTAGTGCGTGCAGCCGAGCACGAGCGTATCGGCGCCGGCGTCGAGCATCGGCTTGAGATAACTTTCGAGCAGCGCCATGAGTTCCGGCGACGAGGTATCGCAGCGTTCCACCGCCTGCACCAGCCCGTGCCCCGGCTGGCAGATAAAGCGGCAATCGCCGGCATAACGGTCGAGGAGCGACTGGAAGCGCGTGCTCTTCAGCGTCACCTGCGTCGCCAGCACCCCGACGACGCGCGACTTCGACGCCGCCGCCGCGGGCTTCACGCCCGGTTCCACGCCGACGAGCGGAATCGCGAGCCGCTCGCGCACGAAGGCGATGGACTGCGCCGTCGCCGTGTTGCAGGCAACGACGAGCGCCTTGGCCCCTTGCGCGACGAGCCATTCGCCGATGGCCATCGTGCGGGCGGTGATGAACGCGTCGTCGCGCTCGCCGTAGGGCGCGTGCAGCGAATCGGCGACGTAAATCAGCCGCTCGTGCGGCAACAGCGCACGCACGGCGCGCAGGACGGAAAGCCCGCCCAGGCCGGAATCGAAAATGCCGACCGGCGCGCTCGTGTAAGGCACGGCGCGCGCGTTCGGTGTATCGGCGGACAGGGCGGATACAGCAGATGGCACAGCGACAACGGACATTGCGATTGCGGATTACTCGTGGTCGCCCATCATGGTCTGCTGGTAATTCTGGATGCCGACCTTGTCGATCAGATCCAGTTGCGTCTCCAGCCAGTCGATGTGCTCTTCGGTGTCGTTCAGGATTTTGTCGAAGATATCGCGCGAAACGAAATCGCGCACGGACTCGCAGTAAGCCATGGCTTCCTTGCAGGTCGACTGCGAAATCTGCTCGAGCTTCAGGTCGCATTCGAGGATTTCCTTCGTCTCCTCGCCGATCAGGAGCTTATGCAGGTCTTGCAGATTCGGCAGGCCGTCGAGCATGAAGACACGCTGAATCAGCCAGTCGGCGTGCTTCATTTCGCCGATGGACTCGTCGTACTCGTGCTTGTTCAGCTTCTCCAGGCCCCAATGCTTATACATCCGCGCGTGCAGGAAGTATTGATTGATCGCGGTCAGCTCGTTCTTGAGTTGCGCGTTCAGGTATTCGATGACTTTTGCGTCGCCTTGCATGATTGTTCCTTGTCTGGAGCGCGGGGCATTGAAGAAAGATAATCCTTGAGCGTGATTCTGCCAAGGTAGGGAGATATTTTTTCTTTCAGATGAAACTGAGAATGAATCTCTTTAGCGACGGCGACGGGGTTCAAAGAAAAAAGCCGGGCGCCATGCCCGGCTGTTGTAACCACGCGCAGTCTGCGACGCGCGCTCAGACCGTCGCGACCGGAATCTTGCCGATCTTTGCCTGCCATTCCGCAGGGCCGGTCTTGTGAACGGACGTGCCGTTCGAATCGACGGCCACCGTGACCGGCATGTCCTTCACGTCGAACTCATAGATGGCTTCCATGCCGAGGTCTTCGAAGGCGAGCACCTTTGCTTCGCGGATCGCCTTCGACACGAGATACGCCGCGCCGCCGACCGCCATCAGATACGCCGCCTTGTGCTTCTTGATCGCCTCGATCGCGACCGGACCGCGCTCGGCCTTGCCGATCATCGAGATGAGGCCGGTCTGCGCGAGCATCGTCTCGGTGAACTTGTCCATGCGCGTGGCCGTGGTCGGGCCAGCCGGTCCGACGGCTTCGTCGCGCACCGGATCGACCGGGCCGACGTAATAGATCACGCGGTTCGTGAAATCGACCGGCAGCTTTTCGCCCTTCGCCAGCATGTCCGCGATGCGCTTGTGCGCGGCGTCGCGGCCCGTCAGCATCTTGCCCGAGAGCAGCAGCGTCTGGCCCGGCTTCCACGCTGCGACTTGTTCCGGCGTCAGCGTGTTCAGATCGACGCGCTGGCTCGTTTCCGTGTTCGGCGCCCACGTGACGTTCGGCCAGGCGTCGAGCGGCGGCGCTTCGAGTTTCGCGGCGCCGGAGCCGTCGAGCGTGAAGTGCGCGTGACGCGTTGCGGCGCAGTTCGGGATGATCGCGATGGGCTTGCTCGCCGCATGCGTCGGCGCGGCCATGATCTTGACGTCGAGCACCGTCGACAGACCGCCGAGGCCTTGCGCGCCGATGCCGAGCGCGTTCACTTTCTCGTGCAGCTCCACGCGCAGTTCCTCGATCCAGTCCTGCGGACCGCGGGCGATGATGTCCTGAATGTCGATCGGGTCCATCAGCGATTCCTTCGCCATGACCATCGCCTTTTCGGCGGTGCCGCCGATGCCGATGCCGAGCATCCCCGGCGGGCACCAGCCCGCGCCCATCGTCGGGACGGTCTTGAGCACCCAGTCGACGATCGAATCGGACGGGTTCAGCATCGCGAACTTCGACTTGTTCTCGGAGCCGCCACCCTTGGCCGCGACCTGCACGTCGACCTTGTCGCCCGGCACGATCTCGTAGTGGATGACAGCCGGCGTGTTGTCCTTCGTGTTCTTGCGCGCGCCTTCGGGCGGGCTCACGATCGATGCGCGCAACACGTTGTCCGGGTTCATGTAACCACGGCGCACGCCTTCGTTGATCATGTCGGTGACGGACATCGTCGCGCCGTCCCATCGCACGTCCATGCCGACCTTCACGAACACCGTCACGATGCCGGTGTCCTGGCAGATCGGCCGCTTGCCTTCGGCGCACATGCGGCTGTTGGTCAGGATCTGCGCGATGGCGTCCTTTGCAGCGGCGCTTTCCTCGAGTTCATAGGCACGGCCGAGCGCCTGAATGTAGTCGAGCGGATGGTAATAGCTGATGTACTGCAGAGAATCGGCGATGCTCTGGATCAGGTCTTCTTGCTTGATGACGGTCATGGCTTGTGCTCTGGGGACGTGGATCTTGCTGTGAGCGTTCGGATGACGCTCTGGTCAATCCAGCGCACCGCGCGCGGCGGTTTCGCTGTGAAAATGCTTCGGGTGCGTGTGCGTGGTCAGCCGGTCGACATACGCCATGATCAGCGCGGACACGAGGAAGGCGACATGAATCACCACTTGCCACATCACCGTGTGGTAGCTGTGCTGATCGGGGTTGATGAACGATTTCAGCAGATGGATCGACGAGATGCTGATGAGCGCCATCGACAGCTTCACTTTCAGCACGCCCGCGTTGACGTGATCGAGCCATTCGGGCTCGTCCGGATGCCCTTCGACGCCGAGCCGCGACACGAAGGTTTCGTATCCGCCGACGATCACCATGATCAGCAGGTTCGAGATCATCACCACGTCGATGAGGCCGAGCACGACGAGCATGATGTTGGTTTCATCGAGCGTCATTGCGTGCGTGACGAGGTGCCAGACTTCCTTCAGGAACAGCACCACATAGACGGCTTGCGCGACGATCAGCCCGAGATACAGGGGCACCTGAAGCCAGCGGCTCATGAAGATGATTCTCGGCAACGCCTTCATCGTGCCGGATCGGACGGGCGAATCTGGAATGTGCTTGGGCGCGGACATGGGCGGCTCGTCGGAGTAGGGCGGTCGGCTAAGAGGGATGACGGGAAAGCGATTGAAACGATGAACGCGAAACCGGAACGCGCGCCGCGTATGCAAGGGCTGCGCGAAAGTCGCGTGATAAAGCGCGATATTGTAGCGCGTCGGCGCGCGATGCCGCCGTGACGCCCATTGCGGCGGGCCTGTTCAGACGCCGGATTCGCTGCTTTCCTGCGCTCTGCGCGGCGGGCGGCGAAGGCTCGCCAGCAGGATGCCCGCCATCACGCAGGCGAGCGCCGCGCCGTGCGCGAGCGTCGGCCGTTCGCCGAGAAACACGATGCCATAGAGCGCCGCCGCCACGGGCAGCACGGCGGAGAACACGCCCGCGAGACTGCCGGGCACATGGCGGATGCCCTTCATCCAGAGCCAGAAGGAGAAGACGCTGGCCGAAAGCCCGTACCAGCCGACGAGCGCCCACGTGATCCGGTCGACGCTACTCCAGTCGAACGCGAGTGCGGACGGCAGGCCGAGCGGGAGCATCAGCAGGAGGCCGAAGCCGTGCGTGTATGCGCAGATGTCGATGGCCGGCAGCGTCTGCGTGAGCCGCCGCGAGAGGATCACGTAAAGCGATTCGCAGCACACCGCGCCCACGATCATCAGATTGCCCGCGAGCGAACCGGCGCCGCCCGCGTTGGCATCGGCCGCCGCGTGCGCGCCGCCGCTCTGCGCCACGTTGACGATGACCACGCCGACGACGCCTAACGCGATGGAAACGAACGCGCGTCCGCCCGGGCGCTCCTTGAGAATGAGCCACGCGAACAGGGCGACGACGGCAGGCAACGTGCTCGTGATGACACCCGCCGCGACCGCGCTCGTGCGCGCGACGCCGTTGAGCATCAGCAGCGTGAAGCCGAACGTGCCGAACAGGGCTTGCAGGAAGAGGTTGATCCACTCGGCGCGGCGCACGCGCTTCATCTTGGATAGACGAAAGAGCGGCCACAGCACCGCGAGCGCGATTACGAAGCGCAGCAGCGCGAAGAGCGGCGCCGGCACGCTTGCGACAATCGACTTGCCGATGCCGACGTTGCTCCCGACGAGCAGCATCGACGCGATGAGACAGAGGGCGTAACGGTTCACGCGATGAATTTCCGCGCCGCGTGCACGACAAGCGCGCGACGAGTTCAGTTACGATTGTGGGGACGCATTGTAGAAGCCGCGCCGACTCCGTGTATACCCCGTGCCAGCAAGCGCGCTCGCGTAAGAAGCGGGTAAGTTGGGCGGCATATCTTCGAACCAGTGCTGGAAGATGGCGGAGCGCAAGGCTCCGCAGCTTTGCATGGAAGGGAGACAGGGTTCTGGCAGGAAACGCGCACGGGCGTCCCGCTTTCGAACCTCATAACATGCGGCGCGATCGGTTCACACGAGGCGCGCCGGCGGTTCTTGGAATCATCATCAGAGGGGTTGTCGATGTCTGCGATCGAATCGGTTCTTCAGGAAAAACGCGTGTTTCCGCCGTCAGCCAAGGCATCGTCGGGAGCGGCGATATCGGGCATGGACGCCTACAAGGCGCTCGCCGCCGAAGCCGAACGCGATTACGAAGGCTTCTGGGCGCGGCTCGCGCGCGAAACGCTCTCGTGGCACAAGCCCTTCACGAACGTGCTAGACGAATCCAACGCGCCGTTCTACACGTGGTTCGCCGACGGTGAGCTGAACGCGTCGTACAACTGCCTCGACCGTCACGTCGAAGCGGGCCGCGGCAACGAGACCGCGATCATCTTCGAAGCCGACGACGGCGCCGTCACCAACGTTACCTATCAGGACCTGCTCGAACGCGTGTCCCGCCTCGCCAACGCTCTCAAGAAGCGCGGCGTGAAGAAGGGCGACCGCGTCGTCATCTATCTGCCGATGTCGGTGGAAGGCGTCGTCGCGATGCAGGCGTGCGTGCGCATCGGCGCCACGCATTCGGTCGTGTTCGGCGGCTTCTCGTCGAAGTCGCTCAACGAGCGTCTCGTCGATGTCGGCGCAGTCGCGCTCATCACCGCTGACGAACAGATGCGCGGCGGCAAGGCGCTGCCGTTGAAGAGCATCGCCGACGAGGCGCTCGCCGCCGGCGGCTGCGAGGCCGTGAAAGATGTCATCGTGTATCGGCGCACGGGCGGCAATGTCGCGTGGACCGAAGGCCGCGATGCGTGGCTGCACGAGATCGTCGAGAACGAAGCGCCGCAGTGCGAGCCCGAGTGGGTCGGCGCGGAGCATCCGCTTTTCATCCTGTACACGTCGGGTTCCACGGGCAAGCCGAAGGGCGTGCAGCACAGCACGGCGGGCATCCTGCTGTGGGCCGCCCAGACGATGAAGTGGACCTTCGACATGAAGCCGGGCGACGTCTTCTGGTGTACGGCGGACATCGGCTGGATCACGGGCCATAGCTATATCGCGTACGGGCCGCTCGCAATCGGCGCAACGCAGGTCATGTTCGAAGGCGTGCCGACGTATCCGAACGCGGGCCGCTTCTGGGAGATGATCCAGCGTCACAAGGTCACTGTCTTCTATACGGCGCCCACCGCGATCCGCTCGCTCATCAAGGTGTCGGAGGCCGACGCGAAGGTGCATCCCAAGAGCTACGACCTGTCGACGCTGCGCATTCTCGGCACGGTCGGCGAGCCGATCAATCCGGAAGCGTGGATGTGGTATTACGAGAACGTGGGCCGCGGACAATGCCCGATCGTCGATACGTGGTGGCAGACCGAAACCGGCGGCCACATGATCACGCCGCTGCCGGGCGCGACGCCGCTCGTGCCGGGCTCGTGCACGCTGCCGCTGCCGGGCATCATGGCCGCGATCGTCGATGAAACCGGTCAGGACGTGCCGAACGGGCAGGGCGGCATTCTCGTCGTGAAGCGTCCGTGGCCGTCGATGCTGCGCAATGTCTGGGGCGACCCGAAGCGTTATCAAACGAGCTACTTCCCCGAAGAACTCGGCGGCAAGCTGTATCTCGCCGGCGACGGCGCGGTGCGCGACAAGGAAACCGGCTACTTCACGATCATGGGCCGCATCGACGACGTGCTGAACGTCTCGGGTCACCGGCTCGGCACGATGGAGATCGAGTCGGCGCTCGTCGCGAATCCGATCGTAGCGGAAGCGGCGGTCGTCGGCCGTCCGGACGATACGACGGGCGAAGCGGTCGTCGCGTTCGTCGTGCTCAAGCGCACGCGTCCCGAGGGCGATGAAGCGAAGCAGATCGCCACCGAACTGCGCAACTGGGTCGGCAAGGAGATCGGGCCGATCGCGAAGCCGAAGGACATCCGCTTCGGCGAGAACCTGCCGAAGACGCGCTCGGGCAAGATCATGCGGCGTCTGTTGCGCTCGCTCGCGAAGGGCGAGGAGATCACGCAGGACGTGTCCACGCTCGAGAACCCCGCGATTCTCGATCAACTGGGCGAGGCACGCTAAACCGCCTCATGCGGCCGCCGCTTTGAATAGCGGCGGTCGATCCCGATTGCCGGCGTGACGCGGTTTTGGTAAATAACCGCATGGCCACGCCGCACGCCGATACCCTCAACTCCACACTCGCTCCGCCGCCGCCCGTGCCGGCGGCGATGGCGCGCGCCCATCGCGCTTACTGGCGCTTCAATGTCGCGCTGATCGCGGTGCTGATGACGGTCGGCTTCGTCGTCTCGTTCGGCGTGCCGCTTTTCGCGCAACGCCTTCAGCACGTTCGCATCGCGGGTTTTCCGCTGCCGTTCTATTTCGGCGCACAAGGCGCGATCCTCGTCTACGTGACGCTGATCGTCATCTATATCGTGCTGATGCAGATTGCCGATGCGCGTCTGGCGCGCGCCGTTGCGATAGCGGGCGACGATGTGTCCGCGAACTTTGCCGCGAACGTCGCCGAGTCCCCGCCGGACGATCCGGTGCGATGAAGCTCACGAATCGCCTCGTCCTCACCTACGCGCTCTATACGCTCGGCTTCCTGCTGTTCATCTTCGTGATGGAGCGCATCGAGCGCGTGGCGGGCGCGGGCATGTGGGTCGGCTATGTGTTTCTGTTCGTGCCGATTGCCGTGTATGCCGTGATCGGCCTTCTGTCGCGCACCTCCGATCTCGTCGAATACTACGTGGCCGGACGGCGCGTGCCATCAGCGTTCAATGGCATGGCGACCGCGGCTGACTGGCTGTCGGCGGCATCGTTCATCGGGCTGGCCGGATCGATTTACGCGAGCGGCTACGACGGCCTCGCCTACGTGATGGGCTGGACCGGCGGCTATTGCCTCGTCGCGTTCCTTCTCGCGCCTTATGTGCGCAAGCTCGCGCGCTACACGATTCCGGACTTCCTCGGCACGCGCTTCTCGAGCAACCTCGTGCGCGGACTCGCGGCCGTTGCGGCGATTCTCTGCTCGTTCGTTTATCTGGTCGCGCAGATTCAGGGCATCGGGCTGATCGCGTCGCGCTTCATCGGCATCGAGTTTTCCATCGGCATCTTCTGCGGGCTGGCGGGCATCCTCGTGTGTTCGTTTCTCGGCGGCATGCGGGCGGTCACGTGGACGCAGGTGGCGCAATACATCATCCTGATCAGCGCGATTCTGATTCCCGTCTCGATGATCGGCCATCGCGACGGGCTCGGCTGGTTCCCGCAACTGAGCTATGGCCGCGTGATGGAGCGTGTCGAAGCGCTCGAGCGCCAGCTGGCGGCGTCGCCCGACGAAGCCCGTGTGCGTGACGAGTATGGGAGGCAGGCGGCGCGCATGCAGCAGCGCATCGATGCGCTGCCGCGTTCTTACTTCGACGAGCACGCGCGCCTCGTCGATGAGATCGCGGAACTGCGGCGACGCAACGGCCCGCTGCGCGAGATCAACGAACGCGAGCGCGAACTGGCGTCGTTTCCTCGCGATCCCGCCGACGCGCAAGCCCGATGGTCCCGCGAACGCGATGCGCTGACCGGGCGCGTCGCCGCCCCGGTGCCGATGACCGATGCGTTCGCGCGCACGTCGACCGACGATGAAAGCCCGCGTACGCATCAACTGAACTTTCTCGCGCTGATCCTGTGTCTGTCGATCGGCACGGCGAGCCTGCCGCACATTCTCACCCGCTACAACACGACGACGTCGGTTGCGTCGGCGCGGCGTTCGGTCGGCTGGACGCTGTTTTTCGTGGCGTTGTTCTATCTGACGGTGCCGGTGCTCGCGGTGCTCATCAAGCATGAGATTCTGACGGGCCTCGTCGGGCATCGGTTCGCGGATTTGCCGCAATGGGTGACGCAGTGGCGGCGTATCGAACCGTATCTGATTCGCGTGAGCGACGTGAACGGCGACGGCATCGTGCGATGGGCCGGCATCCAGATGCAGCCGGACATGGTGGTGCTCGCGGCGCCGGAAATCGCGGGACTGCCTTATGTGATTTCGGGACTGATCGCGGCGGGCGCGCTGGCGGCTGCGCTTTCGACTGCGGATGGCTTGCTGCTCACGATTGCCAACGCGCTCTCGCACGACGTCTACTACTGCATGGTCGATCGTCGCGCCACGAGCCAGCGGCGCGTGACGATTTCGAAGATTCTGTTGCTCGGCGTGGCGCTGCTGGCGTCGTACGTGGCGTCGCTGAATGCGGGCAACATCTTGTTCCTCGTGGGCGCGGCGTTTTCGCTGGCGGCATCGGGACTGTTTCCGGCGCTGGTGCTCGGCGTGTTCTGGAAGCGGACGACGCAGCGGGGCGTCGTCGCGGGCATGATCGCGGGACTCGTCGTGTGCGTGTACTACATCGTGTCGACGTATCCATTCTTTACACATCTGACCGGCTTCGACGGGCCGCGCTGGCTGGGCATCGAGCCGATCGGATCGGGCGTGTTCGGCGTGCCGGCGGGCTTTGCGGTGGCGATCGTGGTGAGTTTGATCGACCGCAAGCCCGATGAATACACGCGCGCACTGGTCGATTACATTCGTCATCCATAGGGGCTAGGCGGGCGGCGCGAAGTTGGTATAATTGCGGACTTCCGGAGAGATGGATGAGCGGTTTAAGTCGCACGCCTGGAAAGCGTGTATAGGGTAAAACCTATCGGGGGTTCGAATCCCCCTCTCTCCGCCAGAGATTTATGAAATCCCGCATAGTCATTGAGACTTGCGGGATTTTTGTTTTAGCGGTCGGCAAAACGGCTCACGGTCGTTGACGACACCGATTCATGGTTATTGGTGCCTTCGAGTTTAGGCGCGACAACTGTGTCGAATCCTGAAAGTCGGGGGGCTGGTCGGCGCATTGGCGAATATATTCGGATTGGCGAGGCAGCGCCGTCTCCTAACGCATCGCCAGTTCTATGTGCGTGTCAGACGGACTATCACGAGCGCGTGCTCTGGGCACCGTATCGCCGCATCGCTTCTTTTGCCATTCTTGTCGCTAGCTGGTTGTGTGGTCGCTTACCATCGCGCGCGATTATGAGCAATCCGATCAGAGATGAGTCCCGCGTCACATGACAAAGACACGCGGGGCGCGCTTGCTTGAAGCCGTCGAACCCGTGTGATTCGGTCACCGCCTAGGTTGAAATTGATCAATTGCAGCCTGAGGTCATCGGAATCAGATTTTTCATGCTATTTGGCAGTCGTCCTGAACAATGGAATAAGTGGGCGATTCAATTGCGCTATGGCGAATCGCTGAAGCATCAAGAAAGCAGTCGAACCGATACCACATCCCACTCATCTTCCCTTTTTAGGTCTGCTCCGATGGCGAGAGGCAGAGCAGTTGCGCTTCAATTTCCCACATACGCTCATCCACAAATCAATAAGGAAAACAAAGTATGAAGGGTCCAGCTTTGAGAGGATTAGCGTCCGCGCGGGCGATGAAAACGACTATCGCTGTCCAATGAATCGGGTGGCTGTCGCAAGCAAGCACAACGCGCTTGATGAACGCATGAGATTTAATCGACCCTATGCCGTCATTGCCGATCGGCACGTGCAAGTACCGCGAGCGATCGACAATGGAGCAGTGCAACATGTTCAGTCCGCTGATTGAACGCATCGACACTGAAGGTTCGCTGCGCGATGAGTGCATAGCTAATTGCGATGCGCCGGTTCTGGCATTAGTGAAATCGATGAACATCCGCAACTCCAGCTTTGCCGACGAGTCTAGCGTTCCGATTCGATGTCGTATGCAAACACATCAGCGACGTCAAACGCTGACTTATAACGGACAATTTCCTATGCGAGTCATACCCCCCATCCCGATTACGACGAAAACCCAGCGGCGCGCGGTCGCCAGACGGCTGTTACGCGGAGATATCACCATGCAGGACGCGGCGCTGGAGCGCGGCGTGAGCCCTGTGCAGGTGCGTGATTGGCTCAAGGAGTTGGGCTATTGGGAACAGTACGATGCTCTCCGCAAAGCGCTCAGCGACCTGCGGCGAAAGCGAACCCGCCAGGCCAGAAGAGCGATGCGGCAAATGCCTTAGTAGGGCGGCAGAAGAGTTTCTGTGGCGTCGAGAATTCGCGGACTCTTGCTGCCCGCGTCACGGGCGCATGGCGCCTCGGACTCGTTTCGATAATCTGCCAGCCGATACGCAAACGGAGCGCGCCGCCGAATTGAAGCGTACTACTGGCCGTCCCGCTGCAATATTTCGTCTTCATTCCGCTCGAATTGTCCACGAGGGTCAACTGAGCCGCGATGTCCGCGTTAAGGCGCGGCAGGCTCGCTGCGGTCGAAGCGTCAGCCCTGCGTTCGGCCGTATTTCAATTCGAACAAGGACACAGACATGAGTATCTTCGGTGACATCGTGGGCAAGATCTTCCACAGAGCCAAGCCGGAGCAGCCGGCGCCGGTCGTCGAGCCGGACCCGGCGCCTGCGCCCGCCGTCGAGGGCAGCGCGCCCTCTCAGGCCTTGGCAGATATCGACGTCGCGGCCGTCCTGGATCAACTCGCGAGTGAGAGCAGCCAAACGCTGAACTGGCGCGTGTCGATCGTCGATTTGATGAAGCTGCTGCAAGTCGACAGCAGTCTCGAACATCGCAAGCAACTTGCAACTGAACTGCATTACGGCGGAGACATGAACGATTCCGCGTCGATGAATATCTGGTTGCACAAGCAGTTGATGCAGGCGCTTGCAGCTAACGGCGGGAAGCTGCCGGCCGATCTGATCGGCTAAGCACACGATAGTCGAACGAAAGCCCGCGACCGTCAGGCGACAATTGCGGGCTTCTGTGAATCTGCTTAGCGAGGGAAGTTAGCGGTTTGCGGCCTCAGACGAATCAGCGCGCCGTCTACTTGCTTCGCGACCGCGCGAACGCTGCGATGGGGTCGTCCGCGAAGGCTGCAATCGGATCGGATGCGAACGGTGAGCTGGACACCTTCGGCTTGGCGTGCGGCTGTAGGGCATCGCTCGTATGAGGCGGGGCCGCATGTACGTTGACGTGTCTTGGCGTGCGCCTCAGCGTCGTCTTTGCCGCCCACCCACTCTTCGGTGTACTTGGCGAAAGCCGGCGCGGTCATGATCATCGCAATGGGAATCAGGACGAGTCGAAAGGCGTTACGTACTGGCATGAAGTCTTTCTTTTTGTTTGTCGAAATGCAAAGGCTGAGGAGCGAGCATCGGCGAACGAGAGCGGACGAGCACAACTCATGCCGGACCCGTCAACGACGCCCGTGACCTGCTTTTGTGTGTGGGGAACAGCCCTCAATCTCGGGCAGCTTGAATGCCCAAGTTGCGGACCAGCGCGCTATGCGCTCGTCGAGCGGCATCTGCTCACTGGCAGGGAAACGCGGTGGATTCGCGAAGCCGCCCAATGGTGCGCACGCGAGTTCCTGGCAACGAAAGCACGTGTGCGCGCGTGGTGCCGTGCATGAAACGCGGCAGCGTTACGTCGCGATGTGCGTCCACGGAAATGCGCGAGTTGTTCATTGCAGATTGCCTCGTCCGAGCCAAGGAAGGCGCATTTGAACCGCTAGCCTCGCGAAATACAGCCAGATTTTTCCTAATTACGCCAGGCGCAACGATCTTTTACGAATCACGTCGTCTAAAGACAAATGGTTAGAGCATGGTGTCGCACTTCGCTGGTGACGATGCCTGGCACCCCGACGCAGGCATCGTCTCTCGCGGCTTACTGCTTCATCGTGCCGGTCGCCTTCCCGCCACCAGACGGCGCTGTCGATGCGTCCGGAGACATGCCTTGCTCGCGCTGCTGCATCAGCGTGCCGCTGCCGGACGTTCCGGCCGGTGCGCCGCCTTGCGATGCATCATTGGAGCCCGGCATCGGCGATGCGCTCGGCTGCCCCTGCATCTGTTTCGGACGTTGATTCATCTGATCGCGCGACATGTCTTGCGCGAAAGTGGCTGTGCTGGCAAGCGCGAGGAGTGCGCCTGCGATTGCTGCGGTCGCTTTCATGACTGTCTCCTGGTATTGGGCGCAAGACGCGCCGCTGCACTCGTTCAGCATCGACCGTGCCGCGGCTCGTCAAAGCGACTACGATTAAGCGTGTCGGCTGAAAGCGATGGCAATTGACTGCCGATTCTCTACAATTCGCGATCCAAACGAATTTAGCGACCCAAAAACCAATTTATTGGTTATTGCGACGGAGTGTTTCATGTCGACCACACTTAACGATTTTTTGGCATGGAGCGAACGCTTGCCGGATCAGGCTACCGAGGAAGCGAAATTGCTGCATGCCTTGATAGAGCGGCGCGAAGCCGAATTAAGGACGGGCATCGCCGATCTGATTGCCGCAGTGAGCCAGCGCGAGAACTGGAAATTGCAAAGATGTGCGGCCACCGCCCGGCGCGTCGAACAAACGTCTAAGTTGCATCTGGAAGCGGTCTATGAGTATTTCCGCGACCGCAGCGAAGGACGCCTGCATTACGAGCCGCCGGAGGTTCTTGCCGACTCGCTCGGCGACCAGTCTGCCGGCCCCGACCGCCTGTGCGAGCCGGTGCTCGCGCACGCCAGCGCGTCAGCTACAAACGCTGAAGGTTCGGTAGCCACGCCGGTCATCGAACTGTATGGGCGATTGCAGTCGCTCGAAGCGCTCGTGGCTCAAACGCCAGGTATTGGTTGCGGCGTTCAGGGTGTCAGGATCATGCGCATGGTGGCGCTGATGTCGAAAGCGCGGTCAGCGCAACTGGCGAATCTGCGACTCAGCGGAACGCAGGCTGTCTATCGCCATTCGTGATTATCTGTATTTTTAGGTTGCCGCGCGAAACACGATTTCGCACGAATTATGACGCTTTGTCTCTGTATTAAAACGTTGGCGAGGCTTCGTGAAACCGTAATTGCATCCGTTTATGACTCGCCTATACTTGGATTTCATCAGCCGATAGCGAACGGGCGACGTCATTTGCAATCCAGATGAGTTCCATGCAACGTTATCGGCAGCCGATCGCGCATGACTTCGATTCGTGAACGCTCGATTTCGAGTATCGTCGGCAAGCCAACCCTGGAGTCATTGTGAAAAGCCTGCTAAGCAGACGAGGCACCCTTCTCGAAAGCACGCCGTCCTTCCTGGTGCGGCAAAAAACGAATGCGCCGGTCGGTTTCGCCGCACCGCTCAGATCCGATGTCGATACCTCGTCCGACGACCTCCCCGCGAAGGCGCTGCCCGCCGCGGCTACCCCGCGTGTGACGCCGCTGCGGGCGGTCGGCGCAATGGCGCAACCGGGACCGCCCGCGCTGCAGGCCGCGCAGATTGCCGAAGTCGAATGGCTGGTACAGCAAGGAGTGCTCGCAACGTTTCGCACGTTTCAGAGCTTCGCTTATTCGGCGAGCCTGTTTTTCCATCCGCGCGACCTGACCTACTATGCCGTGCTTCATCACGAAGACGCCGTCTGGCGCGTGCTGAAAGCCGGCGATATCAGCGCCGCCGAGCCGGCATTCCGCCATTTCGCGGAGCAGGCAATGCGCCTCGCGGACGCCGACATGCGGCGTATCCATCTCCAGGCACAAAACGACCAGTTTGCGCGGCTCATCGCGGATTCTGAAGCGCAGGTGGAACGCGTGCGCGTCGATCTTCAGCGGGGCAGCACGCAGGACCAGGAAGTCGCGCTCAGGCAGCAGGAGACTCGCAAGGAACTCGCGCAACTGGAGGCGCGTCGCGTCGCCGCGCAGGCGCAGCTGAACAAGCTGCAAAGACAAATGCATCAGTTGACGGCGACCAGCAACGAGAACGTTCCCTTCCTGCCGTCCGGGCGCTGAAGGCGGAATGACGCAACGGGCGCGCTGCGCGCTCAGTGATCGCTTTTGGCGGCGTAAGGCGGGCGTTCCTGCGAGATGTAGCTGCTGAGTCCGCGTCCGGCGCGGGCGTGGCGCTTCATCTGCTCGACATGCGCCCGGCCCGGCGTGCCATAGTCGTACAAATAAGTGACGCCGTTGGCGAAGCGGACCTCGATGCTATCGTCCCGAATCTCGAATGCGGATACACCGGAGTTACCGGCCAGATTCCGATAGGGCGTCATCAGCTTCCTTTCGTCATTCGTTCGTGTTGACGCAGCGCGCCGTCCGCGAACGACAGATTCGAAAAGCCGGGCTAAAGAACAAGCAATCCCGGCCGATATCGTTGTCATGTGTCAGCGACGGGGGCCTCAGGCAGTCATGGAAAAAGACCAATTGCCGTTTCTCGATTCGGACGATCCGCATTTTCAGCATGCACGCGCGCTGAGTCTGTCCGTTGGCGCGATTCGTCGCGCGCAAGGTAAGAGTAATCCGAACGACTTTCCGGTCGGTTCGCTCGAATGGCACTTCGCCGTCGAGGATTTCGCGAGCGATGTGCTCCGCGCGCTGATGGGCGACGGTTCCGAAACCGTCGACATTCCGCTCGGCGAACGTCCGCTCGACTAGCGAGACCGGCGCGCCGGGGCGATGCCGTCCCGGCGCGTCGCGATCAGAGCTTGACGCCGCCCGCTTCGGGCGCGTCCACGCCTCCGGGCGGGATTGCGCCGGTGGCGGCGACGTCGCTCGACCGCGTGTCGTTCGACCAGTACGGCTCGCGGCCGTAGTGCGTGTGAACGCTGCTCGCCCAGACGCGGTCGGCCATCGACGGCCACGCGTCCTTGTCGAAGCCCGGCGCGTTGCGCACCTGATCGGCGGTAGCGGCGATGCGGAAGCATCGATTATCGGTGTCGAGCGTCAGCGCGCTCCACGGCACTGCCAGCAATTTGTCGCCGATGCCGAGAAAGCCGCCGCTTGACAACACTGCATACGCGATGCGGCCGCTCCGTACGTCCAGCATGATTTCCTTCACCGAGCCAACGTCGTGTCCGTCGCTGCTGAGCACCGGATTGTCGTCGAGCGTGCTGGCAGCCATGACGTCTGGCCCCGGACCGGCAGCCGTCGACGCACCTTTTCCTACGATCGTCGCGCCGCCGGAAGACTGCTCCATCGATTGATTCATGATCTGCTCCTTGCAGGTTCCAGGCCGATGCCTGGCGGGTTGTCAGATCAACGCGGTTTCGCCAGCCGTGCGTGTCCGGTTATCTTCCTCCGCGAGCAAGGAACATGCCGTCATGCCGTCTGTGGCGCATCCACCAGTGCCGACGGGTGGCGCGCGCAGGCGTCTGCTAAGCTGCCCGCTCCTCAATCCCACTTGCCGCTCATGGTCGAATTGCACGAACTGCTTGCCGTCGCCTACAAGAAAGAACGCTTGCGAAGCCGCAGGCTTGTCAGGCACGCGGGATTGTCGGAGCACGCGGCACTCGTGCGAACGCTAGAGGAAGCGGCGGCGGAGCAGTCTTTGCGCGATCTGGTCGACGCGCGCCGCGCCGCGCAAGCCAAAGCCGCCGATGCATTGCGACTCCGCCAGCTCGAACGTGCGACGCGCACAAAACGACGCACGGCGTTCGACGATTCATCGGCCGGTGAAAGCGACGCCTGGACCGGCTGGTTCGATGGTTCCGCGCTGCCGAATCCGGGGCGCATCGGCATCGGCGGCGTGTTGAAGGCGCCGCACGGCGAGCGCATCGAGATCAGCGCGACGGCGGGTATCGGCGATAGCAGCGCAGCCGAGTATCTTGCGCTGCTCGCGCTCCTCGAGGCAGCGGTGCGGAACGGCGCGACGCGACTCGTGATCTACGGCGACAGCCGCGTCGTCATCGACGACGTCGCCGCACCCGCAAGCGCCGGTATCCGCCGGCTCGCGGATCACGCCGAGCGGGTGCGCACGCTCATCGCGCAGATCGGCGATGTGCGCCTGCAATGGATTCCGCGCGCCCGCAACGCCGATGCAGACCGCCTCTCGCGGCAGGCGCTCGGACTGCCCGCGCTGCGCGCCGCCTGAGAGTCAGGCCAGTTCGCGGATGTCGGCGGTCGGCGCGCTGCCGAACGCATCGCTCAACAAGTAATCGACGAGCTTGCGCGCCGACTCTTCGGGCGTCGCGAGCTGGCCGTCGCGCTTGAGCGCATCGAAGCGCTCGCGCAGCGGAAATTGGTCGAGCCCGGCGCCGCGAATCTCCGCCTGCATGTCCGTATCGACGACGCCCGGCGCGACGCTGCAAATCCGCAGCGACGGGTTGTCATCGAGCGCGACGGCGCGGGCGTGGTGATCGAGCGCGGCTTTCGTCGCGCAGTAGATGCTCCAGCCGGGATAGGCATTGCGCCCGGCGCCGCTCGAAATATGAGCGACGCGGCGATCCGCCACATGCGCTGCCTGCGCGGCGAACGCAGCGGCGATCATCAGCGGCGCGGCCACATTCACGCTGACTGCGCGTGCGATTGCCGCGGCGTCCTGACTCGCGAGCGGCCCGACCGGGGCGAGCAGTCCCGCATTGTTCACCAGCACCACGCGATTCGCGCCCGCCACGAACCGCCCGAGCGCGCCGTCGGCGAGCCAGGCGGTGAGGGCGGCGAGATCGGCGAGGTCGAGTTCGACTTCCTGCAGCCGGCCGGGATAGCGTGCGGCCAGCGCGGCGTTGCGATGGCGCGAGAGCGCCAGCATGTCGGCGTCGAGCGACAGCAGCGTGTCGGCCAGCGCCGCGCCGAGGCCGCGCGTGTGGCCGGTGACGATTGCGAGAGTTTTGTTGGGCATCGAATGGTCCGGTTGCATGAGGGAAGCGTCGCGTCGATTCTAGCGACAGGGCGCGACGCGTGCGGCGGCGCTAATAGCGTCGAATCGGCAGAAAGGAAAGGGGCAGACGGTCGTTCGTTGGTTAGAGGTCACAGCGCGCCCCTACGCGGGTTTTTTACCTGACAAGATCGAGCGAGGAATCGACAATCTCGTCAGTCAAAAAACGCATCCGGAGCATCTTATGCCGATCAGTCCCGCAGACTGCCTTTCCGCCGCACGTCCCGCCCGCACTCGCTATCGAGCGGAATCCAGGGCCGTGATGGCCGCGTGTATCGCGTTCGTCGGCATTCCGGCCTGTGCGTGGGCGCAAAGCTCCGTGCAGCTTTATGGCGAACTCGACACCGGCGTCGCGTATGTGAACAACGTCGGCGGCCATGCGCAATATCGGCTGACCACCGGGACCATCGACGGCAGCTACTGGGGCCTGCAAGGATCGGAGGATCTCGGCGGCGGCGCACGGGCGATCTTCCGCCTGGAGCGCGGCTTCGCGGTATCGACGGGCGAGGGCATCAACGATCATCCGATGTACGTCGGACTCGGCGCCGATGATCTCGGCACGCTGACCTTCGGCCGCCAATACGACTCGCTGCACGACTATTTCGCGCCGTTCACGCTGACGGGCGGCACGGGCGGGACCGCGTTCGCCCACTTGCTCGACAACGACAACGCCAACAATTCGTTCCTCGCGGCCAATTCGCTGAAGTACACGAGCGCGACATACGGCGGATTCAGCTTCGGCGGCCTCTACGCGTTCTCCAACCAGGCGGGACAGTTCGCGAACAATCGCGCGTACAGCATTGGCGCGAATTATTCGGCGGGTTCCTTCAGCGCGGGCGCGGCTTATCTGCACAACAACGGGCGCGGCAACACGGCCAATGGCGCTTACGACACGCTCACGTTGCCTGGCGCGGCGCCCGGCGCGGTAGTCAACGCGACCGTGCAGCGCCAGAACACGTTCGGCGTGGGGATGAGTTACGGCATCGGCGATTTCCAACTGGCGGGCACGTTCTCGCGCTCGGTCAACACCGGTCCCGTCGATGCCGACACCGGCGACGCGCTCGCCTCGCTCGCGCTCAACAACTACGAGGTCAACGGCATCTACAAGCTGACGCCGGCCATCCTGCTCGCGGGCATGTATGTGTACACGAACGGCGGCGGGGCGCACTGGCACGAAGGCGCGTTGCAGGTCGACTATCTGTTGGGCAAGCGCACCGATGTCTATGTCGAGACGATCTATCAGCGCGCGTCGTCGCAAGCGCCGGCGATCATCAACAGCAACGACCCGGCAAGCGGCCGTAATCAGCTCATGTTCACGACGGGCATCCGTCACCGCTTCTGACTCCCGGCAGGTGCATCGTGTCGCTCCAGACTTTCTGGTTGTTCGTTCCGGCGTGCTTCGCCATCAACATGGCCTTCGGGCCGAACAACATGCTCTCGCTGTCGAACGGCGCGCGCGAAGGCGTGCGCGCTTCCGTGCTGGCGTCGTTCGGGCGGCTGGCGGCGTTCGCGATCATGATCGCCATCGCGGGACTTGGGCTCGGCGCTTTGTTGCTCGCGTCCGAAGCGCTGTTCACGGCGGTGAAGCTCGCGGGCGCGGCGTATCTCGTGTGGATCGGCGTGAAGCTGATTCGCTCGGGGCCGTCGCTCGTTCCCAACGGCGACGCGGACGGCCCGGCGGGCGTCGCACGGCTGATGCGCCAGGAGTTTCTCGTCGCGGCGGGCAATCCGAAGGCGATTCTCGTCTTCACCGCGTTCTTTCCCCAGTTCGTCGATCGCACGGCCTATGCGACGAGCTTCGCCATCCTCGGCGCGATCTTTCTGCTGCTCGAACTCGTGGCGATCGTCGTTTATGCCGCGCTCGGTGCGCGTCTGACCTCCTTCTCGCGCGGCGCACGCAGACTGAAATGGTTCAATCGCACGAGCGGGGCGCTCATGATCGGATTTGGCCTCGTGCTGGCGTTCGCGCGCCGGCCCGCCGGGTGAGTGCCTCAGTCCTTCGCTCCGCTGTTTCTGATTCGCGCAAGCGCATTTCAAGATACGCGCTCGCCGCGGAATCCTGATCGGCGATAATTGCCTGTTTCTGGCAGCCATCGTCCATTACGGGGCGATGTTCGTTCCCACTCCTGAACGCGTTACTCGAAAACGCGACGCACTGCTTATCGCTGTTGAAGGATTTCCCAATGAAGAATCAAACGCCCGCGGTATCGCGGACGCGCTCGTTCACGACCGTCTTCCTGATCGAAATGTGGGAGCGTTTTGGCTATTACGGCATGGCGGCGCTGCTCGTGCTGTTCATGATCGACAAAATCGGTTTCGCCGATGAATACGCGAACCTGACCTGGGGCGCATTCACCGCGCTGGTTTTCGCGGCGCCGTCGGTTGGCGGCTGGATCGGCGACAAGGTGCTCGGCACCCGCCGCACGATGACGATTGGCGCGGTCGTCCTCGCCGCTGGTTATCTCATGCTCGCGCTGCCTTTCGATGCGCTCGGCTTCCTGTATGCGTCGCTGGGCGTGGTGGTCGTCGGTAACGGATTGTTCAAATCGAATGCGGCTAATCTCGTGCGCCGCATCTATGAAGGCGATGACGCGCAAATCGACAGCGCCTTCACGATTTATTACATGGCGGTGAACATCGGCTCGACAGCGTCGATGCTGGCGACGCCGTGGATCAAGGACCATTGGGGCTGGCATGCCGCGTTTGCCGTCTGCTGCGGCGGCATGCTGCTCGGCCTCGCCAACTTCGCGCTGATGCGCCGCACGCTTGCGCATATCGGCTCCGCACCGGACGATCAGCCGATCCGCTGGCACCACTTGGCTGCGGTCGTAGCGGGCGGCGTGGCGCTCGCAGCGGCGACGGTCTTCATCCTCCAGCATCAGACGGTGGCGCGCGCGTGCGTGCGGGTGGCCGGGCTCGGCATTCTGGCGATCTTCGGCTACATGCTCACGCGATGTGATCGCAGCGAAAGGGCGGGCCTCGTCGCCGCGCTGATCCTGACGATGCAGGTGATCCTTTTCTTCGTGTTCTATCAGCAGATGTCGACGTCGCTGACGCTCTTCGCGCTGCGCAATGTCGACCCGGCGTTTTCGATCGGCGGCGTTCATCTCTTCACCTGGAGCGCGGCGCAGTTTCAGGCGCTCAATCCAATCTGGATCATGTTCCTGAGTCCTGTCCTCGCCGTGCTTTATGCGCGGCGCGCGCGGCGCGGGCGCGATATCCCGGTCGCGGGCAAGTATGCGCTGGGCTTCGTGGTCGTCGCGATCGGCTTTTTCGTGTTCGGCCTGAGCGGGCGATACGCCGTGGAAGGGCGTGTGTCGTCGTGGTTCATGGTGGCCGGCTACGGACTGTATTCGCTCGGTGAATTGCTGGTGTCCGGGCTCGGCCTCGCGATGATCGCGCGTTACGTGCCGGCTCGCATGGGCGGCTTCATGATGGGCGCATATTTCGTGGCGACGGGTGTATCGCAGTACTTGGGAAGCCTCGTCGCGAACATGGCGCGCATGCCTTCCGGCGATCTTGATCCGCTGCGCTCGCTGCCGCTTTATACGCACTTGTTCGTCTGGCTCGGCTGGCTCGCGACGGGCGGAGCAGTGGTCGCGATTCTCCTGTTGCCGCTCCTGGGCAAGCTCTCGCGGGCGCACCTTAATGCTGTGTTCGCCTCGAACGATGGCGAAGGCGCGCGATTGGGCACGGCGTCGGCGTCGTAATGAAAAGACTGTTTGACTTCGTAGGCGCGTCCGGTCTATAATCTTTTTCTTCA
>NZ_JFHE01000048.1 GCF_000698555.1 Caballeronia grimmiae | reverse complement strand
TGGCGATATCGAACAGCAAGTCCTTGCGGCCTGCGTCGTCTTCGGTGACTGCTTGCGTGAAGTAACGCATTGCAGCGGCAAGTTCACCCTGCGGACCCCCGAACTGTTCGAGCATCAGATTGGCAAGACCAGGGTTCGGCGCAGCCACGCGGACGGTGTATTGCAGGCGTTTGTTATGTACGAACATATCAACGGCTCCTTGTTTTTAGGGACGAACGCTTCCCTGCGGCGGTTAGGCGCGCAATGGGGCTTATATCAATCTCTTGGGTCTCGCAGCGGCGTGCGCAACGCGAATGCGTCGCGCACGCCCTGGGTGCCGCGAGTCTCAGCGCATTGCAACTCGCGCTGGCGTGATGCGGCTGACAAACGCCGCGTGGTGAACTGAGCTTGCCCGGCTTCTGCCTCGGAGCGTTGCACGGGCAGGCGTTCTCTTACAGCAACGCACGTGCCAACGCGCTTTATTTCTTCGCTTCCTGACCAGCGGCAGACCGATCGAGATACTGCGTGGTGATCAGCGGGATATGTTCCAGCAGCCACTGTGCCATCGCTTGTTCCTGCGGCAGGATGCGTTCGCAGGCTGCCTTCGTTTGTGCATCGCCGCAGCGTTCGGCGGCCGCAATGAGCGACGTATACGAAGCGATCTCCAGGTTCTCGAACACGTAACTCATGTTCGCGCCCTTCACGACTTCGTCGGTCTGCGTCATGCCGCCGGCTGCCTGGCCGAACGCCATCATCTTCGCGGTCAAGTCCTTAACGATAGATGTCGAGCCGCCGAGACGCTCGATACATTCCGCAACGATCTTCTGCTGGCCGAGCGTTTCTTCCAGATGCTGATCGATGCGCGCCTTGAGTTCGGGATAGTGTTCCAGGCGGCCGGACTGCGCGCGGAGCATCTGCTCCGCTTGCTGCTCCATCGCGTGAGCGTCGCGCAGCCAGTCGAGAAGGTGTTCAGCGGGGTCGGTCATGATGTGCTCCTGACGAGTGATGGGGCGCGACAAGACGCGCGTAGCTTTGATTTCGCAATCTTTGTGCCGCGGGCGGTGGCAGGAAACGTCGCATTCCGTACTAAATGCGGAATGGTCTTTGCTCGCACTGAGCGAATCAAGGAGGGGCGAAAATGAAATCGGATAGCGCATTGATGCGCGCCATCTGCTCGGGCGGGATGGCAGGCATTACATCGGCGGTTGCGGCGGGAGCGGGCGCGTCGGCGTCGGGTCGTCGTCCGTATGCGGCGGTCAACGCGGTCGCGCACTGTCTATGGCCCGATACGGCGCAACGCGAAGAGGGCTTGAGTGCGAAATACACGGCGACCGGCGCAGGCATTCACCTGGGCAGCGCGGTGTTCTGGGGCGTGCTGTTCGAAGCGCTCTGCGGGCGGCGTCCGCGAGTCGACAAGGTCATCGCCGCCGCCGCGACGACAGCGGCAGTGGCGTATGTCGTCGATTACCACGTCGTGCCGCAGCGCCTCACGCCGGGCTTCGAGGCGCATCTGTCGAAGCGATCGCTCGCAATGACTTATCTCGCGCTGGCAGCGGGCTTCGCGGTCGCCGGGCTGCTCCGCACGGAAACGTCGCGCTAGACGCTCACGCGGAAAGCGGGGCGCACGGCGCGTCGCCGAGTTGCCCCGGCCCGCGCCGGCGAGCGGATATCCATGCTTCGAGCCTCTCGATATCTTCGGCGCTCGCTTCGAGTCCCAGCTTTGTGCGACGCCACAGGATATCGTCCGCGGTCAGCGCCCATTCGTGCTCGACGAGATAGCGCGCCTCTGCTTCGTAAAGCCCCGGTGTCAGCGGTGCGCCCAGCGCGGGCATCGACTCGATGCCCGCGAGCATGACATCGGCGCGCGTGCCGTACGCGCGCGCATAGCGTTGCGCCAGTTCGGGCGGCAAGAACGGATACCGCTCGCCGAGACCGCGCACGAACTGCGGGAAGTCGGCATGAAGCATCTCGCCGCCGGGAAGCGGCGCAGCATGCGTCCATGCGGGTGCGGTGATCGCAAGCGGTCCGGCGAGTCGCTCGACCGCTTCTTCCGCGAGCCGCCGATACGTCGTGATCTTGCCGCCGAATATGGTGAGCAACGGCGCGCGGGCCGTATCGAGTTGAAGTTCGTAATCGCGCGTGGCCGATGCCGCCTCGTCCGCACCGTCCGCCAGCAAGGGCCGCACGCCCGCGTAGGACCACACCACGTCGCTCGCCGAAACAGGCTTCCGAAAATAACGATTCACCGCCGCGCAAAGATAGTCGATCTCCTCTGGCGCGATGCGAACGTCCGCGAGCGGCCCTTTGTAATCGACATCTGTCGTGCCGATCAGCGTGTAGTGGCGTTGCCACGGAATCGCGAAGATGATGCGGCGGTCGTCGTTCTGAAAAATGTACGCGTGATCGTGATCGAACAGCTTGCGCGTGACGATATGGCTTCCCTTCACCAGCCGCATCGCGCGCGTGCTCGTTTCTCCTGCGGCAAGTGCGTTGACCCACGGCCCCGCCGCATTGACGAGCGCGCGGGCGCTGACTTCGCGCTGGTGCCCGGCCGCATCGGCGATCAGCACGCGCCATTCGTTCTCGCCGCGCGACGCCGAAACGAAGCGCGTGCGCGTCGCAATCTGCGCACCGCGTTCATGCGCGCCGAGCGCGTTGAGCACGACGAGGCGGGCGTCGTCGACGGCGGCATCGGAATAGATGAAGCCGCGCCTGATGGAGTCGACGAGCGGCGCGCCCGCGACATGCGTGCGCAGATTCACGCTGCGCGAACCTTCGAGCACGGCGCGGCGGCTCAAGTGATCGTAGAGAAAGAGGCCCGCGCGGATCATCCACGCGGGGCGCAGCGCGGGCACGTGCGGCATGACGAACCGCAGCGGCGCGATCAGATGAGGCGCGACGGACAGCAGCACTTCGCGCTCTTGCAGCGCCTTTCTGACGAGGCCGAATTCGCCGTATTCCAGATACCGCAGCCCGCCGTGAATGAGCTTGGTACTCGCGGATGACGTGTGCTGCGCGAGATCGTGCTGCTCGACGAGCATCACGCGCACGCCGCGCCCCGACAGGTCCCGCGCGATGCCCGCCCCGTTGATCCCGCCGCCCACCACGAGAACGTCGCAATCGACGCGTGCCTCGCGCTCAGCCATGCTTTCCCCCGTATTCGCCGTTACTGCGTTATAGGCCCGACTGCACGTTTTTGCAACGCGTCTGCAATTTCGTGCAATCGTCACTATATAGCGGTTCGGCGGCGTGATGTAATGACGTATCGATGCGAATTCAGAGCGCCGCCCATGCCCACCCCTGTCTTCAAGGACGAAGCCAGCCAGTTCGCCGCCGCCGTGCAGGTGGCGAAGATGTACTACTACCAGAACATGACGACCGATGCGATCGCGCAGGACATGAAGCTATCGCGCTCGAAGGTGTCGCGGCTACTCGGCGTCGCCCATGCGAACGGGCTGGTGGAAATTCGCATCAACGATCCGAGCGAGCGGCCAAAAAGCGTCGAACTCGAACTTACGCAGCGATTCCGGCTCGTCGCGGCGCGCGTGGTGCCGGTGCCCGAAGCGGCCGGCGAGGCGGAATGGCTGCGCCGCGTGGCGATGTTCACCGCGAGCTATCTGAACACCGTGGTCGATTCGAACATGGTCGTCGGCGTGGCATGGGGCACGACGATGGCGGCGGTATCGGACCATCTGATACCGAAATCCACCGCGAACGTGGACATCGTGCAACTGAACGGCGCGGGCAACGCTCAAGGCGTGACAAGCACGTTCAGCAGCAATCTCATCATGCGCTTCGCGGTCAACTTCGACGCGCGGCCGCATCCGTTCCACGTGCCCGCGTTTTTCGACTATGCCGAAACGAGGCGTGCGTTGTGGCGCGAGCGCAGCGTGCGGCAAATCCTCGATCTGCAAAGCCGCGCCGACATCATGCTGTGCAGCGTCGGCGTGATGTCGCCGCACATGACGAGCCATGTCTATAGCGGCGGCTTCCTGGAGAACAGCGAACTGGAATCGCTGCGCAAGGACGAGGTCGTCGGCGATATCGCCACCGTGTTCTTTCGCGCGGACGGGACGTATCGGGATATTGCGCTCAATCGCCGGGCGAGCGGGCCGGACCTGGGCCTTTTGCGCCGCGCGAAACATACGTTGTGCGTGGTGTCGGGGCGGCGGAAGGTCGAAGGCTTGCGTGGCGCGCTGCGAGGCGGCTTCATCAAGGAGCTGATCATCGACGAGCCGACGGCGCGTGCGTTGCTAGAGAAGTAGCCGCATGCCGCGCTCCATCGCCTTTGCACATCGTTGCAAAACGGACATGCCGATGTGCAATGCTTCGCGGCTTCCCGACTGTCCGAAGCGGCGCGGCACGGCGCTCGCTAGAGGATGCTCGATGACAAACGCCGCATCGGCACGACTTGCATAAACGATGAGAGAACGGGCCACCATCATTTGCCACCGCGACGGGAAAATATTGCTCGTCGGACGCAAGCGTTCGCGCTGGGCGCTGCCCGGTGGAACGATACGCAGGAAAGAGTCGCCCGAGGACGCGGCGCGCCGCGAACTGGAGGAAGAGACCGGCCTCGTCGTGGGCGAGTTGAAGTATCTGTTCCTCTTCGGCGGCATGAACAAGCATCATCACGTGTTCAGCGCGGACATCGCGCTGGATGCGAGGCCGGTGCCGCGCAATGAGATCGCGCGGTGCGAATGGTTCAGCGCCGTGCAGATCGCGACGCTGATCACCAGCGTGCCGACGCGCGAAATCGTCGCGCTGACGAAAAGCCGGGCATCGGCTGCCGCGCATGTCGAAATAACGTGGGGCGCAATCGACGCGATCGCATGAAGTACTGAACAAACCGGGGGCCGAGGAACGGGGGATGCTTGAGATTCGCACAACCCTCTTACCTCGGAACCGCCATGCGAAACAGACTCAAGCCCCTGCGTGAACAGACCATCGTACTTACTGGCGCCACGAGCGGCATCGGACTCGCCACCGCTCGCCGCGCCGCGAAGGCCGGCGCGCGGCTCATGCTGATATCGCGCGACGAGGCTGCGCTGAAATCGCTTGCGGAAGAATTGTCGAACGACGGCGGCCCGGACGTCGCGTACACGGCAGCGGACGTCGGCGACGAAAGTCAGTTGCAGGCGGCCGCCGACGCCACCATCGAGCGCTTCGGCGGCTTCGATACCTGGATCAACAACGCGGGCGTCTCGATCTACGGGCGCTGCGTGGACGTCACGCTCGAAGACCAGCGCAAGCTGTTCGACACGAACTACTGGGGCGTCGTGAACGGATCGCGCATTGCCGTGAAGCATCTGCGCGAACGCGGCGGCGCGCTCGTCAATCTGGGCAGCGAACTGTCGGACGTCGCCGTGCCGTTGCAAGGCCCGTACGTGGCGTCGAAACATGCGGTGAAGGGCTTCACCGATTCTCTGCGCATCGAGCTGAAGGACGACGGCGCGCCCGTCTCGGTGACGCTGATCAAGCCCGCGGGCATCGACACGATGTTCGTCGAACATGCGAAGAACTACCTCGAGCAAGAGCCGAAGCTGCCGCCGCCGGTGTATGCGCCGGACATCGTCGCGAAGGCGATTCTTCACGCGGCCACGCATCCGGAACGCGATATCTATGTCGGCGGAGCGTCGCGCATGATGGCCGGCTTCGGTCAGCGCGCCCCGCGTCTTTACGATGCGATCGCAAGCAAGCTCGGCATCAAGAGCCAACTAAAGGACGAGCCGCGCAGCAGCGGTGATGCGCTCTACGAAGGCTCCGGCACGCTGCGGGAACGCTCGGGCCGCAACGGCCGCGTGCGCGAAACGAGCCTTTATACCAGCGCGCGCTTGCAACCCGCCGGCGCACGCGCGGCGCTGACTGGTGTCGCTGCGGTGATGCTCGTGATGGCCGCGCGGCGTTTTGTGCGGATCTCGCGCGACGCCTATTGATCGAACGGCTTTCATCCAATCAGGATTCGCCATGCACCGACTGAACCGCTGTCTCGCCGCAATGAGCCTCGCCATGCTGACGCAGGCGAGTGTCGCCCAGACCCTGCCGAACGACACAGCGGCCTACGCGCGCATGGGCGGCGCGAAACTGCAACTGATCGCCCGTTTCGAGCATCAGGTCACGGGCGTGACGGTATCGCCCGATGGCCGGACCTTCGTCAACTTCCCGCGCTGGACCGAGGACGCGCCGGTCTCGGTCGCCGAACTCGGCCCGAACGGGGACTTGCGCCCGTTCCCGGATGCAGAATGGAACGCCTGGCGCAACGCCCGCCGCGATGAACTGTCGCCAGCGGATCATTGGGTGTGCGTGCAATCGGTCGTCGCGGACAAGGAAGGCAATCTCTGGGTGCTCGATCCCGGCGCGCCGGCGCAATCGCTGATCGTTCCGGGCGCGCCGAAGCTCGCGCAAATCGATCTGCGGACGAACCAGATTGCGCATGTCTTCGCGTTCGACGAAACCATCGCGCCGCAAGGCAGCTACCTGAACGATCTGCGCCTGAGCCCGGATGGCCGCTTCATCTATATGACCGATTCGGGCGCGCGTGGCGCGATCGTCGTGATCGACCGGACGACGGGCGTCGCGAGGCGCGTGCTGGACGGCGATCCGAGCACTCAGGTGGACAAGACCGTCACTGTGAAAGTGGACGGCAAACCGTTGCGTCAGACCGATGGACGCGGCGTGAACTTCTCGTCCGATGGCATCGCGCTCACGCCCGACGGGCGCTATCTGTACTGGCAGGCGGTCAAGGGCAAGACGCTCTATCGCATTCCCACCGACGCACTGCAGAACGCGCAACTCAGCCCGCAGCAAGTGTCGTCGCGCGTGGAGACGGTTGGCATCGACGGTCCCGCCGACGGTCTGCTCTTCGACGAGCGCGGCCGCCTTTACATCTCGGCGGTGGAGCATCACGCGGTGCGCGTGCGGGACGGCGACCGGCTGTGGACCCTGCTGCGCGATCCGCAACTGCGCTGGCCCGACACCTTCACGCAGGGACCGGACGGCACCGTGTACGTGACGGACTCGCGCATTCCGGACATGAGCTGGTTCAAGCCCGACAACCCGATCGCGCTGCCGACATCGCTCTACGCGATCCGCCGCCGATAGCGTCTCAGAGGCCGAACGGGAAGGTCTCCGGCGCATCGGCCGACTTCTGCGACGCGGGCATCGCGTGAACGGCGCGCGTCGTGTCGAACCACACGAATGCGTCGAATTGCGCCGGCAACTCGGCTTGTGCGTAGTGGCTGTATAGCTCCGTGTCCGGCCGATAAATTACGCCGATGAAGCGCTCCAGCCGCTCTTTCGAGAGCGCCTCGTGCAGCGCGTTGTCGACGCCGCGACGCAGATCGACCATGCACCGCTTCACGCCCGCCAGGTGGAACTGCTGCTCGTAGCTGTCGGCGCGCGATGGCCGCACGTTCATCACCTGCATCGGCTCGTCCCAGTCGGATGCCGCCGCGACCGTCCCCGTATGCGTGCCGAAGCCGATCAGCGCGGCGTCGTCGCCAAAGCGTTCGCGGCACAGCTGCCCGACGTTCAGTTCGTCGCGCACGCGGCCCATTTCGGTGGCGGAGGCATCGCCGAGATGCGAGTTGTGCGCCCACACGACGGCCCGCGCGTCCGGGCCCCATGCGTCGAGCAGGCTCGTCAGCGTGTCGAACATGTGGGTGTCGCGCAGGTTCCAGCTTTCGGCCGAGCCGCTATACATCGCGCGATAGTACTGTTCCGCCGATGCCACGAGCCGCGCGTTGTGCGTCGCATCGAGCAGGCCGGGATCGGCGGCGGGCGATGCGAGCCGCTTGTCGAGCAGATCGCGCAACTGGGCGATGACCGCCTGCTCGCATTTGCCGTAGCCCGCTTGCCACGCGGCGCGCCCGTACACCGCCGGGTTCTTTTGCCACGGCGTGAGACAGCCGTACCGCTCCCGGGCGATGCGCGCGGACGCCGGGTCCTCGCGGTCGAGATAGGCGAGCACGGCGCCGATCGATTCCGAGAGACTGTAGAGATCGAGGCCATAGAACGCGGCGCGGCGCTCGGCGGGCAGCGCGGCGTTGTGCGCCCGCATCCACGCGACGAACGCGCCGAACTCGGCGTTGCGCCACATCCATTGCGGAAAGCGCTGGAACGCCTTTGCATCGGGCCGGGCGCGTGGCCGATGCCGCACGTGTTCGTCGATGATCGCCGCGTCCGGCCAGTCCGCTTCGACCGCGACGAAGCGAAAGCCGTGCGTTTCGATGAGCCGTCGCGTGATGGCGGCGCGCGCCTCGTAGAATTCGGCGGTGCCGTGGCTTGCCTCGCCGAGCAGCACGACGCGCTTGTCCGCGAAACGGTCGAAGGCTCGGGCGAAATCCGGCGCGGCCGGCGCGGGCAGGCGCACGGCGGACGCGCGAATCAGATCAGGCAGCGAACGCGCGGCGGTCGGAGCGGCGGATGCAGCCTGCCGCGGCATCGATGGCGATGCGGGGCGAATCTCCGGTTCGTCTGTCCAGCCGGCCGTGCCGATGAGCGGGACGAACATCACGGAGCCCAGGTCGTCCTGCTCGAAGTCGTGTTCGTTCACGCGCACGAACCTGACGAGACGCTGGGACTCGCGCGCATCGCCGACCGGCATCACGAGCCGTCCGCCGATGCGCAATTGCTCGCGCCACGCCGCTGGCACGTACGGACCGCCGGCCGCGGCGAGGATCGCATCGAACGGCGCATGCTGCGCCAGCCCTTCGGTGCCGTCCGCATGATGCACGGTGACGTTCGCGATGCCGAGCGCATCGAGTGTGGCGCGGGCGGCATCGGCCAGTTCGCGATGGCGCTCCACCGATTCGACATGCGCGCCGATGCACGCCATCACCGCCGCAGCGTAGCCGGAGCCCGTGCCGATGTCGAGCACGCGGTCGCCCGGCTGCAAGTCGGCGGCTTCGAGCATGAGCGCAACGATGTACGGCTGCGAGATGGTCTGGTTCGCGGCGATGGGCAGCGGGGCGTCGTCGTAGGCGAACTCGGCGAGCGCGGAATCGACGAACGCATGGCGCGGCACCTTCGCCATGCAGTCGAGCACGCGCGTGTCGGTGATGCCGCGCCGCTTGAGCTGACGCTCGATCATGCGGTTGCGCGCGGCCTCGATGCTGTCCATCGCGGCTCCTTCTGCGAACACGGAGGTTTGTTGGGGCCAGCAAGCAACGGACCCAGGTTCGACGTTTGCTCGACAACGAGCGTCGAAGCCCGGAGAAACGCTTCATGTCGCCGATGCCGCTCGTCCTCGAATGGCCGGATGTCTGCATCCGCATATCCCTTGCGATCGCGGCGGGCGTCCTGATCGGATTGAACCGCGGCGAATCCGGCAAGGTGGCGGGCCTGCGAACGACGCTGCTCGTTTGCCTCGCCGCCTGTCTTGCGATGCTACAGGTCAATGCCCTGCTTGCGCAGTCCGGCAAGACCGCACAGTCGATGATCCAGCTGGACGTCATGCGCCTGCCGCTCGGGATACTGTCGGGCGTCGGCTTCATCGGCGCGGGCGCGATTTTGCGCAAGGATGGGCTCGTGGTCGGCGTGACGACGGCTGCGACACTGTGGTTCGTGACCGTCGTCGGCCTGTGCTTCGGCGGCGGGCAGCTTGCGCTCGGGGCGATCGGGCTGGCGCTCGGCATCGTGGTGCTGTGGTTCATGAAGACCGTCGAGATGCGGATACCGCGCGAACAGCAGGCGGAGCTGAAGATCGTCTATGAACGCGGACGCTTCACGAAGGAATCGCTGGTTCAGTCGATGCGCGCGTGCGGCTGCCACCTCTCGGCGGTCGGAGCATCGGCGGGCCCGACGGGAGATCGGGTGGAGGCGCGGTTCGAAGTCCGGTGGCGCCGCGCGCCGGGTGCGCCGGACACGCCGCCGCTCGTCGAGGCGGCATCGGTGGAAGGGGTAGAGCAAGTGGAGTGGGCGCTCATGCGGTGAAATGCTTTACCCTTGAGCCGACCATCGCTCAAGGAGATCGCCCGTGAAGAAGCTGATTAACCGCCCCGCCAGTGTCGTGCGCGAGATGCTCGAAGGCATCGCCCGGCAGGCGCCGCACGTCGCCATTCTCGGCGATGAAAACGTGCTCGTGCGGCGGCCCGAACCCGATGCGGCGAATCGGCCGGTAGCGATCATCTCCGGCGGCGGCAGCGGACACGAACCGGCGCACGGCGGCTACGTCGGCAACGGCATGTTGAGCGCGGCGGTGTGCGGCGAAGTTTTCACCTCGCCATCGACGGACGCGGTGCTCGCCGCCATCCGTGCGACGGCCGGCCCGCGCGGGGCCGTGCTGATCGTCAAGAATTACACGGGCGATCGCCTGAACTTCGGGCTCGCGGCGGAGCTCGCGCGGGCGGAGGGCATCCCGGTGGAAGTGGTCATCGTCGCGGACGATGTCGCCTTGCGCAAGCAGGCGGATCGCAGCCAGCGGCGCGGCATCGCGGGAACGGTGCTGGTCCACAAGATTACCGGCGCGGCGGCGGCGCGCGGTCTTGCGCTGGATGAAGTCGCGGGCATCGCGCGGCGGGCGGCGGCGACGCTCGGCACGATGGGCGTCGCGCTCGACGGCTGCACGCTGCCCGGCGCGGACCATTCCGGCTTCACGCTCGCGGACGACGAGATCGAGCTGGGCCTCGGCATCCACGGCGAAAAGGGCGTGGAGCGAACCGCGCCCTTATCCGCCGATGCGCTGGCGGACGTGCTGATCGCCAACATCGTCGACGACATGGCGCTTCGCCCGGGCGAACGTGTCGCGCTGCTCGTCAACGGCCTCGGCGCGACGCCGCAGATGGAACTGGGCATCGTGCTGCGCGCGGCCTTCGACAATCTTTCGCGCCGCGATATCGGCGTGGCGCGGGCGTGGTCGGGCACATTGCTGTCGGCGCTCGACATGCCCGGCTGCTCGATCTCGCTGCTGCGCGTCGACGACGCCACGCTCGGTTTGCTCGACGCGCCGACCGACGCCCGCGCGTGGCCCGGCGGCGGCGCGGTGAATGGCGATATCCGCATCGATGTGCCGGCCGCGCCGCTCGACGCGCGCCCGGCCGTCGAACGCGCGTCGGGAAGCGGCTGGGCGCGGCGGATCGCGCCCGCGCTGAACGCCGTCGCCGATGCGCTCGTCGCCCACGAACCGACGCTCACCGATCTCGACTCGCAAGCCGGCGACGGCGATCTCGGCGTCAGCATGACATGCGCGGCCCACGCGATCCGCGATGTCCCCGAAGCCGCGCTCGACACGCCCGACGGCGCGCTGGCCGCGCTCGGCGCTGCCTTGCGGCGGGCAATCGCAGGCAGTTCCGGCCCGTTCTACGCCACGGCGCTGATGCGCGCATCGCGGCACCTGGCGGGCATCGAACAACCGGCGGCGAAAGACTGGGCGGCGGCCTTCGCCCATGCGGTGCAGGCCATCGGCGAACTCGGCGGCGCGAAAGCCGGCGATCGCACGATGCTCGATGCATTGCTGCCGGCCGTATCCGCGTTCGAGGATGCGCTGAACGCAGGCCGCGCTCCCGGCGATGCGTGGGAGGCAGCCGTTGCCGCCGCGCAGCAGGGCGCGCAGGAGACGGCGAAGATGACGCCGCGCGCCGGCCGCGCGAGCTATCTCGGCGCACGTGCGGTCGGCATTCCGGATGGCGGCGCGGTGGCGGTCGCGTGCTGGCTTGCCGCGTTGACGCCGCATGTGCGGGGCGGATGACAATCCGGGTTCCGGCATGCGCTCCGGTTCAAGACTTCCGCTTTCTGGCCGTTAACTCGCCCTATGTGAAGCGTCAATCCAGAGCGAATAGGCAAGCGAGTGCATGTCGACCTTATTACCCTTTATTTCCTAGCGATCGGAACGCTTCTCGCCAGTTCTGCGATGACGCTATGGGAGCATCGGACGAATCCCGGACGCAGCCGGCAACTCAAGATTCTGGCGGCGGGCTATGCGACGCTGGCGCTCGGATGCGCGGCGGCGTCGATGCGCCGCGACTTGCCCGGCGCGTGGGGCGCCGCGACGAGCAACCTCATCATCGTGAGCGGCTATCTGCTGATACTGCACGGCGCCGCCTCGCTGAACGGACGGCAGCATCGGTGGACGTCCATCGGCATTCTGGTGGCGCTCGCGATCACGTGGATGCTCGGCGGCGGCCGATGGCTCGAGCTCGTCTGGAGCTATGCGAGCGCGGTTCCGATCGCGATTGCGTGCGGATTGACGTCGCGCGAGCTGCTGATCAAGAGCGGCGGCACGGGCATGCAGGCGAGGCGCATCGCTGCGATCGTCTCAGGTGGTCACGCGTTGTTCTATGCGGCGCGCGCTTTCGTTCTGCCGTGGGTCGTCGCGCAGTTCGGGCACGGCGTGCTGCTCGTCGTCGGCAAGATAACGATGTACGAGGGCGTGCTCTATTCGGTGGTGCTGCCGATGACGCTGCTCAGGCTCGTGCGCGACGAAGCGCACGGCCAGCTCGTGCATGAATCGAATACCGATTATCTGACCGGTGTCGGCAATCGCCGATGGTTCTTCGAAGAAGGCGCGCGAATCGTTCGTGATCCGGAGGCCGCGCGGCCTGTCGCGGTGCTCGCGATCGACCTCGACCACTTCAAGGGCATCAACGACCGGCACGGCCATCAAGCCGGTGACGATGTCCTCAAAGTGTTCGCGGCGACTGCCCGGAATGTGCTGGGACCGCACGCTACGCTCGCGCGCATCGGCGGAGAGGAGTTTGCCGCCGTCCTTCCCGGCCATGACGAGGTCGCGGGAAGGGCGGCGGGCGAATCCGTCGTTCGGCGTTTCGCGGAGGCTGCCGTGCGCGGAGCCGATGCAACGGTGATTCGCGCGACAGCGAGCATTGGTTTGGCGGTGTCGCAAAACGATGCGCCCTCGCTCGCGGAGTTGCTGGCGTCCGCCGATCACGCGCTGTATCGCGCGAAAGCACTCGGCGGGAATCGGCTCGAATCCGCGATGTCAGCGGATCGCGATGAGCTCTTGACCGAACCCCTGCCGATGCACGCGGCGCACCGCTAGAGCGCCCGTTTTTTCCTGCGCTTGGCGCCATCGGACGAATTGTCGTTGGCATCGGCGTGCGCCGATTCCGCTAATAACTGCTGTCGCGCCCGATGGTAATACTCGTCCGCGCGATCCGGCTGCCTGCCGTCCGCTTCCCACATGTAGTACGCAAGCGTGCGAATCCGTTGTTCGAGCAGTTCGCCCTCCATCGGGACTTCCGCCTGAGCCTCGGGCTTGCTGGATGTGTCTGACATTCCTATCGTCCTCGGTGGAGTTGAGCAGGCGAGATTGGTGCATTCGTTGTGCCACGCGCGTGCAGCCGCGAGGCGGGATTTTTGGGCTATCCGGCGTCGTCATCGGGGGCTTCTGCGCGCACGTCGCTCCCGCAATAATTCAGCGCCAGATCGCGCGCGTCAATGTCGCGGAACGACAGATCCGGGTAACTCAGTCTTCGATAGAATGCGGTCTCGAAGAGTTCGCCTTCCGCGCGTCGGTAGAGGATGCGGCCCGCGAGATACGGCTGCGCGGCGTCCGCAGCCGGGGCCTCCGAGGGGATGGCGCCGCCGGAAGCCGTGTGGATGTCGCCATCGAACGCGGACCATAGCTCCGCGCCGGCAACGAGCAGGGTGCCTTCGGCGATCACGGATGTCACGGGATAGCCCCAGCCGGCGCGCGGCAGCGCGTGTGGCGAATCCGCGTACGCGCGCTTCAACTCGAAGATGCTGCGCACGATCTCTGTACGCGCGTGCCCGCGATTGCCGACGACCAGCACCACACGGCCGGGCGTGCCGGGAATGGCCGTCGCCCGCAGCAGAACGATCGAGGGCATCACGACATGCGCCGCATGTGGTCCATGACGTGACTCCGCTCCATTGGACGAGAGCCACAGCGGGCGCATCGCGCGTGCCCGCGCGCCGCCGACGTGGGCATAGCCATTGCGACGTGCTCCTCGCCTGGGCGATACCCGCGTCGAACGTCCGAGCGAGGCGCTTTGCCAGGCAGCGCCCGCGGCATCATCTGAACGGAGTCAGTCATGGCAAGACATGCGAATAGCCCATCGGGGCCGGGCAAGCCGACAGCCGTCGCGACGTCGGAAATCAAGAAGGAAGAAGGACTCGTCGAGTTGTCGAGCGAGGACGATACGATCGGGAAAGCGGAAGGCGCCCAAACTCAGAGGCAGGAAGGCGACAGCAACGACGACGGCGCGGCTTCCGTCAAGGGGGAATGACGGTTCGCGTCGCTTGCTTATTGCGCAGGCTCGCGCCACTGGTTCCACCGGCCGCGCAACTGCAGCGCGATCGACTTGAACGGCGGATTGGCGAACAGCACGAAAGCACCTAGCGCAAGGCCGCCGCAAGCGAGAAACGTCACGCGATAGCCCATCGCGGCGACGAGCGCCCCCGACAGCACGCCCGAAAGAATGGACCCGACGCGCGACGCGTTGAAGAAAAGCGCCGTCGCCGCGCCGGGGTTGCGCGGCATCATGTCCTGGATATAGACCATGCCAAGGCACGATGTCACCGCGACGACGAACGCATTGAACGCCTGCATCGGAATCAGAAATTGCACGGTCTGCGATGCGCTCACCGCGACAAAGTAGACGACGTGCACGGCGGCGCATGCGGCGAGCCAGCGCCGCTTGTCGAGGCGCGCACCGCGTGCGCCGAGCGCGAGCATCATCGGGATTTCGAGCAACGCGCCGAGACCCAGCATGATCGATACATCGAGCTGCGTGCCTCTCAAATGCTGTACGACATAGAGCGGCAACACGATCATCGTGGCGTTCGCCGCGAGACCGATGAGCGTGAGCGCAATCGTCGCTCGCCATATCTGCCCGCGCGTGCCCGCCATCTCCGGATGCGGCTCCGGCGGATGTTCGTGCTCGGTCATCGTCGTCACTTCCAGCAACGATGCCGGGTCGCCCGCGTAATGCGGCTCGGTCGACGCGGGGATTCTCGCTGCATCATTCATGCGCCATACGATGCCCGAACACGCCGCGAACGACACGGCTGCAAACACGAATAGCCCGTGAAATCCGGCTCCGGCCAGCACCAGCGCGCCGACGGATGGTCCGAAGACCCATGCCATGGAGAGCACGGTGCGCAGCGTGGCAAGCGCGAGCGAGCGCTCCGCATGGCTCGTGACCGGCAGCGCGACGCGTGCGAACGAAAACACGAGCGACATCGCCGAACTGCCGACGCCCAGGAACAGGATGCCGATCAAGAGCAGCGACGTATAGCTGCGCAGCAGGCACAGCAGCAGAAAGCCGAGCGACGACGCGATCAACGCGCTCATCAACAGCATGCGATGACGCCCGTGCCTGTCTGTCCATTTGCCCGCCACGGCGCTCGCCAGCACGCCGCTTGCCGCGATCAGCGTCATGAAGAGTCCAAGCTGCAGCGGTGTCATGCCGGCTTCCTGCACGCCGAAGAGCGACAGATAAGGCGCGGTGAACGACATTGCGACGCCCAGCATCAGCGTCGCGGCTGCGAGAGGCAAGAAGGAATGCAGGCGCGTGAGGCGGAAGATGCGTGCGTCCATCGACGGGAGTGTCCTTGCGATACGTGAGGGCTGCGGGAACGTGCCGCAGATTATCGCAATCGACGTTCCGGGAGTGTGGAAGTTTGAAGAAGGACGCCTAACCGAAGCTCGAGCGAACGCTAAGCAGGCAGAGTCACCGACAGCAGCCATTTGGTTCCGGCGCCCGCCTGCGTTTCGACCGCAAGTTGGCCGCCAATGCTGCCGATCAGACGCCGCGCGGTCGAGAGGCCGGTGCCTTCGCTTGCATCGGCTGCATAGCCGCGCCCGTTGTCGCGCACTTCGACGATCAGCGCCTGCGCGGTGCGATGCACCGACACGTGTATCTCGCCCGCCGCGCCGTTAAACGCGTGCTCGACCGCATTGGCGACGAGTTCGTTGACCACGGTGCCGATGGCCGTGCATGTATCGATGCCCAGCATGACCGCGCCCTGCTCGATGGATCGCACGAGCGTGATGTGATGGCCGGCAAAGTCGTAGAAGTCGTCGAAGCTCGCGCACATCGACTCGAGATAGACACCCGGGTCGACCGATTCGCCATGCTCGCCCAGCCCGAGCAGGTGATCGTAGAGCAAGGCCATGGCGAACACGCGCCGCTCGACATCGTGATAAGCCTTCTGCACGGATGGGTCTTGCGACTTCATCGCCTTTTGAGCAAGCAGCGCGGCGATCATCTGGAAGTTGTTGCGGATGCGATGCTGCTGTTCACGCAACAGCGTGACCTTCGCGTCGCGGTCTTCGATCAACGCCGCGCGCTGTTGCCGCGATTCGATGCCGTCAGCGAGAATCGCCGCAACGGACGCAAGGAAGGAGACATGGGACGCATCGATCTCGTGCGGCTGGTCGTAATCGACTTCGAGGATGCCGTACGCGCCTTCGGCGGCGATGAGCGGAAGATTGATCGTCGTGACGATGGAACGCTCGCGCAGATGTCGGGCACGCTGTCGCCGCGTTCCTTCATTACATCCGCCACGACGACGGGCCGTGCGGTGATCAATGCCTGTCCGGGCGGATTGCCCGCCTCGGCGGTGCCTGCTTCGCGCCCGATGGCCGATTCGCCGAGGCCAACCTGCGCCTTGACGATCAGCACATTATCAGGACGCCGTAGTTCTAGAACCTTGGCCATCGGCGCATCGCAACCGGTGGCCGCGCATTGCACGGCGGCATCGAGCAGCCGCGCGATGGAGCACTCGCCCTGAAAGGCGTCGTGCATGACGGCTAACGCGTTCCGTTGCCGCAGCAGCGATGCGACCGGCACGGTAGCGTTGTCCGCGAACTGGAGGTCGCGTATCGACGCGGCCCACGTTGCTCTGCGCGCGAAGCTCATTTGCTCTGATGATAGGTGGCTGGCACTCGCGTTATTTTGACAGAGATCGTTGCGGCGCATACGGCGGGCCGCAGCGCATGCGGCCTATTGCAACGCGCTTGCTCCCGCCTTCGCGACCTGCGCGTCCTGATCGGCCTTGACGCCCGACACGCCCACTGCGCCGATCACAACGCCATCCACCACGACCGGCACGCCGCCTTCGAGCGTGCCCGCGAGCGGCGCGCTCAGGAACGCCGTGCGGCCGTTGTTGATCATCTCCTCGTATTGCTTCGATTCGCGCCTGCCGAGCGCGGCCGTGCGTGCCTTTTCGGTTGCGATATACGCGCCGACAGGAGCGCAATCGTCGAGGCGCAGCAGGCCGAGCGGATGACCGCCGTCATCGGTCACGACGATCGTCACCGGCCAGCCGTTCTGTTCCGCTTCGGCGCGCGCTGCGTCGAGAATACGTGTCGTTTCGGCGATGCCGAGGATCGGTTTGGTTTTCATGCTTCGCTCGATTGAGAGGGGGAAATAGACGCGCCGCCTGTTCGAAGGCGGCGCGGTAAGTATGAACCTTCAGGGCTTATCCCGCGAGGCGCTCCGACCCACGAGCCGCCTGCCGCGTTTGCAGCAGCGCGAGCACCGCGCCGAAGACGAGCGCGCCCGACACGCAATAGATGCCCGCGTTAGTGCTATGCGTCACGTCCTTCAGCCAGCCGATGATCGACGCGCTGACGAAGCCGGCGAGATTGCCGACCGAGTTGATCATGCCGATGGCCGCTGCTGCGGAACCGCCCGCGAGAATCGCGCTGGGATAGGTCCAGAAGACGGGCATCGTCGCGAGCATGCCGGCGGTGCCGACAGTGAGCGCGAGCATCGCAAGCGGAATGTTGCCGGTGAGTTGCGTGCTGGCATAGAGCCCGACACCCGCGAGCGCAGCGGGAATCGCGAAGTGCCAGCGGCGTTCGCCCGTGCGGTCCGAACTGCGTGCAACGAAGAACATGCTCGCCACGGCGACCGCGTACGGAATGGCGGTCAGCAAGCCGACTTGCAGTGCGCCTTGCACGCCGCTTGCCTTCACGAGCGTCGGCAGATAGAAGCTGATGCCATAGAGGCCCATCATGCAGCAGAAGTAGATCACGGCCATCTTCCAGATGCGCAGATCCGTGAACACCTTGCCGAGCGAGCCATGCGTCTTGCCGGCGTCGTCGCGCTGGATGTTCGCTTCGAGCACACGCTTCTCTTCTTCGCTCAGCCACCTCGCAGCGCGAATATTGTTCGGAAGGCAGAACAGCGTGACCACGCCGAGCACCGCCGACGGAATGGCTTCGAGCAGAAAGAGCCATTGCCAGTTCGACCAGCCGCCCACGCCCTGGAATGCGGCCATGATCCATCCGGACAGCGGCCCGCCGACGACGCCCGCTACCGGAATGCCCATCATGAAGAGCGCGTTCATGCGTGAGCGGCGCACGGCCGGAAACCAGTAGGTCAGGTACAGCACGATGCCCGGGAAGAAGCCCGCTTCGGCCACGCCGAGCAGAAAGCGCATGACGTAGAACATCGTCGGCGTCTTGACGAAGAGCGACGCCGCGGAAATGATCGCCCACGTAATCATGATCCGCGCGATCCAGACCCGCGCGCCGACGCGATGCATGATGATATTGCTTGGCACTTCGAACAAAAAATAGCCAATGAAAAAGATGCCCGCGCCGAGACCGTACACCGTCTCGCTGAAGGCGAGGTCATTGAGCATCTGCAGCTTGGCGAAGCCGACGTTCACACGGTCCAGATACGCAGCGACGTAACAGAGAAAGAGGAAGGGCAGGAGCCGCCATGCGGCTTTCGAATAGGCGCGCGCTTCGATTGCGGAGGAACCGCGCGCCTCGCTGTCGGGATAGTTGTTGCTTACCACAGTGTGTCTCCAGTCTCGTTATGAATGATGTGTGCCTACGCGATGGCCTCGTCGACGATCTCGATCCAGTGGCGCACCGCCGTGCGTCCTGCGCCGCCGAGATGCGTCTGACAGCCGATGTTCGCGGTCGCGATGATATCGGGTTGGCCGCTTTCAAGGGCGTCGAGCTTGTTGTCGCGCAACTGGCGTGAAAGCTCGGGCTGCGTGAATGCATACGTTCCCGCCGATCCGCAGCACAAGTGCGCGTCGGGCACGGACGTCAGCGAAAAACCGAGGCGGCTCAATATCGCTTCCACTGATCCGCCGAGCTTCTGCGCATGCTGAAGCGTGCAGGGGCAATGGAAGGCCACGCGCTGCTCGGCCTTCGCACGCAGATGTTCGACCGGCAATGCCGCAAGCACTTCGCCGATATCGCGCGCCAGTTCGCTCACGCGAGCCGCCTTGGCGGCATAGACGGGATCGTTGCGCAGCAGATGACCGTATTCCTTGATGAACGCGCCGCAGCCGCTCGCGGTCTGAATGATCGCTTCCGCGCCGGCTTCGATCTTCGGCCACCACGCGTCGATGTTGCGCCGTGCGCGGTCAAGCCCGGCGTCCTGCGCGTTGAGGTGATAGTCGACCGCGCCGCAGCAGCCGGCGTCCTGCGCGGCCTCGATGCTGACGCCCAGCCGATCCAGCACACGCGCGGTCGCCGCGTTCGTGTTCGGCGACAGCGAGCGTTGCGCGCAGCCTTCGAGCATCAGCATGCGCCGCGCGTGACGAATCGGCGGGCGCGGCGCGGCGTTCGCGATCTCGCGCGGAATCTTGTCGCCGATCTTCGCGGGCAGCGCGCCCCGCATCAACTGGCCTGCCTTCAGCAATGCGCTGAACGTGCGCGGGCTGGGAATCACCTTTCGCAGTCCCGCGCGCATCACGCGCTCGCTGATGGGACGCTCGACGCGCGCTTCCAGCATGTCGCGGCCGATATCGAGCAGCGCGTGATACTTCACGCCCGATGGACACGTCGTTTCGCAATTGCGGCAGGTGAGACAGCGGTCCAGATGCAGTTGCGTCTTGTCGCTCGCCGGCTGGCCTTCGAGCATCTGCTTGATGAGATAGATGCGCCCGCGCGGGCCATCTAGTTCATTGCCGAGCAATTGATACGTCGGGCACGTCGCGTTGCAAAAGCCGCAATGCACGCACGATCGGAGAATGTCCTCCGCTTCCTTCGCGCGCGGCAGCGTGAGAGCCTGCTCGCTGAGATTCGTTTGCATGTCGATTAGTCGATGAGATCGCGTGGGGCTTCGTGCTCAATACGCGGCGTACATGCGCCCCGGATTGAAGATGCGGTGCGGATCGAGGCGCGCTTTCAGTTGCTCGTGCAGGCGCATGAGCGGCGCGGGCAGCGGATGAAACGGCTCTGCATCGCGATGCGCGGCGAAACACGTCGCGTGTCCGCCCGCGGCGCTCGCGATCGTGCGAATATCGGTGGCGCGCGCATCGCTTTTGAGCCAGCGTTGCGCGCCGGCCCAGTCGAGCAGCGCCGCGCCGGGCAGGTCTATGAGCGGCGTCGCATTGGGAAGCGACAAACGCCAGAGCGGGCGCGGATCGTCGAAGAAGGCGAGACGCTGCTCGCGCAGGTCTTCCCAGAAACGCTGATCGAGCGCGCCGCCGATGCGATCCACCGCCGCTTGCACCGATCCTGTGCCGCCTTCGAGCCGCACGTGCAGCGCGCCTTCGATGAAGCACGCGCCGCTGACGGGCAGCGCCGCGCGCCGCCATGCCGACAACTCGCGCATCGCTTCGCTGGCGTCCATCGCGATGACTAGACTCGAGGAGGCACGCGGCTTCGGCAGCACTTTCAGCGATACCTCGGTGATGAGGCCGAGGCAGCCGAAGCTGCCGCTCATCAAACGCGATACATCGAAACCGGCGACGTTCTTCATCACCTGACCGCCGAAGCGCAGATGCTTGCCTTCACCGGTGATGACGCGGCAGCCGAGCACGAAGTCACGCACGGAGCCTGCCCACGGCCGGCGCGGGCCGGCGAGCCCGCTCGCAACCACGCCGCCCAGGGTCGCCATCCCGTCATGGGTCGGCGGCTCGCACGGCAGCATCTGGTTCGCTTCGTCGAGCGCCGCGTTGATTTCGGCGAGCGGCGTGCCGGCGCGCGCGGTGATGACCAGCTCGCTCGGATCGTAACTGACGATGCCGCGATGCGTGCGCGTGTCGATCTCGCGCGTGGACGTCGTCGCCGGACGGCCGAGGAACGCCTTGGTCGCAGCGCCGCGAATCGATAGCGGCTCGTGGCGCGCAATCGCATGTTGAACCTCGTCGACGAGGCGCGCGCTGTCATCGAAGGATAAGGAGTCGCGCCGCATCAGAACCGCTCCAGTTCAGGGAAGGGCAGTGCGCCGTGATGCACGTGCATCGCGCCGAATTCGGCGCAGCGGTGCAGCGTCGGCACGTTCTTGCCGGGATTGAGCAGGCCGTTGGCGTCGAATGCCGCCTTGACCGCATGGAAGAAAGTGAGTTCGTCCGAGTTGAACTGCGCGCACATCTGATTGATCTTCTCGCGGCCCACGCCATGTTCGCCGGTGATGCTACCGCCCACTTCGACGCACAGTTCGAGGATGCGCGCGCCAATCGTCTCGGCGCGTTCCGTTTCGCCGGGCGCGTTCGCATCGAAGAGAATCAGCGGATGCATGTTGCCGTCGCCCGCATGGAAGACGTTGGCCACTTGCAGCCCGTATTCCTGCGACAACGCCGCGATGCCCCGCAGCACGCGCGACAGCTCGCGGCGCGGAATGGTTCCGTCCATGCAGTAGTAATCGGGCGAGATGCGGCCCACTGCCGGGAACGCGTTCTTGCGGCCCGCCCAGAAGCGCTGGCGTTCCGCTTCGTTTGCGGCGAGCCGGATATCGGTCGCGCCCGCCGCGCGCAGCAGCGCTTCGACGCGCTCGCAATCTTCCTGCACGTCGGACTCGACGCCATCCACCTCGCAGAGCAGCAGCGCTTCGGCATCGACCGGATAGCCCGCGCGAATGAAGTCCTCGGCGGCGCGGATCGCGAGGTTGTCCATCATTTCGAGGCCGCCGGGAATGACGCCCGCCGCGATGATCTGCGCGACGGCGTCGCCGGCGCGTTCCACATCGTCGAAGCTCGCGAGCAGCACTTTCGCGCTTTGCGGCTTGGTCAGCAGCTTGACCGTGACTTCGACGACGACGCCCAGCATGCCTTCCGAACCGGTGATGAGCGCGAGCAGATCGAAGCCGGGTGAATCGAGCGCCTCGGAGCCGAGCGTCACGCACTCGCCGTCGATGGTCACGATATCGACCTTCAGGATGTTATGGACCGTGAGGCCGTACTTGAGGCAATGCACGCCGCCCGCGTTCTCCGCCACGTTGCCGCCGATGGAACACGCAATCTGCGACGACGGATCGGGCGCGTAATAGAGGCCATGCGGCGCGGCGGCTTGCGAGATCGCAAGGTTGCGGACGCCGGGCTGCACACGCGCCATGCCCGCTTCGGCGTCGATTTCGAGGATACGATTGAAGCGCGCCATCACGAGCAGGATACCTTTCTCGAGCGGCAATGCGCCGCCCGAAAGCCCGGTGCCCGCGCCGCGCGCAACCACAGGAATGTGATGCGCCGACGCGTACTTGAGCAGCGCCTGGACTTCATCGACGTTGCCGGGCAACGCGACGAGCATCGGCGTGATGCGATACGCGGAAAGGCCGTCGCATTCGAACGGGCGCAGGTCTTCCTGATCGTGCAGGAGTTGAAGATGGGGCAGAAGCGCCCGAAGATCGCGGACGATGGCGGACTTGTCGTGATCGCGCAGCGGGCCGTCGATTCTTTCGTCGTAGGCGTAGGTCATGCGGTGTCTCCGTGCGGACGGCGTTCGTTTCGTCGCCTGTCCGATTGCATGGTTTGCGCATTTTTGCGGCTCGCCTGTGTGCTTGTCGATGATTTTCGAGCTGGTATGACCAGTTTCTTTCGACAGGAATGCGTGCGTGTGGCGGCGCACGCCCTGAAAATAACCGTATCGGGGGCGTTTCGGTTAATGGATGGTGCTACCATCACAGCTGGTCATACCAGTGCGGAAAGCAGAGGTGGCGGCATGGAAGCGGACAAGCGCAAACTCGCGGATGTGGTCGTCGAGCGTGTGGAGCGTCTTATCGTCGATGGCGTGTTGAAAGAGGGCGAGCCGTTGCCCTCGGAACGCCGTCTGACCGAGAAGCTCGGCGTGTCGCGCACGGCGCTGCGCGAAGGATTAAGGATCTTGCGTGCGCGCGGACTGATCGAGACATCGCATGGAAAAGGCTCGTTCGTCGCGAAGCTGACCGTCGAGCCCGCGCAAACGCCGATGATGCATCTGCTCGGCTCGCAACCGCGCACGCTCTACGACCTGCTCGAAGTGCGGGAGATGATCGAAGCGGAATCGGCCCGCCTCGCCGCGATGCGCGGCACGCCGGCCGACCACATTCTCATCAAGCGGCGCTATGAAGAGATGATGGCCGCGCAATCGAAGGAAACGGACGCGACCACGCATGCGCGGCTCGATCACGCGTTCCATCTCGCGATCTGCGAGGCGTCGCATAACCCGGTGCTCGTGCATACGCTCGGCATCCTCAACGACCTGATGCTGAGTTCCGTGTTTGCGTCCGTGAACAATCTTTATCACCGCGAGCAGCACAAGCGCGTGATCGACCGCCAGCATGCGCGGCTCTATAACGCGGTGACGGGGCAGTTGCCCGAACAGGCGCGCCGCGCCGCGAGCCAGCATATTCGCAGCGTGCGCGAGCGTTTCGCCGAAATCGAACAGGAAGAGCAGCGGCTCGTGCGATCGACGTTGCGGCTCGAAGGCTGGGCGTGAGCAAGCCGGCAAGCCATATAGAATGACTCGCGTCGAACGCGTATCCATTAACGAGGAGACAGCCAGCAATGACCAAACGTTATCGCATCGCCGTGATTCCCGGTGACGGCATCGGTGTGGAAGTGATGCCCGAGGGCCTGCGCGCGCTCGATGCCGTCGCAAGACGCTTCGATCTTGCGCTCGACTACGACCATATCGACTGGGCGAGCTGCGACTACTATCTCGCGCACGGCCAGATGATGCCGGACGACTGGAAGAGCCGGCTCGAAGCATGCGACGCGATTCTCTTCGGCGCGGTCGGCTGGCCCGACAAGGTGCCCGATCACATTTCGCTGTGGGGCTCGCTGCTCAAGTTCCGGCGCGAATTCGATCAGTACATCAACCTGCGTCCCGCGCGTCTTTTCGATGGCGTGCCTTCGCCGCTCGCAAATCGCAAGGCGGGCGATATCGACTTCATGATCGTGCGTGAAAACACCGAAGGCGAATACTCGTCGGTCGGCGGCGTGTCGTTCGAAGGCACGGAGCGCGAGTTCGTATCGCAGACCTCCATCTTCACGCGCAAGGGTGCGGAGCGCGTGCTGAAGTTCGCGTTCGATCTCGCGCAGCAGCGCAAGAAGAAGCTCACGGTCGCGACGAAAAGCAACGGCATCTCGATCAGCATGCCGTGGTGGGACGCGCGTGCCGCTGAAATGGCGCAGCAGTATCCCGACATCGTGTGGGACAAGCAGCACATCGACATTCTCAGCGCGCGCTTCGTGTTGAGTCCGGATCGCTTCGATGTCGTCGTCGCGACGAACCTGTTCGGCGATATTCTTTCCGATCTCGGACCGGCATGCACGGGCACTATCGGCATCGCGCCATCGGCCAACATGAATCCGGAGCGCAACTTTCCTTCGTTGTTCGAGCCGGTGCATGGGTCTGCGCCCGACATCGCGGGCAAGGGCATTGCCAACCCGATCGCAATGATCTGGTCAGCCGCGATGATGCTCGACTTCCTCGGCGAACGCGCAGCACACGACGCGATGCTCGATGCGATCACCGCTGTCCTGAAGGAAGGCCCGCATACGGGCGATCTCGGCGGCAAGGCAAGCACGGCCGAAGTGGGCGAAGCGGTGGCGGCGCGCATCGGCTGAACGTTCGATCACAAGACAAGGAGACGCAGCGGATGAACGACAACGACAAGAGCACGCAAGGCGAAGTCCGATTGACCATCGATGGTGCGGCGGCGCATGTCGTCTTCGATCGTACGGACGCGCACAACGCCATGACCTGGCGCATGTACGAGCAGTTGGAAGCCATCTGCGAACGTCTTGCGAACGAGCGCGATGTGCGCGTCGTCACGTTTCGCGGCGCGGGCGGCAAGGCCTTCGTAGCAGGCACGGACATTCAGCAATTCCGCGCGTTCGAGACCGCCGAAGATGGCGTGAATTACGAGCGCCGCATCGAGCGCGTGCTGAAGAAGGTCGATGCCTTGCCGATGCCCACGCTCGCCATCGTCGATGGATGGTGTGTCGGCGGCGGCCTCGCGATTGCGGCATGCTGCGATCTACGCATCGCGACGCCGCGTGCACAGTTCGGCGTACCGATTGCACGCACGCTCGGCAACTGCCTTGCGATCAGTAATACGGCGCGACTTGTTGCGGAGTTCGGCATTGGACGCGCAAAGCGCATGCTCGTGCTGGGCGACATGCTGGACGTAACAGACGCCATCGCTGCGGGCTTCGTCATCGAAAGCGTCGAGCCCGATCAACTGGATGCGCGCGCGGCGGCGCTCGTCGATCGTCTTTCGCGCAATGCGCCGATCACGATGCGCGTGAGCAAGCAGTCGATGTCGCGCATGCTGGCCGCACTGCCGCTCGAAGGCGATGATCTGGTCCGCGATTGCTACGGCAGCCAGGATTTCCACGAAGGCGTCGCAGCGTTCACCGAAAAGCGCCCGCCGGCGTGGAAGGGTGTTTGACGTTCAGTAAGCGTGTCGATTTCGTGTCAAAGCGCTCAGCAATACTCGCGTTGCCGTTGTACGTGCGTGCTTCATCGCCTCGTCGAGATGGCTTGCTCTGCGCCTTGTACCTTGCACCGGTAGAACGCGTACTTAATGCAAAGATTTCGGACGCGTGCCCGAGCAATTACACAAAGCAAGGTCGGATACCTAACGAACCGTATGCGCCATGTGGGTCCGCGCGAGACGCGCATGGGCACAGCGAATGCACACCTATTGCGATGCAGACGCGCGCACGCAAGTGCACGAGAGCGTTGTCATCTCGATGCAGTACTCATTTGCCGCCTGCTTCATCCACGTGCCACGGTTCGCTGGAGACGAAGTGCGGCAGTGGCCTCGCGTATGGATCGACCAGTCAGTGGCGAACGAGGACCGGCCGCGACACGATGCATTGCCCAATTGTTCAAAAACCCGCGCGACCTACACGGCCGGCACATTGTCGTTGTCTGAAGCGGGAAACGAGCATTGGTTAGGTAACGTTTCGATGGATTGGGAGTTATGCATGACGCATATCACTGGAAGGCGCCCGAAGCTCGTGTTGTTCCCCACGCGACGAGTATTGCCTACCGCCGGAGCGGACGAGGACGATTTCCATATCTACGCTTCATATCGCGGGACGAGTGCGAGCGGATACTACGGCACGCTGAAAGTCGTTCGTAAAACGGACGGCCGGCTTCTTTTTCCGTTCGATGGCGCCGATACAATCGGTCCCTATCCGGTGAAGGGAGAGGCGATCGAAGCGGCGCAACGGCGTGGCGATGAAGTCGTCCGCGCCGACCTCGCGCGACCCGAGCTTTGACTGCGGTTGTGGTTTTTGCCGAGGAAATGGGCGCGTTCGTTCGATACATCGCGTCAGACCATCATGCGTCTGCGCGATGCCCGGCTCGTCTCGACACGGCGTCACCAACGCGCGTTGAAGCTCCGCCGCAGTTCATCGATCGCGGCTTCGTCGAGCGGAGCGGGGCGCGGCGTCGACATGAGCCAGAGGCGCGCCGTCTCCTCCAGTTCTTCCAGCGCAAACGACGCATGCGATACGCTGCGCTCCCACACGACCGGCCCGAGCCGTTCGAGCAGCACCGCACGCACGTCCGCCGCAAGCTGCGCGATTTCAGCGGCGACCTGTGGATCGCCCGGGCGGCGATATCGCACGAGCGGGACATGGCCGACCTTCATCACGTAGTACGGCGTGATCGGCGGCAGCACGTCGTCGTCGCGCCATACACCGGCGAGCGTCAATGCGACGAGCGACGTCGAATGCGTATGCACGACGCCGCGCGTTTCCGCGTTGGCGTCGTAGATCCGGCGATGCAGCTCCAGCGTCTTCGATGGCCGCCCGCCCGACAGATGCTGGCCGCTTGCGTCCACCTTCGCGATATCGGCGGGATCGAGCCGGCCGAGACACGCATCCGTGGGCGTGATGAGCCAGCCGTCGTCGCATCGTGCGCTAATGTTGCCCGCCGTGCCGACGGTATAGCCACGGGCATAGAGACTTGCACCGACCGTGCAGATTTCCTCGCGCAGCTTCGCATCGCTGTTCGCGCCGATGAGGTTGCCGCTCATGCGCGTGCCCCTTCGGTGAAGCGCAGCGCCTTCGCGAAGAAATCGCCCGCGCCGAAGTTGCCCGACTTGAGGGCGAGCGCAAGCGGCGTTTCACCGACCGTCACCGTGACCGGCACGCCCGGATCGATCGGCGGCCCGATCTGCAACATGTCGACGCCGAGCGCCTGCACCACCGCGCCCGACGTTTCCCCGCCCGCCACCACGAAGCGCCGCACGCCGCGCGCCTTCGCCTCGCGCGCGATGGCGGCGAGCGCATCTTCGACCAGCTTGCCCGCGGCGGCCACGCCGATTTCCTGCTGCACCGCCTTCACTTCGTCGGGCGTGGCCGTCGCATAGATGAGGACCGGCTGAGGCGCGTTTTCATCGATGAAAGCGAGCGCCGCGTCGACCACCGGCTCGCCACGCGACAGCGCGCGCGGATCGATGCGAAACGCGGGCCGCGACGCGAGCCATTCGGCCACTTGCGCGTTCGTCGCTTTCGACGCGCTGCCTGCCAGCACGAGCGCCGCGCCGTCTACAGCGGGCAATTCAGCGGCCTTGTCGTTCGACTCGATGAGTCCCGCGCGCCGGAAGTTTTCCGGCAAGCCGATGGCGACGCCCGAACCGCCCGTGATCAGCGGAAGGTCCGCGCATGCCGCGCCGAGGGTGCGCAAGTCGGCGTCGGTGAGCGCGTCGGCGATGGCGAGGCGCACGCCGTCCGCACGCAGCCGCGCGATCGCATCGCGCACGGCCGCTTCGCCCGCTGCGACGGTTTCGCTGGCAATCAGGCCGACTTTCGACTTCGATTGGCGCTGCAACACGCGCACGAGGTTGGGATCGCGCATCGGCGTGAGCGGGTGGTTCTCCATGCCCGATTCATTGAGCAGCGCATCGCCGACGAACAGATGTCCGCGATACACCGTGCGCTTGTTCTCGGGAAACGCGGGGCAGGCGATCGCGAAGTCGTCGCCCCCGGTTTTGGCGAGCGCATCGAGCAATGCTTCGGCGACCGGGCCGATGTTGCCCGCATCGGTCGAATCGAACGTCGAGCAATACTTGAAGAAGAACTGACGGCAGCCCTGCGCACGCAGCCAGTCGAGCGCGGCGAGCGACTGGGCGACCGCGTCGGCGGGATCGATGGTGCGCGACTTCAGCGCGACCACGAGCGCGTCTGCGTCGATCGGCTCCGCCGACCCCGGCACGCCGATGGTCTGAATCGTACGCATGCCGCCGCGCACGAGCATGCTCGCGAGGTCGGTGGCGCCGGTGAAATCGTCGGCGATGCATCCCAGGACGGGACGCCGGTTAGATGTCTGCATGTCGGGTCTCCATGTGTCGATTGGACGGGCGTTTGCTACGTCGATGTTAATGCATGTTAACGTGATTGACGATGGTGATAATAAAAGTTAATGTGTGTGATCGCGACGAGCAGCCAGAGTTTGCGCGCGCCCACTGGCATCGTTAGCCGGCGCACGCGTTTCCGGCAATGCCTTTCTCGCGCGGATGCCAAGTTGAGCTACGAACTGGCGTACCTGTGCATCGGCTAAGATACGCGTTGATTTCGCGGGCCGCCGTCATGGCGCTCATGCCCGCATCGAAGGTCTTTCCATGTCGAGCCAAGCCAAACCCGATGCCGCCGATGTACCGCTGATTCCCGATCAGCGGCGCGAAGCCATGCTGCGGCAATTGCGGCGGGACAAGGTGCTGTCGGTGCACCAGTTGATGGAGTCGTTCAACTGTTCGCATATGACGGTGCGGCGCGATATCGCCGCGCTCGAAGAAGCGGGGCTCGTCTATACCGTGCCGGGCGGCGTGCGTATCGCGAGTCATGTGAACGCGGAGCCGAGTCATCAGTTGAAGGCGGTCGTCGAACTGCCGCAGAAGCAGGCCATCGCGCGGCGGGCGGCAGACACGCTGCGCTCGGGCATGTCCATCTATCTCGATGCCGGCACGACGATGCTCTCGTTCGTGCCACATATCGTCGAGCTATCGAACATGACGGTCGTGACGAACGACTTCGAGATCGTGCGCGAATTCGCGAGCGCGACGCACGTCAATGTCATCCATATCGGCGGTCAACTGGATCACGCGAACCTGTCGAGCGTCGGTTCGCTCGCGGCGGCGACGCTGCGTCAGCTCGTGCTGGACGTGGCGTTCATATCGGCGAGTTCGTGGGATTTGCGGCGCGGCGTAACTACGCCTTCCGCGCCGAAAGTGGAGGTGAAGCTCGCGGCGATGGACGCGGCATCGCGCACCATGCTGACCGTCGCGAGTTCGAAGTACGGGACCGTCGGCCTGTACAAGGTGGCGAGCCTGGAACGCTTCGATCAAGTGATCACCGACGATGCGCTCGCGCCTGCGGCGGCGAACGGCATCCGGCAACAGGGCATCGATCTGGTGCTGGCCGAAGTTCGCTAGGCTTCGGCCAGACCAGCGACGCGCTGGAAGGACTTGCTGGCTTACTTCATCGCAGGCGTTGCTTCTTCCGGCTCATTGCTCGTATAGACCTGCGCTTCCCGGCGCGCGCCCGGCGCGGGTTTTCCTTCGAGCGGCGGCAGCTTCTTCGCCTCTTCCAGATCGATGCCTGCGCCTTCGGCGACACGCGTGCCGTAGTCCGGATCGCAATGCCAGAAGTGCCACACCATGCGCAGCGCGATCGGCTTCGGACATGCCTTCATGTCGGCGACGAGATTGGCGATCAGGTCGTCGCGCTCCCAGTCTTCGAAGCTGCGATAACGCTCGCCGGCCTGCTTGTAGTCGTCCTGCGTGCGCGATGCCTGATAGCGCCCGAGATGGCCTTCGACCCACGGGTGATAGTCGTGCTGCTTCTTCGGCGCTTCTTTCAGGCCGCCCATCATGCTCGGCTCGTAGTTCACGTGCGGATTCTCTCCCGCGTTATCGACGTAATAGGCCATCTGCCCGTCGCGCTGATTGGTCTGCGCACCGTTCTTCGGCGCGTTGACCGGCAATTGCAGATAGTTCGGCCCCACGCGATACCGCTGCGTATCCGAATAAGAGAGCGTGCGGCCTTGCAGCATCTTGTCGTCGGAGAAGTCGATGCCGTCCACCAGCACGCCGGTACCAAACGCGGATTGCTCCGTTTCGGCGAAGACGTTCTTCGGATTCTGATTCAGCACGAGCCGGCCGACCGGCAGCAGCGGGAACTTGTCCTCGGGCCAGCGCTTGGTATCGTCGAGCGGATCGAAGTCCAGTTCGGGATGATCGTCGTCGGACATGATCTGCACGCACATTTCCCATTCGGGATGATCGCCGCGTTCGATGGCATCGTAGAGATCGCGCGTCGCGTGCCCCACATCGCGTCCCTGAATTTCCGCAGCCTGCGCGGACGTCAGGTTCTTCACGCCTTGCTTCGGTTCGAACGAGAACTTGACGAGCACCGCTTCGCCCTGGTCGTTGACGAGCTTGTAGGTGTTGACGCTCGACCCCTGCATGTGACGATAGTCCGCCGGAATGCCCCACGGGCTCTTCACCCACGTGACCATGTGCAGCGACTCCGGATGATGCGCGACGAAGTCGAAGAAGCGCCACGGCTCCTGCCGGTTGGACAGCGGGTCGGGCTTGAACGCGTGGATCATGTCGGGGAACTTGATCGCATCCCGAATGAAAAAGATCTTCAGGTTGTTGCCAACGAGGTCCCAGTTGCCATCCTCGGTATAGAACTTGATGGCGAAGCCACGCGGATCGCGCGCCGTCTCCGGGGATTCCTTCGCGCCGATCACGGTCGAAAAGCGCAGAAACACGGGCGTTTTCACGCCGGCATTTGTCAGCACCTTGGCGCGCGTGTACTTTTCGGCCGGCTCGTTGCCGATCTTGCCGTAGGCCTCGAAGTATCCGTGCGCCGCCGTGCCGCGCGCGTGCACCACGCGCTCGGGAATGCGTTCACGATCGAAGTGCGTGATCTTTTCGATGAACGGATAATTCTCCAGCGTCGCCGGACCCCGTTCGCCGACGGTTCGCATGCTCTGATTGTCCTGCACAGGATGTCCCTGTCGCGTCGTCAGGACTTTCTCATTGCTCATATCTCGCTCCTTGCTCGTGACTGACTAGCAGCCTCTTGGTTGACCGTTTGCTCCGGCGCGCTCAGTCATGCGCCGGCCCGTTGTCCGGGGAAGCAAACACCATACCGATGCCCGCAACGTCGTGGACGCAACGCTGCACGGTAATGTGTCCACGTTTCATCCACGTGTCTCGCGACGTGCGCCTCACCCGGCGAGCTTGTCCTGCGTGCGGGTCTCGAAGTCGGATGCGTCGTGACGCTCGTGCAGCTGGCTGGACGGCTCGCCGAAGGTGCGGTTCACCATGCGGCCGCGCTGCACGGCGGGACGCGCGCCGATGATGTCGGCCCAGCGGCGCACATGCGTGTATTCGTGTACGGAGAGGAACTCGGCTGCATCGTAGAGCCAGCCGTTGACGAGGCCGCCGTACCACGGCCAGATGGCGATATCCGCGATGGTGTACGCGTCGCCTGCGATGAAGGCGCTGTCCGCCAGCCGCTTGTCGAGAACATCGAGCTGGCGCTTGACTTCCATCGCGAAACGGTCGATGGGGTATTCCATCTTCGCCGGCGCGTAGGCGTAGAAGTGGCCGAAGCCGCCGCCGAGATACGGGGCGCTGCCCATTTGCCAGAAGAGCCACGAGAGGCATTCGGCGCGCTGGCCGGGATCGGTCGGCAGGAACGCGCCGAACTTTTCCGCGAGATACAGCAGGATCGCGCCGGATTCGAATACGCGTATGGGCTTGGTGTGGCTGCGGTCGAGCAGGGCGGGAATCTTCGAGTTCGGATTCACGTCGACGAAGCCGCTGCCGAACTGCTCGCCCTCGCCGATGCGGATGAGCCATGCATCGTATTGCGCGCCTTCGTGTCCGAGCGCGAGCAACTCTTCGAGCATCACCGTCACTTTGACGCCGTTGGGCGTCGCCAGCGAATAAAGCTGTAACGGATGGCGTCCGACCGGCAATGGCTTGTCATGCGTGGGGCCGGAAACGGGGCGATTGATGTTGGCGAAACGCCCGCCGCTCTCCTTGTTCCAGGTCCATACGGCCGGTGGTACGTAGTCGGACGGGTCGCTCATGCTTCAGGCTCCTTCGCGGATGGAGGTGTGGGGTCGGTTGAGGTTAGCAGGTCCGTGGGGATCGTGCTTTTTGCTGGCTTGCGGAGTGGGTTCGTCCGCGGTGCTTCAGCAAAGTGCGGCTTCGGTCTGCGGCGATATTGGCGAGTCAGGCAACTTAGGGCTTTGCGCAATGCTCTCGTTAAGCGTTCAAAAGCAGATTCAGAGCGGGTCGACTGTGATAGACCATTAGGACAACGACAATCAGGTTCGACTGGTTTCGCCGCGACGCAAGAGAGATGAATGAAGGTTTGTACGAGGCATCGACTACGGCCGCGTGTTCGGACCGAACACCGCGTTCCTGGCGGGCACGCGATTGGTCCATGCAGTAGTCGGTGTGCGAGGCGGCATCCCGTGCAAGTATGCGGGACTCAGCTACGACCTCTTTGTAGGAACGCCGACTCATAAGCCATCGGCGTTTGCGACATCCCGCGTGACCGTCGGCTTCCAGGTGACGGCGCAACTCTGAGGAAGGCCCGCATCGAAGGCGCGATCGAGCATCGTCAACGCACAACGAAAAACGGCCGCGGTAGCCGTCGAGCGAACACCGGGCATATCACGCGAGAATGGCTTTTAGCGTAACGCCGCGCCCGCAACCTTCAGCGATCCCGCTAATCCGCCGTCACACCCCCTTGTTCCACCGCTCGAACCGCTTGCGTGTCACCAGCGCAATCCGGTCCGACGCAAGCGCCGCCAGATTCACAAGCCGTCGCTTCTGCACCGCATCGATCGAGCGGGGTTGCCGGTCGATGCCGCACAGCGCGCCCAGCGCATTGCCCTGCGCGTCACGCAACGGCGCACCGGCATAGAAGCGAATGCGCGGTTCGCCGGTCACGAGCGGATTCGCACTGAAGCGCACATCGGCCGCGGCGTCATCGACGATAAAAACATCGTTCTGCATGATCGTGAAATTGCAGAACGCCCACGGACGCGGCGTCTCTCGCGCATTGAGTCCCCAACGCGCCTTGAACCATTGACGATCCGGCGTCAGCAGCGTCATCAGGCTGATCGGCACACGCAGTACCTCGGCCGTCAGCTGAACGATTTCATCGAACTCCGGCTCGCTCAGCGTATCGACGAGACCCGTGCGCGCCACGGCCTGCACGCGCGCATCTTCGTTCGGCGCGACAGGATAGGACGATGCGGCATCGTCGGGAGGCGTAAGCGCAAGGGATTGAAGCAGCGCCGCCGCGAACGCGGGGCGGTCGGCTGGCGTGTGCAGCAGCGTGACGCGCGACAGGCTGCCGAGGTCCGCCTCCAGTTGTGCGCTGCTCAGGTCGGTCACGATGAGCATGCGCATATGCGCAAGGTCGCGCGAATGCAGTAGGCGTCGCGCCATCGACAAGCGTTCCCAGTCGCCGCGCATCAGCTCGATCGCGATGACAGCCGGCATGGCCACGCCCGCGTCGAGCATCGCGTTGAACGGATCGCTTTGGCCGATGCCGTGCATTCCCGCCGCCGCCACCGCCTCCAGGAAGTCCGGCAGCGCGGCTTCCGATGCTACGACGAGCGCCATCGCATTCTCTATGCGCGCCGCAGCCTGCCGCCCGTTTCCGAGCTGCTCGCGCAGCGCGATGACCGCACTTCTGCGCACGCGACGATGACCGCCCGGCGTCTTCCACGATTCGATCATCCCCTGTTCGATCCACGTCTGCGCCGTCTTGACCGACACGCCAAGAATGGCCGCTGCGTCTCGGCTGGTCAGGATGGGATCGTCGTTGGTTGACATGGGGCTCCTTGAGTTGAGGTCGCAAACGATAGCTGGCTTCGGCTTAAAGCACAATCGCCGAATTTGATAGAAACGGCAATTTTTCGCTTGCGCGGTTTCTCCGTTAAATCTACGCTTAACGCAGCTATCGCGCTGTCATCTGCATCCATCGGTCGCAATTACCCGCAGTTACGAGGAAGGTAGGTAATTATGGCTGCCATCGAGTCGATGAGCAAGACGGCTTAAATTGATAAAAACGGAATGTCTCGATAACGAAGCGGGCGCGAATCGCCGGCAACGCCGCGGACCACGGCGCAACACATAACAAAGCCATGAATCTCAACACCATGTCGATCAGGGCGAAACTCGCCTTGTCATTCAGTTTTCTTACGGGGGTCGTGCTCGTCGTATCGGCGGTGTCGATCAACGCGCTCGGCGATGCGAACCGGCGCTTCTCCGGCTATGTGGACGGCGCCAACGCGCGGGCCGCGATGGCCGCGCAGGTTCGCACGGCGGTCGACCGCCGTGCGATCGCAGCGCGCAACATGGCGCTCGTCACGTCGCCCGCCGACTTCGCGCTCGAGAAGGAAGCCGAAGCCCGCGCGCAGGCGGATGTCACCGCGAATCTCGCCACGCTCGACGCGATGATCGCTTCGAGCAGCGACACCACTGCGCAAGCACGCGCGCTGATCGCCGAGATCGAACGCGTCGAATCGCTTTATGCGCCGGTCGCGCGATCCATCGTCGAACTCGCGAGCGAGCATCGGCAGGAGGAAGCCGTGCGGAAGATCAACGACGAATGCCGGCCGCTGCTGGCCGCGCTCGTCGCCGCGACCGACGCCTACTCGACGCACACGCATCGGCGCGCCGAGGAACTCGTGGCGGACGCGCACGAACACTATGTGGCGCAGATGCAGATTCTCGCTGCCATCTGCCTAGGTTCGCTTGCCGCTGCGGTGCTGGCGGGCGTGCTCATTACGCGCGGGCTCACGCGTGCCCTCGGCACGGAGCCGGCGACGCTCAAGGAAATCACGCAGCGTGTCGCCTCGGGTGATCTCAGCCCGGTCGCGATGACGCGTGCAGCCCCCGCAGGCAGCGTGCTCTCGTCGATGGATGCGATGCAAAAGAGCCTCGTCGCGCTGATCGGCGAAGTGCGCATGGCGGCCGATGGCATCGCCACGGGTTCGATGCAGATCGCTTCCGGCAACGCGGACCTTTCCGCGCGGACGGAAGAGCAGGCATCGTCGCTCCAGCAAACGGCGGCCAGCATGGAAGAACTGACGTCGACGGTCCGGCAGAACGCCGACAACGCGCAACAGGCGAGCACGCTGTCGGCGAATGCGTCGCACGTGGCGCAGCAGGGCAACGCGGTGGTGACGCGCGTCGTCGAGACGATGACCGCCATCAGCGACAGCTCGCTGAAGATCGCGGACATCATCGGGATTATCGAAGGCATCGCGTTTCAGACCAACATTC
>NZ_JFHE01000047.1 GCF_000698555.1 Caballeronia grimmiae | reverse complement strand
ACTCGCTGTCGACTTCGACTTCGACCGCAATCAATTCGCTGTCCACGGGTGTCGACTCGCTGTCGACGGGTGTCAGTTCGCTGTCGACGGGCATCGACTCGCTGTCGACGGGCATCGCCTCGTTGTCGAGCTCTACGTCGACCAGTATCAACTCGCTGTCTACGGGTATCACCTCGCTTTCCACCGGCGTCAGCTCGATCTCGACGGCCATCAGCACGGTCATCGACGACGTCACCAGCATCTCGACGTCGATGAGCAGCATTGCAGGCGGCAAGGGCATTAAGTACTTCCACGCCAACATGGACGAGGACATGCCCGATTCCGAAGCAACTGGTAAGAACTCGGTCGCTATCGGTGGCAACGCTCGTGCCGTAGCCGACAACTCGGTGGCCATTGGTAACAATTCGGTGGCAGATCAGGCGAACACCGTTTCCTTCGGCACTGCCGGCGGCACGGACAACCTCCGTCTGGTGCACGTTGCCGACGGTATCGCTAACGACGACGCAGCCACGGTCGGCCAGTTGAAGCAGACGGGCCTGATCGGCCCCGATGGCAAGACGCGCACTGCGGTGACGTACGACGTCAAGGCGGATGGCACGGCTGACTACAGCAGCATCTCGCTGAACAATGGCACCGCCGGCACGGTAGTCCACAACGTTGCAGACGGTGTCCAGGCCACTGACGCGGTCAACGTGCGGCAGTTGGATCAAGTCTCCGACGTGATCAACAACCTCTCGTTGCAGTCGAGCCCGATGTTCGCCGCAGACGGTGATCGTGCGCTGGAAGCAGCAACGGCGAGCGGCACGCACGCGGTGGCAAGCGGCGCGAACGCGAAGGCAACAGGCGCCAACGCGGTCGCCACCGGGGCCAACTCGATCGCCAGCGGCAACGGCGCGACGGCTATCGGTGCAGGCAGCCAGGCAACGGCGGACAACTCCGTTGCTCTGGGCCAGAACTCGGTGGCGGATCGTGCGAACACCGTGTCGGTCGGCACGGCCGGCGGTGAGCGCCAGGTCACCAACGTGGCGGAAGGTACGCAAGGTACGGACGCTGTGAACGTCAACCAGTTGAACGACGCGAAATCGCAAGCCAATAGCTACACGGACTTGCGCGTCAATAAGCTGCAAGGCGCAATCACTGACGTTCAGCGCAAGGCGTATTCCGGTGTCGCGGCGGCTACCGCTTTGTCGATGATTCCTGATGTCGACAAGGACAAGGTCATCGCGGTCGGCGTGGGCGGTGCGGGCTACCAGGGCTATGGCGCTTCGGCTCTCGGTGTGAACCTGCGGATTACGCAGAACGTGAAGATGAAGGCGGGCGCGGGTCTGAGCGGTGCGGGCAACGTGTACGGCGCTGGCGCGGCATACCAGTGGTAAAGCAGGCCTGAGGTAAGACTCTGGGTGGTACAGGCGATCGAGGAGCGATTCGATCGCCTGGCTTTCCAGTTCGAATTCCTAATCTCGGTCAGCGAGACAAGAGATCGCAAATCACGTTTCAAAATCTGGCTTGGAGCAATCGTTCTCCCGGTCTTCTTGCTGACAGCAACGAGCACGCCAAATAAATCAACGGATTACGGCGATATATATGTTCATATATGTCGCCTTTTTTTTGAGTATCAAAGTTGGTGCGGACAGCGATGCACAGGTGCACCGTTTCCATTAATCCATATGTGTGCGGTTGTGTATTTGCTGCTACTTGGCAAGCTGGGAAATACCTAGGTGGGAAAAGTCAACACCTGTCGATTTGAACAAGAGAATCGAATGTATGCGCAATCAGAATAATCCCAAATGCCGCATTTCCGTGGGCGAGTGGACTTTAGGATATGTCCGCTTCAGGCCCCGGGCGCATTGGCATATTCTGTTCCGTGGTCAAAGGTGTTTCTAATTTTTCTTCTCTGCAAGCGCCGCTTTGCATGAAGTGAGTCGAATCGGTTTATGAATAAGTCATACCGCAGTATTTGGAATGAAAGTGTAGGTACGTTTGTCGCGGTTGCGGAAACCGCGATGGCTCGTGGCAAGCAGGCCTCTGCCGGTGTGGACCGCGGATCGGTTCACCCGAACGATGCTGCGGCGGACGTATCATTAATAAGAAAGAAGCGTATGGTGGCTACTACCATTGGCGCTTCGATGACGGTCATGTTCGGTCTCGCGGGAGGAGATCAGGCCTTGGCCATTACGAATACCCCCTCGTTTTTGATCTGTCCTAGTAGTAGCGGGTATACGCCGACTGGCCTAACGAGCCTTGACTGTACGACTGTTTCCGGTCAAACCTGGAACGCGGGCGGGCTGATGATTACTGCTGGCGGCGGTCCCACCGGCTATGGCGCGGTGCCCCTCCAAACAGCCACTAGCCTTATCGAAACTTATGGACAGTGGGGCGTCGGGGCCAATAAGGCAATTACATTTAATGCACCTTCCGTAAATTTCACTAAATCAAAGCTTTCCAATGTCGGCGGTGGTGTAACAGCTGCCGGCGACACGCATGCGGTCAACGGTAATCAGGCGTTCGCTGTGACCGACGGGACATCGAGATCGGTATCGACGATGCTTTCTACGGCCGTCAGCTCGATGTCCACTGGGATTAATTCGGTCTCCGCGAGCTTGGCCCCGATTCCGGCTAAGTGGAACTCGCTGTCCACAAGCGCCTCGACCATGGTGAACTCGCTGAGTACTCAGCTCACGAACGACCCCGCTTCGGGTCTGACCTCGCTTTCAACGGCGTGGAGTTCAATGTCGAACAGTCTGTCGACGGTGGCGAGCAGGGTGGATCAGACCGGCGCAACGATCGCGAACTCCTCCACGATGACTGATGGGCTGGAACCGTTGATCACCCAAGGCGACCTGGATCTGACCTCGCTGTCTACTTCCATTTCCACCGGCTTCGATTCGCTTGCGTCGTTCGCAGACTCGAATTTCACGTCGCTTACTACCGGGTTTGCATCGCTCTCGAGCGCAACGGCACCGGTCGCGGCAAGCTTGAGCACACTCAATACGTCGATCTCTTCCATCGTCGCAAGCGCGAGCACGAACAGCGCCGCGGTGAGCGGTCTTTCGGGTTCGCTGAGCACCATCGGCAGCAAGATCACCATCCTTTCGTCGGGCCTGAGCACTACCCAAGGCGTGGTGAACGGACTGTCTACGACTCTGAGCTCCGTCTCGACTTCAGTTGACAGTCTTTCAACGTTCGCAGGCACGGTGCAGACGGGAGTGAGCAGCGTGTCGCTCAGCTTGAGCACGACCGATACCGCCGTAAACAGTTTCTCAGCGAGCCTCAGCGCGACCGTCACGGAAGTGAACAGCCTGTCGAGCGAACTCAGCACGACGAACACTGCTATCACGAGCGTTTCGACCGGCCTTAGCTCGACGAACGCAGTGGTCGCAGGCGTGTCGAGCGGTATGAGCACCACCAACACGGCGGTCAACTCGCTTTCGACCGGCTTGAGCACGACGAACAGCGCGGTCGATAGTTTCTCGACTGGTGTGGTTTCGCTGTCTACGTCTACGTCGACTGGAATCAATTCGCTGTCGACTGGTTTGAGCACGGCTAACAGCGCCATCACCAGCTTGTCCACTGGGCTTTCCACGACCAACAGCAACATCACTTCGCTTTCGAATGAGGCGAACACGCTGTCGACGGGCCTCACAACGACCAACAGCACGATTGGGGTGTTGTCGTCCGGTTTGAGCACCACGAACAGCACGATTGGTGGTTTGTCGACGGTGTTGAAAGACGCGGTGATGTACACGGACTCGTCGCATTCGACGGTCAGGCTCGGTCTCGCGGGCGGTCCAGCGGTGAAAGTGACGAACGTGGCGGCTGGCACTGACCCGCTGGATGCGGTGAACTTTAGCCAGTTGACCTCGCTGTCAAGTTCGACGTCCACGGGCTTGGACTCGCTGTCCTCTGCCATGTCGAGCTCGAATGGCGACCTCGACTCGCTCGCCGCCGGCGTCGACTCGCTCTCCACAGGTTTGAACTCGCTGTCGACGTCGAACTCCACGGCGGTCGTCTCGCTGTCGACGGGCGTGAACTCGCTGTCGACGGGCGTGAACTCGCTGTCGACCGGCGTTAATTCGTTGTCCACGGGCGTGAATTCGCTGTCGACCTCGACTTCGACGGCAATCAACTCGCTGTCCACTGGCGTTGACTCGCTGTCCACGGGCGTGAACTCGGTGTCGACGGGGCTGAACTCGCTGTCAACCTCGACGTCGACCGCATTCAGCTCGCTGTCGACGGGTGTCAACTCGCTCTCGACGGGCGTGAGCTCGCTGTCGACCTCAACCTCCACGGCAATCAATTCGCTGTCCACGGGCGTGAACTCGCTGTCCACGGGCGTGAACTCGCTGTCCACGGGCGTGAACTCCCTGTCGACCTCGACTTCGACTGCGGTCAGCTCGCTGTCGACGGGCATCGACTCGCTGTCGACGGGCGTCAGCTCGCTGTCGACCTCGACCTCCACGGCGATCAATTCGCTGTCGACGGGCGTCGACTCGGTCTCCACCAGTGTGAACTCGCTGTCGGCGTCGACTTCCACGGCGGTCGACTCGTTGTCCACGGGCATGACTTCGTTGTCCACTTCGACTTCGACGGCCATCAACTCGCTGTCGACGGGTGTCGATTCGGTCTCGACGACCGTCAACTCGTTGTCGACTTCGACTTCGATCGCGATCAACTCGCTGTCGACCGGCGTCGACTCGCTGTCGACGGGTGTGACCTCGCTGTCGACGTCGACCTCCACGGCTATCAATTCGCTCTCGACGGGCGTGAGTTCGCTGTCGACGGGCGTGAACTCGCTGTCGACCTCGACCTCCACCGCGATTAACTCGCTGTCCACGGGTGTCAACTCGCTCTCGACGGGTGTTGACTCGCTGTCCACGGGCGTGAATTCGCTGTCGACCTTGACCTCCACGGCGGTCAATTCGTTGTCGACCGGCGTTAATTCGGTCTCGACGGGCGTGAATTCGCTGTCGACCTCGACTTCCACGGCAATCAATTCGTTGTCGACGGGCGTCGACTCGCTGTCGACGGGCGTGAACTCGCTGTCGACCTCGACTTCCACGGCGGTAGATTCGCTGTCCACGGGCGTGACGTCGCTGTCGAGCTCGGCTTCGACGGGCATCAACTCGCTGTCCACGGGTGTTGACTCGCTGTCCACGGGCGTCAACTCGCTGTCGACCTCGACCTCGACCGCAATCGACTCGCTGTCGACCGGCGTGAACTCGCTGTCGACTGGCGTGAACTCGCTGTCGACCTCGACCTCGACCGCGATCAATTCGCTGTCGACGGGCGTTGACTCGCTGTCCACGGGCGTGAACTCGCTGTCGACCTCCACCTCAACGGCTATCAATTCGCTGTCGACGGGCGTCAACTCGCTCTCCACGGGTGTTAACTCGCTGTCCACGGGCGTGAACTCGCTGTCGACCTCGACTTCCACGGCGGCCAATTCCTTGTCGACGGGCGTCAGTTCGCTCTCGACGGGCGTGAACTCGCTGTCGACCTCGACTTCCACGGCGGTCAATTCGCTGTCCACGGGCGTGACTTCGCTTTCGACGGGCGTGACGTCGCTGTCGACCTCGACTTCCACGGCGGTCAATTCGCTGTCCACGGGCGTGACGTCGCTGTCGACCTCCACTTCGGCAGGCATCAACTCGCTGTCCACCGGTGTTGACTCGCTGTCCACGGGCATGAACTCGCTGTCGACCTCGACTTCGACTGCGGTCAATTCGCTGTCGACGGGCGTTGACTCGCTGTCCACGGGCGTGAACTCGCTGTCGACCTCGACTTCGACTGCGGTCAATTCGCTGTCGACGGGCGTTGACTCGCTGTCCACGGGCGTGACTTCGCTGTCGACCTCGACTTCCACGGGTCTCAATTCGCTGTCCACGGGTGTCAGCTCGCTCTCCACGGGTGTTAGCTCGTTGTCCACGGGCCTGAACTCGCTGTCGACCTCGACCTCGACCGCAGTGAACTCGCTGTCCACGGGTGTCGACTCGCTGTCCACGGGCATCAACTCGTTGTCGACCTCGACCTCGACCGCAGTCGACTCGCTGTCGACGGGCGTCGATTCGCTGTCGACGGGCGTGAACTCGCTGTCGACTTCGACTTCGACGGCGGTCGATTCGCTGTCGACGGGCGTGAACTCGCTGTCGACTTCGACTTCGACCGCAATCGACTCGCTGTCCACGGGTGTTGACTCGCTGTCGACGGGCGTGAACTCGCTGTCGACGTCGACCTCCACGGCGATCAACTCGCTGTCGACGGGTGTTGACTCGCTGTCGACGGGCGTGAACTCCCTGTCGACCTCGACTTCGACTGCAGTCACCTCGCTGTCGACGGGTATCGAATCGCTGTCCACGGGCGTGAACTCGCTGTCGATTTCGACCTCGACGGCGATCGACTCGCTGTCCACGGGTGTTGACTCGCTGTCGACGGGTGTTGATTCGCTGTCGACGGGCGTGAACTCGCTGTCGACGTCGACCTCGACCGCGGTCAATTCGCTGTCGACGGGCGTCGATTCGCTGTCGACGGGCGTGAACTCGCTGTCGACCTCGACCTCGACGGCGGTCGATTCACTGTCGACGGGCGTGACTTCGCTGTCGACCTCGACTTCGACGGCATTCGATTCGTTGTCGACGGGTGTTGACTCGCTGTCGACGGGCGTGACTTCGCTGTCGACCTCGACTTCGACCGCGATTGACTCGCTGTCGACGGGCGTTGATTCGGTCTCGACTGGCGTGAATTCGTTGTCGACCTCGACTTCGACCGCATTCGATTCGCTGTCCACGGGTGTTGACTCGCTCTCGACGGGCGTGAACTCGCTGTCGACGTCGACCTCCACGGCAATCGATTCGCTGTCCACGGGTGTTGACTCGCTGTCGACGGGTGTTGACTCGCTGTCGACGGGCGTGAACTCGCTGTCGACGTCGACCTCCACCGCGGTCAATTCGCTGTCGACGGGCGTCGATTCGCTCTCCACGGGCGTGAACTCGCTGTCGACCTCGACTTCGACTGCGGTCAATTCGTTGTCGACGGGCGTCGATTCGCTGTCGACGGGCGTGAACTCGCTGTCGACCTCGACCTCCACGGCGGTCGATTCACTGTCCACGGGCGTGACTTCGCTGTCGACCTCGGTTTCGACCGCTGTCGACTCGCTGTCGACGGGTATCGACTCGCTCTCAACCGGCGTGAATTCGTTGTCGACTTCTACTTCGACGGCATTCGATTCGCTGTCGACAGGTGTTGACTCGCTGTCCACGGGCGTGAATTCGCTGTCGACCTCGACTTCGACGGCGTTCAATTCGCTGTCGACCGGCGTTGACTCGCTGTCCACGGGCGTGAACTCGTTGTCGACCTCGACTTCGACTGCGATCAACTCGCTGTCCACGGGTGTTGACTCGCTGTCCACGGGTATCGACTCGTTGTCCACGGGCGTGAACTCGCTGTCGACCTCGACTTCCACGGCCATCGACTCGCTGTCGACCGGTGTCGACTCGCTGTCGACGGGCGTAAACTCGCTGTCGACCTCGACCTCGACCGCAGTCAACTCGCTGTCGACGGGCGTCGATTCGCTGTCGACGGGCGTGAACTCGCTGTCGACCTCGAGTTCGACGGCCGTCGATTCACTGTCCACGGGCGTAACTTCGCTGTCGACCTCGGCTTCGACCGCTCTCGACTCGCTGTCTACAGGCGTCAACTCGCTGTCCACGGGTGTCAGCTCGCTGTCGACCTCGACTTCGACCGCGGTCACCTCGCTGTCGACGGGTATCGAATCGCTGTCCACGGGCGTCAGCTCGCTGTCCACGGGCGTCAGCTCGCTGTCCACCGGCTTCAACTCGCTGTCGACCTCGACGTCAACGAGCATCAGCTCGCTGTCCACGGGTATCAGCTCGCTGTCCACCGGCATGAATTCGATGTCGACGGCCATGAGCACCGTCATCGACGACATCACCAGCATGTCGACGACGATGAGCACCATGGCGGGTGGCGAGGGCATGAAGTACTTCCATGCCAACATGGATGAGGACATGCCCGATTCGGAAGCAACCGGTAAGAACTCCATCGCCATCGGCGGTAACGCCCGCGCAACGGCCGAGAACGCCGTCGCGATCGGTACCAACTCCTTGGCCGATGAGAAGAACACCGTGTCCTTCGGCAGTGCGACCGGTGGCGATCTGCGGATCACCCACATTGCAGACGGTATCAATGATGATGACGTCGCCACGGTGGGGCAGTTGAAGCAGATCGCGCCGACTGACGCCAAGACCGGTGCGTTCAAGCCGGCCGTCACGTTCGACACGACCGCAACGGGCGAAACCGACTACAGCAGCATTACGCTGAGCGGTGAGGACGGCACGACCATCCACAACGTCGCCGCTGGTGTCGCGCCGACCGATTTGGCCAACAAGGCCCAATTGGACGCACTCTCCGACGCGATGAAGAACGCCGTCGCTGCGTCCACCGATGCGTTCTTCACTGCGGACGGCAATCCTGTTACCGAGGCGGCCGTCGCAAGCGGCAGGTACTCGGTGGCAAGCGGTGCGAACGCGAAGGCAACGGGTGAAAATTCTGTTGCTCACGGCGCAGGCGCGGTTGCGAGCGGTGCCAATTCGATAGCGATCGGCGCGAACAGCCAGGCAACGGCGGACGATTCCGTAGCCCTGGGTGCGAGTTCCGTGGCCGACCGCGCTAACACGGTGTCGGTCGGTTCTGCGGGCGGCGAGCGCCAGATCACCAACGTGAAGGCCGGTACGGAAGGCACGGATCTGGTCAATGTCAGCCAGTTGAACGACGCGGTCGCGGAGTCCAAGAGCTACACAGACAACGCGCTGAGCGGCATGCAGGGGTCCGTCACTGAAGTGGGCCGCAACGCCTACTCCGGCATTGCTGCGGCTACGGCATTGGCCATGATCCCGAACATGGATCAGGACAAGAACATGTCCGTCGGTGTGGGTGCTGCGACGTATCAAGGGTATGCGGCAGCGGCGGTCGCGGTGAATCTGCGCGTTACGCAGAACCTGGTGCTGAAGGCTGGCGCGGGTTCGACTCGTAGCGGAACGGTGTATGGCGCAAATGCCTCGTATCGGTGGTAACAGGCGGGTCCGGAGCTAACGCTCCGGATGTCCGGGCGGTCCGCATCATGGGCTGCCCGGACGCTGCCCTCCATTCGTACAGACTTAGCTGGAACTCACTTGATGTCGAAACTTCTTATCGCGGTAATTACCGCTCTCGGGCTCGTGTCTGCCTGCACGACCGACACAGGCATGACTCACACGGCACACAAGCTGAACATCGCAGGACAGCAGCAGGCCTATCGCGTTACTTGCTCCGGCCTCGTTGAATCGCAGCAATCGTGCATGGCCAAGGCTGCGGAAATCTGCCAAGGTAGCCAGGTTGTCCCGGTTCAAGCACTGGACGATTCCCGCGTCAGGCAGGGCGGAAGCAGTGCACGTCAACTCGACTTCACTTGCAGCAGCGCGGTACGATCCGCGCCGGCGCGTTAACGCGTTAAGATTGAAACGAGCCATCGCGGCTCGTGACGTTTCCCCAAACCGACGTTCAATCGAACGTCGGTTTTTTTTTCGCCTTAACCCCGCCTCTGCGTCGTAGGCACACACGGCAACCCGCGTTAGGCTGCCCAAAGCAGTCATTTCGCGCGCTTACAAGTAGAATTCCGTTGCCCAGCGCCCGTCATCGCTTTGTCGGACACCGCTTTTGAATGCGGTGCAGCAACGGCGAACGCATTAAAGCGCGAATAACCTCAACAAAATCAAGGAGGCGTCATGCCAGCCGTCCACGGGAGCATGCTGCTGCTCTACGCAGTCATCGCAATCGCGGTTCTGATCCTGATGATCACCCGCTACAAGGTTTATCCGTTCCTCGTCCTTTTGATCGTTTCCCTGCTGCTTGGCCTTGCGGTCGGCATGCCGATGGACAAGATCGTCAAGGCGTTCGAAACCGGCAATGGCAACACGCTCGGACACATCGCCGTGGTCGTTGGTTTGGGGACGATGCTCGGCAAAATGATGGCGGAATCCGGCGGGGCCGAGCGCATCGCCAATACGCTCATCAACCTGTTCGGTGAGAAGAACATCCATTGGGCGATGATGGTCGTCGCCATCATCGTCGGCTTGCCGGTGTTCTTCGAAGTCGGCTTCGTGCTGCTGATTCCTATCGCTTTCAACGTCGCGCGCCGCACCGGCAAGTCGCTGCTCGTGATCGGTTTGCCTATGGTCGCCGGTCTGTCGGTCGTGCATGGCCTGATTCCGCCGCACCCTGCGGCGCTGCTCGCGGTGCAGGCGTATCACGCGGATATCGGCAAGACGATCGCTTACGGATTGATCATTGGTGTGCCGACGGCCATCGTCGCGGGGCCGCTGTTTGCCTTGCTGATTCATCGATACATCAAGCTCCCGGACACTAACGCGCTCGCGGACCAGTTCGTGCAAAAGCATGGCGACAGCGCGTCGAAGCGGGAGCTGCCGAGCTTCGGCATCACGCTGTTCACGATCTTGCTGCCGGTCATCCTGATGCTGGTCGGAAGCTGGGCCGACCTCGTCTTCACGCCGAAGACGCTGCCGAACGATCTGCTGCGCTTCATCGGGCAATCGGATATCGCGCTGCTGATCGCGGTGCTGGTGAGCTTCTGGACTTTCGGCGCAAAGCAGGGCTTCAACCGCGAGCAGATTCAGAAGTTCTGCGGCGACTGTCTGGCGCCGATCGCGGGCATTACGCTGATCGTCGGCGCGGGCGGCGGCTTCGGACAAGTGTTGCGTGACAGCGGCATCTCGCAGCAGATCGTTGCGACCGCGACACAAGCGAGCCTGTCGCCGCTGTTGCTCGGCTGGTTCGTCGCCGCGCTGATCCGTCTGGCAACCGGCTCGGCCACCGTCGCGATGACGACCGCGTGCGGCATCGTCGCGCCGATCGCGCAGGCCGCGGGCGGTCATGTCAGCCCGGAGCTGCTCGTGCTCGCGACCGGTTCCGGCTCGCTGATTTTCTCGCACGTGAACGATGGCGGCTTCTGGCTGATCAAAGAATACTTCGGGATGACGGTGGGGCAGACGTTCAAGACATGGTCGCTGCTGGAGACCATCATCTCGCTCATGGGACTGGGTTTGACCCTCGCGCTCGCGACGGTCGTGTAAGGAGACTTCGATGATTCTGATCGCGATGGGCGTCTCGGGCGCCGGCAAATCCCTGATCGGCGAAATGCTGGCCGAACGCCTGAATTGTCCGTTCACCGACGGCGACGCCTTTCACAGCGCCGCAAACAAGGAGAAGATGCATCACGGCATCCCTCTGACCGATGAGGACCGCTGGCCGTGGCTCAAGACGATCCGCGCGGCGATTGAAGAGAAGCAGCGAGCGGGCGAGACGGCTGTTTTCACCTGCTCGTCGCTCAAGCGCTCGTACCGCGACGTGCTGCGTGCCGGCGACAAGGACGTGTGTTTCGTCTATCTGAAAGGCTCGATGGAAGTGCTGCGCGAACGCCTTGGCCACCGCACCGGCCATTTCTTCGATCCGTCGCTGCTGCAGAGCCAGCTCGACACGCTCGAGGAGCCGGGCGAGGACGAGGCGGTCACGGAGAGCATCGAGCTGCCGCCCGAGCAGATCGTCGATAACGTGATGGAAAAGTTGAAGACGCGATAGAAAACGAAAAGCCCCGAGAAATCGGGGCTTTTTGCGTTTTACGCGGCGTTGAAACGCATTCAGGCGATGCGCTTCGCCAGTTCGACCGCCTTGCCGATATACGTCGCCGGCGTCATGTCGAGCAGCAACTGTTTTGCTTCGGCCGGAATCGCCAGGCCATTGATGAACGACTGCAGCGCATCACGCGTGATGCCCTTGCCGCGCGTCAGTTCCTTCAATTGCTCGTACGGATTCTCGATGCCATAACGGCGCATCACCGTCTGAACCGGCTCGGCGAGCACTTCCCAGCAATTGTCGAGATCTTCGTTCAGACGCGCCGCGTTCACTTCCAGCTTGTCCAGACCGCGGATCAGCGCGTCGTAGGCGAGCAGCGAATAGCCGAACGCCACGCCGATGTTGCGCAGCACGGTCGAGTCCGTCAGATCGCGCTGCCAGCGCGAAATCGGCAGCTTGTCGGCGAGGTGGCGCAGCGTCGCGTTGGCGAGGCCGAGATTGCCTTCGGAGTTCTCGAAGTCGATCGGATTCACCTTGTGCGGCATCGTCGACGAGCCGATTTCTCCCGCCTTCGTGCGCTGCTTGAAGTAGCCAAGCGAAATGTAGCCCCATACGTCACGGTCGAGATCGAGCAGGATGGTGTTCGCACGCGCGACCGCATCGAACAGTTCGGCCATATAGTCGTGCGGCTCGATCTGAATCGTGTACGGATTGAACGTCAGCTTGAGCCGGTTTTCGACGACATCCTTCGAAAACGCTTCCCAGTCGAACTCCGGATACGCCGACAGATGCGCGTTGTAGTTGCCGACTGCGCCGTTCATCTTGCCGAGCAGCGGCACGTTCTCGACGCGCTCGATCGCTCGCGACAGACGCGCCGCGACGTTGGCGATTTCCTTGCCGAGCGTCGTCGGGCTGGCGGGCTGGCCGTGCGTGCGCGAAAGCATTGGCTGTTCGGCGTGCGTGTGCGCCAGCTTCACGAGGCGCGCGTGCACCGAGCGCAGCGCCGGCAGCATCACGTGTTCACGTGCGCCCGCGAGCATCAGTCCGTGCGACGTGTTGTTGATGTCTTCCGACGTGCACGCGAAATGGATGAATTCGCTCGCGCGCTCGAGTTCCGGCTGGCCCTTGACCGACTCCTTGAGCCAGTATTCGACCGCCTTCACGTCGTGGTTCGTCACGCGCTCGATATCCTTGATGCGCGCCGCGTCGTGCGCGGTGAAGCGCTCGGCCAGTGTCAGCAGGAACTGCTCGGACGCGTCGGAAAAGCGCGGCACTTCGGCGAAGCCCGCACGTGACAACGCGATCAGCCAGTGAATCTCCACCGTCACGCGATGGCGCATGAAAGCGGCTTCGGAGAGCCAGTCACGCAGTGCTTCGGTCTTGGCGGCGTAACGGCCGTCGAGCGGCGAAAGCGCGGTAAGCGCAAAGAGAGTATCGGGACGGGTATCGGACATGGTGGCGTGTCGGCTGCCGCTTGCGGCTAGGAGGAAAAGACGGAAGAACCGCGCATTTTACCATCGGATGCGTCCCATTCCGGGCCGCCTGCCCGTCAGCGTTGGCGCAGTTCCTGATCGAGCGCCTGAAGTTGCGCCGGCGTGCCGACGTTTTCCCAGCGGCCCGCGTAAAGCTCGCCGGTCGCGCGTCCCTCCGCGATGGTTTCGCGGTAGTAGGGCGTCAGCGCCCGTCGCGTGCCGGGCGCGAGATCGCGGAACATGCGCGTGTCGTACAGGCCGATGTTGCCGAACGTTAAGCGCGGCTCGCCGTCGAGCGCGAGTGCGCCGTCGATCAGCGCGAAATCGCCTCGCGGATGGAACGGCGGGTTCGGTACCATGACGAGGTGCATGCCTGGCAGTTCGTCCCGCGCGAGCGCGGTGGCGCGATCGCGCAGGGCGGTGTAATCGAAGTCGCAGAACACGTCGCCGCTGACGGCAATGAAGACGCCCGAGCCGAGCAACGGCAGCGCCTGCGCGATTCCGCCTGCCGTCTCCAGCGCCTCGGATTCCGGCGAATACCGCAGCTCGACGCCCCACGGCGAACCATCGCCGAGCGAGGCTTCGATCTTCTCGCCGAGCCAGGCGTGATTGATAACGATGGTCTCGATGCCCGCCGCCGCGAGCCGCTCGATCTGCCAGACGATGAGCGGCTTGCCGCCCGCTTCGAGCAGTGGCTTCGGACACGTATCGGTGAGCGGACGCATGCGTTCGCCGCGGCCGGCGGCGAAAATCATCGCCGTCTTGAGACAATGGGTCATGCGGTGACGAGGAATCAGAAGGTATAGCCGACGTCGACGGCGCGGCCATCGAGCGAATCGAGCAGGCGCGCCAACGGCCACAGCGGCGCATAGCGTTCGGCGACCTTGCGCGCATAGCCGATGAAACGCGGCAGGTCCGCCAGATAGCGGGGCTTGCCGTCGCGATAATGAATGCGCGCGAACAGCCCGATGATTTTGATGTGCCGCTGCAGGCCCATCCATTCGAGTTGCCGGTAGAACTCGCCGAAATCGGGATCGACGGGAAGGCCGGCTTTCTTCGCGCGCTCCCAGTAGTACGCGATACAGTCGAGCTGAAACTCCTCGTCCCAGCTGATAAACGCGTCGCGCACGAGCGAGGCCATGTCGTAGGTGATCGGCCCGTACACGGCGTCCTGGAAGTCGAGCACGCCGGGATTCGGTTCGCACACCATCAGGTTGCGCGGCATGAAGTCTCGCAGCATGAACGTCTGCGGCTGCGCGAGCGCGCTTTGCACGAGCAGCGTGAAGGTGTCGTCGAGCGTCTTGCGTTCGTCGGCGGTGACCTCACGGCCCAGATGGCGGCCGATAAACCACTCGGGCATCAACTCCATCTCGCGGCGCAGAAACGCTTCGTCGAACGGCGGCAGGACGCCTTCGCGCGCGGTCTGCTGGAAGCGGATCAGCGCGTCGATGGCCGCGCGCATCAGCGGCCGCGCATTCTTTTCGTCGAGTGCGGAAATATAAGTGGCCGTGCCGAGATCAGTGACGAGCATGAAGCCGGCGTCGAAATCGGCTTCGAGAATCTTCGGCACATGCACGCTGGCTGCTTCCAGCAGACTCGCGACCTGCACGAACTCGCGGCATTTTTCGGGCGGCGGCGCATCGACGGCGATCAGCGTATCGCCGTGCTCGCTTTGGCTCGCGAGCCGGAAATAACGGCGGAAACTGGCATCGGCGGAGGCGGGCGCGAGCGTGGCGGTATCGAGCCGGTAGCGGTCGGCGAAGGTTTGAAGCCAGGAACGGAGTTGATCGAGGCGGGTGTCGGCAGGAATGTGCGTCATAAATTCGAGAGGCAAAACATCTTGCCATATAATACCCCACGACTTTTTTAAGCGATCCTAGAGCTATCTGTTCGCGCCTGGCGCCAGGCGCCGACGACCGTGCCGCGTCAACGTTTCCCGAGTGTCGTCCCTGCATGGCCACGGACCGTCGAGTTCGATCACGGCATTGACGCGGGCGAAGCGCGGCCGCTCACTCGGCGGCATCGGGCGCGTGACGCGAAAGGAATCGAACCGCCACCCATACATGCCGCCACGACAGTTTCCCGTATCGAAGATCCAGGGCGATGCTCAGCCACGCAGGCGGCGGCTCGTCGCCGCGTTGCTGTCCGTACCGGGCATGATGCCCGCTCTCGCGCACGCACAGCTCGCCGGCCCCGCCGCCGACGCGCAGCCGCTCGACGGTCCGGGCAGCCTGCGTCTCGCGCCGCAATTGCTCGAGCGTCCGCTGAAAAGCGGCCAGCAGCCCACGACCTTTTTGCTCGGCGACAAGACCACCGGCACGTCCGACGAGGATATGGCCGCGAAAGGCTCGGCCGAAGTGCGCCGCTCGGTCACGGTCATCAAGGGCGACGCGCTTCATTACGATCAGGATACGGACATGGCCGATGCTTTCGGCAATGTCAGGCTGATCAATAACGGCGTGGCGTTCGTCGGGCCAGAAGCGCACCTGAAGGTCGGTTCCAACGAAGGGTTCATGACGAACCCGAAGTACCACTTCAACCTGACGGGCGGCTCGGGCAGCGCGGAACGCATCGACCTGATCGACAACGAGCGCGCGCGGGTGGATCACGGCACGTACACCGCCTGCCAGTGCGAGACGGACCCGTCGTGGTATATCAAGGGTTCGTCGTTCGATTTCGATACCGGTTCGGAAGAGGGCGTCGCCCATAACGGCGTGCTGTTCTTCCAGGGCGTGCCGGTGTTCGCGAGCCCGTGGCTGTCGTTTCCGCTGACGGGCGATCGCCGCAGCGGTCTCCTGCCGCCGACGTTCTCGGTCAGCTCGACGACCGGCTTCGAAGCGACGATCCCGTATTACTTCAACATCGCGCCGAACCGCGATCTCACCATCACGCCGCGCATCATGTCGCGGCGCGGCGTGCTGGGCGAGGCGAATTATCGTTATCTGTCGCCCACGTATTCCGGCTCGCTCACGATCGACTATCTGCCGAACGACCGCGAGACGCATACCAACCGCTATGCGATCTTCTGGCAGCACCGGCAGAACTTCGGTGGCGGTTTCGGCGGCTACGTGAACTACAACAAGGTCTCCGACGATCAATATCCGGAAGACCTCGGCAACGCGTCGAATCAGTTCCTGAACGGCACGCAACTGCTGTATCAGCAGGAAGCCGGGCTCACGTACAACAACGGCCCGTGGTCGGTGCTCGCACGCGAGCAACGCTGGCAGACACTGCAGCCGTCCATTCCGCCGTACGCGCGCGAGCCGCAGTTGAACGTGCAGTACAACAAGTACAACGTCGGCGGCTTCGATTACGGCGCGGAAGCGGATTTCACGCGTTTCACGATCACGCAGGAAGGCGCGACCGACGGTCAGCGCATGTATTTCAACCCGTACCTGAGCTACGGGATCAACGCGCCGGGCTACTTCTTCACGCCGAAGGTGCAGTGGCACTTTGCGTCGTACGACCTGAGCCACATCGCGACCGGGCCGGTTGCGGGGCAGCCGCTCACGCCGGCGAACCAGCCGAAGAACTTCACCGAATCGATTCCGACGCTCAGTCTCGACACCGGCCTCGTGTTCGACCGCTCGGTGCGGCTTTTCGGGCAGGACTACATCCAGACGCTGGAGCCGCGGCTCTACTACGTCTATACGCCGTATCGCAATCAGGACTTCGCGCCGATCTTCGATACCGCCGAAGCCGACTTCGGACTCGCCGAGATTTACACGCCGAATACCTTCGTCGGCAACGACCGGATCGCGGATGCGAACCGTCTGACCGCCGGCCTGACGACGCGCTTCATCAACCCGGCAACGGGCGACGAGCGTGCGCGTTTCGTGATTGCGCAGCAGTACTATTTCACGAGCCAGCGCGTCACGATTTCGCAGGATCAGCCGATCAACGAGGCCAAGCACTCCGACCTGATCGCCGGCGCGGCAATCAAGCTGGGAGCGGGTTTCGCCTCGGAAACGGCGTTCCAATATAATGTCGACAATAACCAGCTCGTGCGTTCGAGCATCGGCTTCGCATACAGCCCCGCCGCGCGCAAGGTGATCAACGTCGGCTACCGGTACACGCGCTCGAACCAGACCACGCTGGTCAACGAGCCGATCAACCAGCTTCTGGTCTCCGGCGAATGGCCGCTGACGAATCGGCTGTATGCCGTCGCGCGTGTCAATTATGATCTCGCAAGCCACCGTCTCGTCGACGGCCTCGTGGGCTTCCAGTACGATGCCGACTGCTGGGCGTTCGGCTTCGGCGCGCAGCGTTACGCGAACGGTGTGAATACGAGCGGTCAGCCTTCGTCCGGCACGCGCGTGCTTGCGCAGATCACGTTCAAGGGCTTGTCGAAGGTCGACAACGGTCTCGTCAGCGCGTTCCGCGCCAGCGTGCAGGGCTACCAGCCGCCGCCGCCGTCGGCTCCGCCGCTCGCTCGCTACAGCGACTACGAGTAAGGCCGGAAGCAGGCATTCTCTGACAGCATCCCCAATCGCCGCGAGCACACGCGCAAGGCACGAATGGGTCAAGTGTGGATTTGATGGAGTATCTGTGGCAAACATGAAACTGTTTCGATCGACGGCAATGGCCGCCGCCGCGCTGACCGCGGCGCTGATGGTGAGTTCGCCGGCCGGTGCGCAGGCATTGTCGAATCGCAATGTACAGATCGCGGATTCCGTCGTCGCGGTCGTCAATGACGGCGTGATTACGCAGCGCGAACTGGAAGAGCGCACGAGCCTGATCGCGCAGCGGCTCAAGCAGCAGAACGCGCCGGTCCCGCCCGTCGAACAGATGCGTCAGCAGGTGCTCGACCAGATGGTGCTCGAGCGCATCCAGTTGCAGCGGGCGAAGGAAGACGGCATCGTCATCGACGACGCCACCGTCAACCGCACGCTCCAGCGTCTCGCGCAGCAAAACCAGATGACGCTCGACGTCTATCGCTCGCGGATCGAGGCGCAGGGCGTGCCCTGGGCCGTGTTCATGCGCGACGCGCGCACGGAACTGACGCTTTCGAAGCTGCGCGAGAAGGAAGTCGACAGCAAGGTCACCGTGTCCGATGGCGAAGTGGCGAACTACATCGCCAGCCAGCGCGGGCCGGGCGCGCGCAACGCAAGCGATCTCCACCTCCAGCACATCATGTTCAAGCTGGCTGCGGACGCGCCGGAGTCGGATGTCGCCGCGGTCCAGAGCAAGGCCGACGCCGTGCTCAAGCAGGCGCAGGCGGGCGAAGACTTCGGCAAGCTGGCCAAGCAGAATTCGCAGGATACCGACGCCGCCAAGGGCGGCGATCTCGGTTTCCGCACGCCGGGCTCGTTGCCGGCCGGCATCGTCTCGGCGGTATCGACGCTGCGTCCGGGGCAGGTCGCGCCGACGCTGCTGCGCACCGACGGCGGCTTCGAAATCATCAAGCTCGTCGATCGCCGCGCGAGCCAGGGCACGGCAGCCGATGCGCCGAAGCTCGTGCAGACCCACGTGCGCCATATCCTGCTGCGCGTGTCGGACGGCATGTCGGAAGCGTCGGCGCGTCGAAAGCTGCTCGATATCAAGCAGCAGCTCGCGTCGGGCGGCGACTTCGCCAACTTCGCGCGGACGTATTCGCAGGACGGCTCGGCGTCGCAGGGCGGCGACCTCGGCTGGATCAGCCCGGGCGAAACGGTTCCCGAGTTCGAACGCGCGATGAACAGCCTGCAGGACGGCGCGGTCAGCGATCCGGTGCGCAGCGAGTACGGCTATCACCTGATTCAGGTGCTGAGCCGCCGCGAGGCCGAAGGGTCCGCGACACAACAGCTCGACATTGCGCGTCAGGCGATCGGCCAGCGCAAGGCTGAACAGGCGTACTCGGACTGGCTGCGTGAACTGCGCGACACCGCCTACGTGCAATACAAGGGCATCGCTGCGCAAGAGGCGCAACAGTAAGCCCGATGAACACCGCCGCTCATCCGGACGAAACCGCCGCCGTCACCGTCGCCATCACGACGGGCGAGCCGGCGGGCGTCGGTCCGGAACTGACGGCGGTGGCGCTTCGTGAAGCGCAATCGCGCTGGCCGTCGGTGCGCTTCGCGGTGCTCGGCGACCGCGCGCTGCTGGAAGCGCGGGCGGGCGCAGGCTGGCCCGCGAGCGGCGAGGCGGTGCGCATCGAACATCATGCGCTCGCGGCGCCGGCCGAAGCGGGCAAGCTCGATGCCGCCAACGGGCGCTACGTGCTCGGCTTGCTCGACGCCGCTATCGACGGCGCCGTTGCGGGCCGCTTCGACGCCATCGTCACCGCGCCGCTGCAAAAGAGCACGATCAACGATGCCGGCGTGCCCTTCACCGGTCACACCGAATACCTGGCGGAGCGCACGAACACGCCGCGCGTCGTGATGATGCTCGCGGGCACGGGCGAGCGCCCGCTGCGCGTCGCGCTTGCCACGACGCATCTGCCGCTCAAGGAAGTGTCCGCCGCGATCACCATCGACGGATTAGTCGATACGCTGCGCATCATCGACCATGATCTGCGCGCGCATTTCGGCCTGGCCGCGCCGCGCATCCTGGTCACCGGACTCAATCCGCACGCGGGGGAGAACGGCTATCTCGGTCGCGAGGAGATCGACGTCATCGCGCCGGCGCTCGAACGCGCCCGCGCCCTCGGCATCGATGCGCCCGGGCCGTATCCCGCCGACACGCTGTTTCAGCCGCGCTATCTGAAGAACGCCGATTGCGTGCTCGCCATGTATCACGATCAGGGCCTGCCCGTGCTGAAATACGCGACGTTCGGCGAAGGCATCAACGTGACGCTCGGTCTGCCGATCATTCGCACGTCGGTGGATCACGGCACCGCGCTCGATCTTGCCGGCACGGGGCGCGCCGACGCAGGCAGCATGATCGCCGCGATCGACGCCGCCGTCACGATGGCGCAGCACAAGCGCAACGCTTAAAGTCATAGCGGGCGACCGCATCTACCAGACACGTATGTCCACCAAACATCAGGGCCATCTCGCCCGCAAGCGCTTCGGCCAGAACTTTCTCGTCGATCAGGGCGTGATCGATTCCATCGTCGACGTCATCGCGCCGAAGCGCGGCGAGCGCATGGTCGAGATCGGGCCGGGCCTCGCCGCGCTGACCGAACCGCTGATCGCGCGCCTGTCCACGCCGGAGGCGCCGCTGCATGCGGTGGAACTGGACCGCGACCTGATCGGCCGGCTGGAGAAGCGCTTCGGCGACAAGCTCGTTGTGCATTCCGCCGATGCGCTCGACTTCGACTTCGGCGCGCTCGCGCTGGACGGCGACAAACCGACGCTGCGCATCGTCGGCAATCTGCCGTACAACATTTCGAGCCCGCTGCTGTTTCACCTGACGGCGTTTGCGCCGAAAGTCATCGATCAGCACTTCATGCTTCAGGACGAAGTCGTCGAGCGCATGATCGCGGAGCCGGCGACCAAAGATTACGGGCGCTTGTCGGTGATGCTGCAATACCGCTACGTGATGGACAAGCTGATCGACGTGCCGCCCGAATCGTTCAATCCGCCGCCGAAAGTGAACTCCGCGATCGTCCGCATGATTCCGTTCGCGCCGCATGAACTGCCGGCCGTGAACGACGCCGTGCTGAGCGATGTCGTCAAGGCTGCGTTCGCGCAGCGCCGCAAGGTGCTGCGCAACAATCTTGCCGCGTATCGCGACAGAATCGACTTCGACGCGCTCGGCTTCGATCTCGCGCGCCGCGCCGAAGAAGTGCCGGTTGCGGAGTTCGTTGCGCTTGCGCAGGCCGTGGAGCGTGCATAGACGCGCTCATCGCGGCCGCCCGGCGCGGGAGGCATCGGCGAGCCGGGTCATCAGCCGGTCCAGCCGCATGCGCTGATTGCGCAGCAAGCCATGCGTCGCGCTGACCTGCTGCAGGCGCGTGCGCCAATACGTCTGGCCGAACAGCGAATTCGCGCCTTCCGCCGACAGGACGCGTTCCAGATGAACGATCGCGGCATCGACGTTATGCGTGGTGTAGGGACTTGTCATCGGTAGACCTCGCTCTCGTGTTGATGTTCGATGATTGTCCGTTCGAGCCGGGACACATCGTGTCTCTTACCGATGCCGGATCGTTCGCGCGACCGGGACGCGAAGTGTCTACTTCACGTGCAAGCATCGACGTCCGGATGCGTCAAGCGCGACACCAACACTCAAGAGGAAGACAACGCGATGCGCTTCATCCACGCGGCCGACATTCATCTCGACAGCCCGCTGCACGGCCTGTCCGCCTACGCCGACGCGCCCGCCGACATGCTGCGCAACGCGACGCGCGAGGCGTTCTCGAAGCTCGTGTCGATCGCCATCGACGAGCAGGTCGACTTCATGATCATTGCCGGCGATCTCTACGACGGCACCTGGCGCGATCACAACACCGGCATCTTCTTCTGCAAGGAGATGGGCAAGTTGCGCCGGGCGAACATTCCCGTCTACGTGCTTTACGGCAACCACGACGCCGAAAGCGAGATGACGAGCCAGCTTCAATTGCCCGACAACGTCCACACGTTTTCGACGAGGAAGCCGCAGACTTATCGCATCGACGCGCTCAAGGTCGCGCTGCACGGTCACAGCTTCAAGGACAAGGCGGTCACGGCCAATCTCGCGACCGCGTATCCGTCGCCGGTCGACGGCTATTTCAATATCGGCGTGCTGCATACGGCGCTCGAAGGATCGTCGGCGCATGCGAACTACGCGCCGTGCACCGTCGCCGAACTGCATGCCCGCGAATATCACTATTGGGCGCTCGGCCACGTGCATGAATTCGCAATGTGGGATGAAGTGTCGACGATCGTGTTTCCGGGAAACCTGCAAGGGCGCAACATCCGCGAGACGGGAAGGCGCGGCGCGGTGATCGTCAACGTGTCGGAGTCGGACGAAGTGAGCGTCGAGCGGCTTTTCATCGACGTGTTGCGCTGGGAATCCGTCACCGTCGATGCAGCCGGCCTCGCCACGCTCGATGAAGTCGCGCGCGCGGCCGGACGTGCGCTCGAAGCGCTGATCGAACAAGCCGAGCGGCCCGTGCCGCACGCGGTGCGCGTGACGGTCACCGGCGCGACGAAGGCGCACGGCGAACTCTTCGCAAACGCGACGCAACTGCGCGCCGAAGTGCTCGCGCAGATTGCGGCGATCAGCCATGACTCACTGTGGCTGGAAAAAGTAAAAGTAACGACGCAGCCGATTGCGCGCGACCTCGCGGCATCGAGGCTTGACGGCGCCGCCGATGCGCTCGCGGATCTCCACGGCCTGCTGATCGAAGCCGAATCCGGTCCCGAATTTCTCGCGTTGCTGAAAGAGCGGCTCATCACCCTGGCATCGCAGGCGCCGGCTGAATTGCAGAAGTCTGTGCCGGAACTCGAGTACGTGCGCGACGGCGACCTGTCGAAGCTCGTAAGCGAAGTGCGCTCCGGTCTGATCGCGCAACTTGCGGACGCGGAGTGACGCATGCGGATCAGTCAGCTCGATCTCATCCGCTACGGCAAATTCACCGATCATGCCGTCGAGTTTCCGTCGGCGGAACAGGACTTTCACTTCGTCGTCGGCCCCAACGAAGCCGGTAAATCGACGATCAAAACCGCCATTTCCGAACTGTTGTTCGGCATGCCGCATAGCTCGCCGCTCGCGTTCCGGCACCCGCAAAGCGATCTGCGGGTGGGCGGCAAGCTGCAGAAGGACGGCGCGGGCATCGCGTTCCATCGCACCAAGAGCCGCAAGTCGCCGCTCGTCACGCCCAATGGCGACGCGCTCACCGCCGACGCGCTCGCACCGTTCCTCGGCACCGCTGACAAGAGCTTCTTCGAGCAGATGTATTGCCTCGATCACGAGACGTTGATTCAGGGAAGCAAGAGCATTCTCGATGCATCGAGCGATGTCGGGCAGGTGCTGTTTCAATCGGCTGCTGGTATTGCGAGCCTCGGCGAGGTGCGCCAGCGTCTTGCCGACGAAGCGAAGGAAATCTGGACGAAGCATCGGGCGAGCGGGCGCACGTACTACGTCGGCTTGAAGCAATACGAAGAGGCCACCGCCGAACTCAAGACCGCGAGCGTGCGGACTGCACAGTGGCGTCGCGCGCACGGCGCGGTCGAGGACGTGCAGGAGCGCAGCCGCGAGCAGGAAGCGCGTCGCGCGGAACTGGAAGCGAAGCGGGCGCGGTTCGAACGCATCCGGCGCGTCGCGCCTTATCTGAACGTCTGGCGCGAGAAGTCGGCGGAACTGAACGAACTCGACGATACCGCCGATCTCCCCGTCAACGCCGAAGCCACGCTGCAGAACGCGCTGACACGGCTTGCTTCGGCGCAAACCGCGCTCGATCTGCACGCGAACGACGTCGGGCAACTGAAGAAGGAACTCGGCGAGATTCGCATCGACCAGACGCTGCTCGCAGTCGAAGCGGACATTCGCGCGCTCGAAGCGACGCGACACCAGTGCGCGAATCACGCCGACGAAATCACGCGGCTCGAGCAGGACGTCGCTGCGCGTCTGCGGCAGATCGCGCAGGACTGCGCGCAACTCGGCTGGCCGCAGGACGAAGCCGGCGCGCGCCGATCGCTGCCGGGGCCGCTCGCGTTGCAGACCGTGTCGAGTCTCATGCTCGAACGCGGTGAACTCGAACTCGCCGCGCGTCATGCACAGCAGGCGGTGGAGGAGGGCATCGCGGAAATCGCTGCGCTCGAAGCGCGCCTCGCGGCCATCGCGAGCGCCGACGTCGCGCCCGGCTTGCGTGCCGCCGTGCGTGCCGCGCAGAAGGTTCGCGATACTGACGCGACGCAGCGCCGTCTCGACGATGCCCGCCGCGAGGCCGAATACGCGCTGCAAGCGGGGCTGGCATCGCTCGGCAAGTGGACGCGCCCACTCGTCGAATTGCGGGCGATGACCTTGCCGGCAGTCGAACGCATCGCGTCGATGCGCGACGAGCGGCAGGCGCTGGCGTCGCGCGTCGCGTTGGCCGTCGATCGCCTGAAGGAAGCGCAAGACGCCCTCGACGCCACGCGAACCGAACTCGGCGACTTCGTGGAGACGCATCGGGTCGTGACCGGCGATGAAGTGCGCGATGCGCGCAATGCACGCGACGCGGCATGGCAAGCAATTCGTTCGGGCGAAGTGACGCTCTCGACCGGCGCGACGCCTTTCGAAACCACGATGCGCGCGGCGGACGAGTTCGCCGACCGTCAGCTCGGCTCGGTCGGACAGTCGACGCAGCTTGCCGCTTTGAAGCGCCGCGTGGCGGCGGACGAGCAGACCGTCGAGCGCCGCCGGCAAGCGGAACGCGACGCAACGGCTGCGCTGGAAAACTTAGACGCATCGTGGCGCGCGCTCGCCGCGCAGTCGCAAATTGCGGACATGGCGCTCGACGACGTTCCATCGTGGTTCGTGCGCCGCGAACAGGCGCTCGCGGCGTCGCAAACGCTGGACAAGCACAGCGCCGAGCTTGCCCGCGAATCCGCCGATGCCGCCGCGCACCGCGACGACCTTGCGCGCCATCTGGGCGATGCGGGCGTCGCCGTCGATACGTCCGCGCGTCTCGACACGCTATGCGACATCGCGGAAACGCACATCGGCGAAATCGATGCGGCGATGCTCACGCGTCGTCATGTCAGCGCGCAACTGGACACGGCGCGCGCCGAAAGCGTCGCGCGGCAAGCCACGGCTAAGTCCGCGAACGAAGCGTTCGCGCGCTGGCAAGGCGGGTGGGCAGCCGCAGTCGGGAAGGCGGGCGTCGCGGTTGCGGCGGATTCGCAGTCGGCGGCGGAGACGGCCATCGGCATCGTGAAGAGAATCGGCGAGCAGCTCGTGCAGGTGGATGCGATCCGCAGCGGCCAGATCGACGTGATGCGCGCGTCGCTCGCGGCGTTGGCATCGAATGCGGCGCGGCTGGCGGGGCTGGTCGATAGCGAACTCGCCACGCTGGAAGCGAACGGGGTGTCGCTCGAATTGTCGACGCGCCTCGAAAGCGCGTGCGGGGCGCGCGCTGAAGCCGAGCGTCTCACGAAGGCACTCGCGGCGGCGAACGGGCACATGAGCGCGGCGAAAGCCGCTGTCGAGGACGCGCGCGCGAGCCTTCGACCGCTCTACGAACTCGCGGGCGTCGACACGCCGGATCAACTCGCGGCGCGCATCGCGAAGTCGACGCGCAAGCGCGAACTGATCGCAGCCGTCAACGACGCGCGCGATGCGTTCATCAAAGGCGGCGACGGGCTGACGCTCGATGCGCTCATCGCAGACGTGGAGGGCGCGGACATCGCCAGCGTGGAGGCGGAGCTTTCATTGATCGGCGGGGCGCTGAACGAGTCGGTGCACGCTTCGACGGAACTCGCCGCCGAACTTGCCGCCGCGAACCGCGAACTGGCCGCCATTTCCGGCGAGGCCAACGCCGCACGCGCGGAGGCGAAGCGTCAGGAAGCCTTGTCCGCGATGGCCGATGCAGCCGAAGCTTCGTCAAGGTCGAGACGGCATCGACGTTGCTGAAATGGGCCATCGACCGATATCGCGAACGCCGCCAGGGCCCGATGCTTTCGCGTGCGAGCGCCATTTTCTGCGAGCTGACGCTGGGCACGTTCTCGCGGCTCGTCGTCGATTACGATCGCCAGCCGATGGCGCTGGCCGCGGTGCGCGCGGCGAGCGGCGAGCATGTGGAGATCGGCGGCATGAGCGAGGGCACGCGCGACCAGTTGTATCTCGCGCTGCGCCTCGCGGCGCTGGAAGAGCACGGCGAGAAGGCATCGGCGCTGCCGTTCGTCGCGGACGATCTCTTCATCAATTTCGACGATGCCCGCGCCCGCGCCGGCCTGCGCGTGCTTGCGCATCTCGCGAAGCGCACGCAGGTGATTTTCCTGAGCCACCACGATCATCTCGTCGGCATGGTGCGCGACGTGTTCGGGCCGCAGGTCAACGTGCGCTACATGAGCTGATCGAGACGCAGCAGCGTCTCCTTCGCGCCGCCCGCAATGCCGACGCCCACGCCCGGCGCAATCCCATGCTCGCGCGGATTGATGCGGATCACGCGCGGGCCGTGTCGCTCGCTGAAGCGTCTGACGGTCGGCAGCGCGCGGCCCGCGCCCATCTCCACGACCACCAGCCGCTCGACGCCCTGAAGCCAGGCGGCGAGCCTGCGCTCCTGACGCGCGGCGTGCGTGTCGAGCCAGTTCCAGTCGCCGAACATGAGGATATTCGGACGCGCGATGCGCCCGCAACGCGGACACATCGGCAGCGCGTTGACGAGTTCGCAGCGCGTTTCGTCGACGACCGGATCAAAGCCGTCGGCGGCCCAGATATCGCCGGTGCAGGGCTCGATGCATTGCATCGCGTGAATCGAGCCGTGGCATTCCGCGACGCGCTCGGGCGCGAAGCCCGCGCGCTGGAACTGGCCGTCGACATTGCTGGTGAAGACGAATGCGCCATGGGCCATCCGCGCGGCCCAACGATGAAGCAGGCGAAAGCCGTCATGCGGCTGCGTCGCACGATACAGCGCCAGGCGATGCCCGTAGAAGCCCCACGCGAGCCGCGGATGCCGCGTGAAACCCGCTGGATTGGCCATCTCCTCGAACGAGAATCCGTGATGCCGCAGCGCCGGGTAAGCGCGCCAGAAGCCCTCAGGCCCGCGAAAATCCGGCAGGCCCGAATCAACGCCCATGCCCGCGCCGGCGGTGATGAGCAGGCCATCGGCGTCGCGCAGCCACGCTGCGGCTTGAAGGATGCTCGTCGGCGTTTCGTCGCTCATGCGCGGGCGTCCTCGTGCGCGGCATAGCGCTTCGCGAGCTTCGAATAATCGTCGGCGAACTCGTCGCGCAGCGAGCGGGGCGCGAGAATTTCGACGCCCGCGCCGAGCGCGCGCAGCCACCATCGCAGCTTGAGACTGGGCGTTACCGTGCCGGTCACTTTCATGCGGCCATCGGGGAGCGTGTCGATTTGCTGATCCTTCGACATCGGCGATTCGCGCAACTGATTGCCCGCGCTTCCTTCAAATGCCAGTTCCAGGCGCACGGGCGGCTCGGGCAGGAAGTCGAACGCCTGCTGCGTTTCGATGTACTTGCGCAGCTTGAAGTCTTCGGGATACGTGAACGGCTCGCCGGACTCCGTCACCGAACGAATGCGGTCCAGCCGATACAGCGCGCGCGCCGCTTCCTTTTCGCCTTGTTCGATGCGCGGGGCGCGGCCCGGGTCCTGCGCGACCATGTACATCACGCCCGCCGATTCGACGAGCGCGAGCGGCCAGAGCCGCCTCGTCTTCTGATCGGCGCTTCCTTCGCCCTTGTAGGCAGGACGATACTGCACGAGCAGTTCGCGCTCGAAGAACGTCGCGGTGGCGACGGTGTTGAAGATGTCGGGACGCAGCTTCGGGCGAATCAGCGTGAAGGCGCCATCGACGGAATCGATCTTGTCCGCCCACGCGCGATAGATGCGGCTATCCGCCTTCTCCTGCGACAGCCGCGCTTCGGCCGCCTGAAAGAGCGGGTCGATGTCCTTGGTCACTGCGTTCGGCAGCTTGTTGCCGGCAAAGCGCTGAAGGATGTGAAACGCGACGGCTTCCGACGCGCTCATCAGCCCGACGCCTTCCTGCAGCCCATGCAGCCACGGCTTGCGCTGCCAGAGCAGTTCGCGGCCGTTGATCGTCGAAATGACGCGCGATTCGGCTTCGAGCGCAGTGAGATGGCGCTGCACTTTCTTCGTGTATCCGACGCGATGCCCGCGCTCCTCGAGCCGCCTGCGCACTTCGGGCGTCGGCAGCCAGGCGACGGCGTCGCGCTCGGTCGGCAGCACGCGGAGAATGGCTTCGTCGAGGCTGGAGGTCATGGGGAATCGAGCGGAAAAGACATGGCTCGATTATAGGAAGGACAGGGACAGATTGTGTCCCGATGCCGGAGGGGAATGGTCCGGAGGACTATGTTTCGCGCGGCAGGAAAACGTAGAACGGCGCGGAAAAAGAAAAAGGGCTACGCGATTGCGTAGCCCTTTTTGATTCTTTGGTAGGCCGTACGGGATTCGAACCTGTGACCAACGGATTAAAAGTCCGCTGCTCTACCAGCTGAGCTAACGACCCGAAAGAGGCGAAATTATAATCGGCGATTTCCGATGCTGTCAACCGGTCTCGCCGATTCCCGATAAGAGAATCGCCCGAGGCCTGCAAGCCTGCGGGCGTCCTCATCGAGAGGCGCGAAAGCCGAAGCTTCGCTTACTTCACTTGCGACATCTTCGTTTGCGCAGACTGCGCGACCTCGGTGCCCGAATACTGCGAGATGATCTGTTGAAGCGTCTGCTTCGCAGCCGCTTTCTGGCCCTGCTCGATCTGGTTATTCGCGATCGCAAGCAGCGCTTCAGGCGCTCGCGGATGCGTCGGATACGTCTTCACCAGGTTCTGCCAGATTGCGGTCGATCCCTTGTAGTCGCGCTGCGCATACAACGCATTGCCGAGCCAATATTGCGCGGTCGGCTGATACGGGCTCTGCGGGTACTTCGACACGAACGTCTTGAACGACGCCGCGGCGCTCTTGTAGTCACCGTTACGGAACTGAGTCGACGCCGCGTTGAACGCTTCCGTCTCGCCGGGCTCGACCGAACCCGTCACGCCGTCGACCGTCTGCTGCTGCGGCTCGAATTTCTTCATGCGCGCATCGAGATCGGCGTAATAGTCCTTCTGCTGCTTCTGCAGCGTCGCGACCTGATTCGCCAGATCCTCGTTCTGACCGCGAAGCGTGGCGACCTGCTGATTCAACTGATCGATACGGTTCGACTGATCGAGGATCGTGCGCTGCGCCGCCGACAACTGATTGCCGAGGCCATCGGTCTTCGTGCGCAGATCGAGCACGGCCTTGCGCGCTTCGTTGTCGTCGAAGACACCGGCGTGCGCGGGCACGCCCGCCATCACCGCACCGACGACGCACGCGGCTGCGGTCATCCGCAGCAAAGGAAAGCGATACAACATAGGGCGACTCACCCGTGACTGGTTACGTGACTGAGAGTGTTGCTGTTACTGCTGGTAGACGAGGTCCGCACGGCGGTTCTGTGCGTACGACGACTCGTCGTGGCCCGTCGCCATCGGCTTTTCCTTGCCGAGGCTTACGGCTTCCATTTGCGAATCCGCGACGCCCATCAGCGACATGGCGCGACGCACGGCTTCCGCACGCTTCTGGCCCAGCGCGAGGTTGTACTCGCTCGTGCCGCGTTCGTCGGTGTTGCCCTGAATCAGGACGTGACGCTCCGGATGGCCCTTCAAGTACGACGAGTGTTGCTGCAGCAGCGGCTGATAGTCGTCCTTCACGGCATAGCTGTCGAAGTCGAAATAGATGCTGCGCTTCGCGAGCGGGCTGTTCGGATCGTTCAGCGGGTCGACATTGACCGTCTGGACGTCACGCGGGTTCGGCTGCGCCGTGCCCGCACCCTTGTTCGCGCCTTCATCGAGCTTTACACCCGAATGACACGCCGCCAATGCGCCGACCATCGCAACTGCCAGGCCGATACGAAGTTTCGACATCATGGTACCTCTCCTTGTGTTGTAGCTGAACGTTGTAAGTGAAACGTTGTTGCAGGACTTATTGCATGAACGGACCCCAGGACGGCTCGCGCACCGCACCGCCCTGTACGGACAAGACTTGCCGCGTGCGACCATCGGTCGACACGGCTGCCAACACGCCACGTCCGTTCACTTGGGTGGCGTAGAGGATGTACTGACCATTCGCCGCGAAGCTCGGCGATTCGTCATGCGTCGTGTCGGTGAGGCCCGTCGCCGTGCCGGACGCGAGGTCCTGCAAATACAGCTTGAAGCCGCCGCCAGTGCGCGAAATGTACGCGAGTTGCTTGCCGTCCGGACTCACGCGCGGGCTCGTGTTGTAGCTTCCCGCAAACGTGACTCGCTGGGCCGCGCCGGCGTTTTCCCCCGCCGCCGGCATCTTGTAGACCTGCGGTTGGCCGCCGCGGTCGCTCGTGAAATAGATGGAACTGCCATCGGGCGAGTAGGCCGGCTCGGTATCGATGGAACTGCCCTGTGTGAGACGGCGCAGGCCCGAGCCGTCCGCGTTGACTTCGAAAATCTGCGTATTGCCCGTGCGCGACAGCGCGACCGCGAGCTTGCGGCCATCCGGCGACCACGCCGGCGCACTGTTGTTGCCCTTCTGATTCGATACGACCACGCGGCGCCCCGTCGGCAGATCGTGGATGTAGACGACCGGCTTCTTGCGCTCGAACGATACGTAGGCGACCTTCGTGCCGTCAGGCGACCACGCCGGCGAGATGATCGGTTCGGGGCTGGAGAGGGCGATCTTCGCGTCCTGGCCGTCCGAATCCGAAATCTGCAACTGATAACGTCCGCCCGTCTGAATCACGTACGACAGACGCGTCGCGAACACGCCGCGGCCGCCGAGCAGCTTGGCGTAAATGTAGTCCGCGATCTTGTGCGCGCTCATGCGCAGGCCGCTTTCCGCGCTGACGAGCGAAAGGCCGCCGAGGTTCTGCTGCTTGACCGTGTCATAGAGGCGGAAGCGCACTTCGTACTGTCCGTTCGACAGACGCGTGACGCTGCCGGACACGAACGCGTCCGCGCCCTTGGCTTTCCATGCGCCGAGATCGACGGAGTCGCTCTCCGAAACCGGCGTGCCGCCCGCGTCGATGTTCGTGAACTTGCCGCTTCTTTGCAGGTCCTGACGAATGATCGCGCTGACTTGCTGCGGCGAGTTCGCCTCGTTCGCGAAATTGGCCGTCGCGATCGGGAACTGAGTCGAACCGACGCCGGTGACGAGCACGTTCAACTGGGCGTGTGCGGCAGTGCCGGCTGCGATCAGGCAGGATGCGACCAGCGTTCTGAGGCCAAGCTTCGTCATCAAACTCATGCTGTATAGGTTCCGAAAAAAAGCGTTTTCAAGTGTCTGGGGAATGCAGAACAGACCCCCGGTTGCACGATTCGTTCCCACGTGGCGACGCGGCTCGCGGCCGTCATCAGCCTCCGGCCGGCCGCAGCGTGATCGTGAAACGATCGGGCGCCTTGCCGTCGATGTCGACCGGCATCGGGTCCGAACTCTGCACCGCGCGTAGCGCCGCGTTGTCCCACTGCTCGTTGCCGCTCGAGCGAGTAATCGAAGCCGAAAGCAAGGTGCCGGATGGCGAGCAGCGCACTGCCACCACGGTTTCGAGGCCAGCGGTTTCGCCGCCCCAACGGATGTTCGGCCGCACGCGCCGCTGCACCTTCTCCGCATAGCCCGGCGACGTGGCGTTGCCGCCTGCGCCGCGACCGGTGCCGCTCTTCGCGAGCCCTTCGCCGCTCGTGCCCGTGCCGCCGCCCAACTGTCCTTGCAATTGCGCGAGGCGAGCCTTGCGCTCCTGATCGACCTTCGCTTTCGCTTCGGCATCGGCCTTTGCCTTTGCGGCGGCCTTTGCCTTGGCTTCGGCATCCGCCTTCGCCTTGGCTTGCGCGTCGGCCTTTGCTTTCGCCTCTTTGGCTTCCTTCTGTTCCTTCAACTGCTCGGCCTTTTGCGCTTCGGCCTCGTCCTGGCGTTCCTTGTCCTGTTTCGCCTTTTGCTGTTGCTGTTGTTGCTGTTGCTTTTGAAGATCGGCCTGACGCTGCTTCTCGATCTGCTTCTGCTTGTCCTGCATCGCCTTCTGCGCGGCAGCGGCCGCGGCGGCCTGAGCGGCGAGTTGCTGCTGACGCCTGGCCTCGGCTTCGTCGCGCGCCTCTTGCTGACGGCGCTGCTCGGCGAGCTGCGCGTCACGCGCGGCGGCTTCCTGTTGCTTGCGCTTCTTTTCCTGCAACGCGATGTCCGCGTCCTCGTCCTTCGCGGGCGGCGGCGCGGGCTGCACTTTCACCGGCGCAGGCGCAGGCGGCGGGGGAACCGGGCGCGGAGTCGGCGCGGACATGTCCGGTATATCGGTCCAAATTTCTGCTTCTGCACCCGCCGGCGTGTTGTTCTGCCAGTTGATGCCGTGATAAAGCAGCCAGCCGAGCAGCAGATGCATGACCGCCGCGAGCGCAAACGCCTTGCCCGTGCCGCGCTCGCGAGGCGGGCGAACCGGCCGCGCGGAACGTGGACGCGTCTGCTGAGGCGGACTGGTGCGACGATCGATCATTGCGATTTGACGAGCAATCCGACGCGCTTCACGCCGCGCGCCTTCATATCGGACATGACGTTCATGACGGCTTCGTATCTCACCGTCTTGTCAGCCGCGATCACGACCGGCTGATCCGGATGCAGCTCCTGCCGGTTGAGCACGAAGGTGTTCAGATCGGCCATCGTCATCTTCTGCTCTTGCGTTGCGCCGCCTTCTTCCTTGTAGCGGATGTTCATGCTGCCGTCGGCCTTGATGTTGATGACGAGCGGCGGCTGTTGCTCCTGCGGCTGCGCGTTGCCGACGGTCGGCAGATTGATGATCGACGGCGATACGAGCGGCGCGGTCACCATGAAGATGACGAGCAGCACGAGCATCACGTCGATGTATGGCACGACGTTGATGTCGGCCATCGCGCGGCGTGAACCGCCGCGCATGCTGGAACGAATCGGGCCTGCCATTGCGGCCTCCTGTTAGTGCGCCTGGCGCTGCAAGATGTTCGAGAACTCTTCGATGAAGGTCTCGAAGCGGATCGCGAGGCGATCGATGTCATGCGCGTAGCGGTTGTACGCAACGACCGCCGGAATCGCGGCGAACAGGCCGATCGCGGTGGCGACGAGCGCCTCGGCGATACCCGGCGCGACGTTCGCGAGTGTCGCCTGCTGCACGTTGGCGAGACCGCGGAACGAATTCATGATGCCCCACACCGTGCCAAAGAGACCGATGTACGGGCTGACCGAGCCGACCGACGCGAGAAACGCGAGATTGGCTTCGAGCACGTCCATTTCGCGCTGGAACGCGGCGCGCATCGCGCGTCGGGAGCCGTCGAGGATCGCGCCCGGATCGGTGATGCGGCGTTCCTTGCCTTTCAGAAACTCGCGCATGCCGGATTCAAAGATACGCTCGAGCGCACCGATGGTGTGGCGATTGTTCGCCGCGCTTTGATAGAGCGCCTGAAGGTCGCCGCCGGACCAGAAATCGCGTTCGAAGCGCTCGGTTTGCGCGCGCGCCCGGCGAATGGCAAACCATTTGCGGAAAATGAAAGTCCACGAAAGCAGCGATAAGAGCAGCAACAACGCCATCACGGCTTGAGCGAGGACGCTCGCGTGTACGACGAGTGAAATGATCGACAAGTCTTGTGTATTGTTCATAGAGGTCTGCTGTTGCGTCCCGGGAAACGCGTCCGGTCAGAAGCGCATCACGCTTTCGTAAATCAGAAGTGAGTAAAACGGAAGCCGCATTGCGGCCGGCTCGTTTTCGATTGTCTTAACCTGGCTAAACACGGCTCGATCCGCATTCGGGCGGCAACGGCTGTCCGGCGATCGCGATGTTCGCATGCGGACCGCGTTTCAGTCCTTCGAGCACCGGTTCGGGAATGCCGGCGGGCCGCATCGACGCACGATTCACCGAAGCCACGCGGATATCGCCGGTCGCAAGCAGCACGCCATCGCGCCACGCTTCCTGATGAAAGTCCACCGATGCGCGTCCGAGCCGCTCGATACGGCTCGCCACGCGGATCACATCGTCGAGACGCGCGGGCGCCGAATAATCGACGGACGTCCGCTTTACGACGAACACGACGCCATCCGATTCGGCGAGACGCTGCTGGTCGATTCCGCACGCGCGCAGCCATTCCGTGCGCGCCCGCTCGAAGAACTTCAGGTAGTTCGCGTAGAACACGATGCCGCCGGCGTCGGTGTCCTCGTAATACACGCGAATTGGCCATTCGAAAATCAACGGATCGCTCACCTTTGCGCCATCCTGCTCGCGCCCGGGCAAATCGGCCCGGTATGGCTTGCTTTGTGACAAATATTCATCGGCGGCATTTTACCGGAACCCGCTGCGCGCCCGCCAAATCATCAGGCAATGTGGCGCTTCAGCCGCGGTGAATTTGCAACGGTCCGAACGTTTGCGCGACCGGCATCAGTTCGATTGCGTTGATATTCACGTGCGCGGGGCGCGTGGCGATCCAGTAGATGGAGTCCGCGATATCTTCGGCCGTGAGCGGTTGCACGTCCTTGTACACGGCCGCCGCTTTATCGTCGTCGCCCTTGAACCGTACATTCGAGAACTCGGTGCCGCCGCACAGGCCCGGCTCGATATCGGTCACGCGCAGCGCCGTGCCAGCGAGGTCGGCGCGCAGGTTGAGGCTGAACTGCCGCACGAACGCTTTAGTCGCGCCATAGACATTGCCGCCCGGATACGGATACGTCGCCGCGACCGATCCGATGTTGAACACGTGCCCGCGATTGCGTTCGACCATGCCCGGCAGGACGGCGTGCGTGACCGCGACGAGGCCGGCGCAGTTCGTATCGATCATGTTCTGCCAGTCATCGAGCTTCGCACGCTGCGCCGGCTCGAGACCCAGCGCGAGGCCCGCGTTGTTCACCAGCACGTCGATGCGTGCGAACGCCTCCGGCAGCGACGCCACGGCGTTTCTGACGGCGTCGCCGTCGCGTACGTCGAGCTCGATGGGCAGCACTGCATCGCCCAGTTCTTCAGACAACGCAACGAGCCGCTCTTTGCGCCGCGCCGCCGCGATCACGCGATGGCCGCCTTTGACGAATGTGCGCGCGATGGCAGCGCCGAAGCCGGCGGACGCGCCGGTGACGAAGACGATCATGGTCGAACTCCGGTTCGATAGGAGCGATAGACAGGACCGGGCCGCGTGGGGACACGCGTCCGGCAACGGCGCAAAGGGTACTTCCATTGATGCGGCGCGGCAAGTAATCGTGGGTGCGAACGATCGTGCTTTCGCCTCGGGCAGGAGGGCTTCGGAGCCGCATGACCATTGGTCCGGCGGCCGGTTGCCTAAAGCCCGGCCGCCCATTAAACTACAACGCTCAAACCCCGCGTGACTGGCGATAGAATCTTCGGATTCAAGGTGGAACGACCCACTAGGAAGCGCGGAGCGTCGTTTTGCCGTTCGCCTGGGCAGCTGAGATCCGCGCGCCGTCGCTGCGTTGCCGGAGGCTGTCCGTTCCGCGAAACCGGAGTCTTCCCCCTTCCGTCGCGTCATGGCACAACCGGTGTCCAGCGTCTTCCGCGTTCGCGTGAAGGGCGCTCCTTCATGCGCGGTCCAGTCAACCTGTTCTGATTTCACGGAAAACGTATGTTCGACAGAGCCGAAAGTACCCTTGCCAAGGTCGATCCCGAATTGCTCAAGGCGATCGAGCAGGAAAACCGCCGTCAGGAAGATCACATCGAACTGATCGCGTCGGAAAACTACACTTCGCCCGCCGTAATGGCCGCGCAGGGTTCGCAACTCACGAACAAGTACGCCGAAGGCTATCCCGGCAAGCGCTATTACGGCGGTTGTGAGTACGTGGATATCGTCGAGCAGCTTGCGATCGATCGCGTCAAGCAACTCTTCGGCGCCGAAGCCGCGAACGTGCAGCCGAACTCCGGCTCGCAGGCCAACCAGGGCGTGTTCTTCGCGATGCTCAAGCCGGGCGACATGATCATGGGCATGAGCCTCGCCGAAGGCGGCCACCTCACGCACGGCTCGCCGGTCAACATGTCGGGCAAGTGGTTCAACGTAGTGAGCTACGGCCTGAACGAAGCCGAAGACATCGATTACGACAAGACCGAAGCGCTCGCCAAGGAGCACAAGCCGAAACTGATCGTCGCGGGCGCGTCGGCGTTTGCGC
>NZ_JFHE01000046.1 GCF_000698555.1 Caballeronia grimmiae | reverse complement strand
CGCCGGTGCCGCTCCACACCGGATGACGCCGATGGCGCTCGCCTGATCTGCTGACGTTGCGCGGCTTCTAGCTTCGACGCGAGCGAACTGTCCAATAAGCTCTCCGAATAATGAAGTTGACGTTAGCGCAAAAGCTTTAGCCCTTTGAGAATTTTGTCGGCCGTTTTGCGTTGGCAGCGGAACGCTATGCCCACGGTGGCGAGATCGTCCGTCGCTACGGCGGCAACAGCCGTGCGGTTGTCCGCATCGTTGAAGGTGTTAAACAACTGCTCGGTAAACACCGAGAAAGCGACCTCGCGGGCATGGGCCCGGCCAGAGGTTCGTTTCATCTCGTCCGCCAAAGCACCGAAGATCAACACGGGTTCATGAAACATCGGCAGATAGACGCCCGGCGCGGCAGCCACACCGCTGACCGCAAAGGACGCCACGTTAAGCCGCTGCCAGGGCTCGAGATCCTCGCGCAACACCACGGCGATCTTGAAAGACGTACACTCGGCGTCGCCGCTCGCCCCTTCCGAAAGGTTTTCCCATGAGCTCCCGAGTCGTTACGAATTCATTTGCGCTCGGCGCGCAACTTCGTGAGCTGACCAATCAATCGGTCGATGTCCGCATCCTCAGTGCGCCAGGACGACACGCTCAGGCGGAAAGCCGGACGACCGCCCCAAACGGAAGGTCCGAACCAGGCTTCGCCAGACCTTTCGACCGCGAGCCGAATTTCTGTAGTTTCTTCATCATCGCGACCGCGCACGATAACCTGATTGAGGACCACGCGGTTTAAGACTTCAAAGTTTGCCGCGCGCAAGCCATCCGCAAGTCTCGAGGCTTGCGCGCAATGCCGCTCGATCAACGCTGCGACGCCGCGACGCCCCAGCGTGCGCAGGGCCGCCCATACCGGAATGCCGCGGGGGCGGCGAGAAAACTCAAGCGTGAGATTCTTCTGCGCTTTTTTCGACCCGGCGGCATAGACGGCATCGCTGTTCATTGCCTCGGCGAGCGCGTCCGGGTCGCGGCAGATTGCCATGGCGCAGTCATAAGGCGTGTTCAACCACTTGTGGCCGTCGGTGGTCCAGCTGTCGGCACCCTCGATCCCAGCTGTCCAATGACGCAGGTTCGTCGATGCCCGCGCCCAAAGCCCGAACGCGCCGTCGACATGTACCCAGGCTCCAGCTGCCTTAGCGAGTGGAATGAGATCGACGAAAGGGTCAAACTCGCCCGTATTAACCTCTCCAGCCTGCAGGCAGAGGATGGTGCGGTCGTCGAGCGGGGGCAGACGGTTAGGATCAATCCGCCCGTTGGCGTCGGTCGGCGCTTTTTCGATCTGCGCGGTGCCGAAGCCCAGGATGCGTAGTGCCTTGAGCACCACGATGTGGATTTTGTCCGACACCACAACGCGTATGTTGGGAGCACCGTTGAGTCCGTGAGTGTCAAGGTCCCATCCGGTGCGGCGCAGAAGCACCTGCCTGGCGGCCGCAAGACAGCTCAGGCCGCATGCCGTCGCCGAGGTGCCGAAACCGACAGCGCTGTCCCGCGGCAGATCGAGGATGTCGAGCAGCCATTCGCCTGCAACCTCTTCGACCTTGGCGCTGACCGGCGATGCCATGGCGAGCGGCGCGCCCTGATCCCATGCCAGCATCAGCCGCTCCGCCGCCGCAGCACCTGGCAGGCAGGCGCCGACGACAAAGCCGTAATAGCGAGGCCCGTTCGTCGTGACCGCCGCGGGCGAGCCGACCTCGTCGAGCAACGATAAGGTCGCGCCCGCGTCGAGGCCGTTTTCGGGCAACGGCTCATCAAAGGCAACAAGCGCTGCGAGCGCCTCCGGTGTGGGAAAGACGCGGCGCGTCTCGACTGAGCCGAGATAGGCGGCCGCGCGCCGGTCGGCGTCGGCCAAAAGTAAGCGTTCCTGATCTTTCACGTGAGATCCCTTTTTGCGCCACGAACTACCGGCGTTCGTAATATGGATTGGCGATGGGTCACAGGGCCTCCAACGCGAGGGCGATGCCCTGACCGCCGCCGATGCAGAGCGTGACGACGCCGCGTTTGAGGCCGTCCTGCCGCATCGCGTGGAGGAGTTTGGTGACGAGGATGGCACCCGTGGCGCCGATGGGATGGCCGTGCGCGACCGCCCCGCCATCGACATTGACGAGATCAATCGGCAGGCCGAGCTCCCGGGCGACGGCGATAGGGACAACTGCAAACGCCTCATTGATCTCGATGCGTTCGATGTCCCCCAGCGTCCAGCCTGCCCGCGCCAGCGCCTTATGGACGGCCGGGACGGGCCCAAGCCCGAACAATCCGGGTTCGACAGCCGCGACGCCGTACCCAGCGAGCCGACCGAGTGGCTCAAGGCCCCGTGCATCGACGAAGGCCCGGTCTGCCACGATCATCGCGGCCGCACCACTGTTAAGGCCGGGCGAGTTACCAGCTGTGATTGTGCCTTCCGGCCGGAAAGCGGGCCTCAGACGCGCAAGGTTCTCCGCTGTGGTGTCGGGACGCGGCGCTTCGTCGGTCTCGAAACGCTCAGTGCCCTTCCGGCCATTGATGTCCACAGGCACTATCTGGCCGGCAAAGCGGCCTTCTTTCTGGGCCGCGGCAAAGCGTTGCTGGGACCGGGCCGCAAAGGCATCCTGCTCTGCACGAGTGATACCGGCTTGGGCGACCAAGTCTTCGGTATGCCAGCCAGAATGTTGGCCCGAAAACGCGTCGTTGAGTCCGTCGGCCAGCATGCTGTCGAGAACTTGGCCCGGACCCATACGATAGCCCCAGCGGCCGCCGTCGAGTAGGTACGGAGTCCTGTCCATGTTCTCCATGCCACCGGCGACGGCCACGTCATAGTCCCCTGCCAGGATTTCGGCCGCCGCCGTTAGCACGGCCTGCGCCCCCGATCCGCAGACGCGGTTTACAGTCAGCGCCGGCACTGAAACCGGCACGCCTCCGCCAATCGCAGCTTGGCGGGCCGGGTTCATACGGTTCCCTGCCTGGATCACATTTCCCATCACTACCGCGCCGAGAAGCCCGCCGTCGAGTGCGCCGCGACGCAGGCTTTCCCGGATGACATGAGCGCCGAGTTCAGTTGCTGGCACGCCCTTCAGTGCCCCGTTGAACGCGCCGATGGCTGTGCGCACGGGATGGGCAAGGATGATTTCACGGGTTGTCATAAACAGTATCCAGAGACGAAAAGCGATAGTGACTAGGCGACCGGGATCGCCGGACGCTCAAGCCCGGACAAGTCCAACGCTGCTGCGGGTTCGCCGAACTCCCTTTTGGCCTCGCTGGCGCTATCAAGACGGGCGAGCTGCTCGGCCGACAACGTGAGGGTCGCAGCGCCGAGATTGCTGGTTAGCTGTGTCATGGTGCGTGGACCGACGATCGGCAGGGCGCCACGCTGCGCGGCCCAAGCAATCGCTACCTGATCGGGCGAGGCGTGAATTTCTTCGGCGATCCGAAGGACTGCATCGAGCGTCGCCGTGCGGAGCGCCGACGTCTCGGCCTGAAACACTTTGCCGCCGAAAGCCTCAAGGCGGCCAGTTTCTCCCTTGCGGTATTTACCGGTCAGCATGCCGCCGCCCAGCGGCGACCAAGTCACTGGCGCCAGCGCCAGCGCGCGGCAGGCCGGCAGGACATCAGCCTCTGGCTCGCGATGCACGAGGCTGTATTCGAACTGGACGGCGGCAATCGGCACCGCGCGGGTCAGCTCGGCCATGGTCACAGCCCGGGCCAGACGCCACGGTGGAAAGTTCGATAAGCCTGCATACAAAATCTTGCCTGCGCGAGTGAGGTCATCGAGACCGCGCACAATCTCCTCGGTGCGTGTTAACTCATCGGGGTTGTGAACCCAAAAGAGATCGATACGATCGGTCTTCAAACGCTTGAGGCTTGCTTCGACCGAGCTGACCATTGCACGGCGGCTGTTGCCAGTCAGAAGACGGCTCGGCTCCGGCGCGGCGCCATATGTGAACTTGCTGGCAAGCAAAAAATCGTCACGCCGACCTTCCAGCAGGTTTCCTAAGATTTCCTCGGATTGGCCAAACTGGTAGACGTCGGCCGTATCGATAAAATTGCCACCCGCCTGCGCATAGGCTTCGAGAATGGCGGCGCTTTCTTTCTCGTCGGCGCCATGGCCCCATCTTGTGCCGAAGTTTGCCGTGCCCAGTGCTATCTGCGAAACGCGGACGCCGGTCCCGCCGAGCAACTTAAATCTCATATCAACTCCTATGCGGGTATATACCCGTATTACACAACATGCGGACGGCATGAAGCACCGCCCCTAAGAATCAGACGGCCTCAAGCACCGCGTTCAATAAGTTCACCTTTTCCGCGCCAAGTCGGGTCGCGAAATCTTTCTGTGTCTCTTCCCATATTGGCAGCGCATCTCTCATGCGCGCGAGCCCCTCTGCTGTCAGTGCCACCAGTGCTTCTCGCTGGTCAGCCTCGCCTCGCCCAGTAGCGACCAAACCCATACGTTCCAGGACCCGCACGTTGCGCCCTACCGTCGAGCGTTCTAGTTCCGTTAGCTGGCCAAGGTCGGTAAGGCTTATCTGCTGTCGCTCTGCAATTGTTCTGAGCAAGAAGTACTGGCCGATGTTCATACCGAGAGGCTCCAGCGCCGCATCGTAAGCGGCCGATAGCCGTCGCGTCGCCAAGCGGAGATTGGTGCAAAAGCAGGGTGTCATAGAATGAGAGTATATACCCGTATTTTGCGGAATGTCTACGGTGACAAGAGGGAAATGGAAGAGCAAAGAAGGTTACCTAGGTCAAAAAAACTGCCTTCTTCCGGTACGGACTTATGGATCTCATAATAAGACCTGGTATGCCAGAGCGACACAAGAACAGAAGTGACTCGGACGTAATCGAAAGCTTCAAACGTTGGATAGCGATGCCCGTCATCGCCCCCCAATGTCCCGTCCGCGACGTGCTGGACCGTCTCGGCGAGAAATGGAGCACCCTTATCGTGATGGCTTTGGCCGAAAGGTCGCGGCGTTTCGCCGAACTCGTGAAGCTCATCCCGGATATTTCCAAAAGGTCGCTCACCCATGCGCTGCGCAATCTGGAGGAAGACGGAATCATCACGCGACATGTATTACCAACGAAACCGGTTTCCGTCGAATACCGGTTATCTGACCTCGGTCGTTCCATGCTGGGTCCGCTCGCTACGCTTATCAACTGGGCCGAGCGAAATCATCCCGTCATAAGAGCGGCGCGTCTGCGTTATCGGGAGAAGGAAACGCCCTAACAGGCTATTGAGCGCAAGGAATCGATGAGCGCCTCCTGAAGACCTATCGGCAAGAAAGGTACTGGTCGTCATCAGTTCGTTGGATCCGTAGTGTAATTAGCTGCATTGCTTCGACGGGCGCTCACTACGCTACGGAGCATTGAGCGTCTGCTAGTGGCCGTAGAAGAGCCACTCGACAAGCCAACGCGAGCGTTAGTCGAGAGACCGCTGTTGGCCGGAGACCGCTCGGCATTGCGGGCGACGAAGCGGATGCCGCCGCGATCCATAGTTGTATGAAGTCGGCCCACTTCTACTTGCTTGTAGCCATCGCTGCGGCTAATTGTTGATCGAAGTCAGCTGGGTCTAAATAGTCGCGCCAGACGACGATCTTTTCGTCCTTGACTGTGATCGTTCCCATCACCGGCAGTGTTATCTCACCACCATTTTCATGACGGAAGATATCCACGCGCTCGTTCAGCACGACATCGCCGGATGCCGCAATCTGCGTAACCTGCCAATCGACCGTGAAGATTCGGCCGATACCGAAGTCGGCGTGGAACGCCCTGACGTTCTCGCGTCCGACGATGTCGGGAAACGGAACATTGTCGTAGAGCACGTCGTCAGCGAGCATGGCGAGTGCTTCATCGATACGGTTGGCGCTCCAGTGAGCGAAGAATTCCAGCGCGATGCGAGTGGGATCAGATGACATGATCGAGACATCTTTGATTGGAAAGAAGCGTGAAGTTGCGCCGGTTCGCGTCAGCAAGAGACGACACCGGGCACGAGAAGCGCAATGCCGGACAGCGATCGCGCTTCGATAGCACGATGCGCCGCGACCGCATCCGCCAGTTCGAAGTGCACGACATCGAGATCGCTGAAGGTGCCGGCGCGCATTAGCGAGAACAGTTCCGCAGATGAAGCATCGATAGTCCCCGCGTTGACGAACTGAGGCGTGCCGCCGCGCATGATGCGAACATCGCGACGCGCGACTTCGGCGGGCTGATCAAGCGCATCGCCCGATGCCGCGCCGATCGCAACGATGTCGCCGCCATCACGTACGGATTGCAAGGCGAGCGCCGACGTAACCGCGCCGACAAAATCGAAAACCACGTCAACGCCATCGGGCGCAACGGCGCGAATCTTCTGGGCGATGGCCGGATCGCCCGAATGGAACGCGTGATGCGCGCCTGCGCGCACCTTTGCCAACTTCTCGCGCGAACCTGCTACGCCCAGCACCGTCGCACCGAGCGACTTCGCCCAGCGCGACAGCACGCTGCCCACAGCGCCCGACGCCCCGATCACCAGCGCCGTCTCGCCGGCGCGCAGTGGATGCAGCGCACGCAAGGCCATCCACGCCGTCAGTCCTTTGGCGAGAAACGTCGCCGCGTGGAAGGTGCAGATGTCGGGCGGCAGCTTGACGAGCGCATCGGCGGAGATGAGACGCTCGCTCGCGTAGCCGCCCGCCGCGAAGAAGTACGCAACGCGGTCGCCGGGCGCGAAGCCGTTCACATGCTCGCCGATATGCGTCACCGTGCCCGCGCCCTCAAAGCCGGGGATGGCGGGCAGCGTGACCGGAAAGCGACCGGTACGCTCCATCGTATCGACGAAGTTCACGCCGATAGCGTCTTGCGTCATTCGAACCTGACCCGGACCGGGCAGCCCGACGTCTTCATGTTCGACGCGCAGCACGTCCGGCGCGCCGATCTCATGCATGCGGATGACCTGTGCCATGTCTGTCTCCTCAGGCGGATTGACCGCCATCGACGTTCAGCGTCGCGCCGGTGATATAGGACGCGTCCGGGCCGACCAGAAACGCCACGGCGGCGGCGATATCGTCAGGCTGGCCATAGCGGCCAAGCGATGCGATGCCTTTCAGCGTCTCCGCGAACGGGCCGTCGTCCGGATTCATCTCCGTGTTGATTGCGCCGGGCTGAATGAGGTTGACGGTGATGTTGCGCGGACCGAGATCGCGCGACCAGCCGCGCGTGTACGCGGCGACGGCCGCCTTGCTGGCGACATAATCCGAGACGCCCGCGAACGGAATATGCACGGCGCCCGTCGTTCCAATAGAGACGATGCGCCCGCCATCACTGAGCAGCGGCGCGGCGGCGCGCACGGCGGTCGCTACGCCCTTCACGTTGACATCCAGCTGTCGATCGAAGACGCTTGCGTCGGCCGATGCATCGTCGACCATACCGGTCACGAACACTCCCGCCGAATTGACGAGGATATCGAGCCGGCCAAGCGCTTCATGCGCCTGCGTGACGAGCGCCTGAACTTCCTGCGCGACGGCCTGGTCGGCCTTGAACGCGACAGCGCGGCCGCCGCTCGCTTCGATTTGCGCGACCAGCGCGTTGGCACGATCCGCGGATGCGGCGTAGCTGAACGCGACGGCAGCGCCATCGCGGGCCAGCCGACGCACGATCGCCGCACCTATGCCACGCGATCCGCCGGTTACGAGGGCGGCCTGGCCAGCAAGAGGAAGAGTCTGGGTATTCATGGTTTGCTCCGGTTAGTTGATCGCATGGATGCAACGATAGACCGGAGATTGCATGCTGATTAGATGGTTTAGACTTGATCCATCTTCAAGCAATCGTTGAAACCGATGGAAACGCTCGCAAATCTGGAAAGTTTCGTGAAGAGCGCGGAGCTGCAGAGCTTCTCCGAAGCCGCCCGTCGGCTCGGCCTGACGCCGGCCGCAGTCAGCCGCAACGTCGCGATGCTCGAACGCAATCTTGGCGTGCGGCTACTGCAGCGCTCGACGCGCCGCATCACGCTGACGGAGGCCGGCGAGCGCTTCCTCGATTCGATCGGCGCGAGCTTGGATACCCTGCAATCGGCCATCGAAGAGACATCTTCCGGCGCGGCGGAACCAGCGGGCGTGCTGAAAGTCAGCTTGAGTCCCACGGTCGGACCCGCTTATATCCTTCCGCTGCTGCCGGAGTTCCTGCGGCGGTATCCGCGCGTGAGGCCGGAGTGGCATTTCGAAATACGACAAGTCGATCTCGTGCGTGAAGGCTACGATCTGGCGATAGGCGGCGGCTTTGAACTTACGCCAGGGATCGTTGCACGAGCGATTGCGCCTGCACATATCGTCGCGGTGGCATCGCCCGCTTATACGCGCGATGTCGCCCTGCCCGCGCATCCAGACGATCTCAGAAATCTGCGCGGCGTTGTGATGCGCGGCACGGCCACCGGACGCATTCGAAAATGGACGTTGCAAGGACCGAATGGCGATAAAGCCACGGCTGCCATCAACGAAGACATCGTGATGAACGATCCCGCGTCGATGCGCGACGCCGCCAGGCTGGGGCTAGGAGTCGCGATGCTGGCGCTTCCCGACGTACTGCCGGATCTTGCCGATGGCAGGCTGGTGCGTCTGCTGCCCGAATGGCATGCAGACGCGGGCACCATTTCGCTTTACTACGCATCGCGGCGACTTCTGCCGGGGAAGACGCGCGTGTTCATCGACTTCGTAATCGAAGAGTTTCGGCAGCTCAGTTATGCGCAAACGTTCGACGCGACCAAAGACACCTCGAAAGCAATCGTTCTTGCGGTTAAGCAACGTTGAACGCCGCGTATGAAGTTCGACCGCGCGTTGGGTGCCGTCGCTGCAACTTGGTTCAGCGGGCAGCTTCTGAGGGGCGACCAGTCGTTCCAATGTCTAGTCGTACAAGTGGGCGAACGTCCTTTCATGGCCGACCTGGGAAGTCCGCCGGACTCGCGGCTCGCCGCTAATCGCGCGCACCGGCGAGCTTCCCTTGCCGGCCCACCTCGGCCGTCCGGCCCTTGGTACGCCGAGCGTCTTTTGATGAAGTGCAACGGCCCGTCAACCCGCGGTTCTTGCCCGACGTGCGATGTCCTCGGTGCCGTCGAGGGGTGCGGCTTTCGCGGCATCGGCGGAAGGCTATCTCGACACCATCGATACGATTCTTCAGCAGTTCATGGACTGCGCGGGCAGCAGCGCGAAGGAAACGCCCGTCGTCGGCGATCTCAATGCACTGATCGCCGATCTCGCCGCCAGTTTCGCTGGACTGGGCCACGAAGCCACCCTCGACCTCGGCGATATCGAACCCTTTCGCGTTTCACCCGACCCGCATGATGCGGATGCTAGTGAACCTGATGCAAAACGCGGTGCTCTACGGCGTCGTCGGGCCGGAAGTACGGACGTGGACGGGTGGCGAGGCGAACACGGCATGCGTCGTAATCGCGGATCACGGCAAGCGGCTCGGCAGTGAGGATCCGGAAGCGCTCAAGCAGCCGTTCAAGCGCGGCGGCGGCGATGGTCAGCCGAAAGGCACGGGCTTTGGCGGCTCGAGACCGTCTCCTCAAGAGATGCGGCCTACTCTTCCGTGCGCTGCGACAAGTCGGTGGTTCCCTGACGACACTTCACTGGATGCTGTGCCCATCGAATCGGAACTGCTGCGGATCTGAGTGAGCAGGCTGACAAGACCGGCTGCTGCTTTTACCGGAGGGCCATGAGCGCAGCTAACGGCGGGTAGGACCGCGGCTTCAGGACGGTGAGATGGATGCCAAAGAGATCGGGCGTTTTTACGTCGCGGGCTCGACTCTTGAGCAAACGTTTGAATCCTGCTGTTCAGTTTTTTTCCACCATGCCGTTGTCCGGGAGGTAGGAAGCGACCGTCCGTTTTGGTCGGCATCGAAGCAGAACTGAGACAGCACTGGCAGAAATGAACAGCGACCAAAGACACGGTGCGCGCGAGGCGGGCAGCAAAGAATTCCTTATTTTTAATCTGGGCCAAGAGCAGTACGGCATCGACATCCTGAAGGTCCAGGAACTCCGCGGATACGACGCGGTGACGCGCGTGGCCAACGCCCCCATTTTTATCAAGGGCGTCATTAACTTGCGCGGGGTCATCGTGCCCATTGCCGATATGCGCCTGAAGTTCGAGTTAGAGAGCGCCGTCTATGACGACCAGACGGTTGTCGTCGTGCTCAACGTGGCGGGGCGAGTGGTCGGCATCGTCGTTGACGGCGTGTCCGACGTGCAGACGCTCACGCCCGAGCAGATCCGGCCAGCACCGGGCTTCAATTCGACGGTCAACACCGACTACATCACCGGCATCGGGACGATCGACGGCCGCATGTTGATCTTGATGGACATCGAGAAGCTGATCACGAGCGAGGAAATGGCGCTGGTCCAAACCGCCATCGCCTGACCACTGCCAGAAAACCTAGAAGCCACACTGACAACGAAATGACCTTCTCCAGAAAACTTTGGCTCCCGTTACTTCTGAGCCTTGCTTGCCTCGCAGGCGTTTCAATTGTCGACGCCTATCGCATGCGCTCGCTCCGCACTGAGCAGACTCAAGCCAATATTAAGCAGGCGACGGAGGTCGCCAACAGCATCGTCAAGGAGTTTGCCGATGACGCTGCAAAAGGATCGCTGACGGTAGACCAAGCCAAGCAGGGCGCGCTCCGCGCGATCGGCGGAATTCGCTTTGGCGATAACGGCTATTTCGCCGTCTTCGACTCGCAGGCGAAGGTGCTCGTGCAGCCTGTTAAGCCCGAGTTCGTCGGCAAGGTAATGATTGACTACCAGGACCCAAACGGCGTCTACCTGTATCGCGATCTGATTGATGTAGCTAAGCGACAGGGCTCGGGCTACACGTACTACTCGTTTGCCAAGCCAGGTAGCAGCGAGATCCTGCCGAAGATGTCCTACGTGTCGCTGTATCAGCCGTGGGACTGGCTGATCGTGACCGGCGTCTACATCGACGACATTGATGCCGCGTTCTACACGTCGCTCGAATGGAGCATCGGTTTGCTCGCTGCGATCGCGATTGTCTTGAGCGTGGTGGTGTCGCGCCTCAATCGCAGCATTCTTCGCTCCATGGGCGGGGAACCGGCATACGCCGCCGAGGTCGCGAATCAGATTGCGGACAACAATCTTGCCGTCGACGTCGCCACTGCCGCAGGTGACCGCTCAAGCCTCATGTATTCGATGGCCCGCATGCGCACACAGCTGCTGTCAGCCGTTGACAGCGTGAAGACGTCCGCCAATGCGATCGCGAATGCAAGCCGGGAAATCGCTGTCGGCAACACGGACCTGTCATCGCGAACCGAGCAGCAAGCCGCGTCGCTGGAGGAAACAGCCGCCAGCATGGAAGAGCTGACTGCGACTGTGAAGCACAACTCAGAGAACGCGCGTCAGGCAAGCGGTCTTGCCGGGACGGCACGAGACGTTGCACAAGAAGGCGCGACGATCGTCGGGAACGTCGTCGGGACGATGGCGGAAATCGAGGAAAGCTCGCACAAGATCGCTGAGATCATCGCCATGATCGAGGGCATCGCGTTCCAGACGAACATTCTGGCGCTTAACGCTGCGGTCGAGGCCGCGCGTGCCGGCGAACAAGGACGCGGTTTCGCAGTGGTAGCGGGCGAAGTGCGCAGTTTGGCGCAACGATCATCCACGGCCGCAAAGGAGATTCGCGAGTTGATCGAAGCGTCCAGTACTCGCGTCCACACTGGCACCGCTCTTGTCGGGCGGGCCGGGGAGACGATGACCAAGATCGGCACAGCGATCCAGAAGGTCACCGACATCATGGACGAGATCGCGTCTGCTTCCAACGAACAAAGTCGCGGCATCGAGCAGGTCAATCAGGCGATCAGCCAGATGGACGAGGTCACGCAGCAGAACGCAGCGCTCGTTGAGCAGGCGGCGGCCGCTGCCGGCTCCCTTCAAGATCAGGCGGAAACGCTGCGCGCGACGATGGCCGTCTTCAAGACCGCCGCCTAAGCCGCTGGCACCGAGCAGGCGGCGGATGACTTGACTTCGCGGGGTTATTGGTAAGCTCATAAACGTTCCAATAGCCCTGCAGTCGAAGCCACGAACCGATGTTCAAAAAGAAATCCGACGAAGTCGCAGCCCGCAGTGATGGAGTTACTTGATTAGGGCTTGCCGGCCGAGCAGATTGCGAACACTCTCGGCAAGAGCGCCTTGGCAGTGAAAAGCGGCTAAACCGGACCCAACGCCGGGTCCGTGAAGGAAGGATCGCGCCCTTTCCTTTGCCGATCGAGCGCGCCGCGAGTGAGCCCCGCATCTACCTCGCAGGCTTCGATGTCTTACGCCGCGACGCGAAGGAACACGGCGCGCACCTCAAGCACCTCTGCCGCGATCGCGGCTTTGTTGGGCCATACCCGCTCGACAGCGATGTCCCCTCTTCCCTCCAGTCGCAGAACGCCGCGCGCCACATCTATACAGCGAACGGCCAGTTGATCCGTTCGGCCGATATCGTGATGGCCAACCTCGACGACTTTCGCGGTGCGGGTCAGCCAGATAGCGGGACGGCGTTCGAAGCCGGCTTCGCGGTTGTGCTCGGCAAGCCCGTGTGGGCGTATCGGTCCAACGAGGAAACACTTGCTAATGCTTGAACGCAGCGGCGAGCGGCAGCCAAGGCGCTTTTTTTGTGCCGGTGGCTACCTCATCGAAGCTTTGGCTTCAGCGTCAATCTGATGCCTGGCGTGCTCCGCTTGACTCGTTGTCGACGGACCCGCAGCCTGCCTTGATGCGATTAGGAGCGAAGCGGACGAACCACCCTGGGCCTTGGGGGCTTGAGGTTGGCGAAGCGATAGCTTCGTTGTGGAGTTGGGGTGAATGAAATTCAGTATATCGACTTCTATGCCTGACGAGCTTTCGCTTGCTGCACCCGAGGACGCCGTGCGCAGTGGCACGTGATGAAGCCACCGGCGCAAGTCGCCGCGCCTTTGCCGATCAGTCGATCGTTCAGCACCGGTCGATGTTCTCCCGGTTCAACGACTATCTAATTGCGCACCACGCGACGGTGGCTAGCTATGGAGCGGACCACCTCGACGTTGCTTACGTCGCGTCGCGCGACTAGGCACACTTCCCGATGCAACCATCGATTCGCTAGCGAATGTTTAAGGGAAGCGGGAAAGTGCCTCCGTGCGATGTCATCCGGTGCTGGACCGTCTGATGACGAAGGCCCCAAGGTTATCCCGGCAAAAATTCCTCGAGTGACGATGCCGGTCTGCTCAAGCAAACAGCGGTGCGAATGGGCGCCGGTGTTCGCGGGCTCCTCGCGCGGCTGCCCGGTAGATCCTCCCCGACCTTCGAAAATCTGGCCGTTTTGCCCTTCGCTAAACATTCGTCCGCGTTCGTCGGGCGGCCCGCTTCTCGTCCAAAAGAATCGTCGTCTTTTTACCCGGAGACTCACAGAGCGCAAAGCTATGGAACGCTAGCTTCGTTTAATTATTTTGGCACACCCTTAATTCCTATCGTCGATCGCCGTTATTCATACGATAGTTGACAGCGTCAAGGCGCGTACCGGTATCACTTCACCTCGTAAGGCGCACGCGAGTCAACGTTCCCCCGCCGGGGCAATCAAAAAGAAAACGGAGCATTGGGGTTATGCGCATTACAAATCTAAAGATCGGAATTCGGCTGGCATATGCGTTCGGCGTTGTCGTCGCGTTGATGATCGGCACAGCGGCACTGGGAACGAAGCATCTTGAATCCAGCAACGAAAAAATGGACAACGTCGTCAGCCAGCATTACTCGCTGATCGCGTTGAGCAACACCATCAAGACGAACGGTTACAAAGCCAATGGCATCCTGAGCAAACTCCTGCTCGCTTCCTCGGAAGATCAGGCAAAGCAGTACATGGACGAATACGTCGCGATCCGTACCGCGAACGCACAATCGTATGCGAAGCTGGAGAAGCTGCTGACGAGCGATGACGGGAAGGCGCTTTTCAAGGAGCAGATCGGCGCACGAACAGTCTACGGCGTGAGCGTGCGCAATTTCTTCGATCTCGTCAAAAGCAATCGGCAACAGGAAGCACGAGATCTGTATCTCGGCGACCTCGCCCGCCAGCAAGACGACTATTACTTGCTCGTCGACAAAATGGTCAACTATCAGGCTGCGCTGATGCAGGCGGCAGTGATGAAGGCCGCCGAAGACGGTCGCCACGCGCGCATACAGATGGTTCTGCTTTCGCTCGGCGCGGTACTCGCTGCAATTGGCACCGGCATCGTCATTACGCGCAGCATTACACACCCGATTCGTCAAGCCGTGAACCTGGCCGAAGCGGTGGCGGACGGCGATCTAACACATCGGCTAGATGTCGCTTCAAGGGACGAGATTGGCAGACTGCAGAGCGCGCTCAAGCGAATGATCGAGAATTTGCACGGCATCGTCGGCAATGTGCGCACGGCGACGCAAACCATTACTCATGCGGCGCACGAGGTCGCGAGCGGCAACATGGACCTGTCTAGCCGCACGGAGCAGCAGGCGAGCGCCCTCGAACAGACAGCGGCCGCCATGGAGGAGCTGACCTCCACGGTGAAGCAAAACGCCGACAACGCGTTCGAAGCAAACCGCATCGCGTCGGATGCATCGGTGATTGCGGGAAGAGGCGGAGACGCCGTGAACCGGGTCGTGGATACGATGGGAGCCATCAACGCGTCATCGCGTGAGATCGTAAATATCATCGCCGTGATCGAAGGCATCGCGTTTCAAACTAACATCCTTGCGCTCAACGCCGCTGTCGAAGCGGCGCGGGCCGGCGAAAACGGACGGGGCTTCGCAGTCGTGGCGAGCGAAGTGCGCAGCCTCGCACAGCGCAGCGCGGTGGCTGCCAAGGAGATCAAGACGCTTATCGATAATTCCGTCGGTCTGGCGAATACGGGTAGCCAGATCGTCGGGGAGGCCGGGCAAACCATCCTTGAAGTGCTGAGCAGCATCTCGCGCGTCACGAGCATCGTCGGCGAAATGAGCACGTCGAGCCGCGAGCAAAGCGACGGCATCGAGCAGATCAACCAGGCCGTCACCCAGATGGATCAGGCTACGCAGGAAAACGCCGCCCTTGTGGAAGAAAGCGCAGCCGCCGCCCAGTCGTTGCGTGACCAGGCCGCTGAACTGACGCAGCTGGTCGCCTCGTTCAAGCTCGAGGCCACGACGTCACCGGAGTTGGCGCAAGCAGCCACCCGTTTCGTCGCCTTGCCTGAATCCCCCATGCGGACGCTGGCAACTACCTGATGTTCGATACGGCGCCATCATCCGCGGCGCACTCGCTGAACGTAGTTGCAGAAAGGACGGAGACACGGGCCGGACTGGCATTCCGGCCTGACAAAAGCTGAGCGCTGAGCTGCTTTAGACGCTTCCAAGCCAACTCGCGGACTGTCGACCGCGCTCCTCCTTCGTTTAGCCTTGGCTGCGCCGAGATCGGGCATAGAGGAGCGGCGCGAATCTCGTTAACCCGTTATCTGAAACAAGCTCATAGCATGTACCTAGATCCTATTGACGCCGCTGCTGTTAATGAAACCGCGAACGCCCGCTCGAGCGACGTTGCCGTCGCGGCATCGCAAGCGCCCGTACCGAAGAAAGCGGCCGCGCTGATCGACGCTTACCGCGAGCACGGTCATCTCATGGCGACACTCGACCCGCTCGGACTCTCGACGGCCGGACACGCGCCGGCGTTGTCACCGCTCTATCACGGACTTCACCGGTCGCAGCCGATCACCATTGAAGATGCGCCGTTTGCCTCCGCAGCGACGGTTGGTGAACTCGAGGAGCAGCTCAAGCGTGCGTACTGCGGTGCGTTGGCGCTCGACTGCAGCGGCGTGCGGAACGAGTTGCGCTGTGCCTGGCTGTTTCAGCGTTTGGAGCGCGATCTGGCGCTTCCCGCGCCCACCCCGCAACAGCGCGAGGCGCTGCTCGCGCGTCTTCTCGACGCCGAGATGTGGGAACGGCTCGTCGCGGCACGCCATGAAGATGCGAAGCGCTTCTCGCTCGAAGGCTGCGAGAGCTTCGTGCCGCTTCTGGACACATTGATAGCAAGGGCCGCAAGCGATGGCACGCAGCAGTTGTTTCTCGCCATGCCGCATCGGGGACGCGTCAATACGCTTGTCAATGTGATGGACTTCTCCGTCCAACGGATGTTGGATCGCCTCGATCCCGAATCGGATCTCGCGGCCGGTCAAACGGACCTTCCGTACCATCTTGGCGGTGACGTCACGAAGCGCACGCCGCACGGCGACGTCGCCGTGGTGCTCGCACATAATCCTTCGCATTTGCAGAGCGTCTATCCCGTCGTCAGCGGAATGGCGCGTGCATGGAAGGACGATCATCCCGGTAAGGACTGCGTGACCGTCGTGGTCCATGGGGACGCTGCTTTCGCCGGACAGGGCGTAGTTATGGAAACGCTCAACATGACGGGTAAGGACGGCTATGGTGTGGGCGGCACGATTCACGTAATCCTGAACAATCAGATCGGCTTCACCACTCTTAACAGGATGAACGTAAGTGACCACGCTTACTGTACCGATATCGCCCGCATGATCGACGCGCCTGTCGTGCGCGTCAACGCAGATCATCCGGAAGAGGTTCTGCGTGCGGCGCGGCTCGCGTACGACTATCGCAAGCAGCACGGCTCCGACATTGTGATTGACCTGATCGGTTATCGGCGGCTCGGGCATTCAGAGCATGACGCTCCTGCAGTTACGCAACCTCTATTGCAGACTGCAATCGACATGCATCCGACCGTTACAGAACTGTACTACATTGCCACCGGTGGCGGTACGGCGCTCCCCGGCTTGCGCGACGATGCATTGCGCAGGCTCGCGTCAAAACCGGCCGTTGCAGACGCCATGCGTGCCGATAGTAACAAGACCGATGCGCCGACCGTTCGGCCCGGCACCCAGGTATCGCTGAGTCAACTGCGGGCACTTACCGCGGCGATCACGCTTGTGCCGGAGAACGTGTCGCTGCACCCTATCGTTGCGTCGATGCTGGAAAAGTGGCAAGACACCGTCGTTAGCGAGGATTGTGCGGCTGACTGGCGCTTCGCCGAAAACATGGCGTATGCCTCCTTGCTCGAAGCCGGGCACGACATCCGGCTATCAGGTCTCGACGTGGGACGCGGAACGTTCATGCATCGCCACGCTGTATGGCATGCGCGAGATGCGCATAACTTGCCGGGCCGCAGTTACGTGCCGCTTAATGCCATCGCCGCGAAGCAAGGTCGGTTCGACATCGTGAACTCGCCGCTCACCGAAGAAGCCGTGTTGGGGTTCGAGTACGGCTACAGTGTGCAAACGGCGGCTACGATGGCGGTATGGGAAGCGCAATACGGCGATTTCGTCAACGGCGCGCAGGTCTTCATCGATCAGTACATTGCCGCCGGCGAGTACAAATGGGGTTATCAGTCGGCACTTGCCGTGTTGCTGCCGCATGGGCACGAGGGCGTGGGTCCGGAGCATTCGAGCGGCTACCTCGGTCGCTTCTTGCAGCTATGCGCAGATGAAAACGTACGGATCGTGGTGCCGTCGACCTCGGCGCAATGGTTTCATTTGCTTCGCCAGCAGGCGATGGGGGAACGTCGGACTCCGCTCATCGTCATGTCTCCGAAGTCGAAGCTCTACGCTAATGTTGCTTCGCATGCGCCGTTGCGTGAAATGGTCGACGGCTCGTTCGAGAACGTGCTGGATGACGAACGCATCGCCGATGCCACTACCGTTGAACGCGTCGTGCTATGCAGTGGGAAGTTCTTCTACGAATTGCGTGACGCGCGCGACGCCTCCCGCGACCAATCGACGGCGATCATCCGCGTTGAGCAGCTTTATCCCTTTCCCCACGACCAACTCAGGCGGGTGCTCGCACGCTTCACCAACTTGCGCAGTGTCGTATGGGCGCAGGAGGAGGACCGTAATCAAGGTGCATGGCGATTCGTTCGCGACGAACTGGAGACAGTACTCCCTGCCAGTTGTGCCTTGCGCGATGTCTGCCGCAAGGTGACGCCGGCCGGCGCACATTCCACCGTGGCAGCGCATCGGCGGGAGCAACAGCGACTCGTCGCTGCGGCACTGACCTCGGACACGCTTTAATCGGGACATGTCGCCGGTTTGTGCGGTGTCTGGTACGGTGACTTCGCGCAACACGCGGACGCAGTTTGCAAATGGTAATCCTTTGGCGCGCCGAACGCGTCGTACATGCCCGGCAAGTGGATGTCGAACAAACCTACATCAGCTTGCCTTGCATACCGCAGTCGCTAGTAGGCCGGTGTATATGAATGACTGCAACTCGAGGCGGATTCAACCGGTCGATGCAACACAATAACGCTATGTAAGCGGCGGGAGTGTTGCAATGAAACAGAGACGCCGAACCTATTACAGTGAGAGGCAGAGAGCGCTGATGTGGGAGCGCTGGCGTGCGGGCGAGTCGCTGAAGCATATTGCGCAGCTATTCGATCGTAACCATTCATCCGTAGCTAGAATACTGGCGCAAACTGGAGGGATACAGCCTCCACCGCGACGCCGATCGAAGCGGTCCCTCACGCTTGCCGAGTGCGAACAAATCTCGAGAGGTCTGGCAGCGGAGGATTCGATCCAATCGATCGCACGGCGCCTGTCGCGAGCGCCGTCTACGATCTGCCGCGAGATCAAGCGCAACAGCGGCGACAAAGGCTATCGGGCCGACTCCGCCGATGGGCTCGCCTGGCAGCGGGCGCTGCGCCCGAAGGCGTGCAAACTGGTCGCGACACCGGCGCTGGCAAAAATCGTGGCGGCAAAGCTGCAATTGGAATGGTCGCCGCAGCAGGTCGCCGGATGGCTCAAGCGAACAAGGCCGGACAGCGAGGGTTTCCACGTATCACACGAAACGATCTATCGAACCCTGTTCATTCAAGCACGCGGCGCGCTGAAGAAAGAGCTGCTGGAGCACCCTGCGGCGCACCCGTGCCATGCGTCGCTCACGTCATCACACGCAGAAGACCGAGGATCACGGTCGTATCCGCGACGCCGTTTCGATCAGCGAACGTCCTGCTACGGTTGAGGACCGCGCCGTTCCGGGGCACTGGGAAGGCGACCTCCTGTGCGGCAGCGGTAACAGCCAGATCGCAACGCTCGTAGAGCGACAAACACGCTATGTCATGTTGGTCAAGGTGGACAGCCAGGACAGTGAGACGGTGGCTAACGCGCTTATCAAACACGTCGGCAAGCTTCCGCAAGAACTCTACAAATCGCTTACCTGGGACCGGGGCACCGAGATGGCGGGCCACAAACGGTTCACCATCGCCACTGACATTGCCGTGTATTTCTGTGACCCCAAGCATCCATGGCAACGCGGCTCCAACAAGAATACGAACGGGCTGTTGAGACAGTACTTGCCAAGAGGCATCGATCTGTCGGTCTATTCGCAAGCCAAACTCAATGCCGTGGCGAGAAGGCTGAATGAGCGCCCAGGGAAGACGCTAGGTTACGAGACACCAGCTGAACGATTCCATCAAGCTATTGCATCGACCGGTTGAATCCGCCCACGCCAATCTGATACTCACATGCTCGGACCCATCGGCAGCGATTCGTGTCGGCTGATTACTCGGCCGCAGCGCTCTCCCCGTTGGATTAGAGTTCGGTCGCGAAATCCCTCGGGCGCGATTCGTCGAGCTCGACGGCGCAGATCATTGGCCCTTCGCGGGAGATCAGCAACCTATTGTCGATGGAATCCGGCAATTCGTCGGCAGTCTTTCGGGTTGACTGCGGTCACCGGCTCGTACGAGATGCAACATGACCCGACTGCCCGTGGTTTCAACAACTTTGGCCTCGGCCTGAAGTACCTGTTGTATGTCGTGACCGGCCTCTATAACGCGACGCAGGACATGGCGCACCTCGGCGCCCCGTCGCTAAGCGTGCTGTACGGCAAGATGTTGGCGCTCACACTCGCATTCGTCACGTTGGCTGTATTGCTGGGCGGCTTTAACCGGCTGATTTATTCGCCGCGCCTGGAGTCGGCGGTGATTGGCGACGGCGGTCCTTCTCCATGTGCAGCGAGGCTTCGACCGGCTGCTGGCAGTCGAAGCGCTTGCAATGGTCGCGGTGCTGATGGCTGCCGTCGTGTTGGGACACGCGTCACCTGTACGCGGCTAAACGTTCGGCGGCTGCAAGTGAACATTTTCGGCGACGGGCCGAGTTCATGATTTTGCCTCAGGAAGGCTCGAAAGAAGCGGCTGATGAGTGACCGTCCCGTGTCGGAGCGGGAAGGGACGGACAGTCGTTTGATCTGAGTGGCGCAAACTGGCCGCAAAGCGGCCAGTGGTGATGGTTTATCGCCGTTCCACGAATACGTTCCCGCGACGATCATTCGCGCTTCGCCAGATAGGCATCGATCAGGGCGACCAGTCGGTCCCGTCCGAAGCTCGCGTCGTGTCCCGCATGGACGACCTGCACCGGCAAATCGCGCAAACGCTTCATCGTGCGCACATAAGTCGGGATATCGGCACCGCCAATCTCGTCCAGCAGCGGGCCATCGTAGATCGCATCGCCGGAAAACAACGTGCCGGTGCTCGGCTCCCAAAGACCGATGCTTCCCGGTGAATGGCCTGGCAGATGCAGGACCTCGAAGTGCCGGTTACCGAGATCGACAATATCCCCTTCCTTGACGATTTCCGTGACGGACGCAGGTCGCACGCGGTAGTCAGACATCTGGTAATCGGCACTTGGAAGAGCGGTTATCAGATCGCCATCAAACGGATAGCCCCATTCGTGGTATCGACGAATCGCGGCATCGCCCAATACCGAAGCCAAAAGCGTGCCGTGCTGGCGTGGCGAGCGCAGGTTGTCGGCCTCGAGTTCGTGGACAAGCGTGTGCTCGAACTCATGATGCCCGCCAACATGATCCGAGTGCGTATGTGTCGCGACTGCGGTTACCTTCTTTTGCAGCAGATGCCGGGCCGCGTCACGCAGACTGGCGACGCCCAATCCCGTATCGATCAGCAGGTCCCGGTCGCGGCCCCGCACATGCCAGACATTGCACCGCATCAGTGGTACGACATGAGGTTCCCATAGCAGGGTGATTTCGTCACTGATACGCTTCAGTTCAAACCAACGGTCGGCAATCGATAGCATAGTGGTAGAGAGTCACCCAAACTAACGGCAGCTAATCTAAGGACAGGAGATCTTGCTCTTGCTCAGGATCTGCTCGAGTTGGAGTATAGCGACCTGACGTAAGCGAAGCACTTCTGCAAAACGCCGGCGATCCGGCGCCGAGCGACGCGGAGCGACCCGTTGGAACCATTCGAACATGAACTGCGGCCGTCTCCTTCGAGGCGGGACCGGCCAGTCGTAGGCGGTCGGCCAAGGAAGCGGCGGTCCTCGCATGACGACCGCCTACCTGATGCAATGGTCGAAGGAGTTCACCGGGCGGTTGTTACCTGGAGCTTGTAACGCTCGAACGCGGGGTGTTGTGCGTCTGGAACCGGCTCATGAAATCGATATCCTCAAGGCGGATTTCCTCGCCTTTAGCTACCATGTCGCGCAGTTCGTCTATCAGATCTACCGTGGCTCGCAGGTTCATCGTCGACGAGTCGGCATTTACCCAAGACGTCGCGCTGGCCGTCGAGACCAACCGCGCGGTGGGCCAGGTCCTGGCGCAGGTACAACGACTCCGTTTGCGAAAATCGCTGACTATTCGGTCATGTTGAAGGAGCAGAACGCATGTTCGGCCTGACGGTGCTCGACCTCGCCCGGTTTCAGTTTGGCTTCACGATATCCTTTCACATCCTGTTTCCCGCCATTACGATCGGCATGGCCAGCTATCTGGCCGTCCTTGAAGCGTCCTGGCTGCGGACCCGCCAGAACGTCTATCGCGATCTCTATCACTTTTGGCTGAAAATCTTCGCTGCCTACCAGTTCGGCACTAACTGGTCTCGTTTCGCGGGAGCGCGGGGCCACCCTTGTTCCATCCAAACAGCATGACGCCGGGAAAGCCCGCTTCGAGGAAGACTTGGACGAAGTTGTTCTGTTGGCCGCCACGGTCGTGAACGAGGTAATGCCGCAATCGCGCGTTCTCGGTGAGCAGGTATCCCGCATCCTTGTGCGCCAGCCATACCGCGCGTGCTGAGCCGCCATTGCCTGCAGTTCCGCCTCGATCCATGCCTGATAGTCGGGCGAGATTTTCTCGGCCGTCGGCATCAATGATTCGAGCCGGTGACGGACCCTATGTATCGCGCGTCATGACGTAACGCAGAGACCGGTAGTCGGTGCGCATTGCGAACATCGTCAGCAAATCAGCGTGTTTCTTGGTCACCGGTGCTGCTGCGACGATCGTGCCCAATTCGTCCGTCTGTAGCACGTACTCTTCGCGCGTGTTGGTGTCCTATAAGGTTCGAGGGACTCTTGCCGTCACCCGCTCGCATATCGCCGTGAGCGCTGTCTAAGGGCCATGTGCCCCGCTCCCTAATTGGGCAGTGCGTGCTTTCGTAGCAGTGCCCTGATCGCTTCGTCGACAGTCGATCGGAGCACATACTCCGGACCTTGCGGAAGCAGCGCGGCGAACGCTTCACTCAACGAGTAAGCGACCTCAGCCACATCGCGCTCACGAACGATTACCCTCAATCCAGCGGTAAGCTCGGCTTCAAGTTCACGATCGTTGATTCGGAGTTCGATAGTGGCCATCGTCTCATCTCCTAATGGGATGCGTCGTTTTCCTCACTCATAGTCACGAAGATCCGACAAGGATTCTTCGATCATGTCCGCCGCGTCGAAATGGAGCTGCACAACGGCCTCGGTTAGCGGCCCGCCGTTGGGCATCTCTCGCGACTCGGCAGAATCACGCAAAAACGTTAATCGCTGCCCGCTTAGCAAGTGCTGGAGTCGACTTGGACATGGTTCGTTTTCCGCGTTTTCAGTGGCCAAGCGCTGCGCCAAGGCCGATTTCGTCAGCAGCGCTTTTCAGGGGCTTATCACGCGTCCAAACTGTGACGCTGGGCTGGAGGCGTGCGGACGCTAGCAGCGACGCATCGACATATCCGATGCCACGAGCGAACGGACCTTCCCGCTCGATAAGAAAGAAAATCTCTTGCGGGATCGCGACGGGTGCGCTCGGCAAATCGAGCAGCGCGCCAAGCACCACTTTACGATTGCGCAAGCTGCCGAGCGAGATTTCGCCGATCACATACGGGTGAGCCAGCAGACGTTCATCCGCTAGAAGGGCGGTGAGCACAGGATCGGCCGCACTAAATATGGTCGATCCAGACCGACGTATCAACGAGGATCATTCAGCGTTCTGCCGGCGACGAGGTGCGCCAGTGATCCCCGGCTCGCTTCCCCCGAGATTCGCAAGCCGCTTTGCGGCTTCTCGCTGAATCAGCGCCTTCAGCGCTTCACGCACGAGCGCAGTCTTCTCTTCTACGCCTGTATAAGCCTGCGCCTTGGCGATCAAGTCATCATCAAGCGCAATGGTGGTTCGCACGATCAACTCCTGTCCTGTATGCACGAATTCTGGCATCACATGATGTTCTCAACAATGCCCGCGCCGTGCTTCCATGGCCTTAGAAATCCGCATCTGGGAGGCGGGAACAGTATGAGCAAACGGCTGTGCTGCTGCCTCATCGGCGATGTCACGCACTGAACATTGCGGTTGTGCTTAGCTTGTAGATGATCTCCCTGCCGCTTCGATCCCGTTCGTAACGTTTTCGCTTACTTCCCTCTCCCCATTCAAAGCGATTCAGAAAACGACACGTTTAACCGCGTTCGCAGAATCGGTGATGTCCCGCCCGAAACCGGCGACCGTATTACAGGCAGCCAAACCGACCAGCGCCAGGATCATAGTCAACAAGAGTACAAAACGCCCGGCCATTTCGCTTCTTCCTTATGCAGTCATTGGTGGATCTGAGGACTTCTGTTCGCAACGTATATCGGCTATCGCGACCATTCACTTTAGCAAGCGCATTCCGGCGACGTTTGAAGCGGCAACATCGAAGGTGGCGGTGTACTCGCACTCCGCGACGTGGCCAGCCCGCTCGATGACACAGTCGGCAAAATCAGCCGTTTCGGATGCCGCGAAGACACGAAGAGCTTTTCGAATCGTGTCCGTCGCCTCAATCACTAATTCCTTCGTCCCGAGCATCGAGTCAAGGATCTCCTTGATCTGTCCGCGACTGACGTCGTAGCAGCGCGCAAGCACCCAAACGACCTCGATCAGTGCGACCTGCGAGACAAACCCCGGCCGCTCGGCGGTCAAGGACTCCATCAACGCCGTCGCCTCTTTCGATTGCACGGCGTCATCTTGCGCGAAATAGCGGACCAGTATGTTTGTATCAAGTCCGATCATCGGGCGGATGCTCCGTGCTCCGCAATCGCTTGGTTCATGTCGTCTATTGAAACCTCTTTGGCCGGCTTCTTAACAATGCCCTTGAGCGACGTGAGCGAACGCGTGGCCGGGTAGACCTCGTACCGACCGGTCGCCTCGTTGAAGCTGAATTCGATGCGGTCCCCGGATTCAAGGCCGAGGCGATTGCGCACGTCGACCGGAATAGTGACCTGCCCCTTGGATGTAATGGTTGCTGCCGTCATGACGCGCCCTCCTGCTCCTTACTTTAGGGTAAGGCGAACGCGTTCGCAAGGGGAGAGACGGTACAACAGCCACCCTGGACGTTGCGTTGGACGGCGCCTGCGCGCTGAACGACGCGTCGAGCCGCGCCGATAACGCCGCGTCGTGCGACCAGACGAAGACGATTCCAAGCACTGCTATCGCCAGCAGGCTCGCCACGCGCGCAACAGCGTTGTTGATCCCCGACGCAATGCCCGCGCGGTCGGCCGGCACCGAATTCATGACCGTCGTGGTTAGCGGCGCGACGGTGACCGTCATCCCGATCCCGAGCACGGCGAGCGCAGGAAAGAATCCGCTCCAATAGCTGCCGCGCGCAAACGGCAGCGCCAGCAGCGCGAACCCGATTCCGGCGACGCTTGGCCCAACCGTCAGCAGCACGCGCGAGCCAAAGCGGCTCGTCAAACCGCCCATAAACCGCGATAGCAAACCGATGATGACGGGCGCCGGAAGCAGGGCCGCACCCGCTTGCGTCGCAGTATAGTCATGGGCGCGGATCAGCGTGAACGGTAGGAAGAAAAATACGCCACCCATGCCGAAGTAAAGCAGCAGTGTCACGAGATTGGCGCCAGTGAAATCTCGTGAGCGAAAGACGTCGAGCGGCATCATCGGGTGACGGCTTTTCGCCTCCATCCTCACGAATACGGCGAGCACGACGACACCGGCGCCGATTGCGGACAGTACGAGTGAATCGGCGAACCCGTGCACTGAAGCCTCGGTCAGGCCGTACGTGAGCGCGGCAAGTCCTGCTGCGGCGCAGACCGCGCCGGGCCAGTCGACTTGTCGAGGCGCCTTGACCTTGTGGCTATCGGGCACTGACAACAAGGCGAGCGCAATCGTCACCGCTGCAAGCGGCACGTTGAGGAAAAAAATCGCTCGCCACGACAACGCATCCACGAGCCAGCCGCCTGCCACCGGCCCAAGCGCCGATGTAATAGCGCCCACGCCGGCCCAGGTGCCGATTGCACGCCCCCGGGCTTCGCCTTCGAACACGGCGCCTATGATCGCGAGACTGCTCGGTACAAGCAATGCGGCGCCGATGCCCTGAAACGCGCGCGCGGCGATCAGCGCCTGAACGGTCGGCGCAAACCCGCAAGTGGCCGACGCGAGCGTGAACAGCGCGATGCCCGCAATGAAGACGGTGCGGCGGCCGAAGTGATCGCCCATGGACCCGCCAACCAGCACCAGCGACCCGAGAAAGAGCAGGTATGCATTCACCACCCACTGCACCGCCTGGACGCTCGCGCGGAAGTCGCTTTGAATGGCGGGCAGCGCGACATTGACGACGGAGCCGTCGATGAACGCCATGCTCGACCCGAGTATCGTCGCGGCGAGGGCGATACGCTTGCGCCGGCAGGGGCGGCCGACTTGGGTCGGCTGCGAGCGAATGAAAAGCTCGAACCGCGTGCGGACAGGACCGCGCCGTTGATGAGATGGTGAGTCTTGTCGCCACCAGGACAGCACACGATCAAGATGTCCGCGAAAGTCGCAAGCTCCTGCACGTCGGCAAGCATCACGTATGGCACTCGCTCAACCTTCACGCCGCAATAGGCGATCTCCACGTCAAAGCCAGCCAGACGACGTGCGATACCTTGGCCGATCCGACCGAGACCCACAATGCCGATCCTTTTGCCAGCCAGGCTCGACGCCAACAGGAAGAGCTCATGAGCCCATGCCTCGTCTCTGACAAACCGGTCTGCCGACGGAATACGCCGTAAGAGGGATAGCAGCAGTCCGATCGCAAGTTCGCAGACCGCCGCGTTCGCCTCACCTGCTCACCGCAACGCGCGTCGGAGGCTCGGAAGGCGTCGCACGGCGGCGCTTTTCGGCACGGGCTCCTAGTAACCTGAACCTTTGTACGGACCCGTCTTACAATGACCGGCACGCCTTGCGTGCCGCCGCGGCGACGACGAACGCGTCACGGCCTGGGAAGCGCTTGCTGGTCGCTTGTTGGACAACCAAACTTTAGGAGAGACGTATGAAAGTAACGTTTAGGAGCAAACTCGCGGTCTCGTCGATACTGGCTGCTTTCGCGCTGAGCGTCGCGACGCATGCGAGCGCACAGGATAACTCGGCAACGACCGGCACGGGCGCTGGGAGCGGCACCGTCCAACCGGCACCGCCGACCAAAGCCGAGCAGAAGGCCGAGAAGAAAGCTGCGCGCAAGCAGGCGCGCGCAAAGAAGAACGCAGAACTGAAGAAACTGGAGGACGCGGGCTACAACCCCGGCCGGGGCGAGGACCCCAATTACCCGCAGGACGTCCAGAACGCGCAAAAGAAGGTCGGCGCCGGACAAGGCGCGAGCGCCAGTCAGTAGCCGCAGTCGCAGGCGGGCCGACGAGCAACGGCGGAACGTTCACCCCTTGCGTTGCTCCGGCCGGTCTTTCGGAAGAACCCCGTTGGATGTGCCGACCGCTTCTCGCGGTGCCGCTCATGCTCATCAAGCGCGGCGCCAGGGAAATCCCCCACGCGGCGGGTGTCTGATGCCGGCTGTCAACACTTCGAGGGATCTTGGTCGTCAGTTATATCCAAGAATAGCAACCGAACTCACATCAGGCCGGTCAAGTGGCGCTGAGCATAGCGACGCAGTCGGGTCACGGAGTAAGACCGTATAAATTCCTACGGATCGAATGACGTCCGTCGAGGAGGCGGCTAGCCTTCGCGAGTCCGCCCTGAATCGGCCAAGTGCTGCATTCTCTACCAGATATCCTGGAGGCTTAATTTTATCCATTTGCTCACTGAATTGCTTTAAGGTTGAACACCGAAGCCTGCTTCCGTTGGACAGGCTAAAAAACGGCATAGCTAACAATCTATATCCGCTTTCGGAACGACGGGACCGGTGCATCTTGCCGGATTTGCCGTACCGTGATCGAGTCAAATCCGGAGTACCGGATCGTGCGCCTCGCGTCAGCTATTGCGTATGGAGGAACTCAGTAGCTTCAGCATGTGTCTCAAAAACATGCGCAGCGGCCTGGCGCGAAGCGAGCGCCTCGCCGAGCTTCATGCGCATGAAGGCGCTGGTGGTGTATCGAGTGGTCGTCGTGTAGTGCCTGGCTTGCAGGTCCGCGACCATCTCGAAGTACGCGTCAGCCACTGAGTCGTCGAGCCGGAAGCCGTCGTAATTAACGATCAACGCCACCCGCCGGCCCACCTTGGTGCAAAGCGCATCGAACACGCGCCGCACACACTCGACGTCATCGTCGCTGCGAACGGTCATGGCCTCAAAATTGGCGAAGAGGATGTTTCGTTCCTCGTCGTAGCTGAGGCGATCGGTCAGCTGCAGATCTTCTAGAACCGCCGCCAGACCCATCGGCTTCGGGCGGTAGATGCGAGGGTCCATTAACGCCACTTCGCCGATGATGGGTCGGAACGCCATGTGCGCGAGCACGTCGCGCTCAATGTCGATGCCCGGTGCAACTTCTATCAGCTGCAGACCTTCCGGTCGAAGCCTGAAAACGCATCGCTCAGTCACGTAGTGGACCGACTGTCCCTTTGCCGCTGCGAGCGGGCCGCTGAACGTGATTTGCTCAACCGCTTCGACAAACTTGCGAGTTCGCCCCTCTGCGACGATGCGCATTTGACCACCCTCGACATCGGTCGCGATGCCTCCAGCGGTGAATGTCCCGGCGAACACGAGCCGACGGGCATTTTGGCTAATGTTAATGAAGCCGCCCGAACCTGCGAGACGGGGTCCAAATCGACTGACGTTGACGTTACCGGCGCGATCGATTTCGGCCATGCCGAGGCATGCGAGATCGAGCCCGCCGCCGTCATAGAAATCGAACTGCTGGTTCTGGTGCAGCAGCGCCTGCGTGTTGATGCCCGCACCAAAGTCGAGTCCGCCTTGCGGCATGCCGCCGATCACGCCCGGCTCAGCGGTCAAGGTCAGGTGATCGAGCACGCGCTCTTCCGCGGCGACGGCCGCCACGGCCTCGGGCATGCCGATACCAAGATTGATCACGCCGCCCAGCGGCAACTCGAAGGCACAGCGCCGCGCAATCAGCTTTCTTTCATCGAGCGCCAAAGCCGGAAACTTGTTTACCGAAACGCGAATCTCGCCCGAGTAAGCTGCGTTGTAATCGGTGGCGTAAGTCTGCTTGTGAGCCGAGGGCGAAGCCAGCACCACACAATCGACCAAGACCCCCGGAACAACCACGCTGCGCGCATCGAGCGAGCCGCTCGATGCAATGCGTTCCACCTGCGCAATGACGAGCCCATTCGCATTTCGGGCGGCCATGGCGGCGGCCTGAGCGTCGAGCATAAGTGCCTCGCGCTCCATCGTAATGTTGCCCTCAGCATCAGCCGTCGTGCCGCGGATCAACGCGACGTTAATGGAGAACGCCTTATAGAAGAGCCACTCCTCACCGTCAATCTCCATTACCCGCACCAGGTCTTCGGTGGTGCGTGCGTTAATCTTCCCACCGTTCTGCCGGGGATCGACGAACGTGCCGAGTCCGACCTTCGTGAGCGTACCGGCACGATGCGCGGCCGAATCCCGATAAAGATGGGAGATCGTTCCGAGCGGAAGGTTATAGGCCTCGATGCGGTTGTCGGTTGCCAGCTCCCCCAGCTTCGGCACGAGCGACCAGTGACCGCCGATCGCACGTTGCACGAGTCCCTCGTGAGCCAGCCGGTTCAGTCCCCGATCTTTGCCATCGCCGGGCGCCGCCGCGAAGACGAGCGTGAGGTCCCGCGGTTCCTGCGTTTGGACAAAGCGCCGCTCGAGCGCAGCAATCAGTTCCTCGGGCGTGCCGATGCCAACAAACCCTGAGCAGCTCACAACATCACCATCGCGTATCAATGCGACGGCCTCGTCAGCGGTAACGACCTTGTCTTGAATCATGGCAGTCTCGGGCTCGCGTGTTGAGCCTCAGCTAGTCGGTTAAGAGGTAGTTCTGGATGACGCCGATTTGCGCGTCGTCCATCAGTGCCGGTGCGTGACCGCAGTTGGGAAACTCGACCGCGGTCACGCGGCCCGGGCTCACGCCCGGTCCGCGTTTGAGCATCGCGTCCACCGTGCTGCGCGCGAGCAGGTCGGAATCCTCGCCGCGCAAGATCAGCACCGGGCATACGATCTTGTCCCAGACGTGCCACAGGATTACGTCGAGCAGAATCGGTATTGCGAAGCGCAACCCGATGCCCGGATCGAAGTGAAAGCGGAGCAAACCCGCGTCATCCTCGACTGCACTGTGCTGCGCGAGATGACGCCACTGCGCGTCGCTAAGCTTGCCAAACGGCGCGTGAACGTCACGCAGGTGCGCCTCGACTTCGTCGACGGACGCAAAACGCCATGAACGAGTCAGATAGCTGCCGATCTTCCGCAGCGCTGCTGCTGACACGCGCGCACCGAAATCGTTCAGCACCAGGCGTCGCACTGGCGTGCCACGTTCTGATGCCACTAACATGCCGATATGGCCCCCGAGCGACGTGCCCACCCAATCAACTTGTTCCACATCGAGCCGTGCGATCAGCGTCGACATCGCGCGCACATAGGCGCGGTCGGTATAGTGACTAGGCGAGGCCAGCCATTCGCTGCGTCCGCGCCCCGGGAGGTCGGGCACGATGACGCGCATGCCCTGCGCCGCAAGCGACGCGGCCAACACATCGAAGTCACGTCCGTTGCGCGACACGCCATGAACGCACACGACCGTTCGCTCTGCCTTCGGCGGACCCCAGTCGGCATAGGCGAGCTTGTGAAAGCCGCCTCGCCCAATCACGTCGACTTGCTTCAGTTTCGGTTCCATCTCAGCGAAGGAAGGATCACGCTCACGCATCATCGCGCTCGCGCAACCACTCGACGATGCCTTTGCCCAGCACGCCTTGAGACTTGCCGCTCACGAACACACCGACATGGCCGCCGTCGAGCCCGATCTCGCGGTAATCGTCGCTGCCCACTGCATCGCCGAGCGCCTGAGTCGTCTTTGGCGGAATGATGTGATCATCCTTCGCATAGACGTTCAGAACCGGCATGCAAATGTCCTTCAGATCGACGGTGCGCCCGCCGAGTTTGAATTCCCCGCGTATCAGCTCGTTGTTCTTGTAGAGGTTGACGAGCAACTGCTTGGCCGCCTCACCCGGATGATGCGGCCGGTCGGTCAGCCACTTTTCCATGCGCAGGAAATTCAGCAGCTTCTTCTCGTCGTCGAACGTATCGAGCAAGCCTACGTTGTACTTCGACAAGGTCGCGCCCGGCGTCATCTGCGAAAAGACGTGACTCATCAGCTCGCCCGGCAGGTTGCCGTTTGCTTCGATCAACTGGCCGATGTCATCCTCGCCCAAACCGCGCGTCCAGAGGTTCAGCAAGCCGTGATTGACGCGGCCTTCCGCCTGATCCTGATGAAAATCCACCGGCGTGATGGTCAGGATCAGGTTCTTGATGCGCTCGGGGTAGAGCGCGGCATAGCACAGCGAAAAGACACCCCCTTCGCAGATGCCGAGCAAATTGATTGCGGGGATGCCGTGCTCACGACAAATGAACTCGACGCAGTCGTTCAAATACACGTCGATGTAGTCTTCGAAGGTGAGCCAGCGATCGCTACGCGTTGGGCTACCCCAGTCCACCGCATACACGTCGACGCCAAGCGCAAGGAGGTTGCGCAGCATCGAGCGGTCTTCCTGCAAATCAGTCATCGTGTAGCGGCCGATCTGGCCATACGCCACAAGGACCGGTATGCCCAGCGTGCGCTCGGCTGTCGGCTTGTAGCGATACAACGTCGTTTTGTCTTCGCGGAACACCACTTCCTTGTCGGCGGTGGCGATCTCCACGTGCTCGTCCTTGATCCGGTCGAGCATCTGCTGTCCACGGGCGAGCTTTAGATTGAAGTCGCTGAATTCAGCGAGCGCCCGCGCGACGGTCGATTTCTTGGCGGCAGCCATACGGTTCTCTTAGGATGGGGTCGAACGAGCGGTTTTTGATGCCACGCGCGTCTGTCGGGTGGGAGTCGTCTTCGTCGCTGCTTCATGCTGAGCCACGTTCTGTCGCTGCAGCAGGCGGACCTGGCGGCGCAACTCTGTGACCGTGCGCTGGATCTCATCGACTTCGGTGCGCGTCGGAATGTGATACGCCTCACACCACGATTCGGCGATGTCGCGCTCCTTCAACCGATAGTCCGATGCTGCGCGCAACATCCGGGTTTGAGCGTCGACAAATTCCTTCGTCCGGTGGGCTTCGATCAGCGTCTCGTTAGCGACCTCGAGCCAGCGATCGGCCAGGCCACGCCATGTCGTCGGCGCGCCTTCTGCGGCCGATGACATCGACTTCATAAAACGCTCGAGTGCAGTGTTCCACGCGCGTTGCACGATGGCCTGATAGGCCAGCACGGCTTTGTCCCGGTCGCTCGCCCTCTTCTGCAGCTCGGCGACCTTCCGGTCCAGGTCATAGAGCGTCGCGTACTTGGGGCCTTCGATCACATGTTGCAGATTGGCGTCGAAGGCGCCAGCCCCCTGCCCGCTCCATCGCGCGGGCGAAAACATTTCCCGCAGTGCCTTCGGCGTCCAAGCGTCAGCGCTGGCCCCGCTCTGAGCGAAGGAAGCCCATTTTTCGATCGACTCCTTCCACGTTTCCTGCAGGTCCGCGAACTGTTCTTGGATGAGCGGCTTTGCGGCGCCTGTCTGAGCTTCCGAGGCCGCCGATTTCGCCGCAGCGGGACTCATTGAGTTAAGGAACGCCCGCTGCATCACGACCCATCCATCCGCCCAGTTTGGATTGGCATTGCTCATTCGAACACCACTACTTGGCGGATCGCCTTGCCTTCGTGCAGCAAGTCAAAACCGTGGTTAATCTCATCGAGCTTCAATCGGCCTGTGAGCAATTTATCGACCGGCAAACGCCCCTGCTTGTAAAGATCAATGAAATGCGGAATGTCACGTGACGGGACGCACGTGCCGATGTAGCTGCCCTTCACGGTGCGCTCTTCAGCCACGAGACTTACCGCTGGCAGCGGCCAGCGCGCGGTCGAAGGCGGCAGCCCGGCGGTCACTGTTGATCCGCCGCGACGCGTGATGCTGTAGGCGAGGTCCAATGCACGAATCGATCCGGCGAATTCAAACGCGAACTCGACGCCGCCCGAACTCAGTTCGCGAATATGCGCGAGCGCATCCTCGCGGCCGGCATTGACGGTGTGGGTCGCACCCAGGCTCTTGGACTGCTCCAACTTGTCGTCCGACAGGTCAACGGCGATGATCTGCCGTGCGCCCGCGGCATGCGCGCCAATCAGGGCCGCCAGTCCCACGCCACCCAGGCCGATGACCGCGACCGACGCGCCGACGCGAACCTGCGCCGTATTCACGACGGCGCCTACGCCCGTGAGCACCGCACATCCGAACAGCGCCGCCTCGTCCAGCGGCACAGTCGGATCGATTCTCACGACGGAATGACGTGACACCGTCGCATACTCGGCGAACACCGAGCATCCCAGATGATGATTGACGACTCCGCCTTCACGGGTAAGACGCCGCGCACCCGACAGCAGGGTGCCCGCACCATTCGCAGCCGCGCCAGGCTCGCACAGCGCAGGACGCCCTTCGGCGCACGGCGCGCAGTGACCGCAACTCGGCACGAACACGACAACGACATGATCGCCCACCTGAAGGTCGGTTACGCCAGAGCCGAGTTCCTGCACCACGCCAGCCGCTTCATGACCGAGCGCCATCGGCATCGGACGCGGCCGGTCGCCGTTGATGACCGATAAATCGGAGTGGCAGAGACCCGCTGCGGCGATTTTGATTAACACTTCGCCAGGACCGGGCGGAGCCAGATCGATCTCCTCGATCTGCAGCGGGCGAGATTCGCTGTAAGGGGCGATTGCACCCATCGCCTGCAAAACGGCGGCTTTGATCTTCATTGCGCCACCTCCTTCACGCGGTTTCTCAATTCGTCAACGAGCACGCGGCTGTTTTCCGAGTAGTCAACAGGCACGACGACGAGCTGCACACCGCCTTCTTCGAACGCTGCTTCGAGCGTCGGAACCAGCCCTTCAGCCGACTCGACGCGTCGTCCCTTCGCACCGTAGGCTTGGGCATACTGGACAAAGTCCGGATTTCCGAAGTTCAGTCCCCAGTCCGCGAAATCGTCGACCGCTTGTTTCCAACGGATCATGCCGTAGGCGTCGTCCTGAATGATCAACACGACGAGGTTGAGCTTGAGCCGGACGGCGGTTTCGAGCTCCTGCGAATTCATCATGAATCCGCCGTCGCCACATACCGCCATCACGCGCCGCTCGGGGTAGAGCAGCGAAGCCATCATCGCCGAAGGCAGACCTGCGCCCATCGTCGCCAGGGCGTTGTCCAGCAACAGCGCGTTGGCGGTTCGCGTGCGATAGCAGCGTGCAAACCAGATCTTGTACATGCCGTTGTCGAGCGCGACGATGCCATCGGCCGGCATCACCGTGCGCACGTCATGGACGATGCGTTGAGGGGTCAAGGGAAAGCGTGATTCCTCTGCCCGATCCAACGTTCTTTTCAAGATGCCTTCACGCAGCGGAATCAGTGCGCCGGCGTTAGGCAGCTTGGCGTGGACCAAATCCGCCAGCCGCGCCAAACTCGATCCGACGTCGCCTACCACCTCAGCGTGGGGGAAAAAGACCTGCTCGACATTGGCGGGCGTGTAGCCGACGTGGATCACCTTCGGTCCCTTTGGCCCCATGATAAATGGCGGCTTCTCAACCGTGTCGTGACCGATGGAGAGGATCAGATCCGCTTGGTCGATTGCCTCGTGAACGTAGTCGCGTTCACTGAGCGCAGCCGTGCCCATCCACAGTTCGGTGCCCTTTTCTGTCGTCGTAATGCCAGCGACCGTCCCTTTGCCCATCTGCGTATTGAAAAACGGAATCCCGGTACGGCGAATGAAATCCGTCAGCAGACCAGCGAGTCGGGGACGGTTACTTGCCGCACCGAACATCACGAGCGGGCGCTCAGCTTCCATAAGAAGTGCCGCCGCACCTTCGATGGCGGCGTCCTGTGCGGCGGGGAGCTCGACGTTATGCAATGGAACGAGCGCCAGGTCATCGCGCACTTGCTCGCTAGCGACATCTTCAGGCAATTCCAGATGTACCGGTCCCGGTCGCTCCTCCTGAGCGAGGCGGAACGCTTCACGCACGACAGTTGGAATACTGCCTGCGCTGACGATCTGCCGGGACGCTTTTGTCAAAGGTTTCATTGTCGCGACAATGTCGACAATTTGAAACCGCGCCTGCCGTGCAGTCATGATGGCCTTCTGGCCGGTTATCAGCACCATGGGCATTGCGCCAAGATGAGCGTAGGCGGCACCGGTCACCAGGTTCAACGCTCCGGGTCCGAGGGTTGCCATGCAGACACCGGGGCGACCCGTGAGCCTGCCGTGGGTGGCTGCCATGAAAGCGGCAGACTGCTCGTGGCGGGTGATGACGAGCTCGATACTCGAATTGCGGAGCGATTCGACGACGTCGAGGTTCTCCTCGCCAGGCACAGCGAAAATCCTGTCCACGCCCTCGTTTTCAAGGGCTCGGACAAAAAGGTCTGATGCTTTCACGGTGGCTCCCTTGTCAATCAGTTCACAGTTTGTGGTGTTATGAATCACGTTCCATTAGGTGAGCGGTCGGTGATCTATGCCCGTACCTTGTTACGTCCGTTCGTATTCCTAACGATGCCAAGCGGTAGTCGAACGCATCGAGCTTTCTAATCTCCCGCTTCGAACCGCAGCCGTTTCTCGGTGGAAATGCGAAGGCGATGCTGCTCAATCCGGCAGTACCCGCTTTCGCCTACAGCACCGCTTTGTCTGGGAGACGCTGTCTCCCGACTTATTCGGTCTTCGGTACGAGCCGGTGACCAATTTGATTCGGATCCGAGCAGGCCGCGAGGGTCTCACGATCGCGGCTGCTCTAATCGTCCGGGTTCAGAGGTAAAGCCTTTCCGGCAATTCGTACGCTCAGACTGCCTTCGCGTTATTTCGCGCGCCTTGGCCGGAGGCGCTACGGCTCAACAACAGCAAGGTGGCCACGCTGATCAAAGTGAGGATGGCAAGGGGCAACAAAGCCAGAGCATAGCTGCCGGTCGCTTCCTTGACCCACCCGTACACATTGACCATCAAACCGCCGCCCAGCAAATTCGCAATGGCGTTGATGGTCGCGAGGCCCGCGGCTGCAGTACTGTTCGACAACATGCTTGAGGCCAGCGCCCAGAACGGTCCCTTGAACGCGTAAGCGCCTACCAGCACGGCACACAGCATGCACATCGTCGGAATCAGGGACCCGCTGAACGAGGTCGCAAAAAGGCCAACACCAATCAAGAGCATCGGGATGACGGTGTGCCAGCGTCGCTCGCCCGTTCGATCCGAGCGCCGCCCCCAGAAGACCATGAGCACCGCTGCAAACGCATAAGGCACCGAGTTGAGCAGACCGGTTTGCATGACACTCAGGCCATACGACTTCAGGAGCTGCGGTTGCCAAACCGACAGCGTACTGCCTGCGGCAGACGCACACGTGTCAACGAGCGCAAGGCACAACACATACCGATTGCTGAACAACTTTAGAAGCGGCATCTCCTTTACTTTCTTGGGCGTGCGATCCTCACTGGCAAGAGCGTTCACGAGCCATTCGCGCTCATCATCCTTCAGCCATTTGGCACCTTCAGGCTTGTTGGTGAGCACAAACAGACATGCGATACCCATCAAGACTGTCGGAATTCCCTCGAGCAAGAACAGCCAGTGCCACCCGCGCAGACCCCAGATCCCGTCCATCTGCAGCAGGAGCGCCGAGATCGGTGACCCAATAAAGCTGGCGGCCGGAATTGCAACCATGAAGGTGGCAACAATGCGTCCACGATACTGAGCGGGAATCCAGTACGTGAGATAGAGCAGCACACCGGGGAAGAAGCCTGCTTCTGCTGCGCCAAGCAAAAAGCGTAGAAGGTAAAAGGTCGGCGCGTTGTGAACTAACGCTGTGCAGGCTGAAACAACGCCCCACGTGATCATGATCCGAGCGATCCATAAGCGCGCTCCATATTTCTGCAGCGCAAGATTGCTCGGAACTTCAAAAAAGAAATATGAAACGAAGAACAAGCTGCTGCCGAAGCCAAACACGCGAGCACTCATCGCGAGGTCTTGGTTCATTTGAAGCGACGCCATCCCCACGTTGCCTCGATCGATGAACGCGAGGAGATAGCAAACCATCAGGAATGGGAGCAACCGCCAGACGACTTTTCGTATGGTGCGTCGCTCGACCTCGGACGCGACAGGAATGCTTAAGCTCATGCGTATCTCCTTGACTTCAGCTTGGCCCTTTCGGTTAGCTGATAAATTCCCGGACCGTTGAATTGCGCCGGAGGTTAACCCGTGTTAGCGATGCTTCCGGTCGGCTTCTTGTGAACGTCAGCGTGGATAAGGGTCCGCCAAACCGGACGATTAAAAACTCCGCTGCACGAGGCGTTGTACACAGTACACATGATGTGTAGCCCATGAAACCAACTATACGCATTCGTAAGGTCGCGAACCACTGGCGTTAACCCTTTTACGGTGCACACTATTAGTGTACGTCGTACAACGATACGGAAACTTGCGTTCTTCCCGTCGAGACGCATCAGCTCAAAGGCGCGGCAGAGTCGGCACCGCTAGTTCGGCTTCGAGCTGGCGCTCCAGAAGGTTTAAGAGCTTGGAATTGATGACGAAGAGGCGTTTATCGCCGCCGACACCACTGCTGTCGCGCCCTGCGTATTTCACACCAAGCTGGACAGCGAT
>NZ_JFHE01000045.1 GCF_000698555.1 Caballeronia grimmiae | reverse complement strand
AACGACCGGCCAAAACAATTGTCGCTGCCCACCTTCCCCGATGGCAGGCAGAAGCCATTGGCTATTGCCGTGCTAAGCCTGACCGTGCCAGGCCTGGCACCGCAAAGCAACGTAACCGATCAGCCGACGGGAGACACGACGGCGCGACCGTCCGTCCGAATGGGATGGCGGATTCAACCAAAGTCGACTCGCTCGGGACGCGCGCGCCGATGCACTCGCCGAGTCCGCGCGAATGCAGCGGGAGACATTGCACACGAGCGTCTTCGCGCTGAGCGCGTACTCGCGTATTGCGCGCCGTGATTTGCCGATTCATGTGTATATCGAACGCGATGGCTTCGCGTGGGTGACGCGCAGCGAGCCGTCGCAAATTCGACGCCTCGTGAGGCGACGGGGCTTGCGCTCGCGGCCGCGGACCCGTCGCCGAACGTGATGTATCTGGCGCGCCCATGCCAGTACACGCCGATGCCGGAAAACCCGCGTTGCGATGTCCGCTACTGGACTAGTGCGCGCTTTGCGCCCGACGTGCTCGTATCCATGAATGAGGCAATGGACGCGATCGCGGCGCGCGCGCCGGGACCCGGCGTTGATCTCGTCGGCTATTCCGGCGGCGGCGCAACGACGTATCGCCGATGCCCCAGTCGCTCGATCCAATCAATGTCGCGGCTTCCCTCGGTACGCTGCCGCAAGTGCAATTCGCCAGCAACCCGAGATTACGTCGTGTCCTTGGCCGTCGCGCGGCGTTTCGTCCACGCGGTTGGCACGGACTGCGCGCGATGGCGCGCCGTCGCGGACGTGGCGCATGACGGAGATTGGGCGCATATCTGGCCGGCATTGCTAGAGGCCCCGGTGAGCTGCAAAGGCGAATGAGCGACTGATCGCGAAGAGCACTGCTTGAGCCGTAAGCGACTCAGGCCGGCGGTGTCCCGCTTCCCGCGCGCGTGAGGCGCGATGGGGTGACGTGGTGGAATCCGCACTGCCTCTAATGCATGGTTGTTGGTCAACCTCATAAGCCGCTAGTCTCCCGTGCCACGTAATGCCGGCGTGAAGGCCTCCATACGCGGTTCGCTAGTGTTTCCGCTGGCGGCCGGTTCATATTACGCTTGGTCGTAGCCATGGAGAAAGGCCTCCCGGGGGCAGATTGACGAACTCCGCATTCATCAACTTACACCACGGCCACCCCTGCCTCAGCGCTCTGCCGCCTCAGCGTTTCTGCACATTCTTGAGCACACTTTTTCCCACGCTTCACGCGAGATAAGCAACTGTTGCCGAAAAGACCTCACTGCTCGAGTTCGGGATTCTTCAAGTCGCCATTGACAATTTCGTCGCCGCGCCGATGCGCAGCAGCGATCGCATCAGGTTTGCTTCCGAACGGGCCAATCTGTTCCACACCTTCGAAAGGGTAAAGAATCTTTCCGTCCGTTGTCCTCACTACTTTCAGTGTGCCGTAGTAGCCGCTCGAATCACTGCCGCGAAACGATGCGTAGACCGTGAAATCGTCTTCCGTCGCCCCGGGGGCCATTGGGACGCTTTTCGTTGGAAACAAAGCGAGTTTCGGACGCTTTCCCGTGATATGTGCCATATTTCCCTCCCGTGCGGCAGCTGCTCACGACTGTCGCCGGACACGTATGTGGGCCGGACAGCCAACAATAGCTCGTAACAGGGGCCATGCTCGTCTCCACTGATCGAGCACCAAGTCAGGCGCAACAGGTTCGTACCCGTCATGCAGGAGTCTTCACCGGCTCGGACGAGCACGAAGCTCCCCCGTCGTTCCGTTGCACCATCGGCCGCAGGAATCGGTCCTGCCCCGCCAATGCCCTTCGCGACATCCCCGGATTCATATTCGGTACGTCGTCCGTACGCTGCATCATCGAGCCGAAGGGTCGGCGCCAAGCACGTCTTGATTGTCGATCCTATCCCCCCGCCCGTGCACCAGCCGAAGGAGGATTGACGGAGTTTATAGTTCTGCTTCTAATCCGGTAAAGCTAGGGCGCAACGCTTGCCACTGGCGGACCTAACCGGCACCGGCCCATGGCCGACGCAGACACTTCGGCACCCAGCTTTGGGATGGCAATCGGCCGAGCGCGCGTGAACGCGCGAGTGAAGCGTGCCATGTGGCCTCGTTCGGATGACGGGTCACGGCGGTCCTTGGGAGAACGCATTAAAAGCGACCGCTTGCTTCTAGTGTCCATGCAGCTGGAGGCGCAGGTTCGCAACGCCCGGCGCCGTACTCGGAACACAGTTGGAGCAATCCGGGGACGCTGGCTGCCGGCACAGTCGTGAACCAGCTCGTCATCGCACGCTGGACGCCTTCGTCAGACAATGCGTCGTAGGGGTAAGCGGCATCTCTTATGTTCACTGCCAGCCTTTCCACTGCGCATCTGAAAAGAGCGGTCCGCTCGCTTGACGGATGCAATCGACACAAAACCTTCATAACCCGATTGCGCTCTCTCGCTAAGCGCGCCGAAGACAGCAGCATCTGCTGGAAAACGAAGTACAGCGGCGCCCGGGAGTCCTCCGGGAGCCTAGTAAGAAGCGGGAGAAGAGGCCTAGCCCCAGTCATGTTCGCCGCGCCGGCCATCACGCAGGCAAGCCGAGCCCACTCGCGCTTCGAAAGACCGAGCACTGCGCCCTGCGCGCTCACCGACGCCAGTTCAACGACCGCTCTGAAATCCTTCGCTCCCTTTGCCCGATTTGCTTTGACGCACATCACCATAAGGTTGCCGGGTGCATAGGCTCCATCATTGTTGATCCTATCGACCGACCAGTCACTTTCGGCTAAGGCGGCATGCGTCATGGCGATCAATGTAATCGGACACATCGCGCAGTCGATCTTTTTTAGGTAGGCAGGAGTCACGTCCCGATCGAGAATGCGGCGGCGTCGGAATGCGTTCAGCCGTAGTTGCAACCATTTCGAGACGAAGCGATCGGGGAGATGCTGCGGAACGCGAAAGTGCTCACGTCCAGCAAGGTATCCAGCAAGTACGCTTTGCTGGCTGGATGCGCAGTCCAATTCACGGCCAAAGCGAGCGAAATCCAACCGATGTCAAATCCGGTTTCCGCAACATTGACAGCTTGCATCGCTGCCCCTCCCGCGATCAGTCCGCCCGAAAAAAACGCGTGCGTTCGCCTGAATCGAGCCGCGTCACCATGACGGTCTTTTCTTGCCATCCTCGGCAGTCACCGTGCCTCAACCGCCAATGTGGGCCGCATAAGGTGACGAGCGTCCGGAGGTTCAATGAAATTGCAGATTCGATGTTAATGAAGTCTCCCTATAATGCGCGCCCGCTGGCTTACCTCATGTCCATCACACAGAGCGCATCGCCACCGACCTTTTACAAGTACTGGGAAGACAAAGATGCAAGTGACTGGCGCGCCGCGTACGGTGCGGCAACCTCGGCGCGCGCACGTTTATTCGGCGACCTGTTTTGGCGGTGTCTTTGCGGCAGGCGTACCGGCCTGCTCTTCCGACACCTTTTGTTCTGCCAGCAACGTGAGCTTTTCGTCCGTTGCTTTTTCCTCTTTCAACGTTTCGAGTAAGAGGCTCAGCGCTTCGTTGTAACCAAGCTTTCTCGCGAGCGCCGCAAGCGTCCCGTAAGTGGCGATTTCATAGTGCTCGACTTTCTGTGCTGCGGCGATTAGTGCTGCGTCGAGAATTGGGCCTTTTTCGATCTCCTCGATCTGTTCTTGACCCTCCTCCACGAGTCCCTCCATCGCCACGCATTTGAGACGCTTGAGCTTTATCCGCGCGCTCTCCACTACCTGGTCGATTCGGCCAATCTGACCTTGCGTCTCCTCAAGGTGGATCTTGAACGCTTCGGACAGTGAAGGATTGGAAGCCGCCCGCGCCAGTCGTGGGAGCGCCTTGGTCAGTTGTTTTTCGGCGCTATAGACGTCCGACAGGGCGTGAATAAAAAGGTCTTGCAAAGTCTTGACTGCCATGGTAACCCCCGGATGGTGGTATTCGCGCCGACCGTCGATCGGCATCCAAGGCTCCATCGCAATGAGCATTCCGGTCGCTTACGCGGTTCAGCAAACCAATACCAGCAGCCGATGGACTGGTCGTGCTTTCCCGGCCTAGGAAGCAAAGTATGTGACCCTGACCGGAACTGCGCGCTCCGGAAGGACCGTCCCAACTCGCAGTCGCAGCTGCCTTCACGGTTTTGGAGATCCTTTTGATTCGGGCCCATGTCATCCTCCGCTACGCGTCGGAGTCGATGTTTGACGAGGAGGCAGTCGTTGATGCAGTTCGCGGCCATGGAATTACGGCGTCGCTCGACCGGTCGGCTGCAGGGGTTATAACCATCGTATGTCAAGGAGAAACCCTGGCTCTGCTGCAGTGCGTCGGATGCATCCGGACCATTCGGTTTGTCGATAGTGTCTTTTTGCAGCGTATCGAAGTTGCGACTTGATCCGCCATTGCTGAAGTAGCAGATGAATCCGGCCAAAGTACCGATTGCCCCTTGAAGAGAGACAAAAGGAGCATTTCCTGCTCGTGCTTCGGCATGGTCTTGCGTTAGATGATCGATGTCCAGCACCGCTCGTCGCAGCGTTGAACGGGCACCGGGCCAGACAGTGATGCTCGGTGCATCGTCGCCGTTCGAGGCAACGATACGATCGTCCTTGGTAGGAAATGCCGACCTCACTTCTATTGCGATGGCCGCTCCTGGAACTCCCATCGCGGCGCAACTTTAGTGGTTTTCGACGCTTACCTGGAAGACTCATAAGGCCAAAAAACAACGTTAAAACCTACCTTCATGCTAATAAAAAGAGTGGGAAAACCACCGTGGAAGGCCCTACGCGAACCTCACGAATCCATCTGTCGCTGCAATACGCTCGACGAGACTTAAAGCCTGAGCGACCACCTGGTCCATGTTGTAATAGCGGTAGCTCCCGAGTCGCCCCGCGAAAATCACTTCCGGATGCGCTTCGGCGAGCGCCTCGTAGCGCTTGAACAATTCCGCGTTTGCCGGCCGCGGGATCGGATAATACGGGTCACCTTCGTCGCTCGGATATTCGTACGTGATGCTGGTCTTCGCGTGCTGTTGGCCCGTCAGATACTTGTACTCCGTGATGCGCGTAAAAGGCACTTGCTCTGCCGGATAATTGACGACCGCACGGGGCTGAAAGTGCTTCTGATCAAGCGTTACATGTCGAAACACGAGCGAACGATACGGCAGCTTGCCGAGGCAATGATCGAAGTACTCGTCGATAGGCCCGGTATAGATTAGTTTGCGATATCCGACCTCCGCGCGAATCTCGCTGTAGTCGGTGTTGAGCATGACCTTGATGTTCGGATGCGCGAGCATCTTCTGGAACATGCGTGTATATCCTTCAAGGGGCATGCACTGAAACTCGTCGTTGAAGTACCCGTCATCCGCCGTCGTGCGTACCGGCACCCGCGAGGTCACCGAGCGATCCAGCTCCGACGGGTCCATGCCCCATTGCTTGCGCGTGTATCCTCTGAAAAACTTCTCGTATAACTCGCGGCCGATCTTGCTGACCACAACGTCTTCCGATGTCCGGATGTCGGCGATTGGCTCCGCGCGCGCCGCAAGAAAAGCCTCCGCCTGCTGCGGCGAGAGGTTGATCGAATAGAGGCGATTGAGCGTGCTCAGGTTGATCGGCATCGGGACCAGGATGCCGTCGACGGAAGCCAGCACACGATGCCGATACGGTCGCCACGCGGTGAACCGCGACAGATAGTCCAAAACGCGCCGCGCGTTTGTGTGGAAGATATGCGGCCCATAGCGATGGATCAGAATACCGTGCGCGTTGTACTCGTCATAGGCATTGCCCGCGATATGCGCACGCCGGTCGATGAGCAGCACGCGCTGGCCGTACTCGCTGGCAAGCCTTTCGGCCATGACGCTTCCCGCAAAGCCCGCACCGACAATAAGATAGTCGAAGCCCTTTCGTTGGTCCTCGCGCGCGTCCGGATGCAATGGATGGCCGCCCAGGCCCGGGTTGGAAGGAACGTTCGCGGTCGTGTCTATGATGCGCATCTTTCAACCTCGGCTAGCATGCCGGCGAACGTGTTGTCCCACGACATTCCAGCGAGCACCGCTTTGGCGCGGCCGATGAATGCCGCGCGGTCCGATGCTTCGGTCAACGCCGATGCGATCGCGCGCTCGAAGGTGATCGCGTCGCGGGCGATGCGGACCACACCACTATCGCCATAGCGCGAGACCACATCTGCGATGGGCGTCGACACCACCGGTCGCCCCGCGGCTAGATATTCGGGCGTCTTAGTCGGACTGATATGGCGCGTGGCCTCGTTGATCGCGAACGGCATAAGGGCGACGTCCCAGCCCGCGAGGTAGCGCGGCAGGTCGTCATAGGACTTCTGGCCCAGATAGTGAATGTTGAGCGCTTGCGGCAGATCGGCGGGCCGGATCTTCGCAATCGGGCCGAGCATGACGAACTGCCAGTCCGGTCTCGCAGCGGCTAAGGCGCGGATTAGCGCGACGTCGAAACGCTCGTCGAGTACGCCATAGAAGCCGAGGCGCGGGCGCGGTACCGCCGTTTGGTCCGAAGGCTCGGGCAACGGCCCACACGCCTTCTCGAAGTGCGCGACATCGACACTGCTCGGAAACGCATGGACGTTGTGATGGAAACGCCGCTTCGACTCGAACAGGGTTTGTCCGCCCGTGAAGACGACGTGAGCCTTACGCATCAGCTGAGCTTCACGTTGGGCAAGTTGCGGCGGAGCGTCCTTGAACGCGGAAAGCTCGTCCATGCAGTCATAAACGATAAGCCCCGCATCGAGATGATCGGTGAAGGCGAGGCTCATCGGCGAGTAGTACCAGAGACCGAGATCCCCTTTGTCCGTGCCGGCGAGATACGCGTCGAGAAGGACGCGTTGCGCGCGCTCGTCCTCTTCTTGAGTCAGGCCCGAAGGAAGCCACGGCGTCATCACGCGGATCCCTTGCTGGGTAACCCGAACGTCCAGCCACGCGTCAGCCTCATCCGTTCTTCGTGGCTCTTCGAAGAAGAGCACTTCCGCCTGTTTGGCAATGCGCGACAGCAAGTGCTGTGGCCGCTGATAAACGAAGTTCCAGCGCAAATGGGATAGGCATAGAACGGTCCGTGGCAGGCCCGATCCCGCGGTGGAGATCCGCGAGCGGACGTGTGTCGACGGACGGTCGGCAGACCCGGCCGCGCTGGCGGCTGTCGATTGGTGTTGGGCTTTAGACTCGCGCAAGAGAGTGCCTCCGGAAGTACCGCATCCATTGCGTCCGTGATGTCCGAAGCTCGGCCGCTTTCACGTCGCGTTGAAGATGAGCGACGCTGCGTATGGCGCACGCGATGACTCGCAACATGGCCTGAGCCGGGCCTGATACATTGCCGGTGCGTTCGCTGACAAATCTGCGACATAAGGGGCAATCGTTGTTCCAGCGCCCGCTGGCTCGGGGGAAACACTGATCGCGCGGGACAACGGCATACCGAGTGCTTAAATGCGTCGCGGGCTGGCTCACGTTTGTACACTTCGGGATACTGGATATGGATGATCGGCTGGTGCTGTGGGGAGGACTCGAATGCACGGTCAACCGGGTACGGGACACGTTCTTTAGCCAGTTGGACCGTAGCGGACATGCGACGCGCGATGACGACCTTCAGCGTTTCGCCTCGTTGGGCATACGCGCGCTGCGCTACCCGGTGCTGTGGGAAAGGACGGCGCCGTCGGGTATCGGCGACGCCGACTGGTCGTGGCTTGATGCGCGCCTACCCACGCTTCGCGCACTGGGCGTCGAACCGATAGCCGGGCTGCTGCACCACGGAAGCGGCCCGCTGCCCGGTGGCCTGCTCGACCCGCAGTTCGCCAGCAGGCTTGCGCAATTCGCTCGAGCGGTCGCTGAACGCTATCCTTGGCTTTCGTACTACACGCCGGTAAACGAGCCGAACACGACCGCACGGTTCAGCGGCCTCTACGGCGTCTGGCATCCGCACGGCACGGATGATCGGACGTATCTCGAGGCGCTGATCAATCAATGCAAGGCCACGGTGCACGCAATGCGCGAAGTGCGTAACGTCAACCCGCGCGCGAAGCTCGTTCAGACAGACGATCTCGGCAAGACGCAGGGCACGCCAACTATGACGAAGCTCGTCAGTTTCTACAACGAGCGGCGCTGGCTTTCGTGGGATCTTCTTTGCGGGAAGGTGGTGCCCGGCCATGCGCTGTGGCAATACATCACGGATGCTGGCGTCGCGGCGGAAGACGTGCTCTGGTTCGTGGACAATCCGTGTCCGCCCGACATCGTCGGCATCAACTACTACATCACGAGCGAGCGTTGGCTGGACGACCGGATTCACGAATATCCGCAGGCGTATCACTGCGAATGGTACGGGCATCGCTTCGCCGACATTGAAGCGGCGCGCGCGCTTGCAAATCCGCCGCCGGGAATGCGCGCGCTAATCGACGAAGCGTGGCAACGGTACCACTTGCCGCTTGCTGTTACCGAAGCCCATATCGACGCGACGCGGCAGGACCAGTTACGCTGGCTGCACGAGATATGGAGCGCCGCGAGCGAGGCACGCGGGCACGGCGCCGACGTGCGCGCGGTGACGGTTTGGGCACTTCTCGGTTCGTACGACTGGAATTGTCTTGTGACGGAAGAGCGCGGATACTATGAGCCCGGCGCGTTTGATGTGCGCGGGCACGAGCCGCGCGAAACGGCCGTCGCTGCGTTGATGCGCGACCTTGCCGCTGGCCGACCGCACGATCATCCGGTCCTGCACGGCACGGGATGGTGGCGTCGACCCGGGCGCTTTTTCTGTGAGCCGGTGGTGCTAAGCGCACCGAGCGTAACCGGCGGAACTGCTGCACCTGCACCCGCACCCGCATCCGCGTGCTCGCGCTCGGGCGACGAGACGCACCCGCCCGCACCGATACTCATCGTCGGTAACGGCGCGCTGGCGCAACTCTTCGCCATCCTTTGCGCGCAGCGCGACTTGCATTACGCCACCGTCTTAGTTGACGATTTGCTTCTCAGCGATGCGATCCGCGCGTTAGAACCGTGGGCGGTCGTCAACGCGATGGATCCACTAGATCCGGACGAGGCCGAGCGCAGCTCAAGCGTTCATCTCAGGACCATCACGAAGACGGCAGCCGCGCTCGCCGAGACCTGCGCCGCATGCGGCGGCATCGAATATCTGACATTTTCGTCTGACATTGTCTTCGACGGACGCGCCACCCGCCCCTATGTCGAGACAGACGGGGTATGTCCCCTTAATCGTTTCGGCCGTTGCATGACCGAAACCGAGCGCGATGTGTCGCGGCGTTTTCCGCAGGCGCTCGTCGTTCGAACCGGTCCCATCTTCGGGCTTTGGAAAAGCTCAGACTTCCTTCACCGCGCCCTGCACGCACTCGCCGACGACCGCCCGTTTGTCGCGGCGAAAGATGTCACCATCTCGCCGACCTATGCATCGGACCTTGTGCACGCGTGCCTCGATCTGCTGATCGATCGCGAGTCGGGCATTGTGCACCTAAGCAGTCGCGGCGCGCTCACGTGCTTCAATTTCGCGGTCGAGGCGGCGGGCATTGCCGGTCTGGACCCTAGCCTCGTAGAAGCATGCGCAGTTGAAGCGATGTGTCTTGCCGCGCCGCGGCCCACTTATCGAGCGCTCGCCAGCCGCAGGGCGGCCGTGTTGCCGACAATCGACGACGCGCTTCGCCGCTGCATCGAAGACTGGGGTTCACACGTTCGCAACAGGCAGCCACGGCTTAGCACGTCGATGGAAACGGCAGAGAAACCGGCTAGCCGCTGCGGGGTGGATTGACTTGCGCGGTTGCTTCATCATCCGGAAGAATCTGCGCGCGATGACCTCGCGAAATTGTCGAAACGAATTCGGCGTACACCCCGCCTTTCCCGAGTGCGAGCCTGGCAATCGTAGAAACCTCGGTTGAGGTTGCGGCGAACGAAAGCGTCGCTGCGGTGCCCGTGAGCGCATATGGAACTCGCGCGGACAAGCCATCCATGTCACTGCACGTGTTCCTGTGAAATGAACGTGGGGCGCTCAGCCGTATCGGGCGCGGGAAGCAATGGGTCCTGCTAGTCTTCTTCGCCTGAAATGAGACCCTACGATTACGTTCACCTGCTGTGTCAAGCCGGTGCGGAGACGCGTTACTCCCCAGAATCACCATGGCTGGCGGTAGCCGACATATGTGCGCCCTACCGCGGGCCTGGACGCAATATTGACAGCGCCTCGTGACACCTGCCCCCATCTTGCATGGAGAAGACAAGCGTTGCGCCTGTGCATGGCCGAGGAACTTTCAAAGGGCATCACAACCCAGACTTCGACACTAGCGGAGATGATCGTCTTCCCCTGCAGTAGTCGTCGCCACTTTCGACAGGAGCACACCTTCCTAACAAAGCCTATGCTGGAACGCATAATGCACTAGCTTAGTATGCGGATCGATGAGCCAGTCGGGAAGAACGACAGTGCAACGGAGAAGGGCACGGACTGACCGGAACAGATTTCTTGCCGCGCTACACACGCGATTTCTCACTAGGCGGTGCGACCTCTCTGACGTTGCGTTGGTAACGAACGCAAGCGGACCGGACCGTCGCCGCGCTGTGCGCTTACTTCGCTTGTGACATAAGCGGTAGCCACGGACGCGCCAGACCGGCGACTCTGATGAAAGACGCAATCGAGTTGGAGTTCAAAGAATTCTTAGTGACCGGACTGGCACTGCCGGACGGAACCTCGTTTGCCGCCATGGTTATTGTGCGCCTGCCAAGCGGTGATCGAGTGGTCAGCGGGCTGTTGGGTCGATTTGACACCCGGCACCAGGCCCAGTGGTCCGCTATTGAGCATGGGCTCAATGAGATCGAACGCTTTTTAACGTTCCGCGGTGGCCTCAACGCAGCGTGACGTCGGCTCGCCGGGGCGTCGGCAGCGCGGCATCTTGACCTTTGCCGTAAGCATAAGCGGTGCGACTATGGTGTGGGACCGTTGTGTGCAGGTTGCACGTTCATCTGCTCTTTTTCGCGGTCCTGCAAGTTTTTCCTTTGCTTGCCCAGTTCTCGTGATTCCATGCACATTTCTAGACCATCTCCTTTGGGGCCGTGCCCGTCTCTTAGTTCTGCGGAATGGGTAACCTGGTCGGCTGCGGCACTCCTGCAGTGCTGCTGCGTATGGGTCGTGGGCGGATCAGGGCTGCCGACAGACGCACACTGGCATTTGCTGACGGCGGAGACGGCGTGACGTCGCTGACATTGCATCCCGTGCGGGCAGTGAGCGCAGGCATGTACATTATGCGATAAAGGAATACAAGAGGGAGTTCTCGCAGTAGTAAGTGCGCGCTTGTCGGGATGCCATTCGTGGCATGCAACTTCGGAGGGTTGAAGTTTTTCAACTGCGGATTTTGCAAGGACCCCAGTGCAGCCCCGGCCATACTAGTTTGAGCCACGAAGCTGACTACCGGAGAATGTGGCATGACACGTCGTGAACCGATCGACGATGAACAGGAATGCGCGTTTTGGCGCACAGGCGCACAACCTGAAGCAGTCATGGGGAGGCGGCGTATCCTCATTGGCCACGCCGATGACGCGATCGGTTCATCCATATCGCTGCTGCTAAGACTCAAAAACTATCAAGTCAATCACGCGTCGGAAATCAGCAAGCTGGGCCGGTACGTGGAAAGTCGGCGCCCTCATGCCTTGCTACTGGATACCCGACTGGATGCAGCGTCGCATTATGCATTTGTCCGAGCCATACGCAACGACGATCAAAAGGGCGATATGCTGATTCTTGCAATGAGCAACATCTTTCCGCTTGACTCCGTGCCGAACCTGAAAGCGGCCGGCTTCGATGGGCACGTTCGGCGACCATGTTCGGTGTGGCGTGTAGGCGACCTGATGGACGGTCATTTTGGTCGCGGTGAGGACCTGGCGATCCTACAGTCACCGCCCTTCCGTATGTCGGACCGCTTCCGTACAACCTGCCAATTGGGGCGTAACGTCGAAACGTCCGTCTAGATGCCGTGTGCAGCACGAATTCGATCCGAGCAGTGGCGAACTACCGTGGTCCGTCAGCGCATTGGAAACACGCCTTTGCCATACCGAATTATCGTAGCCCCGGTCAGTGATCCGCATAGTTCAAAAGGACGCGCCGCCTATTTTACTTGAGCAAAAATGCGCACTCCAGCGAAATGGGATCGATATTGAGTAAACGGCCGGATGATTAAATATAGGCTCTCTCGGGCGTGGGTTTCACGCCTTTCAACCGCATGCACCCCTCGTGTGCGGTTTTTTTGTCCTCGGGATGATTGCGGTTTACAGGCTTTGACACCCTTCGCACTAAGCACCTCACGTGGGTCTTTATGCCACGCAACGAAGATCGACGCCAGACTCCGCGCTCTGTATGAGCGTCGTGCGGGCAGCCCATAGAACAGCTTCCACGGCAATTCCTCGACGCGCCGCGCGCCCAGTTCCATCAGCGCGACCCCGAGCGGGGAACGGCCTTCCAGCAGCGCGTGCGCGGTGTTCAGGAATTGCCGCGCATCGCCCTCGTCGTCCCGCACATAGCGCGCGGTCGCGACAATGCGCGCGGTCTTTGCCGACTCGTCGGGGCTGAGCTTGTCGCGGCGGTTTAAACGTTGCCTCCGGCACGATGCGCGAGCAACGCGCGCCGTACCTTGGCGCTGCGCGTCGCGTGCTCGACACCTTCCTCCTTCCTTCAGCGCCGATGAGTGCGAAATCTGCGGCAGTGTCGGTGCGGGCTGGCGAATGACCCGCCCAAAGCGGTGCCGGAGAAAAGTAACAGTGGCTCGCAGACATCGCGTAGTTCCAGATCCCTACCGGTAAAGTCTATTTGCCGCCGGTTATTGATTGTCTCGATGGGCTGTTATCAGTTGTCGATCGGTACGCGACCCGACGCCGAGCTCGTGAAAACGATGCTTGGCGGCGCCATTAATGCAAACGGTATCCAAATAGCGGCCTTTCATAGCGTACTTGAAACTGCGTCCCACACGAATCCGATAAGGCGCGCGGACGAATGCCTTCAACGTTTCGGTCGCTGTTTGGCACAACCACGCCGCCGATCACAGCGCGGCTTGTCAACCAGAAGGGGACCTGATGATTTCGGTTTACTATCTGATCGAAGCGTCTGTCATCGGCATGGAGTGCCTACTTTCAATGCGTGAGGCCACGGGCACACCGTTGCTCGGCTCGTGGACATGCCTCGCGAAGCGCGCCGAAGCGCTCGCACTGACGCACGAGAAACTGAAGATGGTGCCTGCAACAAGACACGAGATCTGCTCAAAGAACGCGCGCTTGAGCGCGGACGAGCCTAAGAGCAGGGACAGTCCGCCGCGCCCGCTCGCTGCTGGCGCGCTCGCGGCGGACCTATGACAAAATTGGAACTTCACGTCGCGGTTGTTGCTCATCGGCCTTGCGGCGATCTTGCCGTTCAACGAGCGCGTCGACAGCATCGCGAAATCGATCTCTGCCATCCTGGTTGCGAGATCATCCAAGGTAAGATCGCTCATCCGTTTTCCTCCGGTGGTGCGAGATGCGACTAGTGCCGCAACGCTCAAGCCGGTCATCGCCCGAACGCCGTTGGAGCGCCCATATAATGGATCACCACTGCAATATCGGGCAGCGCGCGAGCGCTAAGCGGAACGGACAGGCAGTACGACCGGCGAAGCAGTCAACATCGCACCAAGCTGCTCCCCCTCGCGCGCTGTTATGCAACATCGTCGATACGAGGGGGCAGTCGGCGCGCGCTCGATGGGCTGCGATTAGGACAGCACCAATGTTCATTTCACACGAGCGGTTCCAGCGCCACTTTGATCCATCCCGGCTGGCGCTGATCGAATGCGTGATAAGCGTCGATCACATGCGTCAAAGGTTCGCGCGTCGTCAGCACCCGCAGCGGATCGAAAGAACCATTGTGCACGCGCTCGATGAGATGCGGCGTGATCGCACGGTGATTGCAGTTGCCCATTTTGATGGTCAGGTTTTTGTTCATCGCCTGCCCCGTCGGGAAGAATCGGTCGGTCGGCGGATACACGCCGATCACTCCCAGGGTGCCTGCCTTGGCGAGTGCCGACACCGCCCAGTCGAGCGCCTGAGTCGGCGCATCGCCGGGAATCCAGTGCCCGTCCGACACGTTGCGCTCGGGCGTCACGCTTCGGCTTTCCTGCTCGGCTTGCTGCGCCTGTTCATTGGACGCAGCGGGACCGCTGTGAGCATGCGCAGCATCGACGCCGACCGCATCGATCGCGCGGTCCACACCTGCGCCCGCGGTCAACGACATGATCGCCGCGATCGGATCTTCCATCTCGAAGTTGACGGCTTCGGCGCCCTGCGCGGACGCCATCGCGAGGCGGTCCTCGAGCCGGTCTACGACGATCACGCGCCCCGCGCCGAGCATAAAGGCGCTCGCTATCGCAAACTGCCCTACCGGACCCGCGCCGAAAATGGCCACAGTATCGCCGGGCGATACTTCCGCGAGTTGCGCGCCGAAGTAGCCGGTCGGAAAGATGTCCGAAAGCAGAATCGCGCGCTCGTCGTCGAGTACGTCTGGCAGCCTCATCAGACTCGCGTGGGCCAGCGGCACGCGAGCGTATTGGGCCTGCAGACCGTCGATCGGCCCGGTCGGCTTCGGCCCGCCGAAGAACGAGGTGCCTGCGGTGGGCCCGTTTGGATTCGCGTTGTCACACTGCGCGGTGTAACCGGTGCGGCAATACGAGCACGCGCCACAGGAAATTGTCGAGGGAATAAGCACGCGATCGCCGCGTTTGAAGTTGCGAACACCGCTCGCCACTTCTTCGATGATGCCCACGCCCTCGTGTCCGAGAATTGTTCCGGGCACCATGCCGGGGAAGGTCCCGCGCACCATGTGCAGATCGGTGCCGCAGATCGCGCTCGCAGTCAGGCGGACGATGGCGTCCTGATCGTGCCGCATCGTAGGGTCCGGCACGGTATCGAGGGAAATGTTGCCTACGCCGTGAAAAACGACAGCTTTCATCAAGCACTCCTTGAGCAGTGTTGGTGTGGAGGCATAAAAGCAATGCATGCGCCAGCGTGTTCGTCAACTGTCGCCTTACGCTCCAGCCAGTCGCTGATCCGGCTCAGATTCGACTCGACTTCTGCAAGTGCGAACGACAACGTCGATAGCGCCTGCAGCCGCTGCGGCCGTGACCGAGTTGCGCGACGCGCTCCATGCAAAACGACCCGCCTTAGCTCGCCGCATCGGGCAGCGCGATCAGAAAGCGCTGGCTGGACGGCAGCGGCTCGCTGCCTCACAGATAAGCCGCGAGCAGTATTCCGAGGCGAATGCACCGCTATACGAGCGCCGTCAGCGCATTGCGACTGACCGACACGATCGAAGCAGCACGAGTCGGTGCCACTGCGTATGGAAACGGTCGAGCGCCGCATTGAGCGTCGGACCGCGTTAGAAGCACGCCCGAACGCGTGCTTCGCCGCTGACCGCTCTTGCGTCCACTAAGTGACGGAGAAACTGTTCATGCAGCGCATCGACTGCGGCGCGGTCGTGGGTACGGGAAAGAACCGGGAGCGCCGAAAGCAACGCGCGGGAGCGCGCTCTAAGACAGCTTCGTTCATGAAAACCGTATCGTTATCGCAATCCAGAGCGCGAAGCTGAGATGCGAATCCTCGACTAACTCGTTCGACGTGGTCAAGAAGGAACGCACCGCTTCGATAAGGCATGGCAGGCATCCTGTCCATCCAGTCGCGATATCGGTCAGGACGAAACTGTGCACGAAGTCGCCGTTGATCTTCGTGCCACCGCAGACGAAAGCAACCTCAAGGTAACCAGGCAGACGATTATTCCAGGCAGAGAACGTCCGGATCCGCAACGAACGGCGAATCGCGTTTCCGGTTCCGCCAGCGCGTCGGACTTGACCGGCGAACGAAGCTGTTCGCGCACGTCACATAGTAGCCGGTCGATGGTGGCGGCACTGATCTGGTTCAACCGCTGACGAACGTTTTGATAGCGTCATGTGGCCGGCCGCGTCGTCGAGTTGATCAGCGCTGGGTCTATTTTTTTCCCAATTGCATTTATTAATTATAGATACATATAATAAAGCAGCGTCGAAACCGGTGGGCCCCCGCTTCGCGCAGTTCCGGCATCTGGCCGGCCTGGTGGCATTCATGGACGGTGCGAGCCGTCGACAACGAGGAGTTGTTCATGTCGCAAGCAGAGCTTCAATCCGGCCCGGCCTTTCCGCCGCGGGCGGAGCATCCATCGGTTTCCGAGCGCGGCGATGCGTGGAGCGGGGACGTGCCCGTCGAAGCGTTCATCGACGCGCATCGCTTCTCGCGCTTTCAGTGGGTCTTGATGGGCGTGTGCTTCCTGATCGTGCTGATCGATGGCATGGACACGGCGGCCATCGGTTATATCGCCCCGGCGCTCGTCAAGGGCTGGGGCATCTCGAAGGCTGCGCTCGCGCCCGTGCTGAGCGCCGCGCTTTTCGGTCTCGCCGCCGGCGCGGTCATCTCCGGCCCTGCCGCCGACCGCTTCGGACGCAAGAGCGTGCTCATCGCCGCGACGGCCTTCTTCGGTGCGATGAGTCTCGCCACTGCGTTCGCGGGCTCCATCGAATCCCTCGTGACGCTGCGCTTTCTTACCGGCATCGGCCTCGGCGCCGCGATTCCGAACAGCATTACCCTGGTCTCCGAGTACGCGCCGCAGCGAAGCCGCGCGATCATCGTCAATACGACGTATTGCGGCTTCACCGTGGGCGCGGCGCTCGGCGGCTTCATGTCGTCGTGGCTGATTCCGGCGTACGGCTGGCACAGCCTGTTCGTGGTCGGCGGCGTGCTGCCGTTGATCCTCGTGCTCGGCGTCGTGTTCTGGGTGCCGGAATCCGTGCGATTTCTCGTGAAACAGGGCGCGCCCAAGGAAAAAATCGGCGCGCCGCTCGCGAAAATCGCACCGCTCGATCTGTCGCGCGTCCAGTCGTTTCACTTGTCCGAACGCACGCAGACCCGCGCGAAGACGTCCGTCGGCGCAATTCTCTCCAGGGACTTTCTCACCGGCACCATCATGCTGTGGCTCACGTACTTCATGGGCCTCGTCATCTTCTATCTGCTGATGAGCTGGATGCCGCTCCTGATGAACGAAGCGGGCTTCACGCCCGAACGCGCCGCGCTGCTGACCGCGCTCTTCCCGCTCGGCGGCGGCATCGGCACGGTGGCGTCCGGCTGGCTGATGGACCGCTGGAACGCGAACGTCATCGTGATGCTCGGCTATCTGCTGACTGCGGCGTTCATCTTCGTGGTCGGGCAGGCGATCGGCAGCGTTGGCCTCGTCAGCGCGCTGATCTTTCTCGCGGGAACGACGATGAACGGCGCGCAATCGTCGATGCCCTCCCTCGCCGCGATGTTCTACCCGACGCAAAGCCGCGCGACCGGCGTCTCATGGATGTACGGCGTCGGGCGCTTCGGCGGCATTGCGGGCGTCGCGCTCGGCGGGCTATTCGCACAATGGAAGCTCGGCTTGCCGGCGGTGTTCGCGCTGCTCGCGGTGCCTTCGGTGATCGCGGGGCTCGCGCTCTTCGTCAAGCTGGAGGCGCATCCGGCGACCGAGGAAATGTGATCGACGGGACCGTCTTCATCGTAGACGGTCCACTTTCCACGCTTCATTCAACGCAACGACAGGAAGTAAGAGATGAGCCAGGAACTCGAAGTTTTGACGGGCAAATTGCATGGCCTCACTGCCGCGATCAGCGTGATCGCCGCCGCGCTGCCGCAGAGCGCCTCCGTCGATGTTCAGGAGACGCTACGCGACATGATCGGCGAAACCGCGAGCGCGGACTTGCCGCAGGCCGCGCTCACGTCGATGCATGCGACGCTCACGCACGTGATTGAATCGATGGAAATCGGTCTGCGTCGCTAATCAGCGCTGCTTCAGGCCGCCCGCGATGCCCGGGCGGTCTTCGCTGCTTTCACCGTTTTTTTCGCGGAGGCGTCCGTCGTTTTCTTCGCGCGGCTCGTCTTTGCAGGCTTTGCCGCCACGCTCGCCTGCGCCTCCAGCCCGCCGACGATAAAGCTCGTCAACTGCTCCAGCGTCTCGTTCGCGTCCCACGGATCGCATGCGCCCTTGGCCAGCATGTCGAGCCGGTGCGTATCCGAGAAGGCGTACAGATACGCGCCGATCATCGCGGTCACGCGCCAGTAGAGGTCTTTCTCGGGCAGGCCGGGCAACGCCGCGCGCAGGGCTGAGACGTAGGCGTCGGTGGAATCGCCATAGGCCGTGCTGCGCAGGCTGTAGGAAATCTCGGGCGGTTCAGTATGCAAGCGCGCCTGAAGGCGGATGAATGCGCGGCCGCCATCGGACTGGCGCAGCGCGACCAGCGGTTGCAGGAACGCCCGCACGATGTCGCGCACGTTCGGCTTCGCGCCGCCATCGCCCAGTGCGCGCAGAAGACTGACCCGCTCTCCCGATACCAGCGTGGCGCGGCGCAAAAAGACCTGCTCGAACAACTGCTGCTTGGTGCCGAAGTAGTACGTGATGAGCGCCTGCGTGACGCCGCACGACGCCGCCACTTCCTTGAGCGACGTGCCCGCATAGCCGCGCTGCGAGAAATCGACTTCGGCGGCATCGAGGATGTTCTCGCGCTGGTTCACGTTGCCCGCCGGGCGGCCGAGCCGTTTGCGCCTGGCCGAAGCTCCGTGTGCGCGAGCGTGGGTAGTCTGGTCTTTCGTCATGCGTGGCCGTGCTGCGTTGAAGGAAGGCCGCTCGATGCATGCGGCTGCGGTCGCCGCATATTTTACGGTCGTTCAAACACCTGTCTCCAATTTCCTTCAGCAGTCAGCTCGCCGCACGTCCGCCGTTGCATTTATTTATACGGCCATATAATATTGATCGCGCATCCACAGGATTCACTTTTCAGGAAGGACGAGACCATGAGCAGAACACTTCGCGTCGGCGTGATCGGCGGCGGAATCGGCGGCATCGCCCTCACGGGCGCGCTTGCGCAGCAAGGCATCGACGTGCGGCTTTTCGAGCGCGCGAGCGTATTCGGCGAGGTCGGCGCGGGCATCCAGATGACGCCCAACGCGGTGAAGGTGCTGCAGGCGCTCGGCCTCGGCGACGCGCTGCGCGACGTGGCTTTCGTGCCGCAGGCGATCGTCGGCCGCAACTGGGAGACGGCGCGCGAGAACTTCCGCACCCCGCTGGCCGCCGTCTGCCCCGCTCTCTATGGCGCGCCGTTTTATCACGTGCATCGCGCGGACCTGCATCGCATTCTGACTTCGCTCATTCCCGCCGATGCCGCGCGTCTTTCGACCGGTTGCGTCGACGTCCGCCAGGGCAAGGACGGCGCGGTCGCCCTCTTCGACGACGGCAGCGAATTCGAAGCCGATCTGATCGTCGGGGCGGACGGCGTGCGGTCGATCGTCCGCAGCAAGCTTTTCGGCGACGAGGCGCCGCGCTTCACCGGCAACATGTGCTTTCGCGCGGTCGTGCCGTTCGACGAGATGCCCGACTTCGTGAGCCCCGATTCTTCGTTCTGGCTCGGGCCGAACGCGCACGTCGTCACGTATTTCGTGCGTCGCGGCAAGGCGGTCAACATCGTCGCGGTCGCGGAGACGGAGAAGTGGGTCGAGGAATCATGGAACGCCGCGAGCAGCCGCGAAGAGTTGCTCGCGACTTTCGAAGGCTGGCATCCCAATCTGATCCGCCTTTTCGAGCGCGCCGATTCGGTCTTCAAATGGGGCCTTTTCGATCGCGATCCGATGCAGACCTGGTCGCGCGGCAACGTCACGCTGCTCGGCGACGCCGCGCATCCGATGCTGCCGTTTCTCTCGCAAGGCGCGGCGATGGCGATCGAAGACGGCTACGTGCTGGCGCGTTCGTTGAAAGCGCACGGCAGCGATATCGCGAATGCATTGCGCGACTACGAGGCCGAACGCCTGCCGCGCACGAGCCGCGTCCAGCTCGAATCGCGTGAACGCGGCCGCACGTATCACTTGCCGAGCGCGTTCGCGCAACGCAAGCGCGATCTCATCTACAAGTTCAAGTCGTATCTGAATCCGCAGGCATCGGGCATTCAGGCGAACTGGGTCTATGCGTACAACGCGACCGGCTTCGCACCACGCACGCTCACCGCCGCCTGATCACATCACGAGGTTTATCGACATGCCCGCAAATACTTATCGCATCGGCCAGATCGTCCCGAGTTCGAACACGACGATGGAAACCGAAATTCCCGCCATGCTGACCGCGCGCCAAAGCATCGAGCCGGAGCGCTTCACGTTTCATTCCAGCCGCATGCGGATGAAGAAGGTCGTCAAGGAAGAACTCGCGCAGATGGATGCGGAATCCGACCGCTGCGCCGTCGAGCTTTCGGATGCGCGCGTCGACGTGCTCGGCTACGCGTGCCTCGTCGCGATCATGGCGATGGGACGCGGATATCACCGCGCGTCGCAGCAACGCTTGCAGGCGCACACCGCCGCGAACGGCGCCGATGCGCCCGTCGTTACCAGCGCGGGCGCGCTCGTCGATGCGCTCAAAGTGATGAAGGCGAAGCGCGTGGTCGTGGTCGCGCCGTACATGAAGCCGCTCACCGAACTGGTGGTCGATTACATCGGGCACGAAGGCTTCGACGTGATCGACTATCGTGCGCTCGAGATTCCCGACAACCTGGAAGTCGCGCGCCATGATCCGCGCAATCTGCCGGACATCGTGAAGACGCTGAAGTATCAGGACGCGGATGCGATCGTGCTGTCGGCCTGCGTGCAAATGCCGTCGCTGTCCGTCGTGCCGATGGTCGAAGCGATGACCGGCAAGCCCGTCGTGACCGCCGCCATCGCCACCACGTATGCGATGTTGCGGCAGCTCGACCTGCGGCCCATCGTGCCGGGCGCCGGTGCGCTCCTTTCCGGCGCTTATTGAGCGAGGGCGCATCGATGCAATCGACGTATCTCTACGGCGCGAATGTCAACGCAAACGGCATCCGCCAGCATTACCTGCGCTATGGCGGCGCGAGCGGCCCGCGCATGGAGCGCGATGCGGTCGTGATCGTGCCGGGCATCACGAGTCCCGCGGTCACGTGGGGCTTCGTAGGCGAGCGATTCGGCAGGCACTTCGACACCTATGTGCTGGATGTGCGGGGCCGCGGCTTGTCGAGCGCATCGCCGGAACTGGATTACAGCGTCGACGCGCAAGCCGGCGACCTGCTCGCTTTCATCGACGCGACCGGGCTCGAGCGCGCGAGCGTGCTCGGGCACTCGATGGGCGCGCGCATCGCGTTGCGCGCGGCGGCACGCTCGCAGGGCGGCGCGCTCGCGCGGCTCGCGCTCGTCGATCCGCCCGTGTCGGGTCCGGGACGACGCGCGTATCCGTCGGCATTGCCGTGGTATGTGGATTCGATCGCGCTCGCACGCGATGGGCTCGATGTCGAAGGCATGCGCCGCTTCTGCCCGACGTGGACGGACGAGCAACTGCGCCTGCGCGCCGAATGGCTGCATACCTGCGACGAACGCGCCATCCGCGCGAGCTTCGAAGGCTTCCATACTGACGACGTTCACGCCGACATGCCGCATGTGAAGCAGCCTGCGCTGCTGATGGCGGCGGGCCGCGGAGACGTGATCCGCGGCGAGGACATCGACGAGATTCGCGGTCTGCTGCCGCACGTCGAAGTCGTCAAGGTGCCGGAGGCCGGCCACATGATCCCGTGGGACGACGAGGAAGGCTTCTATCGCGCCTTCGGTTCGTTCTTCGGCGCAGTGCTCGATTAACCCTCGCCTACCATCATGCCAATTAGCGACTATCAACTTGTCGAAGCCTGGAAGCAGGTGCTCACGCTCTCGCGGCTCGAACCGGGGCAGACCGTGACCATCCTGACCGGCGCGGCGACGCATCCGCAAACCCTCGCATGCGCGTTGATCGCGACGCAGTCGATGGGCGCGGTCGTCAACCGGCTCGACTTGCCGCCCGTCAACGGCGAGAAGGCGCTGAGCCGCGACGCCCTCGCCCATCTCGGCGAAACGCCGCTCACCGGCAACCGCGCGGCGATCGCGGCGCTCAAGGCGAGCGACCTCGTGCTCGATCTGATGACGCTGCTTTTCTCGCCAGAACAGCACGACATCCTCGCTTCGGGCACGAAGATTCTGCTCGCTGTCGAACCGCCGGAAGTGATGGTCCGCATGACGCCGACGCCCGATGACCGCACGCGGGTGCTCGCTGCCGCGAAGCGGATCGAAGCGTCGCGCGAAATGCGCGTCACGTCGAAAGCCGGTACGGATCTGACTTGTCCGATGGGCGAGTTTCCGGCGATCGCCGAATACGGTTTCGTCGATGAACCCGGCCGCTGGGATCACTGGCCGAGCGGCTTCACGCTGACTTTCCCGAACGAAGGCGGCGCGAACGGGCGCATCGTGATCGATCGCGGCGACATTCTCTTGCCTCAGAAAAGCTATTGCGGCGAGCCGATCGTGCTGACCGTCGAAGCCGGTTATGCGCGCAAGATCGAAGGCGGCGTCGACGCCGACCTGCTGCGCGAATACATGGAAACCTTCGACGATCCCGAAGCCTACGCGATCTCGCATATCGGCTGGGGCCTGCAAAAGCGCGCACATTGGTCCACGCTCGGCCTGTACGACCGCGAAGCGACGCTGGGCATGGACGCCCGCGCGTTCGACGGTAATTTCCTGTTCTCCCTCGGGCCGAACAACGAAGGCGGCGGCAAGCGCACGACCGCCTGCCATATCGACATTCCATTGCGACGCTGCACCGTCTCGCTCGATGGCGTGGACGTCGTGCGCGACGGCAGAACTGTGGAGAATGAAAAATGAATGATGCCGTCTATGCACGTCAGGGCTTCGGGCAATCGCTCGAAATCAAAGGTCCGATCGGGCTGTTGATCATCGACTTCGTGAACGGCTTCGCCGATCCGGCCGTGTTCGGCGGCGGCAACATTCCCGAAGCTCTCGAGAACACCGTGCCGCTGCTGAAGGCGGCGCGCGAGATGAACTGGCCGGTGGCGCATAGCCGCATCGTCTATGCAGACGATGATTCGGACGCCAACGTATTCTCGCTGAAAGTGCCGGGCATGCTGACGCTCAAGGAAGACACGCCGGCAAGCGCGATCGTGCCGCAGCTTGCGCCTGCACCGGGCGAACTGGTCGTGCGCAAGAACGTGCCATCGGCGTTCTTCGGCACATCGCTGGCAGCGTGGCTTGCGATGCGGGGCGTGTCCACGCTCGTCGTTGCGGGATGCGTCACAAGCGGCTGCGTGCGCGCAAGCGTCGTCGATGCGATGCAGTTAGGATTCCGCCCTGTGGTGCTGTCGGATTGTGTGGGAGATCGCGCACTCGAACCGCATCGGGCCAATCTTTTCGACATGCAGCAGAAGTACGCTGCGCTGATGACGTCAGCGGAACTGCTGGCGCACGTTCGCTGAAGCCCGGCGTTCGACGCCAGCGGCTACCCGGCTACGCGAGTAAGACAACGGTCCGAATGCCGAGTCCTTGGGCGCGCCGTTTTGCCCAATGGTTAGTGGTGGATGCTGCCTCGAGTTAGCCGACGCCAGCAACCACCGCGACACTTCTCTAGAAAGTTGCCTCCTCGTCAAGAAGCTCAATGGCTAGATACCAATCGTAGTCGGCGCTTCCTTCCCGGCACCCATCTGCTTCCCACAGCCGGTAAGCGCGCTCGCGAACCGCTTCTTCCCTCGATCTTATACGTTCCGGGACATTGCTCTCGTAGAGCAGTCGGCGTCGTAGCCTTATCAATCCATCCATAATCTGACTATCGGACGGATCATGCGTTTCGACCGGTTTTAGATTTCTCCCAGCGCTTCGCGCGCAGACGAGGAAATAGAGTCCCGGCGGGTGGTCGCCGCGCCATTTCTCAAGCGCTTCGCCGTGATCCTGCTGCTTCCCTGGCCACGCTCATCGGTCCGCTGCGGGGAGCTCACTTGCCCGGCGTCCGAAAGAAATACCGGGATCAGCTTGTCGCCTCCCTTCCCGATCTAATTGCGCGCCTGCTGAAACGTCACCTCATGGCCGAAGTGGGCGAACCGCTCGTGCCAGGCGCGAGCGTGGAGGTCGACTGAGTCCACCAGCGTTCCGTCGACATCAAAATTGCAGCTCTTAGCATAGAGCATCGCCGCCTGTCGTACGGTGATTATTTCCGTGGCTGAGCCGACGCGCCGCTTTCCGCGCCGAACGTGATTGCTTCAACGTTGCCCCAACCACGCTCATGCTGTCGTTGCCGTCGTCGTGCGCCTTAATGTGGTTTGCAATGCGACGGCTGGCGGCGACCTTTGCAATCGCAGCGAAAGCGAGGTCCGAATCGGGCTGCGGCGCACGCCTGCCGACAGGCCAATACCTTGCCGCTTCGATTGGTCCATTGCTACAAGAGACGCTTCAGGCTGCACTTCCCGGGGCGCACAGCAACCGTTGGATATGGCATAGTCCGTTGGAATGGCACGAGGCGGCGTCACCCGCCGGGAATCTATTTCCTCGTCTGCGCGCGAAGCGGTTTGGAGAAACTTGAAATCGGGTGAAACGCATGGTTCGTCCGATTGTCAGGTGTATGAATGGATTGTTAAGCCTACAACGCCGACTGTTTTATGGGCAATGTCACGGAACTTCTAAGATGCAAGAGAAATCGAAGGAAGAAGCGATTCGCGAGCGCGCTTACCGGCTGTGGGAAGCAGATGAGTGCCGGGAAGGAAGCGCCGACTACTATTGGTATCTAGCCATTGAGCTTCTTGACGAAGAGGCGCAATTTTCCAAAGAGATGTCGCAATCGTTGCTAGCCTCGGCTAATGCGAGGCAGCATTCACCAACTACCGGCCAAAACGGCGCGCCCAAGGACACGGCGGGCACGGACGCACCGGGCGAAGGTGCTCTCGGCCCGAAGGACAAGGAACGCACTACGAGGGCAGCGCAAAGATCTAAGGCCAAGGCCTCTAGTCCAAAGGCGACTGGAGTCGGTGCTGGAAGAAGGAACGCAGTTACGTGACCCGTTAGCCACCGCTTCGGCTGGGGAATGTATTGGCCGACTTGATCGCTAAGCGCGTGACCGCTTCGATCGCGATCTCCAATGGCGCTATCTCGGCGCAAAACGCTGGTGCGTCGGCGCTGTGCGTCGTCTCCGCCAGAGAAAGTTGCGCCTGCGCAAGGAGCAGCTTCTCCTCCAGGCGTCGAACCGCTGACCGCAGGGCATTCTCGGCACCTGAACGTTGCTCCGCCTCCAGCGACATCGCAGAAAAGGCATGGCCAGTATGGCACCGATACCGGAGCGGGTAACCCTCTCCGATGCGCCAGATGACGCCACCACAGTCCGGGCAGGTCATACTCGTTCGATGTCCAAGTCGTTCCGGTTTGGCTGGTGTCGAATGGCCGGTGGCGGCGGCGGATTCAACCGGTCGATGCAACGATTTGGTTAAATCGCTCGGCTGGGGTATCGAAGTTAAGCGTTTTTCTAGGACGTTCGTTGAGCCGCCTGGCTACAGCGTCGAGCTTGGTTTGTGAGTAGGCAGATAGATCGGTACCCTTAGGGAAGTATTGCCTCCAGAAGCCCATTCGTGTTTTCGTTGGAACCGCGTTGCCAGGGATGCTGTGGGTCGCAGAAATAGACCTCGATGTCGGTAGCAACAGTAAAGCGGTTGTGATCGGCCATTTCCGAACCCCTGTCCCACGTCAGCGACTTATATAGTTCCCGAGGTAACTTGCTAGCGTGTCGTATCAGCGCGTCAACCACAGCCTCAGAATTCTTGCTGGCGACTATGACCAGCATCACGAATCGACTTTGACGTTCGACGAGAGTTGCGATCTGGCTCGTAGCGTTGCCGTACAGCAAGTCACCTTCCCAGTGCCCGGGTATGGCGCGATCTTCCGCCGTAGCGGGACATTCACTGATCGACAGATCGACACGGCGTCGCGAATGTTCGTGCGCCCCTCAGTTTTCATTGTGTGGTGACGGGACCGGCGCATGATTCGAGAGTGTCGCAGGTGCTCAAGCAATTCCTTTTTCAGGGCACCACGAGCTTGGATATAGAGGCCCCGATAGCGCAGAGTGCGAGGAGATCTCCCGCTCCCTGGTGTCGGGATTATCGGTCGCTGCTTCATTCGCAACACCTCCGCTGCTCACGCAGAGTCTAGGTGTTGCATCGACCAGTTGAATCCGCCACAATTTTCAGTGCAAGCGCGGCGCGCGCTCTCTCGTTCATCTCAAGCCCTTCGACGACGGGTCTGTCAACGCTTTGACGATGGCCGGGCCTATGTCCTCGATCGGAGCGACCACGTCCGCGGGAACAGCTTTGCGTGCAGCTTGGGGCATGTCGAGAGCAACGCACGTGGTCGGATCGTGAATGATCGTATAGCCGCCGCAGGCGTGGATGGCCTTCAACCCCGATGCGCCGTCTTCGAGGTTCCCGGTGAGCACAACGCCGACTGCGCGGTTCCCATAGTTGACCGCTGCCGAGCGAAACAGCGGGTCAGCGGCCGGACGGGTAAAGTTTTCCTTCGGCGCGCTCGACAGGGCAATGCTGCCGTCAGCAAGAAGCATGTGCCGATCAGGCGGAGCGATAAAAACCGTCGGTGCAGTGATCACCTAACCATGGGAGCCATGGACCACCGGTAAGCGGCTTGCTGCGGCGAGCAGCTCGGCAGCTGGCTGGCCATGTGCCGATATGCATGACGATGAATATACTCGCTGGGAAATCGGCCGGCAGTGCGGAGACGATGGCTTGCAGCGCTTGCAACCCGCCCAGCGACGCCGCCACGACCACGACACGCCCTGCATTGCGTCTCTGCTCCATGTGTCGCCCTCCGTCGCAACGCACGGCAAACGACGAGCCCGTCGCTTGCCGCCATACGACTACCCCGCTAGGTCGGGCTGGGCCAGAGGTGGGAAGGTCCTTCGGAACGATAGTTCGCGTAGATCCTCATTAGCGCGCCACTCCAAAAAACACGGGTATCCCGTAGAAAGCCCGTAACGTCCCATTCGCGATGGACGTCGACACGCGGCAACTGCGGCGGCAAGCGTGCGCGTTCGGGCTGCTCGTGTTGGCGCTTGCGTGCAGGCTCGAGGCTCTTCGCGCTCTATCTCGATGGCGGCCAAGTCGCCATCAATCGCCTCATCGAGGAGGCTCATTCGCTCGTCGTTGAGCTGCTCGCTTCGCGGCAGGACCTCATGGGTAGCCTACAAACGAAAACGCTGCCGTGGCCGCAGCCAGCACTTTCTGCAACAATGTCGCCACCATGCATTTGGACAAGCCGTTTTGTCAGTGCTAGTCCAATACCGAGACCGCCGGGGCCCCGCGTTGCAGCTTGCTCGCCCTGTGAAAACATATCGAAGATCGACGTCAATCTCTCAAACGGTATCCCGATACCATTGTCAGATATACTTAACACTGCGAAGTTATCCACAACCGTTAGACTGACCCGAATGCGGCCAGCAATTGGTGTGAATTTCGTGGCATTCCCGAGCAGATTTCCAAGCACCTGAGTCAGCCGGGTAGCGTCGGCAACCATGTTGACAGGGTGTCGCGGAACATCAATCATGAGTTCCTGATTTGCGGCCTCTATCTGATGTCGGACCAGTTCTACCCCTCGGTCAACGATATCACGTAGATCCGTCCGAAACATCTTCAAATCTATCTTCCCCGCGGTAACACGCGACCCGTCAATTAGGTCGTCGACTAAGCGAGTCAAATGATCCACTTGTCTTTCAATCATGGCTTGCATGGGTTCCGCGTCCGTTCCGGGGCTACTTCTCCGCATGACCTCCAAAGCGTTGCGAACCGGTGCTAGCGGGCTACGCAGCTCATGAGCTACGGTAGCCATAAATTCTGCTTGACGTTGCAGACTGCGATTCAATTCATCGATCCGCGACTTGTGCTCCTGAGCCAACTTATGCTCGGTAACATCCTGAAAGCAATTGATCGCTCCGACGACAGTGCCGTCCTCGTCGCGGAGGGGATCGATGTTCACTAGCACCGAAAGTCGTTGACCGTTAGGCTGCTCTATCTGGAACTCGAGGTTTCGAAACGACTTCCCAGACCGTAGCGCTTCCACCATGGGAGCGCGATCTTGCGGAAGGGGCATCCCGTCTGGGAGGTGAAGCCTATAAGCGCCGCAGTACAGCATGTTGGCGTCAGCTGGACCCAGCGACCTGCCCCATAGTTCTGCCGCCATTCGGTTGTAGCGAACGATCAGACCGTCGAGATTGCACACATACACCGCGACCGGAAGCGCCTCAATGAGATCCTCGTCGAGAACGGGATGGGGTCTGATCTTGGGCGAAATGGGGACGACCGTTGGCATATTTACATCCACGAGCGTAGAGGAGCGGAGCCACAATGTTCAACGTCCGAAGCCCCTATTTTAGCTTTTTTCCAACAAAGGTTGCGAGGAATCCGACCGGGGCCATGCCCTGAGCCTCTGAGCAACGTGCCCCGAGCGACTGCTTGTCCAACCTGGCGCAATCGAATCTTCATGCGTCAGCCAGTCTGTGGTTGAACCCGCGGAGCGCCCCGCGCCTGTTCCGTCCCCGTAAGGCACGGAGTCCACCCCAAGCAGTCCTTCGATGGGTCATTGCAAGCGTCCGCTGTTCGACAAGGAGAGAACCATCGACCGTCCAAGTGGCAGCGCTTGGTAAGCTCTACTTGTGCGGGAGCCCGAGAGCCGGGCATTTTCGGCTTCGGTTAGACTCCCGAGTCGCCACCGACTGACAAGCCCTTGTGTCCAGAGCATCGGTTTCTTACGGAACAGGAAGACCATGAGCAACGTCTTATTTGTGGACGACTATACAGACACCGCCGACTCACTGTCGGAAATAGTTTGCGCATTGGGACATCAATGCGCCGTCGCCTACGACAGTGCGTCCGCCGTTTTTTAGCTTCCCGGCAGTCGCTCGACGTGATTTTCTTGGACGTCACCTTGCCGGACATTGATGGCCGCATGGTTTGCTTGGAGATGCCAAAGGGTCAGAGCGCAAAAGCGAGGATCATTGCATTTACTGGCCGCACCGACATTGCTGAATCGGAATTCAAGTGCTTGGCCGCAGTTGTCTCGAAGCCTGTGAGCATCGACGATGCTTGTGCACATGTTGGATTGATATCGAACTCGGGAAGGCGAGAACCCTCCAGGAACCGCGGTTGCTTTCGTTCGTTTAACCCTGGAATACGAATATGTTCTCGCATCGAGCTTCACGTTGGTCCGCACGCACAGTCAAGGAACGTCCATCTGCTTTACGGGTACTCGTCGTCGACGATTATGAACCCGGTGCAACCGCGCTAGCGGCGGCGTTGCTTGCCAGTGACTATGATGTCCATTGTGTTTTCAGCGCGGCAGCCGCGCTTGAACTCACCGAAAGTTGGACCCAGACGTTGCCATACTTGACATCAACATGCCAAACATGGACGGGTTCCAACTAGCGCTGCGGCTTCGTAGAAGTCAGGCAACGAGCGACATCGTGCTAATCGCGTTCACAGCACTGGATGAGTTCGCAGTTCGTGGCAATGCTGCTGCGCCGAATTTTGATGCTTATTGTCAAAAGGCTGGCGCACCGATGCTGCTCTTATTTTTGATCGAACCGATGCTTGGTTAATTTTTCTCGGTGCCGCAGGCGAGAAGCAGATGTGCCAACAACCGGCCCGCGAAGGCGGCGCCGTCGAACCCGTCGAACGCGCGATCTAGCCGTTTAGCAACGTACGACCGCCCGAGCCGCACTTCGCGGACGACATGATCGCCATTGCGCCGTAGTTCCAGCCGCGTCGCTACGGGAGTTGCTGCCCGAAGCTGCCAAATTGGTGTCATGAGTGCATCAGTCCACGAACTTGCGCCGCGAGCGCATCAATGGAGAACGGCTTGGTCAGTATCTGTATCCCTGGTCCCAGCGTCCTGTCAACGATGGTCGCCGTGTAGCCGGTGATGAACAGCGTTTTTAAGGCATGCCTTAGCTCTCGGCCAGCGTCTGCCAGCTGACGCCCGTTTATGACTCCAGGAAGGCCAAGATCAGTCACAAGGAGGTCGATCTTCGTATCCGAACGTAACACGTTGAGCCCTGCAGCACCGTCTGGGGGCCTCAATCACGGCATAGCCGAGTCCCTTGAGCACATCAGCAAATAGCGCACACACGGTCGGCTCGTCATCCACAACAAGCACCGTCTTTCCATCCCGAGCTGTCCGAGATTCGTGTCGAAGTGCGTCGGGGCAATCAGTCGATAACGGTGAGCTGTGCGGTCCGCGCTTGTCGTTTGCCATGTTCAGCGCATCTACCGCAAGCCGGCAATCGAGCGTTTCACTCATACTCCAGCCCGCCACGGCACGCGAATGCAATTCCAGAATCGCGGCCAGACAAAGCCAGCCTTCTCGCGTCGGGATATACGTGATGTCGCCGAAACGCTCGACGCACGGCACATTGCGCTCACCGGGTAACTACGCAGGTGCGTGGCAATGAATCGATGCTTCACATCGAGCCGCGCGCAAAGTAGATGGCCGCTTTTTCAAAACTCGTTCTCCTGCCGCAGAAAGACGTTCTCACATAGTAACTTCGCGAGAACATCTTCTTGCACAGGCTGACGTTTGGGCGTGCCGCTGCGCTCTTCCTCTTCGAATTCAAGTCGCCAATTGCGCAGCAGATTTACACGAATTCCCAACTCTCGGGCGATCTGTGCCTTGGTCTTCTCACCCAATGCCGCCAGTCCTTGTTGGCCGCAAGGGCATGTTCGAGCCAACCAGAAATCTGCTCAGGGGACCACTGCAGCATCAGCTTGCAGCGACAACTCGCGCCAGCGTCTGGTTCTGCACCATTTTGCCACCCTTCGGCCGCCGTGCTCGCTCCCAGGCGATCGCATCCGCCTGGCTCGCCCGATAGCCTCGGGGACCCCCGCTGCGCTGCAACTCGCGACTTATATTGGAAGCAGCGCGTCCCAGCCTGGCTGCGACCGACCGAATCGATGCTCCGGACGCCAGGGAGCGGGAAATCTCCTCTCGCTCGGCGAGCGTCAATGCCCATGGCGCGCGGTGCCTTTTGCAGCGGCTGGATGCCGCCGGCCTCCGATAGTATCCGCTGAATCGAAGAGGCCTCGATCGAACAGGTTGGCAATCTGATGACTCGTATCGCCCTTGCGCCATCGCTACCACATCAGCGCTTCTGGGTCTTAGAGTAATAGATTCTCGGTCGCTGCTTCGTTTGCAACACCTCCGCTGCTCACCGAGATTTTTGAGGTGTTGCATCGACCGGTTGAATCCGCCGAAGAAATCGGTCATTGCATTTCAATGGGGGGGACTGTCGCGTCGCAACTTTCTCTGCAAGCAGCGTCATCATGTGCCCGCCCCTACGAGCGTCGGTCCGCTTCAGCGTCTGTCGGAAGCCAAGCGCGCCCCAGTGACCAAGAATGCATGCAGCCCATGTACGAATCGATTCAGCCTGCGCACAACGGTTCCATTCGCACGACTGATTGCGTTGTAGCCGATGACTGCAGGAATCGCAACGAACAAGCCGAACGCAGTCATGATCAGTGCTTCGCCGACTGGTCCCGCGACCTTGTCGATTGAGGCTTCCCCCGTCGCGCCCATCGAAAGGAGCGCGTGATAGATACCCCATACAGTCCCAAACAGGCCAACAAAGGGTGAGGTACTGCCTATCGACGCAAGTATCGCGAGACCGCTCTGCATGCGTCCGACGCAGTCGTCCATTGTGTCGCGAAGATTACGCGCAATCCAGTTCGAGACGTCCAGACGGTCGTGGAGATGCGGTTGGGTCCGCTCATGATGCTCAGCCGCCAGGCGCCCGGACACGGCAAGTGCGAGAAGCGGATTGTCCGTCAGCGATGGCGAAGCGTCGGCTAATCTGTCAATCCCTGCAGCGAGATCATCAGCGAACCAAAACGCACGCTCAGCGCTCGTCATGAGTCGCTTTAGGCGCATGAGATTCATGGCCTTCACTACGATCACGGACCACGAAAGTACTGACATCGTGAACAGCGCGATTGCGAGGCCTCTTATGACGAAATCGCCTTCCGTCCAGACATGCGCTATGCCGTAGCTTTCCATAATGTCCACTACTCCTCGGTCGGATGGCATAATGAAAGCGCTGCGCCTCGTCAATGAGTGCCGAAGCGACTGCAACTCACGCGTGACACCTCCAACGGCCCGTGCACGCACAGCCGTCGCTCTAGCTTTAAGTCCAAGGAAAGCGATTGCGAGACCGTCTTTGCCACTCATGGTGCAGCGTTTTAGGATTGCTTGCAATCCTTATGATCTCGCTTGCGCCGACGGTATCGCAGTTGATCGCAGACCTGCCTTTGGTCGAAGGCGGCTCCGCGTGCCCGATGGAATCAATGCAGAGAATGGATGATCGCGGTGATCATCGTCCGACGGCACCTCACTCCCATGCCACGGACGTGCAAGGCGGGCTGCTGTGTGGCTACTGCGGACTGCTCGCGCATACGCCGCTGCTGAGCCACGCATCGCTCGTTCTGTCGTTCACAGTTCGCTTCGTTCAACGCGCCACGACCATTCGGTATTCGATCGCCCATCGAGCCCTACCTCGGGCCTCGGCGCAACCCCGCGCACCACCTTACTTCATCTGACCTTCTCTTCTCCGCTGCCGACGAGCGCAGACATGACCGCTTCATCAGTCATGCGATGCCGACGATGACCGACGCAGGAGTTCATCGCAGAAGACGCGCATGAGCGATAGACGAGCGTCCGGTCTCGCATGTCGTTTCGCTCGCCGCGACAAGATTTTTGCGTCCTTTGAGCCGCGCTTCGGCAGAGTCAAAGCCGGTCGTCCGTGCACGCCCGCGTCGCGATCAGCGGTCGGTTGTTCGGCTGCAAGCTGCGGCGTTACCGCTGGTGTTTGGCTGTCGTAGACGGTTGCTCCCGCACGGAAGGCACAAGAGTGTCGACCCATCTATCGCCATTGAGTCAAATGAAAATCAGAGCATCAACCACGAGCCCCGAAATCATCGACGTGGCCTGCGGCATCGGACGAAATACCGTCAAGCCCGACCTGCGCGTTACATCGGTGACTGTGGCGATGGTGTGCGCGGGGTTTATCGCCGGTCCCGGTGCATGGGCGGCAGGTCCCGCGTCACCGGCCGTCGGCGTGCAAACGGGGGGAAATCCAGGCGGCACGTTGAAGGAACGTATCGCTACGGACAACGTCATGCCCGCCGTTACCGTCACCGGTAGTCGCATCTCAAGCTATACCGATGAAACGTCGAGCAGCACGACCCGAACCGATACGCCTCTGCAAGACTATCCCGCGTCCGTTCAGGTTGTCCCGTCCGAAGTGCTGCAAGACCGGGGCGTGACGCGCATCAATCAGATCGCCGACAACGTGAGCGGCGTGCATGCCGAAGCAAGCTACGGCGGCAACGGAGCCACCTTCTTCAACATCCGCGGCTTCAGCGAAAGCAATGGGTTGCGGGACGGCTTTCGGAACTACGGGTATTACGCTTTTCGCGACGTACAGAACATCGATCGCATCGAGGTGTTCAAGGGCCCGGCGGGCGCGCTGTACGGCGGCATCGGTGCCGTGGGCGGCTATATCAATACCGTTTCCAAACGGCCTGAGCCGGGCAACTTCGGAGAAGTCGGTTTGACGGCCGGAAGCTATGGCCTGGTGCGTACCACGATCGACGTAAATCGCGCGCTCAACGACGATCTCAGCATTCGCGTGAACGGCTCGGCCGAGAGCAATTCGACCTTCCGCGACAATGCAGGCTATAAATCGTGGTCCATCGCGCCGGCTATCACCTGGACCAATCACCATGGCACGTCGGTCACGTTGCTGACCGAGTACAACCACCTGAACCGCGACGGATTCGACTTCGGTATTCCAGCCGTGCCCAATTATCAGTCGCTATCCCGGACTCGCTACTACGGACTTCGCAGTGGGGCGTATTCCGGAGTCGACGGCGACTATGGCAGAAACGATACGCTCTCGGAAACCTTGCTGTTCGAGCAGGAGCTTTCCAGCAACTGGAAACTGCGCTTGTCTGGGCAATATGCTTACGCACGGCAGCACTCGACGCAATCGTTCCCCGACAGCACCCTCCCCACGGGGAATCTACTCGACTACTCTGTGTACAGTGGCGCGAACGAGTTCTCACGTCAGTACTCCGCGCGAGCTGAACTGGTCGGCACCTTCGTCACCGGCACCCTGAAGCACGCCCTGCTTGCGGGCGTCGATTACGGCTATCTCGAAGTCGGTAGCGGTGGCTCAGCCGTGTCTACAATGACGCTGGATCTGTTCAATCCAAACTACCTGTCCGGACTCACTCCGAGCGACCCATTGCCCGGACATCAGGGACGCGGCGCGGATTACGGTGTGTATGTTCAGGACTTGGTCGATTTGACGAGCCAGATCAAACTGCTGGTCGGTTTGCGGGCGGACCGCTTCATCAATCAGGCCGATGAAGCCGGCGAGCCAACTGGCCGGGGGCAGCAAACCACGTTCTCGCCGCGCGTCGGTCTGGTGTGGCAACCGACCGCCAGTACGTCGTTCTTCACTGACTGGAACCGCAGTCACGCCCCGAACGTCGGTCACAGCGGGGGCAACGTCACTTACGACGCGGAAGTCGCGGAGCAAATCGAGGTCGGCGTGAAGCAAGAACTCATCAAGAACCAGCTCAATGCGAGCGTGGCGTTGTTCAACATCAACCGCAACCACATTCTCACCCCTGATCCCACGAACCCTGTGCTCGAAGTGCTGACGGGCAAGCAGAGAAGCCGAGGCGTGGAAGTGGATATCGCAGGCAACATCACACCGCGGTGGAAGGCTATCGTCACCTATGCCTACACGATCGCCAAGGTCATGAGCGATAACACGTTTCCGGTCGGCGATGCCCTGAGTAATGTCCCGCGCCACAGCGCCAGCCTATGGACGGTTTATCAGCTGCAGTCAATTCCCGGGCTTCAGGTCGGCGCCGGCGTCTACTACGTGGGACCGCGCGAGGCGACTTTGCCGAACACCTTCAAGCTTCCCGCTTATGTGCGTACCGACGCAATGGCATCGTATCAGCGAGGGCCGTGGAAGACGCAACTGAACGTCTTCAATCTCTTCAACCGGAAGTACTACACGGGAGGCTCGGCCGCGACCTTTGACTACACGCTGATGCCAAGCGTGCCGTTGTCAGCTCAGGTGACAGTCTCTTACGCGTTCTGATCGTCGCCGACGCGTCTCCACACCCTCAACGTCGCCGTGCATAGCGCCACCATCCGGCTATCGGCGGCGTCGACGGATGAGCGGCCAGCAATGCGGCGGCTTCGGTGGCCGCTTTGGAAGGAAATTGAGACGTTCGTATGCCGGGCTGCGCCGGCCAGCGAACGTCGCTTCTTGGCCGCTTTGATCTTACCCACGAACCGTGGACACTCTGACTTGAGCAACGGTTAATGTTTCGAAGGGCAGCGGCGCTTGGTAGCCAATCGTCGAATGACGCCGCTGGCGGTTATAGAACACCTCCATGTACTCGAACAGAGTGGCACGCGCCTGCTCACGAGTTCTGTAGTCGCAGTGCATGACCAGCTTTCCATTGGCGCGTTGTCCCATGCATTAGCGCGACGACTCATCGAAACGGTCATCTTGAAGTCGGCGGCCAGTTTCCGATACGCTCGGCTTGCATATTGACTTCCGCGATCGGAATGTAACAACAATCCCGGCGCGGGCTTACGGTGCCAGCACGCGCTGCGCAGTGCCTGGCAGACAAGTTTCGCGTTGATGCGCTCTGACATTGACCAGCCTATGATGCGTCGGCTTGCCAGGTCCAGAATGGCAGCCAGGTATAACCAGCCTTCGCCGGTCCTGATAAAGGTGATGTCGCTGACCCAAGCCTGATCGGGCTGCCAGCCGTCGAAACGACGATCAAGCAGATTGGGCGCCACCGGTAGGCGGTGGGTCGAATCTGTCGTCACGCGATACGGACGTTTGTAGACCGGCCGCAGCCCTAGGCGTTGCAGACTACGGCGCACACGTTCGGCGCTCGCCGGCTGGCCCTGGGTCCGCAATTGCTGCACGATCCGAGGGCGGCCGTAGCTCCCACGACTGGCGCGGTGAATCGCTGCAACCTCCCGATCAAGCGCGGCGTTGGCCTGCGCTCGCTGACTTGGCCCCCGGTTACGCCACTGGCAGTATCCGCTGCGCGAAACCGTCAAGATGTGACACAGCCGGGTAACACTGTACTGGTCGCGGTGCTCGTCGATCCATGCGTACTTCACCGCGACCCCTTCACGAAGTACGCCGTCGCTTTTCGAAGGATCTCGATATCGAGTCGTGCACTGGCGAGTTCTTTCCGAAGTCGGCTGTTCTCCGCCTCCAGTTCGTTGATCGGGCGCGTCGATCGCGTGCTCTTCACTTCCTGACTGTCGCCTTCGCCGATATTTTTAGCACTGCGACTGCGTCGACTCCAATTGCCTAAGGTTGCCACGGGCACTCCGAGCCTACGCGCGGCTTCGTGCTGCCCGACTGATTCGGCAAGCCTAATGGCCTCGACCTTGAACTCGTCCGTGTATTGCCGCTTTGGCACTAGCTTCTCTGACATTCAAACCTCCGTACAAACAGAAATTAGCAAATTTCTGCTGTACGTGAACTCGAGGCACAGTCAGGTTTTGAAGAAGCTTTCCATTGGCGCGTTGTCCCACGCATTAGCGCGACGGCTCATCGAAACTTTCATCTTGAAGTCGGCAGCCAGTTTCCGGTACGCTCGGCTTGCATATTGACTTCCGCGATCGGAATGTAACAACAACCCCGGCACGGGCTTACGGTGCCAGCACGCGCTGCGCAGTGCCTGGCAGACCAGTTCCGCGTTGATGCGCTCTGACATTGACCAGCCTACGATGCGTCGGCTTGCAAGATCCAGAATAGCAGCCAGGTATAACCAGCCTTCGCCGGTCCTGACAAACGTGATGTCGCTGACCCAAGCCTGATCGGGCTGCCAGCCGTCAAAACGACGATCAAGCAGATTGGGCGCCACCGGTAGGCGGTGTGTCGAATCCGTCGTCACCCGATACGGGCGTCTATAGACCGGCCGCAGCCCTAGACGTTGCAGACTACGGCGTACACGCTCGGCGCTCGCCGGTTGGCCCTGGGTCCTTAGTTGCCGCACGATCCGAGGACGGCCGTAGCTGCCACGACTGGCGCGGTGAATCGCTGCCACCTCCCGATCAAGCACGGCGTTGGCCTGCGCTCGCTGACTTGGCCCGCGGTTACGCCACTGGCAATATCCGCTGCGCGACACCGTCAGGATGTGACACAGCCGAGTAATACTGTACTGGTCGCGGTGCTCGTCGATCCATGCGTACTTCACCGCGACCCCTTCACGAAGTACGCCGTCGCTTTTCGAAGGATCTCGATATCAAGCCGTGCACTGGCGAGTTCTTTACGAAGTCGGCTGTTCTCCGCCTCCAGCTCGTTGATCGGGCGCGTCGATCGCGTGCTCTTTACTTCGTGACTGCCGACTTCGCCGATACTTTTAGCACTGCGACTCCGTCGGCTCCAATTGCCCAAGGTTGCTACGGGCACTCCGAGCCGACGCGCGGCTTCGTGCTGCCCGACTGATTCGGCAAGCCTAATGGCCTCGACTTTGAACTCGTCCGTGTACTGCCGCTTTGGCACTAGCTTCTCTGACATTAGAACCTCCGTACAAACAGAAATTAGCAAATTT
>NZ_JFHE01000044.1 GCF_000698555.1 Caballeronia grimmiae | reverse complement strand
CCGCCGTCTTGCCGACGCCCGCTTCGCCCGTCAGGAGCGGATTGTTCTGCCGCCGCCGCATGAGGATGTCGACGAGCTGGCGGATTTCGTCGTCGCGGCCCGTGACGGGATCGAGCGTGCCGCGGCGGGCCTTCTCCGTGAGATCGGTGGCGTACTTGCGCAGCGCTTCCTGCCGCGCCGTGCCGCTTCCAGCCGCGTCGGCTTCGGGCGCGGGTGTCGAAGCATGCGGCTCGTCCTCGCGATCCTCGACCGAACCGGCGACGATGCGCGCGAAGTTATCGGACAGGTCATCGGGCTTGATGCGCTCGAATTGCCTCGACATGCCGAACAGCACGCTGCGCAGTCGCGGCGTCTTCAGCATGCCGACGAGCAGATGGCCCGTGCGGACTTTCGTCGCGCCGAACAGCAGCGCGCCGTAGACGAAGCCGCGCTCGATGGCGTCGCCGATGTGCTCGGAGATATCGGAGATGGATGTCGCGCCGCGCGGCAGGCGATCGAGCGTCGCGGTCATCTCGCGCGAGAGCACGGCGGCGTCGATGCCGTAGTGCGCGACGATCCGCTGCCAGTCGGAGTTCGGCGTCTCGAGGATCTGCGTGATCCAGTGCGCAAGCTCCACGTACGGGTTGCCGCGCATCTTGCAATAGACCCTCGCGCCTTCGACGGTCTTGTAGCCGAGCTTGTTCAGCTTGCCGAACAGCGCGACGCGACTGATTTCCGCCATCGTCCGACTCCTTTCGTGGATGCGCGCACGCCGGCCGACGGCGCGTCCTCATCCGATAAGACGGCGCGGCGGCGGGCATTTTCAAGCCGCTTTCGATTCGGCATCGAGCGCGAGGTCGGCGCAATCGGCGTGGCGGCTTTGCAGGCCAAGCCACGTCGAATAGCCGAGCCGTCCATAGCGGCCGGGCTGCGCGGTCGGAACCTCGTCGGCGGCGAGCACGAGTTGCGCGTCCCACGCCAGTTCGCCGTTCAGATGCTGGCGCACGAGTGCGACGAGCGTCGGCAGCGCGCTGCCGTCCGGCAGCAGCGATTCGAACTGCGCGAGCGACAGCGGCCCGATCACGAGCCGGAACGCATGCTGACGATCCCACACGGCGCGGCCCAGTACCGCGCCGCGCCCGAGATGCGCGCCATGGCGTCGCAATGCGGTGCGCTCGTCGGCTTGCAGCGTCATCCAGTGCCCGCGATACGGCTCAACCCGCACCGGCACGCGCAGCAGCGCCCCGGCGATGGCTTCGAGCGCATCGGCGGGGCGCGTCTGCATGTTCCAGAGGCCCGCGAAATGCAGCTTCGCGTGATCGGAGACGGCATCGCGATGACGGCTCGCTTCATCGGCGAGACCGATCAGCGCGCCGGTGTAGAACGCAAAGCGGTCGTGGCCCGGCCGATCCAGCGCATTGACCGGCCGCCCCTGCGCCCACGCGCGATAGAACAGCAGCAGGAAGCGATGCAGCAGCGCATCGAGCAGCCGCGCGAAGGCCCGGTCGCCGTGATGCAGCACGCGCTCGCGGATGAAATCGGTCAGATGCAGCGGCAGCGGTCCGTTGGGGCCGAGATAGCCGAAGAAGCGCTGGGCGAGACGCGGGGCGCGTGCGCCGTCCGTCTGTTCGAGCGCCGCAAGCGGGGCGGGCGCGAAGGCCAGCGACACGTCTTGCGCGAGCCGCACCGGCTCATCGACAGGACGCGCGCCGCAGCCCAGGCGCGGCAGGTGCGGCGTCATCGCTTCGATGTGCCGCATCACGCGATAAAAATCATGCCGGTGCGGCGCGGCGGCGACGGCATCGAGCAGAGCGGATAGCTCGCGCGGGAGCGCAGGCGGCGGCTCGTCGCGCGCCGCCTCGCTCAGAAGATGGCTCTCGTGCCGCATCGCGGTGGCAGCCGCAGAATCTCGCCGCGCGTGCTCGTCGAAAGGACGGTCTGCACGAACGAATTGATCGACACATAGCGCGCGAAGAAGCGTTCCAGCACGCAGCCGAAGAGCCATGCGCTGCCGCCCTGAAACGCGAGATCGTCGACGCGCACGTCGATCGTCAGGCCGCGCCCGAACGCGATCGGACCGGGCATCGGCAGACGTCGCACGACGGGTTTTGCATCGACGGCGACGACGCCTGCAACCTGCGCGCGGCCGGCCTGATCGACGTCCGGCACGTGCAGCGCGAGCAGCGCGCGAAGGGCGGCGGCGGCATCGCGGGAGCCGTGGCCGAGCGACAGATAGTGCAGCGAAAGCTGATCGATCAGCCGCCAGCTTCGCGCCGCGTCGAGATTCGCCGGCGCGGGCCGCGACGGACCGCTCACGCAGCGCACGTCGGCGACCGGGGCGGCGATGTCGAGCGAGAATCCGCCGCTCGCGCCGCCGCGCGGCATCAGGAGCGGCAGGTCGCGGTTGCTGCAGAGCGTCGCGAATGCGAGTTGCCGCAGCGAGCCGCGATACGGCGCGGCGTTCGGATCGACGATGGATACGAACGTCTCGCTGCCGACATACTCGGTGCGCGCGCCGCTCTTGCGCCGCCCGGCCGGCACGATGCGCGGCTCGCGCTCGGTCGTGAAGTAGGCCGCGTCGCCGGGGCGGTCGGCGAGGAAGTCGCCGTAGAACGGGTGAAACGTCTGCTCGGCGTCGTCGCTCGCGCCGTAGCCCGACACGCCGGTCACCGAATGCACCTCGAAATCCAGCGGATGCGTGCGGTCCGGCACCACATGAAAACGCGCGGCGGCGTCCGTCACGAGCGCGCGGTCGGCCTGCTTCGGGAAGAGATTGATCGCGGGCACGCAATCGAGCAGCACGTGGTCTTTCGTGACGATGCGCTCCAGCGTCGCGTCGCTGGTGGCGAGCAGAAAGGTCAATTCGATTTCGCGCGCGGCGAACGACGGCAGCACGTCCGCCAAACCGTCGATGCGCGCGAAGCGGAAGCGTTCGGGTAACGCGAAATACTCGTGCAGCAGGCGATAGCCCTGGAACGCATTAAGCGTGACGGGCAGCAGCGCTTCGGCGTCGCTGAAGCCGGCGGGCGTGAGGGCGTCGGCGGGAAGAACGGCGAGCGTGCGGCTAGGACGCTCGGGCGTCGATACGACGATCGCAAGCGTGCCGGCCATCGCAGTTTCGTACAGCCGATACGCCGTTTCGTCGCCGCCCGCGAAATAGAGGCTGAGCGCATCGAGGCCGAGGGTATCGAACGAGAAACCTTCGGCGGACGCAAGCCGGATGCGCAGCGCGCCCTGCACGCGATTCGCAATCTGGCGCGTGCCCGACAGCGCCGCGAGCGGCAAGTCCTGCACCTGCGCGAGATAGCGCGCTTCGGTCAGCTCGACCGGCCACAGCGTGAGATCCGCGGCGGTGCGGAACTCGCAGGGCGGCGCGTCAGCGGACGTCATCGGCGCGATGAGCGAGGCGCCGCGCGGCACGACGAAGCCATCTGCGAGATTCGGGCTCGCGAGATCGGGCGCGAGACGCGCGATGAGCATCGAAGGCGTCGGACAGGCGGCCTGCGGCAGCACTACGTGCGTAAGTTGCTGCGTGAAGCGCGGAAACTCCTCTTCGATCTTCAACTGGACGCGCGCCGCGAGAAACGCGGTGCCTTCGAGCAGGCGCTCGACGTACGGATCGGCGACTTCCATGCCGTTCATGCGGCTCATCCCGAGCCGCGCCGCGATCTTCGGAAACTGCTGCGCGAATTCCGCGCCCATCTCCCGCAGATGCGCAAGCTCGGTGTTGTAGTGACGCAGAAGGCGCGGGTCCATGTCAGCGCGGCAACTCCATCACGGTGATGCCGCCTTCCTCGAGATCGATCTGCGTGCGCAGCGCGAATTCGAGCGGCACCGGTTGGGCCCACAACAGGCCGCGAATGACGAGCGCGATCTGGTTGTGCATGTCGAGCACGGAGCGGTCGAGCACCGGTTCGATTTCGAGCGACGACGGATCGATCCGCGGCTCGAAGCGTTCGATCGCCTGACGAATCGCCTGTTCGAGTATCACCGTGTCGATGGTCGAAGCGAAGCGCCCCGACAGGCACGGCAAGCCGTAGTTGAGCACCGATGCAAATGCATGCGCGAACTGCTCCTCGCTGATCGCGCCGCCGATGTTCGTCGTGTTGAAGAGCCACGATACGTCGCGCAGCACGGCCGCGCGCAGGCTTCGATGCGACATGAAGCGCTCGCTGGCGGGATCGGCGGGGGCGGCGGGATCGTCGTCGATCAGGCGATCGAGCAATGACGGCTGCAGGCGGTCGGCTTCCATGTCAGCTTACCCGCCGCGTGGAGACGTCGAGCGCGAAGATCACGTCCGCGCCGCGGCTGCCGGTTTCGGTCTGCGGCGCGCAGGTCATCGTGATCTGCTGCGCGGAGAACTCGAACACTTCGCAGGGCCGCGCAAAGCGTGCGCTCGTGAAGATGTGATAGTTGCGGATATATGCCTGCTCCAGCTTCATCGACAGATATTCGATCTGCACGCCGTTGTCCGTCCCGGCCGCCTTGTAGCAGCGGATATGCGCCAGCGCGAGCAGTTCGGCCTGCGCGCAGAGCTTCGCGAGAACGGGCGAAGCGGAGTCCACCATCTTGATGACGCCGAGCGCCGTCACGCGCATGTCGTTCGCGTTGAGCGCGGCGGCATGCGGCGCGGCTTCATAACCTTGCGCCCAGCGCCAGCCGTGAATCTGCATCGGCGTGTCCCAGTCGCCGCGTTTCTTCGCTTCGCCCTTGACGGGCGTGTTGCTGCGCTTCGGCACGACGTGCAGGAACATGTCGTCGGATTGCGTGAGCGCGAGGAAGTCGAACTGACTCAGCACGTCGAACGTGAGGCTGCTGTGCAGGCGCGGCGGCTCGTTGGTTGGCATCGTGCTCATCCGGGTGATGGGTCATCGAAGATAAGACGGCGCGCCATGGACGATTTTGAACTTCAAAAGCACGCGTCCCGTTTCGTTTACCGGTTGGATTGCATGCGTACGACGCCTGCAACGCACTGGACCGGACCACGACGGAGGACCGCATGAGTACCATCGACTGCTATGTGAAGATTGACGGAATCGAGGGCGAGAGCAAGCACAAGGGGGCCGAAGGGCAGATCGAGGTACAGGGCTTCGAATGGCAAGTCGCCAATGCGAGCAATCCGACGACGGGCGGAGGCAGCGGCATCGGCAAGGCCATGCCGGGCGTATTCGTGTTCTCACATCTCTACGACAAGGCGGCGCCTACCATCCAGAAGAGTTGCGCGACCGGCAAGCACATCGCGAGCGTCAAGTTCACGATGAACAAGTCGGGCGACGGGCAGAAGGAGTTCCTCACGGTCACGATGAAACAGGTGACGGTATCGAAGGTAGACATGCGGTGCGATCAGCGCGGCTATCCGGAGAACACGGTGGAACTGTCCTTTGCGGATATCGAATTCGAATACAAGCCGCAGGACGACAAGGGAGCGATGGGCGGCGCGGTGAAGTTCGGCTGGGACGTGCGCAGCACCGAAGTCCGTTGACGTCATGCCGAACCGATAGCCATGAACGAAGCCGTCGCGCAAAAGCCGCTCGCTACCGTCGACACGCCGCTCGGCGACGACGTGCGCTTCCTGAGCCTGCGCGCGAGCGCCGAACTCGGGCGCATGCCGCGTTGCGAACTCACGCTCGTCGCCAAGCGTGCGGATATCGACTTCAGCCGTATCCTGGGCAAGCGCGTGAGCGTCTCGCTCACGGTGCCGAAGGCGAAGCCGCGCGTGTTCGGCGGCTACGTCGTCGGCTTTCGGCAAACCGGCATGCGCGGACGGCTCCACGTCTATGAAGCGGTGGTGCGGCCGTGGCTGTGGCTGCTTTCGCGGCGCAGCAACTGCCGCATTTTTCAGAACAAGACGGTCGAGGAAATCGTCAAGGCCGTGTTCGCCGATCCGGTGTACAAGGGCCTCGAATTCGGCGAGATCAAATGGAAGGCGAATGCGCGCAAGCATCCGCCGCGCGAGTACTGCGTGCAGTACCGCGAATCCGACTTCAACTTCGTAAGCCGCCTGCTCGAAGACGAGGGCATCTACTACTGGCTGCAGGACAAGGACGGCAAGGAATCGCTGATACTCACCGATACGCTCGCCGCGCACGAAAGCGTCGCGGGCTGCGAATCGCTGCCGTATGGCGCGGTGATGGCTGCCGCGCCCGATGCCGAGTTCGTCAGCGAATGGCGCTTGCAGCACGCGATCGAAACGCGCAACTGGCTGCTCACCGATTACGATTTCAAGCATCCGTCGCGGCCGCTGCAGAAACAGGCCGTCAAGCAGATGGAAGGCTTCGACGCGTTCTCGGGCCTCGAACATTTCGATTATCCCGGCGGCTATGTCGAAGCGGATCACGGCGACAGCCGCGCGAAATCGCGAGCGGACGAATGGCGCGTGGAAGGCAGCGTGCCGGACGATCCCGGCATCAACTGGCATGAAGCCGAGGGCCGCACGAACGGCAGGAGCGTGCGCGCCGGGGCGCTGCTCAAGCTGACGCGGCATCCGCGCAACGATCAGAACATGCAGTATCTCGTCACGCGCACGCGATACGAAATAGATATCGCCGATTACGAAGCCTTCGACGGCGCGCAGTCGAATCGCTGCGAATGCTGGTTCTCCGCGATCGACGCAAAACAGCCGTTCGCGCCGGCCCGCACCGCGCGCAAGCCCTTCGTGCAGGGTCCGCAGACGGCGGTCGTCGTCGGGCCGGGCGGCGATGAAATCTATACCGATCAATATGGTCGCGTGAAAGTGCAGTTCTTCTGGGACCGGCAAGGCAAGCGCGATGAGAACAGCTCATGCTGGATACGCGTATCGCAGCCGTGGGCCGGCAAGGGCTGGGGCGCGATTGCGATTCCGCGCATGGGGCAGGAAGTGATCGTCGATTTTCTGGAAGGCGATCCCGACCGGCCGATCATCACCGGCCGAGTCTATAACGCCGAGCAGATGCCGCCGTACGACTTGCCCGCCAACATGACGCAGTCGGGCATCAAGAGCCGCTCCAGCAAGGGCGGCAGCGGGGCGAATTGCAACGAGCTGCGCTTCGAGGACAAGAAGGGCGCGGAGCAGGTGTTGATCCACGCGGAAAAAAATCAGGATATCGAAGTAGAGAACGATGAAACGCACTGGGTCGGGCGTGACCGCAAGAAGGACATCGATCACGATGAAACGACGGTCGTGAAGCATGACCGGACGGAGACCGTCGGCAACAACGAGAAAATCGAGGTCGTGGTTGACCGGAATGAGAAGGTCGGGCAGAACGAGACGATCGCGATTGGCCAGAACCGCACCGAGACGGTCGGTGCGAACGAGAAGATCACCATCGACAAGAACCGCACCATCCTCGTCAAGATGATGGAAACGGCCAGTGTGCTGTTGCAGCGGACGCATTTCGTCGGCATCAACGAGACCATTACGGTGGGCGCGGCGCAGGAGATCGTGATCGGCGCGTATCAGACCCTGAAGGTCGTCGCGTATCAGAAGGTGAGCGTGGGCGCGGATCAGACCGTCAATGTCGACGGCGATCAGAAGACGACGGTCGGCGGCGATCAGACGCTCGCCGTGACGGGTGCGCAGACTGTTACGGTCGGCAAGGACATGGGCGAGACCATCGACGGCGCGCAGTCGAGCACGGTGAAAAAGGCGCGCACGACGTCCGTCACGGAAGACGATACGTTGACCGTCGGGAAGAAACTGCAGATCGACGCGGGCGATTCGATCACGCTCGTCACGGGGGATGCGAGCATCACGATGAAAAAGGACGGCACGATCGAGATCAAAGGGAAGAATATCCTGATCGACGGGAGCGGCAAGATCAACGTCAAGGCAGATAGCGATATCGTGATGAAGGGATCGAAGATATTGCAAAACTGACGCGCGTCTTCTTGCGTCAGATGTCGTGAATCGATTTGATCCAACCGGCCAGCACCGCGAGAACGAGCAGCACGATGAGCGATTTACCCGGCATCGAAAGCGCGCGTGGCGGCTTCGCATGGCGACGCATGTTGCCGATCATCGCGCCCGCCATCGCACCGGGCAGCGCCGCGAGCGACGCGACGCACAGATAGAGCAGAACCGACGTCAGCGCGGAATCGAGCGTCGATTGCGCGTTCAGTTCGATGGTCACGAGCCCGCCGATGCTCATCACGATTCCCGCTACCGATCCCGCGCACAGGCCGTACAACGCATTGAACGCGCCCGGACGCGATGCCGCGATGAGCGCCGCGAGCGCCGCTGCGAACGCAATCGGCATGACGAGCGCATAGCCGGTGCTGCCCGCGCGTTCCGCGAGGCGAAAGAGCGGCGTGAACGACGCGTGAATCGCGTCGGCGAGGGCGGCTGGAAGAAACTTGCGATACCTAAGCAATGCTATCCATGCGCAGAAGATGAGACCGGTCACGATTCCGGTCGACACTGCGCGCGCCGGGCGAAATTCGGCGAAACGCAGCGAACGTTCGACGTCCGGGGCGGCATCGAGAAAGACCCATGCGGAAACGGGCCGGTCGCGGCGCGTGCGCCCGAACCAACGCGCGGACCACGGAAACAGCCACGCCGCGAGCGCCCCGACGACGAGCGGCGGCGCGATCATCACGAGCGACGTATAGAAGCTGTTGTCAGGCCCGAGCGCCACGAGCGATGCGGAAGCGAACGCGCCCCAGCCGAAGATCGCTGCGACGAGGGCGATGGAAAGCGCGCCGGTCAGCATCAGCACCGGCAACGGCGACGCGCTTCTGACCGTCACGCCGACCCACGCGGCTGCCGCCCGCGCGATCCAGTTGCAGATCAGCCAGCAGCCGATGATCGCGAAGTCGAGCGCGATTACGTGTACTTCCAGCAGCCCGAGTGCATGGCCCGCCGAAAGTTGCAGCGCGGATGGCCCGCCAAGCATGAATTCCGCGCCGATCAGCACCTGGTTCAGGAAGTAGCCCGACGCGAAGAGCGCGCCGGCTGCAGCGGTGCCTTTAACGGGATTGCGGCCATCAAGCACCGCCGCATACGCGCTGCGCCAGATGCCGGTGCTAAGCGCGCCGATGGCGAACACCATGACGACGAGCGGCGTAACGAGCGACGCGATCACCGACACGCGCGCCACCCCGCTCGTCGACCCTGATGGGACGAAGCCGATGAGGAAGCCGTTCACCGTCTGGATGACGACTCCCGCCGCGAAGCCGATGCCGAGCGCGTCCCACTTGTCGAGGCTAAAGAGCGGCGTGGTATCGGCGAGCACGGCGCGACGCGCATCGCCGCGCGGATGCAGGCTCAGATATGCGCGTGATCCATGCGGAGCAGCGGCGCTCATGCGCGCGAGCACGCGATCGACGGCGGCGGGCGAGGCGTCCCATTGCGATGCCTGCAAATCCGCATAGAATTCGCGCACGCGCAGCACCGACGCGCCGGACAGCAATACGAGCGCGCTCCAGAGCGTCGTCTTGGCAATCAGGAAGAGCGTTTGATGCCACGCGTGCGCGCTGAAGACGCCGACGCCGAGCAAGGGTACGGCGCTGACCACGACGAACGCGAGACACGCCGATATCGTCATGAAGGTCTTGTCGATGTCGCGGTTACGGATGTGCGCCAGTTCGTGAAGGATGATCGCGTTGAACGCGGCGCGGTCCGCGTAGAAGCACTGCGCGACGAACGCCCCGCTGAGCGCGACGGTGTAATCCCCACGGCGGCCGAACGCGACGGGCAGACCGCTCGCGAGCGGGTTCCAGACGAAGGACGGCGCGGGATTCAGGTGCGCCCGGTCACAGAGGCTTTGGAGTGCATCGAAAAGGCCGGGGGATCGTCACGAGCGACGGGTACGAGCCGTTGCGTCCTGAGCTTCCAGGGCGGAAAGAACCAGTAGAGCAGACCGCCGAGCGTCAGCGTGACGACGATGCCGGCGATCTTCCACGTCGATTGCGGCCGGAGCAGCGCCATGCACGTCGCGACCCGAGGCGCGAAGATCGTTTGCTGCGACGCTTCCTGTGCGGCATTGAACACTTCGTTGACCACGCTCGATGCGCAGGCCGCGAGCGCATCCCTTTGTTCGGGGTGAAGGCTTTCCCAGAAGTGTGCGTAGAACTGGCTGCTGACACACACGATCAGAATGATCAGGAGATCGAATCTTAGCGCGATGTCGGACGGAAAAGGCAACGGGTTGAGCCGCCGCGCGCTCGCCGCAGATGCGTCGTGGTCCGGCATGATCCGCTCACTTGTCGGGCATCACGAACTGGGCGACGACCGCATCGGCGAGCCGCTGGGCTTGCGCAGGCTCGATGCGCAGGCGTTTGCCAGCGGCGATCACATGACGATGCACTTCGCCCAGTTCCTTGCTGGTGAGGATCGGCGCCGCATCGGCGGGGGCGTCGGCGTCGCCGTGGCGGAACATCTTTCTGACCGCGACCGACACTTCTTCCCCGATGACCGTCTCCGTCGCCTTCAACGCGATGTTGCCAAGCATCGGCAAGAGCTCGGAAACGACCTGAAGGACGAGCGGTGCGAAGAGAACCGAGAACGGATCGGGACCGAAGCCGAGGGCGGCATCCCCGTTGCGCGATGCTTTCTGCGCCGCCTGGGGATCGGCGAACCACGCTGCGCTGATCGTCGTGAAGAGCGGCAGCTCGTTGGGCGCGAGTTGCGCGAGGACATCGCGGGAAACGTCGCGGATCAAGTTGCGTTCAGCGGCAGTGTCCATGAGCCGGTCTCCGACGGTGCCATGCGTGATCGTTGGCTTGAACGTTAGGTTTCGGGTGAGGGGATGTCAAAGGGAATCGACGCCTGATGACCGCTTGCAATGCGACTAACGGTCAATCGTTGAAACCGACTTCGAAGGACTCAAGGAAATGCACGTCTTCATGAAGACGACTCAAGGCAACGCATTTCGCAAACGTCTTGGTTTTCAGGCGGGCGAGAAGACGAAGACGTTGCGCGGCAGGCAAGGTCGCGCAACGTCGTTCTATCGGCGCTCTGGCAGCGAACGATCAAGCGTTGAAGCCGCCATCGATCGTCAAGCTCGCGCCCGTCACGAATCCCGCCTCCGGTCCGACGACATAAGCGACCATCCCCGCGATTTCATCCGGATGCGCGTGGCGTTGCAGGGCCATCAGCCCATGCAGCGACGCGGCGAAGTCGCTCGACCCGGGGTTCATGTCCGTGTCCGTGGGACCGGGCTGGACATTGTTGACCGTGATGCCACGCGGACCGAGATCGCGCGCCATGCCCTGAACGAGGCCTCGCAGCGCGGACTTGCTCATCGCGTAGGCGGCGCCGCCCGGGAACGGCATGCGTTCCGCGTTGCAACTGCCGATATTGACGATTCGCCCGCCGTTTCCCATGTGCGGCAACACCGCCTTCACTGCGACGAATACGCCGCGCACGTTGATCTGCAACGTGGTGTCGAAGTCTTCTAGCGAGAAGGTGTCCACTGGTCCGAGGAATAGGACGCCCGCATTGTTCACGAGAATGTCGATCTTGCCGAACGCAGCGGCGGCCTCGTCGACTGCACGGCTTAGCGCGACGGCGTCGCCGGCATCGGCTTGCAAAGCCAGCGCATGACCGTCGTTTGCGACGATCTCTTCCGCCAGCGCATTCGCCGAGGCAGCCGATCCCTTATAGGTGAAGGCAACCTTGGCGCCATCGCGCGCCAGTCTTCGAACGATTGCCGCGCCGATGCCACGTGCGCCGCCGGTCACGAAAGCCACTTTGCCAGAGAGAGTCGAGGTCATTTGAGTGTGTTCCTGAGTAGTCGATGGACGAAGTATCGCCGCGCCGGCGGGCGTTGAGTAGCGTCGATTTAGACTATGACTTTCAACCGCCGGTATCGAATGATCATGGAAGCTCTCAACTTCGTCGAGTCATTCCTTCTGAGCGCGGAGCTTGGAAGTTTCTCCTCGGCAGCGAGGCGGCTCGGCATGACGCCGGCGGCGGTCAGTAAAAACATCGCGAGGCTCGAAGCGACACTCGGCATCCGCCTGTTCCAGCGCAGCACGCGCAGCCTGACGCTGACGCCGGCTGGCGAGCAGTTCCAGCGCGAGATCGCCGGACCGTTCGAGGCGATAAGCAATGCCTTCGCGGGCGCGGCGATGATCGACGGCAAACCGTCGGGGACGCTCAAGGTCAGCGTGGCGCTGGCGTTCGGCCGCGAATATTTGGTGCCGATGCTCGGTGCGTTTCTCGATCGGTATCCCGGCATCGTGCCCGACTGGCACTTCGATAACCGGCCTGTCGATATCATCGCGGAAGGCTTCGACGTGGCGATTGGCGGCGGCATCGAACTGACATCGACGATCGTGGCGCGCGAACTGGCGCGGACGCATATCGTCGTGGTGGCGTCGCCTTCGTTCATGGCGGGGCGGAAGATGCCGACGCATCCGTCCGAACTCATCGGCTTCGATGGCATCGCGCGGCGCTCGCCCACGACCGGGCGGCTGCGTGCGTGGACGTTGGTCAATCAAGTGGGCGAACAGTGCGTCGCGGAGTTCCGCACGCGGATGATCTTCGACGATCCCGAAGCGATCGCGCATGCCGCGATGCTCGGACAAGGTCTTGCGCTTCTGCCGATGCCTCACGCCGCGCCGGGTTTGTCGAACGGCACGCTCGTCCGGCTGCTTCCCGCATGGTATGCGGAACAGAATCCGATCTCGCTTTACTATCCAAAGCGGACGCTGCTTCCGGCCAGAACGAGAGTGTTCATCGACTTCGTCGTGTCGACGTTCGAGCAAGGCAGGCTCGCGTCGAAGTTCGATGCGCGTATCTGATTGCGCTGCAGGAACAGATAACGTTGCGTCAGCAGAAAGTTCGTGTCCGGCGGGCCATACCTTCTCCGTCGATGACGCTCGGATCAGTCCAGGCAGACCGCCTTTCGCATCGCTGCGGTTATGTGCGTGACCATACATCGCGCGTCTCCGACAAGCATGACGCCCCTCATCGACGTGCCCGTCTGCTCTTGCCGCGACGGGGCGCGCCTTGCGCGAACATCGGCATCCTGCTGAGAATCCAGTCGAGCAGTTCCTGCGGACCTGCGGCAAGCGGCCGTCCCGTTTTCACGAGAAGCCTGGCCTGCGCACTTTCGAAGAGCGGATGCGCGATCGGGATGATGGTCAGCTCGCCGCTGGCCAACTCGCGATACGCCGCGAACTCGCCGATCAGCGTGATGAAATTCTCCGCCGCGACGAAGCGCTTCAACGCGCTGAGCGAGTTGGTCGTGAGCGTTGGACGGATGGCGAGGTTGTCGGTCGTCTCCAGCATCTTCACGACATGACCGATGCCGAAGCTCGGCGGCATCAGCGCGAGCGGATAGTCGAGCAGGTCGCCGATCTGCGCGACGCCCCCGCGTTTCGCCAGCGGATGATCACGCCGCGCGAGCAATACGACGGGCTGCGGCGAGCTTGCACGAATCTCGATGCGCTCGTGCGGCGGCGGGTTATACGCGAGTCCGATATGCGCACGGCTCTCTGCCACTTCATCGAGCAGGTCGTCGACGGCGAGCATCTTCACGTCGATCTGAAGGCGCGGATAGCGGGCGCAGAACGGCGCGAGCACGTCGTCGACGAGCGTATCGACATAGCCTTCGCTTACCGCAAGCCGAACGTGGCCTCGTTGCAAGCCTTTCAGCGCGTGCAACTGGTCTTCGAGCTTCTCCTGTTGCGAGCGATAGCCGCGCCAGAACTCGAGCAGATGAAACGCCGCTTCGGTTGGCCGCACGCCGCGCGCCTCGCGTTCGAAGAGCGTCGTGCCGAGTTCATCTTCGAGCAGCTTGATCTGCCGCGCGATCACGGACGGCGATGTATTCAGGTGATCCGCCGCGCCGCGAATCGTGCCGTGCGAAAGCACTTCGTGGAAGTAGCGCAGACGTTGCTGGTTGATTTCGCGCATGGTCGACCTTCCTCTGTGTTGCTCAAAAGGCAACGATTTGTGAACTTAGTTGCTCTTGCTCGCACAGTAGCACAGGCTCAACATGGCCTTACCCGATAAAGGGAAGAGACCCAGGAGACGCCCATGTCGACGATTCAGATGCAGCAAGGCAGCCGCGCGGTTGCGGCGCTCTACAGCAGAATCAACTGGCGGCTCCTGCCGCTGCTCATCGCGTGCTACATGTTCGCGTATCTGGATCGCGTGAACGTCGGCTTTGCGAAACTCCAGATGCAAAGCGATCTCGGCTTCTCCGACGCCGCCTATGGCGTCGGCGCGGGCATCTTTTTCATCGGCTATGTGCTGTTCGAGATTCCGAGCAATCTGATGTTGCCGAGGATCGGCGCGCGGCTCACGTTCAGCCGCATCCTCGTGCTGTGGGGCATTACGTCGGCATGCATGCTGTTCGTGCGCAACGTGCCTGCGTTCTATGCCATGCGCTTCCTGCTCGGTGTGTTCGAAGCGGGCTTCGCGCCGGGCATGATCTATTACCTGTCGCGCTGGTACGGGCCGAAGCGCATGGCGCGGGCCATCGCGCTCGTGTTCGTCGCGGGGCCGATCGGCGGTGTGGTCGGCGGGCCGTTATCCGCGTGGCTGATGTCGTCGCTCGCGGGCGTCGGCGGCTTGTCCGGCTGGCAGTGGATGTTTCTCGTCGAAGGTCTGCCGTGCCTGGCGCTCGGTGCGCTCGTCTGGTTCACGCTCGCCGATCGTCCTGCCGATGCGCGCTGGCTCACGCCAGACGAGAAGCGTCTGGTGGAAGCGGAAGTCGGCGGCAACGGCGGGCATGAACATCGAATCGATTCGTTTTCCGAAGTATTGCGCAATCCGCGTGTCTACCGGCTGGCGCTCGCGTACTTCTGCATCATCTTTCCGATCTACGCGATGAGCTTCTGGCTGCCGACGCTCATCAAGGAACAGGGCGTGAACGATACCCTCCGCCTCGGCTGGAACGCCGCGATTCCGTATGTTGCCGCCGCAATCGCCATGTACGCGGCAGGACGCCGTTCCGACGCAGTGGGCGAGCGCCGCTATCACAGCGCATTGCCCGCGCTCGCCGCGGCGGCGCTGCTTGCTGTTACGCCGTACGCATCCGGCCATCTCGTCGCGACGCTCGCGCTGCTCACGGCGGCAACCGCCTGCATGTGGATGGCCTACACGGTGTTCTGGGCGATACCGTCGGAGACCATTGCGGGTCCGGCTGCGGCGGGCGGCATTGCGCTCATCAACACGATCGGCCTGTCGGGCGGCTTCTGGGGGCCGGCGGCACTCGGCTGGGTGAAATCCGCGACGGGCAGCACGAGCGGCGGCCTGCTTCTGATGGCGTGCATGGCGGCGCTCTCCTGCGTGCTGATCCTGACGAACAAGCGCACGGTTGCTGCCGCGAAAACGCGCACGGCCTGATTTTCCATCGAAGACGATCTCCCAAGGAGCGCCAACATGAAGATTCTGATCGCAGGATTCCAGCACGAAACGAACACCTTCGCGCCGACGAAGGCCACTTACCAGAGCTTCATCCAGGGCGAAGGCTTCCCGCCGATGGCGCACGGTGCCGATGTGCTGAAGCTCCGCGACGTGAACGTGCCGATAGGCGGCTTCATTCAATGGGCCGAAGCGCGCGGCCACGAACTGCTGCCGGTCATCTGGGCGGGCGCGAGCGCATCGGCGCACGTGACGGAGGATGCGTACGAGCGCATCGCGGGCGTCATCGTCGATCAGGTGAGGAAGGGCGGCTTCGATGCGATCTATCTCGACCTGCACGGCGCAATGGTCACCGAGCATCTCGATGACGGCGAAGGCGAGTTGCTGGCGCGCGTGCGGCGCATCGTCGGCGATGCGATGCCGCTCGTGGTATCGCTCGATCTGCATGCGAACGTGACGTCACGCATGTTCGAACTCGCCGATGCGCTCGTCGCGTATCGCACGTATCCGCATGTCGACATGGCCGAGACCGGACTGCGCGCCGGGCAGTTGCTTGCGCAACGCATCGAGCATGGCAAGCCGTTCCATCGCGCGATGCGCCGCGTGCCGTTCCTGATTCCGGTGAATGGCATGTGCACACTCGTCGAGCCGGCGCGTGGTATGTATGGCACGCTGGAAACGATCGAACGCGAAGTTGTTTCGTTATCCTTTGCGCCGGGATTTCCGGCATCGGACTTCGAGGAATGCGGTCCGGTTTTCTGGGGCTACGCGCTCGATCAGGCATCGGCGGACCGTGCGGTCGATACGCTCCTCACGCAACTCGTCGATGACGAAGCCCGCTGGGACGTGCCGTTCCTCACGCCCGATGAAGCCGCCCGCGAAGCCATCGACGCGAGCCGCGATGCATCCGGCCCGGTCATCATCGCCGATACGCAGGACAACCCCGGCGTGGGCGGCGATTCCAACACGATGGGCATGGTCCGCGCGCTGTTGCGAAACGGCGCGCAAGAGGCCGCCGTGGGCGTCATCTGGGACGAGCAGGCGGCAAAAGCCGCGCATCGGGCGGGTGTGGGCGCGCGCATCAGGCTTGCGCTCGGCGGCGGCTCGAACGTGCCGGGCGACTCACCCCTTGAAGGCGAGTTCGAAGTCGAGTATCTGTCGGATGGCCGTTTCCGTTTCGATGGCCCGATGCTCAACGGCATGACCGGCGAACTCGGGCCGACCGCGTGTCTGCGCATCGAAGGCGTGCGGATCGCGGTGAGCAGCATCAAGATGCAAGTGTTCGATCGCAATCTCTTTCGCGTGGCGGGCATCGAGCCCGAACGCATGAAAGTTCTCGTGAACAAGAGCTCGGTGCATTTTCGCGCCGATTTCGAGCCGATCGCGGCGCGCATTCTCGTCGCCAAAGCGCCGGGTCCGATGGCCGCCGATCCGGCCGATCTGCCGTGGCGCAATCTCGACGCGCGCATGCGTGTGCGCCCGATGGGGCCGACGTTGGCCGCGTTGCGCGCATCGGCTGCGTGACTATCGCCGCCTCGCTCATTCGATACGAAACATCAACGGAAAGGAGAAAAACACCATGACGGACGAGATCAACGCGCGGCGCCGCCGCTTTCTCGGCACGACCATCGCAAGCGTCGGCGCGATGCAGCTCGGCCTGAGCGACTTCGCGTTCGCGCAGACATCCGGCCCGGCGCGGGCATCATCGACGGCGGGCTTCGCCGATATCCGCCAGATCGATGCAGGCGCGCTCAACGTGGGTTATGTGGAAGCAGGGCCGGCGAATGGCCCCGTCGTGATTCTTCTGCATGGCTGGCCTTACGACATCTACAGCTTCGCCGAGGTCGCACCGCTGCTCACGGCGCAGGGTTATCGCGTGATCATGCCGTATCTGCGCGGCTACGGTTCGACGCGCTTCCTGTCCGCCGACACGCCGCGCAATGGCCAGCAGGCCGTGGTGGCGGTGGACATCATCGCGCTCATGGATGCGCTCAAGATTCCGCAGGCGAGCTTCGGTGCGTTCGACTGGGGCGCGCGCACCGCGAACATCATCGCGGCGCTGTGGCCGGAGCGCGTGAAGTCGATGGTGTCGGTGAGCGGCTATCTGATCGGCAGCCAGAAGGCGAATGAGACGCCGCTGCCGCCGAAGGCCGAGCTCGCGTGGTGGTATCAGTTCTACTTCGCGACCGAGCGCGGGCAGAAGGGCTACGAGGCGAACCGTCACGACTTCAACAAGCTGATCTGGCAACTGGCGTCGCCCAAATGGGACTTCGATGACGCGACCTATGACCGCTCGGCGCGATCGTTCGAGAATCCCGATCATGTCGCCGTGGTGATTCACAACTATCGCTGGCGTCTCGGTCTCGCGCAAGGCGAGCCGCAATACGACGCGCTCGAGCAGCGTCTTGCGAGCGCCCCCACGATCAGCGTGCCGACCATCACGATGGAAGGCGACGCCAATGGCGCACCGCATCCCGATCCTTCCGCGTACGCAAAGAAGTTCACGGGCAAGTACAAGCATCGCAACGTGTCGGGCGGCATCGGACATAACCTGCCGCAAGAAGCGCCCAAGGCGTTCGCCGACGCGGTGATCGAAGCGGACCACATGTAATCGCTCACTCCGGTAAAACGTACCCGGTAATTGTTATCGGAACTCCATCCTCACTTTCAAACGTTTGCGAAACTTGAGTGCGTCCCTTCGGCGCGCTCAAGTATTACTTACCAGCTTGGCCGCCCGCAATCGCAAACGTTTTCCCTTTCGACCGATAAATAAGCGATTCTTTCGCGCGTCGCCCGAGCGAAATATGTTTCGACTTATTTTCATACGTAAAAAAGTGTAACGACGACAGGTAAAAAAGAACTGCCTATAGTTCAGATCATTGAACTTTAACGGTCCTCCTTACCTGTCATGAAAAACGCAAAAGAAAGCACCAAGGAATTTTTACCGGTCGCGTCCAGCGATGCGCCGTTCTCGCGGCGCAGATTCCTGTCGGTATTGATGGCCGGCGCCGGTGGCGCGGCATTGTCGGCATGTGGCGGCGGCTCCGACTCCGCAGGCGACGCTGGCGGCGTCGCGAAAAGCGTTGCGAAGGCAAGCACAGTCTCTCTGTCCGGCGCGACGACTCCGCCGGCGGCTTCCATCACCGACAGCAGCGGTGTGGTGTGGACGCTGCTCAACGGCCGGGTGATGAAGAATGGCACGGGCGTGTCGACGGGTTCGAGCGTCGCGCAGGCGCTGATCCTGTATTTCAACGGCATCATCTACGCGCAGAATTCGAGCGGCGTCTGGTACCAGAACGGCTCGCCGTGGAAGAACATCGGCACGATCGATCCGCGCAACGTGGTGAAGCCGTCGAACACGTCGCTGTTCTATGGCATCAACGGCCACATGGCCTGGGGCTCGGGCATCTACAACACGATGACCGCCGAGCAGCAGCTCGCCATTCTGAAAGACCTCGGCGTGACGATGTATCGCTGCGACACCGCCGACGCGGGCATGTCGATGACGCTCGCGATGGCGCTGCGCGGCGCGTTTGCAGGCAGCGGCGTCGGCATCATGCCGGTGCTCAATCCGCGTTCGGCAGGCTGGGACCCGAAGGGCACGGAAGCCGCCGCCTATTCGCTCGGCTATGACTTCGCGGTGCGCTGCACGCAACCGCTGAAGGGCCTCGTCACGCATATCGAATGCGGCAACGAACTGGATACCGTCGGCCTGCAACTCGGCGGCGACGGCAGCCAGACGTCGGACTGGAACCCGGCCGAGTGGCCGTCGTTCCGGGGCGTGATCCGCGGCATGATTGCGGGCGTGAAGGCGGTCGATCCGACCATCAAGTGCGGCGTGAACGTCGGCATTCCGATGGCCTATCGCGCGCTGCAAATGCTGTGGAACGGCATCACGCCGAACGGCACGGCGACGGGCGTATCGGGCGCGGCGACGCTTCAGTGGGACTACACGACGTATCACTGGTACCACAGCTCGGGCAAGATCGAGTGCGCGGGGCGCAACAACGCGTGCATCAACGTGCTGCAAGTGCTGAAGGACTCGTTCAACGTGCCGATCTGGCTGACGGAATGGGGCTGGTCCGGTTCGGCGGATTCGGCGACGGCGCAATCGGCGTATGTGCAGGAAACGATGGCGTCGTACTACGCAATCAAGGACAAGTACAACATTGAAAGCGTGATGATGTACGCGGTCATCGACCCGAGCTATGGCCTGATTCAGGGCGATGGCGTCACGAAGAATCCGGCGTACGCCACGTTCAAGAACTTCATTGCGGCGAATCCGGTCAAGACGGCCTAACGGTCCAACGGGTCGAACGGGTCGAGCGGACCGCGCCTTCGGATCGCGAGGGCATCCGGCATAATGCCTCGATCATTCCACAACGAATTCGAGGCGCCGATGCTGCTGTCTGAACAGAACGTACTCGTGACCGGCGGCGCACGCGGGCTGGGCGCCGCGATCGTCGAGGCGCTCGCACGCGAAGGCGCGGGCGTCGTCGTGAACTATCGCCGCAGCGAAAGCGGAGCGATGGCGCTCGCCGAGCGGCTCGGTCCGCGCGTCGTCGCGCTTCAGGGCGATGTCACCGATGCGGCATCCGTCGCGCGTCTTTTCGACGAGGCGCGCGCACGCACCGGCCGGCCCGTGCATGCGGTGGTGAACAACGCACTGGCCGACTTCAGTTTCGATGGCGACGCGCGCCCGAAGATCGGCGACATCGGATGGTCGCGCTTTCAGCAGCAGATCGACGGCGCGCTCAAGGGCGCGCTCAACACGATCCAGGCCGCGTTGCCCGACATGCGCGCCGCTGGCTTTGGCCGCATCGTGAACGTCGGCACGAATCTCTTCCAGAATCCCGTCGTGCCGTATCACGATTACACGGCGGCGAAAGCGGCATTGCTCGCGCTGACGAGAACCGCATCGAACGATCTGGGGCCGGACGGCATCACCGTCAACATGGTGTCGGGCGGCCTGTTGCGCACCACCGACGCGAGCAGCGCGACGCCCGAGGCGGTCTTCGACATGGTCGCGGGTTTCACGCCGCTGCGGCGCGTCACCACGCCGGCCGAGTTCGCCGACGCCGTGTTGTTCTTCCTCTCGCCGTGGGCGCGCGCGGTGACAGGGCAAAATCTCGTCGTCGACGGCGGACTGGTCAAGGGCTGACGCGAAGTCAAACCCGGCTCAAACCTCGCTTCGCTTCAGCAGATAGTCGAGCCCGCCCACGCGATACCAGCGATACCCATACGGTTCCAGCACGACACTGTGCTGGCCCTTCGCGTTACCTTCGCTGTGATCGCCGGAAAGCAGGTTGACGAGTTTGCCGCTTTCTCCCGCTGCCGCGCCGACCCGGAACTTCACCGTGCACGCGGCCGCGCTGAAGTTGTGCAGACAGACGACCGAGTTGTTGCGCCAGTCGTAGCGCAGCGCGAGCACGTCGTCGCGCGAGGTGCGAAGAATCGCGAAATCGCCCCAGCTTATCTCGGGCACTTCCTTGCGCATGCGGATCATCCGCTCCATCCAGTTCAGGAGCGAATCGGGATCTCTTCGCTGGCTCGCGACATTCACGCGCTCATATCCATACGGTCCGCCCGAGATCACCGGGCTAACCGGACGCGCATGTTTCGTGAAGCCCGCATGCGGCTCGGTCGACCATTGCATCGGCGTGCGCAGGCTTTCGCGTTCCGGCAGACGCAGATCGTCGCCCATGCCGATCTCATCGCCGTAGCGCACGACGGGCGTGCCCGGCAGCGTCAGCATGAGGCTGTACGCCAGTTCGAGCCGGTGACGGTCGCCATCGAGCATCGGCGCAAGACGCCGGCGGATGCCGCGTTCGTAGAGCTGCATGGACGGCTCGGGACCGAACGCCGCGAACACGGCTTCGCGTTCCTTCGGCGACAAGCGGCCAAGGTCGAGTTCGTCGTGATTGCGCAGGAACACGCCCCATTGCGCGGTCGCCGCACGCGATTTCGTCGCTTCGAGCGCTTTTCTCAGCGGCACGGTATCGGCGCTCGCGAGCGCATAGAAGGTGTTCTGATTGACCTGGAAGTTGAACATCATCTGCAGCCGCTCGCCGGCATCGCCGAAGTACTGCATGTCGGTGTTAGGCAGCACGTTGGCTTCCGCGAGGATGATCGCGTCGCCTTCGCGCCACTGCAGGAACTCGCGAAACATGCGGAGCATGTCGTACTGACGGGCCGGCTTCTTGACCTGCGCGCCCTTGGTCGCGATGACGAACGGCACCGCGTCCATGCGAAACCCCGAGACGCCGAGCTGAATCCAGAAACCCATGATCTTCAGCAACTCCGCCTGCACGTGCGGATTGGCCGTGTTGAGATCGGGCTGGAAGTCGTAGAAGCGGTGGAAGTACCACAGGGCGGCTTGCTTGTCGTAGGTCCACGTGGACTTCTGCACGCCGGGAAACACCACGCCGTCGTCCGCGCCCGCCGGCCGCTTCTTCGACCATACGTACCAGTCGCGATACTTCGAATTCGGATCGCGCCTCGCTTCCTTGAACCACGGATGCTGATCCGACGTGTGATTCACGACCAGATCGATCAGCACGCGCAAGCCGCGCTGACGGCACGCGTGAGTGAATTCCACGAAATCGCCGAGCGTGCCGTAGCGCGGATCGACGTTGTAGTAGTCGGAGATGTCGTAGCCGTTGTCGCGGCCCGGCGATGGCTGAAACGGCATCAGCCATATCGTGGTGACGCCGAGCCCCTGAAGATAGTCGAGCCGCCGCAACAAGCCCTGGAAATCGCCGACGCCGTCGCCGTTCGCATCCATGAACGCGCCGACGGACAGACAATAGATGACCGCGTTCTTGTACCAGAGATCATTGAGCATGCGCTTGGATCGAGGCCCGGTTCGTGTGCGTCCGAGTGTAACCGTGATCCGCCGGCGCGGGCAATCCGGGATTGGACTGCGGTGCGGGAACGCGCTTCTTCGACGTGACATCCAATGCCGTGTCTGCCACTTCATACGCGGAGATGTCATATGAAACGCATTCATTTCGCGCTCGCGGCGGCGCTCGCGCTGACGAGCATCGCGTCCCGTGCGCAAGGGGCTGGGCCGACCGATCCGCAAATCGCCGCGATCGTCGTGACCGCCAATCAGGTCGATATCGACGCGGGCAAGCTCGCTGGCGACAAAACGAAATCGAAGGACGTGAAAGCGTTTGCGCAGCAGATGGTCACGGATCACAGCGGCGTCAACAAGGCCGCGACGGATCTGGTGAAGAAGCTCGACGTGACGCCTGAAGACAGCCCGACGAGCCAGAGCCTCAAGCAAGGCGGCGACGCGAACATCGCCAAGTTGAAGCAGTTATCGGGCGGCAGCTTCGACAAGGCGTATATCGATCACGAGGTGGCCTATCATCAAAGCGTGCTCGATGCGCTCGACAAGACGCTCATCCCCAGCGCGAAGAACGCGGAACTGAAGGCGCTGCTGGTGAAGGTGCGGCCGGCATTCGTCGCGCATCTCGATCACGCGCGGCATGTGCAGGCGGAACTCGCCAGAAACGGTGCATGACATGCGCTTGCTGATCTGGCTGATGAGTGCGCTCGCGTGGCCCGTCGATGCGATTGCGGCGACGCATGTCGTCGTCATCGAAGGCATGCGCTTTAGTCCGCCCGCGCTGACGGTCGCTCGCGGCGATCGCGTGATGTGGATCAACAAGGACTTGTTCCCGCATACCGCGACCGCCGATGCCAAAGCGTTCGATTCGCACGGCATCGCGGCAACGCATCGTGGATTTACGTGGCGCACGATGCCGGACGCTACGCCTATTCATGCGCGCTGCATCCGGCGATGCACGCGGTCCTCAACGTACGGCCATGACGACGATGATTCCCGCGACCGACACCACCGACGACGAACTCGCCATCGCGCGCCGCATCGCTGCCGGCGACCGGACCGCGTTCGAAGCGATGATGCGGCGGCATAATCGCCGGCTGTATCGGCTGGCGCGCGCCACCTTGCGCAACGAGGCCGAAGCGGAGGACGCGCTGCAGGATGCGTACTTGCACGCGTTCCGGTCGATGAGCCAGTTTCGCGGTGATTCGCAATTGCTCACGTGGCTGTCGCGGCTCGTGCTCAACGAATGCTTCGCGCGATTGCGGCGCTCGGCGCGTCGTCAGAACGTGATTCCGATCGTGGATGCGCCCGCCGCCATCGAACGGGCCGATACGACCCGCTCCCACGACGACGCCCCCGACCAGGCGCTTGCGCGTGCGCAAGTGCGCGCGCTGCTCGAACGCAAGCTCGATGAATTGCCGGACCTGTTTCGCGTCGTGTTCGTGCTGCGCTCCATCGAAGAGATGAGCGTCGAGGAGACCGCGCAATGTCTGCACATTCCCGAAGCGACGGTGCGCAGCCGGCATTTTCGGGCGCGCAGCCTGTTGCGCGAATCGCTTGCGCAGGCCTTCGATCTCGCCGAGCGCGACGTATTCGAGTTCGGCGGGGCGCGGTGCGATCGCATCGTCGCGAAGGTGCTGTCGACGCTATCGGATGACGGCTCCTGGCCTATCGGCCGTGTTAAGCTCTCGCTTCTCGCTGGGGAGTAGCCGGCTTTCCGTCCCACGGAAAGCGCGCATGTCAACACACTCGGTCCGCACACAGGGACCGTGGCATGCGCAGCCATCAAAGGTTGGCAAGACCATCGACGGAACGCGCCCTCAGGTCGGGCGGCGCGTTGCGTCGTGTTTCTTTGCCCGACCAGAGCCCTACTCGATGAACCTCGCCTCCACGATCTTCCTCGCCTTCGCCATGTCAACCGACGCCTTCGCGGCCGCCGTCGGCAAGGGTGCGAGCCTGCGCAAGCCTCGCGTCACCGAAGCCCTCCGGACGGGCCTCATCTTCGGCGTCATCGAAGCCATCACGCCGCTCGTCGGCTGGGCGATCGGCCGGACGGCGGCGCAGTACGTCACCGCGTGGGATCACTGGATCGCGTTCGGCCTGCTTTTTCTGCTCGGTGCGCGCATGATTCGCGAAGGTTGCGGCAGCGCCGAACACGCGGACGAGAAGCCCAACTCGCATTCGTTCTGGGTGCTGGCGGTCACCGGTTTTGCCACCAGCATCGATGCGATGGCGGTCGGCGCGGGCCTCGCTTTCATCGACGTGGATATCTTCTCGACCGCCGCCACCATCGGTTTCGCGACCATGCTGATGGTGACGGTCGGTGTGATGATCGGCCGGCTCGTCGGCGCGACCATCGGCAAGCGGGCGGAGATCGTCGGCGGAGTGGTGCTGATCGGCGTCGGCTGCGCGATTCTCGCGCAGCATCTCGGTTATACGAGCTGAGTCGAACTCAGTGTGGGCGGGCAGGTGGCGCTCAGGCCGCTTGCCGCGCCCGGCTCGTCAGATGCTCGACCATCCTTTGAGCCGCCGGCTGCAGCGTGTCGAAGCCCTTGAAACAGACCACGAAGCGCCGTTCCGCCCAGGCATCGACGAGCGGAATGACCGCGACGCCGAACACCGACTGATACGTCGCCGCCACTTCCACCGGCACGACGCTGATGCCGAGGCCCGCGGCGACGACGCGAAACGCGGCATCGAAACTGGACACGATCACGCGATACGAGAGCGTCTTGCCGGCGCTCGCGGCGGATCGCCTCAACATCGTATGGACGGCGGTCGACGGCAGCAGCCCGACGTGCTCGTACTCGAGCGTGTCTTCGAAGCTCAGGCTTGTTTCGTTCGCCAGCGGATGGTCGGGATGCACGGCCAGCGCCAGCCGGTCCTGACGATAAGGCGCGTGCTGCAAGCCTTCAAGATCGACGTTGTCCCAGCAGACGCCGATGCTCGCCGCGCCCTCGCGCAGTTGCCGCACCAGTTCCGTCGATAACCTTTCCTCCACATCGACCCGAATGTTCGCGTTCGCCGGCTCGCGCATGAACGCGGCGATATCGTCGAGCAAGGCTTCCGCCATCGCCGACGCCGACGCGCAAATGCTCACGCGCCCGCGCAGCCCGCTGCCGAACGCCGCGACGTCGCTGCCGATGCGATCGAGCGTGAACAGCACGTTGCGCGCGTGTTCGAGCAGCGCGATGCCTGCGCCGGTCGGCTCGACGCCGCGCCGCGAGCGCGACAGCAGCGGCACGCCGAGGTCGGCTTCGAGCTGCGCGATGCGCTTGCTGATCGCGGACGGCTCGATATGCTGCTCCTCCGCCGCCCGCGCGATGTTGCGGTGATCGCATACGGCGACGAACAGGCGCAGCGTCTTCAGGTCGATATCGCGCACGGACGTTTCCTTTTAGACATTCCGGTTCGGAATCACAACGCTTCCAACATACCGCTTCTGAGCCGCGGCGGAAGGTCTAAAGTTAGCACAACGCCGGCGACACGATGACCGGCGCTAACACGGAGACGGCTCATGCCCTTGTTCCCCACTGACGCGGCGATACGCGAAGTCGGCTTGCGCGACGGCCTGCAAAGCATTCAGCGGGTTCTGCCGACGCAACGCAAGCGCGAATGGATTCGCGACGCCTACCAGGCCGGGCAGCGCGAGATCGAAGTCGGCTCGTTCGTGCCCGCGCGCCTCTTGCCCCAGCTTGCCGATACCGCCGAGCTCGTCGCTTTCGCGAAGACACTGCCCGGGCTTTTCGTTTCCGTGCTCGTGCCGAACCTGAGAGGCGCGGAACGCGCGTTCGAGACGCAAGCCGATTTGCTGCTCGTGCCGCTTTCGGCGAGCCGCGAGCACAGCCTCGCGAATCTGCGCAAGACGCCCGATGAAGTGGTCGCGGAAGTGGCGCGCATCCGCGCCGCCCGCGATGCCTCGGGCGCGAAGACGTTGATCGAAGGCGGCATCGGCACGGCGTTCGGCTGCACGATCCAGGGACGCGTCGAAGAAAGCGAAGTGCTGCGCTGCATGCAGGCTTTGCTCGATGCAGGCGCGGATCGCGTGAGCATCGCCGATACCGTCGGCTATGCGGGACCGCGCGCCGTTCGCGATCTGTTCGAGAAGGCGCGCCGCATTGCCGGCGAACGCTTCTGGTGCGGCCACTTTCACGACACGCGCGGCCTTGCGCTCGCCAACGTGTACGCCGCGCTCGAAACGGGCGTCGCGCGTTTCGATGCGACGCTCGCTGGCATCGGCGGATGCCCGCACGCGCCGGGCGCGAGCGGCAACGCATCGAGCGAGGACCTCGCCTTCATGCTGGCCGACATGGGCATCGAAACCGGCATCGACATAAGCGGCTTGCTTGCGCTGCGCGAGAAAGTGGCGCAATGGCTCGAAGGCGAAACCCTGCACGGCGCGCTGTGGCGTGCCGGTCTTCCCAAATCATTTGCGCAACATGCGGCGAGCGCCGCGCTGACCGCCTGAGGCTTTCCACATGACTTCGAATGCAAGACTTCCGCTCGACGGCGTGCGCGTCGTCGAATTCACGCACATGGTCATGGGACCGACGTGCGGCATGATCCTCGCCGATCTCGGCGCCGAAGTGATCAAGATCGAGCCGCCCGGCGGCGACAAGACACGCACGCTGCCGGGGCTCGGCATCGGCTTCTTCCGGTCGTTCAATCGCAACAAGAAGAGCGTCGTGATCGACATCAACACGCCGGAGGGCCGTGAAACCGCGACGGAACTGGTCGGCACCTGCGACGTGGTGCTCGAAAATTTCCGTCCCGGTCTCATGGAGAAGCTCGGCCTCGATTACGGCACGCTCAGCCGGCGCTATCCCGCGCTCATCTATGTATCGCACAAGGGCTTTCTGCCCGGCCCTTACGAAAAGCGCCTCGCGCTTGACGAAGTCGTGCAGATGATGGGCGGCCTTTCATACATGACCGGCCCGGTCGGACGGCCGCTGCGCGCGGGGACATCGGTGAACGACATCATGGGCGGCATGTTCGGCGCCATCGGCGTGCTTGCCGCGCTGCGCGAACGCGACTTCACGGGACGCGGCCAGGAAGTGCAGAGCGCGCTCTTCGAGAACTGCGTGTTCCTCTCCGCGCAACACATGCAGCAATACGCGATGACCGGCGAAGCGCCGCCGCCGATGCCCGCACGCGTCTCCGCGTGGAGCGTCTACGACGTGTTCACGCTGGCCGATGGCGAGCAGTTGTTCATCGGCGCGGTCAGCGACAAGCAGTTCGTCACGCTGTGCGATGTGCTCGCGCGTCCGGACATCGCGGCCGAGCCGCGCTTCGCCAACAACGCGATGCGCGTCGCGGTGCGGCCCGAACTGCTCGCGTGTCTCGGCGCGATCCTGAAGGATCGACACGTCGGCGAGCTTGCGCCGAAGCTCGAAGCGGCCGGCATTCCGTATGCGCCGATCGTGCGGCCCGACCAGTTACTCGACGATCCGCATCTGAAAGCGAGCGGCGGCCTCGCGCCGATGCAGACCGACGATGGCGATACGACCGATGTCGTCCTGTTGCCGATCACGATGGGCGGCCGCCGTCCGGGCGTGCGTCAGGCGCTGGCCCGCGTCGGCGAGCACACGCAAGAGGTGCTGTCGCGCATCAAGAGCCGGGTGACGGCATGAGCTGCTACGGATTGAGCAACGGCAAGCCGCAACTGGCCGAATCGGCATGGGTTGCGCCGCAGGCGGTCGTGATCGGCAACGCGGCGCTGCATGAGCGCGCGAGCGTCTGGTTCAACGCGGTGATTCGTGCGGATAACGAAGTAATTAAAATCGGCGCAGGCAGCAACGTGCAGGACGGCGCCGTGTTGCACACCGACCCCGGCTATCCCATGAGGATCGGCGAGAACGTCAGCATCGGGCATCAGGCGATGCTGCACGGCTGCACCATCGGCGATGGCTCGCTCATCGGCATTCAAGCGATCGTGATGAACGGCGCGGTCATCGGCAAGCACTGTCTCGTCGGCGCCGGCGCGGTCGTCACTGAAGGAAAGACGTTTCCGGACCGCTCGCTGATTCTCGGTGCGCCCGCGAAAGTGGTGCGCGAACTGACGGATGAGCAGATCGGAAGTCTCGCGTCCAATGCGGCGGATTATGCCGCGCGCGCGGAGAAGTATCGGCGGGAGCTCGACCAGACCGCTTAAAGCAGCACGATTCCAGTCAAGCGTCCCGGCAGGCTCGCAGCAAGACGAGCCGCCGGCATCATGAAGATCAGGAGACACACATGCAGCAGACCGTCACCGCGGGCAGTCCCCCGCTCGTCACACCCAATGTGCGCGTCGGCAATCAGCCGGGCGCGGAAATCTCGGCGCGCATGGATCGCCTGCCGATCACGCGGCATCTCTGGATGCTCGTGCTGCTGATCTCGCTCGGCGGCTTCTTCGAAATCTACGATCTGATTTTCACGGGCTATATCGCGCCGGGCATGGCGAAGAGCGGCCTGCTCGCCACGACGACTCATTCGTTCTTCGGCTTCACCGGCATTGCCGGATTCATCGCGGCGACGTTCGCCGGCCTGTTCGTCGGCACGTTCTGTTTCGGCTGGCTGCCGGACCGATACGGCCGCCGCGCCGTGTTCACCGTCTCCCTGCTGTGGTACTCGATCGGCTCCGCGATCATGGCGGTTCAGACGACGCCGGAAGCGGTCATTCTCTGGCGCTTCATCACGGGCATCGGGGTGGGCGTGGAGATCATCACCATCGACAGCTACGTGACCGAACTCGTGCCGCAGCACATGCGCGGCCGCGCGATGGCCTTCAATCAGATGGTGATGTTCGCCGCCGCGCCGGTGGCCGCGATCCTGTCGTACTGGCTCGTGCCGACGACCGTGTTCGGTATCGACGGATGGCGCGTCGTGGTGCTCGCGGGATCGGCGGGTGCGGTGCTCGTGTGGTTCATCCGCCGCTCGGTGCCGGAAAGTCCGCGATGGCTCGCCTCGCACGGACAGCCCGAGAAGGCCGATGCGATCGTGCGCGATATCGAATCGATCGTCGCGCGGCAAGCGAAGGAACCATTGCCGCCGCCGTTGCCGGTGGTCGAGCAGCCGGTGCATCGGCGCGCGTCGTTCGCGGAGCTGCTTCAACCGCCGTACCGGTCGCGCTTCGTGATGCTCGTCGTGTTCAATTTGTGTCAGGCGATCGGCTATTACGGCTTCGCGAACTGGGTGCCGACGCTGTTGATCGGGCAGGGCATCACGGTCACGAAGAGCTTGTTGTATTCGTTCATCATCGCGTTCGCGCTACCCGTCGGCCCAATGCTGGCGATGCTGTACGCCGATCGCATCCAGCGCAAGTGGCTGATCGTCGGCGGCGCGCTCGTAGTGATCGTGAGCGGCATCGCGTTCGGTCAGGCGCGGTCGGTGCCGGCGCTGATCGCGCTCGGCGTGCTCATCAGCCTCGCGGGACAGACCATCTCCGTGTGCTATCACGCGTATCAGGCCGAGCTTTTTCCGACCGCCATCCGATGCCGCGCCAATGGACTGGTGTACTCGGCAAGCCGCATCGGCGCGATGATGTCGGGCTTCATCATCGCGGCGCTATTGCGGGATTTCGGTGTGGTCGGCGTGTTCGCGGGCATTACCGCCTGCATGCTGGTGGTCGTGGTGTCCATCGGCGTCTTCGGACCGCGCACCAACGGCAAGCGTCTCGAAGAGCTGTGTCATTAGGCCGGTTACCCGCCGGGAAAGGGAAGCGGTCGAGCGAGCCGGCTGACCGGATCGCAAGACCGCCAACCGCTTACTTTCCGTACATGTCGAAATCGAAGTACTTCGCCTCGATCTTGCGATACGTCCCATCGCGCAGGATGTCCGCAATCGCGCCATTCAACGCATCGCGAAGGTCGGGGTCCGATTTGCGCACGCCGGCGGCATCGCCGTCGCCCATGATCTTCGGGTCATAGACGACATCGCCCGCGAATGCAAAGCCCTTGCCCGCCGGCGTCGCCAGAAAGCCGAGCTTGCCTTGCACGGCGTCCATCAGCACGGCGTCGACACGGCCCGCCGTCAGGTCCGCATAGGCCTGGTCATAGCTCGGATAGGCGACCACGTCCACGCCCGATGCCGCCCACTTCTCGCGTGCGTACGTTTCCTGCACCGTGCCTTGCTCGACGGCCACGCGCTTGCCCGCGAGCTTCGACGCCTCGGGCAGCAGATGCGCGCTTTCCTTCGCGATCAAGCGCGTCTGGTTGCGATACAGCCGCTCGGTGAAGTCGATCTGCTGACGACGCTTCTCGTTCGCGGCCATCGACGAAAGAATGACGTCGAACTTGCGCGCCTGCAATCCGGGAATCAGGCCATCGAAGCTGCTCTGCACCCACACACACTTCGCCTTCAGCTTCGCGCACAGCGCGTTGCCGAGGTCGATGTCGAAGCCCTGCACGGCGCCGTCTTTCGTCACCGACTCGAACGGCGGATAAGTCGGATCGACGCCGACGCGGATCGTGCTCCATTCCTTGGCCATCGCCATCGTGCTCGCCGCCATCAGGGCGAGTGCGGCGGCGGTCTTCATCGTCTTCATGCGTGGGGTCTTCATTGAGGCTCCGTAGTTAGCGTTCGTTAGAGTGGGCGGTTCTTGCAATCAGCTCGGGAATTCGCCGCGCGTGAAGTCGTCGTCGAGGGCGATGGAGTCGGCGATCTCGTCGATGGTGACGGGCTTGATCGGCGCGCGGATGCGGTAATAGCCGACATCGCCGACCGAACGCTGCTGCACTTGTGCGATCAGTTCGCTGACCGTCGTGCCGCACCATCGGCCCTGACACGGCCCCATGCCGCAGCGCGAAAACGCCTTCATCTGATTCGGTCCCTGACAGCCGAGCGCCGCGATCCCGCGAATCTCGCCCGCGCTGACTTCTTCGCAGCGGCACACGATCACGCCGTCGGCGGGACGGCGCAGCGCGGCGGGCGGCGTGTAGAGCGCATCGAGCAGCGGGCGCACGGCGAGATGGCGCTTCATCGCGCGCACGGCGGGGCGGTTGCGTGCATCGCGCGTCGCGGCGTCGAGCGCGCCGAGTTCGCGCGCAATGTCGAGCGCCGCGAGCGTGCCCGCGTGCATCGCGGCGATGGCGCCGCCGATGCCCGCGCCATCGCCCGCAATCCAGACGCGCTCGACGCTGGAGCGCCCGCGCGCATCCGTGCGGGGACGCCAGCATGCGGACGGCGCGTCCCACTCGTGCTCGCAGCCAAGCGACCGGGGCAGTTGTGTCGATGGAATCACGCCCTGATGCAGCAGCACGAGCGACGTGCGAATGACGTGCTGCGCGCCGCTTGCATCGACGAAACGCACGCTCTCTGCGCGGCCATCGCCTTCGATCGAAAACGCGCACGCGCCGCGATGAATCGGCGTTCCGGCCTGCTTCACCGCGCGCATCATGCGCACGCCCTTGAGCAGATAGTCGGCCCCGGCGAGCGCGGGCAATGCGTGCGGCAGCGCGGTGCGCCAGGCGTGTGACGGCGTGGTATCGACGATCGCGCACACACGGCGTCTCGCCTTCAGCAATTGCGACGCGAAAAGCCATAACAGCGGCCCGCTGCCCGCCAGCACCGCATCCTGCGACGGCGCGAGTCCCGATGACTTGAGCAGCGTTTGCGCCGCGCCGATGCCCATCACACCCGGCAGCGTCCATCCCTGCACGGGCCACGGACGTTCCTGCGCGCCGGTCGCGATCAGCACCGCGCGCGCCGTGACTTCGAGCGTGCCACCTCGTTCATCGTGGGGCTTGCGCGTCAGCATCGCGATCACGCGGCCGTCTTCGAACGCGACCTGCCAGACCACGCAGCGAGCGAGATGCTTCGCACCGCTGCCGGCGAACCGTTCGATGAGCGCGCGTCCGGCGAGATAGTCGTCGCCGAGGACGGTCGCATCGGCGAGCGGCGATTGCGCCGCGTCGCGATAAATCTGCCCGCCGGGCGCGTTGCCTTCGTCGGCGACGACGACATCGAGGCCCGCCGCACGCGCTTCGATCGCCGCCGACATGCCCGCCGGTCCCGCGCCGACGATCAGCAGATCGCACTTCACCTGCGTCATGCGAGCCTCGCTTTGCCGCTCATCGCGCGCACCCGCATGCCGTCGCGCACGCGCGTCATGCAGGCCTGCACGTTCGGCACGCCATCGACTTCGACGAGGCAGTCGAAGCACACGCCCATCATGCAGAACGGGCCGCGCGCCGTGCCGCTCACGGGCGTCGTGCGGCACGCGGCTGCGCCGCTTTCGAGCAGTGCGGCAGCGATCGAGTAATGCGTCGGCACGTGCCGCTCGGTACCGTCGATGTCGATGCGGACGGTGCGTGCCGGCATGGTGGCGAGGGGTTCAAAGAGCGTGGGCATCGGTCGGATTCGAAAAGCGTGTAGCGACGAAAGGATGAAGGATCGCAGGCTTGCCGCCGCCCGCGATCCACGGCGCGATGACATCCGCGTGCGCGGCGGCGAGCGTCACGCCGCTATGACAGATGGCGAGGAACGCGCCGGGATGCGCGGACGATTCTTCGTAGACCGGCAGGCCGTCCGGCGTCATGATGCGCAGCGCGCCCCACGACCGCACGATGCGCGCATGCGCGAGCAGCGGAAACGCGGTGCGTGCGCGCCGCGCGATATCGGCCATCACGGCGCGCGTCTGGCCATCGTCGAAGCCGGCCGGTTCCGCCGAATCGCCCAGCAGGACCGAGCCTTCGCGCGTCTGACGGACGACGAGCGTCGGATAGTCGAGAAACGGTTGCAGCCGCTCGGTCACCATGATCTGACCGCGCAGCGGCGTGATCGGCGCGTGCATGCCGACCATCGGCGCGAGCCGCGCGTTGTCGAGACCGGCGGCCAGCACGACGCGCTCCGCTTCGAGCGTGCCGCTCGCCGTATCGACTTCGAAGCGGCCCGCGCGGGGACGAATCGCACGAACCTCGTTGCGCGGCAGATACGCGCCGCCGTGAAGCTGAAACGCTTCCTGCATCGCGCGCAGCGTGTAAAGCGGGCTCGCATGGCCGTCGTGAGGCGAGTAGAGCGCGCCGGCCAGGGCGTCCGAGGCGGTCGGCACGCGCGCCTTCAGCGCCTTGATATCGAGCACTTCGTAAGTGAGCGACGCATCCTGCGCGCGGATCGATTCGAGCAAGCGATGCCCCGCATCGAGCTGCTCGGCGGTCTCGCACAGTTCGATGCCGCCGGGCCGCTCGAAGCCCGCATCGACGCCGGTCTCGCGCTGCAATTGCGCCGCGAACGCGCTCCAGCGCGCGGACGATTCGCGCGACCACTGCGCGTAAGGCAGGCAGCGGCTGCCCTTGCCCTGCACCCATACGAGCCCGAAGTTGCCACGCGCCGCGCGATGCGCCGAGTCCGCGCCGTCGCATACCGCGACGCGCTTGCCCGTGCGAGCGATCCCATATGCGATCGCCATGCCGACGAGCCCGCCGCCCGCGACGATCACGTCGTAGTGACGCGCGTTGTTATGGGCCTGTTTCTCGTGCATCGAATGCCTTTCCTGCCTATGTCATGTATCCGATGGCACTTTGAACGCGACGAAAATCGGCGTCAAATGCCGGTTCATGCGTCGCCTATAATCCAATGTTATGGATACGACAGCACTCAAGATTCGCCAGATCGAAGCGTTTCGCGCGGTCATGCTGCGCCGTACGGTGACGAGCGCCGCCGAATCGCTGCATGTTTCGCAGCCCGCCGTGAGCCGCCTTCTCGCTGATCTGGAGAGCCGCGTCGGCTTCGTGCTGTTCGAGCGGCAGCAGGGCCGGCTGGTGCCGACGGCGGAGGCGCGCGTGCTGTTCGAGGAAGTCGAGCGCGCGTTCGTCGGCATGGACCGCATCACGCTCGCGGCGCAGCAGATTCGCGCGATGCGGCGCGGCTCGTTGCGGGTGGCGGGATCGCCTGCGGTGGCGCTCGACCTGCTGCCGGCGGTGATTGCGCGTTTTGCCGAGCGTCATGCGGGCATCGACGTCAGCCTGCTTGCGCATAGCGCGACCACGGTGGTGGAAAAGGTGGCGTCCGGCCAGTGCGATGTCGGGCTGATCGCCGAACCGATCCCGCATCCCGCCGTGAGAAGCGAGCGGCTTTCGAACGCGGTAATGCGATGCATCGTGCCGCGCAAGCATCGTCTTGCACGGCGCGCGTCGTTGCGTGCCGCCGATTTACGCGGCGAGCGCTTTATCTCGTTTCCGCAGAGCTTCGATGCGCGCAGCGCCATCGATCGCGTGTTCGTCGAAGCGGGCGTTTCGCGTGATCTCGTGATCGAAGCGCAACTGTCGCAGGCGATCGTCGCGCTGGTCGCGAACGGCGCGGGCGTCGCGTTGATCGATCCGGTCACTGCCGCGTATGCGAGGGAACGCGTCGCGGTGAGGCGCTTCACGCCCGAGGTGCCTGATCACTTCTGCATCGTGACCAATGCGGCCCAGCCGATGCCCGTCGTGGCCGAGGCGTTTTGCGTGGATGTCAGGGAGGCGTTCGAGCGGGTGGTGAAAGCGGACCGATGAAGAAAGGCTGCGCCCATCATCGATCCGCTCGATGCGTTATTGGCCTTCTTTCAGCTTCTTCGGCTTCGGCGGCGCCTTCACCTTGTTGTACTCGAACTGCGGCGTGTTCTTGAGCGCGTCCTTCGTTGCGCCCGGCAGATAGAAGTTGCCATTGCGAAGCTCCAGCGAAGCGATCGGCACTGCAACGTCGTGCGTGGCCACGCCGAGGAATCCGCCGGTGGAGATGATCGCGGCTGACACCGTGGCGTCGGGAGAAATCACCAGATCCATGATCGAGCCGATCTTCTCGTTCTTGTCGTTATAGACCGACTTGCCGAGGATGCTCTTCTTGGTGCTCCATCCTTCCAGTAGCGCTTGCGATTGCTGCACGGTAACGCTGAGCGGTTGCGTGCCGGCCACCTGTGCATGAGCACCCAGGCTGATGGTTCCAATGACGGTCGCGAGGGTGAGGCGCTGCAAGAGTTTCATATCGAGGTCTCATGGTTGTTAGACCGGGCGCATGCCGCAAATCCCGGGCCCGGGCCGCGACATGCTCTTTCCGGCTTGTCTGTTGCGCTTGCCTCAACTCGTCTTCTTCGCCTTATGGTGGCGCTTCGGCGGCGCTGAATGCTTGCCGGTCGGGCCGGACGGCGTGCCGGTTTCGCCATTGCCGTTGGGCGTGCCGATACCCACGCCGCCGCGGCCGGCGCCGTTGCCGCCGGGTGTTCCACCTGCATTGCCCTGTGCGAGCGCAACCGTGGACAGGCCCAGCGCGAGAGCGGTCGTTACGAGGTACTTCGTTGCAGTCTTCATCGTGTCCTCTCCGAATGTAGGTGAGCAGCGGACTCTCCGGGCATAGTGGCAAAGCTCCGCGTGCAGACGGCAGACTTAGCAAGCTGCGATCCCGTCTTTCCTCGCACGATACCGCGCCCGATTTGAGTAAGCCTGGCAGACAAAGGATTCCTTACGATCAGCTTATGAATGACTGACTCGTTCGTAATAAAGGCCCTGTACTTGCAGACGTGCAGCCCGCGAGCGTCGACGCCGCGTCAATCGACAGCGCTTTTCCGCCAATTTGCGCTTCATTAAGCGTCCCATCAGGTCGCACTGGTTAACCTGTCGCACGTCCCAGAAACGGATCAATCGTTCTATGTCACCGAAGCATGTCGAGACGCTTGTCAAAGGATCATGGCGAAACCTTGCATGTCGAAGGTTTCATTGGCGGCATGGCGTCGAGGCGCGAAGCATTCGGCGGGCGATAGAAAGCCGGCATGGAAGGACGGACCCCGCTCAACTGGCGCTCGCCGATGCCTACGCACGTGATGTCTTCGGCGACGCGTGCTACGCACCGTGGCTGCAGGCCTATACCGCGTTCACCGGCACCTTCCGGGAAGGCTGGATTCCGGACAACTATTACGGCTGGGTAGTCGTGCCGAAGCTGAAGGGCCTCTACGGACAGATGTCGCATCTGAAGCCCGTCTCCCGGCTGCTCTTTCGCGACGACGTGTTCCCGGATATCGCGTACTACGTGAACGGTATGTTCTTTTCGTCCGATCACATCGCGATTCCCGAGTCCGAGGTCGCCGACCTCGTCTTCAGCACGAGCGAGCGCGTCGCGTTCAAGCTCGATCAGTCATCGCAGGGCAGGGGCGTCTTTCTGCTGGATCGCAAGGACTTCCGCGTCGCGCAGATCAAGTCGCTCGGCAACGGCGTGTTGCAGCGGTTCATCGTGCAGCATAAGTGGTTCGATCAGTTCGCATCGAAGGCGGTCGCCACGGTGCGTCTGACGACCGTCGTCGACGATGCCGGTCGCATCTCGTTGCGCGCCTGCTTCTTGCGGCTCGGACGGGCAACGGACACTTATATCCGCCCCGACAGCGAAGTCTGCGTCGCGGTCGATCTGAAAAGCGGCCGCCTGTCGAGCAGGGGCTATCTGAACGACTGGACCGATGTCGACGCGCACCCCGACTCGAAGGTCGCGTTCAGCGGCTTGACGCTGCCCGCGTTTGCGGAGTGCGTCGGCAAGGTCATCGAGCTGCATGCGAAAGTGCCGTTTGCGCGCTGCATCGGCTGGGACGTCACCGTGGATGCGAACGGGCAAGTCGTGGTGCTCGAATGGAACGCCGAACACAACGACGTCAAGTTCGGCGAAGCCACGCAAGGCCCGTGCTTCTCCGATCTGGGATGGGAAACACTCGGGTCCTTGCGCCGGGCCTCGGGCGGGACGTTGGTCCAGGCGCGATGACCAAGCGCGTTAAGCAAGCGGGTCAACTAAGCGCGCCACCGCTCACTGCGGCACGCGCACCCAGCCCTCCATCAATATGCGCGCGCTGCGGCTCATGATCGCCTTCGTGACGGTCCACTTGCCATCGGCTTCGCTCGCCTGCGCACCGACGCGCAACGTGCCCGAAGGGTGTCCGAATCGCACGACCTCACGCACGCCGCCGCCCGCGGCCTGATTGACCAGCGTGCCGGAAATCGCCGCCGCCGCGCCGATCGCTACCGCGGCGGTTCCCATCATCGCGTGATGCAGCTTGCCCATCGACACCGCCCGCACCAGCAAGTCGATGTCCTCGGCGGCCACCCGCTTGCCGCTGGACGCGACATAACTCGCGGGCTTCGCGACGAACGCGATCTTCGGCGTATGCTGCCGGCTCGCGATTTCGTCGATATGTCCCATGAGGCCCATGCGGACCGCGCCGTGCGCGCGGATCGTTTCGAGCATCACGAGCGCGGCGGGGTTGGTGTTGATCGCGTCCTGCAACTCGGCGCCCGTGTAGCCGATTTCCTCGGCGTTCACGAAGATGGTCGGGATGCCCGCGTTGATCATCGTCGCCGTCAGGGTGCCGATGCCCGGCACGTCGAGCGCGTCGATCAGATTGCCCGTCGGGAACATCGCGCCGCCCGCGCCGTCTTCCTCGGCAGCCGGGTCCATGAATTCGAGCTGCACTTCGGCGGCGGGGAAGGTCACGCCGTCGAGTTCGAAACCGCCCGTTTCCTGCACCGCGCCGTTCGTCATCGGGACATGCGCGATGATCGTCTTGCCGATGTTCGCCTGCCAGATACGCACGACGGCCACGCCGTTATCCGGCACGCGGCTCGCATCGATCAGGCCGCTCGCGATCGCGAACGGCCCCACGGCGGCGGAAAGGTTGCCGCAGTTGCCGCTCCAGTCGACGAAGGGCTTGTCGATGGCCACCTGACCGAACAGGTAATCGACATCATGATCCGGCCGGCTGCTCTTCGCGACGATCACCGTCTTGCTGGTGCTGGACGTCGCGCCGCCCATGCCGTCGATCTGCTTGCCGTACGGATCGGGGCTGCCGATGACGCGCATCAGCAGCGCGTCGCGTGCGGGGCCGGGCACGCGCGCGGCTTCGGGCAGGTCTTTCAGACGGAAGAACACGCCTTTACTCGTGCCGCCGCGCATGTAGGTGGCGGGAATCCTGATCTGCGGTGCGTGAGTCATGTCGATTCTTGTGATCCGGTGCTGGGTCGAGTAAAGCGCGCTTACGCCGTCGCCTGCGACGATTCGAGGAAGTCCTGCGCGAAGCGTTGCAGCACGCCGCCCGCTTCGTAGATCGAGACTTCTTCGGCGGTATCGAGCCGGCATGTGACCGGCACGTCGACACGCTCGCCGTTGCGGCGATGAATCACGAGCGTCAGGTCGGCGCGCGGCTTGCGCTCGCCGATGACGTCGAACGTCTCGGTGCCGTCGATGCCGAGCGTCAGCCGATTGACGCCCGCCTTGAATTCCAGCGGCAGCACGCCCATGCCGATGAGGTTGGTGCGGTGAATGCGCTCGAAGCCTTCCGCGACGATCGCCTCGGTTCCTGCGAGGCGCACGCCCTTCGCGGCCCAGTCGCGCGATGAACCCTGGCCGTAGTCCGCGCCCGCAATCACGATCAGCGGCTGCTTGCGTTCCATGTAGGTTTCGATGGCTTCCCACATGCGCGTGACCTTGCCCTCCGGTTCGATGCGCGCGAGCGAGCCTTGCACGATCTGGCCGTTGTCCAACACCATCTCGTTCTTGAGCGTCGGGTTCGCGAAGGTCGCGCGCTGCGCGGTCAGGTGATCGCCCCGATGCGTCGCATAGGAATTGAAGTCCTCTTCCGGCAATCCCATGCGGGCGAGATACTCGCCGGCCGCGCTGTCCGCGAGAATCGCATTCGACGGCGAGAGATGGTCCGTCGTGATGTTGTCGCCGAGCACGGCGAGCGCGCGCATGCCGCGTAGCGTGCGCTCACCGGCGAGCGCGCCTTCCCAGTACGGCGGACGGCGGATATAGGTGCTTTGCGGCCGCCAGTCGTAGAGCGGGGACGCCCGCTCGCCGGCGTCCGGCGCGAGCGCGAACATCGGCTCATAGACCTTGCGGAACTGCTCGGGCTTCACGCTGGACGCGACGATTGCATCGATTTCCTCGTCGGTCGGCCAGATATCCGCGAGCCGCACCGGGCGGCCGTCGGCATCGTGACCGAGCACGTCCTTTTCGATGTCGAAGCGGATGGTCCCGGCGATCGCATAGGCCACGACGAGCGGCGGCGATGCGAGGAACGCCTGCTTCGCATAGGGATGGATGCGGCCGTCGAAGTTGCGGTTGCCGGACAGCACGGCGGTGGCGTAAAGGTCTCGTTCGACGACTTCCTGCTGGATCGCCGGATCGAGCGCGCCGGACATGCCGTTGCACGACGTGCACGCGTACGCCACCACGCCGAAGCCCAGTTTCTCGAGTTCGGGCAGCAGCCCGGCTTCCTGCAGATACAGCGTGACCGCCTTCGATCCCGGCGCGAGCGAGGTCTTCGCCCACGGCTTGCGCGCGAGGCCAGCGCGGTTCGCGTTGCGCGCAAGCAAGCCGGCCGCAATCATGTTGCGCGGATTGTTGGTGTTGGTGCAGCTCGTGATCGCGGCGATGATCACCGCGCCATCGGGCATCCTGCCTTCGTCGTTCTCGACCGTGCCGCTGATGCCGCGCGCCGCCAGTTCCGACACCGGCAGCCGCCGATGCGGATTCGACGGCCCCGCCAGCGTCCGCACCACGGAAGACAGATCGAACGTGAGCACGCGTTCATATTCCGCGCGCTGCAGGCTGTCGGCCCAGAGGCCCGCTTGCTTTGCGTAGGTTTCGACCAGCGCGACGAGCGCATCGTCGCGGCCGGTGAGTTTCAGGTACTTGATGGTCTGATCGTCGATGTAGAACATCGCGGCGGTCGCGCCGAACTCGGGCGCCATGTTCGCGATGGTCGCGCGATCGCCGAGCGTCAGGCTCGCTGCGCCCGCGCTGTAGAACTCCAGATACGCGCCGACCACTTTCTGCTTGCGCAGGAACTCGGTCAGCGACAGCACGACATCGGTCGCCGTGATGCCCGGCCCCGGCTTGCCCGTCAGCTCGACACCGACGATATCCGGCAGCCGCATCCACGATGCGCGGCCCAGCATCACGCTTTCGGCTTCGAGGCCGCCCACGCCGATCGCAATGACGCCGAGCGCATCGACCATCGGCGTATGCGAATCGGTGCCGACGAGCGTGTCCGGAAACGCGACGCCGTCCTTCACCTGCACGACCGGGCTCATGCGTTCCAGGTTGATCTGGTGCAGGATGCCGTTGCCGGGCGGAATCACGTCCACGTTCTCGAACGCCTTCTTCGTCCACTCGATGAAGTCGAAGCGGTCGACGTTGCGCCGGTCTTCGATCGCGCGGTTCTTCGCGAACGCATCGGGATCGAAGCCGCCGCATTCGACGGCGAGCGAATGATCGACGACGAGCTGCGTCGGCACGACCGGATTGACGAGCGACGGATCGCCGCCCTGTGCCGCGATGGCGTCACGCAGCCCGGCGAGATCGACGAGCGCGGTCTGGCCGAGGATGTCATGGCACACGACGCGCGCCGGGAACCACGGAAAGTCCAGTTCGCGCTTGCGTTCGATGAGCTGGCCGAGCGATGCGGCGAGCGTCTCCGGCGCACAGCGGCGCACGAGGTTCTCGGCGAGGACGCGGGCGGTGTAGGGCAGCGTGTCGTAGGCGCCGGGGCGGATTGCGTCGACGGCGGCGCGTGCGTCGAAGTAATCGAGGCGCGTGCCGGGCAGGGGTTTGCGGTATTCGGTGTTCATAGCCCAAAGGCCCGGAATGGATTCGAGGGTTGCGGCAGCGAGCATAACGGATGTCAGACGCGCTGCGCCAGCGGCACGAACCCGAGGTCATCCGGCCCCGTGTAATTTGCGCTCGGGCGGATGATCTTGTTGTCGATACGCTGCTCGATGATGTGCGCGCTCCAGCCCGACGTGCGCGAAATGACGAAGAGCGGCGTGAACATCGCGGTGGGCACGCCCATCATGTGATACGAAACCGCGCTGAACCAGTCGAGGTTCGGGAACATCTTCTTCGCGTCCCACATGACCGATTCGAGGCGCTCGGCGATATCGAAGAGCTTCGTGTCGCCGGCTTCGGTCGACAGCGACTTCGCGACTTCCTTGATGACCTTGTTGCGCGGATCGGAGATCGTATAGACCGGATGCCCGAAGCCGATCACCACTTCCTTGTTCTCGACGCGGCGGCGAATGTCCGCTTCGGCTTCGTCGGGGGTTTGATAGCGCGACTGGATCTCGAACGCGACTTCGTTCGCGCCGCCGTGCT
>NZ_JFHE01000043.1 GCF_000698555.1 Caballeronia grimmiae | reverse complement strand
AACGGCAAAACGGCAAAACGGCAAAACGGCACACGGACGTCTGATCCGGTGTGGTGTGCTAAGTGGTTAGAGACACCATATCCGATAACGGCTTCGACCAAAACGCGGAATGCGCGCTTTAACGTTAGGAGTCGCACATTTCTCGCAGGCATTGTCGCTAGGGGCGCTATCGCGAAATGCAAGCGATTTCGGTGACGTTTGTCAGCGCCAACCCGAGTCGGCATTGACGCCAACGAGTCGGTCATGCGCGACCTAGGCTCCGATCGAGTGTGTGCATGTATCGGGCGAAGGGTACGGGCGGGGACAAGCTCAGCGTCGTGAAGGGTGGCGTTGGCGGCTGGATCGTCAGAGCAACACTTTACCTGCCTCTCGGTGGCGAAGAGAAACGCGTCGATATTCAAAACGGCACGGACCGCAACGCTTCGTGACCGAGGGAGTCTGAGCGCGACGGAGAGCTTCGACGCAAGGCGTGTTGATCGAGCGCAGCGGTGTCGTCAACACCGGCGGACGCGGGCCTTCGCCGGCGCTTCTGAGACGCTTGCCTGGCAATGAACCTACGTCAAAACACGACGTTTCTATCTGGCAGAAACGCGACATTTGAACTTGGGACCTACATTTAGAAATGCGTTTTCAGGTTATGTTGAACACATTCAATGCTGACGGAGATTAGCGCAACTCTTCACGAAACCGTCTGTCGTTCCTGCTTAAGGAAGCGCCCGGCGTCGAGTTCGTTATCCATAAGGAACTCAAACGCTAGCCACTAACCACAACCCGCCCGCGCTCCACGCCAGCGCCACCCCACCGCTCAACCCCCGTCCTTCATCTCCCGCAAATGTTTGTAAACAGTCGCGCGCCCCATCCCGAGCACCTTGGCGACATAATTCGCCGAACTCTTGCCCTTGAACGCGCCCTGCGCGTGCAGCGCCTCGACGAGTTCACGCCGATGTTCGCGCGTGAGCGAATTGAGCGCGATCTGCCGCTCGCGCAGCCAGCCGTGCAGAAACGTGTTGATGCGCTCCTGCCAGTCGTCTTTGAAAAGCTCGACGGGCTGCGCGACGACGCCCGCGCCGCGCAGGAAGAGATCGAGCGTCGAACGCATTTCCTCAAAAGCCGCGATGTTGAAGTTGATGCACATCACGCCGGCGGCGTTGCCTGCGTCGTCGAACAGCGCCGTACTCACGCAGCGCATGCGGCGGCCATCCCAGTTCACCTTCTCGTAGGGACCGACGAGCCGGTCGCGCGCGGTGTCCTCGACATCCTCGAGCGCGGAGTCGTCGCCGATCTCGCGCTTCGACAGATTGTTCGACAGATATGCGACGGTCTGATCCGACAGATCGTGGATTACGACTTCGGCATAGGGAAAGAACAGCGTCGTGATGCTGTCCGCGATGTGCGCATAGCGCGCAAGCAGCGCCTCGCGCGCGATGACATCGGGCTTCGGCGTCTTGCGTCGTGACATTGACTGGGAATGGGGCATGGGTTCCGAAACGGTGAAAGCCGATGATACTGCTTAATCCGCGGCGCGCGGCTTCGCGAGATGGACGTAGAGCGCGTGCGCGACCGCGATGTCTTCGAGGCCGAGGCCAATGGAGCGGAAGAACACGTTGCGCTCGAAAGAAGGCGTCGGGCACGCGCCGCGCACGAGCTCCGCGAGATCGCCGCGAATCGCATCGAGCGACCAGCCGTGACGCTCCTGCGCGATCACCATTTCGCCCGCGCTCGACGGCGTCGTCTGCCGATAGTCGCAGTAGACATCGAGCGCACTCAGCGCGGCCGGATCGATCTCGTGCGCTCGAGCGACGTTCGTGCTGATCGAGGTGATGAGCGCGGGCTTCGTGAGCGCATCGAGCGAGAGCACCGGCGTACCCGACGACGTGCACAGCAACACGACATCCGCATCGCGCACGCACTCGGCGACCGATGCCGCGATGCGCACGCGTGCGTCGAGCGCCCGCGCTTCGTCGGCGCGTTCGTGGTCGTTCACAAGGCGCGGCGAACGAATGCGGATGTCCGACCATGCGCGCAACGGCGCGACATGCCGCAGGTGCGCGAGCGCGACGCTTCCCGAGCCGATGATCGCGAGACGCTCGCTCGATGCGCGCGCGAGCCGCGCGACCGCGAGCGCTGTCGTGCCCGCCGTGCGCTCGGTGGTGAGGAGCGCGCCATCGCACCACATCAGCGGCGCGCCGGTGCGCATCGACATCAGCGCGGTCCAGGCGGTGACGATCGGCGCGCCGGGATGCACGATATACGGCGAGAGCTTTGCGCCGAACACGCCGTGTTTGGCGAGCGCGCCGAGATAAGTGATGAAATCGCCCGCGCCGCCCGGAAAAGGCGTGAGCGTCTGCGGCGGCTGCACGGCGTCGCCGCCGCCGAGCGCGTCGAACATGTCTTCGAGAGCACCCTGGATATCCAGCGACGGCAGCGCTCGCCGCACGCCGTCTTCGTGAACGATGAAAGGCGACTCATCGCGCGTGGTTTCGGACAGGGAATTCATTCGGAAGCCTCCGGTTCGCGCGGCCAGGTCGTGCCATGCAGCCGCTTTGGGACGAATAGACATTTTTGTCCATTCTAGACTTTTATTCTGTTTCTGGACTATATTTCCTGTGGGCGCTCGGCGATGCCCGCGCGGCAAGTTAAATACGACCTTGGGTGACGACAATGAACTGGAAGATGATTTGCTTCGCGGGCGCGGCGAGTTTCGCGTTCACAATCGGCGTGGCGCACGCGGATTCGCAGACCTTGCGCTTCGGCGTCGAGGCGTCGTATCCGCCGTTCGAGAGCAAGACGCCGGCAGGCACGCTTGAAGGCTTCGACATCGACATCGGCAATGCGGTGTGCGAGCGCGTCAAGATGAAGTGCGTGTGGGTGGAAAACAGCTTCGACGGGCTGATCGCCGCGCTGCAGGCGCGCAAGTTCGACGCGATCAATTCGGCGATGAACATCACGGCCAAGCGCAAGCAGGCCATCGACTTCACGCCGCCCGTCTACGTGATGCCGATCCAGATGATCGCAAAGCGCGGCTCGCATCTGGAGCCGACGCCTGCAAGCCTGAAGGACAAGCGCGTCGGCGTGCTGCAAGGCTCGACGCAGGAGGACTACGTACGCAAGCACTGGGCGAGCGCGGGCGTGCAGGTCGTCACGTACCAGAGTCAGGACCAGATTTTCGCGGATCTCTCGGCCGGGCGGCTCGACGGCGCGGTGCAGGAAGTGCAGACGGCGATCGACGGCTTTCTCGCGAAGCCCGAGGGCAAGGACTTCGATTTCGCGGGCGCCCCGCTGACCGATCCGTCCACGCTCGGGGAGGGCACGGGCATCGGCTTGCGCAAGGACGACGCCGCGTTGAAGGCAAAGGTCGTCGCCGCGCTCGATTCGCTCAAGAAGGACGGAACGCTCAGCCAGCTCTCGCAAAAATATTTCAAACGCGACATCATCGCCAAATAACTATTTCAGCAGGCTCTGCAACATGGCTCAGGACGTGATCGTGCTCGGCGCGGGTATCGTGGGAGTGAGCGTCGCGCTGCATTTGCAGCAGCGCGGATGGCAGGTGACGCTCGTCGACCGGCGCGCGCCCGGTGAAGCGACGAGCTTCGGCAATGCGGGGCTGATCGAGGCGTCGTCGGTGGTGCCCTATGCGTTTCCGCGCGACCTGCGCACCGTGTTCAAGTTCGCGATGAACCGTTCGACCGCGCTGCGCTACGACCTGCGCTCCCTGCCCGCCTATGGGCCGTGGCTCGCGCGCTACTGGTGGGAGTCGGCGCCGGCGCGTCTTGCCGCCGCCGCGCGCGACATGCTTCCGCTCATCGGCAACAGCGTGGCCGAGCATGAGGCGCTGATCGCGCGCGCGGGTCTCTCCGATCTCGTGCGGCCCACGGGCTGGCTCGAAGCCTATCGCTCGCCCGAGCAGTTCGAGCGCGAGGCGAGCGATGCCGCGCGCATCGCTAGCGAGCACGGCCTGGGCATGAAGGCGCTCGATGCGGCCGGGCTGCATCGGCTGGAGGGATCGCTTGCAGACGGATACGCGGGCGCAATTCACTGGACCGACCCGCGCAGTGTCATCGATCCCGGCGCGCTGACAAAAGGATATGCGGCGCTGTTCGAGCGCCAGGGCGGACGCATCCTGAGCGGCGACGCCGCGACGCTCCAACAGTCGGGCAGCGGCTGGCGCGTAATGACGTCGAGCGGGCTCGTGGAGGCGCAGGCGGCGGTCATCGCGCTCGGCGTCTGGTCCGGAGATCTTGCGCGCAAATTCGGCTACCGCATTCCGTTGGTCGCGAAGCGCGGCTATCACATGCATTACGAGAGCGACGGCCGCGCTGCCCTATCCCGGCCCGTCGTCGATATCGAGAACGGCTATGTCGTCGCCCCGATGCGGCGCGGGCTGCGCCTCACGACCGGCGTCGAACTGGCGTCTCGAAATAGGCCGCCGAGTCCGGTGCAACTGGAACGAGCGGAACGCGTTGCGCGTCCGATGTTCGGCCTCGGGGCGCGCATCGACGACGCGCCGTGGCTCGGGATGCGACCTTGCACGCCGGATATGCGGCCGGTGATCGGGCCGGCGGACCGTCATCCCGGTCTCTGGTTCGCGTTCGGACATGCGCATCACGGACTGACGCTCGGGCCGGTGACGGGCAGGCTGCTGAGCGAGTTAATGGACGGAGAAGCGGGCTTCACCAGTCCACATCCCTACCGCGCGGGGAGGTTCTAGTCCTGCGTAGCCGGGGATATAGACCCGGGGCGGGCCTTTGGACTTGCTGCACACACTAGCCCTTACTTGTAATAGACAGACGCGGCGCTGTGATGCGTTGCCGCACGCTTGTTAGCGGCGATTACGCGGTTTCCCCGGGGAAACCGCGATCCAGGCTGCGCAACGCCCGGCGCGCCCACGCCGGGCGTCATCTCCCCTACTGCCATTTCGCTTTCTTGTGCCGATTACGGCCAATCACGTCCCAAAGCTTTTTCGACTCTTTCTGGGCCGACTTCGCACTTTCGTCGTGGTGCTCCGCATCGCCGCCATGCGTCCCAGCGGCACCCCGTTTCGCGTGTCTGAACAATTCAGCGAGTCTCATAGCAAGCTCCTTTCGCAGCGAACGCGCCGCGAAATTCAAGTCTACTCCGGCTGCTATCGGATGGCGTTATCGCTTCATTCTCCCTGCGTCGGTATCCGCCGTTGCACGTTCAGCAGAGGGTCACGCATGCGCGTGGCCGCCGTTGCGCCGTCGCGCTCGGCCATCGCCTTAACGACGGCTCGATGGTGCTCCGCGAAATGTCGCCGCGTGTCCTGCGGCTTTCTCTATGACGTCCCGCTCGCCATGATGGGCGCGTTCATGTCCGAGAGCCTCGCCACGCGCATTCGCGGCACGGCGGTCGGCGGCTCATACAACGGGGGGCGCTTCTGCTCGGCGCTACGCCGGTGCCGATCGGCTTCATCGCCACGCAGTCCTCGTCCGGCGTGAGCTTCCTGCTGGTCGGCGCGTTCTCCGTTTCGGCCCGCCTGTACGACACGAGCGCGCAGGAACCGAAGGAACGCGCACCCTCGGCACCCGCGCGACACCGACGCCGCGTTGACGCTCAGATCTTGAAGCTTTCCAGCGTGGCCGGATGGAACAGTTCCTCCGGCTGCAGCAGCCGGCTCGACAAACCTTCTTCGTGATGCCGCTTCAGAAAGCGCGACAGCACATGCCGGTTCGGCTCGAAGCCGTACGACCAGAAATCGTTGCCCATGAGACGGCGCGCGTTGCGCAACTGTTCTTCGACGAACGGCAGCGTCACCTTGGTCGCGGACGTGTCGTTCAGCTTCGCGAGCGCGACGGCCTTGCTCTTTTCGAAGGCCTTCGCCACCGCGCCCGGCAGCCACGGATGCTGTTCCGCGAGCGCGCGCCGCACGCCCAGCAGATGCATGATCGGGAACAGCTTCGTGCGCGTGTACCAGTCGGCGGCGGCCTTCTGCGGATCGTCGTAGAGATACTTCACGTTCGGATGGCCGTTCGTGAAGCACGACGGCGCGCGCGGGCCGATGAGCGCATCGATTTCGCCGGACGCGAGCATGCCTGAGATCGTCTGGTTCTCGGGCGCGTTCTCGAGCCGCACATCGCCGGGCAGCTTGAGGCTGATCTTCTCCAGACGCCCCGCTTCTTCATAGCCGCCGCGAATCCACGTCACGTCCGACGCCTTCACGCCGTGGTCTTCTTCCAGAAAGAGACGCGCCCACACGTTGGCCGTCAACTGATACTCCGGCACGCCGATGCGCTTGCCTTTAAGATCGGCGGGCGAGTCGATGCCACGATCGTTGCGCACGTAGATCGACGTATGGCGAAACGCGCGTGACGGAAATATCGGCACGGCGATGTACGGGCTCGTGCCCGCCGCCGTCTTCACGCTATAGCTCGACAGCGACAGTTCGCAGATGTCGTAATCCGCGTGACGGAACGCGCGAAAAAAGATCTCTTCCGGGTCTTGCAGCATGAAAACCGGATCGACGCCGTCGATCTGCACTTCGCCATCGACCAGCGGCCGCATGCGATCGTAATTGCCCACCGCCACCGACAGATTGAGCTTGCTCATATTCAACATTCCTTATCAATTCGATTCGATGTCTTAGCCGCCGATGAGCACGTCGCGCTGTTCGTCGCTCGATTGCAGCATCGCGAGGCAGATTTCCAGCGTGCCGCGCGCCCATGCGCCGTCGTGCAGCGGAGCGACGCCGCCATGCACGGCGGCGATCAGTTCGTCGATGACTTCCGCGCGCGGCACCGCGGGCGCGTCGAGCTCGATACGCTCGCGCCGCTCGTCGCCGTACACGACGATGCCATCGGGCATCGGCCGCAAATCGCCGCGCTCGCATGACACGATCAGCGGCCCGAAATGCTGATGCCTGCGCGTTTCGGCCACTTTCGATGCAGGCGTGTACGCGTTGCCGCCGTACGTGCCCGCCGCCTTGAGCCGCGCTTCATCATCCGCCGACGCAACCTTCGACAGCTTGCGACGCGCCGCGCCGTATCCATCCGCGCTGCGCGTCTGACCCATTTCGCCGATCCAGCCGGTCCACTCGTCGGAATCGAAATGCGCGTAGCCGTTATAGGAAAGCGTCGCGAATGCGCCGTTCTCGAACCACAGCGTCGCGGTGTACGCGCCTTCGGTCGGACGCGCCGCATCCCAGTTGCCGACGGCCGCGCGAATGCGCGTCGCGCGGCCGCCCGCGAGCATGCGCACGATATCCACCTGATGCGCCGCCTGGCTGAACACCGCGCCGCCGCCCTCCTCCGTCTTCAGTTCCTCGGGCCGTCGCGGCCGATATAGATAGTCGGTGTAGTTGAGCGCGTGGATCATCTTCACATCGCCGAACGCGCCCGACGCGATCAGCTCGCGCGTGCGCAGATACGGCGTATCGAAGCTGTGACAATGGCCGACGATCAGATGCACGTTCGCTTCACGGCACGCGCCGATCATGTCGTCGCATTCGGCGAGCGACAGCGCCATCGGTTTTTCGACGAGCACGTGCTTGCCGTGCGCCGCCGCGATCCGCGTGTGCGCCGCATGAAACTGATGCGGGCTCGCGATATAGATGGCATCGATGTCCGGCCGCTTCGCGAGGGCTTCGATGTCGGCATACGCGGGCGCATCGAAGTCGGCTTCGAACTGCGCGCGCGCCGTCTCGCGCGGGTCGCACGCCGCGACGAGCCGCACGCGCGCGTCGGAGAGAAACGTCGGCAGCATCAGCGAGAAGGCGCGGCCCAGTCCCGCGATGCCGAGTCGGATCGTCGCCATCAAACCTGAACCTGATAGTTCGATTCGAGCGCGGGCGCGGCCTCGTCCGCACGCTCGACCCACACCGGATGCGCGTCGAACTGCTTCCAGTCAGTGTCTTTCGGCACCATCGCCTGAAACGAGCACACGCTGCGCGGAATCGCCTTGTCGCCGGTGCCGATGGCTTCTTCGCCCGCCTGAAACGCCTTCAGCGCATCGAGCATGCGGCGGCGGAATTCGACGACAGCAACATCGCTCGCGCCCAGGCGCTCCTCCGTGCGATCGGCGACCGCGCCCATCGTCACCCACATCGCGATGTCCTGATTCGGGAAGCCCTTGATGCCGGTGAAGTTGCCCGCCTTCATCGCCTCGCGATCCTGCCAGAAGCGGTTGTCGTGATTGCGCAGCGGCCGGTAGTACTGGTCGAGATCGATGCCGACCTGCTGCCCGAGAAACTTGCGCCACGTTTCGGTTTCCGGCGTCTTGTCGGGATGTCCCCACGCCATGAAGTAGAACGCGGTGCTGGTGTCGTCGCAGGGCACGTTGATGTTGGCGACGTTGTACAGGTTATTCGGCGGAATCAGCGCGGTCGCCGGCGCGACGAACACGGTCGAACGCACGTAATCGTGCGTCGCGGCGTTCTGGATCGGACGGCGCAGCGCGGCATAGCGGAAACCGAATTCGGTGCGATGCACCTGCAGACGCGGCGCCTTGTCCGTCGACGGACGCAGCCAGTTTTTCGAGGTCGCTTCCGCGCCGCCCACGCGCGCCGGCACGAAGTCCGACGAATGCAGGCTGGAGCTGTGCGCGGAATCGATCGCGCCTTCGAGAATCTGCGCCCAGTTGCACGGCAGAATCGCTTTCGCGATGGTCACGCGCGTGTCTTCGGTCGGCGCCCAGGCGGGCGGCACGAACTCGGGAATCGCGTCCTGCGGACCCATGTACGCCCACACGAACCCGCCCCATTCCTTCGTTTCGTAGGCCTTGTGCTTGACCTTCTTCGTCATGTCGCTGCACGAAGGCTCGGAGACCATTTCGATGACGTTGCCCTTCACGTCCATCTTCCAGCCGTGATAGAGGCAGCGCAGGCCGCAATCCTCGTTGCGCCCGTACACGAGCGACACGCGCCGGTGCGGGCAGTATTCGTCCATCACGCCGACGTTGCCGTCGGTATCGCGGAACACGACGAGATCCTCGCCGAACACGCGCGCCTTCACGGGCGCGCCGTCCGGCTCGCTCACTTCCTCGATGAGGCACACGGGCGTCCAGTGACGGCGCATCAACTGGCCCATCGGGGCATCGCCTTCGACACGGCACAGCAATTCGTTTTCTTCATGCGTGAGCATTGACGCTTCTCCAGATATTCAAAGATCGAGTACGAGTTCTTCGCTCTTCGCACGGGACACGCAGATCATGATCTGATCGCGCTTCTCGTCGTCGCCGAGCACCATGTCGCGATGGTCCGCCTCGCCCGCGCACAGCGTCGTGCGGCACGATCCGCACGTGCCGCTCTCGCATGAGCTCGGCGCGCGGATGCCGTTATCGCGCAGAATTTCGAGGATCGAGCGGTCCTTCGGAATCTCGAACCAGCGGCCCGAGCGCTCCAGCTTCACGCTGAACCGTGTGTTCTCCGCCGCGCGCGACTGGTCCACGCCGAAGCTCTCGAAATGCACGCTGCCCGTCGGCCAGTGGCCGGTCATGTCGCGCACGCCGTCCATCAGCGCGCGCGGGCCGCAGCAGTAGACATGCGCGCCGCTGCCGGGCTTCTCGAAGACTGGCCAGAAATCGAACGCATCGGCCAGATCGCCGTGATCGTGATGAATGACGACGTGCGGCTTCCATTCCGCGCTCGACAGTTCGTCGATGAAAGCGGTCGTCTCAGGGCTGCGCGACACGTAATACAGCTTGAAGCGCGGGCCGGCGGTGGCCTTGAGGTGACGCATCATCGAAAGAATCGGGGTGATGCCGATGCCGCCCGCGACGAACACGAAGCTTCGCGCGCGCTCGCTCAGCCCGAACTCGTTGCGCGGTTCGGAGACCTCGATGCGGTCGCCTTCCGCGACATCGTCCGTCATGCTCAACGAGCCGCCGCGCCCTGCCGCGTCGCGCTTCACCGCGATCACGTAGCGGTCGGCTTCGTCGGGATCGTTGCACAGCGAATAGTTGCGATTCGCGCCGCTCGGCACGCGCACCGTCAGATGCGCACCCGCCGTGAATGGCGGCAGCGCGGGCCCGGCCTCATCGCGCAGTTCGAAACGGAAGATGCCCTCCGCCACCTGATCCTTCTTCGTCACTACGAGCGTCCTGAATGACAGTTCGTCGTTCATTGCACCTGCTCCCCTGCTTGTCGATCCATTCGATCGCGCCGTGTTCAGCATCGATCACCATGCCGTTTATATTAGATATCTAATCATTTAGAAGCAAGCGGGTTTTCCCTGAAACGCATCGGATCGTCACCAAAAGAAAGCGGCGTCTTCATGACGAAGACGCCGCCCGTGCTGCGAGAACCGATCGTTACGAATGCGTTTCCGCGTGCTCGCGCAGCGTATTGGCCGGCACGCCTATCAGCACGGCGAGGCCGCCGAGCATCACGATCGCGGCGATTGCGGAGAGACCGATGGCGAGACTGCCCGTCATCGTCTTGATCCAGCCGAGCGCGATGGGGCCGCAGAACGCGCCCACTTGCCCGAGACTGCTGATCGCGCCGATGCCCGCGGCGGCCGCGTCATCGGAGAGATAAGCCGGTGGAATCGACCAGATGATCGCGGCCGCGCCAAAGTACGAAATCGAGATCATGCCGAGACAGAGGATGGCCGCCGCCGTGTTGCCCGACAGCACCGGCAGCAGAAAGCCGCCCAGCGCGCCGATCGCCGTGCAGGCGAAGAAATGCCAGCGCCGCTCCAGCGTCACGTCGGAACTGCGCGCCACCGCGAACATCCCGAGCGCGCCGATGATGTACGGCAACGCCGACAGCAAGCCCACGTTGAGCACGTCCGAGACGCCCGCCTGACGGATGATCGTCGGCGTCCAGTAGTTCAGGATCGTGCCGCACAAAGGCACCGTGCCCCAGCCCGCCGCGAGGATATACACGCGCGGGTCCTTCAGCGCGACCAGCAGTTGATGGCGCGTGTGCTTCGCAGGCTTCTTTGCGGCGCGGTCGGCGGCGAGCGCATCGAGAATGATCTTCTTCTGCTCGTCGTCGAGCCAGCGCGCATCCTGCGGACGATCGACGAGATAGAAGAACGCGACCACGCCCATCACCAGCGCGGGCAGGCCTTCCAGGAAGAACAGCCACTGCCAGTTCTTGTAGCCGAGCACGTCGACGAAGTTATGCAGGATCCAGCCCGACAACGGCCCGCCGATAATGCCCGCCGCCGCGATCGCCAGCAGAAAGCGCGACGTGATGCGCGCGCGCCGCGCGCCCGGATACCAGTACGTCAGATACAGGATGATGCCGGGCCAGAATCCCGCCTCGGCCGCGCCCAGCAGAATCCGCGCGACATAGAACTGCGTCGGCGTGGTCATGAAGGCCATCGCGGTGGAGATGCCGCCCCACAGGATCATGATGCGCGAGATCGTCAGGCGCGCGCCGATCTTCTTGAGCCACAGCGTGCTCGGCACTTCCAGCAAGATATAGCCGATGAAAAACAGGCTCACGCCGAGGCCGTACGCGGCATCGGACAAGCCGAGATCCTGCTTCAGGTGCAGCTGCGCGAAGCTGACGTTCACGCGGTCGAGATAGTTCAGCACCCAGCAGACGAAGATGAACGACATCAGCCGCCAGGTGACCTTGTGATACGTGGCCTCGACGCGCGCTGCCGCCGCGTCCGATTCCGAAATGAATTGCGTGACTGTGGATTTGGCCACCAAACGTCTCCGATTCCCGTGCTCATTAGGACGATGCACCGCCGCGCGCGACCACGGCCCGGCATCTGCGTTTTATTCGATATCTAATCATAATGGTAAGGAGACGGGCCGCCTGGAACAAGTCCGGGTTTGCACCGAGACGCGTGTCCGGGCTTCGATCGGCAAGCCAGCGGCTATCATGTCGGGAAAGAATCGCTCTACGGGAAAGACACTGTCATGACACGGAAAAAGACTGCGGAAGGCGCGCCGCGAGAAACGGCGGAGATGCTGCGCCACTGGCACGAATCGGTGCCGAACGATCGTCTCGCGCACCTCGTGAAGGACGCTGCGCGTTCGATGGTGCGCGCGTTGCAGATGCGGCTCGCGGAGCACGCGGTGTCGTTCGGGCACTGGACGTTTCTACGGATCCTGTGGGAGACCGATGGCCTCACGCAGCGCGAACTGAGCGAGCAGGCGGGCGTGATGGCGCCCACCACGTTCGCCGCCGTGACCGCGATGGAAAAGCTCGGGCTGGTCGAGCGTCAGCAGCGTCCGGAGAACAAGAAGAACACGCACGTGTATCTGACGCCCGAGGGCCGTGCGCTGAAAGACAAGCTCGTGCCGCTGGCGGAGGAAGTCAACGACATCAGCGTGACAGGTTTGAGCGAGCGCGACATCAAGGTCGCGCGCAAGGTGCTGCTGACGATCATTGAGAATCTCGCGGAGGACGAATCCGGTTCGACGAATCCAATGCGGCGCGTGCTGTCGACGCGCGAGCTCGGCAAGATGATCGCCGAGCGCGGCGAGAGTCTGGAGGACGCTTGAACGCCTTCGCAACGAAGCGCTAGCGCCGCGCGCAGGCCGAACGGAGGACTTGCGCCGCGGAGTCGTTTTATGCGGCGGGGAGCGACCAAGCCAGGCAAATCTAGGTGCGGTGATTCGGTTTGCGCCGTATCGCGGATTTGTTCCGGATCTTCTCGCAGGCGTTCTGCATCATCTCCACGGCGGCGACGCTGCGTGGTCCGCGCTGATGAACGGAACCGGACACCGATGCGTATCGCGCCTTTCCCGCAAAGCGATGCAAACGCACACTGGCTCGTCGGCTCAATGTGCTACACCTGAGCGCGGCGGACTGGAGGTGCGTTTCTCAAACTTCAAAATCGGACCGCCCGTTATCAACGATCCGCACGATATCGCGACTTAAGGCGAGGCATCCGGATGTCGCGCAAGGACGTAGTTTGCAGCCCCGGGAATTTATGCACGCATGGTGCATCGTCAAAGGCTGATGTCTGAGGGCCTGCCCAAACCAATCGATAGAAAATCGAGTGCCGGCGATCCAGAGAACGGTTTCCCGCGTCGGTGCTTGAAGGGCAACTGCACTCTTTTTAGTTCGGGAATAAATCAGCGTATTCACCACGCTCGAGTTGCGCCTCGATCTTCTTAGCCGGCCCGCCTGGGAAAGCATCAGTCACAGTCCCGACCTCGACGCTTGTCGGTTCTTCAAAACATCTGCGGCTTGAAACGGCGACGGCCGTTTCGAGGTTCGAAGGCGTGCGCGTCACAAAATCATGGCGCCAGTGTGGTCTCACGATGAGAAACCGCCCCGTGCGCCGGTTGCGGATTTTCGAATTCACATCTCGTGTCGCTGGCCGCGGTTTTTCGCCGTTACAGGCGCGCATTCCTATGAGCGTGTATCGCGTCTCTTCCACCGGGACATACCGATTGTGATCAGCGTATTGCCCATATACCGCAATTCGCCGGCTGCCTAGTACTTGCGACAGCGCCGCGCATCAACAGCAAGCCGCTTCAGCCAAAGAAGCGCACACATCGTAACTCCGCCGCCAACTCCCGCCGAACGACAGCATCGGCCCGACCATGTCTCGATGACGCTTAAGTTCGTCCAGCTTTTGTCGTAATCCAAATATACATTTATTTAAACACGCATGAAAAACCTTCGCATCTCCACTCGCCTGTCTATTGGTTTTGTCAGCTTGCTTGTGCTGCTGATCACTATTGCCGGGCTCGCTTTTTACGGTATGTCCTTGATCTACCGGAACCTCAACGACATATCGAGCGTTAATAACACCCAAACAAAGCTAGCCAACGAGATGAAATCGTCAGTGCAGGATCGGGCAATTGCGATTCGCAACCTTGCGCTTCTGACCGATTTCTCTGCAATGTCAAAGGAGGCAGATCGCATTAAACGACAAGAGGCCATATATGCCGGTGCATATCAGGCTCTCGGAAAGACGTTCGCCTCTAACCCTCGCACAACTGCGCGGGAGACGGCGCTGTTTGCGGCAATCAAGGAAGATGAAGCCGCAGCACTCCCGCTGCTAGCCAAGGCCAGTGCCCTCGGTCTGGCGAACGATGCAGATGCCGCAACCAAAGTCCTTCTACAAGAGGCGAGACCGAAACAGTCCGTATGGCTTGGCCACCTTGCAGACCTTGCTTCTCTCGAAGCCGAACTTAACGATCAGGCTGCTAACGAAGCGGCCGCGTCCTATAAATCGATCCGCATAGCGATGTGTTCAATCGTCGCACTTGCTTTGTTAACCGGTTTGGTCTCAGCGATCGTCATCACTCGCAGCATCGTTAAGCAATTGGGCGGGGAACCTGCCGAAGCTCAAGAAATGGCGCGTCAAATCGCCGAAGGCAACTTGACGATGACTATGAACGTTACGCAAAGCGATGACAGCAGTCTTATGGCATCTCTCGAGGCCATGCGCAGGCAACTTAGCATCGTTGTCGCCGGCATCAAGACTTCCGCCGAATCGATTTCGGTAGCCGCCGGCGAGATCGCACAGGGCAACGTCGACCTGTCGCAACGAACCGAAGAGCAGGCCGCGTCACTGGAGGAAACCGCGTCGAGTATGGAGGCACTCACCTCTACCGTACGGCTGAACACCGAGAACGCTCTTCAGGCGAGTTCTCTTGCGACGTCAGCCTCCGGTACTGCGGCCGAAGGCGGCGAGGTCGTTCAGCGCGTGGTCTCGACGATGCGCGATATCTCGGACAGCTCATCGAAGGTGGCGGAGATCATCTCGGTGATCGAAGGGATCGCGTTTCAAACGAATATTCTTGCGTTGAATGCCGCCGTCGAAGCCGCCCGCGCCGGCGAGCAAGGGCGCGGGTTCGCGGTCGTCGCAGGAGAAGTGCGCACGCTCGCACAGCGCAGCGCGACTGCTGCGAAGGAGATCAAAGACCTGATCAGCAGCTCGGTGGAACATGTGAACGCGGGGTCGTCGCTCGTGCTCGACGCAGGCAACACGATGGATGAGCTGGTGCGCTCGGTCAAACGCGTAACCGACATCATGGGCGACATCGCCTCGGCATCGAATGAGCAAAGCACGGGTATCGAACAGGTCAACGTCGCCGTTAGCCAGATGGATCAAGTCACTCAGCAGAATGCCGCTCTTGTCGAGCAAGCTAGCGCCGCGGCACAAGCTATGTCAGAGCAGGCGAACAGCCTTCGCCGCGCGGTCTCCGTCTTCAAGGTGAGCGCGCTTTGATCCTGCAGTGAGAGGGTGTGCGCTGACTATGAACCAGCGCTGGTTTGGCGATGGCCCGGATTCCTTGGCTGCCGGTGGCAGCCAAGGCTCGCAGCCTCGTCACGCGTGAGGCGGCGCGAACGCTACACCGAACTCAGCAAGAATCAACACTCGCGACCTATCTCCGTTTCAGCGGATCGAGGCGTCAACGGCGCGTCTCGGAGTGCCTCAGCCCTTCGTCTGCAGTTCGAATGAACGCAGCGCGGAAGGAGATCGACGCATTCCGTCATCTCGGCGCACCGCCGACCGGCTGATCGAGCCGATGACGAACCGTCTGCTTGCCAGAGCGATCCGCTACTCGATACGCAAGGTCCGCCTCAGTACCCCTTGAGATGCTGCCGTGACAACACACGACCTCACGCACTTTCTTCCAGCTGGTCCGCAAACACGAGCGGCACATCTCCGGGCTTAGCCAACCTTGGGATTCACGACCGACACCTTCGGGCCGTTGCTGTCCCAGTCAGCGAAATACCAGTTCTTTTTCCACACCGGGTTCGTGCTGGTGATCGCGCCCGTAACGACGCAGCCATTCAACCGAAGACCCTGGACGTCGAACGAATCGGTCGTGCAGCGGTCGGTATGGTTCGTGATCTGGATGTCGACGTTCTTGGCGACGGGTCCGGGCAAGAAGCCGAGGTACACCAGGATGCCGCCGCCCGCGCAACCCTGAGTCGTCGGGCTGACGATCTTGATGGCCTGAAGCACGGCGTTGTTGTCGTTCGGCTCGATGTCGAGGCCACATGCCGGCGCAGTGCCCGCAATATTTTCCCAGAGCGGATTGGTGAACGTGATCCCGCTGCCGGACGTGATCGTCGCGCCTTGACGGCGGCAGCCGTTCGCGTGGTGGCCGCTGATCGACACGTTCGAACTGGTCTTGTTCGAGCCGCTCTGGCTATTGCCGATGTAGATGCCGTCGCCCCAGCAGTTGATCGTCGTCGGGTTCGTGATCGTGACGCCCGTGGAGCCGTTGATCGAGATGCCCATGCCCCACTCGCCCGAACCGGCGGAGTTCAGTTCCTTGCTGCCGTCGAGATACGGTGCTTCGATGTTCACGTTGCTCACGTCCCACACGCGCATCATCTGATAGGAGCCGGTGTTGTGCGAGAGCATCTTGATCGACGCGCCCGGCGCGAAGCGGATATGCGTGTTGGAGCGCAGCGTGAGACCCGTCGTGTCGATGCGGCTCTTGCCGGTGATGAGAAGAATCTGGCCGACCGAGCCGTCGATGGCAGCCTGAAGCGCCGCGCGATCGTTGGTCGTGCCATCCCCCTTCACGCCGAATGACTTGTCTTGCAGCACGCCGTTCGTGCTGGTGTTGCTGGTGCCTTGCGAGCCGGTGCTCGCCGCGGTGCGCGGATCTGCGGCGCCCAGGTTCATCCACGGCGATGTGCCGCTCTTGTACCAGTTGCCTGCTGTGTTCTTGGCGTGAATCACGCCGTTCAAGTAGAGGATCGTGGTGTACGCGACGGGGGAACCGGTCGCCACCGATGCGCCGTTGCGCGTCGCACGGCCGCCCACGAGCGTCCACACGGCGCCTGAACTATCAGTGATGGATGCTGCCGGCGGAATCACCGTCCCGCTCGATGAGGCGGCCTTTGCTACCGCCGAAGGATCTGCGGCATCGGTACCGGCAGCGTCGCCGCCGCCGCCACAGGCAGCCAATGTGGCAGTTCCTGCACCCGCCATCATGAAGGTCAGGAACTTTCTACGTGAAAAGGGAGCGTTGGTCGTGCTGGTGACGCTAGAAAAGGAAGTTTCGTCCTGCGTTTGGGGAAAGCTGTTCAACGACACGGCAATTTTTTACGTTTGGTGAAGGAGGCCGAAGTATATGGGCCGAAAAGCGACCGAAAACGTATCTGAAAGTAACAATCGGAAGAAAGCAAAGCTTGGATATGCTCATACCGTAAGGAGGAAAAAACGCCCGCAATCGTTTGCGTATTGAGAAAAGAACGGACGCGTTATTTCAGAGGAAAGGCGTCTAATCGATAATTTTCTTGCTAAGCACAGCTATGTAAATCCTTAATATAGTAAAAATTACTCGCTAAAAATGCGATTTGCGGCCCAGTTGCGTCCGATTTCCAACCGTCGCGGCTAGTTCGAAGATGTGCGGATCTCCGCGCATCGCGTGCACCATCAGGCATATTTACCGCCTTCGACGCGCGATCGGGAAGCTTTGCCACAACGTGCCGGACCGCGTACTTTGCCTCGGCGCTTCTGATGAAGTAACAGCGGTTCGCGAGCTAGCTGAGTAGATCCTCGGTGGTGCTGAACGATGCCAACGTCCGCGTCGGCCTGACCATTGGGCAGTACCGGCATCGGGGTCGGTGTTCCTGCCAAGAGCGCTTGTCTTGCTCAGGCAGCGTTCGCCGGGCACGAATGCGCAGGCGATCGAGAGCACTCCGTCGGTGCTTTTGCTGCAGCGCTAGGAACGGAAGATCGACTTGTTGGCGGACTAGCTCCGAATCGTCTGGCGCCAGCCAGCGGTTTTGAGGAGAAGGCGTTGCTCGAAGAGCGGTCGGTGGTGGAAGCCGGAGTCGGGAAACCCCTCGTTGACGTGCGTCGAAGTCAGAACTCAATATTGAAGCGCTTCAGCTAAGCGCGGACAGCGGCGACCTCTCACCAGAAGGACAGACAGCGCGACATGCGCGCGTCCAAGTGCCACTGCCACGCGTAAAAAATGAAGCGCTTCAAATTCGCGTTACTGCGAGTCAAATACTTACAATGGAGACAACGCATGTCCTCGACCTTTCCTCGCACCGCCCTTCGCGGCTTACTCGGCGCCTGCCTTGCCTCGCTGAGCGTCGGTGCCGCACATGCGGCTGATCTGAAAATCGGCGCGCTTTTCCCGTTTAGCGGCGGTCTCGCGTTGCTCGGCGAGGAAAGCTATCGCGGCGTGCAGCTTGCCGTGGACGAACGCAATGCCGCAGGCGGCGTGAACGGCGACAAGGTCGTGCTGGTGAAGGCCGATGCCGTCGATGCCAATCAGGCCGTCGGCGAAGCGCGCCGCCTGACGTCGGTCGAAAACGTAACCGCCGTGTTCGGCAGCTACTCGTCGGCGGTGTCGTCGGCCGCGACGCAGGTGACCGAGCTCGCCGGCGTGCCCTTCTTCGAACTCGGGGCGACCGCCGACACCATCACGAGCCGCGGCTTCAAGTATCTCTATCGCAGCAACTCGACCACCAAGACCTTCGCGGACAGCACGCTCGAGGCGCTTACCAAGGTCGTCGCCCCGCAACTGAAAGTGGACCCGAAGGCGCTGAAGATCGCGATCATCGCCGAAGACGGCCCGTACGGGACGCTCGTCAGCGGCTTTCAGAAGGAAGGCGCGAAGAAGCTCGGCCTGAACGTCGTGCAGGTGCTGCCCTATTCCGCCAAAAGCGTGGATTTGTCCTCGCTGATCCTGCGGCTCAAGGGCGCGGACGTCGACGTTGTCCTGCAAACGGCGTATCAGAACGATGCCATCCTGTTCTTCCGTCAGGCCGCGCAGGCAGGCTTCAAGCCGAAGGCCGTCATCGGCGCGGGCGGCGGCTATTCGCTCGCCGATACCGCCAAGGCCGTCGGCGCGCCGATGAACGGCGTGTACGACATCGACTTCCCGCAAGTCGCCATGAACGAGAAAGGCGCGCCCGGCCTCGACACGTTCACCACCGAATATCAGAAGCACTTCGGCATGGCCCCGCGATCGGGCCACAGCCTCGTGAACTACGTCGGCGCAAAGGCGTTCCTCGACGTGCTCGCCAACGCGAAGTCCACCGACAAGGACAAGATTCGCGCAGCCGTCCTCGCCTACAAGAAAGCGACCGGCACGACCGCGGCCGGCTGGGGCTTCCAGTTCGCGGATAACGGGCAGAACCAGCTCGCGACCACCAACGTCATGCAGTGGCAAGGCGGCAAGCTCGTGACCGTGTATCCGGAATCGGTTGCGATCGCCAAGCCGGTTGCCGCGCAGTAACTCCGCCGCGATCAAGCCTCATTCCTCTTTCACTCGAACCGCGTGGCGCCGATGCGCCGCGCGGCGTCCGGGAAACGAGCATGTCTATCCTTCTGCAACTTCTCGTCAACGGCCTTTTGCTCGGCGGCGCGTACGCGATCATCAGCATCGGCCTCACGCTGATCTTCGGCGTCGTGCGCGTGGTCAACTTCGCGCACGGCGAACTGCTGATGGTCGGCATGTACGCCGTCTGGCTGCTCGCCGCGAAGCTCGGCTGGCATCCGTATGTATCGGCGGCGCCGGTTGCGGTGCTGTTGTTCGCGCTCGGCGTGCTCATCCAGCGTTTCATCATCCAGCCGCTGCTTTCCGCCGATGCCCACATCCAGATTTTCGCGACGGTCGGCGTATCGACCGCGCTCGTCAATCTCGCACTGATGATCTTCGGCGCGGACGTGCATCCAGTCGAGGTCACGTTCGGCACCGAGCATTTGCAATTCGGCGACATCAACATCGTGAGCGGGCAACTGTTCACGTTCGCCGCCGCGCTTGCGGTCGCGGGCGGGCTGCATCTGTTCCTGCAGCGCACCTATACCGGACGCGCGTTTCGCGCGGTGGCGCAGCATCGCTACGCGGCCTCGCTGATGGGCGTGAACGTAAAGAGCACCTACGTGCTCGCGTTCGGCATCGGCGCGGCGCTGGTCGGACTCGCGTCGGGCCTGCTGGTCGCGCAGTATCCGGTGTTCCCGACCGTCGGCCAGTACTTCGTGCTCACCGCGTTCGTCATCGTCGTGCTGGGCGGTCTCGGCAGCCTGCCGGGCGCGCTCGTCGGATCGATCGTGATCGGGCTCATCGACAGTCTCGCGGGCTACTACATCTCGCCCGACATGAAGGAAGTCGTCTATTTCGCGATCTTCCTCGTGATTCTCGTGGTGCGCCCGACCGGCCTTTTCGGTCTCGGACGCGGCTCCGAATAACGTTCAGCGAGGCAACCGATGTTTCCTAATCTCCTGCATCCGCGCGGCTACATGGGCGCGCTGGCGCTCCTCGCGCTGCTCGCGACGCCGTTCGCGCTGCAATCGCCGTTCGCGTTTCACCTGGCCGTGCTCGTGTGCATCTTCGGCGCGCTCGCGACAGCATGGAATATCGTCGGCGGATTCGCCGGCCAACTGTCGCTCGGGCACGCGGTGTTCTACGGCATCGGCTCTTACACGGCGACGCTCTTCGTGATGCACTTCGGCATCACGCCGTGGCTCGGCATGTTCGCGGGCGCGGTCATATCGGCGGCGGCGGCGGTCGTCATCGCGTATCCCACCTTGCGTTTGCGCGGGCCGTTCTTCGCGCTCGCCACCATCGCCTTCCTGGAAGTGTGCCGCCTGCTCACCGTCCACGAGGAAAGCTGGACGGGCGGCTCCGCGGGCCTGAACGTGCCGCTCAATATCGGCCTGCCGTGGATGGTCTTCCGCGAAAAGTGGGCGTACCTGCTGATCGCCTTCGGCTTCCTGCTGGTGACGTTGTGGGCCGCGTGGCTGATCCGGCGCTCGCGCTTCGGCTTCTATCTGATCGCGGTGCGCGAGCGTGAAGATGCGGCGCGCGCCGTCGGTGTGAACGCGGTGAAGGTGAAGATCGGCGCGGCGGTGATCTCGGCCGTGCTGACGAGCCTCATCGGCTCCTTCCACGCGATGTACCTCACCTTCATCGATCCGTCCGCCGCGTTCTCGCTCGAACTGTCGGTGCAGATCGCGATGTTCGCGCTGATCGGCGGGCTGGGCAGCGTCGCCGGGCCGCTCGCGGGCACCGTGCTCGTGCTGCCGATCGCCGAGCTTGCACGCGGATGGCTCAGCTCGTTCGGCAGCGGCACGCACGGCTTCGTCTACGGCGTCGTGCTGGTGCTCGTCGTGCTGTTCATCCCGCGCGGCCTCGTCGGGCATCTGGGCGGCTACGTGCTGCGTTTCATCGACCGCTTGCCCGGTGCGCGCACGCCGGCGGCGCAACCGGCGAAGTCGATCGCACCCGCCGATGCGCTGCCGCTCGGCACGCCGCTGCTCGTCGCCGAGCATCTGAAGAAGCGCTTCGGCGGTCTCGTCGCCACCGACGACGTGTCCCTCACGCTGCATGCCGGCGAGATTCTCGGCGTGATCGGCCCGAACGGCGCGGGCAAGACGACGGTCTTCAACCAGCTTTCGGGCTTCATCCGGCCCAACGAAGGCATCGTCAAGATTCGCCTCGCCGATGGCCGCTGGACCGAACCGCGCACGCCCGATGCGTTCGCGAAGGACGGCATCGGCCGCACCTTCCAGATCGCGCAGCCGTTCGCAGGCCTCTCCGTGCTGGAGAACATCATGCTTGGCGCGTTCATGCATACACGGGTGCGCCTGGAAGCCGAATCGATCGCTCGCGAAGTCGCGGAGATCACCGACCTTACCTCGTTGCTCGATACCGAAGCGCGCAGTCTGACCGTCGGCGGCATGAAGCGTCTCGAAGTGGCCCGCGCGCTCGCGACGCGTCCACGCGCCCTTCTGCTCGACGAAGTGATGGCGGGCTTAAATCCCGCCGACATCGCGCGCGCGATCGAGATGGTGCGGCGCATCCGCGACTCGGGCGTCGCCGTGCTGATGATCGAGCACATGATGCAGGCGACGATGGCGCTCTCCGACCGCATCATCGTCATCAATGCCGGGCGCATGCTGAAGGAAGGCAAGCCGTCCGATGTCGTCAACGATCCTCAGGTGATCCAGGCCTATCTCGGCAAGGGGTATCTCGATGCTCAAGCTGCATAACGTATCGGCCGGCTACGGCAAGAGCGAAGTTCTGCGCGGCGTCTCGCTCGACGTGCAGGAAGGCGAGATCGTGACGCTCGTCGGCGCGAACGGCGCGGGCAAGACCACGACGCTCAAGACGCTGTGCGGCATCGTCGCTGCGCGCGGCGGAAGCATCACGTTCGAGGGAAAGGAACTCGTCGGCAAGACGGCGTACGAGATCGTCGCGATGGGCGTCACGATGGTTCCCGAAGGCCGTCAGCTCTTCCCTTTCCTGAGCGTCGAAGAGAATCTGCTGATGGGCGCGTTCCGTCACGCCGCACGCGGCGCACGGCGCGAACGCATGGACGAAGTGCTCGAACTCTTTCCGCGCGTGCGCGAGCGGCTGACGCAGCTCGCCGGTTCGCTGTCGGGCGGCGAGCAGCAGATGGTCGCCATCGCGCGCGGCATGATGTCCGCGCCAAGACTGCTCATCTTCGACGAGCCGTCGCTCGGACTCTCGCCCTTGCTCGTCGAACAGATGTTCGAGGTGGTCGGCACGGTCGCGGCCCGAGGCGTGACGGTGCTACTCGTCGAACAGAACGTGTTTCACACGCTGAAGCTCGCGAACCGCGGCTACGTGCTGGAAAACGGCGCCATCGCGCTGACTGGAACCGGCGCAGAATTGCTCGACAGTCCCCACGTGCGGCGCGCCTATCTCGGTCATTGATCGAACGGCCGACGCATCGCATCCCGAACTCACGGAGAACAACTCATGCAAACCGAAGTGAAGCCCGCAGTCAAACCCGATGAACAGGTCATCGCCTATCAATTGCCGCAAGCGCCGTACATGTCGAAGGATCTCGTGCATGGCGGCGTGATGACCGACTGGCTCGAAGACGACAACCTGTGGGTGCCCGCGACCGAAACCGTGTCGTTCAAGCCGCTCATTCTCAGCGCGAGCCAGGGCTATTACGTGAACCTGCTGCGCGTGCGCCGCAGCGGCGTGATCTCGCGGCATCGTCATAGCGGAGCGGTTCATGCGATGGTGCTGAAGGGCCGCTGGTACTACCTGGAACACGACTGGGTTGCGGAACAGGGCGGCTATGCGTTCGAGCCCGCCGGCGAAACGCACACGCTTTTCGTGCCTGAAGACGTGCCCGAGATGATCACGTGGTTCCACGTGACGGGCGGCTACACGTATGTCGATCCGCAAGGCGTCGCGCAGGGGTACGAGGACGTCTTCACGAAAATCGAAGCGGCCCGCAAACACTATGCGTCGATCGGTCTGCCGGCCGACTACATCGAATCGATCATCCGTTGAACGCCATGACATCCACTCTTCCCGCATCGATGCAATACATCGATCACGGCGCGGGCGGCGCGCCCGATTGCATGCGGCTCGCGCAAGGTCCGCTGCCCTCGCCCGGCCCCGACGACGTGCTGATCGAAGTCGCCTACGCGGGCGTCAACCGCCCGGACGTGCTGCAACGTTCCGGTTCGTATCCGCCGCCGCCGGGCGCGTCGCCGCATCTGGGGCTCGAAGTGTCGGGACGCGTCGTCGCCACGGGCGCACGCGTGACGCAGTGGCGCGTGGGCGATGAAGTTTGCGCGCTGGTTCCGGGCGGCGGCTACGCGCAATACTGCATCACCGATGCATCGCATTGCCTGCCGGTGCCGAAAGGTTTCACGCTGTTGCAGGCCGCCGCGTTGCCCGAGACCTACTTGACCGTATGGACGAACGTGTTCGAGCGCGGCCGGCTGCAAGCGGGCGAGGCTTTCCTCGTGCATGGCGGATCGAGCGGCATCGGGCTGACCGCGATTCAGCTCGCGCACGCGTTCGGTGCGCGCGTGTTCACGACCGTCGGCAATGCGGAGAAGGCAGCGGCGTGTCGTGAGGCGGGCGCGGATCACGTCATCAACTATCGCGACGAGGATTTCGTCGAGGCCGTCGCGAAGCTCACCGATGGCCGGGGCGTCGACATCATCCTCGACATGGTCGGCGGCGACTATATTCCGCGCAACATCCGCGCGCTCGCGCTCGAAGGCCGGCTTGTGCAGATCGCGTTTCTGGAAGGCAGCCGCATCGAACTGGACGCCATGCCGATCATGCTGCGCCGTCTCACGTTCACCGGATCGACCTTGCGTGCGCGCAGCGTCGCGCAGAAGGCGGCCATCGCCCAGGCGCTGCACGCGCAGGTGTGGCCGCTCCTCGAAGAAGGCCGCGCCCTGCCGGTGATTCATCGCGTGCTGCCTCTTACCGATGTGCAGGCTGCGCACGAACTGATGGAATCGAGCCGGCACATCGGCAAAATCATGCTGAAAGTGGGAGACCGATAACGTGCGGCACGACAAGCGTGTGGTTCTGGTAACGGGCGGCAGCGGCGGCATCGGCGAGGCGCTCGTCGAGCGTTATGCGCGCGACGGCGCGGCAGTCGGCATCGTCGACGTCAACGAAGAAGCGGGCGTAGCGCTGGCACGGCGCCTCGCCGATGCGGGCCTGCGTGTGCATTTCGCGCGCGCCGACGTCGGCGACTTCACCGAGTGCGAGGCCGCGTGCCGTTCGATCGAAGCGGCGCTCGGACCGATCGATACGCTCGTCAACAACGCGGGCATTTCGCCGAAACACGCGGGCAAGCCGATGCCGGTCTGGCAGATGGCGCCCGACGAATGGCGCCGCGTGATGGACGTCAACGTGAATAGCGTCTTCAACTTCTGCCGCATTCTTGCGCCGGGCATGGTGGAGCGGCGCTTTGGCCGCATCGTGTCGATGTCGTCGGTGGCGGGCAAGGCTTATCTCGACATCGTCGCCGCGCACTACAGCACGACTAAGGCCGCGCTGATCGGCATGACGCGGCATCTCGCGGGCGAACTCGGCCCGCATGGCATCACGGTGAACGCGATCGCGCCGGGACGCATCGACACGCCGCTCGTGCGCGGCGTCGCGCGCGAGGCCAACGAGAAAGTGGCGCGCGCAACACCGTTGCGACGCCTGGGCGCGCCTGACGAGGTGGCATCGACGTGCCTCTTCCTCACGTCCGATGACGCGGCGTTCGTCACGGGCCAGGTGATCGACGTGGCCGGCGGATGGCTGATGACATGACGACGCACGCGCCATTGCGAACCATCGGCTTTCCCGGGCGATACACGCAAGGACCGGGCGCATTGGCATCTCTCGGACCGACGCTCGCGGACCTCGGCGCGCGGCGCGCATTCGTGGTCGTCGATGAGGCGGTGGCCGTTCGCGTGTCGGCAGACGTCGTGCGATCGCTCGAAGCCGCGGGCGTCGCGCCGCATCTGGCCGCGTTTCCGGGCGAATGCACGGCGGCCGTCATCGCGAAGCTGACCGCCGATGCGCGCGAGCGGCATGCCGATGCGGTCGTGGCGATCGGCGGCGGCAAGACCATCGACACGGCGAAGGGCGTTGCGCGGGCGCTGGACGCGCCGATCGTCATCGCGCCATCGGCCGCTTCGAGCGACGCGCCGACGAGCCGGCTCATCATCCTGTATGACGAAGCGCATCGCGTCGCGGGCATCGAGATGTTGCCGCGCAATCCGGATGCGGTGATCGTCGATACGGCGTTGATCGCCGCCGCGCCCGCGCGCCTGTTCGCGGCCGGCATCGGCGATGCGTTGAGCAAGAAGTTCGAAGCGGCGCAGTGTCAGCGTGCTGCCGGCCTGAATTCATACGGCACGCCGCCGCTGCCAAGTGCGCTGCTGCTCACCCGTGCGACGCTCGCGATCCTGCTCGAAGACGGCGCGCGCGCCTATGCGGATGTCGGGCGAGGCGAACTCACCGATGCCGTCGAACGCGTGGTCGAAGCGACCGTGCTGTTGAGCGGCGTCGGCTTCGAGAGCGGCGGCTTGTCGCTCGCGCACGCGCTGATTCGCGGTCTCACGGCGATCCCCGCGATGGCCTCCATGATGCACGGCGAACTGGTCGCTTTCGGCACGCTTGTACAATTGTTCGTCGAAGATTCATCGCCCGAAGAGATCGAACCGTTGGCCACGCTCATGACCGCAGTCGGATTGCCGCTCACGCTCGCGCAACTGGGGCAGCACGCCCCGCTTACCCCGGCGCAGGAAGCGCTCATCGCCGAGGCCACGCTCGCCACGCGCTATAGCCGGCACATGACGCCGCCGTTGACGGCGCAGCGGGTGATCGACGGCATCGCTCGCGCGGATGCCTACGGACGCACACGCAGCGCGTCATGAAGCCGACCCGCGCCACGCTCGCCGATGTTGCGCGGCTCGCCGGCGTCTCGCTCGGCAGTGCGTCGCGGGCCTTGTCCGTGCCGGACCAGGTCAAGCCGCAGACGCTCGCGAGCGTGCAGCGCGCGGTCGAACAGCTCGGCTACGTGCGAAACGGTGCGGCGCAGGCGCTGGCGTCGCGCAAGACGCGCACCGTCGCGGCCATCTATCCGACGCTCAACAATCCCATCTACGCCGATTCCATCCAGTCCTTGCAGCAGACGTTGTGGGGCTACGGGTATCAGTTGCTCATCGCGAGTCACGAATACAGGCCGGCGCGCGAACTTGAAGTGCTGCGCGCGATCCTCGAACGCGGCGTCGATGGCCTCGTGCTCGTCGGCACCGACCATCCGCCCGAAGTCATCGAGCTGACGCGCCAATACGACTTGCCCTATGTGCTGACGTGGTCGGTCGACGAAACGCAGTATCCGCACTGTGTCGGCTTCTCGAACTTCGAGGCCGCTTATCGGCTCGCGCGGCGCATCGTCGAATTCGGACATCGGCGCGTGGCCATGTGCGGCGGCTCCACAGCGGGCAACGAGCGAGTGCGCGCACGGCAGGCCGGCACGCGCGCCGCGCTGAGAGAAGCCGGCCTCGACCTGAGACCCGACTGGATCGTCGAAGCGCCGTTCACGTTCGAAGGCGGTCGGCAGGCGCTGCGCGAATTGTGGGACAGTGAAGAGCGTCCGAGCGTTGTGATTTGCGGCACCGACCTGCAGGCCATCGGTCTGCTCGACGAATGCCGGGCGAAGAACATTCGCGTGCCCCAGGACCTCTCGGTGACGGGCTTCGACGATATCGAGCAGGCCCGGCTCACGCAGCCGCCCCTTACGACGGTGCGCGTGCCGTCGCTGGAAATCGGCGCTCGTGCGGCGCGGCATCTGATGGCGCTGATCGACGGCAGAAGCGGTGAGGATGAGATCGTGCTGGACGCGCCGGTTGTCGAACGGGACACGCTTTCGAGGCCGCTGGGCGGGCAGGCGGGAAGCTGACCGGTGCCCTGCCCCGGTGCGCACGCTTCGTCACGTCGTAGCACCATCGGCGCGGCGATGCATCGTCGACAGGCCAGGGATCGGCTCGATGCGCTCGGGCACGGAACGATCGAAATGTCCCGATGAGCGTGTCAGTCCATGTCCCACAGGATTGCCTTGATAGAAGCCTGATTATTCTTGTCACGCCATGCGAGGCGCTTGCCGAAGGCTGCGCTTCATCGGCCATGATCTATGCGATGCACCAAAGCCAGGTCGTGTGTATCGTCGATCACGGTGTGGCCGTGCCCCGGGAGCGCGACTTCCCTGCGAACGCGTGTGCATCGAGTGCGTCGAGATGGTCGTAAAACTGTTGCGCCTGCACGTAAAGCCTCTCGATGGGCCGGACGTCTCTTGATGAAGTGCAACGGTCATTCCGATCCGCTGAATGGTGCGTCCGACGCCGAAACACGGTTAATTGCTCGAAAAGCCCGGCCCGGGGACGCGGCAACGAGCAAGCGCATGAGTTTGCGGTGGCATTACCGTCCGACGGGAGATGCTTGCATGGAGTGCATGCGGTCCGTGCAGCTTCGTTTATCCAAGGTATTCGCAATGGATAGAGTCGCGCTGCAGACGTGTGTCCGCAGCACGACTCATTTCACGATTATGCGAGAAACGCCGACCCGATGCGTGCGCCGCCGGTCAGATCAGCAGCAACCGCCGTGATCGGCGTCGACTTCAATCAAGCAACCGCGTAACGTTCGAGCCAATGCGCGTAAGGCGCCGGCAGCGTCCACGACGGTCGTTCGATACCGAGCTTCTTCGCCGCGTGGTACGGCCAGTGCGGATCGGCCAGATGCGCGTGCCCGACCATCACCAGGTCCAGCTGACCGTTCTTGACGGAGCGGTCGGCCAGTTCCGGCGTATCGATGCCCCACGCCGATGAGACGGCAATGTCAGCCTCGCGGCGCACACGCTCCGCGATCGTTGCAAGAAACGCCGGCGCCCACGGGATGGCCGCCTTCGGCGTGGAGAAGCCCACGCTGACACTCAGCATATCCAGCCCTTCGCGCTTGAAGTTCTTCGCCAGTTCAATCGACTCAGCGAGGGTTTCTTCGTCGCGTCCGTCGTACTCGATCACGCCGAATCTCGCCGTCAACGGCAGATGCTCAGGCCATACCTTGCGTACTGCGGCCAGCGTTTCCAGCAGGAAGCGGCTGCGGTTCTCGAGGCTGCCGCCGTATGCGTCGTCGCGTTGATTGGAATGTGTGGAAAAGAAGCTCTGGCCGAGGTAGCCGTGCGCGAAGTGCAACTCGAGCCATTCGAAGCCGGCATCGAGCGCGCGCCTGGCAGCCGCGACGAAGTCTTCGCGAACGCGCGCGATGTCGTCGAGCGTCATCGCTTTGGGCACTTTCGACAGACCGCCGCCGAAGGGAATCGCCGACGGAGCGAGGGTCGCCCAGCCCCGGGGATCGCTGTCGGCGATATGGTCGTCACCTTCCCACGGCCGGTTCGCGCTGGCTTTGCGGCCCGCGTGACCGATCTGAATGCCGGGCACGGCGCCCGCTGCCTTGATCGATGCGACCACGGGCGCGAACGCCTGCGCCTGCTCGTCGGTCCAGATGCCCGCACAGCCCGGTGTAATCCGGCCCTCGGGCGACACCGCGGTTGCCTCGACGATCACCAGCCCCGCGCCCCCGCGTGCCAGACCGGCCAGGTGCACGCGGTGCCAGTCGTTGATCAGACCGTCTTCGGCGGTGTACTGGCACATCGGCGGAATGGCGATGCGGTTGCGCAGGGAAACGTCCTTGAGCTTGTAGGGCTGAAATAATGCGGACATCAGGCTAAACTCCTCTGGATAAGGCTTGTACGTTAGTTCGATGAATATCGAACTATTGAGTATGGCAGAAACCTCTACCTTTTGCACAATGCGCACTTATTCCCATCCTGGCGCCGAGGACTTCACGCTAGCGCGGCTCTTCCACGCGCTGAGCGACCCGGTGCGCCTTGAGATCGTCCGTCGACTTGCAACGGTCGACGAAGCCACCTGCGGCGACCTCGACGGTGGACGCCCGAAGTCGAGCGTCTCCCATCATTTCCGAATTCTGCGCGAAGCCGGTCTGGTGCGCACGCGTGTTGCCGGCACCGTGCACCAGAATTCATTGCGGCGCGCGGATCTAGATGCGCGCTTTCCGGGCCTAATGGAGGCGGTCATCAAGCAGGTCGCCAATGAACCCGCATTGAGCGAATCGGCTTGAAAGTCGGCTGAAGGCTGGTGGAAAGATAGGCGCGAGCGCGACGGTGCGCACCATGAAAGCCGGGACGGCGAACCCCTTTCCCGATGTAGCGGTGTCAGCCCAGACGGCGCGTCATAGAGCGTCAGCCTGATCAATCTTCGCTGTACAGAATAAGGGGTGGTCGCTTCCGTATTCACGAGGTGGTGAGATCGAATCCTTCAGTCCCGGCGGCGTGGAGCTTACTGCCCTCCATACTGGACCGTCAGAACGTTCTTCACCGAGGAGACGCCATCCACGGTTTTCGCGATAGCGGCGGCCTTGTCGATCTGGGTCTGATCGGCAGCGTGCCCGCTGAGCGTGATTACACCGTTTTTCGCGATTACGCTGATGCCGTTCGTCTGAACGCCGCCTTTCTGAAGCGCCTGGGACACTTTCCGGCTGAGCGCCCTGTTGGCTGTACGAATTTGCTTCTTCGACATTCCCGCACTCGCGGACGGCGCGCCTGAGGCGGCGGTGGTGCCGGCCGTTTGCGGCCAAACGTTGACGGAAAACACGGTCGCCAGGGCGATCGCGGCAAGTCTGAGCACATTGATCGTCTTCATCGCTTAGCTCCAGGTTCGCTTGAATCTCATTGAGGGGCACGCTGAATTCTAGGCGGCCATGCGTGACTTCCAAGAGATACTTCAATCTTGAGGATAACCAAGCTCAATTCCGGCCCAACGCGTCGGTTCAGAATGTTCGTGCCACTTGTTGGTGCGCACAGCGCTAACGCCGAGCGCAGAAGGCACGCATCCTTCGTCGGCACGTCGGCTTCGCGGGGTGATCGGTTATCTTAAGGGCCGCCCGGCAAGCGATGGCAAGATCCGGGGAAAAGCTGTCTGAGGCGCGTGGGGACGCGAGAAAGAAGCTTGTAGTCTGGTCCTGTTTCATCGATGGACTGCGTTCAACTCGTTCCCGCTCGGTAGCGCTTTCGGATCAAGCACAGGCTTCCGACGCGTAAGGGACGCTCGATCGTTCGAAAACCCTGCCCTCTGAACGGCCGGAGATGGCCGCTTGCTGTCCGTCGCGGGCGATTGGCCAAACCGACCGCTTCCGGCCGTTCGGCTCATGGCCTTGTGAATGGCTGCGATCGGAAGTGCAACCGTCACCCAGTATGGGAAAATAATCGATCGGCCCAGTGTGTATCGCGATCAAGTTGCCCCAATGCGTTCGGTCCACGGCGTCTAACAGCGGTTTGCGCCGTCGATAGTTGCTCTCATCTGTGAGCCTGATAAGAGGCTTAGGCCTGGCACGGAGGCCATGCTGACCCGCGTGATGCGCGCGATGTGGTCAGGCAGATTCATGCTCGCGACGTCACCGCTCGTTGGCTCGCCCGGCAATCACGGGCGTTGGGTCGCGCTGACCGCTGTCACGGTGGCGCGACCTGTGACGCTGCCCATGCAGTGACCGTCGATCGAGCGGGCGTCGTGTGAGGGAGCGAACCGCGCGGTTAGCGTCGATAGAGTTGGCGTAAGGAACGCAAGCTATTGCTGTAGTTGCCATCTCAGTATCGGGTGCGTGGTGTTCGGCAATATCACCCAGGTCCCGCCAGCGCCGAAATCCCACGTCGGGCCGAAGCTGGCCGCTACGCTCATCTGTCCGGTCGTGAGGCCATTGGCCGTGCTCACGGATGTCCCCATTCCGACTCCGGACGATTGTCCCGATTTATCGCGGTCCCAGAAAACGTCGGCGGCGATCTTGCCGGCGTTATATTCTGCGATGCCGCCCCTGTAGAACGGCAGCGGGAACGTATTGACTGGGCCGCTTGCGAACGACTGCTCGATCGTACCGCTGTTGGAGTCGACCAATCCGCCCTGACCACTAAAGGCCGATACCGATGCCGTCGAATAGGATTGCCGGATCAATCCCGAATTGCTGGCTGCCAGTCCGCCGGCCGATGAATGCGAACCGCCACCGGCGCTACCTGTCGCGAACGATTGCAGAATGGTCCCGCTGTTGTTACCGACGAGCCCGCCGGACCCGCCAGACCCCGAGACCGCGACATTGCTGCCCGCACGATATATCACACCGGAATTCGTTCCTATCAACCCGGCAGAAGGTCCGCTTGCCACGTCCATCACAATACCGTCAGCATAGACGTTCGACACCAGCCCGGACGACCGGGCAGCGAGCCCGCCTGCAGGGACGAAGTACACGGTTATGCGCTCGTTGGCGAGCTTGAGATTGCGCACGACGCCAGTGTTGCCGATGGTTGAAAAAAGGCCGGCGCCAGAGCGATCAGTGACATCATCCTCGGAGAAAATGCCGACGTTGGCAATGGTGTGTCCGAGACCGTCTAGTTGCCCTATGAAGCCATTCGCCGTTCCAGTATCTATGGGCTGGAAGTTGTTGGCGGCAGGACTCGCATCGATGTCGCGGCCCAGCGCGTAGGTTCCGCCAAGACGCTGCGAGATCTTGTTCAGGTCGTCCAACGAGTCGACCAGCACGTAGTCCGTGAACTGGCTTCGGATGCCACTGTATGCCGGAACAGTCCATGTGGCATTGCTCTTTGTGTATCCGGCTACATCTAGCCCGTTGCCATCGTGGTAACTCGACACGAGCCCCGAACTCTTCGACCAGTCGATGGTGCCGAGATTCGCGACGCCGCCTCCGTTGTTCTGCCCGCCCATGTCGGCGCGCAGAAGCAGATTGGCCGTCCCGCTATTGGCAAGCGTCGCCATTGGACCGACCGTGACCGAACCCGCGGCGTTGAGCGTGAGGGATGCGTTGCCGGCCCAGCGCATCGTCTGTTCCATCACGATGTCGCCTCGGGAGGCGACGAGCGTCAGTGACGTGCCCTGCCCCGACTGACTAAGCAGCGCCGCCGTCGTCAACGGGCCGACGTTGAACACCGGCGCATTCAGATTCCAGTTCGCCGCGTGAACATCGGCATTGTCGAGATGCAGCGCCGCGCCCTTGGTGTCGACGGTTCCGCCGCCAACCGGATTCGTTGCTTCGATTCGGCCGTGGACGTGCGCCGTGCCGTCATTGGCGATGAGCCATACGTGACCGTCGCGAGTCGCCGTGCCTGTGGCGCGCAAAGCATTCGTGTTGCCCGCGAGCGCGTACACTTTGCCATCCGCAGCCTGCAGCGCAATCTGGGCCGCGGCGATCGTCCCTTTGTCGACGACATCGCCGCGGCTGCCCGTCGATTGCACGAAGGTCTGCGGCAGACCGGTGGTGCCGCGCACCAGCACCTGGTCGCCGGCCGCCAGTTCCGCCGAGCCGGACGGGGCGCTGATCGTGCCGTCGTTCTCGACGAGCTTGCGCGCGATCAGGAACACGTCGCCGCCAGTGGAGGTGATCTTGCCAAGGTTCAAGACGACGCCAGTGCCACTGCCGGTGAAAGTGAGCGGACCGCCTGCCATGAAGGCGTCGTTGCTGATATCCAGCGCGGACGCGACGAAGCGCCCGCCCGTAGTCACGACTCCGCTCGGGCCGACGAGGACGCCCTGCGGGTTGATCAGATAGAAGCTACCGGTCGCGCTCAGGGATCCTCTGAGCACGGACTGTTCTGCGCCGGTCACGCGGCTTAGCGTCGCGCCCGAACCGTTCTGGATCATGACAGCATGGTCTTTGTCGATGGAGAAACTGCACCAGTCGATGACGGCGCGCGATGTCGACTGCGTGACGGTCAACCGTGCGCCCGTGAAAGTTATCGCACCGGCCCCCGCGACGAACTTTCCTCCGCTCGGCAAGGGAGCCGCCGCCCATACATTGCAAGCGACCGCGAGTCCCGCCCCGAGCAAGACGGTTGCAGTGCGGCGAAGCGCCTTTGCTTGAACCGGACGAGGCGTTCTCACCCGTCTGTTCATTGATGCGGAACGGCTGCGCATGTCATGTCCCCGTCTACGTACGTCAACGTCCACCACCTACAAGGCAGTTAACATCAACATAGACCAAGCGCGACCATTTATCCGGAAGGTTTCGAGTAGGAGCCCGCGCCCGGCGAAACGACCGACCGCGCGCGTTGCAAGAGCAAACGACCGCCGGTGTCGCCGCCAAGTTCTCGGTGCCGACATAAGCAGACATTCGACTGCGAAAAACGCTCCCGGGACCTATCAGCTCACTTTTGTTTGATACGAACAGAATACCGGGCGCGATGTGTGCGGGCCCCGAGGCCCCGCCAGAGGGCGACGAACGGGGCTAGCACAACGCGCTTGCCGCCGTGTCAGCCAGGCATTCACCGCCCCTGCGCCGATCAGCGCGCCTGCGACGAACATGACAACGCCTGTCGAAACGAAGGCGCCGATCGCCGCAAACTCCGTACTGGCGGCGCACACCACGGCAAGCATGAGAAAGGGACGTTCGCTGAGCGACATCAACAAGGCATGGATGGACATCACTGCTCCACGATTGCGCCGCCGCTGGCGGCGGGTTCAGCAAGTTCATCTCGCTCGAAACGTCCATAGCGCAAGGCCAGCGTCGGCAATACGATCAGGTTCAACGCGGTAGATGTAATCAGCCCGCCGAGGATCACGACCGCCATCGGCCCTTCGATCTCGTTGCCGGCCGCACCGCTTGTTACGGCGAGCGGCAGAAGCGCCAGCGCGGTGACCAGTGCGGTCATCAGAATCGGCACGAGACGTTCGGAGGCGCCGCGAACGGCCGTATCGCGGTTCCATGGCTGTCCCTCCACATGTACGAGGTGCTCGTAGTGGCTGATCAGCATGATCGAGTTGCGCAGGGAAATGCCGAACAGCGTAACGAATCCGACCATGCTGCCGAGGGACAAATTCGCGCCTGTCATCACGACGCCGAGCACGCCGCCCACAAGTGCAAACGGCAGATTCGTCATAACCAGCAGCACGCCGCGCCGGCTTTTGAGCGCAAAAAAAAGCAGCAACGCAATGCCGATCAGCGACATGGCGCCGTAGATCAGCAGGTCATGCTGGGACTGCGCGCGCGCTTCGCTCTCACCAGCAAACACCGCGTACGTTCCCTGCGGCATGGTGACTTCGTGACTCAAACGGCCCTGTGCCTCCGTGACGAAATCACTCACCGCCCGGCTGCCAAGGTTGACCGACACCGTCTGCATGCGCCGCCCGCCGTCGTGAGTTATCTGATAGCGGCCCGAGACCTGGCGAATCGACGCGAGATCACGCAGCGGCACGGCAAGTCCATCCGGGTTGCGCAGCATCAGCGCGCCGACGCTGTCGAGTGCGGCGCGATCACGAGGCGCAAGCATCACCGCGACATCGTAGGTGCGGCTACCCTGATAAATTTGCGACACGGTCGTGCCCTGGTACGCCAACTGGATCGCGTCGAGCACTTCCAGCGGCCTGAACCCGTAACGGTTCAACTGTTCGGGGTGCAGCTTCACGTCGAGCTCAGGAATGCCGGGTGGCGATTCCACGCGTACACTCGCCGCGCCCCGTATCGCCCCCAGCACGCGTGCGATCTCCTGCGCCTTGCGATCGATCACATCGAGGTTGTCGCCGAACACATTGACCACGACCGGAGCGGTCACACCTGAAATCGTCTCGTCAATGCGCTCGACGAGAAACGTGTTGACGGACGTCGTGAGCCCGGGGAAGCGTGCAAGCGCCTGATTGATGCGATAGAGCGCCCAGCTCTGATCTGATGGGCTCATGGGTTTGAGATCGACTTCGAACTCGGAGAGTTGCACGCCCACGGGATCGACAACCTCGTTGGCGCGACCCGCGCGTTGAGCGACGAGACGCACGCCTGGAACCTGCATCAGGGCATGCGAAACCTGGGTGCCGATGCGCATCGATTCAGCGAGCGACGTGCCGGGAGCCAGACCCATGTGGACGATGAAGTGGCCCTCGCGCAGCTCCGGAATGAAGCTGCCGTTCATGAACGGCACCCAAGCGAGCGCCGCGACGCACATCAGTGCGACAACGATCATGACCGTTTTCACGCGTTGCTCGACCTTCACGAGCATCGCCACGTAGCGGACCTTCATGCGGGCGATCAGCCGCGGCTCGTCTTTTGGCAATGAGCCGCGCGCAAGCAGCGCGAGCGCCATCGCGGGCGTCAGAGTCAGCGCCACGCAGAGCGACGCGAGCACGGCGAGGATGTAAGCGATGCCCAGCGGCGCGAACAGCTTGCCGGCGACGCCTGACAGCGTGAGCACAGGCAGAAAAATCAACATCACGATGAAGGTGGCAAACACTACGGCGCTGCGAACCTCGAGCGACGCACGCAGCACCACGCGAAACGCGGGCATTGGCTTCGGCAGGCCGCGGTTGTCCCGCAAGCGGCGATAGATGTTTTCGACATCGATGATGGCGTCGTCGACGACTTCGCCCAGCGCAATGGCAAGACCGCCCAGCGTCATCGTGTTAAGGCTCAGGCCGAACGAGGTCAGCACGATGATCGCGACGAGCAGCGACAGCGGAATGGCCACCGCGGAAATCACCGCTGTGCGAAGGTTGAGAAGAAACAGGAAAAGTACGACAACGACCAGCACGGCACCGACGAGCAACGCCGTGCGCAAGTGACTCACCGATGCATCAATGAAATTCGCGGGCCGGAACACATCGGCGTTCACGTCTATGCCCTCCTTTCGAAGGACCGGCGCCAGGGTCGACAGGGTTTGCTCGATGTTCTTCGTGACCGCCATCGTATTGGTGCCGTACTGACTCTCGAGCACCAGCATCACGCCCGGCTGACCCATGATCGAGGCGGCGCCCATCGCGGGCGCCGGTGCCCAGGTCACCGTCGCGACATCGGCGAGTCGCACAGCGGCGCCATTGCTCCAATGCAGCACGATCGCGGCGAGCTTTTCAGGTGTGGAGATCTGGCCGTCGGTGTTGACGGCGATGCGCTGGTTATCGTTCTCGATGAAACCCGCGCCGCGCACGCCAGTCGATACGCGCGCCGCAGCCAATACGTCCTGCATCGTCATGCCGTAGCGCATCAGCTTGGCGGAATCAACCTGAATCTGGAGTTGACGCGTCTGGCCGCCGAAGACGATAACGTCAGCCACGCCCGGCAAGCTGAGCAACTGCGGCCTGATGGTCCACTGCGCAATGTCATGCAGCGCCATCAGGGAGTGCTTGTTCGACGTCAGTCCAATCGTACGTACCACGCTCGTCGTGGTGGTGAGCGGCAGCAGCTTCGGCGGCATGACACCCGCCGGCAGGGCTGCGGCTAGCGCGCTCACCCGCTCGGAGACGAGTTGGCGGACCTGCATCACGTTCGCATGGCCGTCGAAGACGAGCGTAATGGCGGACAGGCCCTGCATCGATTTCGAGCGCATCGATTGCAGTCCCACCATGCCGCCCAGGCCATTCTCGATCGGCTGTGTCACGAGCGTCTCCACCTGCTCGCTGGTGAGGCCGGGCGCCTCGGTCTGGACAATGCTCATGGGCGGAGCAAACTCCGGAAACACATCGAGCTTCGCACGGGTGAGCGAGTAGAGGCCGTAGCCGGCCGTGATGACGGCCAGCGCATAGATCACGCCGCGAAAGCGCAGCGAGAACCGGATAATTGCGTTGAGCATGAGCAGTCGGTGGGTTCGTGTCGTGCCGAGGGAAGTGACGGGTCAGTCGTCGCACTCGGGCGGGTCCTTGCAGGCCGTCCCTATCCCCTGGGGCTTTTGCTCCTCGGAAAGCAGCAACTGGGCGCCTTGCGTGACGACGCGGTCCCCCGCATGAAATCCAGTGGTTACGAGAATGCCGTGAGCGCTCTCGTTGCCGGACGGAAGATAGCGCCTTGTGAAATGATCCTGCGCAGTCTGCACGTAAGCCCATGGCTGCCCGCCGTACCAGATGACGGCTGCATCGGGCACGACAAGCATCTGTGAGGCCGCCGCTGAAGTCGGGACGTGCGCGCCGGTGCGTGTGCCGACTGGCAGCGCGCGGTCCGTGGCGTAGAACCACGGGCTGCCTTGCACGGATGGATCGGCGAGCGGCGACGCCGACAGCTTCGTCGCGGCAATAGATTGCCCGCCCACCCCGTCGACCGTGATGCGGGCGGGCGCGCCGCCGTTGAACCCCGCCGGCAGCGTCACACGCAGCACGGCCGTGCTGCCCGACAGCAGGCGCTGGAACAGGTCCGACGAGGAGTTCGTCGATGCGCGCGCAAGCGCATCACCGAATTGCTGGCGTATTGTCGCTTCCAGTCCGCTGACTGCTGCCTTGGCTGACTTGAGCTTCGCCTGATCCGCCTGCATTACTGCGCCCGCATCCTGCAGGCTCTTCTGAGAAACGTTGCGGTCGTCCTCGAACAACACGCTGCTGCGCTCATACTGCGTATGGGAGTTGGCAGCTTGTGCGGTGAGCGTATCGAGGTCGGCTCGAGCGGAGGCTAGCCGGTTGCGCAGATCGAAGAGCGGCTGCAAATCGACCACCGTTGCCCAAGCTGGGCTGTCAGGCTGCACCGTGATAGGCGCGAGCGGCGCAACCTCGATGTGGCTGGCGCGTTGAATGTCGGGGCTGACGGTCACCACGGTTTCGCCGTTGACAGTCTGCACACTCGACGGGGATGCTGTTTGCGTGGCCGTCGCCGCCGGTTCAGCGTGGAACGCCTCACAGATGTACCAACTCGCGCCGGCAGCCAGCACGATGCTGATGGCGCCAAAGAAGAGCAACCGATATTTCATTACAGTGGTTCCTGTTGGCTCAGAGATGCTTTCGTGAACTCCGGCTCAAGGGGCCGTTGCATTGCATCCTCGAGCGCATCAGCCGCCTGCCGCGCGGCGACGACGGCATCGAGATGCGTCATCTCGCTGACCTCGAAGTCGGCCTTCGCTTGCGTGAACGTCAGGCGATCGGTGTCGCCGGTGGCAAAAGCTGCCGCCCGATCGTCGAGCTGACGTCGTGCGGTCGCAAGGTGGCGCGCCGAGAGCTGCACGGCATCGAGACGGGACCGATAGCGCGCGAGCGCGTGGTTCAGATCGCCGAGGATCGAGTCCTGCAGAGCGGCCGTACGGGCCGCTGCTTCCTTGCGCTTCGCCTCGGCCTGCGCGATGTTCCCCTGGTTCTGGTCGAAAATCGGCAAGGTGATGCCGGCAATCCCGAAGCCGATCTTGTGCGTGCCGGTGTCATACGTGTAGCCGGTGCCGAGGTGAATGTCGGGATACTGCTTCGCCACTTCCAGTTGAAGCGCCGATTCGGCTGCCGCGTAGTCAGCGAGCGCAGAAAGCAGATCAGCGCGATGAAAAATGGCGTCACGCTGTGCTTCAGCGGCAGGCGGAGCGGCGGGCGAAGTAGCGAACTCGTCGAGGTCGAGCTGGACGTCTTCGAACGCGGCCACCGCAACCCCGATCGCCGACGCCAACTGCGCGAGCGCATCCTGTCGGGCGCTTTGGGCCGTGGCCAGATCGCTTTGCGCCTGGGTCGCCACGAGGACGGCTGCGTCGACATCCGGCCCGGAGTTCTCCCCCGACCGAGCGTCGCTTTTCGACCATCCGGACGACTTGCTCCAGCGCCTGAGCCTTGCGTGACAAAAATTCAGTGCGTTCGCGCGCGGCGTACAGCGCAAGCAGCGCATCGCGAACCTGGCCACGCACTTTCCACGCTTCGTTGCCAATTGCGAGGCGCGCGGATTCCGACAGGTGCGAGGCCTGATCGACGCGATAACCGCGCTTTCCGGCGATCTCGATCGGAATGTCGAGCGCGGGGCCCCAAATAAAGGGCGCTCCCGGTCCGGGATTGGGTGTGGCGAACTGAAACGGCAACTGGAGTACCGGATTCGGGATAGCATCGGCGACCTGAACGCCGGCTTTCGCGGTTTCCCATTGGGCGCGCGCGACATCGAGCGCCGGACTGTAATACCAGGCCGCAAGCGTGAGGATGCGCCGGTCCCAGCGGGCGACAGGCCATGGCTGGATCTCGTGACCGACTTCTCTCGTAAGAAACGCTCGCAGCTCATCGCTCGCGAGCGAGCGATGCTCGAACTGGTGAGCCAGTTGTGCGGGCGCAATTGGCTGTGCGTGATAAGTCGCGCAGCCAGCTAGCAGTGTCAGGACAGTCAGTACGGCTCGGCGCATTCCGCATCCATGGGTCTTGCTGCCGTACCCTTCAGGCAGCTACAGACCCGGATGCTACGCAACAGGATGTGAAATTTTTGTCAACAAGGTGGCCGATTGCCATCTGAGCCAGTCAGGGGAAGACTCACCGACACACGTGTGCCCCGATGTTCTGCGCTCTCGAGCCGGATTGCCCAGCCGTAGCGGTCGCAGATCTTCTTGACGATCGACAGGCCAATGCCGAAACCCCGCTGTTCGGTCTGCTCGGGCCCGGCCCGATAGAACCTGTCGAAGACGTGCGGCAACGCTTCTTCGGAGATGCCCGAGCCGGTGTCTTCGATGTGCAGCCAGCCGTCTGCGTACGAGAAACGTATGCAACCACGATCGGTGTACCGCACGGCATTGTCGACGAGGTTCGAAAGCACGATCGTCAGGGCAGACACGTTCGCGTTGACCTGCAAGCGGCTGTCAACGTCGATTACCGTATGCACGCCGCTGCTTGCCAGACGATCGGCAAACTGCGTCAACGTCGTCTCGATCACGTGCGCGAGTTCGACCGGCTCGATCCATTGGGGGGTATCGTCGCGGGCGAGCATCAGCAACACATTGACGAGTTCATGCATGCCGTCCGCCGCGCGGTTGATCTGGGCAAGCCGCGCGCGCGACTTGCCCTCAATGGCGGGATCGTGTTCGAGCAACTCACAACTGGTCTTGACCGCCGTAAGCGGCGTGCGCAATTCGTGGCTGACGTTTCCGGTGAAATCCTTCTCGCGCGCGATCATGTCGGCCATGCGCTGGTGATAGTCGTTGAAGGCCTCGGCCAGCCCGACGATCTCGACTTCGTCATACCTGCCCGGATTGATCGACGCGGTGCTTTCGTGCCGCAGCGCCTTTACCTGGCGAGCCAGGCCGGCGACCTGGCGCACCAGCAACCCTGAAACGCCGAACGAGAGCCAGACCGTCAGGAGCGCGAACACGCCCGTGCCGGCCATGAACGCGTTAATCATTTCCTTGAAGTGCTTCTCGTAGCGGCTGAAGTCGTAGACGCGATAAAGCCGGGTGTCCGCGACCGGCGTGATCGACACATGGATTTCCCGGTCGCCGACGATGATCTCGTGCGTTCCAGCAGGCAGCGTGGCGATGCTTGATGGAAGTGTGAGCCGTGCCTGATCCGCCGAAGAGACGTACCCGTGAAGTCGCACATCATACGGAGGCAGCTGCGAGGGATTGGTCTGGAAGCTTCGCAGCACGCTCTGTACGTCATCGTCGATCAGGGCAGCAATGAGCCGTTCTTCTTGAGCCTCCGCGAGCACCCGCACGCCAAGGGCCTGGGCTACCAGAAGCACGATCGTGAGCGCCGAAAAGACTAGCGCGACCTTGAAGCGCAGGCTACGTCGCATCGGTGTCGCGGGCGACGAGCCGGTAGCCGAGCCTGTGGACAGTTTCGATCAACTCCGGCTCGCCTTGCTGCGCCAATGCCTTGCGCAACATGTAGATGTGGGCGCGTAGCGTGTCGCTGTCGGGCAACTCGTCGCCCCAGACTTCGGCTTCGAGCTCGACCCGGCCGAATACGCGCCCGGGCGATTGCATCAGGATGCGCAGCAGTTGCAGGCCTTTCGGCTGCAGTTTGATGATCCGCCCGGCGCGCTCGACCGTGAGCGTCGTCAAGTCGAGCCGGACGTCTCCGAAGCGAATTTCCGGCGTGGCGACTTCGCCCCGGTACCGCTTGACCAGCGCGCCGAGCCGGGCGCCCACCTCGAGCAGCGAGAAAGGCTTGACAAGATAGTCGTCCGCACCGTGCACGAAACCGGTGAGCTTGTCGTCCAGCGCATCCCTTGCAGTGAGCATCAGCACCGGCGTGTCCCGGCGCGCCTCCTCGCGCAGCTTGCGGCACAGCGTCAGCCCGTCCATGTGCGGCAGCGACAGATCGAGCAGGATGGCGTCCCATGAATTTGCAATCGCCATCGCGAGTCCCATTCGGCCGTTGGAGGCGAGATCGACTTCGTATCCGTTCGCTTCCAGGTAGTCGTATAGATTCGCTGCGATCGCCGAATCGTCCTCGACAATGAGCACCTTCATCAAATTGCCATCCGTGAGATTTTTTTGCTTGGACGCTGAGACGCGGACGGCTTCTGTTCGCGAAACTGCGGTGCTACTCAGTTCTTCACGCGCAACCGGTCGAGATCGATGCGGAAAGGAAAGCGCATAGTGCAGCCGGGAGCGCGACAGTTTAACCAAGTTCAGCGCGATTGATTCTGTTGCAACTCGCGCGCGCCACGCGCGATTACTTATAGCGGTTCATCGGTGAGCGCATGCGACCTGCAGTTCGGACGCAAGGGAGCTTCGCCGAAGGCTACTCGCACACGGTTGACGAGCCGCTAGCAGAAGGCGTCTGACTAACGAAGTTCGTCTCGATTTCCTTCTGAGAGCTCAATCAACGTCGGCCGTCGAAGACTATTGTGCATCCTTCGGGACACGCAGTTGGCCGACCAATCCTCTGCTCAGCGAGTTGTGATTGCATCTTCACTTGGTCGGTACCGTCTCGTCCAGCGGAAGTGGCGCAAGCTAACGCTAGCGCAGGCCGGATACCGAGTCGCTCTAAGCCAGCGCGAACGTGGTCGTGTACGCGGTTGGCTAGCTAGGGTACAGCGGCGGTCACTGTCGCAGAACTCGTCCCGTTTCTTTTCCGCTGTGCGCGGTCAATGCGCTACTTGCGCGGGCCGTTGCCTGAACAGGCTAGCGCACACGACGATGAACGTTACAAGCGCGACAGATGCGCTGTAGCGGTTCATCGCCAGTCCTCCGTTAGCGAGCGGTTTATCTAGGAAATCGCCAACGACCGCGCCGAGCGGCCGCGTCAAGATAAATGCACTCCAGAACAGCAAGGTTCGCGAGACTCCGGTGAAGTAGTGAGCGGCCACGACTATGAGCAACAATCCGCCGAAAATCAGGCCGGCGCCCAGGTAACCGAAGCCGGCGCTATCGGCGGTCCAGTCGCCTAGCGCCGTGCCGAGCGTTTGCGAGAACATGATGGTGAGCCAATAGAAAGCCTCGGCTTTCGGAGACACGATTGTCGAGATCGACACCGAGCCCGTTACACGATGCCACAGCACCAGCGACACAAGCAGCAGCGCAAGCAAGATTATGCTCCCGCCCGCATAGCCGATCCCGAGCGAGCGGTCTGCGAAATCCGCGAGCGTCGTGCCGACCGTCGTCGTCGCGATGATCGTTGTCCAGTAGTACACCGGATGGAACCGATTTGCCCTGACCTGCATAGTGACTGCGACAATGAACACGGCGGCGAAGATCAGTGTACTGATCAGATACCCGAGGTTCATTGACATCGAAAGCGCGTCGCCGCCGGTTTCTCCGAGCGTGGTGGCCGCAATCTTGATTATCCAGAACGTTAAAGTGACTTCTGGAACCTTGGCAAACGCCTGCTTCGCTCTTTCCATGTCGTCTCCTGAAACGAGGAAAACCTCCAAGGGTAGTACCTAGCTGCTTAAGAGAACCTTAGTGGACCGTGCGAGAACGGCAAAAAGGGAGGCGTGCAGCATAGACGCCGTGGCATATGCGCTGTAGAGACATGCAATTGCCTCAGTGCAAACGAAAGAGCTGTGAAAACGACGTGCTCGCATTCGCTAAAAGCGCGCGGCGCAGAAACTCCAGACTGCAGCTCTCTGCGACGCCCTCTTCCTGTCGAAATGGGATGGTCGAAGGCCTCTCTAGCCCAAACACGCTGCGTCGGCGAAGGCAACAGCCGGCAGATGTCCGAGGCCAAGCTGACATCCAATAGGCAACATCAGGCATGGGTCCGTCTGGACCGTTCCGGCGAGGCTGAGTGCGCCTGCTTTGCGACCCGGCCTTGTGCTGCGCTCCGTCGCGGTGCGGGAGTCTATCAACGCTTCTTACCTGCAAAGAGGTCATCGATTCCGCTCGCGCGCTCGCTTAAGGTGTGGCTCGGTCCTGGGGGGCGCGCGGCATCAACAGGCGGGCGCAAGAAGCAACCGTCCCGCAATTCGCGGGCGGACTCGAACCCGTGCAATGTGGGCCGGGGTGGTTCAACGCGTCCGAGGTGGAGCGCAACTCCCGGCGTCAATGAAGCTGCCGCTTGTCTCGCTCGGCGTCCCACAGGTGGCTGCCGCGCGCAGTCTCGACGAGAAGCCACGACCCAATACCGAGCCCGCCCGACAGCACTTCGCGCATCCGCTTGATGAGCGCAAGCGACAGCGCAGCCTCCGTGCTCAGCCCCGCAATCTGGCTCGTCAGGACGATCGCCGCGTCCTGAACGCCCACGCCAAGCGGCACGAAGAAAGCCACATGCCGGGCAATCTGCGCGACGGCTTCTATGGCGAGCGCATTCGAGAACGTTATCGGAACGCCGATCGCCCAGAGCGCGAACTGATTCTCGAATGCGCCGACCACCTGACCCGTGAGCTGCGCGATGAGGGCTGCGAGCCATCTGCGCGGTGCATGCGTCTGCGCGCGGAGCGCATCGTCGAGTTGGCGGGTAGGCACCGCGATCAAGAGGGAATGACATCTGCCGAGCACGCGACGCGTCACTCTTATCAGCGTCAAAAATGGCGCCCCATGACGCAGCCACACATAGCTCGCAGCAACGGCCACGATCGTTGTCGCACTCGCTGCGGCGAGCGGCCATGCTGCGCGCCCCAGAGCGGCTGAACGCGCCAGCACGGCGATGCTGATGGTCGCGAATATCGCCTGCATTGCGAGCGTAATGAGCACTTCCACGATCACCGATGCAATGACCGCAGGTAGTTCATGCACTTTCCAACACGCGACTCGCACGCCGACCGCCTCGCCGCCGATGCTCGCCACCGGAAGCAATCGGCTGACCCCGTCGCGCACCGCCGCGATCCACCAAATGAACACGAACGGCGGTGCGCGCCCAAGCAGAATCCACCAGCCTGCTGCATCCAGTGCGAGCGGGAGCGCGCGGAACGGCACGAGCGCAAGCAGGGGCAACCCTGCGTCGGCCACCCGCGCGGTCGCGGGGCCGAGGCTGTCACGCAGTGCGAAGCCGACGGCAATCGCGGCAAGGAGCGCGATCATCAGCGTCCACGCGGCGGTCAACGGGTGCGTTCGCTTCAAGCGAGCCGCCTCGCGCCGAATGCATCGGCGGCAGCGGGGAAAACATCCGCGAAACCGCCGAACGCGAAGCCGCGTTGGCGGACAGCCTCCAAAGCCCTGGCGACGCGCGGCGATAACAGCGCGGCGAGCTCATCGGCGTGCCGGTAGTCTTGCATCGACGGCGTCAGCGGTACTCCGCCTTGCACCGCAGGGTGACAGTAGATTTCGACGACACCTCCGGTGTGGCTTCCGATTTCTGCTATGGCGGCCAGCCACGCGGTTTCGTCGAAGCGTCCAGTCTGGGCGATTCCAATCACGTAGTCGTTGTGCGCGATGCGCGCCCGCGCGAGACGTCTGCGCACGAGTGCGGTCCATGGTCTGAGCCAGAGCGGCGCGCGGGCTTCTGACGGCAGCCGCATCGCGTGCATGCCGTAGTCGCGCCCGATAGCGAGAATCAGCGAGAGCACGACCGGATGAACATGCCGATGCTTGTGCGTGTTTACATGATCGAGAGGCAAGCCGGTTGCAATGAATGCCTCGAACTGCGCGCGAATTTCCTCCGCAAGCTGTCGGCGCACGTGCGGAAGCAAGGAAT
>NZ_JFHE01000042.1 GCF_000698555.1 Caballeronia grimmiae | reverse complement strand
CCGCGTGTCCAGCTTTCGCGAATTACGCAGCGCCCAACGCCGGAGCCGCCCCAAAAGCGTTTGACCCCGTATGAACCAGGCGTCAGGCGGAATCGCTCCGACCGGCGCAAGGACGCCCACCGGTAGTCCTAATTGGGGGGTTGCTACCCTTCCACCCGCGCGCTACATGGTTAAGGTCGACGTAGAAGCCCTGCCGGATCCAAAGCCGAGCGTTGCCCGAGCGGCCACGCTCGGCTGCGACGCCTACGAGCGATCCCGACGATTCCACGCTCGGGTCGATTTTTGGACAGGTGAAGAATGCTCGCCGCGTGTGGGCGTCGCAGGGCGCCGCCCCTATCCCATTCGCGCCTCGACCTACGCGAAGCCGTAAAGCTTGGTTGGGTTCGTGACAAAAATCATCTCTTGCCAATCGGATCGTCCGATCCAACCCGCGATGACCTCGACAAGGCTCGCGTCGTCCGGTTTTTTTGTCTTTTGCGTGGGATGGGGCCAGTCTGTTCCCCATAACATGCGTTCGGGCGCCATATTGACGAACGCCTTGGCAACCGGTGCAACATCCAGGTAGGCTGGCTCGCCCGCTTTGCTGTCCACGTAGGGACCCGACAACGTCACCCACGTATTTCCCTTCTCGACCAATCGCTGAGCCGTTCTGAATGCCTCGGACGACAAGCCGTCTGGTTGTGGCACATGAGCAATGTGGTCAATGACCAAGGGACACGGAAGCGCCGACAGAGTGCGCTCTATACCGGCAAGTCGTTCACCTTGAACAACAAGTTCGATATGCCATCCAAGGGGCGCAATGCGGGCCGCCAGGGGTTGAATCATCTCGGCGGTCGCTGCCCCGGGGTAGCTCAGGTTAAAACGAATGGCGCGGATCCCCCCAGCATGCAGCCTGTGCAGTTCATCATCGCTTACCGATGAGTCGACAACTGCGACGCCTCTTGCGTCATCTCCGAAGTGCTTCAGTGCGTCGAGCGTCACGCTGTTGTCTGTCCCATAGGTGGACGGCGTGACGATCACGTTCCTCGTAATCCCAAGCCGCTTTTGTAAGAGTCGGTACTGCTCAATCGTCGCGTTCGGCGGACGCAGCGTGGTCCCTGGCGCGGCAGGAAACCGATCATCGTAAATATGCATATGGCAGTCGACGGTGCCCTTTGGCAGCTTGAACGCAGGACGCCCGGAGCCGCTCGACCACGTTTCTTGTGCAAAGGCTGCATTCGGTAGCGCGCACGCTGTCAGAAGAGCCCCGGCGTAGTGAAGGAATTTACGTCTGGTCGTGGATCGCATTTCAGACGGTCTCCGTCTTAGCAGCGAGTTGACGCGTCTCCCCATTGCGCGTCAGCAACAGCAGGGTAGTGACGCTAATGAGCGTGAGAACGCCAAGCGGCATCAATGCCAGCGCGTAACTGCCGGTCGCGCTTGCAACCCAGGCGTAAACGTTCACCATTAGACCACCGCCAAGGAGGTTGGCAATCGCGTTAATCGTCGCGAGACCCGCGGCCGCAGCACTTCCGGACAGCATGTCACCCGCGAGTGCCCAGAAGGGGCCCTTGAAGGCGTAGGCTCCTACCAACACGGCGCAAAGCAAGCAGACTGTCGGCACAATTGCGCCGCTCAACGATGTGCCGAACAGTCCCAAGCCGATCAGCAGCATCGGTACGACAGTGTGCCAACGGCGCTCTTGCACCCGGTCCGAACGTCGGCCCCAATAGACCATCAAAACGCATGCCAAAGCATAAGGAACCGAGTTGATCAGGCCCGTCTGCATGACAGTCAGACCATACGACTTGAGTAATTGCGGCTGCCACACATTGAGCGTGCTGCCGGCAGCCGATGCGCAGGTGTCGATGAGTGCAAGGCACAGCACGTAGCGGTTGCGAAACAGCTTGGTCAGCGGCATATCCAGGACCTTTTTAGGCGTCTTGGTCTCGTTGGCGAGCGCATTGGTAAGCCATTCGCGTTCGCCCGGTTTGAGCCAGCTCGCCTCGTCCGGTTTGTTTGTCAGGAAGAACAGACAAGCGAAACCCAGCAGAACCGTTGGCAGTCCCTCGAGAATAAAGAGCCAGTGCCAACCCCGAAGTCCTCCAATGCCGTCCATCTGAAGGAGCAACGCCGAGAGGGGTGAGCCCAAGAAGCTTCCGAGCGGAATTGCCACCATGAACACCGCGACGATCCGCGCACGATACGACGCGGGGATCCAGTACGACAGGTATAGCAAGACGCCAGGAAAGAACCCGGCCTCTGCCGCGCCAAGCAGGAAACGCAGGATGTAAAAGGTCGTGGCGTTCTGAACAAGCGCGGTCGCCGCCGAGACGATGCCCCACGTGAGCATGATGCGAGCAATCCAGACGCGCGCACCGTACTTCTGCAGTGCCAGATTGCTCGGAACTTCGCACAAGAAATAGGAGACGAAGAACAGGCTGCTTCCGAAGCCAAAGACTTTCGCCGACATTGCGAGGTCATGGTTCATCTGAAGCGACGCCATTCCGACGTTGCCCCGATCGATGTACGCGAGCAGGTAACAGACCATCAAGAATGGTATGAGCCTCCACACGACCTTCCGTATGGTCCTTTCTTCAATTTCGGATTTCGCTGTCACACTTTGGGCATGCATACCTTGTCTCCCGTTCATTTCGCGCTTTCGCGCTGTTCTCTGAGCTTTTGCAGTGCAATGATGGAAATGACGCCTGCTGCGAGCACGATCGCCATTGCCGCGAATGTATGGCGCACCCCGAGCGCCTCTGACACCGTTCCAACAAGCAGATAGCCAAACGGCATCGTGCCGTTGTAGGCCATCCCGTACATACCGACGAGTCCCCCTCGCACGTGCTCGGGGCACTGACGCTGAATGGTCGCGTTGGTCGACGTCGCCGCAAACGTGAGGCTGAAACCCAAAGCGAAGAAAGCGGGAATGGTTGCGCCTGCTGAGTCGGTAGTCGCCAGCACCATCAGCGCGGCCATGGCGCACCAGGGCGCCCACGCAATGAACCTTGCCGATGCACGCGGGCCAAGCGCCGACGACAAAAGGACTGCTGAGCTCAAAGAGCCCGCACCTGCGCACGCGAAAAACACACCGGTAAACCGGGCGGCATCGTGGAACGCTTTGTCGGCCAATAGCGGCACGAGCGTCTGATAACTCGCTGCGAATAACCCGACGCAAGCGAGGATCGGCAGATAGCGTGCAGAAAAGGCATCCGACATGACGTATCCCACTGCGTCGCGCAGGCCGCTGTCCGCGCGAGACGGTCGGGTTGCAGACGTCAGTCGAATCGAGCGCACACAGAGCGCCATAATGCAAAGCGCCAGCACGTAGATCGAAAACGACGCTATGGGCCCCAGCGTCGGATAGACGAAACCGGCAATCGTGGGCCCGACCATGCGGCCGACGTTGTAGACCATCGTATTCATTGCCACGGCGTTGGACGTGAGGCTCACGTCGCGCAGGCTTGTTAGCAGCAGAACCTGTCGCGCCGGCACTTCAATCGCGCTGGAGATGCCAATCGCGAGCGCGTGGGCGAGAATCAGCTTTACGCCAAGAATGCCCAGCAGACTTAGCGAAATCAGGCTTAACGTCAGCAAAAGTGACGTCGCAAGCACGCAGAGCGTCACGCGTCTCGCGTTCTCCGAGCGGATTCGCGATCCTGCAATTGGCGCCACAATAAGCTGCGGCCCATAGAGCAGGAAGTTGAGCAGCGCGAGAATCGCTGCAGAACCGGACAGGTGGTAGACGAGCAGGTTCAGCGTGACATTCTGCGTCCAGCTCCCTAGGACCGAGGCGACCTGGCCGCCCAGATAGCGGCGCAGCGAAGCCTCAGACAGCGCTGGGAATAACCTGCTAATGAAGCGCGGTGGCTGCATGGCCGTGGTCACGACAAAGCCTTTCCGCGCGTTTCCGGTGCGAAGAGGACGACCACCGCAGCCGCGACGAAAGCGACGATCGTGGTGGACAAGCCGAGCACGAATCCACCCGAGGTTGATGCCAAGCCGCCGATAACCAGCGGTGCAATGAACCCGCCGAGTCGTCCACCGTTGTAGGCGAGACCCATCAGGAAACCCCTCGACGCGGTGTTGCCGATAATTTCCGCGAGGAATGGCCCCGCACCTGCAAATATCCCGTTCACGCTGAAGCCGGTGAAGAATATTGTCACCAGTAGCACCAGCGGACTGGAAGAATAGATGTAGCCGAAGACGGCAGCGGCCCCTACCAGGAGGTAGGCGATGAACATCGGTCGACGCCCAAGCCGGTCAACGAAGGCCGAGAACAACAGAAAACCCGCAATCGCGCCAAATTGCAGTGAAAGAACGAACTTGAGACTGTGCACGAAATCGAGATGCTTGACCGCGATGAGGAAAGTCGGCGTCCAGGTGAACACGCCCCAGTAGAGGTACTGCAGGAAGAAGATGAAGGTGAACGCCGTCAGAAGGCCGCGAACGTTGAGCTTTTCGTCGTGCGTAGTCTTCCGGGCCGTCGGTTGCGCTTTCGCGTGCTTGCGCTCGAGCCAGATGGGCGACTCGGGCGTCTTGCGTGCGACAAAGAAAAGGATGAAGAACGGCAGCGCGCCAATCAGAAAAAGCAAGCGCCATCCGTTTCCGCCAAGGCCGTCATTGACGCCACTGACGATTCCCGAGATCGTGATCGCGAGAATTGCGCCGATGGGTAGCCCCATCTGCATGAGCGCCCCGCCCTTGCCGCGCCGGCTAGCGTGCCAGGTCTCAGCAATCAGGGCCGCGCCTGCCGTCCACGTTCCGCCCATACCTAACGCGCCGAAAAAGCGGATCACCGCGAACCAGTGTTCGTTGGGTGCGAACGCAAGTAAGCCAGAGAACAGCGAGTAGATGCCGATGCAGAGCAGTGCAGTGCGCACCCGTCCCAGCCTGTCTGAAACATATCCGAACAGAATGCCGCCGATGATCTGACCGGCAGCCGTGATGCTGGTGAAGACGCCAAGCTGAGCCTTGCTCAAGCCGAACTGAAATGCCAACGTCGGAAGAAGGAGGGAGAGCAAGAAGGAGTCATAGCTCTCGAACATCCATCCCAAACCGGCGAGTGAAAGTGAACGCCATTCGACGCCGGTGACGGCCTTATAACCTTTTCCCTCCGCCTTGCTTCCTGACGGAGACTCTGAAAGGCTAGCACTTGTCTTCATGACATGTCTCCGTGAAACTGCAGGCGGTACGTCGACGCCGCGGTCCGGTAAAACAGTGCTGCCTTCTCATCCGTGGTCATCGAGCTCGCGAGTCTCTTGAAGGCGTTCCACAAAACGCTATAACTGAACATTCCCTTGTCGACTGGGAAATTGCTTTCAAACATGCATCGGTCCGGACCAAAAAGCTCAATGCAGGTTTCAAAATACGGCCGCCAGGCCGCCGCAAGCTGTTCGGATGAGGGCGGCAATTCTTGCGATGCGAATTCGTAACCGAAGACGCTCATTCCTGCGCCACCCAACTTGATTCGTGTGTTCGGGAGGCTTGCAAGATGCGAGAGTCCTTCCTTCCACGCTGTTCGCACCTGCTCACGCTCGTGTGCGTGGGGTCCAACGCCGACCGGGCCGCCGAAGTGGTCAATGACGACCGTCACGTCCGGAGTCACGCGAGCGAGCTCATACAGATCGGCTAGTTGCGTGTGATAAACCCACGCATCCAGCGATAAACCGAAGCCAGCCAGCGCTTTCGCGCCCTGTTGAAAGCTCGGGTCAAGCATCAATCCACGTGGCGGCGTGACCGGGCTCGAACTCACTTCCGGACTTTCATGCCATGCCAGGGGATTGCGGATACCGCGCAAACGCCCCCCCGAAACATGCAGCATCGCTTCAAGCACAGACCCCAGCTCGTTTCCGAGCGTCAGGTCCGCCCCACCAACGATGGCTTCACAACACCGGGTCGGTCCATACGCCCCACTCGCGAACATGGCTGCAATGCCGTTCGCGAATTCCACTTCGCCGACGGGTTTCATCGCCTCGGGACCGTCCTGTCGCAGCATTGAACGACATTGGAGATAGACCGTCGACACGATGCGATGTCCGCTCCCCACATCCTTGCCGAACTGATCGATCAGATATCGCCCGGACTGACGGTCCCACAGGTGGTGATGAGCGTCAACGATGGGCAGATCCGGTTCAAGAACGGGCTCCTCGCCCAATGCGAGCCAGTCTTCACGAACGGGCAAATGAGGTGCATGGACAATTTGCACGGCCGTTTCCTGTCAGAACTTTTGGCGCAAGCCAACCGTTACGCCGGTCTGGTTATGACCCGGTGCAACCGTGCCGTAACCGTTCACACCAAGAGCAGAGTTGTCCTTGTTGTGCGCATAAGCAACGCTCGCGTATAGGTCGGTTCGCTTAGACAGGAAATAATCGGCGTTCAGCACAGCCATCCACGGATCTGCGCCTGTCGAGTGCACGTCGTGGTAGTAACCGACGGCCGTCAACTGGAAAGCCGGCGTAATCAGGTACTGGGCACCGAGCCAGTACAGGTTGGCGGCATTCGCCTGCGAGCCGTTGGCCACGGCGATGGGGTTCGTGGGTAGGAACGTGTTGGATGCGCGAAGATAGCGGTAACCTGCAGAGGCCGTCACCGGACCGAAGTTGTAATTGGCTGCAGCCAGTACACGACGTTCGGTGCTCGTGTTGGTGGCGACCGTATTGCTGTTGCGTTGTTCATATACGGCGGTCGCCCCGATCGGGCCGTTCGCATAGGTGAGTGCGCCGCTGAAAAACCGGCCGGTGATAAGCGCGCCCGGGACTTCCGCGCCATAGCCCGTGTCATACCGCGTGCTGTACATCGCCTGGGCGGTCACCGGGCCGAACTTCCCCGTGTACTTCGCTGAATTGTCAATGCGGGCAGCCAATGCATAGTCCAGCGACAGCGCCGAATATCTCGAGGAGACACCCATCGGGTCGAACGTGACCGATTGTTCGTAGATCAACGCTTGCTGCCGGCCGAAGGTCAGTTGTTGACCCTTGTAGCTGAGGCCAACCCAGGCCTGACGACCAAACAGACGGGTCGTTGTCGTCGGATTCGTGCCGAGGCCGCGCGTCGACTGCGCACTTGTGCCGTCGTTGATATTGAAGCCGCTTTCAAGCTGAAAGATGGCCTTTATTCCGCCGCCCAGATCCTCAACACCCTTCAACCCCCAACGAGAACCGGACATGTTTCCCGAGACCTCTCGAACTTGAGAGCCGCCGGTACTGGTGTTGTTCAGATACTCGACGCCAACGTCAGCGATGCCGTACAGCGTGACGCTGCTCTGCGCGTGAGCGGCACTTGACGCGAATGCCATGCTCGCGACTGCGACGGTTCCGAGCATGAAGGTGGGGTATGGGTTGGCTTTCTTACGAGCCTTCGTCAAAGACATGTTGTCTCCAAACAGTGGTTATAAATTTGGATATGGACCGCACAATTACGGGTTACGTGCGGAGGGTGCTTCGCCAGCATCTGCGCCCGGATCGCCAAGCCATGCGATCGTTAATGCGCCCAAAAGCAGCACGACAGAAACGGCGACTAGCGGCACGGTGAAACCGCCGGACATTTGCTTAAGTGCGCCAATCATCGAGGGACCGACAAAGCCACCCAGGTTTCCGACTGAGACGATGAGTGCCAGCCCGCCTGCGGCGGCTCTTCCAGTGAGGAAGCTTGATGGGATGGCCCAATACGTTGCTTGAAAGGCGAGAATGCCGCTGACGGTAAAACACAGCGCAGCGAGCTTGAGCACCGGGACCTGGGTGAATGCGCTGCAGCCCAATGCGATGGCGGCTACCACCAACGCACCGGCGACATAGGGAATGCGCTTCTGAGCCCGACTGGCCACACGTGCCCACCAAAGCATGACGACCGCGCCGATGGCATAAGGGATGGCAGTCAACCATCCGACCACCGAATGATCGACGCCGAACTGCTTGATGATCTGCGGCATCCACAGTCCGACGCCCACGGAACCGACGATGCCGCAGAAATTGATGAATGCCAGAACGAACACTCGCCAGTTCGTCAAAGCGTCGCGCAGGTTTTTGCCGTGCTTATTGCCGATGTCGCTCTGTTCCGCTGCGAGGCGGCGAGCCAGGGAGGACTTTTCTCCTTCAGTCAGCCACTTCGCTTTCTCGGGACGGTCGGCGAGTATGAACAGGCACGCGATCCCGAGAAGGACGGCGGGCAGGCCTTCAATAAGCAAGAGCCACTGCCAGCTACGGAGCCCGTGAAGGCCCCCGAGTTCGAGCAATGCTCCTGACATTGGCGAACCGATCATGTTGGCGACAGGAATGCCGACGAGAAAAGCCGCGGTCACTTTGGCGCGCCACTTGCCCGGGAACCAGTGAGTGAAGTACAGGTAAATGCCCGGCGTGAATCCAGCCTCAGCAATTCCCAGCAAAAAGCGGGCAGCCGCAAAACTTTTCGGCCCGACAACGAATGCCGTAGCCATCGAAAGAATGCCCCAGGTAATCATGATGCGCGCGATCCAGATGCGCGCGCCCACCTTCTGCATGATCAGATTGCTCGGGATTTCGAAGATGAAGTACCCGATAAAGAACAGTCCCGCGCCGAGCCCGAATTGCTCTGCTGTCAATCCAAGGTCTTTGTTCATCGTCAACGCTGCGAAACCGACATTGGTTCGGTCGAGATAGCTGATGACGTAGCAGATAAAGATGAAAGGAAGAATGCGACGGAACGCTTTGGCCAGCGTGCGTTCGCTTGCAGCGTAGTCTTCGCTGGTGACGCTGAGTTTGCCTTGCGCGCTGGCCTTGCCTGTGCCGCCGCTGGCTTTCAAGGAGTGCGATGTGTTCATGTCTGCTCTCCATCGCACTCTCATGGCGCAATGAATCTGTGTGGAAGTTGGAGCCGCGCGAGGCGGCTTACCAGCTGATGGACCTCAGTTTTTCTTTGCTCGTCTTGGTAGAGGCCCAGCGATAGTCATCTCGGCTTTCAGGACGGTTCCGTTCGTCGACTCAGTCATGAAGACTGTCTTCATCTCCGGCCCGCCGAAGCAAAGATTGGTGAGCGAGGTGCCTTCCGGTCCCGTCAAAATCTCGACGGGCTCCGCGCGGCGGTTGAGCACCCACACACGACCGAGACCCGGGTTGGCTACGAAGAGGCGCCCTTCGTTGTCGACCGTCATGCCGTCGGGACCGCTCGGACCGTAGGAAGTAAAGAATTGCCCAACTTTGCTGACTGAACCATCGGATTGCAGCGGCACGCGCCAGACACAGTTGCCGCGGGTCATGCCGACGAACAGCAGCTTCTCGTCGGGTGACAACACCAGACCGTTCGGGCTGGGACAGTTTCCGAGCAGCATGTCGAGTCGGCCGTCCGGCGATAGCCGATACACACGGCCCGTGGGATCGTGCAGACCGGTCTGTCCTTGGTCCGTGAAATAAAGATTGCCTTTCGAGTCGAACGTAAGGTCGTTGACGCCTTTGAAGCCCTCGGAATTGCGACGTTCGAGATACGGCCTTACTTCGCCCCGTTCGATGTCGACCAACATCAAGCCATTGCGGTAATCGGTGATGAGCAAATGAGAATCATCGAAAAGCTTCATCCCATTGGGCTCACCCTCGTACTGCGCAACGAGGTCCCACTCGCCCGACGGCGCAATCCGGAAGATGCGACCGTATGGAATATCCGTGACATACAGGTAACCGCGCGGATCCCAGACAGGTCCCTCGAGAAACGAGTCGGTCACCAAGCCACCGCGGTTGGCTCGTGCCCAATCACTGTGAGCGTCGGGCTTGCGGAATTTTTCCGGCATGCGCGTGAACACTTCGGTTTCGCGCACTTCGGGCGATGTGAGATAGAACATGCTTAACTCTTTCGTTCGGATCAAGCCGCGTTGCGGGCGTTTTCCTCGATGACCGCGAGGACGTTTGCTGCCGCCCCCTGCCCCATCTTCACGTAGGCCGCATCGCTTACGCCGCCGCTATGCGGAGTAAGGATGAGATTGGGAACGTTCTGGAACGGATGAGGATGGGCCATCGGCTCGACTGCAAAGCTGTCGACGGCTGCCGAGCGAAGCTTGCCGCTCGCGAGCGCGTCAATCAGTGCCGCTTCATCGATGAGTCCGCCGCGCGCGGTGTTGACCAGGATCGCGCCAGTCTTTAGGCGCGCCAGCGTTTGCGCGTTCACCATGTTGCGGTTATCTTCGGTGAGCGGACAGTGCAGTGAAAGCACGTCAGCAGCCGCGTAGACCTCGTCGAGCGACGCGAGCTTGATGCCCTCGGGGGCTTCTTTCGCAAACGGATCATACGCGATCACGTTCATGCCGAACGCGATACCGACAGCGGCAACCCGACGGCCGATGGCGCCCAGCCCCACAAGCCCGAGCGTACGTCCGTCGAGTTCGAATGACTTGTGCGTCGCCTTATCCCAATGGCCTGCGCGCATGCGCTGGTCCAGATGGGGAATGCTCTTGGCGCATGCGAGGATCAGGGCCCACGCATGCTCGGAGACCGCAGCAGCATTTGCACCGACCGCCGCGCGCACTGCAATGCCGCGCTCCGATGCGGCTGCCTTGTCGATCGTGTCCGTGCCGCTGCCGTGCTTCGAGATAACCTTCAGCTTCTCGGCCGCATCCATCATGCGCGCCGTCACCTTGCCGTAGCGAACGATGATGGCGGTCGGCTTGTGCTTTGCGCAGAGCGCGGTCAGATCTTCTTCCGTGGGTTGCTTGCCTGCGAAGACGACCTCGAACTCCTTCAGCATGTCGAGCGCTTGTGGTGCAAGGTCGGCTGCCGTCACGAGGAGAACAGGCTTTTGCGACGAGGTAGTCATTAAAGTGCCTCGCCTTCGCCAAGCATGCCGGCATCTTGCAGCGCCTTCTCGAGCCACTTAGCACGACCGTCGCCCTTCTTGATTGCTGCGATACGCGCCGCTTCGGAATCGACCTTCTGCTGTGCCAGCGGGACGATGCGCTCGACGTCTTCCTTCGCGATGATCACCACGCCATCGGCATCGCCGACCACCAGGTCGCCCGGGCGCACCGTCGTGCCGCCCAAACTAATCGGCATGTTCACCGTGCCAGCGACGCTCTTGGTCGGGCCGCACGGATTGAGACCTGCCGAGAAGACCGGGTAGTCGCCTGCAGCCAGCTCGTGCGAATCGCGAACGGCCGCATCGATGATGATGCCGGCAATGCCGCTTGCCTGTGCTTGTGTTGCCATGATTTCGCCGATCAGAGCGCAGGACACGTCGCCCTTGCCGTCGACCACGATAACGTCACCCGGCTTGGCGACGGCCAACGCAGCGTGAATCGCCAGGTTGTCGCCTTGGCGCACTTCGACCGTGACCGCCGGACCCGCAACCTTCATCTTAGGATTCAGCGGTTTCACGCGGCCATGCACGGCGCCGCGACGGCCGTTCACGTCGGCAAGGATGGCGGCTTGAAACTTGCCTGCCGCTTGCACCAATTCGGGAGAGACGCGCTCGATGTCGCGAACGATGGAGGAACTGCCTGCTGAAGTCGTGCTCATGGATTCCACTCCGGAGATCGTTGTACGGTGTACATTGAAGCTGTACGACGTGAAATAATCATAGCCACCCTACCGTGTCGAGACCACTATCGTTAACCCTTTTATCCTGTACATGACGCGTGTACGATGTACAATCTTTGTTATTGTATGAGGAGGCGACGATGGGAAACGACGGAGTGGCGGCAGTTGAAAAAGCGCTGGCGCTGCTGGATTGTTTTAAGCCTGGCACCGAGTCGATGAGTCTTGCAGCGCTCGCGCAAGCGTCGGGGATGCACAAAACGACGGTCTACCGGCTGATGAATTCATTGGAGAGAATGGGGTACGCGGTGCGCTCCCAAGCAGGAAATTACTCGCTCGGACACCGGGTGCTCTACCTCGGCAAGCTGTTTGAGCAGACGTTCCAGTTGTCGTCCGTCGTCCATCCAACGCTGCAGGCGCTCGCGACACTTACCAAGGAAAGCGCGTCGTACTATGTGCTTGGCAACGGTGAACGGCTATGCCTGTTCAGGGTCGAGCCATCCGAGGGACTGAGAGAAACGCGACTTCCGGGAACCGCATTGCCGCTTGATGAAACGGCGATCAGTCACGTCATTCGCTATTGGGGATTGGGCGAACCTCTATACGAGACCCCACCGAAGATCCCGCTTTTTACGGCGGGTTCGCGCGATATTCACACTGCAGCGTTCGCTACGCCAATCTTCGGCGCGGGCGACAAATTTATGGCAGCCCTGACGCTATCTGGGCCTGCGTCGCGGATGTGCGCCGCGCACGAGGCCGGCGAATGGATTGCTCCGCAGTTGAACGCCGCTGCCGACCTGTCCAGGCGACTCGGCGCTAGCGTCATGTTTTGCGAGAGCTTATACGGACGTGAACGCTAGGAAGGCGAGGAGAGCGAGGTTGGCGCCTCTCAGCGAGGGCTGAGCGAGTTCATGCAACGTATTCCCGTTCGCACAGTGCCTGGCTGGCGCCGAGCTGGCGGGACAACTTCGAAGCCACGTCTAACTGCCGCGCGGCCATATCGCCCGCGGCATAAGCTTCTTCCAGTGTGGTCGCTGCGCCGGAAAGCGTCATGGAAGCCACGAATTTGTCTTCAGCGCCGAATATTGGTACGGACATCGCTGCGGTGTGCGCATCGCGCGCTCGAGACTTGAATACGGGCAGTTTGGGCGGACTATCAAAGGCGGCCTCCCCAAGCCCCCAGAAGCGCAACACGTCGCTTGTTGCGCTGTTGTCGAACGGATGCTTATCGCCCGGAAGCCGAGTAATGCGCAGCCCTTCGGCCGGCTCCGCCCGGAACAAGACCAGCGCCTCAGAATCCTCGATGACCGTGTAAGACGCACTAGCGCTTGTCGCAGCCGCCAACTCGCGCAAGGCCGGTTGTACGATTCCGGAAAATTGAGTCGCCGAATGCTCGTACAGGTTGCCCAAGAACTGGAGGCGATGGCCGAGGGAATAGTCGCCTGTTCCCGCGCGGACCACGTACCTCATACGCTCCAGCGAGTTCATGAGTCGGTAAACTGTCGTAACGTGAATGCCGGACGCTTTCGAAAGCGCTGCTAGCGATAGTGACTCCTTGCCGGGCTGGAAACAGTCGAGCAGCGACAACGCCTTTTCTACCGCCGCCACACCATCATTGCTCACTCGTTTATCTCCCAGGCAAATAGCGCTTGCGCATCAAGCTGTGGCCAATCATAACGGAGGAGCCGGACCGACAGAAGAAGCACTTCTCGCAACGAGGCCTCTCGCGCCGACGCCGCTCCGAGCGTAATAGCGTTCATATCTCTTTGTCCGCGGTGTCGTCAGACTTGCGTTCAAACATTCTGAGGGCGTGGAACACGGCGCACATGCAACACGCGCTCGAGGCGCGCTACGGGCTCTCGTAGATACAGCGCTCGGAGCGGAGCAAATCAGAAGGTCTGCGCCCGACGCATCCTCTCTTCCAAGCGTGGTTCAAGGTACGGCGGCGCCGCCCGCTGGCCAGCGCTCGAATAGATACGTTGGGAACGCGTGTATGGGTAGACAGCAAGCCTCTCAGTTTCTGATTTGCTGGGAAAATATCTCAGTGCCGGAAGGCAACGCCTTGTCGGAGCTGACTCGCGCTAACCGAGGATAGCGGGGAACGTTCATGGCATGCGGGGGAATGACCGGGAGCAGGTTGAGCGAATGATGGTACGTTCGTCCCTACCCCGAGCAAACGAAGCGTTTCCCCGATGCTATGCGCGCTTTCCGAAAAAACTATTGCAGTCGAAAGACTATGCAGGTCGTCTTGGGAGAGTTGACTCCGCGAGAGCGATCCGTCGGCTTTTGAATCGCGCTGCGCTGCCGAGCAACTAAGCTTGCCCCCTTTCAGAGAATCACGACGGCATACGCCGTTCTATGACGCTCCACACTTCGGCGATTCTAAATTTACATCATTCGACCACGGAAGTTCGAATTTTTCCGTCATTTGGCTTTCAGAGAGTCCTCCTCGGCCTTCGCTGCCGTTCGCTGTGCATCTGCCTTGCAACAGTAGCACGTCGCTGTGCCGTCATTCACGGCGCCCGGCAGTTACAGCCTACGGTCCGAAACACCTTGACGAAAGGATAGTGGACAAGGACCTCCTGAAGCGGTGAAAACTCGGTTGCACTAGAGTGGTTGTGGCAGAGGCTAACTGGCAAGAGAACAGGGGTTAGCCGGGGCTGTCATTCTTGCACCTCGGTGCAGTCAACATCTGGCTCTCAAAATCCCGCGCTCGCCGCGTTGTGTATGACTGCCATACCGCCTCGACGACCGCAGCCCAAGCCTATTCAGCTGTACAGCACAAAGCGAGTGTCGCGCCGATGAACAGCGGCGCGTCAAGTGCTGCCCGTCTCGCTTGCACTCGTTGCGATCCGTGCTCGCTGAGGACGCCTAGGTCAGGCCCGTAAAACATGCAGTGCTAACTAAGCGGACCACGACATCGTTGGGGGCGAATATGTCACGTCGACATTCTCCACGCGAGTCAATATGAAATGCCCACTTCGATGCTTAGTCGAATCGCTTCGTTGGTTTCGAGACGGACGAATGCTTCAATCTCGTGACGCTTGCCCGCCAACCAACGGAGATTTTCCGATGTCCGACACCGCTACGCTCGCTCACCAGAAGTCCACACATGAAGCCGCGCCGCTCGCCGCACAATCCGGCGAACCCTTCCAAATTCGCCCGATCGGCGGGCTCATCGGCGCAGAAGTGCGCGGCGTGACGCTCTCCGCGGAACTCGACGATGCGGCCATCGCCCGCATCAACGCGGCGCTGCTCGAACACAAGGTCCTGTTCTTCCGCGGTCAGTCACATCTCGACGATGCCGCGCAGGAGGCCTTCGCCGCGCGTTTCGGTGAGACCGTGGCGCATCCCACGGTGCCGTCGAAGGAAGGCACGAGCCGTCTGCTCGAACTCGATTCAAAGCACGGCACGCGCGCCAATTCGTGGCACACGGACGTCACCTTCGTCGATGCCTACCCCAAGATTTCCATCCTGCGCGGCGTGGTGATTCCCCCCGCCGGCGGCGATACGGTCTGGGCCAACACGGCTGCTGCCTACACGCACTTGCCGCAACCCTTGCGCGAGCTTGCCGATTCGCTATGGGCGTTGCATTCGAACACGTACGACTATGCCGCGACCCGCAACACGCCTGCCATCGATAACGATGCTGAGCGTGAGTACCGCAAGCAGTTCACCTCGACGCTCTACGAAACGGAGCATCCCGTGGTGCGCGTGCATCCCGAAACGGGTGAACGGACGCTTGTGCTCGGGCACTTCGTGCAGCGCTTCGTCGGCTTGTCACAGCGCGATTCGGACCGTCTGCAGGCGCTTTTCCACGATCACATCACGCGCCTCGAAAACACCGTGCGGTGGCGCTGGACACAGGGCGATGTGGCGATCTGGGACAACCGCGCGACGCAGCACTACGCCGTGGCCGATTACGGCGATGCGCATCGCGTCGTGCGCCGCGCGACCGTTCATGGCGATGTGCCCGTGAGTATCGACGGACGCCGCAGCCGTACGGTCAAACGGGAAACGCGTGGCTGATGAGCCGAGGGACCATGACACTTCTCAAACGTATCCTGAGCGCGGCGTTCGTCGCGCTGTTCGCGACGCCCGGGCTGGCCGCGGAGCCATCCGTCGTGCGCATCGGCGTGGCGCAACAGGGCACGGGCGATCCGCCGACCTTCGGTGGATCGCCGGCTGCCACCGCGCAATTGCAGCATCGCGTGGAAGATGCGCTGCAACCCGCGCACGTCAAGGTCGAGTGGATCTTCTTCAAGGGCGCGGGGCCAGCGGTCAACGAGGCGCTCGCCAACAAGCAGGTCGACTTCGCGTATCAGGGCGACCTGCCTTCGGTGCTCGGGCGCGCCAATGGCCTGAAGACGCACCTGCTGCTTGCATCGAACGTGCGCACTGGCGTCTATCTCGCCGTACCGGCGGATTCGGACATCAAGAGCGTAAAGGACCTGAAGGGCAAGCGCGTCGGCCTGTTTCGCGGCACCAACCTGCAACTGGTCGCCGACAACGTGCTGAAGGAGAACAACCTCGCCGAACGCGATCTGCGCATCATCAATCTCGATACCGCGGCGGCGCTCGCGGCAGTGGCATCGAAAGGCGTGGACGCGGTGTTCTCCGACTACTCGCTCTTCAAGCTGCAACAGCAAGGGCTGGCTCGAATCGTGTACGCCTCGCGTGACGACGGCGTGCAGTTCACGCGCCAGGCCCATCTGCTCGTGCTCGACGAATTCGAAAGCGCGCATCCGGCCATCGTGCAGACAGTGGTGACGTCGGTAGTCCAGGCCGCGCAATGGCAATCCGACGAAGCGAATCGCGCGGCGCTCTTCGCCTTGTGGGCGAAGAGCGGCGTACCGGTCGAATCGTGGCAGTCCGAGTTCAAGCCGGGACAATTGAAAGAGCGCAGTTCACCGCTCATCGACCCGTTCCTGCGCGCGCGCTATCAGGCCGTCGCCGACGATGCGCTGCGCCTGAACCTGATTCGTCAGCCCGTCAGCGTGGATGGCTGGTTCGAGCCGAAGTATCTCGATCAGGCCCTCAAGACGCTCAAGCTCGAAAGCTACTGGCCGCGCTTCGATGCGTCGGGCAAGCCGCTCGCATCCTGACCCGCGGGGAACCGACTCATGGCCAATGTGCTTTACCGCGTGCTGCTGCCCGCGAAGCGCGCCGCGCATCCTGTGCCGGCCGATGCGGCTGCCGCCCTCGCGTGGATCGCGCTGCCGTGGCTCTTGCCGATCGCGCTCGCCGTTTTATGGGTGCTTGGCTCGCGTCACGGCTGGATCTCGGCACAAGTGTTGCCGCCGCCCGCCCTCGTCTTCGACACGCTCGCGCAGCTGGTTTCGAGCGGCGACTTGTGGCTGCATCTCTCGTCGAGCATGACGCGCGTGGCGGTGGGCTTCGGCGGCGGCGTGCTGTTGGGCGTCCTGCTCGGAGGCGCGCTCGGACTGTCACGCACGCTCGAAGCCTATGTGCTGCCGAGCTTCAACGCGATCGTGCAGGTGCCGGTGCTCGGCTGGCTGCCGTTTCTGATGATCGTCGTGGGCATCGGCGAGCCGCTCAAGTATCTGCTGATCGGCCATGCCGCGCTGGTGCCTGTCACGTTGTCCACCCTGTAAGGCTTTCGTGACACGCCGCCTGCGTTGCGTGAAGTGGCGCTCGCCTATCGATACAGCCGCTGGCAAGTCATCACGCACGTCACGCTTCCCTCTGCGATTCCCGTCATTGGTACCGGCACCCGGCTGGCGTTCACGAAGGCGTGGCTGACGCTCGTCGTGGTCGAACTGGTGGCGTCCTCGGAAGGGCTTGGCTATCTGATCGTGTATGGACGCCAGCTCTTCCAGCTGGATCTCGTGCTCGCTTCGGTGTTGCTGGTGGGCGCCATCGGATACGGCGCGGACCACTTGCTGAGTGCGCTCGAACGCCGGCTGCAACGCGGCAGCACGCACTAGGGAGCACGCTTTCATGTCGGATGCCTCGCTCGAATTGCAGGAAGCGCCGCGTGCATCGCAGGACGCGCATGCAGCGCACCGTAAGAAGCGCTGGCGCGGCTTCGTGTTGCCGCTGCTCGCGTTTGCGCTCTGGTGGTTCGTTTCGCGCGACGCCAAAGGCAGTCACGGCCTTCTGGTGTCACCCGTCCAGGTGCTCCAGACCGCGCTTGAGCAGGTGCGCAGCGGCGCGCTCCTGCGTGCGATGACCGCATCGCTCACACGCGAGCTGACGGGCTTCTTCATCGGCTCGAGTCTCGGGCTTGCGTTGGGTGCGCTGCTCGGCGTGTCGAAAATCGCAAACCGGGCAATCGCACCGAGCTTTAACACGTTCAAGCAGGTCTCGCTGTTTGCGTGGATTCCGCTGATTTCCGTCTGGTTCGGTCTGGGCGATCTGGCGAAGGTCGTGTTCCTTTCACTCGCCGCGCTCGTGCCCGTGGTCGTCCATACGAACGATGGCATACGCGCCGCGCCACCACGCCTGCTCGAAGTCGCGCGGGCGTATCGTTACTCGAAGCTGCAACTGCTAACGGCTGTGGTACTCCCGGCCGCGTTGCCGTCCATCTTCACTGGCGTGTATCTCGCGCTGATCTATTCGTGGCTCGCGACGCTCGGCGCGGAATACCTGTTGGTCGCCGGAAGCGGCATTGGCAACACGCTCGTAGACGGCAGCGAACAGTTCCGCATGGACCTCGTGCTGTTCGGGGTGATCGTGGTCGGGCTCACGGGATGGGCGCTGAATGCGCTTGCGCGCGCCATTCAACGGCGCTGGTTCGACCGGCGCGCAAATTGATGACAGGAGTATTCGGTTCATGGCCACACTCGAAGGACTCGCATTGCACCACGTCAGCAAGCGCTACGACGGCGATGCCGCCCCGCCCGTGCTCGAGCGCATCGATCTGACGGTCGCGAGTGGCGAGTTCGTGAGCATTGTCGGTGCGAGCGGATGCGGCAAGTCGACTTTGCTGCGTCTTATCGCGGGGCTCGACGGCGGCTTCGAAGGCCATATCGAGTTCGATGGCGAGCGCGTCGTATCGACGGATCTCAAGCGCGGTATCGTGTTTCAGGATCATCGCCTGTTTCCGTGGCTCGATGTCGCGCAGAACATCGCTGTTGCCTTGCGCAACGCTCCGCTCTCGAAACATGAGAAGGCGCGCGCCGTTGCGGAGCATGTCGAACTCGTCGGCTTGCGCGGTTTCGAGCGGCATTACCCCCACCAATTGTCCGGCGGCATGGCGCAGCGCGTAGCGCTCGCCCGCGGCCTGGTGAACCGGCCGCGTCTGCTGTTGCTTGACGAACCTTTCGGCGCGCTCGATGCGCTCACGCGCAGCCGCCTGCAAGGCGAGCTGCAGCGCATCTGGACCCACGAGCGCATTACGATGGTGCTCGTCACTCATGATGTCGACGAAGCCGTGCTGCTCGCCGACCGCGTCGTGGTGATGCAGGCGCGGCCGGGACGGATTGGCGAAATCATCGAAGTGCATTTGCCTAGGCCGCGTGATCGCAGCCACGCCGATGTGGCACGGCTGCGAGACGAGATCGTGAACAAGTACTTCACGGAAGTGTGAACGTCCGCGCTTGCACTGCGTTTCGATACGTCGCGTGTGCCAGTTCGACGGCCACTCAACGGTCGCTGTCTCCGACGCTTCGTCGGGCATTGCGGACGTTGGCCGTTCAGCCGATGTGCGGTTGCTGCACGTCGCTTTGCGGTCGTTGGCGACGCAGTACGGTTGGATGTCGGCTTCGAGGAAGTGTGAACGACTCTTCACGACCCATTGCAGACCTTCGATCCCGCGCTTCGTCGACTGCGGCTTCGAAAGGTACAAAGGACGTTCGAGAAGTCCTGCTGAACGGGCGGTCGACGGCCAATAGCGGACGGTCAATTCAGTTGCGAGGTCGTGCGGCTCTGCGCCGAACAGCCTCAGTCCACGAACTAGAAGCGGCCGTTGAGGCGATAATCGCTCCAACGGCAACTCTTGCATAAGCTGCAACCGCACAGCGGGTGGACGACGAGCGTCCGCAAAGGCCGAAGCAAGCACGTCGAGCGTTCCGTACGCGTCGGCCCTTTGCAGTGGGTCGCTGACATCGCGCTTCAAACAATACCAGTTTCAAAGCTACGATCTTCGGCTGATTTGAATTTTAGCGTCCGTAGGGAGGACGAGTGACGACCTTGAGCTTCGAAAACCGAGATATGCTTTATTCGCTTTCGTGGTACATGTCTGCAAGACAGACTGCGCTGCGCGCCGCGCTCTCGTTCCGCACCCAACTCTCCGTCACTGATCAGATGGACATGAGACTTCACTATTCCGGCTATTTTTTGAATCTTGTGGCAGCGACGGAGCTGTTCCGTGAAACGACTTCCGTGCAGCCAAGCACTTTTGAAACACAGTTGTATTCGCGCTTAGTTTTTGATGGATTTCAGGACGGTGAGGCGAACTACTCTTACATTCGTGAGTTGCGCAATGCGGTCGTTCACCGCGGGCTGAACATTACGTCTGCCCTGCACATTGACGGCAACTTCCCGATGGTCCTTGCAGAGCCAAAAGTTCAAAACCAGAGTCGGAAAAAGACATTCGTCGCTTTCGACAAATACTTGCTACATATAATCGAAAAGTGCGAATCGGTGGTTGGTTTAGTGATGCTTGATTGCTTGAACGCTGCAGGCATCTTCGAAGCCGCCGTCGATGTAGAGGCTACCGCTGCCGAGTATCGCGACGCAATCAAGCAATCGCACGCCATGCCGGACTTCGCCAAGGCAATGGCATTAGCAACGGAATTTAAGCCAGAATGGGCTGAGGCCGCCCACGGCTCTGCAATGACGAAGCTGCGCGAAGCGTTGGCACCTTGCAATGCCACCAAGCCCTCATTGTCCTAGAGAAAACTTGGCTCTCGGCGGTCAGAAAGGTCTCCGACTCGCCTCTGCGGGATGTCAGCTAGCCTACCTTCGACAACGAGAATGCGTCCAGTCCGAGGTTTGCCGCCAGTTCATCCGGCGAGCGCAAGATGTGCGTTTCGGAGGGAAAGAGCGCGGCGGCTTCGTCATCGACGGACCAGCCGATGACACGCATGTTCGCCGCGATGGCGCCGCCCGCGCCCGTCGGACTATCTTCGACCGCGACGACCTCTTCCGGCGCGAGCCGCAGGAGCCACGACGCGCGTTTGTATGGCTCCGGGCTCGGCTCAAAGCCTAATTACCCTTGTCGTGCATGCGCTACCAACGCGTGTGCGTCGAGCGCGTCAAGATCGTCGTAGAACTGCTGCGCCTGCGCGTAAAGCCCCTCGAAAATGGGCATCATGCGATCGTACCTGTCGCTTGCGCGAGGGTCGGGCTGAACTTCGCTCTCGAACCGGACGAAGGCGCTGACCGCATCCGCGAGACGCGCGAACTGTCCGTGCGCGGTGGCCGCGAGGATAGCGCAGCCTGTCACGCCGCACTCCACTTCGGCAGGAACAAGAATCGGCGTGCGGTACATGCTTGCTTTGATGGCGAGCCACAACGCGGCCCTGGCGCCGCCGCTCGCCGCCACGATTCGGTCGATGCCGCCGCCTTCCGGCCGAAGCAGCGCGATCTGACGCCGCACCGCGAACGCAACGCCTTCGAGGACCGCGCGGTGTAAATGTCCCAATCCATGCTTTGCCGTGATGCCGAAGAACTGCGCGCGCGAGTTGGAGTGTTCGCCCAGGCGCTCTCCTGTGAGGTACGGCAGGAAGAACATGCCATCCGACCCGACAGGCGCGCTCGCGGCCTTCTGCGTGATGACATCGTAGGACAAGGCATTTTCGTGGAACGCACGCCGCGCCCAACGCATCGCGTCGCCACCGGAATCCAGCAGCATGAAGCGCCCCCACGAACCGTCGCATGTCACGAGATTGGAGACGTCCGGGTGCAGCAGCGGGGTATCGGCAATCACGGTGATGATCGACGACGTTCCCGTGATGTCCGACGCCAGCCCCGGCGCATAAACGCCCGAGCCGAGCACCGATACCGGGTAATCCGCCCCGCCGACGAGCACCGGCGTGCCCTCACGTAAGCCGGTTTGCGCGGCGGCATCTTGTGTGACGCCGCCGAGAATGTCGAGCGGCGCGCGGATCGGCGCGAGCTTCGCGGCATCGAGGCCGAAGGCATCCAGGAGCGCGCGGCACCATGTGCGAGTGGATGCATCCATCAGATAGCTGGTCGATGCATCGCTCCAGTCGCACGCGCGCTCGCCCGTCAGCCGGAAGTTGACGTAGTCCTTCGGCATGAACACGGTCGTCGCGCGCTCGAACGCGGCAGGATCGTTCGCCTTCAGCCATTGCAGCTTGAACGCGGGCCACGCGGGCGTCGCGGGATTGGCGGCCTGCCTTGCATGCGACGCGTAATCGGCCCGCGCGCGAAACGCGGCAACTTCGGCACTGGTGCGCTTGTCGTTCCAGAGCGGCGCGGTTTCGCGCGTGAGGTTACCGTCGTCATCGATGAGGACGGTGCCGTGCATCTGGCCGCACGCGCACACCGCAACCACACGCGCCGCTGCATCCGGGACGCTCTCCAGCACTTCGCGAATAGAACGCGCCGCGCCCGACCACCAGTCGGCCGGACGCTGCTCGGACCATCCGTAGCGCGGCACGATCTGCTCATGCTCGTGCGCGGCGATACTGCGCACGACGCCGCGCGCATCCACGAGCGCGGCGCGCACGCTGCCCGTGCCCACATCGATCGCGAGATAGAAAGCGTCCATCGGCCACGGCGTCAGGCAGCGCCTGCGCGGGGCGCGGGCTTGCCTGCATCGGCGGCGATGCGGCAGAGCGCCTCGAAGGCCGGTCCGCGCGTCGGGATATCGACATGAAACACTTCCGCCATCACGCGGGTCCAGCCGTAGACAAAGTAGGTCCAGCCGTCCTCGACCTGCAAGTGCCTGCGCTCTTGCTGGGCCCGCGCCTGGTCGAGAAACACCAGATCGCCGCGATAGTTGAGCTCCCATACGATCCCGTGCTCGGGAAACACGGCGGCGTGCGTGAGCGGCGAGCCGGGCTTGTCCTTGCCGAGCCCGGTCGCATTGATGACGAGCGCGCCGGGCGACAGCCGCGTCATCACGCGATCGTTGTCGTCGGGTCGGGAGACGAGCACGTATTCGCACGGCACGCCGAGGTTCAGCTCACGGTGAATGCGTTCGATCTCCAGCAGGCGCTCGTGCGACGGGTCCGACACGATCACCTTCGAAGGCCGGTCTGCGCCCCGGTTCGTCTGCATCAGATGCCACGTGATCGCGATGGCCGATCCGCCCGCGCCCATCACGAACACTTCGGCGTTCGAGGTCGCGAAGTGCTGCGCGGGCAGGAAGCCGTCGAGCGCGAAGCCGGCGGTGATCGGGTCTTTGGCGTGACAGACGAACTTGCCATCGCGCTTCGACAGGCAACTGGTCTCGCTCATGGCCCGCGCATACTCGTCGATCTCATCGAAGAGATCATGGCACGCGGCATACAGGTCGATCTTGTGCGTCGTGACTAGCGCGCCGAGCGAGAGCGGATCGCCGCGCAGGAAGCGCACCGCCTCGCGGTACGCCTCGGGGTCCGCATGCGCCGCGAAGTCCATGCCCTTCATTTGCACATCGCCCAAACCGAGATGTCTCGCCCACTCGGGAAACACGCGCATGATCGAACTATGCGCGGTCGTCACGCCGATGAACCAGAACGTGGGCTTGCTTGCCGCTTCGTATGCCATTATCCGCGCTCCGTTCGTGCCAGCAGACCGGCAATCTGCGCCTCATTGCGCGCGACATAAGCCGGGTTCGCCTCGCTGCGATAGCCGCCCCTGCCGTCATCGAGAATGCGCAGCTTCATGCCGTTCGCGCGCTCGATGATCGCGTAGTCCTGCCCGGCATCCGCGGGATAGCAGAACAGCATCACGAAATCGTCGCCGCCCAGATTCACCGACCGGTGAATCCATCGCGGCGGCACGTAGCACGCGGTATGGGCCTCGATTTCGACGATACGCGTCTCGCCGTCGGGCGACTCCATCAACATGAGTCCATGCCCCTTGAGCCCGAAGTACAGCTCGGGCCTGTCGATGTTCGCGTGAATGTGCCCGCGCGTCATGAAGAACTCGTCGCCCACCTTGCCGGGACTCATGCGTGTGACGCCGGTGATCAGATCGCCGGGCGCATCGCTCGGACGATGATCCGTCACGTCATACACGATCTCGTCACCGCGCGCGGCAAGCAGCGTGGCGAAGGCATCGGCATCGCTATAAAGGCCGTCCAGATCCTTCAAACGCTTCTGATAGCGCGTACCCGTGCCCTCCATCAGGCCGCTCGACAGATCGACTCTGAACGCGCGGGGCTCAGGCCACTTCGAAAGAGTTGGCTTCATCGGTCACACCACCTTGCCGGGGTTCAGAATGCCGAGCGGATCGAGCGCCGACTTGATCGCGCGCATCGCCGCGATATCGCTTTCGCGGCGGCTTCGCGGGAGATAGTCGCGCTTCTTCGTGCCGATGCCGTGCTCCGCCGAAATCGAGCCGTCGAACTCGCGCGTGACGTCGTATATCACGCTGTCGATCTGGTCGTGATCGTGCTTGCCCATGCTCGGCACATCCACGACGATATGGATGTTTCCATCGCCCAGATGGCCGTAGGTCATCACCAGCGCGTCGGGCCATTGCTCGCGCAGACGCGCTTCGCAACGCTCTGCGGCATCGCCGACCTGCGCGATCGAGAAGCTCACGTCGTAGGCGGCGTGATTCGGAATGAAGCGCTGATATTCGCCGGGCGCATCGCGGATCGCCCAGAAGTCGCGCGCGTGCGCTTCCGACGATGCAATGGCCGCATCCGTCACCACGCCCGCTTCGAGCATGGCGCCCAGAAATTCCTCGAAGGCTTCGTTGTGTCGCTCTGGATCGGTGCCGACGCTTTCCAGCAGCACGTAGAACGGATGCGCCTCGGCAAGCGGCGCGCGCAGCGCGGTGAGATTCGCGATCACCGCGTCGTGATAGCCCGCCCACATTACTTCGAACGCCGAAACGCCCGCTGCCAGTTGCGCCTGTGCGCGCGTGAGAAGCGTCGTGACCGAGGCGAAGTCGGGCAGGCCGCACCACGCGGTCGCAGTGACCGTCGGCTTCGGCCGAAGACGCAGCACGGCTCGCGTGATGACCGCGAGCGTGCCTTCGCTGCCGATCAACAAGTGGCGCAGGTCGTAGCCGCTGTTGTTCTTGATCATCTTGTTGAGGCCGCCGATGACTTCGCCGCTCGCGAGCACCGCTTCGAGCCCCAGCACCTGATCGCGCATCATGCCGTATTTGATGACGCGGTTGCCGCCCGCATTGGTCGCCAGATTGCCGCCAATGGCGCAACTGCCGCGCGCGCCGAGATCGAGCGGGAAGTAGAACCCGGCCGCGCTCGCCGCCTCCTGCACGGTCTGCAGCGCGACGCCCGCTTCGACCGTCATCGTCGCGGAGACGGCATCGATTTCTACGATGCGGTTCATGCGCTCCAGACTCAGCGCGATCTCACCGCCACGCAGGTTCGCGCCGCCGACGAGGCCCGTCAAGCCGCCCTGCGTCACGACGGGCTGACGGTAGCGGGTGCAGATGGCCAGCGCATGCGCGACTTCGTCCGTGTCGCGCGGACGGACCAGCGCGAGCGGCACGGCGCCGGGCAAGCCGCTCCAGTCCACCACGCGCTTATCGCCGAATTCTTCAGGCAAGGCCACCACATCCGCGCCGAGGGCGTCGCGCAATGCGTGGATTGCATCGAGTGCGCTCATAGGTTCATCGTCTCCGTGGTTCTCGTTAGCCTCCGTTCGTCGCTGGATCACCACACCGTGTAGCCGCCGTCCATCACGATGTCCGATCCGGTCACGAACGCGCTCGCCCTTGACGCGAGAAAGACGACGCCCGGCGCGATCTCGTCCGGCGTGGCCATGCGTCCGAGCGGCGTGTAGTCGAGCCACACTTTCCGCCATGCTTCGTTTTCGAAGCCGCGCTTGGTCAGTTCGGTGCCGACATAGCCCGGCGAGATGGAATTCACGCGGATGCCGTCCGCCGCCCATTCGGCGGCCAGCGAACGCGTCAGATGAATGACGCCCGCTTTCGATGCGTTATACGATGCTTGCGGCTGGGGCTTGTTCGCGATGCTCCCGCTCATGCTCGCGATGTTGACGATACGTCCGCTCCTCTGCCGCGACATGTGACGCGCGGCGCTTCGACAGCAATAGAACACGCCGTCGAGGTTCACGGCGAGCACGGCCCGCCACGCGGCGTCGTCGGTTTCGAGCGCGAGCGCATTTTTGACGACGCCCGCGTTATTGACCAGCACGTCGAGTCTGCCGTGCTTTGCGACGATCGCATCGAAGCCCGCATCGACCGACGATGAATCCGTCACGTCCAGCGTGACGAAGCTGCCTCCGATTGCGTCGGCGGCGCGCTGCCCGAGCGTCGCTTCGCGGTCGGCGATGACGACCGTCGCGCCGGCATTGCGCAGCGCCCTGGCTATCGCGAGACCGATGCCCTGCGCCGCGCCGGTGACGACGCAGACTTCGCCATCCAGACGAAAGACGTCGAGGGTCGCGCCACTGTCTTCCTTCGCGATCTCGCTCATTTGCGCGCTCCGTCGAATACGACGATATCCGCGGTGCCATCCGCATGACCCACGATCATCTCGCTCGCGATGCCGGTGAAGAGGCCGTGCTCGACCACGCCGGGAATGGCGTTGAAGCGCGGCGCGAGTGCGAGCGGATCAGAAATGGCTTCGAGATGGCAGTCGAGAATCCAGTTGCCGCTGTCCGTCACCACGAGCGCGCCGTTCTTCACGCGCCGCTCAATTCTTACGCCCGCATCGAATCCCGCCGATACGAACAGCTCGCGCAGCAGACGCTCCGTGCTCTGCCAGCCGAACTGGATGACTTCGATAGGCAGCGGAAAACGCCCGAGCGTATCGAAGACCTTCTTGTCGTCGACGACCGCGACCATCTTGCGCGACGCCGCCGCGACGATCTTTTCCCACAGCAGGCACGCGCCTCCTCCCTTTATCATGCTGCCCTGATGATCGATCTCGTCGGCGCCGTCGATGGTCACATCGAGCCGGTCGATCTGCCCGAGGTCGGTCAATGGCACGCCGAGCTCGATCGCCAGTTCGCGCGTCGCATTCGACGTCGGCACGCCGACGATATCGAGCCCGTCCTTCACGCGCGGCGCAAGCGCACGCACGAACCAGTGCGATGTCGTGCCCGAGCCAAGCCCTACTTTCATGCCCGGCGCGAGATAATGGTCGACCGCCTTGATGCCCGAGACGAGCTTCGCCTCGTCCTGCTTCGATTGCGGCTCCAGTCGGGCATAACCCGGTTCGATATGCGTACCCAATTGCGTCTCCGTTTTGATCGAAAGACCCTTGAAACAAGGGCTAATCCATGAACTTGTCGGTGAACCAGGGGTCGAGCGCGGCAAGGTTGTCGGGCAGTTCGCGCCCTTGCCGCAGGCCCAGCATGGCGACCAGCATGTTCACCACGAGCAGATGATTGATGCGCGCCGTGAGCGGCGTGTACAACTCGGTGTTCTCGTATGCAGGCACGGCGACGGTCAGGTCGCAGGTCTGCGCGAGCCGCGAGCCCGGCGCGCACACCGCGATCGTCACGGCGCCCTTGCCCTTCGCCATTGCGGCCGCCATCACGAGCGACTTGGTCGAACCCGAATGCGAGAAGAAGACCGCGACTTCGTCGTTGCGCAAGGTCGGCGCGAGCAGCAGTTGACGCTGGCTATCGAGCACAACGCGGCAATGCAGCCCGAGGCGAAAGAACTTGTGTTCTGCATCGAAGGCGATGGTCTCCGAGATGCCGAGACCGAACAGGAAGATGCCTTTCGCTTCGATCAGATATTGCGTCGCGCGCTCGATGGCGGCGGAATCCACGTCACGCGCGAAGCGTTGAATGGCATGCAGCGAATTGTTCACGATCTTGCTGCAGACGCTCGCGGGCGTATCGGCGTTCGTGATGGCTTCGTAATCGAACGGCGCCTGCGGTATCAGACCCTGGCCGAGCCGGACCTTGAAGTCCTGATAATCCGCGCAGTCGAAGCGGCGGAAAAAACGCACCACGGTCGGGTCGCTGGTTTGCGCCGCTTCCGACAACTCGGCCATGCTCATCTTGAGCGCGGCTTCGGGCGCGGCGAGCAATACATCGGCGATGCGCAAGGTCGCGCCCGTCAACGATGGGTGTTCAAGCGCGATACGGCGCAGCAGGTCGTTTCTCATCAGGCTCCCGGCAGGCGCGACGCATTGAGCGCGGCGCACCTCGTCACTAACTCGGCGAAGGAATCGAGCCGCCTGTCATCGGGCACGGGAACATCCGGCCCGGTGCCCCAGTTGACGATCAGACAGCGAACCTGCGCGTCGCGTGCGCACTGTGCGTCGATGCGCGTGTCGCCGATATAGAGCGTGTGCTCCGGCGCGGCGTCCATCTGTTCGAGCGTCATCAGCAAATGCCGGGGATGCGGCTTTCTTTGCGCAAGCATATCGCCTCCGACGACCGCGCTGAAATACCCGTCGATGCCGAAGTGCGCGAGCACCGCCTGCGCCAGTTGTTGCGCCTTGTTCGTGCAGACGCCGAGCTTCACGCCGGCCGCATGTAATGCCGGAATCGCCTCGAGCGCGTCCGCGTAGAGGGTCGCCTTCTCGACCGGATGCTGCTTGTAGATGGACAGATAAGTTTCGACGTCGGCGCTGACGCGCTCCTGATCGAGTGCGAGACCGAGCCCCTTGTACAACTTGTCGATCAGCCCGTGCGAGCCTTCGCCGATGAACTTCTCCACGAAGCCGACCGTCTGCGGTGCAATGCCGTGCGTCGCGAGCAGGCGGTTCACGGCGCTTGCGATATCCGGCGCGGTATCGACGAGCGTGCCGTCGAGATCGAATACGACTGCGTCGACCGTTCGTTCGGCTCCAAGGATGAATTCGTTGACGGTCATCGGCTCGGGTTCTCCATGGCGATGTGTTGATAGACCGGACGCAGCGCGTCGTACAGCGTGCGGAAGGTGTCGAAACGTGCGTCGTAGAGCGCTTTGAGCGATGCGTCCGGGCTCACGCGACCCGTCACGCGCAGGGTGCCCACCGCTTCGTCGAGCGATGTCCACCAGCCCGCGCCCACGCCCGCCGCCAGCACCGCACCGTACGCGCCGCCCTCGGATGCGCCCGTGACCGTGGTCACCTCGCGTTGCAGCACGTCCGCGAGCATCTGCAGCCACAGCGGCTCGCCGGTCGCGCCGCCCGAGACGCGCACCTCGTCGCACGTGAGGCCGGCCGTCGCGCCTAGCGATGCGATCGCCCGAATGTTCAGCAGCACCCCTTCCATGACGCTGCGGATCATGTGAGTCGCATCGTGCGTCGACGTGAGGCCGATCCATGCGGCACGCCCGTCTGCCGCGACATGGGGGCATCGTTCGCCGAGCAGATAAGGCAGGAAGAGCAGTCCGTCACAGCCGGGCGCGGCCGATTTCGCCAGTTGCGTCATGCGTTCGAACGAAAGATCGGGCGTCATGCGCCGCAGCGCGCCGCGCAACCATTCGAACGCGCCGCCCGCGGAGAGCGTCACGCCCATCACGTGCCAGCGGCCCGGCGCGTTACCGCAGGAAATCTGCAATTGCCCGGTGGCCTCGGGACACGCGCGCAAGCCGCCCGCGACGATGCCCGCCGTGCCGATCGTCACGCCGAGCGGGCCGGCATCGATCGCGCCCATCGACGTCGTCTGGATGACGGAATCGCCGCCGCCGCCGAACACGGGCACATCGCCGGGCAGGCCCCACGCCTGCGCCAGTTCGCCCCGCAACGTCCCCGCGCGTTCCGTCGATTCGACGACCTGCGGCAGGAGCGATGCCGGCAAGTCCAGCGCGGACATCAGCGCGCCGGACCACTGGCGCTGGCGCACATCGAACAGGCCGGTGCCCGACGCGTCGGACACATCGGTGATGTGCTCGCCGGTCAGACGCAGGCGAAGGTAATCCTTCGGATTCAGCATCCGCCGCATGCGGGCAAAAAGTTCTGGCTCATGCTCGCGCATCCACAGGAGCTTGCCCGCGGTGAATCCCGGCAACATGCGGTTCTGCACCCGCGCGAGCAGACCATCGAGACCGCCGGCGCGCGCGGTGATCTCGTCGCACCACGGCGCCGCCCGCTGGTCGCACCAGAGGATCGCGGGACGCAGCACGTTGTCGGCTTCGTCGAGCGCGGTCAGGCCGTGCATCTGTCCGGACAGCCCGATGCCCGCCACCGCGCGACGATCCGGCAGCGCGTCGAGCACTTGCGCGAGCGCGGTCTGCGTCGCGAGCCACCAGTGCTCCGGGTCCTGCTCGGCCCAGCCGGGCCGGGGCGAAACGAGCGGATACGCCGCGAGCGCCTTCGCCGCGACGTTGCCCGCGCCATCCACTGCAATCACCTTGCATGCGGACGTGCCGACGTCGATGCCGAGAAGATACCGTTCCATGACCGCTCCGTTTGCGTATGCGTGGTCGTCGTGCGTCTCTTACGCGCGGTGACGCAGCCGCACGTGCTTCAGGTGCAGATAGCCTTCCATGCCTTCGCGCCCATGCTCATAGCCCGTGCCGCTCTGCTTGCGGCCGCCGTACGGCGCGTTCATGATCCCGGCGTCGACGTTATTAATGGCGACGTTGCCGAAGTCCAGCTCGCGCGACAGCGCGAACGTCTCCCGCACGTGCTCCGTGTACGCGTAGGCAGCGAGGCCCGCGGGCGTGCTGTTGGCCGCCTCGATGGCGTCGTCGAGCGTCTTGTAGCGCGCCACGCCGATCACCGGGCCGAACGTTTCCTCGCGCATGACGAGCATGTCGGGCGTGCCGTCGGCAATGACCGTCGGCGCGTAGAACAGGCCCCGTTCATTCGATGCCATCCCATCCGGTCGGCCGCCGCCGCACAGAATGCGGCCGCCGCGTTCGCGTGCATCGTCGAGATGACGGCGCACCTTTTCGACACCGGCGCGCGTAGCCATCGGTCCGACATCGGCTTTTTCGTTCGCGATGCCGTCCGCGACGACGAGCTTGCGCGCGCCATCGGCCAGGCGTTCGAGGAAGGTGTCATAGACCGCTTCCTGCACGTAAGCGCGATTGATCGAAATGCAGATCTGCCCTGCATTGCGGAACGCGCGGCGCAGCGTGCCCGCGACCGCGAGATCCAGGTCCGCATGGGCGGTCACGATCAGCGGACAGCTCCCGCCCAATTCGAGCGACAACCCCGTGATGCCGCGCACCGTCTTGTAGATGTCCTCGCCCGCGCTGCCCGATCCCGTGAACGCCACCTTGTCGATGTCCGGATGTCCGACGAGCCGCTTGCCCGCATCTTTCGCGCCCATCACGAGATTGGCGACGCCCGCCGGCAATCCCGCGCGATGCACGCAGCGAAACACGGCCTCCGCGCTCGACGGCGTGAACTCCGACGGCTTCACGACGATCGTGCAGCCCGCCGCCAGCGAAGCCGCGAGCTTCCAGCCGATCAGTTCCACCGGATAGTTCCACGGCGCAATGGCCGCCACCACGCCGACCGGCTCCTTCTCCACGATACTGACGAAACCGTCCTCTTCGTTCGGAATCGTCTCGCCGTAGATCCGCACGGCCTCTTCCGCGTAGTAGTGAAACGCCTTGGCGAGCTTGCGCGCCTCGCCCTGCGCTTCGGCGAGCGGCTTGCCCATTTCCGTCGTGATCGCCATGGCGATGGCGCGTTCGTCCTCTGCGATGTGATCGGCTATCGCATGCAGCAGGCGGGAACGCTCGAACGGATTCACGCGGCGCCAGCTTCGGAAAGCGCGCGATGCGGCATCGACGGCGGAATCGATGATCGCCCGGTCGGCATCGGGCGCGCGGGCGACGACCTGCTCCGTTGCTGGATTGACGACATCGATCCATTCGCGAACGCCTTCGCTGCCGAAGCGCCCATCGATATACATCTCGCACTGACGAGGTTCTGTCATGGTCCGGATCAAGGTTATTGCGAAACGAAGTTGACGCGGATGGCATCCACCGCGACCGCGATGAAGATGAGAATACCGCCGATCATCTGCACATAGAACGAGGGGACTTCGGTGATGGCGAGGCCGACGTGGATCACCGTCAGCAGCAGCACGCCGCCGAGAATGCCGAGCGCGCCGCCGCGTCCGCCGAACACGCTCACACCGCCGATGATCGGCGCGGCGATGGCGTAGAGCAGGAAGCCTTCGCCCTGATCCGACGTGATCGCCATCTGCCATGCGGCGAGCAGATAGCCCGCGACGCCCGCGAGAAAACCCGACAGCGTGAACGCGATGATCTTGACGCGATTCACGCGAATGCCGGCCGAGTTGGCGGCGAGCGCGTTGCCGCCGGTCGCGTAGAGATAGCGGCCGAGCACCGTCTTGCGCAGCATGAAACCCATGCCGATGAGCACGACGAGAAACACGATCGGCATGACGGGCCAGTTGTTGACCGTGTACTGGCCGATCCAGATATAACCGGTAGACATGTCCGAGATGGTGTTGCCCTGCGTCACCGCGAGCAGCGAGCCTTGCAGCACGATCATGACGGCAAGTGTCTGAATGAGCGACACCATCTTGAGGCGCGTCACGCACAGGCCATTGAAGAAGCCGATCGCAGTCGCTACCGCGATACCCAGCGGCACGCCGACGGCGGGCGTGAGTCCGAGCCGTGTCGAGAGAATCGCGCCGATGGCGGCGGAGAATCCCATGTTGCTCGCAATCGACAGGTCGATCTCCGCCACCATCAGCGGCATGGATACGGCCAGCGCGAGCAGGCCGAGCACCGTCGCCTGCACCAGCACGTTCTGCAGATTCGAAAGCGTGAAGAAGAAGGGATTGAGCACGCCGAAAACGACGACGAGCGCCGCGAGCCACAGCCAGACGACGTTCTGGAAAACCCACTGCACGCCGCCCTTGCCGCGCTTGCCGCTTCCCGTGCCCGGCGCGGCGCCGCCTGGACCGGCGAGCGCCGCCGGCGCGGGCGACGAAGAAAGGTCGCTTCGTGTTTGCATGGACTGTCTCCTCATGATTGATTCACCAGCGGCTCGGCACGAACGCTGTCGTTCGACGCCGGCTCCCCATTGAAGGCAGCCTGCAGAATGGCGTCCTTCGCGATTTCCGCGCCGGTGTATTCGCGCTCGATCCGCCCGCCGACGAACACCGACACGCGATCGACCAGACGCACCATCTCGTCCAGGTCGCTCGTAATGACGATCACGCTCAATCCCTCGCGCGTCAGCGTATCGATGATGCGATGCACTTCCTCCTTCACGCCCACGTCGATGCCGCGCGTCGGTTCGTCGAGAATCAGCAGCTTCGGAGACGTGGCGAGCACGCGGCCGAGGCAGACCTTCTGCTGATTGCCTCCGGAAAGCGTGCCGAGCAGCACTTCGGCGGTCGTCGCCTTCACGCGCAAGTGCTCGAAGTAACGCGCGACGACACTGCGTTCCGCGTTCGAATCGATGACGCCGGCCTTCGATACGTGCTTGAGGCTCGACAACGTGATGTTGTGCGCGATGCTTTGCAGCCCGACAAGCCCGTCGCGATGACGGTCGTCCGACAGATACGCGATGCCCCGCTGGAACGCCTCGCCCGGATGACCGGCCGGCGCGCTCGTGTTGCCGTCATGCGTGATCCGGCCGCGCGTCGCGCGGTTCGTGCCGAAGAGCGCGAGCGCGAATTCCTTCGCCCCCGACCCGGGCAGTCCGGCGAACCCGACGATCTCGCCCGGCGCAATCGAAAACGCGTCCACGCGCACGCCCGGGGCCGCGAGACCTTCGACACGCCAGCCTTCACGGCCAGCCGCCGCCGTTTCCCGCCGCTCGCGATAGAACAACGGGACGTCACGCCCGATGACGAGTTCCGAGAGACCGTCCGAGTCGATCGTCGAGAGGTCGTCGTGCTCGCCCGCGAGCCTGCCATTGCGCAAGACGGACACGCCATCGCAGATATCGAGGATCTCTTCGTTGTAGTGCGAGATGAAGACGAAGCTCACGCCGCGCGCCTTCAGAGTGCGCATGAAGTCGAACAGGTGCTCGCGGTCCGCGAGCGTGAGCGCGGTGGTCGGTTCGTCGAGAATGAGCAGCTTGCCGCCGCTGTGCAATGCACGCAGGATGTTGAGCTTGCGTTTGGCGACCGCGGACAAGAGACGCGCGGGCATGCGCGGATCGAAATCCGTGCCCTGGAGCGCGGCTTCGACGCTTTCCATCGACGCGCGCTGGTCCACGCGACCCGTGATGCCGCGCTTCAGAGGCCAGCGCCCGAGCATCAGGTTGTCGGCGACGGACATCGAATCGACGATCATCGGTTCCTGCGTCACCAGGAACACGCCGCGCGCTTCCATCTCTTGAACGTCCGAGCCCTGCACGTCTTCGCCGTCCAGGACGATGCGCCCTTCGCTCGGCGCGGTTTGCCCGCTAATCAGCCGCACGAGCGTGGACTTGCCCGCGCCGTTTTCGCCGAGCAGACCGTGGATCGTGCCGCGCCGGATGTTGATCGAAACCCGGTCGAGCGCGAGCACGGCCTTGTAACGCTTGACGACGTCGTGGGTCCGCAGGATGTAATCGTTGCTGTGCATATCCGACATTCAGGAAGTCTCCGGTCCGCATTCGGCGCGCTGACTGCGCGCCGTCCAACTCGTTCGGACTGGCGTGAATCAGGAATAACGGATGCCCCATTCGTTGAAGGCGATGTTGCCCCACTGCCGCTTGTCCTTCACCGAATTTGCATCGACGATGAACGGCTGGATGACGAGACTCGGTCCCGTCTCGGACTTCGTCACGACCGCCTTTTCCCAGAAGTACTGATTGTTCTGGTAGTCGCCGTGCGGCACCGGCTGTCCCTTGAGCGAATACTTGTCGAGCATCTCGACCGTGATCTGCGCATAGGCGATCGGGTCCTGCGAGACCACGGCGTCCATGTAGCCGTCGCCGATCCATTGCAGCGCGGCCGGTTCGCCGTCGATATTCACGAAGATCACGTGCCCTTGTTCGCCGACCTTCTTCCACTTGCCCTTTTGCTGCAAGGCCGTGACGATGCCGCGCGCCGGCGAATCGCTCGGTGCATGCACGGCGTCGAGATCGGGATACTCGGAGAGCGTGGAAAGCGTGACCGACAACATGTTCTTGAGCAGGCCTTCTGTCGGACGGCTGATGACCTTGACGTCCGGATACTTCTTCATCGCTTCTTCGAAACCTTCCTTGCGCAGACGCCACGCGACCGACTGCAACGCGCCGTAGCAGTTCAGCACCGTGCCCTTGGCGGACCCGTTCTTCTTTTTGAGCGCGGCGACGATGGTCTCGGCGGCCATGACGCCGCCCGCCTTGTTGTCGAAATCGACGGTGATCGCGACATCACCGCCCAGCGCCGGGGTGTCGATGATGCCGACGGGGATCTTCTTGAAGTTGTACTTCTTGATGACACTGACGATGGCCTGGCTATCGATCGGATCTGCGATGATCGCCGACGGATTCTTGAGCATCAGGCTGTTCCACTGCTCGAGTTGCGACGTATTGCTGAAGTTGGCGTTGACGGCCTGAAACTGCCAGCCTTTCGCTTCGACGGCGCGCTTCACCGCTTCCTGCTGCGTGACGAAGAAGTAGTAGTCGAGACTCTTGTTGCTGAACGGCACGAACACTTTCTGCTGCGCGAAGCCGAGCTTCGATACCGACGACAGCGCAACGCCGCCGGCCGTGGCGGCAAGACCCGCCAGAAACTTTCTACGCGATGCGACTTCCTGTGCTTCTTCCATAGTTGTTGTCTCCTCAACACCGGTATGGGCAGCGGCGCGTGCCACGGATAGCTCGACTGGATGCTAGTGATGTTCCCTTGCTGCGTAGTATTACAATCAAAATATACTGACTACGACGGCGCACCGGCAAGCTAGGGTTTACACGTTCAGATGGCGAATCGGCTTGTATACGGACGTTTTTCCGCCAGACCATAGGCTGCACGAGGCGGGGTGTCGTCGACTTTGGAACGTAGTCTTACTACCTTTATGAGGCATTGCTCGCTTGCCGACTAAGCTGTTCACCGGATTGATGAGCTCCTGGCAATCCGGAAACAAAAGACGGCAAAGTACGTCGAGAACCGATCCCCCTGCCCGATGCCACGGAGGTGCATGACCGAATCATCGGAGAGTGACGCCCGGCTCATTCGCACGGGCATTAGATGACTGTGCTGCTTCACGTCCTTATGTACGTTTGCGCAACGCGTCGATCCGCCGCGGCGCACGACGTAGACTGCTGCCTCTTTGCCGCTCATCGATCGGCCGATGACTTCGTCGATAAGTCCTTCTTCGAGAAGTGGTGCAAGTGGCTTCGGTATTTTCATAACCATCGTCGGCCGTGAATAGCCCGCCGAGGTATGCGCGGCCAGCAGACCGATGAATTGCGCGGCCGGTGGTCGCGGCCGTGAGCGTGCTGCGTGGGAGATGAATGCCGCACCAGCGGCCAGCGTTCGCTTACGCGTCGGGTTGCAGCAAAGGAGTTGATCGATGCGCTTCAGACCTTGATACATCGCCCACCGAATCCTCACGACTGTCTTTCTAGAACAACCCCTGCCGAGTGCAATTGCGTTTGCGCTGACTGACAGCGTGACCGGGCCCGCGCGTCGTTCGAGCATCGATGGCGTGCCTTATGAGCTGCGGTAGGGAGCGCGGATTCACGAACCCGGGTCGGCGCTCACCAGCATGTTCAGGAACGCCCGCACTTTCGCGCTCAGGAGGCGTCGGGAACTGTAAAGCGCCCATATCTCGACGCCGGGGCCCGCTTCGCAGCCGATCATCGTCAGCCGCTTCGCAGCGATATCCGATTCCACGAGCAGGTGAGGCAGCAAGCCGGCGGCCGCGCCGTCGAGCACCGCTTCGCGCACCATCAGAAGCGACGACAGGCGCAGCATCGGCTGCGGCGTAACAGTGCGCTCGCTGCCGTCGCTCAATCGAACCGTCCATGCGGGATGGCTGGCACGCGCGAGCACCACAGCAGGCAGCAAAGGAGCCGCATTGCTCAACGTGTTCGCGAGCGATTCCGCGAGCGCGGGCGTGGCGACGAGCACGCGGCGATCGGTGGCGATCGCGCGCCCGATGAGCGACTCGTCGGGCGAAGGATTGACGCGTATCACCAGATCGTAATCGTCCTGCAACGGGTCGACGATACGATCTTCCGCGACAACCTCCAGCTCGACCTGCGGATACGCCAGCGCGAATCTCGCGGCGGCGCGTGCGAGCACGACATGCGCATAGACCATCGGTGCGCTTACGCGCAGGCGCCCGCGCGGTGTGGGCGCACGCGATGCGATGTCGTCGCCCGCTTCGTCGATCTCCGCGAGCAGACCGCTCGTGCGCTCGAACAGCGCGCGTCCTTCTTCGGTGAGGCGCGTCGTGCGCGCGCCGCGTTCGATCAGCCGCACGCCGAGCTGTTGTTCCAGTTCCGCGACGCGCCGCGAAAGCGTCGCCTTCGGTCGGCCCGTCGCGCGCGCGGCCGGACCGAAACCGCCACGTTGTGCGACGGCGATGAAATCCGCGAGCGCGTTCAGATCCATGACCCTTTCCTTTATCGTTCCGCTGACGAGACAGCGTGTCTTGATTTCGGCGCTTTCGCAGGATTTTCGGAACGCCTATCGTAGCAGTCACCGGCTCGCACCGAGCCTTCACCTTCCAGGAGCTGACATGAGCATTCTCGTTACGGGCAGTACGGGCATCATCGGCACACAGGTTCTCGACCATCTCAAGGACAGCGGTGCCGAGTTGCGCGCGCTGACGCGTTCGCCCGAGCGCGCAGATCTTCCGGCAGCCGTGACGCGGGTGCAGGGTGAACTTGCAGATGTCGATGGACTGCGCCGCGCAATGCAAGGCGTGACGACGCTGTTCCTGCTTGCGCCCGTCGCCGCCGATGAGCTCACGCAATCGCTGCAGGCGTTAAGCATCGCCCGCGAGGAAGGCGTACGCGGGATCGTCTATTTGTCGGTGTTCAAGGGCGAGGAATACGTCGATGTTCCGCACTTCAGTTGCAAGCGCACCGCCGAACGCATGATCGAGGCGTTCGACATGCCCGCGACGATTCTTCGTCCCGCGTATTTCATGCAGAACGACGTGCGTCAGAAGGAGCCGATGCTCCGGCAGGGCGTCTTCGGCATGCCCATTGGAAGCAAGGGAATTTCGATGGTCGATGTCCGCGATATCGGCGATGCAGCCGCGCGCGAGCTTCTGCGCCGCGAGCGCTCGGACGTGCCACTGCCCTCGGAGACTTACGCGCTCGTCGGCCCGGACGCGATCACGTCGGCAGATGTCGCGGCGATCTGGTCGGAAGCGCTCGGCCGCGAAGTGCAGTACGGCGGCGATGATCTGGATCGGTTCGAGTCGTATATGAAGACGATGACGCCGCCATGGCTCGCATATGACATGCGGCTGATGCTGCAGCGTTATCAGCAGGATGGGGCAGTGGCATCCGCTGGCGAGATCGAAAGGTTTAGTCAACTGCTCGGGCGTGCGCCGCGCAACTACCGTGACTTCGCACTCACCACGGCAAGCGAGTGGAGAGGCAAATAAAGCGCCGAACGCCATGCTTTGCGGCGACGCCGCTTCAAACAGCGCCTTGTTCGTACCTCGGTTTCCTCACGAGTCCGCCGCAGCGACCACTCTTGCCCACTCCTAATCGTCGATTCGACGCTAAGCGGCAAGAGTGGCCGCGCGTCCGGAAGGTCGATTCGCGAAGCCTCGTTCAGGCCGTAAGGCTTTTTAGGCGCTTGCCGCCTGGATATGCCGCATCGCTCGCGAAACGTACTCATCTTTCTCGCCTACGGGTGCAACGTAATGCATCGCGCTGGCGGCTTCTTCCGTACTCACGAGACGACTGATGATCCAGGTCGCAAGATATTGGGAGGCGAAGCATCCGCCTGCCGTCGCGATGTTGCCGTTCGCAAAGAACGGCTGATTCAACACGTCGACGCCTGCTTCGACAACCCAAGGCTTGGTAGTCAGATCCGTGCAGGCCGACACGCCATCCAACAGTCCCAGCTTTGCGAGTACGAGCGTCCCTGAGCACTGTGCACCGATCAACTGCCTCGACGGGTCAAGCCGCAGTTGAGCCATCACCCCTGCGTCTGCGACGACCTCGCGCGTTTTGCTTCCGCTACCCACGATCACCGCGTCGGCCTTGGCAGCCTCCGTCAGCGGGACGTGGGCCTCAAGCACGACCCCATTCATCGAGCAGATACGCGACGAGGGGCTCGCGATGGACACGCGCCAGTCGCTCCGCTTAACTCGGTTGAGGATGCCCAGCGCGATTAACGAGTCGAGTTCGTTGAAACCGTCGAAGGTAAGGATGGCGATATGCATAAGGTCGTCCGTGATTGAATCGCCGCGCGCAGCGTCCGGTCGCGGCTGGATGTGCTGTCGGAGGAGCGTCGCCGATGTCCGTAGATGCGAGCGTTTGCCTAGCACGCATCGTATGCGAGAGAATTAAGACAATCAAATAATTGTCATGCATACGCTTTCCGATGGTCCAACCACGCTACAAGGTGATAGTCGACGCCTTCGCCGCAGACATTAGATCGGGCCGGCTGTCGCCGGGCGCTCGCCTGCCGACCCACCGCCAGCTAGCAAGACGGGAGGGAGTCGCGCTCGTTACCGCCTCGCGCGTCTATGCGGAGCTCGAGGCAATTGGACTGGTCGTTGGCGAGACCGGGCGCGGTACTTTCGTCAGGGAGACTGCCCTCCCGGCGGGGCTTGGCATCGAACAACAAGCCGCCCTTTCGGGTCTGACTGATCTGAATTTCAATTCGCCATCGCTACCGGGCCAAGGCGAAATGCTCCGGAGTGCCCTGCGCGAACTAGCGTCGTCGGGAGATCTGGAGGCGCTTCTCCGCTATCAGCCACACGCCGGAAGGCAACATGAGCGAGCCATTTTTGCCCGTCACCTCCTGGCGCGAGGAATCGAAGCAGCAGCGGAACAGATATTGATCGTTAATGGGGCGACACATGGATTGGCCGCCGTCGTGCTGGGATTGTTTCGCCCGGGCGATGTAGTAGCGGTCGACGCGTTGACCTATCCCGGTTTCAAGCTTCTCGCGGAAACGATGCGACTCGACCTCGCACCGGTTCCCATCCGCAGCGATGGCCTGGACCTCACCGCGTTAGCGCGCATTTGCAAAGACCGCCACGTTCGGGCGGTCTATACGATGCCGACGCTGCACAATCCTCTAGGCTGTGTGATGACACCTGAGCGACGGCAAGAGCTAGTTGCGATTGCCCGAAAGCACGAATTGCTCATCATCGAGGATGCGGCATATGCTTTTCTGGTCGATCATGCGCCGGCGCCTGTTGCAGCAATAGCGCCAGAGCTGACCATCTATGTGTCGGGCTTGTCGAAGAGCGTCGCGACCGGTCTGCGCGTCGGGTTCGTTGCAGCACCAGCGCATTATGTGCCGATGATTGAACGCGCCATTCGCGCCACGGCTTGGAACACCGCCGGCGTGATGACGGCGATTGCCTGTAACTGGATTGTCGACGGCACAGTCAGCCAGCTAGAGGCCCAGAAACGCGATGATGCAAGGGTCCGGCAACAGATCGCTGCCGAAGTGCTGACGGGAATCACACGCATCGCGCACCCAGCCTCATATTTCATATGGCTGCCCTTCACAGAGGACGTGCGAGCAGATCTCGTTGCCATGGCGCTGATACGCGAGAACATTGCCGTCTCGACAGCAGAACCATTTGCGACGACGGAGCAGGTACCGCACGCAATTCGTCTTGCGCTTGGATCGGTTGATCTGACATCGCTGCGCGAGTCGTTAGGAACGGTGCGAGACGCGATCAATGCCTACACGTATTGATCAAGCCGATCAAGTTTGTGGCAGCCACTGGGCGGTGCGAATGTCACCGACTGTCCGGTTACCGGCCATCGTGGCTCCGGCCACGAAGTTATTTGTCGACCGTACCGGCCGTTCCAATCTGAGCAACCGGAACGGCCGCTTCCAAAGTACTTGGGACGCGGCCACCCATCATGAGTAGGGCGTCTCAGCCGTCCTCGTCAGTACATGCAGGTCGTTTTCAGCCACGCATCAGACAACAAACACCGCCGTCGACGCGCGCAACCCGCCGGCCTGGGCTTCTAGCGCATTCGTGGCAGCCGCGGCCTCTTCAACGAGCGCCGCATTCTGTTGCGTGACCTGGTCCATCTGCGATACCGCCTGATTGACCTGGCCGATGCCCTTGCTTTGCTCTTCAGAGGCAGCGGCGATCTCGCTCATCAGTCCAGTGACTCGCCTGATGGCTTCTGTAATCTGCGTCATGGTTGCACCCGCATCCTCGACGTGAGTGGTTCCAGCGCGCACTCGGTCAACCGACCTGTCGATCAGATCGCGCACTTCTTTCGATGCCGCCGACGACCGCTGCGCAAGGGATCGCACCTCCGAGGCGACCACCGCAAAGCCTCGCCCGTGCTCGCCCGCTCGCGCGGCTTCGACGGCAGCATTCAGTGCCAGGATGTTCGTCTGAAACGCTATCCCCTCGATGATTCCGGCAATCTCCGCGATCTGCTTGGAGTCGCTGTTGATCGCTTCCATCGTCGCTACAACATCGGAGACCACACTTGCGCCACGGTTGGCGACGTCTGCCGCTGCAGAAGCCAGACGATTGCCTTCATGCGCGTTACTTGTATTGTTAGTGACCGTTGACGTCAATTCTTCCATGCTTGCGGCAGTCTGCTGAAGCGATGCCGCCTGTTCTTCCGTACGCTGGGAAAGATCGAGGTTGCCGGCTGCAATCTGCTTGGACGCAGTTGCGATCGAATCCGCAGACGTCTTAATGGCCGTGACGGTTTGCTTCAGTTGCCGCTGCATACGGCTGATCGAATACAGAAGGCTCGTCCGATCATCCGCTTCGGTCACGACCGACACCGATAAGTCGTTGCCCGCAATCCCGTCTGCGATTCGAGCCGCATATTCGGGCTCTCCGCCAAGCGTGCGTCGCAGGGAACGGTTAAGCAACACTGTAGTCAGCGCAAGCAGCGTGGCCATGCCAGCGAGCACCAGAAGCGCGCGATATACCGACCGCATAAAGTCCGCCTCAAGATCATCGAGGTAGACACCCGTCAGAATGGTCCATTGCCACGGCTTGTATGAGGCGACATGGCTGAGCTTCGGCACGCTTTCGCTTGCGCCCGGCTTCGGCCAGCTATACCCAAGGAAGCCCTGGCCGTCGCGCTGTGCAAGCGCTACCGCATCGGACCACATGTGAATGCCGTCCTTGTCCTGAATGTCCTTGGCGCTCTTGCCTTCCATCTCTGGCTTCGTTGAGTGCATCACCAGCGTGACATTGGGATCGATGATGGCGAAATAGCCATCGTCGCCGTAACGCATCACCCGCACGCGCTCGGCCGCCTGTTTGCGCGCTTCGGCGTCCGTGAGCTGCCCCGTCTGCACTTTTGCCGCGTAGTCTTTGATTGTATTGAGGGCAGCGTCCGTGACCGCGCCGAGCGTGGCGCGACGTTCCTCGAATCGGATCTCGCGCATTTCGAACGCATCGAAGATCGAAAGTGCGGTGAGGCAGACCAGGCTGATCGCCAAGGGGATCCACATGCGGACCCGGAAGGGAATACTTTTCATAACTAGTCGGTCAGTAGAAACCCTTATTTACGGCAAGATTACCGATCGCTTGAGCGGCTGGGCGCGGTTCGTGCAAAAAAAGCCACTCTTCTGAAACCCGAGCGTGGCGTTTATCGCAAGAGACCGTGTCTACGCCGTGTCTCGACTAGCTTCGGCCGCAAAGGACGCAGGGATCCGGCGACGCACCAGAGGCCACGAAACGTGCGAAGGAGCAGCCTCGGGCCTGAACCAATGTTGCTGCGCCGACTCTGGAAGGTCGTCATGCCGGCGCCGCCCGAGCTTCGGCTGGATTTTCTGACATCGAACTCGGGCGCGCTCGAGAATCGCATGCCCATTGACCTGCTCAAGAACGACCGTGAGTATCGAACGCTTCGAGCATTTGCGAAGGCGCAGGCAAGCGGTTTCAGCCGCACCTTCGTCAACGCTTTTACTGCCGACGTTTCAGAGGGCTTGGCGGGTCGGGAGCCTCTTTCCACATGTGCAACTGAAATTGACCCGCGGCACCCGCCGTGGAAGCGCGCACTCGAAGCCGTGCGCGCGCCGGGGCTACCGGTTCCCGCACGGCAAGGGACGGAACTGTGATTAGGGTTTGCATTGGGCGCAACGACTTCTATCCAGCGCTTACCTCCCCCCAAACCGACCGGCGACTAGGCTTGCGCGAATCAGTCGAGCAACTTATGAGCCGTTATGGGATCGCCGCACCCAACATCGGGACGAAACCCCGCAATTTGCCATCGACCCTCGTTACATTACTCACAAATCTCTTGTGCACCGGCCCCGGGCGTGACGCGTTAAGCGCTCGTTACCAAGGAGCCGACATGGCCAGCATGACCAGCGCGAGCAAGACGTCTTGCGCAGAAAAACCTTCCGCCAGGATCTTGATCGCTCTCGCCACCGGATTGTCGTTGGCCTCGATCAACGCCTCAGCACACGTCAGCGTGGGTATTGGCTTGGGATATGCGGCGCCCGTGTACGCCGCACCGCCTGTTTATTACGCCCCGCCCCCGCCGCCACCTGTCTATTATTCTCCCCCGCCTCCGCCGGTTGTGGTCTATCAAACGGCGCCAGCACCGGTCGTTTATGGCGAAGACTGGCGACAACGCGAGTGGCGTGAACATGAATGGCGGGAGCGCCGTGAATGGCGGGAGCGCCAAGAGTACGAGCGGCGACGGGCCTACTACGGCTATTGATGCCCTGCTGAAGGGCTATCCGAAGTTTGGACAGATGCCGGGCTTCGCGAGTAAGGCCGTTCCCAAGTAAAGGTCGATGGCTCGGGGTATGCGGTACCCGTCTCCCCGGCACCGCCTGTCTATTGCGCCTCTCCCGCCCGCCGCCTTCAATTACAGCCCGCCGCCAGCGGTGACCTAGGCAGGCAGTCGCTGGCTGCGTGACGCCGTTCATCATCGGTTATTCGGCTCGCGATGACCGATGCTCACCCGCGTCGCGCCAAGTCGCCTTGCAAGCGCTTCGCCGCCTTTCTGCATGACGTAATCGTGATTCCATTCAAAGAGGGGGCGCGCCACGGGCGCGAGCAGATTCATCCAGCCACGGCCGGTGCGCACGCGCCAGTCGTATCGCACGGCGGTGATCTCATCGCTCGGTGAGAACGTCCATCGCCCGATGCCTTCCACATCGCCGCTCGCCACGCCTTCGAGCAACGCGAGCGGCTCGACGCGCGTGACACGCATGTCGAAGCGCACTCGATACGGCAGGCGCCCTTTCCACACATAACTATGCAATGCGCCAACGCCATCTGCCGCACCGCTTTCCACTTCGCTCACATGCTCGACGCATGTCCACCATTGCGGCCACGCAGCCGGATCGTGAATGGCGTCCCATACCGCCTGAAGTGGCGCCCCGATTTTCCAGACGGTAACGAACCGATATTCGCACGCGCGCACGATTGCCTCTAAAGTGCTTACTTTTCCTCGGATTCTGCGCTATGGCCTCGTCGATATTGCCAGCCGCTGCCGAGCGCGCGAAACCCGGCCACCTGGTCGATCGCGACTTGCCCCCTTTCCGGCGGCGAAACTTTCCAGTCGTTTCTGGCGAGGACTTGCGCCAACGCGAGTGGCGTGAGCATGAATGGCGCGGTGCCGGGAACGGCGGAGCGCCGAGAGTACAAGCGCCGACGCGCGTACTACTGCTATTGAGTCTTCGAGACACCGATTGCGACGCAAACGAAAGCCCGCATCACGGGAGGTTAGCGAGCTGACCCTCGGATGCGATCTACCACAGTGCGCCCAGAGCCAAGAGAGCGCAGCGCAGTAATAGCCTAGATGCGATTCCGCAACGTTCAAGAAAAAGCCCGCACTCGGGCCTGAGTGCGGGCGAATTCTCGTCCACCGAGAGAAGGTTAGACGAGGAGGAGACACCCTATGTCAACAATCCTCATACCTGATGCTTCGATTAACGCGGTGCAAAGCTATGTTTTGCATCCTTAGGGCGGGGACAACCGATGCGCGGCGCTGGGCTTGACCACACTTGTGGCTGACGCGCGGCGCTTGCTTTAGCGAGAGCGGCGAAGTCAGAACTGGGAAGAAGAAGCTGGTTGAAACGGGCCGTTACGGCTCGAAGAGTAAAGCATGAAAAGTGCATCAGGCATGCAGACATGCCGCCCGCCTACCCCTTCGTGCCTCGCTACGACGATCGCGGCGTCCGGCATCGTGTTCACGGGGCTACCAGATTTTCTATCGCGTCACGGGGCAGCTGGACCGCATCGACGTTATTCACGTCCCGCATTGCGCCCGCGACATCGCCGCTATCCTTTGCCCCTCGACTCACGAACGAAAAAAGCCCAGGACGAGTTGAGTGCTGGGCAAGCCATCGGCGATGCCGGTGGCGGAGGTTCGAATGAGCAAACTGGCCGTCTGCGATATTCCGGCAGCGGCCAGTTCTTTAGTATCTACCGCGAGCGTCTTGGCTCTGTCGGTCGATCAGTGACCGAAATAGACAGGGGCGATGCTATTGCCGGTGTGAGCGGGGCCGCCCGATGCCGACGAAGTGTCTGCCACACCGCCATAGCTCGATTGCCCGTGTTGAGCCGCAACCTTTGCTTCCGCTGCCTGGATCTGTGCCGGATAGGTCGTGCGGTCCATGCTCGGGTTGTAGCCGGCGCGTTCGAGCTCAACCAGCTCAGCCTTTACCTGCGCACGGGTCAGCGGTTGGCTTTGAGCGAACGAAGAAACTGCCGGGATAGCGAGTGCAGCGGCGACGATCATAGTTGCGAGTTTCATGATGCTTACCTCCAAAGTCTTTGTTTTCGCAAACAGCCCTGTTTGCGTTTCAGTGA
>NZ_JFHE01000041.1 GCF_000698555.1 Caballeronia grimmiae | reverse complement strand
GCGCAAACGCCGACGCGCCCGCGACGATCAGCTTCGGCTTGTGTTCCTTGGCGAGCGCTTCGGTCTTTTCGTAATCGATATCTTCCGCTTCGTTCAGCCCGTAGCTCACGACGTTGAACCACTTGCCCGACATGTTGACCGGCGAGCCGTGCGTGAGGTGGCCGCCTTCGGCGAGGCTCATGCCCATGATCGTGTCGCCCGGCTTGAGCATCGCGAAGAACACGCCCTGGTTGGCCTGCGAGCCGGAGTTCGGCTGCACGTTCGCGGCTTCGGCGCCGAAGAGTTGCTTGACGCGATCGATCGCAAGCTGCTCGACGATATCCACGTACTCACAACCGCCGTAATAGCGCTTGCCGGGATAGCCTTCGGCGTACTTGTTCGTGAGTTGCGAACCCTGCGCAGCCATCACCGCGGGCGAAGTGTAGTTTTCCGACGCGATCAGTTCGATGTGATCTTCCTGACGGCGGTTCTCTTGTTCAATGGCTTGCCAGAGTTCCGGGTCGACGCGCGAGACAGTACCAGACGAATAATCAAACATGAACGGCTCCGATGAAGTGGGCGATTAAACCTGGAAAGCAACGCTTGCCGACGTGTTCGCGAGGCGCGCGACCGCAAATCGGCCTTGCAGTGACGCAAGCATCGCCAGATCATGCCGCGACTGGTATCGCCGGGACTAGGACGTTTTCGCCATCTTTCGTGGATAAAAGCGTCACCCTCGACACGCGCGGCCAAGCATCATCAACCGTGGCTCGCGCTCTTGCCGGTTTGCAGAATCGGATGCGACTCGCCGGGAATCGGCCTGCCGCGATTGTCGGTCGGCACGAGCTGCGTCTGGAACGCGACGAATAGCGCCTGAAACTTGCCGTCGACTTCGATCATCACCGCGCCATCCTGAAACACGCCGTTCTCGTTCGAATGGTCCTTCGTATGGCTTCCCGGCGGCGGCTTCGGATTGCCCTGATTCATGTGCGTTTCGTGCAACCCGTCCTTGCCCGGCTCGAACAGGAAGCCGAAGCCATACACCGTCACGTCTTTCCGGGGCTTCCATCCAAGCCGGTTGTCGCGATAGCTCGGTGTCGGATAAACATAGTCGACGCCATCGACGGACATGTCCAGTTGCAGCATCTCATTGATGAGCGCGTTGATGTCGTTGTGCTCGTCCTTCGTGTCGAGCGGAATGGGGCGCATCGCAGTGAGATCGACGAGGCGCTTGTCGTGCACGTAGTCCAGTTTTGGAAAGCCCGTTGTCAATACGCCTGCCGCAAGCGTGGCGAGATCGGCGGTCATCGGATGCTTGAAGTACTGGTCCCATAGATAAAGCACGAGATAACCCGCTGGTCCAGTGAGCGAGCTGTCGGACTTCACGTTCGTGACGATGCGAAACTCATTGCCGTTCTGGTCCTCACTGACGATCACGTAATGCGGATCGCCTTTGTAACCGTCCAGAAAGGGAACGCCGAGTGTGACCTTGCCCTTGAATACGACATAGGGATTACGTGCCATGCGCCTCTCCTTTACGTGAAACGTCACGGTATTTTCAGCTTTGGAATACCTTCGTGCACAGTAGTTGAAACCTTCGAGTCTTCTGTCACGGTCCCGTCATAAGCCTGACCATAATGTCTTGCAGACGCAATTCAAAGCATATCCCTTCCCCAAAAGGAGCTCGACGTTCATGGTCACGAAGAACCAGCAGGATGGTGCATCGATCGCATCGCGCCGTGGCTTTCTCAAGCTTGCAGGCGCGTCGGGTCTCGCCACGGCCGCCAATGTGATGAGCGGACCCGCGCTCGCACAGACATCGAATCCTGATGGAACGCCCGAGCAAGTGCACCTCACGTGGGGTGAAGACCCGACGAGCGAAGTGATCGTGAGCTGGGCTTCGCTCGCACAAGCGATCAAGCCGCGCGTTCGCTTGAGCAGAGATGGCGGTCACGCGCACGAGGTTCACGCAATCCAACGCACGTACACCGATGGTCTCAACGGCGAGACCGTCTTCACCTATCACGCACGCTTGCACGGGCTGCGTCCCGACACGGCCTACCGCTATGAAGTCACCGCCGACAACGACAGCCGAGCCGCGCAACCCTTCAGCGCGATCTTCACGACCGCGCCGCACGGGCGCCGTAAGTTCCGCTTTACGAGCTATGGCGATCTGGCGACGCCGAACACAGGTTGGGTATTGTCATCGCCGCAAAGCCGTTTCGCGGTGCAAGCCGTCGAACGCTTTCAGCCGCTCTTTCACCTGCTGAACGGCGATCTCTGCTACGCGAACCTCAACCCGTCGCATCAGCCGGAAGTGTGGCGTGACTTCGGGAACAACGCGCAGACATCGGCCGCGAATCGTCCGTGGATGCCCTGCCCCGGCAACCATGAGATCGAGTTTCACAACGGCAAACAGGGCTTCGATTCGTATCTGACGCGCTACACACTGCCCGACAACGGCACCCACTTTCAGGGACGCTGGTACACCTTCAAGATTGGCTCCGTGCGCTTCATTTCGCTCGATGCGGACGACGTCGTCTATCAGGACGCCGCCGCGTTCGTTGCCGGCCCCGCGCCGCTCGTGCCTGCCGCGAGCACGGGTCACGCCGCCATTCCGCCCGGCACGTCGTTTTACGTTCGCGGTTATAGCAACGGCGAACAGACACGCTGGCTGGAACGCACGCTGCGCGAGGCATCACATGACGACGATATCGACTGGATCATCGTGCAGATGCATCAGGATGCGCTCAGTTCATCGAAGACGGGCAACGGTTCGGATAAAGGCATCCGCGAGGCATGGCTGCCGCTCTTCGACCGCTATGGCGTGGACCTCGTGTTATGCGGCCACGATCACGACTATGAGCGCAGTCATCCGGTGCGCGGCTGCAATCATCATGCGGGCCGCGACGTGCTGACGGGCGAGCGCGTCGATACCCTTCAACCGCGTCCGGTAACGACAGCACAGCGCGCAAACGATCCGATCGACACGACGAGCGGCACCATCCACCTGATTCTCGGCGGCGGCGGCACGAGCGCCCCGCTCGACGTGTATGGCACCGATCCGGGTAACGGCTTGCCGCAAGCGCAAGTGTTCACGAAACGCAATGCGCCGGCCCCGGGCGCGACTGCGGGCGCGTTCGTCCGCCCCGGCGCCGATGCCGTCGAGGATGCAATCTGGTCGGCGCAACGCGATACCGGCACGGGCTATGGCATCGCCGTGTTCGATGTCGATCCCGGTGAACACGGCGGCAAGACCTCCCTCACGATGAGTTACTACCATGCACCGGGCGCCGATCAGACGCCGACGGGCGAGTACGATCTGTTCGAAACCGTCGTGCTGGAGAAGCAGTCCCGCCGCTGAACTGAGTCAAAGACATAGCCCCGGTGACGCATGGAACCGGAGCTGTGTTTATTTCGTCATCCGTATTATCACTGCAGAGCCGATGCACCATGGCGATGCATCGCGTCACAAATAATTCACTCAACTCAGACGTCTGAAGGCCGTTAAGCCGTGCATGCGACGCATGCCCGCAATCCTTCGCCGATGCGAACACGAAGCAACGGCATGCGCCTTCGTCAAACTGAGCAGCAGGAGCTTCATGCGCACTATCACGGTTCGAACTCATCTACTTATCGTCAGCATCGTTGCGGCTTTGGCGCTCACTGCGGTCGGCGCGGCGGGACTCGTGGCCGCATCGAGCGGCACTGCCGCACTCAAGCGCATGTTCGAAGGACGCGCGCAGTCATTGCAGAACATCTCGATCATCAACGAGGCAACGACAGAGACGACGTTCGCCATCAGCGACGCCATCCTCGACCCGTCGGCGGACAAGACGAAGCGTGTCGTCGAGTCGGCGGGAAAGCGCATTGACCAGATCGACCGCATGATGCAGCAGTATCTCCGTCATGATCTGGATGCGGAGGAACGAACGCTTGCAAGCCGCTTCGCGACGGACTGGCACGCGCTGCGCGACAAGGGCTTCACCCCCGCGACGAAACTGCTTGCGTCGAACAATCTCTCGGAAGCCCAGTGGATTCAAACGCAGAGCATCGAGCCGATGTCGAAGAAGCTCCAGGACGATGGTCTTCAGTTGAGGCAACGCCAACTCACGACTGCGCGTGACGAATACAACCGGTCGATCGTCGATGCACGGGTTCTGCAGATCATCGTTCTCCTAGCGAGCGGCGTGGGACTCGTGATCGTCAGCGTGTTGTGCGCGTCGCTGTTTCGCAAGTTGTTGCGTCAGCTCGGCGGCGAACCCGCGGTCGCGGCGCAGCTTGCCAATCAGATCGCCTCAGGCGACTTGTCCGCCGAAGTGCCGGCAAAACACCCCGGCAGCCTGCTATCCGCAATGGAAGCGATGCGCCAGCAACTCGCGACGATGATCGGACAAGTTCATGCGTTGACCGCCACGATGTCCGAGACGACCGCAACGTTGGCAAGCGGCAATACGAGCCTTTCGGTTCGCACCGAGCAACAGGCCGCGAGCCTGCAACAAACATCGGCCAGTATCGACGAACTCGCCGCAATGGTTCGCGACAACGCCGGTCATGCGTCGCGCGCACGTTCGCTCGCTAACGCAGCTTCCTCACAGGCGAAAGATGGCGATACGGCGGCAAAGGAAGCGGTCGCCCGCATGCGAGGCCTCGTCGAGAATTCCACGCGCATCCGCGACATCACGTCCGTCATCGAAAGCATTTCATTCCAGACCAACTTGCTTGCGCTCAATGCTGCCGTCGAAGCGGCGCGCGCCGGCGCGCAAGGCCGTGGCTTTGCGGTCGTCGCGCAGGAAGTGCGCAGCCTCGCGAGCCGCACGGCCACCGCTGCGCAAGAGATTGCATCGTTGATCAAGGGCATGACGTCCGAAGTCGACAGCAGCGGCATCGCAGTCGAGAAAGCGGGCAGCGCGACGTCGGGCCTCATCGGCACGATGGACGGCCTCGTCGGTCTGATCGAATCGATTGCGAATTCATCGGCGGATCAGAGCCGCGATCTGGATGAACTCAACGGCGCCATGTCGATGCTCGATCGCACCACGCAAGAGAATGCAGCGTTCGCGCAGGACGGCGTGCAGGCCGCTCAAGGTCTGCGCAAGAAAGCCGAAGCCCTGACCTCGGTCATGCAGGCGTTCACGCTGGAAACGTGCTGAGCGCAACATCTGCCGGAACAGTCCCTCAACTCTTGCGCCATCGCTCGCGCTAGAACGCGTGCCGATGTGCGAATCGACGGTGGCCATGCTTTCTTTAGTAGCGGAATGTGAAACGAACAGCGAGCCCATCATCTCGCGGCTCATCGAATCGTGCGCGCTGAAGGCGCTCTTTCAGCCGATCGTGCGGCTCTCGGACGGCGCGGTGATCGGCCACGAAGGGCTCATTCGCGGACCGGCAGGCGGAGCGCTCGAATCGCCGGTCGCCCTCTTCGCTCGCGCGCACGACGAAGCACTCGCCGTCGAGCTTGAACAAGCCGCAGCGCGCGCATGCATCGAGGCTTACTTCAACGGTCGCCGGGACGGCGACGCGCTCCTCTTCGTCAACTACAGTGCGGCCGCGATCAGCTTGGAGCCGGATCGCGAAGCCTCGTTGCTGCACGTCGATCGCAAGCGGATCGTGATCGAGCTGACCGAGCAAAGCCAGATTCCCGACCTCGATGTCTTTGTCGATTCAGTCAATGCATTGCGTGCAAGCGGCTTGCGCTTCGCGCTGGACGATTACGGCGTCGCTAATGCGTCGCTGAGTCTGTGGACACATCTTGCACCGCACTACGTGAAGGTCGATCGATACTTCGTTCATGGCATCGCGCAGAATGCGGTGAAATTCGAAGCCGTGAAATCGATGGTGTCTTTCGCGAACGCGACCGGCACGTTGCTGATCGCGGAAGGCGTCGAATGCGCAGCGGACCTCAGAATCGTGCGCGATCTGGGTATCCCGTTCGCGCAGGGCTTCTTGCTTGGCCGTCCATCGCAGACTCCGGCGACGCACGTGTCCGAATCCGCCGCTACGCTGCTGCGATCGCAGCAGATCGCGGTGTATCCGGCGACGAAGCATCGTCGCGCCGATGTCAACGAAAGCGCGAATCAACTCGAATCCATGTTGATCGAAGCGCCCACGCTGAAGCCCGAAGCGCGCAACGACGACGCCGTGCATCTCTTCAACGCGTTTCCGTCCCTGCACGCGCTCGCTGTGGTGGATCGCCAGGGCACACCCGTCGCGCTCATCAACAGGCGTTCTCTGATGGACCAGTTCGCGTTGCCCTATCATCGCGAGCTCTTCGGCAAGCGTGCATGCATGCAGTTCGCAAATCGGGAGCCGGTGTCCATCGAGCGCACGACGAGCATTGAAACGATCGCCACGCTATTAACCGATGACGAACAGCACGCGTTATCCGACGGCTTCATTGTCGTCGACGACGGCAAGTACATCGGTCTCATTGCAGGCGCAAGCGCAGTGCGGGCCGTGACCGAGCTTCGACTCGACGCTGCGCGTCACGCCAATCCGCTGACGTTTCTGCCCGGCAATCTGCCCTTGGGCGCGCATATCGAACGCCTCATTGATAGCGGCGTGGCGTTCGTCGCGTGCTATGCGGATCTGGATCACTTCAAGCCCTTCAATGATCGTTACGGCTACTGGCAAGGCGACGCCGTCTTGAAAGCGGTTGCGCACGCATTGTCGTCGGCGTGCGATCCTCATGGCGATTTCCTCGGCCACATTGGTGGCGACGACTTCCTGATCCTCTTTCAAAGTGACGACTGGTACGAGCGGATCAGCCGGGCCGCAGGCGAATTCAACGATCGGGTACGCGGCTATTACTCCACTGAAGATCGCGCCGCGGGCGGTATCATCGGCGAAGACCGATTCGCGAGGCAGGCGTTCTTCGACTTCGTGAGACTGTCCGTCGGCGCAGTCACCGTCAAGCCGGGGCAATTGCGCGCAGCGGCGCAGTTGAGCAAGGTCGCGTCAATTGCGAAGCAGCGCGCGAAACGCGACACCATTGGCATCGTCGTGATGCAGTTCTCTGTCGATGGCGACGTCGTCTGACCGTCTGCTGCGACTGCTCATTCGTCATCCGCGCGTCTACCAGTCGAACGCAAGTCATCGCGCGCTTGCTGCGCGAGCGCTTCATAATGCTTTCGAAACTTTGTCAGCTCTTTCTGATCGAGTTCCTCGAGATCGAGTAGCGCGTTATGTGCGTTGTCCAGCGCCCGGATGATTTCGTCGAGCTTTATCTGCATCGCAGCGGTGTCGCGGTTCTGGGTGTTCTGGATCAGGAACACCATCAGGAAAGTGACGATGGTCGTCGACGTATTGATGACGAGTTGCCACGTGTCGCTGAAGTGGAAGAACGGTCCGGATAAGCCCCATACCACCACCAGGCCCACAGCGACGACGAACGTCGATGCACGGCCAGCCAACTGCGCAAGCGTGTTCGAGAACTTGAGGAACCAGGAAGTATTCATGTCGTCTCCACATCATTCGATGCTGGCTTGCTTGATTGCTCTTGGCATCATCGGAGGAAAAGGCGCTCAATGTCCCGGTCCGCTTTCCTCGATACAAGTCAACACTAGCGTGCTATCCGCATTGGCTCCGGGACTTAGCATCGCCGTGTGCAACTCGGAACTGCTGCAGCGCCAGTCGGCTTGTAAATCGCTTCTACACGACGGCGCGGAGTGACCTAGGCTTCTCTGATCCGGCATGTACTGGCATGTGTCGCGGCCATCGCATTGACGCACGAGGTCTCCGGTTGCGTTGCCGGCCGGCGCGCCGCAGTTCGCGCCATAGGTCGCGGTTATGACGGTAATCGTCCGCGCATCCGCATGCGAAGCGCACATCAGCATGAAGATCGCCGCCATGGCGCGAGCGCGTGGATAAGGTCCTAAGTGCGCAGCCGCGCCGCTATTGTTCATGGCGTCCTCCGTCCACTGACACCGTGAAGAACGCGATAGCACGCGCCCCACGGCTATCTTCGATATTAGACATTCTGAAGCCAGTGCGAAACCGTCCACTCGCGGCGTCTTGCGCAAAACACGTGGACGATAGGTCATTCCCTCACGCGAACGACGCGCCGATACTCACACTCATTCGATGCCTTCTTCAAAAAGGACGCTTGAGAAATGAATACCCCTGACGCACAAACCATTTCATCCGCAAGACCGGTTATCGCACTGCATTGCTCTGGGTCCGGAGCCGCTCAATGGCGAAAGCTCGGCGAGGCCATCGGCGGGCGCCACGCATTCAGCGCGCCCGAGCATTACGGCTGCCAGAGTACGGGGGCGTGGAGCGGCGAGCGCGCATTCACGCTCGCCGACGAGGCCGCGAGAACGGTCGGCATCATCGACGCGTCCTCGGACAAGGTCCATCTCGTAGGCCATTCATATGGCGGCGGCGTCGCATTGCGCGCTGCGCTCGAACGGCCCGAGCGCATCGCAAGTCTGACGCTGTACGAGCCGTCGGCGTTTCATCTGTTGAAGACGATGGGCGCACACGGAATGCATGCGCTCGCAGAGATCGTTGCGATCTCGAAGCGCACCGCCGATGGCGTCAGCTGTGGTGACTATCGCGGCGCTGCCGCTTCATTCGTCGATTACTGGGGCGGTCCGGGAGCATGGGACGCGCTGCGGCCCTCGGTGCAGGCGGCGCTTACACGTTGGGCTCCGAAGGCGCCACTGGATTTCTGTGCGCTGCTCGACGAACGCACGCCGGCCAGTGCTTACGCCGCGCTGCGCGTTCCCGCGCTCATCCTGCTCGGACAGCACGCGCCTCTTCCAACGCGTGCCATCGCGGAGCGCCTGCCCATGCTGCTGCCAGCCGCGCGGCTCGCAGTGGTAGAGGGCGCAGGACACATGGGGCCGGTCACGCACGCTGACGAAGTCAATGCGGCCATCGCGCGGCACATCGCTGAAGTCGATGCGAACATCGAACGGACAGAGTCGATTGCAATGTCCACCGAAACGCTTTGATCCGCTGCGGTGGACCCCGCTTTGCGCGCCTTCTGACTTAGTAACCGTGCGCCTTCAACCGCGACGCATACCAGCCGACGAACTGGTCGACATACGTCTCAGTGGTCGGTGAATAAGGCCCCGGAATATAGCCGGGATCTCGCGCGCCACGATGATTGATCGCAACGAGGCTCGCATCCTGCGCGTTCGTCGCGACCCAGACTTCGGTCAGCTTCGTCAGGTCATAGTCGACGCCTTCCACTGCGTCCGCATGAACGAGCCACTTCGTACGGACCAGCGTCTTCTCGGGCGTAAGCGGGATGATGTACGTGATCATCGCGTGATCGCTCATCACGTGGGACCATGAGTTATGGGTCCACAGGTGCGTGTCGCCGAGATCACGGCGAGTCAGATTGCCAAGCAGTTTCCGGCACGCCACCTTGGTATCCATCGTCTGCGACTCGCCATTGCCTCCGATAATCAAGCGTTGCGTGCGGAACTGCGTGACGACGTCACCGCTGAGCGCTTCCACCGGTGAGCAGATATAGCCTTCGCTTTCCCAATCGCTCTGGCTTTCAGCGTTGACCTTGTTATATGCATCGAGCGCCTTTCTTCCTTCTTCGTCCATGTCGTCCGCGCTCGCACCCGTGGATTCCGGCACGAAGGACAAGGTCAACTCCGGATGTCCCGCCTCGCAGTGATAGCACTCGCGATTGTTCTCCATGACGAGCTTCCAGTTGCCGTCTTCGATGATCTCGGACTCGAACGCGATCTTCGCGTTCTGCAGCTCATAGGGAGCGAAGCGCGGAGTCATCGTTTCTTCGAGCGTCGCGATGTCGGCAGGCGGCTCGTCCGCCAAGCACACGAAGATATGCGTGCCGACGACCTTGATATGCACCGGCAGCAGACTGCGGCACGTCGCATCGAAGTCGTGGCCCATATGCTTCGCATGACGCAGGCTGCCGTCGAGATCGTAAGTCCACTGGTGATACGGACAGACCAGCATGCCGACCGTCGACTTGCCGGCTTCTTTCAGCCGCGAGCCGCGGTGACGGCATACATTGCGATACGCGCGAATGTTCTCGTCGTCATCGCGCACGATGATGACCGACGCCTTCCCGATGTCGACCACCGACACGTCGCCCGGCTCCGGCACATCCGCCGTCACGCCAGCCACGATCCAGTGTTTATGGAAGAAGACATGGACGTCGGTTTCATAAACATCTGGCCGGCTGAAAACCTCTCCCGGCAATCCGCAACCCGGCTCGCGGCTCCGAACGAGTTCACCGAGGGGCTTCAATACGAACTCAGACATCGTCTTCTCCAACGTTTGGGGGATAACGGGAAGTCGAATGTTCCCGCATTGGCGCCAGTATTGGAGTGTCGAAGAATCGCGTCAATGCGTTTAATTTTCTGCGATGTATTACTTTGGATTATGCGTTCGCGCGTGCGTGAAGCCGCCTGCGAAATGCCGTGGCCTCAAGCAACGCCCGCCGCCTCGCGTAGTAGATCGATGAGACTCTCAATTGTCGGAGTAATGCTTCTGCCGTGAGGCACGACGACATAATAAGCATCGCGCAAGGTGAGCGTTGCGTCGGTCAAGCGCACGAGTTCGCCAGAGACGAGACGTTCGTGCAATAGCCTCGACCAGCCGAGCATAATGCCTTGTCCATCGATGGCTGCCTGTACCGCGTCCGCGTAGAGGCATGTCCGCAGGCCATATTTCAGCTTGCCAGGGCGGCCTCCGAGCGCTCTGAACCATTGCTCCCAAGTGAGCCATCCTTCGGACGTCGGATCGTCTGCAATGAGCGAGCAATCGGCCAGTTCATCCAGCGTCTCCGGCATGCCGTGCTTCTCTATCCAGCTCGGGGAACACACCGCGAATACCTGCTCTTCGAACAACAGATATGAGGTTCCATCTTTCCAGGTGCCATTTCCGAATCGCACGACGGCGTCTACTTCGTTCTGACGCAAGTCGGCAGTGAACATGGTCGTCGTCAGGCGCACGCGCAGATTCGGGTACATCTGCTTCAGTGCTCCGATGCTGGACATCAGGCGAAAATGCGAGAAAGCCGCGGTTGTCGCTAGCACGAGTTCTTCATCATCGATGCCAGTGGATAGGCGATCGAAGACGCCCGCGATCCTGCCCATCGATTCCGACACGACCGTATAAAGGACCTCGCCTTCCTTCGTCAGCTTGAGATTCCGGTGCAGCCGGTCCAGTAAGCGAACGCCCAGCATTTCTTCGAGAAGCCGTACCTGACGACTGACCGCCGCCTGTGTGACGCCCAGCTCCGCAGCGGCATTGGTGAAGCTGCGCAGCCTCGCCACGGCCTCGAATTCGACCAGTGCGGTCAGCGAGGGAACGAGCCGGCGATACCCTTTCGCGCCATCTGTAGCAGCTTTCATCGTTAGCTCATGGAAGAAATCGTTTCTATGATCACGCCTTCAAACGGGCGACGATGTTCGCCGCTAGTTCGACAGCGAACGATAGCGAACTGCTGCGCGCCCTGCAACGAGGCATTAATGTTTTCCGCCGCGTCTTTTAGACGAGCCGCAAGCCGGCCGGCTTCGCGTTGCCTCAGCCGCAGCCACGCATAATCTAATGTAATAGCGCCCTGAAAATTAAGCGCGTTGACGCTGCCATTTCGTGAACCAATACTCCACGCAAGCGAAGACCCGCAGCAACACTGTCAACGAACTGGCTCGGTCGCCGGTGATCGTCTTCGTCGTCGCCTCACATCACCCAGCACGTCCATCCGTTCGCGCGTCACGACGCAACCGCACAAACGCAGGGCGTTTCAACCGATCCAATGCCATGAACTCGCTAGACAAGATATTCGACGTTGCGCCCGATGCGGACCGGTTTTCGAATCCGGGTACATGGGAAAGCGGTGGCGCACCGTGGGCAAGCGGCGAACAACAGACGCTCACCTGCTGCCGAGTGATCGATGAAACGCACGACGTCAGGACGTTCGAGTTTCGCGTCGGCGACGGTACGCCGGTACGTTTCGAACCGGGCCAGTTCATGACCGTCTCGGCAAACGTGCACGGTCAAACGGTCGAACGTTGCTATACGATTTCGTCGCCCCCGACGCGCCCCTACCTAATGTCCATCACCGTCAAGCGCGTACCCGGCGGCACGATGTCCAACTGGCTCCATGATCATATGACGCCCGGACACACGCTTCGGGCATATGGCCCATCGGGAACGTTCACGTCGACCGCCGCGCGGTCGAACAAGTCCCTGTATCTCTCTGCGGGTTCCGGCGTCACACCGCTGATGTCGATGACGCGCGCAGGCATCGATCTTGGCCTGAACCGCGACGTCGTATTCGTTCATAGCGCACGCACGCCCGCCGATATCGTGTATCGAAAGGAGCTTCATCGGCTTGTCGAACTTTCGCCGGGCCTGCACACGTACTTCGTCTGCGAAGGCATCGGCGATGAAGCCGAATGGCACGGACCAACGGGCCGCCTGAGCCTCTCGCTTCTATCGGAGTGGGTGCCCGATTATCGAGAGCGTGAAGTCTTCACATGCGGTCCGGCGGGCTATATGCACGCCGTTCGCGAGCTGTTGCGCGAAGGCGGGCACGATACGGCTCGCTATCATCAGGAGAGCTTCGATATCCCGTCAGGAGTCGCGCACGAGCCGGTTCACGAGAAAGAGCCCGCTTTTCATGAGACATTCACCGTCAGGCTGTCGCGGTCATCGAAGAGCTTCGTGATGGACGCCTCGGAAACGGTGCTCTCTGCCGCAAGAAAGGCAGGTGTCGCGATTCCATCGTCGTGCAGCCAGGGCGTGTGCGGCACCTGCAAGACCAAAGTAGTCGACGGAACCGTCGATATGAAACACAACGGCGGTATCCGCGAACGAGAGATTCAGAAGGGTTTCCGTCTGCTGTGCTGCAGCCGGCCGACTTCCGACCTGACGCTCGAACTGTAGCGGCACGAGGATCGTTTATCGCAGCCCCACATCACAACGAAGAACGGAGCAGTCGATGAGTGCGAGCATTGCTGTCGATAACGGAGTGGAAGACAGCGTTCTTCGTGAAGTCAGGGCGTATCGGCTGGCGCGGGTTCAAGAGCAATTGCGCAAGCGCGATTGCCCGGCGATCTTGCTGTACGACCCGGTCAATATCCGCTATGCAACCGATACGTCGAACATGCAGGTATGGGCGGGTCGCAATCCTGCCCGCTATGTGCTGGTCTTCGCAGATGGCCGCATCGTTGCCTGGGAGTTTCATAGCAGCGAGCACGTATGGGACGGACTGGACCTCAACGTCGAGTTGCGCGGCGCGCTAAGCTGGACTTTCTTCAACGCAGGTCACGAAGCGGAGCGGCGTGCGGAAACGTGGGGCGCCGAGATCGTCGACGTCTTGCGCCAACATGCCAGCGGCAACCGTCGGCTGGCCGTCGACCGTCTCGATCCTTTCGGCACCGCGTACCTGGAGAAGCACGGCATCGCGCTTCTGGACGGGCAAGCGCTGATGGAAACCGCGCGCATGATCAAATCACCGGGCGAACTCGTGCTCGTCGGCGAGTCCTTGCGTACCGCGGAGAAAGGCATCGAGCGCATGCGGCGAGAGCTTCGTCCGGGAATGACCGAGAACGAACTCTGGGCGCATTTGCACTTCGAAAATATCAAGCATGGCGGCGAATGGATCGAAACGCGACTGCTCGCGTCCGGCGACCGAACGAATCCGTGGATGCACGAGTGCTCGTCGCGTGCTTCAAAAAGGCGATCTGCTTGCATTCGACACCGACATGGTGGGTCCATATGGTTACTGTTCCGATATCTCACGGACATGGCTCGTCGGTGACAGCCGCCCCTCGGACGAGCAACGCAAGCTCTATGAGCTTGCCTATTCGCAGGTCCACTACAACATGGACCTGCTACGTCCCGGCATGACGTTCAAGGAGTTCGCGGATCGGGCATGGACGATACCGGACCAGTACATCAAGAACCGCTATTGCTGCCTCGCGCATGGCATCGGCATGGTGGACGAGTATCCGTCGATCGCACATCAGGCAGACTGGGACAGTGCGGGATACGACGGACGATTCGAAGCCGGCATGACGGTTTGCGTCGAGAGTTATATCGGCGCGGAAGGCGGAACGGAGGGCGTCAAGCTCGAACAACAGGTCGTAATTGGTGAGCGAGGCTGCGTATCGCTCACCGGTTGCGGCTTCGAGACGGACTGGCTTTGAACTTCATCGAATTGGAACGTCGAGACGTACTCGTCGCGACGACGCGCAAGCCATATCGGTTACTCCGCGCGCAAAGCAAACCACAGCGCTATATGCCCGCCGCCGATGTTTCCGTCCCCAAACGAAGCGCACGCCTCGCGCTCAGCGCCAACAGTACGCACGAAAGCGCATTGAACAGGAACAGTCCGCGCGGACCAGTGAGCGTCATCAGCGCCGAAGCCAGCGTCGGACCGATCATCCCTCCAAGCGAGAAGAGCACGAGCAGCATCGCCGACACCGCGACTCGCAGATGCGACTCGGTGCGATCCTGCACATGCGATACGATCAGCCCATATTGCGTGAACGTCACGGCGACATAAGCCAGTGTTGCGCACCACGTGACGATCCGAAAGTTCAGGGTGAACAGCAAGAGACTCAGCAACGCCGAAATAGCCGCTGTGTAATAAACGAGTCGCCGCCGGTCGATCCGATCCGAAAGACGACCCATCGGGAACTGCGGAAGGAGCGCACCGATGAGCGCGACGCCCATGAATGTCGCGAGATCATGTGTCGAAAAGCCGGTTCGATCCAGATACACCGGCATGAGCGAATAAAAGTTGCTATAGATGAACCCCGCAAGAATGCAGCCCGGCACGGCAAGCGGCGTCGCTACCATCATCTCCTGCAGGCTCTCTTTCCAACTGCGCGCCGGCACGCGATCGAGGTTCGAGTCGTCGACCTTGACGGGCCACCCTTCCATGAGCGTCACCGGCATGACGGCCGCCGCGAAAAGCGCTGCGGCGATCGAGAACTGATGCGCCGCCGATCCGCCACCCACGTTCAATAGAAACTGGCCGCTGCCTACCGCGAGGTAGTTGATGGCCGCGTACAAGCCGAAGACCTGACCGCGCTTTTCATTCTCGACGGTGCCGTTCAGCCAGCTTTCGACGGACGTGTACAGTCCCATGAACGCCATGCCTGTGAGCAGGCGAATGAAGCCGAGCGTCCACGGCGATTCTGCGGCGCCGAACGCAAGCGCGAGGATCGACGCTGCCGCCGAGAATGCAACGAAGGTCCGATGCTGGCCGATGCGATCGATCAGCCTTCGATTGATGAACGCACCCAATATGAAGCCCGCGTAATAACCCGACTGGATCAGGCCAATGACCAGCGTCGACGCGCCTGATTGCAGCACGCGCAGCGGAATAAGCGTCTGAAAAAGACCATTCCCCACGATGAGAAACGCATAGCCGACCAGCAGACCGGCAAGCGCGCGCACCACGCTTCGCTTGCCGCCAGGCGCGTGATGTCCCGGATTCGCCGCTGCGGAATCCGGCCACGGCGGGGTCTTGCGACCGAGAAGCGCCGCTTCGTTCAGCGGCCCTGTGCGGCCGACTGCGGACGCGTCATGCTCTTCATCTATCGCTGATTCGCGGTTTTCGTGGGCGAGGCTATCGGTATGTTGGGGGCGGTATGTCGCACTCCCGTTCGCTTTCTCGTCGTCCAGTTGTCGCATGGCACCTTCGGGTTGGCTCGGCATTTCATGCACGCGTCGAAGGAGCACTTCGATCGCGCGCACGCCTTGCTTATCGCTACATATAGAACGCATCGTAACGCAGTTGCGCTTCTTGCCCCGACTCGCCGGCTTCCATCAACCCCGGCTCGCCATCCGATCAGGAATCCATATCGTTTCGTTTGACGAAGTCCGCCGGAAGATGCCCTCTGGCCAGCGCAGGCTTTCACTTCGCTACAACCGGCAGCGTGAGCAGCCGAAAACCCAGCTACGCCCTACTCAGAACGTAATCGATTAGCAAGACTATTGCCCTCTCCTGTACCGGGAAAACGCTAATCGAAACGCGCAAACGCCCTGCATATAGTTTGCCTAATTCAAGTTCAGGCGCTGCGTCGAGTCGATTCCGAAGTGTGGGATTCAGACGGAAATCGCGATCTTAAACGCCCGCCGAAGCAGCCGTTGCAGCACGAATCCGATTGCCAGCCAGTGCATAGCAAGTTCGACGAAGGACCTAACCAGAAACAGGACCGGAGGAAGACATGGCGCAGAAGCAGGACGATTCACAAGAAGGCAACGCAACCGGCACCGGACCAGTCAGCACGGCGCGACGCGGCCTGATGCAAGGCGCAGGGCTCGGCGCCGCGCTCTCGCTTCTCGGCGCGGCCGGCGGCGTCTCGGGCGGCTTGATCTCCTCGGCCCAGGCCGCCGAAGCGGCGTTCCCGCAGCACAAGCGCTGGAAGATCGTCTTCGTGAATCACGTCACGACGAACCCGTTCTTCGTTCCGACGCAATACGGCATTCAGGACGCGTGCTCGATGTTGGGCATGGACTATCAATGGACGGGTTCGGCGAATTCGGACGCGGGCGAAATGGTCCGCGCGGTGAACTCCGCCATAGCGGCAAAAGCCGACGCCATCGCCGTGCCTATCGTCGATCCGAACGCATTCGACAAGCCGATCCAGGCTGCGCTCGACGCCGGCATCCCGGTGTTCGCATACAACGCCGACGCCCCGCGCGGCAAGACGAACCCGCGCCTCGCTTACATCGGTCAGGACCTGTATCTGTCGGGCTATCAGATGGGCGAGCGCATCGTAAGCCTCGTCGATAGCGGCCTCGTTGCGCTGTTCATCGCGACGCCCGGTCAGCTCAACATCCAGCCGCGTCTCGACGGCGCGAGCGACGCCATCAAGAAGTCCGGCAAGAAGATCGACATTCAGACCGTGGCCACGGGCGCGACCGTCAACGAAGAACTGTCGAAGATCAAGGCGTTCTTCCTCGGCCATCAGGACCTTAAGGGAATGTTCGCCGTCGATGCCGGCAGCACGCAAGGCGTCGCGCAAGTGATGAAGGAATCGAACCTGCCGTCAAAGGGCGTGCACGGCGGCGGCTTCGACTTGCTGCCGCAGACGACCCAGCTCATTCACGAAGGCTTCCTCGACTTCACCATCGACCAGCAACCGTACGTGCAAGGGTTCTACACCGTGATGGAAGCGTTCACGTTCCTTGCTTCGGGCGGACTCGTCGGGCCGGCAAACGTCAACACCGGTCTCAAGTTCGTGACGAAGAGCACCGTCGAGCCGTATCTCAACACATCGACGCGCTATGAGGGCAAGACGACGAAACCGCAAATCGTGCCGATGAGCGGCGCCATCAAATCGTAATGAACACGGTCAAGCAATCCGGCGAAGCTCGGACGCCCGCGCGGCTCGACCGGCCGCGCGGCGCGTGGACATCGCACTGGGCGGCGGAATTGCGCATCCTGCTCGTGGCGATCCTGCTCGCAGCGTATTTCCAGATCGTCAATCACGACTTTCTGTTGTCCAACGCGAGCCTCGTCAACCTGTCGCAGTTCATCGCGCCGGTAGCGATCATCGCGTTCGGCGAGATCATGCTGATGATCGGTGGCGACATCGATCTTTCAGCGGGGATGGTGTTCGCATTCACCCCGTTCATCATGGTGTTCGCCAACGAAGCAGGCGCGCCGATGTGGCTTGCCGTCATAGCAGGACTCGTCGCCGCCGCTATCATAGGATTCCTGAATGGTGCGGTGACGGTGTTCCTGCGTTTGCCCTCCTTCGTCACGACGCTCGGCACGCTGTTCCTGATCAACGGCATCACGCTCACGATGTCGCGCGGCACGCCCGCTGCCACGCCGGGTTCACCGGGGTTCGCGGCGGTTATGGGCTCATGGGGATACAGCGAAATCATCTGGACGGTCGCGCTCGCGTCCATCATGCACGTGTTGTTGCGTCATACGCGATGGGGCCTGCACACGCAGGCGGCGGGCGCCAACCCGCTCGGCGCGAGCGAAGCCGGCATTCACGTCAATCGCCTGCGCCTTGGTAACTTCGTGCTCGCCGCGGTGCTTGCAGGATTCACCGGGATTCTCGAAGGATTTCGCATCACGTCCATCGATCCGCAAGCGGGCGGCAATCAGATCATGTTCCTCGCCGTGGCCGCGGCGGTGATCGGCGGCACGCCGCTGACGGGCGGTTCGGGCACGATCGTCGGCGGCCTGCTCGGCGCGGCCGTGCTCGGCATCCTGAGCGATGGCTTCACGCTCATCGGCATCAACGCGTTCACGTTCAACATCATTCTGGGAGCGGCCATTCTTGCCGCGATGATCTTCAACATACACGTCGGACGCATCCGGCGCAGAGGAGGACGATGATGGATGCATCGCAAGTCGCGCCCTCCTCACTTGCGCTGCGCGGCGACACGCTCGTGAAGCGCTTCGGCGCGGTGACCGCACTCGACGGCGTATCGTTCACGCTCGGCAAGGGCGAGATTCTCGGCATACTCGGCGACAACGGCGCGGGCAAGTCCACGCTCGTCAAGATACTCACGGGCTTTCATCAGCAGACGAGCGGCACGCTGCACGTGCACGGCGAAGAGACGCTGCTGCGCAACGTCGATCACGCGCGCGCGCTCGGCATCGAATGTGTGTATCAGGATCTCGCGCTCGCGAACTCGTTGTCGATCTATCACAACATGTTCCTCAATCGCGAGATCGTGCGGCAGGGGCCGGGGCGTCTGCTGCGTCTCGTCGACCACCGGCAGATGCGCGAGCGCGCGGCGCAATGTCTCGACGACATCGGCGTTCACGTGCCGTCAGTGGATCTGCCGGTCGAGCGGCTGTCGGGCGGGCAGCGTCAGGCGATCGCGGTGGCGCGCGCAGTGAATTCGAACGCGAGGATCCTGTTGCTCGATGAACCGCTCGCCGCGATGGGCGCGCGTGAAGCGGCGCTCATCATCGATCTCGTCATGCGGCTCAAGGAGAAAGGCGGGCTCTCGATCATCATGATCATGCACAACTACGCGCAAACGCTCGACATCGCGGACCGCATCATGTTGATGCAGCGCGGCCGCGTGACGTATGAGCAGCGCAGCGCGGAAACGTCGGTGGCGGAGCTGATGGATATCGTGCGGCGCGAATATCGTGCGATGCGGGCGACGACCGGATAGCAGTCGCACGCATCGCCTCACGCGCACGCGAGTTCGCGCTGAGCCAGCGATCCGCTCGACTTTATCCCATAGCGCCGGGCGAGCGCATCGAGTTGGACCGGCCACGCGTCAACTTCGGCGGCATCGTGCAGGTCTTCGAGATCCTGCAGCATCGCCGCGACGCGCGGTTCGTACGCATCCACACCGGACAGGGCGAGCGCCTGCAGTAGTGGGCCGTCCTGCCCTGCCTTGTAGTAGCTGATTCCCAGCCCTTCGAGCCGCTCGCTGTAGTAACGATCGTCGATCAGCACGCCGATTGCGCAGCGGCGTCCGTCGCGGCCTCGCAGGCGGCAACTTCCGCCATCGTCTTCGGAAATGGCTGCCTGCGAAAGCAGATGCGACCGCACGGTGGCGAAGATTTCGTCGTTGCTCCTCATCGTCCGCTCCGCGCGCTCAGGCTGCTCGCAAGAGGCTGTGCGTCGACAGTCCGAACTGTCTCGCGATGGACCGCAGGCGGTCGTTCCATTCCCAGATGCCGAAGACATCGTGCACGTTCTGAAGGCAGCTCAACAGTTCGATCGTCTCTTGCGAATAGATGTTGATGCGTGAGCGCAAGAGTGCGCGCTTGAGCGCGGCGACGCCCGCGTCCATATAGCCGGGAATGCGCACCGTTTCAGCGATGACGAAGCGGACCGGCACGCCTTCCATCGACGTGCGGTAATCGTTCGGACGCACGAGCGCGCCGACCGGGCAGCCGCCGCATCGTCCGCGATACGCCCCGCCTCCGCGCGGCAAAAGCGACGCGCCGCCCTGGCTCAGAAGGTGAGCGACGCCTTGATCGAAAATCTGCTGATGAGTAAGAAATGCTCTTGCCATCGTTTGCTCCGGTGAATTAGGTCTGTTGAATGAGTATCGGCGGATAGAACGCTCGATCGCATCCATATAAACCCTGTTTTTACCGGAAGGGGCGAGGGGTGACGGTAACTTTTCCTGACGGCGACTAAAAGAGCTCACTCGGCCGGAAGGTTCCGTCGGAAGATCATTGGCAGACGCGGTATGTAGCATGGCTAGGGCTAGCCTCGCGGCGCAACGTCGCGCTGAGATCGTGACCGGCGAAAACGGTCTGCCGATGCACGTCGAACATGCCTATGGAAGAGACGATCCGATACGAGCGCGATCCTTAGACGATCCGCTTCGTGACCGAAGATACCCGCGAGGGACGCGAGCCGTTCAAGGAGAAGCGGCAGGCGCGTTTTCGACGGCGATAAGCGGCTCCGCGACCTCGTCCGAAAAAACCGTCTCGCAAGGCGCGAGCTTCATCAGGCGCGCCATCACCGGCCAGCGCGTGAGTGCGGCGCGATATTCCTCGTCGGCTTGCGAGTCGAAGTAGCGCGCGGCGTCGAGCCCCGGCAGCTTTTGCGCCAGCGCGTCGACGTCATGCACTGCGCGCGCCGCCTTCGAAGGAACCGAACGCCTCATCGTGTCGCTCATTTCTGCTCCACCCACACGCCATCCGGGGTCTTCACGACATAACCCGTGGCTGTTTTCATCGTCACGGTGCTTTCGTTCTCGCCGATCATCTGCGTCTCGGGCAACTTCGACGCGTACTGCGACAGCGTCACACCCGGCTTGAACGGACTATCCGCTACCAGATTCGACAGCAGTTGCGCGACCGCGAGATGCCCGGTCGGCTGATCGATGACGGTCGTCGGCCCATGATTGCCCGCGAAGCCCACGAGCCGCACGCCGACGGGACCGTGAATCACGCTCGGGGTCGGAATCTCACGCAGGCCCGCGACCTGATTGTTGTCGCCGCGCAGCGCCGCGCCATGCTCGGGCACGAACACGATCACCGCGCGACGTCCCGATTGCGCGATCAGGTCCGCGAACTTGTCGAAGTCGCTCATCAGCTTGTTCACGCGGACGGGATACGACTCGAGACTCGACAGCTTGCTGTTCGGGAGCCGGTTGCCGTCGTGCAGGCTGATCGTGTTGTAGTACAGCGCCACCGGCCCCGGCGTCTGCGCGCGCTGCGCATACCAGTTCGCGAGCGTGCCGTAGTCGTCCATGATCGGCGAGCCGTCGAATGCGTGCATCGCGACGGGCGCGGCGGCGTTCGAGACGAACGGCACGTTCGGCACGCCCACGTTGTCCTTCACGAGTTGCGTGAAGTTGTCGAAGTGGCCGTCGTGATTGAACGTCACTTGCGGCGTGTAGCCCGCCTGCGCCAGATCGGCCATCAGATGACATTGCGCGGGCGCATCCTTGTACAGGTCCGCGTGCGCTTCCTGACCGCAGGACGCACGCAGCACGCGAATCGCCGCCGGGCCGCTGTAACTCGCTGCCGTGCTGAAGTTGGTGAACAGATAATCGAAGTGCGACAGAAACGGATGATTGCGCGCCTTCGATACATCGAGGTCGTCCCACGACAGCGAGCAGATATGCAGCACGATGACATCGAACTGCTCGCTCGCATTGGCCGACGCATGGCCGAAGCTCACCTGCCGCTGCGATTCTTTCGCCCGGAATGCCGCGAGCGTCGCGTTGTAGTCCAGCGGTCCGGCGGACGGACCATTAGTTGCAACGGCGCTTGCCTGCACCGGCGCGGCATGGATGCGCGCCAGCACCGCATTTGCGCCTTGCCACACCGGCAGCACGAAGAGCGCGAGCATCACGAAGGTCGCGACGCGCAGCCATCGATTGATGATCATGTACACCAACAGTCCGCACAGCGCGATGCCGACCAGCATCGGCGGAAGAAAGCGCGGCAGCAATTCGAGCCAGTAGCCGAAGCTGAACGTGCTCAGGTTGCCGAACTCCGCGACGATGCGCCCGAACGGCGGCACGTTCGCCTCGCGATACATCAGCGGCAAGCCGACGGCCAGCCCCGCGATCAGCCGCACGGCGCGCCACAGCCGCGAACGCAGCGGCGCGCTCATCGCGAGCGCCAGCGCGAAGCCGATGTTCGCGAGCCACAGCGGCTTCAGGTGGCCGGTCGAGAACAAAGCCAGCTTGCTGATGAAATACAGATTCCAGAACGTCATCGTGTTTGAGAGTGTGCGATCGCTGCATCATCTACGGCACATACGCGGCAAAGCTTTAATGCCGCTCGGGCGCGAGTCCGGAAATTAGCGCCCGGCGCGCTCCGTCGAAAAGGCGCGCATAGCCTTCCACCCCCATCAACAGCACTTCCTTCAGGCCCTTGAGCGGCGAATCCTTTTCGGTGCGCTCGTCCCATTCGATCCACGCATCCGCGCGGCCAAACGTGCATTGCATGAGACGCCGCTCCTCTTCGAGCGTCAGGGAATCGAAGCTGACGCCCAGATGCGCGCCGGCCAGCCGCGTCACGCGCACCGGAAAGTGGAATTGCCGCTCGCCCCGGCTCACGACGACGCCGAGCGAATCGCCTGCATTGAGCGCGAGACTGCCCGGCTCGACGACCAGCCCGAGGCCGCCCGTCGAATAGTCGCTGGTCGTGCACGCGGCCATGCTGCCGTCGTTCATCACGAGCGTCGCGGGCATCGTCATTGCGATGCGATGCGTCGCGCGCACCTGCCTCGCCTCGCGTGCGACGCTCACCGCCGCGCCGAGCATGATGAGGTTGTAGATCGTCCAGAAGACGTTCATCAGGATGGTCGCGGCTTCGTCGCCCGCACCGAACACGAGGCGCACGATACCGACCGACATCGCCACCGCATTGAGGCCGAGCAGGAACAGGTACGGCTTGCTCATCGCCCAGTCGATATACGTCTCGTCGATGCGCCCGCCCTTGTCCGTCACGTTGAACTTGCCGTGCTTCGGGCTGATGAACGCGATGGTCGTCGGCAGCGCGATATACCACGCTAGCACCGACTCATAGACTTCAGCCCAGAACGAATGCCGGAACTTGCCCTGCATCCGTGAATTCGCGATGTTCGCGATCACGATGTACGGCAGCACGAAGCTCGCGATCGTCGTCGCCGCCGCGTTGATGAAGTACATCTGGAAGAACAGGTACCACATCGGCATCGTCAGGAAGACGAGGCGCGGAATGCCGTAGAAGAAGTGCAGCATCGCGTTGCCGTAGCACAGGCGCTGAAAGAAGTTCAGCCCGCGCCCGAGAAACGGATTGTCGATGCGGAAAATCTGCGCCATGCCGCGCGCCCAGCGCGTGCGCTGCTTGATGTGGCTCGCGAGGCTTTCGGTGGCGAGACCGGCTGCCTGCACGGTCGGCAGATAGGCGGTCGTGTAGCCGCGCCGATGCAGCTTGAGCGCCGTATGCGCGTCCTCGGTCACGGTTTCCACCGCGATGCCGCCTACTTCTTCGAGCGGCCCGCGCTTGATGACCGCGCACGAGCCGCAGAAGAACGTCGCGTTCCACAGGTCGTTGCCGGCCTGCACGAGCCCATAGAACAGGTTGCCTTCGTTCGGCACGCGGCGGAACGTGCCGAGATTGCGCTCGAACGGATCGGGCGAGAAGAAGTGATGCGGCGTCTGCACCATCGCGCATTTGGCATCGGCGAAGAAGATGCCCATCGTCGTTTGCAGGAACGAGCGCGTCGGGACGTGATCGCAATCGAAAATGGCGATGTACTCGCCCGTCGTCTTCGCGAGCGCCCGGTTGATGTTGCCCGCCTTCGCGTGCTTGTTGTCGTCGCGCGTGATGTAGCCGATGCCCGCCTCGCGCGCCAGCGCCTCGAATTCCGGGCGATGCCCGTCGTCGAGCAGATACACGCGCAGCTTGTCCGCGGGCCAGTCGATGCCTTGCGCGGCGAAGAGCGTCGGCTTCACCACGGCGAGCGGCTCGTTGTACGTCGGGATATAGATGTCGACGCTCGGCCAGTCCGCGGGATCGTCGGGCAGCTTCGAGACCGTGCGCTCCAGCGGCCATGCCGTCTGCACGAAGCCGAACAGCAGCACGATCCACGTATAGGCTTCGGCTCCGTACAGCGCGTAGCCGACGATCGCTTCCGTCGGCGTGCGGAAGTCGAGCGTCTGCGTGGTGCGCCACCAGATATAGCGCGCCGTCACGAGCATCGCCAGCGTCGCTAGCACCAGCACCGGCAGGCGTCCCGGCAGACGGCGGATCACCAGCGAGAAGATCGCGAGCACCGCAAAGAATGCGAACTGCCCGCCGGAGCCGAGCGGCGACGTGCCGACCATCAGCCAGATCAGCGCGCCGAACGCGGTGATTGCGGGCAGCGCCCAGCGCACCTGGCCGATGCGCGTCGCGCCGCCTTCCAGACGCGCGCCGACACGCGCCCACGGCAGGCGGTCGATGCGTGCGTCGACCCTGCGCTTGACAGCGACGATCGCGGCGGCCACCGGCGTCAGCATCCGTTCGACGGCATCCAGCACGCGCGCCGCGCTTTCGGTCACCGTCCGGCCGCCTTCGCGCGGCGCGCGCACGAACGCGCGCAGGAGCCACGCCCGCGGATCGCGCACGTCGATCACGCCCCACTCGTGCGCCCACGCGAGCAGGAACGCGCGCAGCAGTTCGCGGGCGATGTCGCGCCGGCCCTCGCGCGGCGGCTTGAAGAAGAGGCGCACGCACCAGTCGAACGGCGAGCGCCGAGCGGGCAAGCCGAGCCCTTGTGCGATCCAGTCGACGGCGCGCTCGCGGCGCGTCTTCACGTTCGTTGCATTCATGCCGCGATACTCGCTTCGATCTCGGGCAGCCGCGCATCGACGTGTTGCGCGAGACCGTGCAGGTCGTGCGAAGCCTGCGTATGGGGCGCTTCGTCGATGACCCAGGCGCCCCGCGCGAACGCCTCCGGCAACGCCGCTTCCATGTGGATGCGCTGCGCCACCGGCAGGCCGCCCGCCGCCGCACGCAGCATCGCGAGGACATCGCGCTGCATTTCGCGCGCCGGATTCAGGCGATTCACGACGACGCGGACATCGCCGCACGCTTCCCGCAACGCGGGCAGATGCGCGACGAAGGCCGCGCAGGCGGCGGGATCGGGCGGACACACGCACAGCACGAGATCGGCGGCACGCGCGGCCTGTTGCGCCTGACGCGACGGATAACGCGGCGTGTCGATCACCACGACGCCGCTTTCCGGCAGCGCGATTTCCGCGATCGCGTTTTCGAGCCATTGCGGTTGCGCGGCGAGTTGCGTATCGCAGGCGGCGGCTTCGTCGAGCGTGACTTGACCGTGCGGCACGAACAGCACGCCGTCGTCGTTGCGCCACGTGTGCGCGTGCCACGCGTGCGATGCGCCCGTCAGCGCGTGTGCGATGCCATGCGGCGCGAGGGCGTCCAGACCGAGCCACGCGCCGAGCATGTTCTGCGGATCGAAGTCGATCGCGACGACATCGCGGCCGCGTCGCGCGAGCAGCACCGCGAGCGTGGCGGCGAGCGTGGTGCGGCCCGCGCCGCCTGTCGTCGAAATCACGGCGATGGTCTTCATGCTTTGGCCTCGGCGCGGGCGGCATCGGCGTCCGGCAGCAGACGCCCGTTGAGCGCGACCGCTTCGATGCGGCACGGCACGGCGTCACGCGGATCGAAGCGACGCGCGGCGATCAGGCCGCTGCGCGCACTGCGTCGCTGCCAAACGATCCACACGGGCACGCCCGCGAGCGCACCCATCACCGCGAAAATCAGCAGAGTGTCCATTCTCAGTTCCTCGATCCGGCGACCGGCATACGGGCCGGCACCGCGCGACGCACGCGCGGCATGGCTTCGGCCGCGACGGTCAAATCCGCGCGATGCCCGCGCGCCTCGTGTTCCAGCACGTCGTGCAGCGCGTCCAGTTCGGCACGCACGCGTCGCACGGACTCCGGTTCCGCCGCTCTGGCAGCCGGTGACGCAGCCTGGTCGGCGGGCGTCGGGCCCGCGAACAGATCGCTGTAGTCCGCCGCCGGGGTGCGGCGGTTCGCGGCGTCGAGCGCGTCCAGTTCCGCCGCGATGCCCTCGTTCGACAGATACGTGACCTTCTCCGCGATGCCGTCCACCGGCGCGGTGAAGATGCGCGCGAGCGCGGCGTCGGCGTCCGAGCGCCGGCAGCCGAAGAGAAAGACGTAGAGATGCGCCGCATCGGCGGTGAAGACGTCGCCGGCGCGGCGCGGACGGCACTGGCCGAGCGCATCGACGTGAGCGAGCGCGGGCGGCAGCGCGAGCTTCGCGAGCACGTGCGGCAGACGCAGCATCGCGCCGCGTGCGAGCGCCGCCTGCGCCTGCGCGCAGAACGCGGCGACGTTCAGATAGCCGAGCGCGGCATCGGCGAGCGATGCGGCGAGCGCGGTGCGGTAATCGGGCATCAGCGGCCGCGTGTAGAGCTGGCCCTGCACCGACTGCAGCATCGATTCGAGCCGCGAAAACGGCGTGTCGCGGCCAACGACCGCGTTCGCGCCGAGGCTCAGCATCAGCAGTTCATATTGATGCCGCAGGAATTCGCCCCGCTCCACCACGACGATCTTGAGCGCGCGCCCGCTGCGGCGCCGCAGCGCATGCACCGCTTCGCACAGTTGTTCCAGTTGCGCGCCGTTGTGATGCGCGAGCACGACCGTCGCGGCGCGCGCATCGCGGCAGGCGGCGACGACGGCGTCTCGGTCGTCGAGCAGTTCCCAGTTGCGCGGCACCCACGGCTCATCGCCGGTCACGGCCCGGCACACGACGACGCGGTCTTCGTCGTGCGCAATCCGCATCGCTGCGCTTTTCGATTCCGGCGACGCGACGCTCAGCCGGCCCTCGGCGGTGAAGCGCAGCGCGCGCGTATCGCCGGTGACGAGCGCCTTGCCCGCGCGCCAGAAATCGACTTGCCACGACAGTTCGCCGTCCGTGCGCCGCACGCGCGCGACGCCCGCGCACGCGCCGTTCAGTTCGCGTCCGCTCGGCTTGTCGCTGGCTTCGTCGAAATCCGGCGATACATCCGATTCAGGCGCGGCGGCATCGTCGCCGAGCAGCAGAAGCATCGTGATGCGCTGTGTCGCGCACCAGTCGGCGAGCAGGCGTGCTTCACGCGCGAGCGCCGCCGGATCGGTCCACGTGAACCAGCGTTGCGCACCTTCGACGATGAAAAGCGCATCGCGGCGCAAGCCGAAGCGTCGCAACGCACGCAAGCCGCCAAAGAGGCGCGCGAGCGCAGGCGGCGCTTCGCGGTTCGGAGCGGCATCGTCGCGGGAAACCGGCTCGTCGGGCATCGCCAGCACGTTCAGCCGGCGCGGCCAGCCCGGCGTGGCCGATCCCGAGAAGCCGAGCTCGCGAAGACGCGCGGCGGCCTGAGCGCGTTCGCGCGCCAGCACGACGGTCACGGGGCGTTCGCCCGCCGCGCGCACCGTTTCCCAGATCAGCGCATCGCATTCGGGCGAGCGCGGCGCGAGTTGCACCGCGTACAGCGCACCGTGTTCAAGCGTGGCGAGATCGTCCGGCAAAGCATCGATGCCGAGGCGGGCGGGCGTATCGGCAGCGCGGGAGAGACGCGCGCGCGCGAACTGTGCGAGCGCCGACAGCACGCCGGGCGCACGCGGCGATGCGGCATCCGGCTGCACGGCCGCGCTTTTCGGTGGGTTCAAGTCAGTGCTCATTCGTTTTCCGCCGCCGGTCAATAACTCGAATACAGCCGCACCGGCGACGGGCTGATGCGGTAATCGTCCTTGCGCGCCGAGAAGGCGAAGCGCGCGTAGACCATGCCGGAGCTGGGCGCGTAGTCATGCGAATGATCGATGCTCACGCGCGCCCCGATGGCCAGTTGCGGATTCAGCCGGTACTCGACGGTCGCGGCAACGCCATACGAGAAGCTCACGCCCTGCGTCGAGCCGCCCGTGAACTTGAGCTGGCTGATATCGACCGGCGAAAGTCCCGCCACCGTCGGCAGCCCGTTCGGGAAGTACGGGGAATCCTTCTCGTACGAGTTCGAAACGCCGGCCGTCACGGTGACGTCCCACATGAAGCCGTTGCGCTTGCCCATGAATTCCAGCGGCACGCCGAGCGACAGATACCGCTGCGGGCTGTAATAGCCGCCTTGCCCGAACGTGTAGTAGCGCAGGTTGTTCGTGTAGTGCCACGCGTTGCCGACGAGACCGGTCCGCACGCGCATCGTCGCGCGCTGATACACGGGCACGGTGAAGCCGGTGCGCAGCGTGAATTCCTGGTTGCTCGCGACATTGCGCCCGGTCAGCACGCCGACGCCGATATCCGCGAAGGTTTCGATCCTGCCGATGTCCGCGCCCACATGAAAATCCACGCCGTCGCGCCTCACGCCGCCCCAGACGGTATGCGTGAGCGGATCGGTGAGTCCCGCGTAGGCGAGTTCGCTGCTCGTCACCGCTCGGCGCGACGCCGACACCGAGAAGCTAGCCGGACCCGCATCGAACCGGTAACGCGCGCCGCCGACGAGGTAATGCACCGGGAAGCCGAGCGGTGTCGAGCCGAGGTCGAAGCGCCACGTGTCCGACACGTAGCCGACGCCGCCGCCAAGCCCATTCGCGTGCTGATGCAGGTCGCCGGACGTGACTGCGCCCGCGGCATAGCTGCGCAGCGCCGCCGCATCGCTGAAAAAGCCCGCCGTCGTGCCGAACGTGTTGACGGCGAACGGCACCGTCGATCCGCCGAGGCCGCTGATATCGAGCGTCCCCGCGTCCAGATGCACCGCATCGGCATGAACGAAGAAATGGCCGTCGTAGCGATACGGAATCTGCACGTACAACGGCACTTGCTGCGCGTGATACTCGGACACGCCCGCATCGCCGGACTTGTACGCGGGAATCCAGCCCGTCTCCACTTCCGGGTTGCGGCGCTGGCCGAGGTCGTCGAAGGCCGATTGCGCGGGCGTCGGGCGGATTGCGCCTGCGGGCGTGCCGAACGCGGGCGCGATGCCCGCCGCACGCTCCTGATCCATCGACAGCCGGTAGAGCGACGCCGCATCCGCGTAATCGCCGAGGTCTTCCGCGACGCGTCCCGCCTGCAAGGTCACGTCCGGCCGCGCCGGATACGCGGTGCGCAGCGGTTGCACGATGCCCTGCGCGTCCTGCGGACGGCGCAGCGCCGACAGACGGCGGGCGGCGGACAGGCGCGTGTCGATGTCGTCGGGCGGCGCGGCATCGACCACGCGGCGCACGATCGCGAGCGCGTCCTTGCGCTCGCCGCTGCCGCCGCTGTCGCCCAGCACGCGTGCAAGCGAAAGCTGCGTTTCGGCATCGTCGGGCGATGCGGCCAGCACCGGCGCGAGCGCCGCGCGCGCCGCCGCGAAGTCGCCCTGCACGCGGGCAAGATCCGCCACTTCGAACGCATAGCGTTTGTCGCGGCGGCCAGTGTCGCTCACGGTGGCGAGCAGCGCGCGGGCCCGCGCGTAGTCGGCCGCGGCGATTGCGTCGTCGGCCTGGCGCAGCACCATCCGCAGCGACTGATCTTCGAGCCGTTCCGATTGGCGCGGCGTCAGCGTAGCCGCGCCGCGCACTTGCGCCAGCACATCCGCGAGTTCCGTTTCGCGCCTCGCCGCGCCGAGCAGATCGCCGTAGCGCAGGCGCACATCGGCGTCGGTCTCCTCGGGATGCGCCTTCATCCAGTCGCGCAGCAGCGCGAGACCGCGCGCCGTCTCGCCGTGATCGATATACAGCGAGCCGATCGACGCGAGCATGTTCGGATCATCGGACGCAGCGGACTGCGCGCGATCGAGCGATGCCTGAGCCGTGGCCGCATCGTTGCGCGCCCAGGCGGCGCGGGCATCGATCAACGCCTGCTGGGCGTCGAGATTGCGGGCGAGCGCGCGCATCGCGTCGGTGCGTTCGGTGTCCGGCACGGATGCGAGCGCGGCGCGTGCGCCGGCGAGATCGTCCGTCGAATTGCGATACAGCGCGCTCGCGTAACGCATCGGCGTGGTCGGCGTGCGCGCGAGGCCGTCGTCCATGACGGCGCGGCCCAGTTGGGGCAAGCCCAGGTTCTGATAGATGCGTGCGAGCGCGAAGCGCGTCCACGGCTGATCCGGCGCGACGCGCAACGACGCTTCGTACTGCTGCGCCGCCGGACCGTTCAGGCCGCGCTCGGCGAGTTGTTGCGCGTTGGCCGCGATGAGATCCGCGCGCATCGCGACGAGGCTCTGGCGATCGCCGGCATCGGCGAAACGGCTTTGCAGGGCTTCGATGAGCGGCGCGACCTGATCGCCGCGGCCCGTGCTTTCGAGCAGCGTTCGCGTGCTGCGCAGCGCAGGAAGGCTCGGCGCGGGGCCGTCGAGCTGGGCGCGCAGCATCGGTTCGGCGGCGCGCCAGTTGCCTTGCGCGAGCAGCGCATCGGCGAGCATGAGTTGGGCGTCGGCATTGCCGGGCTGCATCGCGAGGGCTTCGCGCGCGTAGCGTTCGGCATCGGCCGGCTTGCCCGCGCTCGCGGCGTCGCGGGCGTGTGCGAGCGTGCCCCAGAACTGCGCGGTGCGCGCGAGACTCTGCCATTTCGCGCGGTTGTCGGGCGCGAGCGCGGCTGCGCGTTCGAACAACGCGCGTGCTTCGTCGCGCTGGCCCGCGCGCATGCGCACGAGACCGAGACCGCCGACGGCTTCCGCATCGCTCGGGCGGGCGGCGGCAGCGCGCGCGAGCAAGGGCTCGGCCGCCGCGACATCGCCGCGCGTCAGCGCCGCAAGACCGCGTTGTTGCGCGATGTAATCCGGATCGCGTTCCAGCTTCTTCTGCGCCTCGATGCGCGCGTCGAGCAGGTCGGCGCGGTCCTTGAATTCGGCGTCGTCGGGAACGAGCGCGAGATACGCGCGCAGCGCCGGCAGATACGCGGTATCCGCGCCCGCCGATTGCAGCACGTGACGCCACGCGTCGAGCGCCGTTTTGCGGTCGGCGTCGGTGTGCGTCGCCAGCTTCCACGCGATGCGGTTCGCCTCGGCGCGCGTCGCGTCGCTGGCGCCCAGCAGCCGGGCGAGCGTCAGCGCGGCGTCGACGTCGTCGGGATCGGCGGCGACCCGGCGATGCAGCGCATCGAGCGCCTCGTTCCGCCGCGCGGGCGTCGCGGCCATCATCTGATAGTACTCGGCGCCCAGCGCCCCGGACGGCGCGCCGTTCGGAAACAGCGTGCTCAGGCGGCGCGCGGCTTCTTCCGACTGGCCGCTGCGCGACAGCAGGCGGATGGTCGCCATCTCCTGACGCCCGCTCACCGCGACGCGGTATTCGTCGTCGACTTGCCGCGTGAGGACAGTGCCAGGCGCGGCGGCTTTCAGGCGCACGATCGTCGCCTGCGCTTTCTGCGCCTGGCCGAGCCGCAACTGAATGCGCACGAGTTCCGCGAGCAGACGCGGCTCGTTCGGCGCGATCAGCAACGCCTTCTCGATGGCCTGCAACGCGAGATCGTCGCGATGCCGGTTCGCCCACGCGCGCGCGGTGCCGTAGAGGCGTTCGGCCATCGGGGGCAGCGCAGGCGCATCGGCTTGCGCCCCGGCATGGCGCCCGGCCTCGGGAATCGCGGCGTGCGCGGTAAGCGCCGGCAGCTGCGCCGCGCACACGGCGCTCGCCGACATCAGCGCGGCCCGCAACCGGCCCGGTTTCGTGCGAAGCGCGCGCATCAGCGGATGCCTCCGCATTGCGATGCCGCCGTCTGCAACGCGCCGTCCGCCGCGAAGCGGTAACGTCCCTCGCGCCAGCCGAGGCCGAACAGCGTCAGCACGCTCGTGTAATAGCCGGGCGCGGTTTCGGCTTGCGCTCGGGCGGCCTGAGCGTCCGCGAGACGCGTCTCGCCCAGCGCCGTGAGGAACGGCACGGCGGCGGCGGAGAAGCCCGCGTTGCCGTCGTTCGGACCGGCGCGGCCCGTGCGCGTATCGACGCGCTCGGGCGGCGCACCGTGCTCGCCGATGTAGGCTGCGAACGGGGCGAAGCGTTGCAGGAGACCGGCGCGCGCATCGTCGGACGAGGCCAGCATGCCCGCCCACAGATAGACGCGGATCGCGTTGTAGGCGCTTTCGGCCTGGGTATCGCCGTCCGGCTCGAAACCGTGATTGGCCCGATACAGCGCCCAGTCGGGCGAGAATCCGCGCGGCGCGGAATCGATCAGCATGCGCGCCGACGATGCGGCGAGGCGCGGCCAGCGCGCATCGTCCGCAAGCCGTGCGCCGATGCCGCGAATCACCTGCAGCGGCGCGTAGCTGGGATTCACGCGCCACACATCGGCTGACGGATGAAACCCTGCCGGGCCGGGCAAGAGCGTGAGGCCGAGGCCCGGCGCCATCGGGCTTTCCTCGTCCAGCACGCGCCGCGCGAGCGCTGCGCCGCGCGCCGTATAGCTGCGCTCGCCCCACGCGCGGCCCGCTTCGAGCAGCGCGTAGGCGATCCACAGATCGGCGTCCGAGGCGGCGTTCGTATCCAGCACACGCAACGCGCCCGACGCGTCGCGGCCCCACAGCCACGCGGGCAGACGCGCGGTGAGGTCGCCGGCGGCGAGCTTGTCTTCGGTCCAGTGGAGGATCGTGTCGAAGCTCGCGCGGTCGTTGGCGACGAGCGCGAAGAAGAGCCCGTACGACTGCCCTTCCGACACCGTGCGTTCATCGGCCGAGCCGACGTCGATCACGCGGCCGTCCTTCGAGACGAAGCCGCGCTTGAAAGCATCCCAGCGCGGCCACGACGGCTGACAGACGAGCGGCGCGCTCGCGCCCTCGCCTTGCGCGGCGAGTTCACCCGCGCTTGTGTTCGCGGCGAGAGCCACGCCGAGCGCCGCCATCGCGATCACGCCGGCCAGACAGCGAAGAACGGAAGTCATCGCTCAAAGCCCCTTGCGGCGCGAGGCCAGTTCCTGAAGCGCGGCGAATGCGGCGACGGCGAGCAGCAGGCCCGAGAGCGCGCCGAACAGACCGAGCAGCACCGGATGCTCCACCGCGTGGCTCCACAGCTTCGCGTACCACGGCACATAGCCGACGACATAACTCTCGCCGACGCGCATGCTGTCGACGCCGCCGCGCCGCACGAGCGACACGTCGCCCTGCACTTGCGTGATGCGCTCGGACCGTTCGAGCACGTCGAGCAGGTCGCCGAGACGGCCGTGGTCGGTCGCGGCCAGCGCGATCACGCTGCGCCCTTCCGCGCCCGGCGACTGGAAGCCCATGAGCGCGGCGAGCGGTCCGCTCTGATCGAGCGATGCGCCGCCGTGCGTGACACGCTTGCCGTCGCGCCACTGCTCCTGAATCGAGAACGCCGCCCGCGCGAGCCCGTCCTTTTGCGCGGCCGGATTGCCGATGCTGAGCGGCAGCGCATCGCGCCAGCGTGCGAACACCGGCGACGACGGCGCACCGCCGATCACGAGCAGATCCTTCTGCGCGAGCGCGGGCACGTCGCCGGGACGCGCGATCGTCACGCGCAGGCTCGGAAAGCCGGTCCATTGACCCATGTGACCGAGCATCGTCAGCATCGCTTCGAGTTCGCTCGGAGCGGGACGGTCGGGAATCACGATGGCCGTTTGCGAGAGATCGGCGTATCGCGTGAACGGGAAGCCGCTGTTCGCGAAGTACGCGAGGTTCGGCATCTGCGCGTAATGCACGAAGCCGGAGAAGTCGATGGTCGAATCGGGATCGACGGCCGCACGCGCCGGATTGGTCGGCACGCCCGCGCACAGACCGGTCTTCTGCGAATCGAGGTTGAAGCGCAACTGCAACTGGTTCGAGCTCCCGACGCGGAACGCGGGAATGTCGAGCGCGTTGGCCGCGCCGCTGTTCGCGCCGGACAGCAGCGGCAACTGGATGCGGCCCTCGCTGTCGTCGGCTTTGGCGACGGGCAGGCGGAACGACTTCACGAGCTGGTCGTTGATATCGACGGCGAGCGCGGAGTTGTTCTGCACGGTCGGCGCGGTATAGCGGTACTTCAGATTCAGCGGCACGCCCGCGGAGTTCCACGAGAACAGATCGGCGGGCACGCGCAGATTGAGGCGGATCGCGTCGGGCGCGCTTCCCGACACCTGCAGTTGCGACGTATCGCTGACGAGCTCCTTGAAGCTCACCGGGCGGTTGGTCGGCATCCAGCGCGGCGCGTCGTAGGGCTCGCGCGGCTTGCCGATGTCGACGCGCTCGACCTTCGCGGACGCGCCCGACATGGCGGTGCGGCCGAGCACGAGCGCATAGACCGCCTGATCGACTTCCGTTGCGTTGCGGCCGGTCACGATCAGCAGCTTGCGATCGGCGGAGCCGGGGTTATCGGCGACGAGGATCGTCGGCCCGTCGATGCGCGGCAGGTCGAGACCAGCCGGCAAGCGGTCGCGCGTACCGATGACGACCGCGTGCTCGTTCGCGGGCAACGCGCCGAGCGCCGGGAAGCGCGCCTGCCGGTAATCGGCGAGCGAGCCGAACCAGGATGCGAGCACGCCCGCGCTTTTGAGCGTCGCGGTGTCGGGCGATGCGGGCAGCACGAACGGGAGCGTGAGGCGGTTGACGTCGCGGGCATCGAAGAACGGCGCGGGCAACAGGGCGAGATCGTTCGGCAGCTTGATCGGCGCGGTATCGAGGATGAATTCGCTCGCCGGGCTGACGTCGGCCCACAGCGCGGTGTTCGCGGGATCTTCGCAGTGATCGAGCGTGTAATGGCCGATGAAGCGCAGCCCGAACTGGTTGTAATCGGTGAAGAGGCGCGGATCGAGCGGGATGTCCTGCGTGACGACCGAGCCGGCGTGCTCCTTGTCGAACGGCACGGTGGCGATGACTTCGTTGTTGATCGACACCTTCACGTGCGACAGCGGGAAGAGCAGCGCGGGCGAATACGTATAGCGAAGACGCAGGCGCGCGCCGGTGACGACGCGGTCGAGCCGCACGCCGAGCGCCACTGAGCGCGCGTCTTCAAGGCCGCGCAGCTGCAGCGGCTGCCACGCGCCGAGCGCGGAGAACGGGACGTGGATGGTCGTGGCGCTGGCGTTGGCGTTGGCGTTGGCGTTGGCGTTGGCGTTGGCGTTGGCGTTGGCGTTCCCGTTAACGGCGACGGCGGCGGCACTGGCGCTGGCCGGCGCTTCGGGCGATGCGGGAACAGCGGCGGGCAGCGCGGCGGCATCGAGCGCGCGGGCGGCCATTGCCAGCGACAGGCAGAAGCGTACGGCGAATTTCATCGGCAGATCGGGGAGGAGTCGGGGGCGCGCGCCGCGCGGCGGATGTGTGGCATCGTGGCGACGGTTGCCGGCGAGCGGCTGGCTGGCCGGCGCGGCTGGCTGGGCGGAGCTGGCGCTTCGGGATGAATTTCCGCGCCCGTGCTGCCGAAGAGCGGGCGGAACAAACGCATAATGTCGGACAGTTCGGTTCAACTCGGGCATCCTTCAAACAAATAACCGCCACGTCGCGTCATGGTCCGGCCAACTCCATCATCCAAGTCACCGTCTTCCGCCACCGGCAGCGCCATCGTCAAACGGCGCGGGCTGCTGCGCGGCCTCTTTGCGCTGCGTCACTCGTGGGACGGCATCGCCGTCACCTGGCGCGAGGAAAGCGCGTTCCGTCAGGAAGCCTGCGCGGCCATCGTGCTGCTGCCGATCGCCTTCTTCGTCCCGGTGAGCACGGCGGAGCGCGTGCTGCTCGCGGCGTCGGTGCTGCTGGTGCTGCTCGTCGAGCTGATCAATTCGAGCATCGAGGCGACGATCGACCGCATCTCGCTGGAACGGCACGAGCTCTCCGGGCGGGCGAAGGACTGCGGCAGCGCGGCGGTCACCGTGTCGATCGTGATCAGCGCGATGACCTGGGGCATGATCTGCGGCCCGCATGCGTGGCGATGGCTGAGCACGCATCTGTGACGCGCGCGTGTCGACGTGACTGATCTGTATGTCGGCGGGGGATGGGGAAACTTGAGGGGGCGTGGCGGGATGATGTGCGCGGGCAAGCGTCATCATGTGCAATGTGGCTCGCTGAGCCGCAAAGTGCCTGGGCCTGTGACTACGTCCGATTTCAGTCAAGCCGCACTGTTGCGTCCGTTCGAAGCGCGGAAGTACCTTGCAAGCCTTTCCCGAAATGCGAAAAAGCTACGCATTATCCGCGCAGATGGCTCGTGTAATGTCTCTCTCCGGTATACACCGATCGTTGCCCGTCGACTCTTGATACGGCAGCCAACGGCGCCTCGCTCCGGACTGGTACAAGCGCGCCCGAGCAATACGGAAATAATCACAGAGGGAAAACGTGTCCGATCTCACCAATGATCTCCCGCAGGTCGATCCAGCGCTGTTTCGGGTACCCGACATCAATCGCCTGCAGCCTGTTGAAGCCTCGCGCCATCCTCCGCGCTTCCTGCTGCTCTACGGTTCGCTGCGCGAGCGTTCGTTCAGCCGTCTGCTGAGCGAAGAAGCCGCGCGCTTACTCACGGCGATGGGCGCCGAAGTGCGCACATTCAATCCGAGCGGCTTGCCGTTGCCGGACGACGCGCCGGAGACCCATCCCAAGGTGGCCGAGCTGCGCGAGCTGGTACTGTGGTCGGAAGGGATGGTGTGGTGCTCGCCCGAGCGGCACGGCGCAATGACCGGCATCATGAAGGCGCAGATCGACTGGATTCCTCTTTCGGTCGGAGCGTTGCGGCCGACCCAGGGCAAGACGCTCGCGGTGATGCAGGTCAGCGGCGGCTCGCAGTCGTTCAACGCCGTCAACCAGATGCGCGTGCTTGGACGATGGATGCGCATGCTGACCATTCCCAACCAGTCGTCGGTGGCCAAGGCGTTCATGGAGTTCGACGAAGCGGGCCGCCTGAAAGCTTCAGCATATTTCGACCGCGTCGTGGACGTCATGGAGGAACTGGTCAAATTCACGCTGCTGACGCGCGACATTGGTCCGTACCTCGTAGACCGGTATAGCGAACGCAAGGAGAGCGCCGAGGCGTTGATGAAGCGGGTAAATCAATCGGCCATCTGACCGCAGCGTATCCGTGTTTGCCCTCAAGTTCAGCGTCGTTCCGTGATTCACGGCTCGCCTGTGTGCCGCGTGTGCAGCCTTCGAAGCTCGCTCGCTAAGCGGCATCTTCATCTCCGACCAGCGGTTGCATCGAACCTCGCCGCGATAACGGCATGAGCCAGGACGCAAATCCGCGCACGTTCGTTTTATCGACGAATGTCCAGACCTGAAGCGGTCAACGCATCGCCGTAAGACCTGCTATAACAAGGTGACGCGCTTGCACGCCGTTGCTCGCGCGGACATCGACCGTCCCGCACAGCCGACACGCTGAACCTGTGGCGCTCGTGCGCGCGCTTTGCTCTTTCATATCCCACAGACCGTTGCATCCGGGTACTGTCTCGCTCGAGAGGTGTGGCATGAAACGAATCGACTGCGCGCATCGCGTTTTCGCGGTGCTTCTCGGCATGGCGTCCACTTTATCGATGACTGCGGCGTTGGCCCAGGGTGCCGGAAGCGGAAGTGCGCCTCGCAGGGACCCACCGTTCGTCGCGAGTCCTGAATTAAGCAGGAACACGGCGTCGACGATTCCAGGCGCCGCCGCGCTCATCGATGCAACGGACTGGCCGACATTCGGAGTGGATCGTCAGCGCTCCGGGTTCAACGCGGTCGAGCGCGTGTTGAACACAGGCAACGTATCGCAATTACGCGCGCACTGGGCCACCGACATAGGCGGTCCCATCACCACGCAGCCGACGCTCGTCACGGGAGTCCAGATCAACGGCAAACCGACCGATGTCGTGTATGCCGCGACGTGGTCGGGCCGAATCGTGGCCCTGAATGCAGCGACCGGCGCGATCATCTGGAGCGTGCAGGCGCCTACGGTGCAAACGAGCTGTGGCAATTTCGACGCGTCGCAAGGCTTCGTGGGCACGATCGGCACGCCGACGCTCGACCGGAACACCAACCGGATGTACGTGGTCACGGGCTACGGCTTCCTGCACGCGCTCGACCTGTCGACGGGCGCCGACGTCATGCCGTGGACTCAGTTGCTCGACGCAGCGAACGCTTCGCCGCGGACGATCGTCTTCGGCAGCCCCACGCTGAGCGGCTCCGACATCTACGTCACTACCGCCGGCCCATGCGACAGGCGGCCTTACCACGGTCAGATCGTGCGTGTCTCGACCGCGAACCTCGCGGTACTGCAAAGGTGGTACACGACCGGCGAGACCGGTCCCGATGGAGGCGGAATCTGGGGTCCGGGCGGTGTATCCATCTCGCCGAACGGCCTATGGATCTACACGGCCACCGGCAACGCCTTTGCGGATACGCAGAACTCTTCTTACGCCGAACACGTCGTCAGGCTCACGCCCTACCTGACGATCGATGCGGCCAATGCGCCGCCGCTCTCGACGACCGTCGACGTGGACTTTGGCGCAACGCCCCTGCTCTTTCAGACCCCCGCATGCCATCCGATGCTGGCCGCGATGCAGAAGACCGGCATACTGCACATCTACGACCGCAATACGCTTGCCGACGGTCCCATCTATTCGTTTCAGATAGGCCGCAGCACCCCGTCGGGAGGTTTCATCGGCTTGCCGGCATTCGATCCGGCGCTCAATCGAATTTATCTGGCGAATCCGGTCGATTCGAGTACGGGCCTCGTCCGGCACGGCCTCGTTGCGTTGTCGATTCAGTCGGACTGCTCGGTCGCGATCGCATGGAATCTGCCCGTGGGCGTGAACTCGGCAGGAGCGAACCCGGCAATCTCACCGATCGTCGCGAACGGCGTTGTCTATTACGCCGACGGCATTGGAAGCGAGGTCTTCGCCGTCGATGCACAGAGTGGCTCACAGCTGTGGAGTACCAACAATCTGCCCCAAGCGGATCGTGTGACGGGAGGTATCTTCACGTCGCCGACAGTCGTCAACGGACAGCTCTTCGTTGCGGGCTTCGATCACAAGATTCGTGCTTATGGCTTGTAGCCGGAAACGTGATGGATTTCGTGTTTGTGGACATCGCGGGATTCATCGTGTCTGGTGCTTCTGCAGAACACTACGCATCCGATGCACAGGTGGCAGGTACGTGCATAGTTCACTGATTCAGTGACGCTAGCATGCCTCGAGCAGATTGCCGGCGACGGCAAGATCCTGCTGCCTCGGACGCGTTGAGCATATGACGCGACTTTGTCGCTGGTGCTGCCTGATGCGATCGGCGGCAAGCGAATCGTTGCGGCCTTCCGCCTCGACTACGAAGGCTCCCATCTGCCCTCGCTCATTCACCGTTCTGCATGATTCGATGCAAAGACACAGAGTTTTCCCGACCGATAGACTGGAACATTGCTGCCCGCCGCACCGCAATCGTCCACCACCATGCCGATAACATTACTGCGGGCGTAGGTCAGGCGTTCAGACAGGCTCGTGGCAAGGAGACTGCCCACCATGCGCTCGTGCCAAATTGGGTAGTAGCTGGGCAGCCACTGCGCCGCCGCGCCATATTTGCCCATCACCCATACCTGGCGGTGAGACATCGCGGGAAACACCTCGCTGCCGATCAGCAGATCCGTCATGCGTGCGGGTGCCGTCGGCAAGGGGCTGCGGTCGTGAAGCCGCATCACCGGCAAAAGGAAGACCGTATCAGGAGGCGTGTTGGCTTTGGCCCAGCTAGCCAGGGCCAGCCAGTCCGCCCGTTTTGCGGCGGCGTATGAATCCCGACGATATTGCTTAACGATCAGGGCCACGGTTGCAGCGCTACTCAGCGTTAGAAGCAGTGCCGCCACGATCGGGCTGGCGAGCCGCGTGCCGGGGCGCCAGGCCTTCCGCATCGCTAGCACCGGAAATAGCGCCGCAGCGCCGATGGGTTTGACCACCACCGATAGCACCAGGATAGGCGCCCATAAAAAACGATCGGCCTCATTCGCCGAGGTCATCCACCGCGTAATGAGGGCCGCGAGCGCAAGTCCGGCCAATATTTGCAGATACGTCGTCGAGCGCAGCAAGTGAAGGTTGAACAGTGTGGGCGAGCTAGTGAATAGGGGCAGAAGCGCGCCGATTGTCCAGATTGCCAGCATCACACCCGTCAACGAACATATCAGCCGCGCCTGGTCGCGCGGCAACTGCAATGCCGAGCCGATGGCCGTGGCGACAACGATCACGAAGCCAACGTATTGCATGACAGCCAAGTGCATCGCCAGGAAGTGATCAGGCCAGTGCTCGAGCAGAAACACTCGGTAATCGTACTCCGGCCTTTTCCCCAATTCGGGATTGAGCGCGAGGCTGGTCAACACTGGGACGCCCGGCACGACACAGGCTAGCAAGCCAGGCCAGCCTTTTCGCATCAGGAGGCTAAGGCTCAGCCGGTGTTCTCGCCATTGCAGCACGACCATCGTCGCGATCAGTGGAGCGAGCCACACAGCCATGAAGACGTTGAGGAAAAATACCAGCCCCGCGAAGGCCAGCGCCCAGCCATAGCAGCGGCGCCACACCAGCGCGAGCGCGATCAGGCTCAAGCCGTTGCCCAGTTCCGAGTGGGTGAATTGACCGATAGCGATTCCGCCATCTCCGGCGAAAGATTCGCCGCGCAGCAAGCTGATGACCGCGCTCAGCAGCATGAAAATCACGATCTGCGTTCGCCTCTTCAGCCCCAAGACCGCGATCCAGGAGCCAATGCCAGCGAAAAAGACCAGTCGGGAAATGAACAGCCATGGCAGGAAATATTTCAGCACATTGCTGTCGTCAGCGATCCCCGCCTGCATCAGCCAAAAACCGGAAGAAAAATAACGTAGCGACTGCATGAAGGCATCATGCGCGAATTGAGGTTCGCGCCACGAGCCCTCCAGGATCGGTATATGGAAGATGTTGTTATTGCCGATCGTGAAGCCGGTAATCGCCAAGGACAGGGTACTTAGTCCGATTAGCAAGGCGGCCCAGTTGCGCAAACTGAGTCCATCTTGCGCGGACGGACGCTCACGAGTGCTCACCCTTTGCGCTGTCTCCACTTGTTCTACTGGCACTATATTTGTCCTTGCAGAGAACGTGGCCAACCTGCAGCACCGTGGCGACACTTGCTTCCGTTGTTGAGTTGTACCTCTGACTTATTTCTTATTACCGAATGGAATCGTCGTGAATTGCGGCATCTTGCAGATCCGCCTTACCTAAAGGTATCGCCTGAGACCATAAAAATCACTAACACGAAGATTGGTACGGTCGGATTCAATCAGAGCTTCATGGCTATAGATGAAGCCAGGCGACCAGCCGCGTCGAGTCATGTCAGCCGGCACGTCACGACCTCTGATCTCGGCGTTATAGACGGAATGGAGCGGCGAAGCCAGTCTGTTTGAACCGCCTCACATCACATTCAGCTCTGCCACAAGCAAGAGTCCTGTCTCAACGTTGTGCAAGCACTGGCTTGGCGAGTAGCGCAGGGGCGAATCGTTTCTCAGCACGGCGATTGGAACAATGCGCCGCGTCCGACGCATCGTCGAGCGCCCACTTGTCGAAGGGCCACCGGCCGACGTCTACCGATTCAGTTGAGAAACGCTACTTCTCGGCCTAGATGGTTGGACGAATCGAAGGGACGGCCCACCACATTCATGCAGCGACGCGAAGCCGACTCGAATGCATGCCGCAAGGCGTCGCTGTCTCGGAACCGGCCATGCCGGTCCTTCGAAAAGGCCGAATAGTTAGGCACGGGATCTTGAAGACCGAGCCGACAAAACCAGCGATACGCGTAGTGAGGTCAGAGATGCTCCCTCAAGCCGTGAAGCTAGAACTCCCGCTCAATGCCGCGCAATAAGCGCGTCTGCGGCACGTGATCGCCAAGGTTGAGCGACTAGAAGCGTTTGTCTTGCACGCCGCCTTGACGACCCATCATGCGATGCGCTCCGTAACCCAATGTATCGAGGGCAAGCAACCGACATCCGATTCGGCGAGTCTTTCAACAGAATCGGCCGGTCTCGGACACTTGCGCATCCTGCCTGTTCCGCCGACGCACCGGTCAGCTTATTCATCACCCGTCCGAGAGCCACCTTAAATCTAGCCCAACGAGCCCGCTTCCCGCCAACAGAGCACTTGGCCCCTTAAATGTCCTCCGCCGCCATCGCAAACACCGCATCATCCCCTCGCGCGGAAACAATCGCCGACTCCAACCCACGAGCCTGCGTCAGCACATACTCCGCGAAGCAGTGCGCAGTCGCGATCTTCGCCCCGTAAAACCCCGGATCATCCGCGCGCTTGCTATGCGCAACGATCAGCGCCCGCGCCATCTGCCACCCCGACAGCACGATTCCCGCGAGCTTCACATACAGCACGCCGCCCCCGAACACCGCACGCGGATCCCGCTTGCCCGCCTCCAGCACATACGTCACGACGTTAGCAAGCGCGTCCCGCCCGTCCGCCAGCCGGCGATGCATCGCGTCGAAAACACGCGCAGCGTTCCCCGCATCGATCGTCCTCAACGACGCAAGCGTCGCGTCGATCTCCGTCAGCAGCGCCTGCGCCGCCGCGCCGCCGTCGCGCATCGTCTTGCGGCCCACCAGGTCGTTCGCCTGAATGGCCGTCGTGCCTTCATAGATCGACAGAATGCGGGCATCGCGATAGAACTGCGCCGCTCCCGTTTCCTCGATGAACCCCATCCCGCCATGAACCTGCACGCCAAGGCTCGTCACGTCGATCGCCATTTCGGTGCTCCAGCCTTTCACGATCGGCACGAGGTACTCATGGATCGCGAGATGCCGGGCGCGCGTCGCCGCATCGTCGTCGTGATTGGCGATATCCGCGTGCGCCGCCGCGACGTACGCCAGTGCACGCGCGCCCTCGGTCATGGCGCGCATCGTGCCGAGCATCCGCCGTACATCGGGATGATCGATGATCGCCACAGCCCGTGCGCCGCTGCCATCGACAGGACGGCCCTGCACCCGTTCCCGCGCGTAGGCGGCGGCTTTCTGATAGGCCGCATCCGACAGCGCGACGCCCTGCAGCCCCACGCCAAAGCGCGCGGCGTTCATCATGATGAACATGTACTCGAGGCCGCGATTCTCTTCGCCCACGAGATAGCCGATCGCGCCGCCGTTGTCGCCATACTGGAGCACGGCGGTCGGGCTCGCCTTGATGCCCAGCTTGTGTTCGATCGACACGCACTGCACGGCGTTGCGCGCGCCGAGTGAACCGTCATCGTTCACTAGAAACTTCGGCACGACAAAGAGCGAGATGCCCTTTACGCCCTCCGGCGCATCCGGCGTGCGCGCCAGCACGAGATGCATGATGTTCTCCGCCATATCGTGCTCGCCCCACGTAATGAAAATCTTGGTGCCCGATATCCGATATGTTTCGTCATCCTGACGTTCCGCGCGTGAGCGCACCAGCGACAGGTCCGAGCCCGCTTGAGGCTCGGTCAGATTCATCGTGCCCGTCCACGTGCCTTCGATCAGCTTCGGCAGATAGCGCGCCTTCAGTTCGTCCGATCCCGCGATCAGCAACGCCTCGATCGCGCCATCGGTCAGCAGCGGGCACAACGCGAACGAGAGATTCGCCGCGTTCAGCATTTCGATGCACGGCGACGCGATCAGCTTGGCCAAGCCCTGTCCGCCGAATTCGGTCGGATGACTGATGCCCTGCCAGCCGCCTTCCGCGTACTGGCGGTATGCATCGCCGAAGCCTGGCGTGGCCTTTACGTGGCCGTCATGCCACGTGCTCGGCCGCTGGTCGCCCAGCGCGTTGAGCGGAGCGATGACTTCGGCTGCGAGCTTCGCACCTTCGTCGAGGATCGCGCCGGCGGTGTCGAGATTCGAATCGGCGAGACCGGGTAGCTGGCTCACGCGTGCGATATCGGCCAGATTCTCGATCACGAACATCATGTCCTTGACGGGAGGGGTGTAGCTCATCGTTGTCTCCGTGTTCGCAGCGCGCATCGCGCCGCACTTGCAAATGTTCAGTGGTTGATTTCGACGATTCGATGAAGGCCTAACGTCCTTCGATCTGCGCGCCCAGCAGGAACTCGCGCACGAGCGGCGCAATTTCCTCCGTCCTGGTGATGAGAAACAGATGCCCGTCCTCGATCACATGAAGCGTCGCCCGCCGGATGCGGCTCGCGATCACCCGTGCGTTGACGAGCGGCACGATCGGATCGTCATCGCCATGCATGACCAGTGTCGGCTGGCGCAACGCGCCGAGCCAAAACAGGCTGCTCCATCCGCATGTCGCCAATAGCTGATACAGGTAGCCGCGGCCGCCCGGCGCCTGAATATGCCGTCCGTGTTCTTCGAGCAAAGCCGGGTCGCGGCGATATGCGCCGCCGTAAATCTCCGCGCCGACTTCACGCAGATAATCTGCATCGCGGTAGCGCCGTGCACCGACCAGCTTCGACAGCACCGACAGCCGCCCCGGCACCATGATGACGCCCGGCGATGTCGCGGCCAGCACGAGCCGCCGGCATCGGACCGGATACAGATACGCGAACTGCTGCGCGAGCGCCCCGCCCCACGACACGCCCAGCGCATCGACCGGGCCGTCGTAGCCGAGCGTCGAGAGCAGCTTGTCGGTCAGCGCGGCGAGCGTCGAGAAGCGATACGGCATGAGCGGCGCAGGCGATCCACCCACGCCGGGAATATCGAAGATCACGACTTCGACATCGCCGAGCGCCTCGGCAAACGGCCGGATCAGTTCGAGATTTGCGCCGATGCCGTTGAACACCACGAGCGGCGGCGAAGCATCGCTGCCACCCCAGATGCCGACGCGAATGCGTTGTCCGTCGATATCGACGGTCCGTATGTTCATCGTGCGCATCGTTGTTATCCGTGTCATGAGCTTCCTGGTTCACGCTTCGAGAACATAGCGGCCCGGCGCATCGTCCAGCCGCCTATGCCGCTTGTTGCCGAGCGCCTTCGGCGCCGCGCCGCGTTCGCCCGACCGTTCGGCAAGCCAGTCGCGCCAGTCGCTCCACCACGAGTCCGCTTTCGCCGTCGCGCGGGCAAGCCATGCGTCGGCATCGTCGGGAAGCGCATCGTTATGGAAGAACTTCGCCTTTGCATTGCCGGGCGGATTGATGAGGCTCTGGATATGACCGCTCGAACTCAGCACGTAGCGCGTTTTGCCGCCGAACGCGCGAGCCGTGTCGTAGACGCCTCGCCACGGCGTGATGTGATCGGTCATGCCGGCCATCACATAGGTGTCGCACTCGACCTTCGACAAATCAACCGGCGTGCCGAGCACGGTCAACGCGCGTGGCTTCGTCAGCAGGCCTTGCGTGAAGATATCGAGCAACTGGCCGTGCAGCTTCGCCGGCACACGCGTCGCGTCGTTGTTCCAATAGAGGATGTCGAAGGCAGGCGGCGCTTCGCCCATCAGATAGTTGTTGACCCAGAAGTTCCACACGAGATCGTTGGGACGCATCCATGCAAAGACGCGGCCCATGTCGTCGCCCGACAGCACGCCTTTCGCCTTGCTGTTGCGCTTGGCGAGTTCGACGGCTTCCGGCGTCGTGAAGAGTCCGAGCTGCGACGGCGATGCGTTGTCCAGCACTGCAACCATCAGCGTGGCCGCATGAACCGACGTGTCGCCACGGCTCGCGAGATGGCCGAGCAGCGCGGAGATGGTCATCGCGCCGGAGCACGCGCCGTGCAGATTCACGTCCGCCTGTCCGGTGATGTCGCGCACCGCGTCGATCGCTTCGATGAGCGCCGCGACGTAGGTATCCATGTCCCAATCGCGGTGCGCTTCACGCGGATTGCGCCAGCTCACGGCGAACACCTGAAACTCGTTGTCGACCAGATACTCGACGATGCTCTTCTTCGCGGCCAGATCGAAGATATAAAACTTGTTGATCTGCGGCGGCACGATCAGTTGCGCACGCGCGTGAACCGTCGGCGTCGTCGGCTCGTACTGAATGAGTTCGAGCACTTCGTTGCGCAACACCACGGCGCCGCGAGACGCGCCGAGATTGCCGCCGACCTTGAACGCGCGCTTGTCGACCTGCGACGGCATGCCCTTGTTGCGGAGCGCATCGCCGAGCATGTTCTTCATTCCGGCGACGACACTCGCACCGTTCGATTCCACCAGCTTCCTCATCGCCGCCGGATTGCCGGCGAGCGTATTCGTCGGGGCCAGTGCGTCCGTCATGAGCGACAGCACGAACTGCGCGCGCTCCTTGCTCGCCTGATCGAGCGCGGAACCTTCGACCAGGCCGGTCAGCGCATCGCGCCACGCGAAATAGCCGTGCATCGTGGTGCGATACACCGTCTGTTCACGCCAGGCGGAATCAGCGAAGCGCTTGTCGCCGGGCTGCGGCGCGGGCGCTGCATTGCCGCTCACCGCCAATGCGAGATCCCGGATAAACGCCGTGGTCTGCCGCATCATCAGCGCGGGATGAAGGACCGCCTGCGCGCCAATCTGTCCTGCCGCCGCGAGCATGTCGACGGGCCGCAGCCCGACGAACGGATTCGGTCCCGGCATGCCATCGGTTGCGCGCGCGGCGATGTCGTCGTTCAAATTCGTCATGTCTGATGCCATTTCTCTGCGCACTCCATCATGCAAGGATCATGACCAGCGTCTCTGCGATAAGGGCGGGCTTGTCCTCGCCTTCAATCTGCAACTCGTTGCCGGTCTTCAAAAGAATGCGACCACCGCCTTTTCTTTCGACGGACGTCAGCACGACTCGGCTTCGCACGCGTGCGCCGGATCTAACGGGCGTCATAAAGCGCACCTTGTCGATGCCATAGTTCAGCGCAGCCGATGCATCCGTGGGCACGACGCCCACTTCGATCGCGAGCGCCGCCAGCAGCGAAAGCGTCAGATAGCCGTGCGCGATGGTGCCGCCGAACGGGCTCTCGCGCTTCGCACGCTCTTCGTTGAGATGAATCCACTGCGTATCGCCGGTGCATTGCGCGAAGGCGTCGATGCGGGCCTGATCGACGATCACCCATTCCGACACGCCCAGTTCCTGCCCGACGAAGTCTTCGATCGTCGCGACGCGATAGCCGCGCGTCGTCATGCTTGTGGCCGTACTCATGCTCATGCTTCCCGTTCGAGCGATTGCGCAAACTGTTCGCGCAGCCGCTTCTTGTTCAACTTGCCGACGCTCGTCTTGTCGAGCTGATCGACGATCTTCACGATTTGCGGCACCGCATACTTCGAAATTCGCCCGGTTTCGCTGAACGCGAGCACGTGGTTCCGGATGTCATCCCCCGATGCAGCGGGCGTAATGCCGGGCTTCAGCACCACGAGCGCCACCGGCCGCTCGCCCCATTTCTCGTCCTTGACGCCTATCACCGCGACTTCTGAGACTGCCGGATAGAGCGAGATCAGGCTTTCGATTTCGAGTGACGACACCCACTCGCCGCCCGACTTGATCACGTCCTTG
>NZ_JFHE01000040.1 GCF_000698555.1 Caballeronia grimmiae | reverse complement strand
TGACGAAGCGCACGTTCAATCCGGGCTTCCGTATCGAACTGCATCAAAAGGACCTGAACCTCGCGCTCGATGGCGCGCGCAAGATGGGCCTTGCCCTGCCTCATACCGCGAGCGCGCAACAGTTGTTCAGCGTGTGCGCGGCGAACGGCGGCAAAGCGTGGGATCACTCGGCGCTCGTGCGTGCGCTCGAGATCATGTCGAACTGGCAGGTGGCGGAAGAGCCGCAGCAAGCGAAGGCTGCGTGATGTCTCCCGCCTGAACCGTGGGGCGTCCCGCGTATGGGCACGCGGGACAAATGCCGCTCTGGGCTGAGGGCGGCAAGTGGGGTCCGAGAGCGGCATCCGGCGGTTGCCGGGTAAGCCTTGGTCGGTCAGACGGTTTGCCGTCGGGTGTCCGCGTCGGATTGCTGTATGAGACGTTTCATCGATGCCGCGTGCAACGTGCGGCGTAATCCCCTGTTGAACTTCAGAACTATTCGATGCCGGGCGCGACTAACGTGCCTCTACTTCGCAAGCGGCGCCAACTTGGTTCTTTAAGGAGTTGAACAATGGGAATCCTCAGTTTCATCAAGGAAGCAGGCGAAAAGCTGTTCGGTGCAACGACGCCGTCCGCGCAGGCTGCGCCGGCGAGTGCGCCCGTCGATGTTGCCACGCTCAATCAGAAGGCCGGCGAAGCCATTGCGACGTATATCCGCTCGCAAGGACTGAATGCAGACAACCTGCAGGTCAAGTATGACGGCGCGTCCCATACGGTCACGGTCTCGGGCCAGGCGGCCGATCAGGCCACGAAGGAAAAGATTGTGGTCGCGGCGGGGAACGTGCAGCACGTCGACAAGGTGGATGATCAGTTGACCGTGACTAACGCTGCGCCTGAGTCGCAGTATCACACGGTCGCATCGGGTGACAACCTGTGGAAGATCGCGGAGAAGTACTACGGCAGCGGTGCGAAGAACGACATCATCTTCGAAGCCAACAAGCCGATGCTCAAGAGCCCGGACAAGATCTATCCCGGTCAGGTGCTGCGCATTCCGCCGGCTAACTGATTGCTTTTGCCGCTTGTGAATGAAAGAGAAACGCGAACTCCGGTTCGCGTTTTTTGCTTATTGGCGAGGGGCGGTCGCACGCAAGTGGAATGATGTGCCGTTGAACGCGTAGTAGTAAGTACCGTGTTCGTTGCTCTCGTTGCGGCTTCCCTTGACAATCACCACGCAGCTATTCGCACGGTATTCGATCGGTTCGCTCACATCGAGCGGCCAGTCCGAAACGGTGAAAGGCAGCGGCACAATGCGCCCCGACTTTTTGTCGATCGCCGCCGCCATGACACACCCTGCGCCGCAGCCCCACCCCGCCAGTACGTAATGGCCGGCGAAGTCGACGGGGCCGTTCGCCGCATCGCGCAGAACGCTGCGATATTTGCGGGTTTGCGCATCAGGGAATCTAAGGCGGGGTGCTTGCTCGATAGACTGTACGGCGCGAGGGCAGTCCTCGAAGACAGGAAGCCGTTGTGCGAGCGCAGTACTCGAAATGGCGATGATGCCGCAGAGGAGGCGTAAGGTTGGCTTCAGGCGCATGCTTGATACCAGTGTCGATCAGTACCGCTCGAACACCCTCTGCAACGCCCCCGCCTCCTCCACTCCCGCCGCGAGCGCTAGCATCAGCAACACGCGCGCCTTATACGGATTGAGCGTGCCCGCGCTGACGCTGCCGAGCGCATCATCCGATGCAGCGCCGTTTCGCATGACATGTCCCGAGCCCACGCGCGAGGCCCGCACGACCGCGACGCCTGCCTTCACTGCATCGACGAGCCCTTGCGTCATGCTTGCGTGGATCGAGCCATTCCCCGTCCCCGCCACGACGATGCCCTTCACGCCGGCCGCAACGAGCGCATCCACCGCCATTCGCGATACGCCCGCATAGCTCGTCACGATCTCGACCATCGGCCATTGCGCGCCGACCGCGAATTCGCTCGCGAGCGTATGCGCCTTCGTCACCGCGCGCTGAAACTCCACGCGTCCGTCCTGTACGAAGCCGAGCACGCCGACTTCCGGCGAGCGAAACGCATCGACGGCGTAGGTGCTCGTCTTGGTGACATCGCGTGCGCTGTGAATCTGGTTATTGAACGCGACGAGCACGCCTTGCCCCTTCGCCTGCGCGCAAGCCGCGACCGTCACCGCATTGAGCAGGTTCAACGGACCATCGGCGGAAAGCGCGCTCGACGGACGCATCGCGGCGGTCAGCACGACAGGCTTCGCGGTCTTCACCGTCAGATGCAGCAGATACGCGGTTTCTTCGAGCGTATCGGTGCCGTGCGTGACGACGATGCCCGCGATATCGTCCTGCGCGGCGAGTGCGTCGATGCGCTGCGCAAGCGTCGTCCAGAGCGCATGGCTCATGTCCTTGCTGTCGACGCTCGCGATCTGCTCCGCGTGAATGCGGGCGACGTTGCCGAGCGCAGGCACGGCGTCGAGCAGGTCGTTCACGCCGACGACGCCCGCCTTATAGCCCGCTGTCATGGAAGCGTCGCCGGCGCGTCCGGCGATCGTGCCGCCCGTTGCGAGGACGGCGATACGAGGAAGAATGTCGGTTGTCATGCCGGCGATTGTAAATCAGCCGGCAGGCTTTACGCGGTCTCGCGCAGTTGGGCTGCGATCTGCGTTTCGTCGAGTTGCGGCGCGAACATCTCGATCAGCCGATACGCATAAGCGCGCAAAAACGCGCCACGGCGCAAGCCGACGCGCGTCGTGCTCGCTTCGAACAGATGTTGCGTGTCGAGCGCGACGAGTTCCGTATCGCGCTTCGCGTCGTAAGCCATCGCCGCCACGATGCCGATACCCATGCCCAGTTCGACATACGTCTTGATGACGTCGGCATCGATTGCAGTCAGCACGATATCGGGCATCGCGCCGGCGCTTGCGAAAGCCTGATCGACGTGAGAGCGGCCCGTGAAATCGTTGTCGTAGGTAACGATCGGATACTCCGCGATCTGCTCGAGCGTGATGTTCTCCCGCCCGACCAGCGGATGATCCTTCGGCACCACCACCGTGTGATGCCATGAATAGCACGGGAACGTGACGATGTCCGGATAGCGGTCAAGCGCCTCGGTCGAGATGCCGATGTCCGCCTCGCCGTTGATGATCATCTGCGCGATCTGCTGCGGGCTGCCCTGCCGCAGCGCGAGATGCACCTTCGGAAATACTTCGGTGAACTGTCTAATGACTTTGGGCAACGCATAACGAGCCTGCGTGTGCGTCGTCGCGACGACGAGATGGCCGTTGTCCTGATCGGCGAACTGGCGGGCGACGCGCCGCAGGTTCTCCGCATCGAGCAGCATGCGCTCGATCAGCTGATGCACCTGCTTGCCCGGCTCGGTCAGGCCCGTTAGACGCTTGCCCCGGCGAATGAAGATATCGACGCCGAGCTCGTCTTCGAGGTCCTTGATCTGTTTTGACACGCCCGATTGCGACGTATAGAGCACGTTGGCGACTTCCGTCAGATTCATGTTCTGGCGCACCGCCTCGCGCACGAAGCGCAGTTGCTGGAAGTTCATTCTCTGCCTCTCTTGTCTGCTGTCTTTGTTCTATCTAACGCGTCATTGCGCCGGAAACACGCGCAGCGCACGAGGCACCGCGCGCACGCCATCGCCGATGTCGAGCCGCAGCGCGCGCCATGCTTCGCGGTCCAGTTCGGCTTCGAGCACGCCGCCCGTATCGCCCGCAAGCTCCACGCGCACCGAGCCGCCCAGTGTCACCACGCGCCGCACGCCGACCACGATGCCATCGGGGTGCGCCACGCCTTCCGCATCGTCGGCGCGATACAGCGCGAGATCGTGCGGACGCACATAAGCGAGCGCGCGGCCGCTGAAATGCGCCTGCGTGGTGATCGCTTTCGCGGCGCCATCGGCGATGAAGCCGCTTGCATCGACGTTGCCTTGCAGACGGTTGGCCGCGCCGAGAAACTCATACACGAACGACGTCTGCGGATGATCGTACACATCCTGCGGGCTGCCGACCTGCTCCACGCGTCCATGATTCATCACGACGATGCGATCCGCCACTTCGAGCGCTTCTTCCTGATCGTGCGTAACGAAGAGCGTCGAAATGTGCAGGTCGTCGTGCAGCCGGCGCAACCAGCTGCGCAGTTCCTTGCGAACCTTGGCGTCGAGCGCGCCGAACGGCTCGTCGAGCAGCAGCACTTTCGGTTCGACGGCGAGCGCACGCGCCAGCGCAATACGCTGCCGCTGACCGCCCGACAGTTCCGACGGAAAACGCTGCGCAAGCCAGTCGAGCTGCACGAGCTTCAGCAGTTCATGCACTTTCTCGCGGATGGCCGCCTCGGTCGGCCGCTCGCGGCGCGGCTTCACGCGCAAGCCGAACGCGACGTTCTCGAACACCGTCATGTGTCTGAAGAGCGCGTAGTGCTGGAACACGAAGCCCACCTGGCGATCGCGCGCGCCGACATGCGCGACGTCCTCGCCGTTCAGCAAGACCTGGCCCGCGTCGGCTTGTTCGAGGCCGGCGATCACGCGCAAAAGCGTGGTCTTGCCGCATCCCGACGGCCCCAGCAGCGCGACGAGTTCGCCCGCTGGAAAATCGAGCGTGACGTTGTCGAGCGCGGTGAAATCGCCGAAACGCTTCTGCAGATTACGAACGATGATACTCATGATGATCCTTAGTTCTGTGCGCTTTTTCTGGCTTCGACGAGCGACTGCGACATGCGCCGCTCCGCGATGAGCTTCAGCCCGAGCGTGACGAGCGCGAGCAAGGCCAGCAGCGACGCCACCGCGAACGCGGCCGAGAAGTTGTATTCGTTGTAGAGAATCTCGACGTGCAGCGGCATCGTGTCCGTCTGTCCGCGAATATGCCCCGACACCACCGACACCGCGCCGAACTCGCCCATCGCACGCGCGTTGCAGAGAATCACGCCATACAGCAGGCCCCACTTCACGTTCGGCAGCGTCACGCGCCGGAAGATCTGCCAGCCCGATGCGCCCAGCACGTGCGCGGCTTCCTCTTCGTCGTTGCCTTGCGCCTGCATCAGCGGAATGAGTTCACGGGCGACGAACGGGAACGTGACGAAGATCGTCGCGAGCACGATGCCCGGCACCGCGAAGATGATCTGCACGTCATGCGATGCGAGCCACGGCCCGAACCAGCCTTGCGCGCCGAACATCAGCACGTAGATGAGACCGGAGATGACCGGCGACACCGAAAACGGCAGGTCGATGAGCGTCGTCAGAAGCGCCTTGCCGCGAAACTCGAACTTCGCGATGGCCCACGACGCTGCCAGGCCGAACACCAGATTCAACGGCACGGCGATCGCGGCGGTCATCAGCGTGAGCTTGATCGCGGACCACGCGTCGGGGTCTTTCAGCGACTCGAAGTAATAGTCGATGCCCTTCGCGAACGCCTGCGCGAACACCGCGACGAGCGGCACGACGAGAAACAGCGCGAGAAACACGAGCGCGATGGCGATGAGCAGCCAGCGTATCGCGCGTGGCTCCGTCACCGGATTGAGCGTATGGACTTCGCGTTGCGGCGCGGTGTTCATCGCGATGGCCTTGCTGTCGGGCGTGCTCATGCGCGGCCTCCCTCTACGTGCAGCGTCGGGGCCGGCGGCGCGACCGTCCTGCTCGTGCGCCTTTGCAGGAACCATTGCAGCGTATTGATGAACAGCAGCATCAGGAACGATACGCACAGCATCACGACTGCGAGCGCCGTCGCGCCGGCATAGTCGTACTGTTCGAGCTTCGTGATGATGAGCAGCGACGTGATCTCCGACTTCATCGGCACGTTGCCGGCGATGAAAATAACCGAACCGTATTCGCCGAGCGCACGCGCGAACGCCAGCGCAAAGCCCGTCAGCAACGCGGGGAAAACCGATGGCAGCACGACGCGGCGAAACGTCAGCCAGCGCGTCGCGCCGAGACACGCGGCTGCCTCTTCCTGCTCGCGCTCGAACTCTTCGAGCACCGGCTGCACCGTGCGCACGACGAACGGCAAGCCGATGAACGTCAGCGCGACCAGCACGCCGAGCGGCGTGAACGCGACCTTGATGCCGAGCGGCGCGAGAAATTGCCCGATCCAGCCGTTGCCCGCATACACGGCCGCGAGCGAGATGCCCGCGACGGAAGTCGGCAGCGCGAACGGCAGATCGACGATGGCATCGACGATACGCTTGAACGGGAACGTATAGCGCACCAGCACCCACGCGACGAGAAAGCCGAACACCGCATTGATCAGTGCTCCGCCGAGCGCGGCGAAGAACGTCAGCCGGTACGACGCCAGCACGCGCGGCGACGTCACCGCGCGCACGAATTGCGCCCAGTCGAGCGTCGCCGTCTTGGCAAAGGTGGCTGCAAGCGGTATGAGCACGACAAGGCTCAGATACGCGAGCGTAATGCCGAGCGTCAGGCCGAAGCCCGGCAGCGCGCTTGGCTTGCGCAGGTTGAAAGTGGTCATGCGTGAATCATCCTGTTCCAGTGCGCCGGGGCGGGCGCTCGTTGCTGCATGTGCGTACAGCGGCGTCATGGCGCGCCGCTTGTCGTCGCTTCAATCGGCTCGATGCTCCATCATCGGGCCGCCCTGCTCGTTGCCGTTACTGCGGCTGATAGATCGAATCGAACACGCCGCCATCCGCGAAGTGCGTCTTTTGCGCCTTCGTCCAGCCGCCGAAGGTATCGTCGATGGTGTAGAGCTTCAGCTTCGGAAACTGCTTGATGAGATCGGCCGGGACCGTTTTCGAGCGCGGACGATAAAAGTTGCGCGCCGCGATCTGCTGGCCTTCGTCGCTATACAGATACTTCAGATACGCCTCGGCGAGCTTGCGCGTGCCGTGCTTGTCGACGACCTTGTCGACCACCGCGACCGGCGGCTCCGCCAGAATGCTCACCGACGGCACGACGATCTCGAACTTGTCCGGGCCGAACTCCTTGAGCGACAGGAACGCCTCGTTCTCCCACGCGATCAGCACGTCGCCCTGCCCGCGCTGCACGAAGCTCGTCGTCGCGCCGCGTGCGCCCGAATCGAGCACGCCTGCGTTCTTGTAGAGCTTGGAGACGAAGTCCTTGGCGCTCTGCTCGTTGCCGCCCGGCTTGTGCTGCGCATACGCCCACGCGGCCAGATAGTTCCAGCGTGCGCCGCCCGAGGTTTTGGGGTTCGGCGTGACGATGGAGACGCCCGGCTTCGCCAGATCGTCCCAGTCCTTGATGTGCTTCGGATTACCCTTGCGCACGAGAAACACGATCGTCGATGTGTACGGCGACGCATTGTCCGGCAGGCGCTTTTGCCAGTCGCCGTTGACGAGTCCCTTGCCGGCGAGCGCGTCGATGTCGTAGGCCAGTGCGAGCGTGACGACATCGGCCTGAAGGCCATCGAGGACCGCGCGTGCCTGGCCGCCGGAGCCGCCATGCGACTGCTTGAACGTGACGGTCTCGCCCGTCTCCGCCTTCCACTTCTTCGCAAACGCCTGATTGAAATCCTGATACAGCTCGCGCGTCGGATCGTACGACACGTTCAGAAACGCGGTTTGAGCATGCGCGTGGACGCTGATGGCCGCCGTCGCCGCTGTCACCGCGAACGCCGCGAAGAGCTTTCTTGCCTTGGTCCCCAATCCCGCTTTCGTGCTTTGCATTCCCCGTTCTCCGTCTTATCCATTGACGGAATCAGTCTATCGGCGCGGCTATATGATTAGAAATAATCGTTTTTCATCTTTTTATATGGAATCGTGCTAACGGCGCCGCCTTGGCTGCGTTCCGGCTGCGAAGGCCAATTCCGGGCTCTTCCACGACGAAGTTAAAGTAATGCTTGAAAAGCGCGAAATACTGTATAAAAATACAGTCATCTGTTCATCCATACAGCGCAGCAGGGGCCAGCCAGTGACTAGAACTTCAAAACTTACCGCTCGCCAGCAGGAAGTCTTCGAACTCTTGCAGCGCGCCATCGAGCGCACCGGCTTCCCGCCCACCCGCGCGGAGATTGCCGCGGAGCTTGGCTTCAGTTCGGCCAATTCCGCCGAGGAGCATCTTCGGGCGCTGGCGCGCAAGGGCGTGATCGAACTGGCGGCGGGCTCGTCGCGCGGCATCCGGCTGATCGGCGAAGCCGTGCAGCCGGACGAGCTGCCGCATCAGCTCACGTTGCCGCATCCGAGCATCATGCAGTTGTCGCTGCCGCTCGTCGGCCGGGTCGCAGCCGGCAGTCCGATCCTCGCGCAAGAGCACATCTCGCAGCATTACGCGTGCGACCCGGCGCTCTTTTCCAGCAAGCCGGACTATCTGTTGAAGGTGCGCGGGCTGTCCATGCGCGACGCCGGCATTCTCGATGGCGACCTGCTCGCGGTGCAGAAGCGCACGGAAGCGAAGGACGGGCAGATCGTGGTTGCGCGTCTGGGCGACGACGTCACCGTCAAGCGCTGGAAGCGTCATACGGACGGCGTCGAACTCATCGCGGAGAACCCGGACTACGAGAACATCTTCGTGCGCTCCGGCAGCGGTGAATTCGCGCTCGAAGGCATTGCGGTCGGTCTGATCCGCTCGGGCGAGTTCTAGCGCGCCCGCTTCATCCCACGCCACGCACGACGCGGCGCGTTTCGAGTACATCAAAGCATGACGGCAGCCGTTCTCGGCTCGCCGCGGTGCGTCCTATCGCCTGGAGAGTCATCATGGAACGTTTTGCCCGTTTGTTGCCCTTCCGCCAGTTTGGCCGCCTGCGTCATCTGCGTGCATTGATTCCCTGCGGCGTCGCAGCGCGTCCGCATACCGAAGCCACGCCCGATCTGTTCGATGAAATGCCGGTGCTGCCGTCTCGCCAGCCGGCGTTCGCCCGCGTGTCGCTCGTGAAGACGGTTCATGCGGAACCGGCGCAGCGCGCGCCAGTGCGGGTGTATCGCAGCGAATCGCGCGTCATCATGGTCGGCAAGATCAGCGAGGTGTCGCGCATGCTCGACCGCTGCATCGACGAGGAACGCGCGGGCGTCGCGGGCGGTTTTCTGGCGTGAGCGTCGCGGGTTGACCGGACGGCGGCTTCGGGATGGTTCTCGCGCCGGCGTGGTCAATCCGAGTTTGAACGACGCTCGTCGCCTAGAGGGTTATGCGAAAACTGTCACTTATCTTCGGTCGTAGGGCAGTCAATGACGGCCTACGCCGCCGGTGGTAGGAAACATCCATGGCCTCATACCGCTGCAACTCATTTGCTGGAGTCACCCAAAGATCTCCGAACCATCCAGTCGTTACTGGGCTATTCAGGCCTGGCGACTGCTTAAGTCTCAGCCCGGCGCAAAGCCGGAATCGGCTCACCGCGTCCTAACGCTCTGACGCATCAGTTGCACGAACTTGCCGGTGATCGACGGCAACGTTCTGCCTCGTTTCTTCACGATCGCAATCGACCGCACGAACGCTGGATCGTTGATCTCTTTGCTGACGAGCCCAGGTTCGGCGCGCACTTCTCGCGCGGTCTCGGGCAGGATCGTCACGCCCAGGCCCGCGCGCACCATCGCGACGGCGGTCATCATATACGTGGGTTCGCAGGCAATATCGAGCGGCCCGCTCCACTGGCTAAGCGCGGCATCGACAACCGCGCGCACGCTTGTCCCCGGTGCGGTGAGCACGAGCGGAACCTGCGCGAGATCGCTCACGCCGATTCGACGCATGCTCGCGAACGGATGCTCGCCCGGACAAACGACGACGAGCCGGTCCACACCGGCATGCAGGACTTCAAGCATCGGGTCGGGCACGTCACCCCCGGTGAGCCCGATATCAACTTCCTCCTCGCGCACGAGCGCGTTGACGGTGCTTGCTACGACATCGCGAATCTGGAACGTGACGCGCGGCACGTCGTGTTTCATGCCGATGATCAATTCCGGCAGTGCGCTCGCCGCAAACGTGGGCAGGCACGCGATGCGGATGGTGCCGCTCTCGCCTTCGCCCAGTGCGCGGGCGTCGCGCAGCACGTTTTCCATGTCGCGCAGAGATTTGCGCAGGAGCGGCAGCAACTCGCGGCCCGTCGTCGTCAGCGCGACATTGCGGCTGTTGCGATCGAGCAGGCGCGCGCCGACCGCTTCTTCCAGCCGGCGTATCTGCACAGTAAGGGCGGGTTGCGAAAGATGCAGTCGCTCGGCCGCCCGCGTGAAGCTTCCCGCCTCGGCCACGGCGACGAGTGCGCGAATATCGCGAAGATTGAGATCCATTATGGTTCGTGATAGCTGGGATCAAATCATTTCAATTGTGTGATCGCTGCTTCGAACTTACTCTGGGCGTCATCAAAAAACAAGATTCGGAGACAGACACATGCTGCCGTTGCTCGGCCTCGCCACCATCGTCGTCCTGCTCGGGGCGATTCTTTCCAAACGCATGTCGCCGCTCGTGGCGCTGATCATCGTGCCGATCGCGGCGTCGCTGATCGGCGGATTCGGATTGCAGACGAGCAAGTTCGTCATCGACGGATTGAAGAACCTCGCGCCTGTCGTCGGCATGTTCGTGTTTGCGATCCTCTATTTCGGCACGATTACGGATGCGGGCACGCTCGATCCGATCATCGACCGCATTTTGCGCGCGGTGGGCACCAAACCGACGCGCATCGTGATGGGCACGACGCTGCTCGCACTCCTCATCCACCTCGACGGCTCCGGCGCGGTGTGTTTTCTCGTGACGATCCCCGCGATGCTGCCGCTCTACGAACGCCTGAACATGGACAAGCGCGTGCTGGCCGCTGCGGTGTCGATGGCGGCGGGCATCAATTTTCTGCCATGGACGGGGCCGATGATTCGCGCATCGGCGTCGCTGCATCTGCCGATCTCATCGCTCTTCAACCCGCTCATTCCCGTGCAGGCTATCGGCCTCGTGTTCGTGTTCGGCATGGCGTGGTGGCTCGGCCGGCGCGAGGAAAAGCGCCTCGGCTATTCGAGCGCGACCGGTTCGATTCCGATGCCCGAACGTAAGCTCACGCCCGAGGAAGAAGCGCTGCGCCGCCCGAAGAACTTCTGGTTCAACATCGTGCTGACGATCGTCGTGCTCGGCACGATGGTCGTCATGGGCGAGAAGATTCCGCCCGCGATCATGTTCATGGTCGGACTGTGCATCGCGCTGATGGTGAATTACCCGAACGTCGACATGCAGAGAAAGCGCATCGATGCGCACGCGCGCGCCGCGCTGATGATGGCCGGCATTCTGCTCGCGGCCGGCGTGTTCACCGGCATCATGCAAGGCACCGGCATGCTGAAGGCGATGGCGCAGGCAGCCGTCGGCTTCGTGCCGCCCGCGCTTGCCGGGCACATTCCCGTCGCCCTCGGTCTGGTGTCGATGCCGCTGTCGATGCTCTTCGATCCCGATTCGTTCTATTTCGGCGTGCTGCCCGTGGTCGCCGAAGTTGCGTCGCAGCTCGGCGTGGCGCCGGTGCATGTCGGCCAGGCCGCGCTGCTCGGCCAGATGACGACCGGCTTTCCCGTGAGCCCGCTCACGCCCGCGACGTTTCTCGTCGTCGGACTGTGCGGCATCGATCTCGCGGATCATCAGAAGTTCACGTTCCCGCTGCTGTTTGGCGCGTCGATCGTCATGACGATCGCGTGCGTCGTGCTGGGCGTGTTTCCGCTGTAAGGACGAACCATGAAAGACATCATCAGAATCGGCGCGGGCGCGGGCTATTCGGGCGATCGCATCGAGCCTGCGGTCGAACTGGCCGAACACGGCGCGCTCGACTATCTCGTGTTCGAATGCCTTGCCGAACGCACGATTGCTATCGCCCAGCAGGCGCGCCGCAACAATCCCGATCTCGGTTACGACCCGCTGCTCGAAGCGCGCATGCGCGCAGTGCTGCCCGTCGCGGTGAGAAACGGCGTACGCATCATCTCGAACATGGGCGCGGCCAATCCTCGTGCGGCTGCGCGCAAAACCGCGCAGATCGCCCGCGAACTCGGGCTCGATGGCCTCAAGATCGCCGCGGTCACCGGCGACGATGTGCTCGACGTCGTCCTGCGCGCGAACCTGCGCTTCGAGGAATCGGGCGACAAGCTTGGCGCGTATGCACAACGCATCGTATCGGCCAATGCGTATCTCGGCGCCGCGCCTATCGTCGGCGCGCTTGCAGCGGGCGCGGATATCGTGTTGACGGGGCGCGTCGCGGACCCGTCGTTGTTCACGGCGCCGCTCATCCACGAATTCGGCTGGAACATGGACGACTGGAACACGCTCGGGCAGGCGACCGTGGTCGGGCATCTGCTCGAATGCGCGGGACAGGTGACGGGCGGCTACTTCGCCGATCCCGGTTACAAGGGTGTCGGCAATCTCGCGCGGCTCGGATTTCCGCTCGGCGAGGTGAGCGCGGACGGTTCGATCATCGTGACGAAGGTGCCACATGCGGGCGGCGCCGTGACTGAGGCGACGTGCAAGGAACAACTGCTCTACGAGATTCACGATCCGGCGCGTTACTACCAGCCCGACGTCGTCGCGGACTTCACGCAGGTGCGCGTGAGGCAGGAGGCGCAGGACCGCGTGCGCGTCTCGGGCGGGCGCGGCAATGCGCGCACGGATACGCTCAAAGTATCCGTCGCCTATGCTGACGGCTTCATCGGCGAAGGCCAGATTTCCTATGGCGGACCGGGCGCGGTGGCGCGCGCGAGGCTCGCGCTCGATATCGTGCGTGAACGTCTCGCGATCACGGGCGTCGACACCAGCGAACTGCGTTTCGACCTGATCGGCGTGAACGCGCTCTATGGCGATGCGCTAGCGTCCGGCAATGACGATCCTTTCGAAGTCCGCGTGCGCGTCGCTGGGCGGACGTCGAACGCAAAGGAGGCGGCGCGCATCGGCAACGAAGTCGAAACGCTCTATACCAACGGTCCGGCGGGCGGCGGCGGCGTGACAAAGAACACGCGTGAAGTCATCGCGGTGCAATCCGTGCTGCTCTCGCGCGAGCATGTGAATCCCGTTTTCGAATTTGTGGAGGCCAAGGATGAAACTGCGTGAACTGGCGCATGGCCGCACCGGCGACAAGGGCAACACGCTGAATGTCTCGGTGATCTGTTTCGATCAAAGACACTACGCGCATCTGCGCAAACAACTGACGCCCGAGCGCGTGAAGGCGCATCTCGCCGAGGTCGTCAAAGGCGATGTCGCGCGCTACGAACTGCCGCTTTTGAATGCCTTCAATTTTGTGCTGGGACGTGCGCTGGGCGGCGGCGTCACGCGTTCGCTCGCGCTCGACGCACACGGCAAGTCGGTGAGCGCGGCGCTACTCGATATCGACATCGAGGAGCCTGTCGCGGATTGAGTCGCGTCGGCGGTCGCAAAACGGGATTTTGGTCGTTTCTTTGCGTATGCTTTTGATGCGTTTCATTCTTGAGTGATGGGGAGCCGCTCGTGCTTTGCATCGCTCGCGATTGCGCGTGCATTGTGCGCCGCGCAATGAGTTTTCCGTTTATTCGGGTGCGATCCCGGATTCACCCGGACGATGGCGAGCGCGCCAAATATCCGACCTACGATCGGCGATCACCAGCCCGTCATAGACACGTCCCGTGCCTAAGCGACTGCTCCGCGCTTGCCGCCGTTCTAATGAATGGATCAAAAGCGGTACAGCCCGTCGATCCAATCGCTTTGGGTACATGCCTTGATTGCGCCACGGTCGCAACCAGAGCACCGCCGATCTTCGTTATCGCCGCGTGCTTGTGGCCGAAGCTTTGCCTTCGCCGCTTTGAATTGGCTATTCCAGATAAGCACACGCAGGGCCATGATGTCATCGAGTGTGCGTGAATCGCACGAACCTGCTGACGCATAAGCCGCTATCGAAATGAGTAATCTTGATCTGAACTTGCTCCGCGTCTTCGATGCGGTCCTCCGCGAGCGGAACGTGCTTCGTGCCAGCGAGGCAATCAACTTAAGCCCTTCCGCAGTCAGTCATGCGCTATCGCGGCTGCGAGGGTTCTTCAACGATGACTTGTTCGTACGAACGGTCGCCGGAATGGAACCGACCACTCGGGCGCTCGAAATGGCTCCCCTAGTACGAGATGCCCTCGTTATCATCGACCGTGCAGTGGGACCGAAGCATTTCGACCCGGCCAGCACCGACAGACAGTTCTGCATAGCGGCGACGGACTACCTGACCGCCGTGGTATTGCCGCCGTTCTTCCGTGCGACGTCGATTGCAGCACCGCGGGCGAGTGCCACGGTCTTGCCTGCGAGCAGGATCGATCTGACCACGCAGATCGATATCGGCCGTGTTGAAATTGCACTGGGATCGTTTTCCAACGTGCCGCCTCGTATTTACGAACAGAAGTTGTTTGAAGAAAGGGAGGTGTTGGTTATCGCGTCGGACCACCCTCTCGCGGGACGAAAAATTCGTTTGAAGGATCTCGCTAACTTGCCTTTGCTCGTTGTATCGACGGGAGGGACGGACGATGGCTTCCTGTCCGAGCGAGGACTGACTCGCAGGACTGAGATGTTCGACCGGGCTGAGGTGGAGGCCGCATATGAATCGATTGGCAAAAGGCCTCAGTTCAGAATCGTTCAGCCTCACTTTCTGGCTATTCCCTCGCTCTTAGCCGGGACCCCGGCCGCAGCAATAGTTCCTGCGTCGCTTGCAAGGCTTTTTAGTCAGGCGGGGACGGTGTACGCAGCGGAACTGCCATGGAAGGCCACCACGCGATCCTTGCAGATGATTTGGCACGAGCGTCACACTCACGACCAAGGTCATACATGGCTGCGAACGATGTTGGCAGACGCGGCGCGGCATATCGCGAACACCGACGCACAGCGCGTCAGGGGCAAGTCACGCCGGTGAACTGCACGTCATGCATTCTGGTTTGGCAAAAAATGCACTTCCTCGACGGAAACTGTCGCTGTAGCCTTTATCCAAGCATCCGACAAAGGCTATTCAATGTTCACCGACGACATTGAAGCGACCTATGAACTGACCGACGTGGAAAGCGTCATTGTGAGTCAATTCGCTAATCGTTTTTTTTCGAACCGCGAAGTTGTATCGCAGTCGTTGAGGGCATTCTCAACCCTGTACGCTACTCAACAACGGGGGCAAATGTGGAACCGTCGCGCGCCCAAGTTGCTGCAGGCGACGCTAAGGATCGGCTAATCGACGTCATCACTTCAGCGCACGAAGCGTTTCCCAGAGGTGAAAGTCGGTGCTGTCATTACATTGCTCTACTTACCCGCCGGACGCATTGCATACGACATAGAACCGTCCGCTCTCTGATTACCCTAACCGATGAAACAACACAGACTTCTGCCGACGAACGAAAACCTCGGCATCGTGATTCCCGACAGCCAGCTAGCGCGTGAGGCGACTGAACTCATTCGCGATACCGAAAGCGAATTTCTATTCCACCACTCAACGCGCGTGTACCTTTGGGGCGCTCTACTCGGCAAGCGAAAGAACCTCGCCTTCGACGAAGAGTTGCTTTACGTCGCGGCCATGTTCCACGATGTCGGCCTGACGTCCGTCTATCGCGAAAGCCAGCTTCGCTTCGAAGTCGATGGCGCGAACGCCGCCCGTGATTTCTTACGAAGCCATCACATCGGCGAGGCGGAAGTACAGAAGGTATGGACGGCTATTGCGCTGCACACGACGCCGGGTATCCCCGAGCACACGCACCCGGAAGTTGCGCTCGTCCAGGCCGGTGCCGGGATGGACGTGGCGGGACGAGGCTTCGAAGGATACACAGAAGAACAACGAGCGGCGGTCCTCGCATCCTATCCGCGCGGCACCGCTTTCGCGAGCAAGATGATCGATGCCTTCTACGAGGGCATGAAGCATCGCCCGGGCACCACGTTCGGCACCTTCAACGATGACTTCATTGCGTACAAGGATCCTGGCTTCGTTAGAGCCGACCTGTGCAGCATCATCTTGAACTCGAGCTGGGGCTGAGAACCTCGCGTCCGGCTTATCAGCACGAGATGGTGATTGGGTTGTCGCGATAAGGCGACGTGTGTCGGGCGGCTCCAACCCAGTGTCTGTTTCATCCGTAGCAACGGCCATCACCCAGTCGGCACGCCATGCAGAAAGCCGTTAGGTTCTCGGCTCTGAAACGGTCGACGAGCGAGTGGCGAGCGGGAACTGAGGGACAACGCCCTCAGTTCCCTGCCCTTGTCGCGCGAGATGTAAAGCAAGGCGATGGCACGTCCACTAACCGTTCCGCGTACCAGTGAAGATACGCCGCCCAGCGTTAGCTAAACGTGCGCGACGACTACGCGATGAACGGGCCGTCAGTCAGTGAGTTGATTCCGGCTGCGCAAGACCTGTCGTGCCGACCGCCGGAGCCTGTTTTATGAAGAGCGTAACAACAGCGCCAACGAGTGCACAGCCTCCAAGCACCAGTAGTCCGGTAGTGAAGTTACCAGTCAGATCCTTCAGATAGCCCATCACGTATGGACCGACGAAGCCCGAGAGATTTCCGACCGAATTTATTGCCGCAATCCCGCCGGCCGCTGACGCACCGGTAAGAAACGCTGTGGGGATGGGCCAAAGTAGCGGCGGCATCGCCGAGCAGCCGATCTGACCCACGCACAGCAGGGCAAGCACCAGAACCGGTGCACTGACCAGTCCGGCCCCGCCTACGCCTAGTCCAGCCAGCAACAATGCGAAGGCAACATGCTCGCGGCGCTTGAGCGTGCGGTCGGAATTTCGGCAGAGAAGCACCATGCCGATTGCGCCAAAGACGAACGGTACGGCAGCCAGCACTCCGGTTTCGAAGTTACTGGCGCCGAAGCCCTTGACGATCGTCGGCAGAAAGAACGCCACGCCGTAGTTGGCCGCGTTCAGGCAGAAGTAGACAAACGAACAAATGAGCATCCGCGGATCACTGACGAACTCCTTGATCCCGATATGTCCGTGTCCCGCGGAAAGCTTGCTTTGCTGCTCCTGCTCGATAGATTTTTCGAGCCAGTTAATCTCATCCTTTTGGAGCCATGCGGCTTGAGATGGGCGGTCCGTCAAATAGAACACCACGACCAGCGCCAGCACCACCGAGGGCAGCGCCTCCAGAATGAACAGCCACTGCCATCCATGCAAGCCCGCGGCAGAAATGTTCAGCAAGGCGCCTGAGATGGGCGCTCCGACCACCGACGAAAACGGAATCGCCAGCATGAAGAACGCCACGACTCGCGCTCGATACACCGCTGGGAACCACAGCGTCAGATAGAAGATAACGCCCGGATAGAAGCCCGCTTCGCAGACCCCGAGGAGGAAACGAAGCGTATAGAAGGTCGTTTGATTCGAGACGCCGATGGTGTCTGAGATCGGCTGGATGAACGCGAATAGCAACGAGATAAACCCCCACGACAGCATGATTCGGGCGATCCACAGCCGGGCGCCGAATCTGTGCAGCGCGAGGTTCGACGGAACTTCCAGGAAGAAATACGCGATGAAGAATAGCCCTGCGCCAAATGCGTACACAGTGTCGCTCAAACCTAGCGCAGCATTCATCTGAAGCTTCGCGAACCCGACATTGACGCGGTCCAGATACGCGACGAAGTAGCAAAGCATGAGAAACGGCACTAGCCGCACCATGACCTTCTTGATCGTTCGGGCTTCAATATCATTCACAGCTATCTGTCTCCCAATCCATGCAGCGCGCTAGTGAGCAAGAACCTGCTCTCCGAGTCTCTCCGATCGCTTCCGCGTCTTTCTGTAGACGTATTCAGCGCCGCCGTGATATTTGATGTGTGATCACAACGCGAAGTTAGAGCAGCGCCATGACGCCGTCAACTCATAGCGACCCTAGGAAAACCTGCATATATAAAGAAATTGCTTTCGGTAATGGGCGTGCTTGCATGTGGGTTGCGAATCGATGCAGGCGGGCGGCGCTTCTCCGCAGGGCTGTTGGACGCAGAGACACAGCGAAGTACGGCCCGCGATCCGCGTGCACTGCATCTTTACAGCCAAGCTGCACGATCAAATCGTGGACGAGTCGCCGGCGCGGTCCGGCCCGGCGTCCACACAGATCTGCGCATCGGCGTGGCAGCCTAAGGCGGCCTCTCACCAGCTTCCGTCACAGAGTCGCTTACAATTTTTTGGGCACGCTTCGGGGCCAATCATGCGCTCATGGCGGCTTGATCGCCCCAATCTCTCAGGCCATCTGGATTTGTCACGGGCAACGAGTCTGGTTTCGGCCATCGGGTCTACTGATGCGAACGCCTTCGCGGCGGAAGTTTTGAAGCTCCTAGGAGATGCAGCGGGCATATCGCAGTGCACCGTCTTCGCTTACGAGTTTAACAATCGCCCACGGAACGGTTTCAGTCGCAGACCACCGCGGTGGTCGATTCCCTGAGCAACGTCGCGGATACCTAAGCGAAGACTTTCTATGCGCTGGACGGAAATCAGACGATCATCTCGGCTGCGCGTCCTCCGAAGCCGGAATCGGCCGTCTTGCTGCATCAGCAGGCCATCGAAGACATCGCGCATGAAGGGTATCGGGCCGCCTGCTACACCAGCCAGTTGTTTCAGGCCGACTGTCTCTCTTGCTCCAGCCGTCGCAGGATATCTGGCTCTCCGTCACTTCCCTTTTTCTCGCGCGGTTCCCCATGCTCGCGATCGACCAGATCGACGACCCGGCCGTCGCACTGAATTTGATCGACGACGCAAGCGAAGGAATGACTGAATCAGCGCCGCAGTAGGTTTTAATTCACACGCCCGCCTCGTCATGTTTTTTGGATTCGACTATCTGCCGCAATCTGACGATGTCCTCGATCATCGAACGAGCATCGCGTTGTCATTCGAAACACTCCACGTTGAGTCGACTGACTCGTCGAACCATATCCAGTGCACTGCTTTCTGCCGTCGATCGCCGGAGGCTGGGTAGCACCGCTTGGCCGAAAAGGTCAAAATCTGCGCTATCGACACTCGAATGGAAGAGCATATGACATCGTTATTCGATCTGAGCGGCCGCACTGCGCTCATCACCGGCTCCACAAGAGGCATCGGCTTCGCGCTCGCGCAGGGGCTCGCGGCCGCGGGCGCTGGGGTGATCGTGAACGGAACGCGCGCCGATACCGTTGCCGAAGCGGTAGACCGACTCGAAGGCGCAGGCTTCAAGGCAAAAGGTCGCGCGTTCGACGTCACGGATGAAACAGCCGTTGCCAACGCATTCGCGCAATGGGACCGTGACGGCGTCCAGATCGACATCGTCATCAATAACGCGGGCATCCAGTTTCGCAAGCCGCTCGTCGAACTCGAACTCGCCGACTGGCAGCGTGTGATCGACACTAATTTGACGAGCGCGTTCATCGTCGCGAAAGAAGCGGCACGTCGCATGATCGCGCGCCGCACGGGTGGCAAGATCGTCAACATCGGCTCGCTGACCAGCGAAAGCGCACGCGCGACCATCGGCGCATACACAGCGGCAAAGGGTGGCATCAAGATGTTGACCCGGGCGATGAGTGCCGAATGGGCGTCGTCGAACATTCAGGCGAACGCCATCGGCCCCGGCTACATCCTCACCGACATGAACCAGGCGCTGGTCGACAACGCCGCCTTCGATGCGTGGGTCCGCAGCAGCAATCCCTCACAGCGCTGGGGCAAGCCCGATGAGCTCGTCGGCACCGCAGTGTATCTGTCGTCGCAGGCATCGAGCTATGTGAACGGCCAGATCATCTATGTAGACGGCGGCTGGCTCGCCGTGCTCTGAACCGAACTTTTCGCGGGCATACAAACGCACTCGCTGAAAGCTGTTCTCCGTACAAGCTAAAGGCAGGCGTTGCGGAGCATTGCGCCTCGCAGCGCCTCGGTGGCGAACTTATTAGCGAAGCCGCTTCAGTGAAAGGCGGCCATTGCTTCCAATTTCGGTCCGAGACAACGGAAAGCCGGAAAGGACATGAGTGTGAGCTTGTGACCATGCCACCGTGCTTGGCAACGACGAGGATGCGGGTGAATCCAGGGTCGCAGTTGGGCGCGCGAATGTTCGGTCTGCAAAGGTTCGACGAACCTTCGACAGCTCATGTAATCGTTTGCTCTTGCTTGAAATCGCTGGCTTTCAAGAGATAATAAACTGCGCACTCTCAGTGCGTTCTCTCGTTCGGCCCGTCGGAAAGGCGGGCATTTTTTTTCGCCAGGTTCTGCGAGCCTTGAAGACTTTGGATGTCCTGCCGCTGGCAAGTGACGTGCACCGGAAGGTGCAGCGATCCGAAGATCGAATGGCAGAAGCATCGGAAGACACTCATTGCGGTAACTGCTCTACCTGCTCGCTTCTTGCATTAGCGAACGAAGTACGCCGATTCCAGGATTTCGTACTCGCGTCTCTGCGCCCCCGATGCTTGACCTGCTGCGCCATCCTTCCGTCGATGCTCTTTCGTCCCCAACCCTCGCCGTGCCGAAGTTGCCTGTGCATCCGGTTCCGCAAAAGGCGAAACCGGCTTAAGCAAAAGAGCGACGGCGCTAGAAAGATTGCCGCATGCCGATACGAACATCGGCCTGCGTGTTCGAGGTGGACGGCGTGAAGCTATAGCCGATGACTGCATCGACCGGACCCGAGGCGCGCAGATAGTCGCCGGAAATATAGATGTCGGTCCGCTTGGACAACAAATAATGCAGACCGAGCGATCCCTGATTCCAGTGATTGCCTTCGAAGCGCGTGTGCTGATAGCCGCCGTATAGCGCGATATCGGGCCTGAAGTTGTAGGACGCGCCGGCCTCGTACACCTTCATGTAAGAGGTGACGCCCAGCCCCTTGACGTTCGTCCAGGTGAAGTTGCCTGACACCATCAGGTTGCCGATCGTCCACGCGCCGCCAACGGCCAGCGCGCCTTGCCTGTCGACGGGGAACGCGTTGGTGCTGTATAGGTCGGTGCGCGCACCTGTGGCCGGATCGATGCTGACCGCGGGCTGCCCGAGGAAAGTGCGCGCGCCGATCATCGCGTACGGATCGAACGCGTAGATTCCGTTCGGATTGTTCAGTTGCGTATAGGCGATTCCCAGGTTGAAGGTGTTCGCGGCATAGTGTCCGCCCACGCTCCATGCGCTGTTCTGATGGAAGTTGCCCGATACGTTGCCAAACGAATACATGCCGCCGAACGTGAAGCCGCCATAGTCGTTCGACAGGAACTTCACTGAATTCGGCAGCCGGTCCCCGTTCATGCGGTCGAAATCGCCCTGGTGGATGGCGTAGCCGCTCGCCCACGCCGAGATGTTGTAGAGATAAACGAACTCTTCGGTCATATCGAGCTGATTACCGAACGACAACTGACCCCACTGATTGCTTTTCAGGCCCACGTACGCCTGACGCCCGAACTCCGCACCGCCGAACGCATAGCGTCCCGTGCCGACACGGAAGCCCGATTCGAGCACGAATACCGCTTGCAGCCCGCCGCCCAGATCTTCAGCCCCGCGAAAGCCGATACGATTGCCGTAGGAAATGCCGTCATCGAACTTGAACAGGTGCGAGCCGCCGCTGTTACTCACATAGGTAACGCCCGCATCCAGAATGCCGTAGAGCGTCACGCTGCTTTGTGCCTGCGCAACTCCCGGTGCAACGGCTGCGCTCGCGGCGAGCGCAAAAGCTGTCATGAAAGACGAACGTCGTGCGGCGTATGGTTTTTCTTGCATCAGCGTGTCCTCTTGTTGTGGGGCGACACGTAAAAATAAGGTGCCATATAGCCGGTGGCTCGACTGATTGCGACATAAATCTGCCCGGGAGCGACCGTCGAATTGCAGCTCGACGTTCAGCAAGCGCGCGCCACAATCATTACCATAGGAATGCGAACCATCCGGTGCAGTGGCAAGACTCAGACTTGCCACTATCGCCTATTTCACGCCCAAGGCGCTTTGAACGGCTTCCAGCCCGTTGCCGCCGCTCACGGTCATTACGTTGTCGAGCCACGCCTTCAACAGCTCGGGGTGACGTTTGAGCGCGTCGGCGGCGGCCGTTTCGAGTCTTGTCTTTTTATCCAGCACATCGGCAATGACGCCGTTCTCCAGATCCACGCTGAACGCCATCTGCCTGAAAAGGCGTCCGACGTTCGGGCATTGCTGCTCATACCCGCTGCGCGATACGGTGTTCACCGTGGCGCCGCCGAAGTTGGGGCCTAGATATTGATCTCCGCCATCGAGATAAACGGGCTTGAATTTCGTATTCATCAGATGCGGCTCCCACGCGAGAAAAACGATGAACTTCTTGTCGCGTATCGCGCGCTCCACTTGCGTCAGCATGCCCGTTTCACTGGATTCGACGACCTTCCAGTCGCCGAGACCGAAGGCCTTGTCGCCAACCATCTTCTTGAGGTTCTGATTGGCGGGCGCGCCCGGCTCGATGCCGTATATGCGCTTGTCGAACTTGTCCGCATTCTTCTGCAAGTCCGCGAACGAATGCACGCCCGCTGCGGCGACGTACTCCGGCACAGCAAGCGTGAACTTGGCATTCGACAGATTCGGCCGCACCACATCGATGGATTTCTCATCGACGAACGGCTTGACCAGCGGAGCCTGCGCAGGCATCCAGTTGCCGAGGAACACGTCGATCTGCCCTTTCTTCAATCCCTGATACGTGATCGGCACCGACAGGTTCGCGACGTCCTGCTTGTAACCGAGTGCCTTCAGCACGATGCCGCTCATCGCATTGGTCGCGTCGATGTCGGTCCAGCCCGGATCGGCCATGCGCACTTGCGTGCAAGACGGCGGATCGGCGGCGAGCACGTGCGACGCCGCGCAGCCGAGCACGGCGGTGAAAAGCGCATGTATGAGGGCTTTTTTCATCTGCGTTCCTGTTGTATGTGCGGGTTGATCGTCTGCGGTTTCAATGTTGGACAGCGGGAAAGCGGGCCATTGCCTCGAGATCGTCGAGGTCGATATGGTTGCGCATATAGCGCTGACTCGCATCGACGCGAGGCTGCCAGTCCCATGACTGGATCGTGCCGAGTGTCGTCGATGCAAAGTGGAAGTGACGGCGGCGCTGACTCATCAGCACGTCGCGATGCAGCGCATCCAGATCCCAGCGACGCGCAACTTCCTCGCGAAACGCGGCCACCGTCGCTCGATGCCGCTCATCGTTAGCGAGATTCGTCCGTTCGAAGGGATCCGCTCTCAGGTCGTATAACTGGTCCGGATCGGCGGGCGAGTGAATGAATTTGTACGCTCCTCGCCGAATCATGACGATGGGCGCAATCGCGCCTTCCGCAAGATATTCGCCGATGGCTTCGTCGTGTCCCCCCGTTTCTGCAAGATGCGGCACGAGGCTTTGCCCGTCGATAGCATCTGGCCAGCTTTCCGGCAATTCTCCGCGCGCGATCTCGACCAGCGTCGGCAACACATCGAGATGGGAGACCGATTCCTTCACGCGATGCGGCTCGAACCGCCCCGGCCGATGCACGATCAAAGGCACGCGGCAGCCACCTTCGAAGAACGTCATCTTGTACCAGAGGTTGCGCTCGCCGAGCATCTCGCCGTGGTCCGACGTGATGATGATCGTCGTCTCGTTCGCGAGTCCGGCCTGTTCGAGTGCCTCCAGGATGGCTCCGAACTGATCGTCCACATACGATACCGCCCCGTAGTACGCGCGGCGCGCGTTGCGAATCTGCCTGTCCGTTGGCGGCGTGCGATCGGCTTCGTAGACATGGCGCAGACGCTTCGAGTGCGGATCGCTCGCCTCGAGCGAGTCGCGATAAGAAGGCATGTCTACGTCATCGTCGGGGTACATGTCCCAGTATTTGCGCGGTATCGCGTAGGGATCGTGCGGATGCGTCAGCGACGCGACCATCATGAACGGCCGCGTGTCCTTGCCCGCGTGCCGCTCGCGTGCGATGTCGAAGAGCTTCTGGCGGACGGTGAAGGTCACCTCGTCATCGAAATCGAGTTGGTTGGTCCGCACGCACGGGCCTGCATCGATGACGGAACTCATGTTGTGATACCACGACGGGCGCGCTTCGAAGTTCTGCCAGTCGGGCGTCCAGCCGAAATCCGCAGGATAGATGTCGGTTGTGAGCCGCTCCTCGAAGCCGTGCAATTGGTCCGCGCCGCAGAAATGCATCTTGCCCGACAAAACCGTGCGATAGCCTTCGGCGCGCAGATAGTGCGCGGAGGTCAGCGTCTCAGAAGGAAATTCGGCAGCGTTGTCGTAGGCGCCGATGTTCGAGGGCAGTTTGCCCGCAAGCAAAGAGAAGCGCGACGGCGCGCACAGAGGACTCGCGCAATACGCCGAATCGAAGACGACGCCCTCACGCGCGAGTGCATCGATATGCGGGGTCTTCGTCACGCGATTGCCGTACGCGGCGAGCGCAAGCGGCGTGAGTTGATCGGCCATCAGAACAAGGATATTTTGTTTCGTCTCAAGCATGGAGCAAGCCTCGAATAGAATCCACTGCAGCGAACCGCGCGGACCGGGACGTCCGCGCAACGCCACTATTGCCGTTCGATTTGCGTCTGTGAAGACGGCATTTCGTTATGCGCCTATAAGGAGCGGTTATGCCACGACAAGACCGCCTGCCGCCCATGCAGGCGCTGCTGATATTCGAATCCGCCGCGCGGCTCGCGAGCTTCACGGCCGCCGCGCGCGAACTCGGCTCGACGCAACCGGCCGTGAGCCAGCGCGTCGTGCAACTGGAGGAAGCGCTCGGCACTCCGCTCTTCGAACGCGGACATCGCGGAGTCTCGCTGACGGAAGACGGGGCGCGTCTGTTCCAGGCAGTGCGCCAGAGTTTCGATCTCATCCGCCAGGCTGCGTCCGATATCCGCTCGCGCCATACGCAGCGCACGCTGACCCTGTCGACGGACTTCGGCTTCGCCGCCTACTGGCTCATGCCGCGCCTGCCCCAGTTCAAGGCGCTCATGCCCGATGTCGACGTAACGATCATCACGTCGCAGCAGTTCCCGAGCGCATCCGGTGAGCTTGCGGATGTGTTCATCGTTTTCGGCGACATGCACGGTGACTGGGGATCGCGCCGCGCCGTCAAGCTGTTTCCCGAACGAGTGACGCCCGTGTGCAGCCCGACGTTCGCCGCGACGCACGACACGTCGGACCTTTCGAAGCTGCCGCTTCTGCATGTCGAGCGCACGCAGCCCGAGCGATGGCTCTCATGGAGCGCCTGGTTCGAAGCCCACGGACACCCCGCCCCGCCGCCGCAAGGCGGATTCACCTTTAACAGTTACGCCCTCGTGACGCATGCCGCGGTCATGGGACAAGGCGTCGCGCTCGGCTGGTCGCCGCTCATCGACGAGCTCGTCGCGACCGGCCAGCTGGTCGCGCTCCGCGACACCCCGCTTGTCACCGAGCGCGGGTACGTGCTGCTCACGCTGCGCGAACCGTCGGCCGCCGTGCGCGCGTTTCAGGACTGGCTGCTCGACGAGTGCGACACCATCATCTGACGTTGTTTGCCTGATTTCAACCACGGAGACGTTCCGTGTTTTTATTGATTGACCGTTCAATATAAAAAAAGTAGCATGGTTTTCACGCTCGAACCATCAGGCAGCCGGGTGTCTCCGGCGGCTGCGTCCTTTATCGAAGTCGAACGTCATGCCAAAACTTGGAATGCGGGAAGTGCGCCGCGCGCAGCTTATCGATGCCACCTTGCTGACCATCGACGAGTTCGGATTGACGGGAGCGACGCTCGCGTCGGTTGCGCAACGCGCCGAAATATCGACGGGCATCGTGAGCCATTACTTCGGCGACAAGGACGGTCTGCTCGAAGCCACCATGCGGCATGTGCTGCGTTCGCTGTGGCAAGGCACATCGCGCCGGCGAAGGGCCGCCAAGGCCGATCCGCGCTCGAAGTTGCGCGCGGTCGTCGCCGCGAACTTCGACGTCGAGCAGGTCAACGGGCCGGTTATGAAAACGTGGCTCGCGTTCTGGTCGGAAAGCATGCACAAGGACCGGTTGCGGCGCTTGCAATACGTGAACACGCGGCGTCTCTTCTCGAATCTATGCGCGGAATTCTCGCGCGTGTTGAGCCGCGGCGCTGCCCGCCGCGCCGCGACTGGACTCGCGGCCCTGATCGACGGCCTCTGGTTGCGCGGCGCGCTCGCGGGAGAACCTTTCGACACGAAGACCGCCCTGCGCGTCTCGTATGACTACATCGACATGGTGATCAAGCCACGCGACTGATTTCATAGCTACGCACTCAGGAGACGTACGCGATGTCCGCATTCGAAGAGCAACGGCTTTACATCGGCGGCGAATATGTCGATGCGACCAGCGGCGAAACCTTCGACACCCTCAACCCCGCTTCGGGCGAAACGCTCGCACGCGTGCAGCAGGCGTCGCAGGAAGATGTCGATCGCGCGGTTCGTTCAGCGCGAACGGGACAGCGGGAATGGGCCGCGATGACCGCGATGCAGCGTTCGCGCATACTGCGCCGCGCGGTGGACCTCCTGCGCGCGCGTAACGACGAGCTTGCCGCGCTGGAAACGCTCGATACGGGCAAGCCCATCTCGGAGACGCGCGCCGTCGATATGGTCACGGGCGCGGACGTCATCGAGTATTACGCGGGCCTCGCGACCGCCATCGAAGGCGAGCAGATACCGCTGCGCGAATCGTCGTTCGTCTATACCCGGCGAGAGCCGATCGGCGTGTGCGCGGGCATCGGGGCGTGGAACTATCCCATCCAGATCGCATGCTGGAAGTCCGCGCCGGCCCTTGCGGCCGGCAACGCAATGATCTTCAAGCCAAGCGAAGTCACGCCTTTGAGCGCGCTGAAGCTCGCCGAGATCTACATCGAGGCAGGCGTACCGGCCGGCGTGTTCAACGTCGTGCAGGGCGACGCCCGCGTCGGCGCGATGCTCGCGGAACATCCCGGCATCGACAAGATATCGTTCACGGGCGGCGTCGAGACGGGCAAGAAGGTGATGGCGCGCGCGGGTGGATCGACGCTCAAGGAAGTGACCATGGAACTCGGAGGCAAGTCGCCGCTGATCGTGTTCGACGATGCAAACCTCGAGCGCGCCGCCGATATCGCGATGAGCGCGAACTTCTTCAGCTCGGGCCAGGTGTGCACGAACGGCACGCGTGTGTTCGTTCAACGCAATGTCGTCGAGAAATTCGAAGCCCTGATTCGGGAGCGCATGAAGCGCATTCGTATCGGCGCGCCGGACGATCCGAATACGAACTTCGGCCCGCTGGCCAGTGCGATGCAGTTGCAGAAGGTGCTGACCTACATCGAGAGTGGCAAGCGCGAAGGCGCACGGCTCGTCGCGGGAGGCGCACGTCTCGCGGATGGTGCATTCGCGCGTGGTCACTATGTCGAGCCGACCGTGTTCGCGGATTGCCGCGACGAGATGCGCATCGTGAAGGAGGAAATCTTCGGCCCGGTCATGTGCATCCTCGCTTTCGACGACGAAGACGAAGCGATCGCGCGCGCCAACGATAGCGTGTACGGCCTCGCAGCGGGGGTCGTGACGGAGAGTCTGTCGCGTGCGCATCGCGTGATTCATCGCCTCGACGCCGGCATCTGCTGGATCAATACATGGGGCGAGTCACCGGCCGAAATGCCCGTGGGCGGATACAAGCAGTCGGGCATCGGCCGCGAAAACGGCATCGTGGCGCTCAACGCTTACACCCGCATCAAATCGATCCAGGTTGAACTGGGACCGTATCAACCCGTGTTTTGAGGGCTTTTTCGATGAGCGCGAAGGAATACGACTACATCATCGTCGGAGCGGGATCGGCGGGCAACGTGCTCGCGTCGCGTCTTACCGAGGAAGAGGACGTCACCGTGCTGCTGCTCGAAGCGGGCGGGCCCGATTACCGGTTCGACTTCCGAACGCAGATGCCGGCGGCGCTCGCGTATCCGCTGCAGGGACGCCGCTATAACTGGGCCTATGAAACGGAGCCCGAGCCGCACATGAACAATCGCCGCATGGAGTGCGGACGCGGCAAGGGGCTGGGTGGATCGTCGCTGATCAACGGCATGTGCTACATACGCGGCAATGCGCTCGACTACGACAACTGGGCCTCGATGCCCGGCCTCGAAAACTGGAGCTATCTCGATTGCCTGCCGTATTTCCGCAAGGCGGAGACACGCGACATCGGCCCGAATGAATATCACGGCGGCGATGGCCCCGTGCATGTGACGACGAGCAAACCCGGCAATAACCCCCTTTTTGCCGCGATGGTCGAGGCCGGAGTGCAGGCAGGCTACCCGCGCACGGACGATCTCAACGGCTATCAGCAAGAAGGCTTCGGCCCGATGGATCGCACCGTCACTGCGAACGGACGACGCGCGAGCACGGCGCGCGGTTATCTCGACCGCGCGAAGCATCGTTCGAACCTGACGATCGTCACGCACGCAACCACCGACCGCGTGCTGTTCTCGGGCAAGCGTGCGATCGGCGTTGCGTACTTGCATGGCGGCCAGCGTGCGACCGCCCATGTGCGGCGCGAAGTGCTCGTTTGCGGCGGGGCGATCGCTTCGCCTCAGTTGTTGCAGCGTTCGGGGGTCGGCCGGGCTGAATGGCTGAAGGAACTGGATATACCGGTCGTGCACGATCTGCCGGGCGTCGGCGAGAACTTGCAGGACCACCTCGAAATGTATATGCAGTACGCGTGCAAAGAACCGGTCTCGCTGTACCCTGCCCTGCAGTGGTGGAATCAGCCGGCGATCGGACTCGAATGGCTGGTCAACGGGACTGGAATCGGCGCAACCAATCATTTCGAGGCGGGTGGTTTCATTCGCACGCGCGATGACGATCCGTGGCCCAACATTCAGTATCACTTCCTTCCGGTCGCAATAAACTACAACGGCTCGAATGCGATCAAGATGCATGGGTTTCAGGCCCATGTCGGATCAATGCGATCGCCGAGCCGCGGGCGCGTGAAGCTCAAGTCGCGCGACCCGAATGCGCATCCGAGCATTCTCTTTAACTACATGGCCGATCCGCTCGACTGGCGAGAGTTTCGCGACGCGATCCGCATCACCAGGGAGATCATGCGGCAGCCCGCACTGTCGCGCTATCGCGGAGAAGAGCTCCATCCCGGCGACGACGCTGCAAGCGATGCCGAACTCGATGCATTCGTGCGCGCCAAGGCCGAAACTGCTTATCACCCGTCCTGCTCCTGCAAGATGGGCTATGACGACATGGCTGTCGTCGATGGCGAAGGCCGCGTTCACGGGATGCAAGGCCTGCGCGTAGTCGATGCCTCCATCATGCCGCAGATCACGACGGGCAACCTCAACGCGCCTACCATCATGCTGGCCGAGAAGATCGCGGATCGCATCCGCGGAATCAGGGCGCTAGAGAAACGCGAAACGCCCTACTACATTGCTGGCCGACGCGACGAGCCTGTTCGAACGGACGATGCTTTCCACAACGCCCGGGAACTCTATCCAAAAGTAACGTAGCCGCAGCTTCCACGCAGACCGTCACGACGCTCGATAATTCAACGATTCGGAGTACAGATGAGAAAGTACATAGCCCCGATGGCAGTGGCAATCACGATCGCAAGCAACTTCGTCGTCAGTGCCCATGCAGCAGATCCCGCAGCGTGTCGCGCGATTCGCATGGCCGATATCGGCTGGTCCGATATCGCCGCGACAACGGGCCTCGCCACTAACGTGCTGCTGGGGCTCGGCTACGCTCCGTCGAAGATAATCGCATCGGAGCCGATCACGTTCGCCGGCGTAAAAGCCAAGCAGATCGACGCCTTTCTCGGCTACTGGTCGCCCTCGATGGATTCGGTCATCGAGCCGTTCGTCAAATCCGGGTCTCTTAAGGTGGTGAACCCTCCCAATCTGACCGGCGCGAAATACACCCTGGCTGTCCCCGACTACGTCTATGACGCGGGGATCAGGAGCTTTGCGGACATTGCCAAGAACGCGGACAAGCTGCAGTACAAGATCTATGGCATCGAACCGGGCAACGATGCGAACGGGCTGATCGACAAAATGATCAAGACGAATCAGTTCGGCCTCGGCAAGTTCAAGCTCGTCGAGTCTAGCGAGGCCGGGATGCTGGTACAGGTGAATCGAGCGGTGCAGAACAAGCAGTGGATTGTTTTTCTCGGATGGGAACCGCACCCGATGAACGTCCGGATGAAGATCAAGTACTTGTCCGGCGGAGATGACGTCTTCGGACCGAACTATGGCGAAGCCAAGGTGTACACCGTGCAGCCGAGCGACTACGCGGCGCGATGCCCGAACGCGGCCAGGTTACTCGCGAACCTTCGATTCACCACGTCCATGGAAAATCAGATCATGACGCGCATCATGGACAAGGAAGACCCCAACAAGGCGACGCTGGCCTGGTTGAAGGCAAATCCGTCGGTGCTCGACAGCTGGCTTTCCGGCGTGACGACTCTTGATGGAAAGCCGGGGCTGCCCGCCGTTAAAGCCTATCTCGCAGACCACTGAGCGCGAAAGCCGGAATCCGGAGGCCGCGGCCAATACCCGCAATCATGATCAACGAGAAGATGTCGGCCTATGGGGCACTCTTTGTAGCGATCCTGCTCGAGATTGTCGGCACGACCTGCCTGCAAAAGTCGGATCAGTTCACGAAGCTCGTGCCTACCCTGGCCATGGCCGGTTGTTATTTGGGCGCGTTCTATTTTCTCTCGATCGTTCTGAAGACGATCCCGGTCGGCCTGGCTTACGCAATCTGGAGCGGACTGGGTATCGTGCTGATTTCGACCGTGGGCTTCTTCGTCTTTCGTCAGCGGCTGGACGCGCCTGCCGTTGTGGGTCTCGGCTTCATCGTATTGGGCGTGGTGATCATTAATGTCTTCTCGAACTCCAGAGTTCATTGAACAAGCGTAGTGGTGCCGCATGAATTGTCTCTTCGTGGCGCTGCGCGGGAGCATACGCCGGGATGCAGAGGCATCGTCGTCGACGGGAGAATGCAGTAACTTTCGATGGGGGGGCGACTTAGTACGTTATGCGAAGCATGTGCAACGACTATCACTGAGCCGCCCCTTACGACACCTGACGCGATGCGCTACCGCGTCAGCACTCCTTAGCCGTCCGTCGAAACCGTGACGGCCTCCCACGCACGAATCTCGTCGTCGAGCGCCGACAGCTTGCCTCTTACCAGCCCTAGTGCGTCGCTGCCAAGCAAGAGATGCACGGGCGGCCTGTCTGCGGCGATCGCCGTGAGCATCGCACGTGCTGCCTTTCGCGGATCGCCCAACTGCTGGCCGCTCTTCTCCTCGCGAGATCTGCGAACGGGGTCAAAGACGTCGTCATAGTCCGGGATGGACCGGGGCGTGCGCTTCATCGAGCGGCCCGCCCAGTCGGTGCGGAAGGAGCCTGGCGCCACGGCCGTCACTGCGATTCCAAATGGGCTGACCTCTTTGGAAAGCGCTTCTGAGACGCCTTCGAGCGCGAACTTGCTCCCGCAGTAATAAGCAATTCCGGGCATCGTAATGAAGCCGCCCATCGACGTCATGTTCATGATGTGCCCGCGTCGGCGCGCACGCATGAAAGGCAGTACCGCCTTCATCATGGCAACTGCGCCGAACACATTCACATCGAACTGTCGACGCATCTCCGACAACGGCGACTCTTCCATGATGCCTTCATGCCCGTAGCCAGCGTTATTGACCAATACATCGATCGGCCCCACGCTGTTCTCGATCTCCGACACTACGGCGTCGATCGCATCGAAATCGGTTACGTCGAGGACCCTTCCGAACGCGACGCCCGGGGCTAGCGCCTCAAAATCATCCTTGGCCTGTTCCGTTCTGACCGTACCGACAACCTTGAGGCCCGTCGCGAGTGCCTCTTGTGCGAGTGCCCGGCCAAAGCCGCTACTCACGCCAGTGATAAGTAGAGTCTTGCTGGATTTCATGGAAGCACGCTCCGTCACGTTGACTGAAGAGTGCATGCTAATCTTGCAACGAAGGCCCGATAAGCCAAATTCCGCTAATTTCCTTGCACAAAGCTATGAGCTCGAAACCGAAGCGGTCGAACGGTCCAATCGGAGTCGGAACCGGATTGTGGCGCTCTTGCGCGCGCTGGCGCCCTGCGAGGGCTACAACCTGACGCCACTGGCGAGCGTCCGCATCCTTCGTTCGGACCGAGCGTTGTCGCGCACGCCGGTCCTGTATGACCCGGGCATTGTGATCGTGTGTCAGGGCCGCAAACGTGGCTACTTCGGTGATCGGCTCTACCTCTACGACGAACATCACTATCTCGCTGTGTCGGTGCCAGTGCCCTTCACTATGGAGACCGATGCCACGCCGCAGCGTCCGTTGCTTGCCCTGTACTTGCATCTGGATTTCACCATGGCGGCGGACCTCGCGGCCCAGATCGATCGCGAAGGCGTGACGGACCTCGTAGACGCGCCCCAAAGCATGATGTCGACGCCGATGGACGACGCCATGCAGTCGTCCGTGTTGCGCTTTCTCGAAGCGATGCACCGGCCGCTGGAGGCCGCTGTATTAGGCGAAGGGCTACTGCGCGAACTCTATTTCCGTGTGCTGACCGGAGCGCAGGGGCGTTCGATGAAAGAGGCCCTTGCGATGCGCGGGCAGTTCGGCCGTATCGCTCGATCTCTGCGCCTCATCCACTCCGGCTATGCGCAGCCGCTCGACGTGACGCAACTCGCCGGGGAAGCCGGCATGAGTGTTCCGAGCTTCCATAGCCACTTCAAGGCGATCACGCATGTATCGCCGATGCAGTACGTCAAGTCGACGCGTCTGCATCAGGCCCGGCTGTTGATGGTGCGCGAGGGCCTGAGCGCGGACGCCGCCAGTCACGCGGTGGGATACACGAGTCCGTCCCAGTTCAGCCGGGAATTCAAGCGCCTCTTCGGTTCAACGCCCGCAGCGGAGACGCGACGCATGCGCGATAACTTCGCCGTCCCGCCGTTTGCCGACGCGACCTATGTCTCGTCGCACTGAGGGTTGCATGCGCGTTCTCGTCTGAAGGCTATCTACCGATGAACGCTCGATGAACGAGGGTAGAAGGCGCGAACGAGAACACGGCGACGAATCGCGCTGGACTGGCGTCTCATGCAGGGGGCACAACGTGGCGAGTCGGACTTCGCGATCGCGAACCTGCGTCGCCGACTCGTTGCCGACGGCCGGATCGTTGCGGTCCCAGAGACCGAAACCGAAGTCCAGCCGACACGCCTGCGTCTTCCGAGCCGCTTGGAGACCAGTACGAGCGCGTCGGCTGCAGGCGAAGCCCAGTGTGGTTATGCTCGTAAACCGTTCGACATCAACGAACTTATATCGTTGGTGAAGGATTGCACTTGAAGTCGATGGCGAACCAGAAGCGGTCGCTCAGAGCCTTCATCAACTGTGGCCGGGCGCGAGCGTGATGGTCAAGATCGTTAGAAAAGTCGAGCCATTCGACACAGCATTGGCAACAACGCGGCAGGCGCTTCATCTCGCATAGGAATTGCGAGCAAAGACGCACTTCACCGTAGTGCATTTTCCGAACGGAGTTGCAGACGACTGGCCTGCTTACATCATCTGAGGAGCTTCAAATGAAAGTACTGATAGTTCTGACTTCGCACGATCAACTGGGCAATACCGGGCGCAAGACGGGGTTTTGGCTCGAAGAACTGGCCGCGCCCTACTACACGTTCAAGGACGCGGGAGCGGAAATCGTTCTCGCCTCGCCTCGCGGTGGGCAACCGCCGCTGGATCCGAAAAGCAATGAGCCTGAGAATCAGACGGACATGACGCGCCGCTTCGAACGCGATGCGGACGCTCGCGCACAGCTTACCGCGACCGTGCGACTGGACAGCGTCTCGCAGGCCGACTTCGATACGGTTTTCTATCCAGGCGGTCATGGCCCGTTGTGGGATCTTGCCGAAGACAAGAACTCGATCGCGTTGATCGAATCCTTCGTCGCCGCCGGCAAGCCGGTCGCCCTCGTCTGTCACGCGCCCGGTGCTCTGCGCCACGTCCGCACCGCTGACGGCACGCCGCTGGTCCAGGGCAAGAAGGTCACGGGCTTCGCCAATTCCGAGGAAGCGGCAGTGGGTCTCACCGACATCGTGCCGTTCCTCGTGGAAGACGAACTGAAGGCCAAGGGTGGGATTTACTCGAAAGCCGACGACTGGGCGCCCTATGTCGTGACTGACGGCTTACTGATCACGGGGCAAAACCCGGCGTCTTCATCGCCTGCTGCGGCTTCGCTGCTCAAGCATCCGGCACTTGCCTCGCGCTAGAACGGACCGCGCCATCCATTTGGCGCAGGCATTTCGATTCACATCCATCGAACCGGGCGTGGTGAAGAGTGATAGGAGGTTCACCACGTCCGGATCGCCGCGCCGACCGTGCTCGACTTTTGTCGCCAGGCGATTCCCGCGGCTTCCGGTTGTACGCGGTATCGCGTTTGCGATTCACCAACCTGCAGACGCCGGCATCAACGGGATCATGCCGCGCCCAACGCGCCAACGCCTCTGCAGCGACTCCTCGCCGGCCTCGCGGCGGCCGCGTCCCATGCGTAGTCTGCGAGCGTGAGACGGTCACGATCCCTGCCCGGTCCAGTCTACAGTCTGAACTTCTGTCGGAGCGCCTTTGCAAGCACTTCCGCCGCCTCTGTCGTGCGCCCCCGAGTGCCCCGCATCAGTGTCACGCCGTGATCAGCGATAACCGGAAGTTCATCGAGTACCCGCATGTTTGCGGTGACTCGAGCACGGTCGAGCAGCGTCACCGCCAGACCCGACTCGACACATGCCTTGATGACCTGCGTCGATCCGCTGTCGAGGATCACACGCCATCTGCGGCCCTCCGACTCGAGCGCGCTCATCATTGCTGCGCGGTACGGACATGGCTCGGCATAGAGCGCTAGTGGAAGCGGTGCGCTCTCATCGCGCGCAAAGGTCGTGCTGCCGACCCAGACTGGCGTCGTGACCGTCAGAAGGTCCGCAGCCGCAACTTCATGCGACGGTTGTACAACGATCGCGAGATCGAGCTTGCCGCGATTGATCTGGTCGCGAAGCTTGTAGCTCGGCGCAGTCTTTACTTCCAGCACGACGTTGGGCCAGCTGGCAGCGAATTCGGGCAAGATGTCCTGGACCACATGCGCGGCATACTCATCGGGTATGCCGACCAGAACGCGGCCGGCCAAGCTCTTCCCGTGCATTGCCTCTATGGCGCGATCGTGGGCCGCCAATATCTCCCCTGTCGTCGATAAAAGCCGCTTGCCCAACGCCGTCAGCGTGACCGACTGGTTGTCTCGATCGAGCAACCGTCCACCTGCGATCGCTTCAAGTCGCTGGATATGGATGCTCACCGCTGCGGGGCTTCTGTTGACGAACTCCGCGGCGGTCCGAAATCGTCCGAACCGGGCAATTGCGTGAAAGGTGCGTAACAGGTCGATATCGAGAACGGAACTCATGATTTAGCGTTGTTGAACGACCGGGTCAGTATATTTTGATTTCCGAATCGACGCTGCGGCGGTAACGTGCATTGCATGACGCACACACCGACGGAAAGCCAGAACTTGCACACCGCTTCGATCGGCATCGATCGCGTGCCGCTTCCCCTGCTCGAGGCGCTGATGGTCGCAACCTGGAGTTCCGGCTTCGTGGGCATGCGGTTCTCAGCCGATTACGCACCGGTGTATCTCGTCATCTCGTGGCGGTTCATCATATTGTCGCTGGGTCTTTTTCCGTTCGTCGCAAGGGAGATCCGGCGCACGCCCTTGAGAGCTTTACTTCGCCAGTTAGTCATCGGAGCGTTGGCGATGGCGGGCTATCTCGCCGGCGTTGCGGGAGGCATCCAGCAGGGCGTGCCGGCCGGACTCGCGGCGCTCGTCGCAGATTTGCTGCCGCTTGGCGTACTGCTCATTTCGACGTTCGCCTTCCGGGAACGCAATCCGGCCGCAGTATGGGCAGGATTGACGCTAGGCGTTGCAGGAACGCTCATAGTTGGCCGCGACGCCGTTTTGCTCGGGAAAGCACCTGCGTGGGCATACGGACTACCCGTGGCCGGAATGCTTTCGCTCGCGGTAGCCACTGTGTGGCAGCAGCGAACCACGACTCATAACGACGGGCTAAGTCCACTCGGTATGCTGTGGCTACAGAGCTTCGTATCGGCACCGATTTTTTTCGGGCTGCAGGCCTTGCAGGGACAGGTGATGCCGCTTATGAGTGTCGGATTTGCCGCGAGCGTCGCCTGGACGGCCATCTTCGCGACAGTCGGCGGATGCGGCCTATATTGGCTCTGCCTGCGGCGGTCGTCGCCCGCTCGCGTCACGAGCGTGCTCTTTCTCAGCCCGCCCGTCACCATGATCTGGGCATGGGCGATGTTCGGAGAGCCGCTGTCCGGCTCGATGGCCATCGGAACAGCAATCTCTGCGCTCGGGATGATGCTGGTGATAAGGGATGGTCGCAAACAGACGGCGTGATGCCCTCGTTCTTTAAAGCCAGGCTCGCGCGAATCGCGCAATTGCGGGTACGTCAGCAAGCGACGCAGTTCCAGTTTCACTGACAGATCTTTTGCGCCGGGTCCGAGGCGCCGCTGCGTTCAGTCGATAACGCACTCACGCGTTGTTTAAGGCAGCGCAACGCCCGCCCAGCGGATGCCCGGCGACATTTGAAAGGCATTCCACCGCGTGATCCGACGAACGGCCGCCCACGCCGCCACGCGCCAGGGCGCTCGGCCCAACCGCCGATGCTGCCACAGACAACCGCCGGATATCGCGACATCAACACCTTCGTCGTGACCTACAAGCACGGCCCCGGCGATGCGCGCTATTCGGCCATCTTCCGCCGCAGCAGGCTCGTGTCATTGAAGCTCGCCGCCGTCGATCTCAACGGCTGACGAGCTCGCAGCACGATCATGCGCCCTCTTCAGCTTTAACCGGCTTCGCGGCATACGCGGCTTCGTCTTCCGCTTCGGCGGATTCGCCCGCCTGACAGACCGCCACCAGAATGCTGCACTTCACGCGATCGAGCAGCGGCGTATTGCCCGCGCCCATCCACCATCGCGCGAGTCCGCTGCGGCAACGATGCCCGACGACCACGAGGTCCACCTTGAGGTTGTCGGCGAGCGCGGCGATCTCGTCGATAGGATGCCCGAACGCGAAATGCCCCTGCGCCTGCAGTCCGCGTTCACGCAGCCAGTCGACGCCCTCTTGCAGGATGTCGCGCGCCGCATCTTCGAAACGCCCGCACGCGACGTCCGTCAGCAGACCGGCGCTCTGGGCGATGCTCGATCGCATGTCGACCACGGCGAGCACGTGCGTTTCCGCGTTGAGGTCGAGCGCCAGGTTCGCGCCCTGGCGCAGCGCCTTGCGGCCTTCCCGGGAGCCGTCGTAGCACAGCAGAATTTTTCGGTAACTTGTCATCATGCCTCCCTGCCGCATCGCATGAGCGCGGCGTAACTCGATGATCGTGTGCCGCGACCCGCGTCGCAACGATGGAAAACGCTAATCTTCCGCAACGCGACACCGCACTAGCTTGCACCGTGCCAGTTTGCGCCGCGTCCCTTCCGGCAAGGCTCCGGCGCGTTCGGCGCAAGCCGCGCCGGACGCAGCCGGCACTCGTTTGACTCGCGCACGCAGCATGCAGTTGCGCGCAAGCGTCGCAGTGGTGCATTGGATTACACTAGCCCGCTGCTTTCCCTCAAACAGGTCACGCATGGCAACGCAGGCTCCGCGCGCCGCGTCCGGGCATCACGCTCAGGCCGCGCCCGCCATCGAATTCAGCGAAGTCAGAAAACAGTACGGCGGGAAGAACGTCGTCGACGGACTGTGGTTCGACGTGCGTCCGGGCGAATGCTTCGGACTACTCGGTCCGAACGGCGCCGGCAAGACGACGACGCTCAAGATGCTGCTCGGCATCACGTCGCCGGATAGCGGGACGATCCGCCTCGTCGGCGAACCGGTTCCGTCGCGTGCGCGCTTCGCCCGGCAACGCGTCGGCGTCGTGCCGCAGTTCGACAATCTCGATCCCGACTTCACCGTGCGCGAGAACCTGCTCGTCTTCGGCCGCTACTTCGGGCTGACGGGCGCGCGGATGACCGCGCTGGTGCCGTCGCTGCTGGAATTCGCGAGGCTGGAAAGCAAGGCCGATGCGCGCGTCGGCGAGCTGTCGGGCGGCATGAAGCGGCGGCTGACGCTGGCCCGCGCGCTCGTCAACGATCCCGATGTCCTCGTGATGGACGAGCCGACCACCGGCCTCGATCCCCAGGCGCGGCATCTGATCTGGGAGCGGCTGCGCTCGCTCCTCACACGCGGCAAGACCATTCTGCTGACCACGCATTTCATGGAGGAAGCCGAGCGCCTTTGCGACCGCCTGTGCGTGATCGAAGAGGGGCGCAAGCTCGTGGAAGGCCGGCCGCACGATCTGATCGCGTCGGTGATCGGCTCGGACGTCATCGAAATTTACGGACCGGACCCGCATGCGCTCGCAGCGGAACTGGAACCGCTCGTGGAGCGAATCGAAGTGAGCGGAGAAACCATTTTCTGTTACGCCGACGATCCGCAGCCCGTGCACGCGCGCGTGAAGGGACGCGCGGACGTTCGCTATCTGCATCGTCCGGCGAATCTCGAGGACGTGTTCCTGCGCCTGACCGGGCGCGAAATGGTGGACTGAACGAACGATGGAAACCTTCGAACAACCGGGCGTTCAAGCCGACAAGACCCGCAAGCAGCCGGGCAGTCTCGCGCCGCTTTCGAGCGCCCTGCCCGCCAACGCGACGCACTGGATGTCGGTGTGGCGGCGCAACTACCTCGTCTGGAAGAAGCTTGCGGTGGCGTCGATGATCGGCAATCTCGCCGATCCGATGATCTACCTGTTCGGCCTCGGGCTCGGTCTCGGGCTGATGGTCGGGCACGTCGACGGGGTGTCGTATATCGCGTTTCTGGCGGCGGGCACGGTGGCGTCGAGCGTGATGATGTCCGCGAGTTTCGAAGCGATGTACTCGGGCTTCTCGCGCATGCAGGTGCAGCGCACGTGGGAAGCGATCATGCACACGCCGCTCACGCTCGGCGATATCGTGCTGGGCGAAATCGTGTGGGCCGCGAGCAAGTCGGTGCTGTCGGGCGTCGCGATCATGGTCGTCGCGGGCGCGCTCGGTTACGCGAGTTTTCCGTCGATGCTGCTCGCGCTGCCCGTCATCGTGCTGACCGGACTGGCGTTCGCGAGCACGGCGATGATCGTCACCGCCATCGCGCCGAGCTACGACTTCTTCATGTTCTATCAGACGCTCGCGCTCACGCCGATGCTCCTGCTCTCCGGCGTGTTCTTCCCGGTGACGCAACTGCCCGCGCTCGCGCAGCACGCGACCCAGGCGCTGCCGCTCTATCACGCTGTCGAGCTGATTCGTCCCGCGATGCTCGGACGCCCCGCCGATGGCGTCGCGCTGCATCTGGCCGTGCTGATCGCCTATACCGTGCTGCCGTTCTTCGCGTGCGCGTGGCTCTTCAGGCGGCGCATCATGAAATAAAAACGGCGACGGACGTTCACCGTCCATCGCCGTTCTGCCGGCAAAGGCGCTTACTTCACCGGAAACTCCTTGTGCCCGCCGAAGCCGAAGCGCATCGCGGAGAGCATGCGCTCGGGGAAGAGATCGGCATCGCGCGAGCGGAACCGCGTATAGAGCGCAGCCGACAGCACCTGCGCCGGAACCGCTTCTTCGATCGCCGCTTCGATCGTCCAGCGTCCTTCGCCGCTGTCGGCCACTTCCGTCGAGAAGCGCTCGAGTCCTTCGTCGCTCGCGAGCGCGCCCGCCGTCAGATCGAGCAGCCACGACGACACGACACTGCCGCGCCGCCACACTTCCGCGATATCAGCGAGGTCGAGCGAGTAGCGTTCGTTCTCCGGCAAGTCCGGCGACTCCTTGTGCCTGAGGATGTGGAAGCCTTCCGCATACGCCTGCATCAGTCCGTACTCGATGCCGTTATGCACCATCTTCACGAAGTGCCCCGACCCGACCGCGCCGCAATGCATGTAGCCGTTCACGACGCGCGGATCGCGTCCTTCGCGGCCCGGCGTTTCCGGAATGTCGCCGCGGCCTGGCGCGAGCGTCGCGAAGATCGGATCGAGCCGGCGGACCACCGCTTCTTCGCCGCCGATCATCATGCAATAGCCGCGCGTCAGGCCCCAAACGCCGCCCGACGTGCCGACATCGACGTAATGCACGCCCTGCTCGCGAAACTGCGCGGCGCGGCGGATATCGTCCTTGTAGAAGCTGTTGCCGCCGTCGATCACCACGTCGTCCGCCGCAAGAATCTTGTGGAGATCCGTGAGCGTGTCCTCGGTGATCTTGCCCGCAGGCAGCATCAGCCAGATGACGCGCGGCGCGGCAAGCTTCGAGACGAGATCGCCCAGGTCTTTCGCACCGGTCGCGCCTTCGCTCGCGAGCGCTTCGGTCGCCTGCGGGTTGTGATCGTAGACGACGCATTCGTGCCCGCCCTGCATCAGACGCCTGCCGATGTTGCCGCCCATGCGTCCCAGCCCAACGATGCCGATCTGCATGATGTGCTCACTCCTTGCCATTGGCGTCGGCCTTCACGCGCTCGATCTGCTTTTTCGCGGCTTCGTAGACGCCTTCGAGCGTGAAGCCGAACTTCGTCTTGAGCGCCTTGAGCGGCGCCGATGCGCCGAAGGTATGCATCACGATCTGCGCGCCGAGACGCCCGGTATAGCGGTCCCAGCCGAGCGTCGCGGCCTGCTCGACCGCCACGCGCGCATTCACGCCCGACGGCAGCACCGATTCCTTGTACGCCTCGTCCTGCTTCTCGAAGATGTCCCACGACGGCATCGACACGACGCGCGCCGCAATGCCTTCGCTCTTGAGCTTCTCATACGCCTCGACGCACAGCGACACTTCGCTGCCTGTTGCCAGCAGCAGCACTTCGGGCTGCTTGCCATCGGGGGCATCGGCGAGCACGTAAGCGCCGCGCCGCACGCCTTCGGCCGACGCGTACTTCGTGCGGTCGAAGGTCGGCAGCGGCTGGCGCGTCACGACGATGCACGACGGCTCCTTCGAATGCGACAGCGCCACGCGCCAGGCTTCGCTCACCTCGTTGGCATCGGCGGGGCGCAGCGTCGTCAGACCGGGCACGCCACGCAGCGACGCGAGTTGCTCGATCGGCTGATGCGTCGGACCGTCTTCGCCGACGCCAATCGAATCGTGCGTGAACACGTAGATGACCGGCACTTCCATGATCGCCGAGAGACGGATCGGCGGCTTCATGTAGTCGCTGAAAATCAGAAATGTCGATGCGAACGGCCGCAGCCCCGACAGCGCGAGCCCGTTGGCGACCGCGCCCATGCCGTGCTCGCGAATGCCGAAGTGCAGATTGCGCCCGCCGTAGTTGTCGTGCTCGAAGCTGCCCGCGCCTTCGAACTTGAGATTCGTTTTCGTCGATGGCGCGAGGTCCGCCGCGCCGCCGAGCATCCAAGGAATGCGTTGCGCGATCGCGTTCAGCACCTTGCCCGACGATTCGCGCGTCGCGATGCCCTTTTCGTCCGGCTCGAACGTGGGAATGTCGGCGTCCCAGCCCTCGGGCAGCTTGTTCTCGAGCATCAGCCACGCTTCTTTCGCCAGCTCGGGGTTGGCCTTCTCGTAGGCGTCGAAGCGCTGCTTCCACTCGGCATGCGCCGCCTTTCCGCGCGCGCCCATGCCATCGGCGAAATGCTGCATCACGCCATCGGGGACGAGGAACTGCGCGTCTTCCGGCCAGCCGTAGAACTTCTTCGCGAGCTTGATTTCCGCGTCGCCGAGCGGCTCGCCGTGCGCGCTCGCCGTGTCCTGCTTGTTCGGCGCGCCCCAGCCGATGATGCTCTTCACCACGATCAGCGTCGGCTTGTCCGTCGACGCCTTCGCTTCGTTGAGCGCGGCTTCGAGCGCGGCTGCGTCGTTGGCGTCGTCGACATGCAGCGTGTTCCAGTTGTAGCCGTGAAAGCGCGCTTCGACGTCGTCGCTGTAGGCGAGGTCCGTGTGGCCTTCGATCGTCACGCGGTTGCTGTCGTAAATCCAGATGAGGTTCGACAGCTTCAGATGCCCCGCCAGCGACGCCGCCTCGTGCGAGACGCCTTCCATCATGTCGCCGTCGCCGCAGAGCGCATAGACGCGGTAATCGAAGAGCGTCGCGTCCGCCTTGTTGAAGTGCGTTTCCTTCCAGCGCGCAGCCATCGCCATGCCCACGCTGTTGCCGAGACCTTGCCCGAGCGGGCCGGTCGTGGTTTCGACGCCGGTCGTCATGCGGAACTCCGGGTGGCCCGGCGTCTTGCTGCCGAGCTGGCGGAACTGCTGGATATCGTCGATGGAAACGGCGGGCTTGCCGGTCGGCTTGCCGCTTTCATCGACCTCCTTCACGCCCGCGAGATGCAGGAGCGAATACAGCAGCATCGACGCATGTCCGACCGACAGCACGAAGCGGTCGCGGTTCGGCCACAGCGGCGCGTCCGGATCGTAGCGGAGATGGTTTTGCCACAGATGGAACGCGACCGGCGCGAGCGCCATCGGCGTGCCGGGGTGGCCGGAATTGGCTTTCTGCACGGCGTCCATCGACAGCGTGCGGATCGTATCGATGGCCAGGCGATCCAGATCTTGGGATTGCGGCGTGACTTGCGACATGAGCGACGACTCCTTTCTTGAAGAGCGCGCTGTGGCGAGAGGCGCCGCAGCGGGCAACCAGGACCATCGAGCAAGTGCGGTGCCTTACGGCGGCATCGCACGCGAGTAAGACGGAAAGCGCGCCGTCAGGCGCGGCTCTCGTATTCGGCAGGACTGGGACGCGCGACGCGCACAACCTGTGCGTCCGGTGATTCGGGTGTTTCGTCCGGGCGGCGTCTCGGTGATGAAACGACGCATCGCCCGGTTCATGCATCCATGCTGACACATCCGCGGTCCGGTGACCGGAACCGCGTTACGGCATTACGGCGCGGGATTCGGCTGACGCTCGTGCAAGGCCTCGATTTCCGCGAGGATCTCGTCGGACAGTTCGATGTCCACGCTCGCCACATTCTCCTGCAACTGCGCCATCGACGTCGCGCCGATCAGCGTGCTCGTCGTGAACGGACGCGTGTTGACGAAGGCAAGCGCGAGCTGCGTCGGCGTGAGGCCGTGGCGCTTCGCGAGTTCGACGTAGGACGTGGTCGCGGCGATCGCCTGCGGCTTGCTGTAGCGCTGGAACCGCTCGAACAGCGTGATGCGCGCGCCCGCCGGACGTGCCCCGCCCTCGTACTTGCCCGACAGCCAGCCGAACGCGAGCGGCGAATACGCGAGCAGGCCGATGCCTTCCTTGTGCGTGAATTCGGACAGCCCGAGCTCGTAGGTGCGATTCACGAGACTGTAGGGGTTCTGAATGCTGACGATACGCGGCAGCCCCGCCTTCTCCGCCGCGCGCAGAAACTGCGCGACGCCCCACGGCGTTTCGTTCGACACGCCCACGTAGCGAATCTTGCCGGCCTTCACGAGATCGCCGAGCGCGGCGAGCGTTTCCTCGATAGGCACGGTGTATTCATCGTCGATATACGGATACGCCCCGCGGCCGAAAGTCATCGTGCTGCGGTCGGGCCAGTGCAGCTGATAAAGATCGACGTAGTCGGTTTGCAGGCGCTTGAGGCTGCTGTCGATCGCCTCGTTGATGTTCTTGCGGTCGAACTGATTGCCCGCGCCGCGAATGTGACGCGGATTGTGCGGCTGGCGCGCCGGCCCGGCGATCTTGGTCGCGAGCACGATATCGCCGCGCTTGCCGGCGTTTTTCGCGAGCCACGTGCCGATGTACTCCTCGGTGCGGCCCTGCGTTTCGGGGCGCGGCGGCACCGGATACATTTCGGCGGCGTCGATCAGGTTCACGCCTTGCGCGAGCGCGTAGTCGATCTGCTCGTGCGCTTCGCTTTCGGTGTTCTGCTCGCCCCAGGTCATGGTGCCGAGCCCGATCAGACTCACGTCGACGCCCGAATCGCCCAGTTTCCGATACTTCATCGCTTGGTTCCTTTTTTATTGAAGCCTGCTTGGTGACACCCGCTGGCGAACTGTCCACGGCAGACATAGCCGACCAACCGCAGAAACTACCATAGGCGCGCGAGGTCTGCTCCCACGGCTAGAATTCACGCACTGCGCCTTCCACACGATCAAACGACCCGGCCGATGTCCTCTTCCACTGCCTCCAGCGAACCCGACCGCACGAAGCCGGGCTCCTCGATCATCGTCATGCTCGTCGCCGCGACGTTCTTCATGGAGAACCTCGACGGCACCATCATCGCGACCGCGTTGCCGCAGATGGCGCGTTCGTTCGGCGTGCATCCCGCCGACATGAGCCTCGGCATCACCGCGTATCTGCTCACGCTGGCGGTGTTCATTCCGATCAGCGGATGGGCCGCCGACCGCTTCGGCCTTCGCACCGTGTTCGGCAGCGCAATCGCCGTGTTCACGGCGGCGTCCGTGCTCTGCGCGACGACATCGACACTGCCCGCGTTCGCTGCGGCGCGCGTGCTGCAGGGCATCGGCGGAGCGATGATGGTGCCGGTCGGACGCCTCGCCGTCCTGCGCGCGACGCCCAAAGACGGGCTGATGCGCGCCATCGCCATCATTACGTGGCCGGGACTCGTCGCACCGGTCATCGGGCCGCCGCTCGGCGGTTTCATCACGACGTATTCTTCCTGGCGATGGATTTTCTATCTGAACGTGCCGCTCGGTCTGATCGGCCTGTTGCTGACCTGGCGCTTCGTCGACAACGTGCGTGAGGATGCGCAGCGCCGCTTCGACTTCGCGGGCTTCGTGCTGTGCGGCATCGCCTGCGTGACGCTGCTCTACGCGATGGAACTCGTCGGCCGCAACGACGCCTCGTGGCCGCTCGTCGGCGCGCTCGTCGCGATGGGCGGCGTGGCGGGCGTCCTGTCGTGGCGGCATCTGCGGCGCGCGGCGCAGCCGGTCGTCGATCTCGCGCCGCTCAAGATCCAGACCTTCGCCGTGGCGATGGGCGGAGGCTCGCTGTTTCGCATCGCCATCAGCGCCGCGCCGTTTCTGCTGCCGCTGATGTTCCAGGTCGGCTTCGGCATGAACGCATTCGATTCGGGCCTGCTCACGCTCGCCGTCTTCGCCGGCAACCTGTCGATGAAAATCGTCACCACGCCCGTCATGCGGCGATTCGGCTTTCGCCGCGTGCTGATCGTCAACGGCGTGATTGCGGCGCTCTCGCTCGCCGCGATGGCCCTGCTCGCCCCGTCGACGCCGAAGCTCGCCATTGCCGTCGTGCTGTTCGCGAGCGGCCTGTCGCGCTCGCTCCAGTTCACGGCGCTCAACACGCTCAGCTTCGCCGACGTGCCGAAGGCGCAGATGAGCGGCGCGTCGGCACTATCGAGCACGCTTTTTCAGATGACGATGGGCGTTGGCGTCGCGGCCGGCGCGATTGCGCTGCGCATCGGCGAGTGGCTGCACGGCCACGATGCGCATTCGATCGCACCGGAGGATTTCAGCGTCGCGTTCCTGATCGTCGGTTTCATCGGGCTTGCGGCCGTGATCGATCTGCTCAGGCTGCCGAAAGACGCCGGTGCGCTGGTGTCGGGGCATGGCAAGGCGGACAGATCGCGGCGCTAAATGTCGGGCGTTGCGTGCCGTAAACCACGGTATGAACATGCAAAGTCTGGAATCGATCGCCGCCGTGAGCGAAGCGGTCGCCGTCATCCGCCATGCGCGCGGCCTGAAGAACCCGAACGATCTGCCGGCCGGCACGCCGGAATGGAAAGCCGCAAGCGATGCCTTCGCCGACGACTTCCTGCGCGCGCTCGACGGCGAACCGGGCGTGCGCTCCTGGTGGACGTTCTAACGCGCTTTACCGTTTCGCCGCTTCACGGCCTCACCGCTTCAGCCAGTCGAGCCATCCGAGCGCGATCGCCGCGTTGACGATGACGCCGGCCGTCGCCGCGAGCGCCGCGATCATCGTCCAGAAGGCGGAGCGGCGCGACGCCTGCGCGGATTCGCGGGCAAGCTGCGCCGCATCGTTCGCCGATGAGACCGAGGCGAACATCGCCCGGAACTGCTCGTTCTGACGCGCGGCGTCCTTGTCCCGCAGCCAGGCGCGTTTGCTGGCGATTTCCGGATCGGCGTGCGCGGCCTCTTCGAGATCGGCGCGGACCGATGCTTCACCGGCGGCTTCGTAGCGTCGATAGCGGGCTTGGCGGGCGGCTTCCTGATTATCGTTGTCGCTCATCGTTCTTGTAGATTTGTCTGACGGACGCCGCGCAAAAGCCGCTCCACGCACGGCGCGACGCCGCGCGTGGACCATCACTCGGGCATCGCCGGTTCGGCGTCAGCGGTCGTTCGACATCGCTTTCAGACGATCGTTGCCGGCGTCGCGGGCGGCATCGGCGGTGGCGAAGTTTTCTTCCGACACCATCGCGCGCTTGATCTCCTGCGCCTGGAAATCGACGAGGACGAGCACCCACACGAAGCCGCCCGCCTGTTCCGCCGTCTGCACGAATGCGCGCAGCCTGCCTTCATTCGACGATGCCATCTCGATCTCCCATTTCGTGACTGCGTTCGATCCGAAGCGAGCGGCGGGGTCCGTCAGGGTTCGAAGTCGAGCCCGCCGAGCAATATCGACGGCTCCGCTTGCGAGCGCGTGTTGAAATCGACTTCTCGCGCGCCTTGCCAGGCGATGAATTTCGCGCCGAGCGAATCCAGATATCGCTGAAAACGCGCTTCTCCGCCGGGGCGCAGCAGGCGCTCGATTTCGTCGTCGTCCCAGGTGAGGAACACGCTCAGATCGTACGGATATTGACCCGCCCGCTCGCCATTGTCATGCGGCGGCGCACTGATGTGCAGCCGCGTCGGCGCATTACGATGTTCGTACGGAAGGACGTCGATACGCAGCCCGCGACCGATCTGCCGCGCGACGCGTTCGACGATGCGCGGCATGAATTCGGCTTCGAACCTCAGCGCCTGTTCCCGATTCAATGCATGTTCTCCGCTGCGCCCGCGTTTGCTCGTCGTCAGACGGGCGGCAGGTCTTCGAGCGATTTCTCGATTTGCCCGTCCTGCACGCGCGCCTCGATGCCGACGTGGCCGTTGGCGTAAGGCAAGGCGCTGACTTTGGGTCCGAGAAAGGTTCGTCCGCCGAGCGTGAAGAGCGTGCGGACTTCCTTGCCGCTCTTGATGGCGTCCACGACTTCGTGGACATCCACGATGCTGGTCGGAGCCGCCCACGCATTCCTGGCGGAGTCGAAACTGCCCCAGCGCACGTTGGTCACACGATCGTTGACCCAGCGCACGCCGTCGATCGCCAAAGTAGCCATAGCTGCCTCCATGGTCGTCGGTTGGGGGATGGTCTGAAGATGCTAGCACGGTGCATCGCGCCGTGGCGTCCTTGCGGTTCGCCTTACTTCGCGATGGCGTCGCTCGCGGGACTGTTGTGCAGCATGCGGTCGCTGTTCGGCGGCGGATTGGGACGCTTGACGGGCATGTTGTCGGGATTGTGCGGGCGCGCGGCGCTGGCCGCAGGCGATCCGGGCGCGCCGGGCGGCCTGACCATCGACGCGTTGTCGTCCGGGCGCGCGGCCGGCGGATTTTGCGCCTGTGCGGCGAGCGCGGCACAGAGGAACGCGCTTGCCGCGATCAGTTGGTTTCTCATGATGGACTCCGTTCGAACGACGTCATGCCTGATCTGACAGGCGTTCACCCGAAAGATTCGCCTGTGCCGCCGCGAAGCGCCCGCAAAACGCGCTCGCATCGCTGCGTTAAAATCGCAGATTCGCCGCCATCCGACACCGTTCGACTTATCGCCATGTCCGCCGTTCCGAAGATCAGCCCCCGCCGCGTGTCCGTCGCACCCATGATGGACTGGACGGATCGCCACTGCCGTTCGCTGCATCGGCTCGTGTCGCGCCATGCATGGCTCTACACCGAGATGGTGACGACCGGCGCGCTGCTTTACGGCGATGTCGCGCGGCATCTCGCCTTCACGCCCGGTGAAGCGCCTGTCGCGCTGCAACTCGGCGGCAGCGAGCCCGGCGATCTGGCCCGAAGCGCGAAGCTCGGCGAGCAATGGGGCTACGACGAGATCAACCTGAATTGCGGATGTCCGTCCGAGCGCGTGCAGCGCGGCGCGTTTGGGGCGTGCCTCATGAAGGAACCACAGCTCGTCGCCGACTGCGTGAAGGCGATGCGCGATGCCGTATCCATTCCGGTGACGGTGAAGCATCGCATCGGCGTCGACGCGGTCGAGGACTATGCGTTCGTCCGCGACTTCGTCGGCACGGTGGCGGACGCGGGCTGCGAGGTGTTCATCGTCCATGCGCGCAACGCGATTCTCAAGGGCCTCAGCCCGAAGGAAAACCGCGAGATTCCGCCGCTCAAGTACGACTATGCGTATCGGCTGAAGCGCGACTTTCCGCATCTGGAAATCTCGATCAACGGCGGCATCAAGACGCTGGATGAGGTGGAAGAGCACCTGAAGCATGTCGATGGCGTGATGCTCGGACGGGAGGCGTATCACAATCCGTATGTGCTGGCGGAAGTCGACACGCGCTTCTACGGTGCGACGACGCCGGTTCCGGCGCGCGAGGATATCGAGGCGGGGCTGATCGAGTATGCGCGTACGGAACTTGCGCGCGGCACGTACCTTGGCGCGGTGACGCGGCATGCGCTGGGCTTGTACCGGGGCGAAGCGGGCGCGCGCGGATGGCGGCGCGTGTTGTCGGATAGCAAGCGGCTCGCGAAGGGCGATCTCGGCATCTTCGATGAAGCGCGCAGCCATTTGCGCGACGGCGTCGAGGCGATCGAGGCTTGACGCGATCCGGCAGCGCGGACCGCAAAAAAATGCTCGAAAGGGCTAGGCAAGCGGAATCTCAGTTCGTATAATCTCGCTTCTCGATCGGCAGGCAATCTTGCTGAAGCGAGAAAGCAGTAGATCTGTTGTCAGTGGTGGCTGTAGCTCAGTTGGTAGAGTCCAGGATTGTGATTCCTGTCGTCGTGGGTTCGAGTCCCATCAGCCACCCCAGAGAATTCAAGCAAAAAGCCCAGTCGAAGACTGGGCTTTTTGCTTTGTGGCGCTTCTCGTGCCGCCATGCACCGGCTGCCCCACGCCCGCCCCTATAATGGCGCTCGTCACGATAACCGAGCGAGCCGCCGTCTCGCCCGCCTGCGGTCCAGCCAATGCAAAAACTCATTCTGCCGTTCGTCTCAGGTTTTCTCGCCGCCCTGTTCTTTCGTGAATCGACTTACGCGCTTTTACACGCAGCCGGACTCATCGATGCGACCGGCTTCTCCACCACGCCTTTCCTGCCGCTCGGCATCCCCGAGTTCATCGCCAATGCATTGTGGAGCGCGGTCTTCGCCGTACTGATGGCGTGGCTGCTGCGCGTCGCGCCCGATAACCGCGCCCCGTGGATCGGCGCGCTCGTGTTCGGCGGCATCGTGCTGACGGCGGTGAGCGCCTTCGTGATCGATCCGGCGCGCGGCATCTGGCCGGCCGGCAACATGCTGCCGCGCCTCGCGCCGAGCTTCATCGCGAACGCCATCTGGGGCTGGGGCGCGCTCGTCTTCATGCGCGCATTCATGGCGCGCGGCGAGGCGCGTTAAGCACTAAGCGGCCGGCCTCCCGGCCGCCGCAAGCCTCAATCCTTCAGCAGCCTCAGCGGGTGTGTCGCCGGTGACCACGCGCTGTCGAACATGTGCTCGACGTCCTTCGGCTCGACATCCTCGGCGCGGGTAACTTTCCATGCCGGCTGATCGTCCTTGTCGACGATGCGCGCCCGTATACCCTCCACCACGTCGCCCCGCTCGAAAACGGAGCGCGTGAGATCGAGATCGCGGCGCAGCGTCTCGGCCATCGTCGAAAAGCGCGCGCGATCCACCTGCTGAAGCGCTACATCGACGGACAGCGGCGAACGTTCGCGCAATTGCGCCGCCGTGCCGCGCGCCCACGCGCTGCCCGACGCGTCGGCTTCCCGTTCCAGCGACGCCAGAATCGCCGCGCCATTGCCCGCCGCGAAACACTTGTCGATCAGCGTGCGCGCTTCCGCGAGCGGGCTGGCATCGGGGATCGGCGAGACCTTGTATTTCGTGGTCTCGTTCTGCACGAAACGCATGATGTCGACGCCATCCAGAAAACGCTGATGCCGCAGCGATTCGATCAGCCCCGGCAGCGCGCCGTCGTCGAGATAGGCGTCGGCCATGCGTGCATAAAGCGCATCGGCGGCGCCCATGCTCGCACCCGTCGCCGCGAGATAGCGGCCGATCGCGCCCGGCGCGCGCGCCAGAAACCAGCTCACGCCGACATCGGGAAACAGTCCGATGCGCGTCTCGGGCATCGCCATCTTCGTGGACTGCGTGACGATGCGTAGCCCGCCGGTGTGATGCGCGCCCTGCGAAATGCCCATGCCGCCGCCCATCACGACGCCGCTCATGACCGCGATATACGGCTTCGGGAACGTGAAGATCGCGTGATTGAGCTTGTACTCGTCGATGAAGAATGCGTCGACGGTGTCGCTGTCGCCCGCCTTTGCCGCGTCGTATAGAAAGCGAATGTCGCCGCCCGCGCAAAACGCGCGCACGTGCGGGCTGTAGATCATGACGGCGCGGATCGCCTGGTCGTGACGCCAGGCCCGCAACGCCTCGCTGATCGCGCGCAGCATCGGCGGCGTCAGCGCGTTGAGCGCCTTCGGACGATCGAGCGCAATGAAGCCGATGCCGTTGGCGGTGTCGATACGGATGTCTTCAGTGGTCATCGTGTTGAGAGTCGGAACGTTCTTTCGGTCAATCACCAGAGCTAGCGGCGAACCCGGAACCAGCGGCGAGCCACGCATCGAGCGACAGCTCGACGAGCGCCGCCACCGGCGCCGCAGGCAGCGCCGCACCGCTCAGTTCGAGCGCGACGATGCCGTGCAGGTTCGCCCACAACGCCTGTGCGCAGGCAGCCGGCGCGTTCGCGTTCAGCGCGGCGAACGCCTCCTCGAAAAGCGAAAGCATCGTGGCGCTGTCGCGGCTGCTCGCGACGCCGGCGGAACCGGCTGCATCGCCGGTCTCCATGAACATCAGCCGATACATCTCCGGCTCCGCCAGGCCGAACTCGACGTACGCGCGGCCGATCGCTTTCAGGCGCGCGGCGGGATCGGGAATCGCCGCGTGCGGAACGAAGGCCGCGCGCAATTGCGCATACCCTTCTTCGCGCAACGCTCGCGCAATCTCGCCCCGGCTCCTGAAGTGAAGATAGAGCGCCGCGGGCGAGTAGTCGATCGCATCGGCGAGCTTGCGCATCGAGAGCGACCCGATGCCCTCGCTCCTCACGATGCCGCGCGAGGCTTCGAGTATGCGCTCGCGCAGCGCGTCGCGCTGCTGCTGCTTGTGCTCCTGCAATCGGCGTGTCCGCTCTTCATCCAGACTCATGCGAGGCATTGTCGGCACCGCTACGTTGCAAGTGAGTTTAGGTTACCGCGGGCGATGCCGCGCACGACGCCGCCGTTCAGACGATCATCGAGCCGTCGTCGTCCCTGCGTGTTGCCGAAGCCGCGTTATAAAGCGGCTCGTCCGAGTCGCCCAGCACGACCGAAGCAAACAGAATGCAGAAGCCAAGAATCAGGACACCGACGGCCGCCCAGATGAGCCAAAGTGCATTGGACTCGACGAGCGAGTGAAGAAAGGATTGAAGCATGACGACCCCGCGCGATTTTTATAATGGATGCTCTTCGAAGCTAACGCCCCGGAGCAAGTAATATGCCGAGCGAATCGCATCGCATGCGGCAGATTGTCGTCATGTTACTCCGAGGCGTGAGCGTGCGAAAGGACACCGTTCATGGACGTCCTTTTCGCCGCAGCGTCGAAGGCTGGCAGCTCTTACACCCCATGCTTGTAAGAGGCGCTCCTCTCACTCGACAGTGACGCGCCCCGGCGGAAAGTGCCCGCTTTTCAGCAGCACGGGCATGCCGTTCGTCACACGCAAGTGTTCCCGCGCGACAGCTTCGATGCGCTCGCGGCCGGCATCGAAAGCGCCGATCCAGCCGGCGCTGTCGTAAGTCTGTGCGCCGAAGTGGTCTTCGAGCGCTTCCACTGAAATCGCGCACGGCACGCGCCGGCCATCGACTAGCGCGGCGAATTCGATCGTGAGATTGGAATCGCGATAATCCGGCGCGTCAGAAAGAAAATGAATGTCCATGATTGTCTCGTTGCAGAGGCGTCTCTCCGTTCGATCCCGCTGCGACGAGCGGGCCGCGCTGCGAAGTCCGGTCAGGGCAAACATGGTACTCGCCGATGCACCGCACGGTCCAGCAGGCGCGCGATGCGCCGCCGCCGACGATCAGCCGTCGAGCACGTCCTCGCCGACATCCACGACGAGCAGCGAGCTTGCGCGAGGATCGGCGTAATTGAAATCGAGGTGACGGCTCATTTCACGCACGCGCTGGCATACGCGCTCGCGAGCATCGTGCGGAAGATGCGGATACGCGAGCAACACGCGTGCGTCGAAACGGTAATGCACGCCCCACGCGATATTGCCCGCATGGTTCGCCACCCCGCCCGTGCGCCAGCTGACGAACAGCGCGGGACTCGAATCGGCGCCGACCTCGGCGATGTCCGCGCCGCTCGGAAACAGATCGACAAGGCAATGCGCGATATCGTAAAGCACGGCGTGGCGCAGATGAATGGCTCGCATCATGTCGATTGCAGTAACCGGTCGATGTAATCGCGCGCCGCTTGCTCGACGTGCGTGAGTGCTTCCTCCTCCGTGGCGAAGCGTCGCTCAGGGCCAAGATCGACGAGCGCCTCGAAGTGGCGGGCGTTGTCGGGGCCGCCCTGACCGAGGCTCACCGAACCGACGTAAATACCCGCGCCGGGCTGACCGTCCTTGCTCTCGTGCGTCTGCACGAGCCGCGCCGATGCGCTGATGTAATAGCTTCGATACGGTCCCGTGACTCTTTCCGCCATTGCTTTTGTCCTCCGTTGCTCGTTGTCGTGCCGTGCGCCATTGCGCGGCTCGACCGCAATTCAAACCGATAGCCCATTCATAGGGCGCACGATCCGGCAAATAGTTCGCAGCGTATGAAATGCTGCATGTGTTGAGTGCCGTCTCGCAAGCGTCGCGCCCGCGTCATGTCACGCCGGGTCATCGGCGTATGGGACAATGCCCATCTCAGAAAGTATGCGCGCGCGGGCCTCGCGTCGCACGGACCAGAACTCACGAGGTACAGATGAAGGGATTCAATCGGCGAAGCAGCCGACTTTCCACGCTTGGAGATGCGTTTCCTTCGGCGCATGGGGCGCAAGGGATACGCAAGGTTTCATGGCTGCGCGCGTCGATGCTCGGCGCGACTGCGCTCTTGATGGCGGGGCTGGGTGCTTGCGCATCGTCGAATGACGCTTCGCTTATCAATCTGCCCGATGGACAGACGGGCTACGCCGTCAATTGCAGCGGCGCGGATGCCGGATCGAGCTGGGCGAGTTGCTATGTGCTCGCCGGGAAGGCGTGCGGCGCGACGGGGTATGACATCGTGTCGAAGGACAACGAAGAAGGCGGGCCGACGGGCGGCGGCATCAGCAATGTGATATCCGCGAACGTGAAGAATCGTTCGATGATCATTCGCTGCAAATAGGCACGCGGTTCTCGCCTTGTGCCCCACCGTGTTTTGTTAAAGCGCGGAGATAGCGCTCAGTGATGATCGAGCGCGAGCGCGGCGTAGCTCTGACCGAGGACGGCGCACAAAGCTTCGACCACCATCTCGTGATCCTTGCGCTGCGGCAGTCCCGACACCACGACCGAACCAATCACGCCAGCATTCGCGACGCGGATCGGAAACGCTCCGCCATGCGCGGAGTATTGAGCGGGATCGAGGCCGTATTTATCGGCGAGCGTCGCGCCGCTTTGCTGCAGCGTAAGCCCGATGGCATACGAGCTGCGGCGGAAGTGCTCGACCGTCTTCGATTTCCGCTCGGCCCAGCGCGCGTTGTCGGGCGTCGCGCCATCGAGTGCGGCGAAGAAAAGGCGGTGGCCGAAGGTGCGCACGTCGATCGCGACGGCTGCACTCCGCGCAAGCGCCATCTCGCGCAATTGCGAGCCCACTTGCCAGGCGTGTTCCGTGTTGAACTGCGGGAACACGAGCGTGTTCTCCTGATGCGCGATGGCTTGAAGATCGTGTGGAAGGTCCATCGTTTCTCCTTTGCGTGTGGGCCGGCTGATGCGCGGATCGAAAGCGTTTCGAGCAGATAACAAAAAACCCGCTCAGTGGCGGGTTTGATGTTGCGACGGTCTTCAG